>JAHCLO010000056.1 GCA_026125285.1 Verrucomicrobiia bacterium | reverse complement strand
CCGCGGCTTGCGCCCCCCCCCCCCAAACTCCTTTTCGGGGGGGGTGGGGGCGGCCCGGCCCCCCACGCCGCTACGGGCAGTGAAGGCGCAGGCGTTTCGAGGGTGGGAATCCCCTGTCCGTCCAGCGTGCGCAGCCAATCGTCCTTGCCCCAGACCATTTTCTGTATCGCGGTCTCGCGGCCAAGCGTGCAGCGGCCACGATTGCGCAACGGTCGGCCGCAGAGATAGACTATGTACGTCTCGCTGTCCTGCGTTTCGACGAGATCGGCGTGGCCGGCGCGCTGCAATTCAGCATCGGGCCGATGGCGTGCGCTCAGGATGTAGGTGTCGGGATGCAGTTCGTACGGGCCGGTGAGCTTGCGCGAGCGGGCCATCGTGACGGCGTGGTTCCAGTTCGTGCCGCCTTCCGCGGTGAGCAGGTAATACCAGCCGTTGCGTTTGTAGAGGTGTGGCGCTTCGGTCAGACCGAGCGGAGTGCCTTTGAAGATGTTGATTCGTTCGCCTATCAGTTTGTGTTCCTTCACCGAGTATTCCTGCAACATGATTCCCGCAAAGCGATTGTTCCCAGGCCGATAATCCCACAGCATGTTGAGAAGATACTTGCGGCCATCGTCATCATGAAAAAGTGACGGATCGAAACCACTGCTGTTGAGCGGAACCGGATCAGACCAGTCGCCGTCAATGCGCGAGCTGGTGACCAGGTAATTATGAAAGTCGCGCATGGACGCCCCGCTCGCGCCGCTGACGCTGGTGCGGCCAAACCGCTTCACGTCGGTGTAAATCAGCCAGAACAATCCGTCCGCGTACGTGAGGCACGGCGCCCAGACGCCGCAGGAATCCGGATCACCCAACATATTGAGCTGGCTGGCGCGGTTAAGGGGACGTGTGAGCAGCCGCCAGTTCGTGAGGTCGCGCGATTGGTGAATCTGCACGCCGGGAAACCACTCGAACGTCGAGGTGGCGATGTAGTAATCGTCGCCGACGCGGACGATGGACGGGTCGGGATTGAAGCCGGGGAGGATGGGGTTGCGAATGGTCATGCGAGTTTGCCTTCACGTAGTCTAAATCACTCAAGCACCCGTTACAGAGAGTTTAAGGACGCGCCTGTGTGGTGGCAAGGCTTGACGGCCATTACAATGAGACGGCCGGGACGACGCAACGGCCTCCGCGATGGCGGACAGCAGTGGACGAATGGATGAACAAATGCACACGCTCGATGAAATACCGGTTCGCGAGTCTAGCTTGCAGGCGGGCAACACGCGGACAACGTGCGCGGGCCGAGCAGTCGAAAAGGAAACCGCGAACTACGCCTGTCACGCGAACCACCGCCTCGAACGGATAGGGCCACGGATGGTTTGACCGAACAGACGCAAGCTTCTAATATCCGTTTATCCGAAACGGTCACACAAAACCAAAAGCGCAGAATGGTCATCCGGCGATCAAACCGGACGTCGCCTATCGGACGGGTGCGGGTGTGGCTTTTCACGGCCACGCCGAGGACGTTCTGAAATCAGAATTGACCAACGCGTTCAAAGGCCAAGTTGATCTGATTTTTACTTCACCGCCTTTCCCTCTCAACCGGAAGAAGAAATACGACAACTTGCAGGGCGATGCTTACGTCAAATGGCTCAGTGGATTTGCCAAGCTCTTCAGGCAGTTCCTGAAACCGACAGGATCAATCGTAATGGAAGTCGGCAACTCTTGGGAAGCTGGCAAACCTGTGATGAGCACGCTTGCGCTCGAATCACTGCTGGCATTCTTGCGCGTGGGAAAGCTGCATCTTTGCCAGTAATTCGTTTGGAACAATCCGGCACGACTGCCGAGCCCGGCGCAGTGGGTGACAGTGGAGAGAATCCGTCTCAAAGATTCCTACACTCATTTGTGGTGGATGTCGCCGAGCGTGCGACCGAAAGCCGACAACCGTCGCGTTCTCGTTGAATACAGCGAGTCCATGAAGCGCTTGTTGGCCACGAAATCATACAACGCCGGGCGCAGACCTTCGGAACACCACATTGGCGAGACGTCTTTCTTGAAGAACAATCGTGGTGCGATTGCTTCCAGCGTTTTGAAGTATGACCATCGTGACCACAGCGGCAACGATGAACCGAGCAACGTCATCACGATGGCCAACTTTTCCGTTCCATGGCCGGCGTATCGCCTTAACGGGTGCATCTGGAATTGAAACTGAAACGATGGAAAGGAGAACATGTCTTCAATTTCTGTTCTCAATCGTGGTTGGACGGAGGATTTGGGAACTCTTGTTGACGAGGCCGAGAAAGACCTGCTGATTTGTTCTCCATACGTCACCCGTGATGGAACAGACTTTGTCGCCGGCCGCCTTTCGTCAAAGTTCCGAATCATGGGACGCTTAACGTTTGTCACCGATCTGTCGCCAGTAAACGTTGCTCAGGGCTCGACCGATCCAGACGCGCTCAATTCCCTTTCCAAGTCCGTAAGCCGTTTCACAGTGATGCACCTCCCCCGCTTACATGCGAAAGTTTACATCTCCGATTGCAAGCGGGCTGTTGTCACATCTGGGAATCTGACGAGGGGTGGCCTGATGCTCAATTACGAGTACGGAATCGATTTGCGCGATCCTCAGATTGTCGGAGACGTACGTCGGGATGTTACTGCGTATGCCGATCTTGGCGCAATCGTATCGCCTGAACAGCTTTCGCTCTATTGCCAAGCAGCGGCAAATGTTCGTGACACCTCCAAGAGACAACAAGCCTCGGCGGCGCGAGCATTGCGGCAAGCATTTGCACGCACGATGCGGGTCGCTGAGGACGAACTCATTCGCCTTCGACTTGCAGGCGGGGCGGTCCATACCGTATTCCAAAGGACGATCCTCTACCTGCTCCAGAAGCACCACGCACTGACTACGGAACAAATCCACGCGACGGTTGAATCAATCCATCCGGACTTGTGCGACAACGCCGTGGATCGCGTAATCGGTAGCAAGAGCTTTGGGAAGAAGTGGAAACACGCAGTTCGGACGGCGCAACAACAGCTTAAGCGCAAAGAACTGATTCAGTTGATCGGCATGCGCTGGACGTTAGTTGACGCCGGGAGTGCTGCCGCCGCGAAGGAAATTGTCGCGAGGTGATTGCGATTCCTCCATTTCTCATTCGGGATATCAACGCGTTCCGTCGGTTGCCATGCACGCCGTGGCACGCGATCGCCGAGTTCGTGGACAACTCGACGCAGTCCTATTTTGACCACGAGAAGGAGTTGAAAGCCGCTTACGCGGCTGAAGGAGATAGCACCAAGCTGACGGTCTCCATCGCGTATGATAAGGACGACATCCTTCGCATTGCTGACAATGCGATGGGTATGTCTTACGACGAACTTGAACGGGCGATGCACGTTGCGATGCCACCACGAAACACCAAAGGACGCTCGAAATACGGGATGGGGTTGAAGACTGCCGCGTGCTGGATTGGAGATGTGTGGACGGTGCGCACGAAGAAGCTGGGAGAAACCGTTGAGCATCAGGTAACCGTGGACGTGAAGAAGATCGCGGACGGGTCTGCAACCCTGCCACATAAGGAAATTAAGGGCCGCCCGGCGAAGGATCATTTCACCATCGTCGAGATTCGAAAGCACAATCGCGTTTTCCACGGGCGCACTCTCGGACGGATCAAGCAATTTCTCTCCTCGATGTACCGGCAAGATTTCAGGAGCGGCGTGCTGAACCTCCTCTGGCGCGGTGAACCGGTAACTTGGGAAGATGATCCAGACCGTTTCCTTTCCGATGCCGCTGGCAACGGACGCAGCCTTGGACGAGTTTAAGCGGGAACTAGATTCGCCCGAAATCGTGGACACGATTGAAATCGAGCAAGTACCGCCGCAGAAAGCCGTAGAACAAGCTGTCCACACCATCACAAAGTCTATCGTTGAGTCACGCGAGGAAACTCTGAAAGCCAAAGTTGGCGAGTTAACGGTCCGGCTGTTCACTGTCGGCGATATGTCTCCAAATGATCCATACGTAACCGTGGACGCCCGGAAAGCCAATGAAGTCGTCATCGTGATCAACCAAGTTCACCCGCACTGGGGGCAATTGAAAGGGAGTGACGGCGTCCTCAATTATCTCCGGCATTGCACTTACGACGGGATCGCGGAGTGGCAGGCAAGAGCCAAAGCTTCACGCCTCGATCCAGACACAATAAAGTTGCTGAAGGACAAACTTCTTCGCGTTCCGTTTGAGATGGAGAAACACGTTTGAAGCTGGTTTTCTGTGAATCAAAGAGGCGAACGGTTGCCCGTTCGCCTTTCGTGTTTCAAATTTGAATTCGCTCAATACCGGTAGTGCTCCGGCTTGTATGGCCATTCGGCGAAGGAGGTAGCGCAGACATTCCTGTCTGCGGGTTCACGGGGCTTTCCAGTCCCGTGTCGTTGAGACTGGCGACAGGAATGTCGCCAGAAACCGCAGGCTGGAAAGCCTGCGCTACGTGGCCGGGCATAATACGCTGCTCCACGTCCAGTCTTCAGGTCGCGCACAGAGCCGCGCCGTCACTAAATTCATCGCCGTGTAGTGGCAACAGCCAGGTCGAACGGCTTCACGTTCGCCTTTCGCGTTTGAAATTGGAATTTGCTCAATACCGGTAGTGCTCAGGCTTGTATGACCTTCGGCGAACGACGCAGCGCAGACATTCCTGTCTGCGGGTTCACGGGACTTTCCAGTCCCGTGTCGTTCAGAAACTGGCGACAGGGATGCCGCCAAAACTCGCAGGCTGGAAAGCCTGCGCTACACGAAAGGCGAGCGGCTTCGGCCACTACTGCGGTTCGACGCCGGGGCCAATGATTCCTTCCTTGTGCTCCCAGCCTTTCTTCAACTTGTAGAATTGCAGCAGGATCACCACGAGGATGGCGGCTACCAGCGGTGCGCCGGCGAAAGCGAGTTTGATTCCCAGTAAGGAGTGTTCGGTTTGTTCGACGTTGGCTTGATAACCGAACATGCCCAGTATCCATCCGGCCGAACCGCCGCCCACGGAAATGCCCATCTTCAAGGCGAACAGTTGTCCGGCGAAAAACATCGCCATCGCGCCGCGCCCGATGGTCTTCAAGCCGTAATCCACGGTGTCCGGGATGGCAGCAAACAGCAGCGGGATGAACATCATGTGGAAGAAGTTGGCGAGCATGATGAGCAGCAACGAGCCTTCCCACCATTGGCGCGGCACGAGCAGCAGCAGCGCGTTGGGCACCAGCGAACCGAGCAGCGCCGTCTTCATCACGGTCACCTTGCACCAGCCCAGCTTCATGAACAGGCGGTTGGCCACAAACACCCCCGCCACGCCGGCCAGCATCGTCAGCCCCATGTAAAGCGCGAGGAAATTCTCGCGAATGGCGAAGATGCCCGTCAGGTCGTGGTCAATGTAATACCGGATGAAGTAGGCCTTCACGTTGCCTTGCAGGCCGCCGCGAATTTGAATGATGAACATGGCCAGCGAGACAATCAGCCATTGGCTGTTGCGGAACATCGCTCCCAAGTCATCCAGTAGGCTGGCTTTGCTGGCTGCTCCTTTCGCTGCCTCTTCGTCCGGATAAGTGCGTTCCCGGGTCCAGGCAAAACAACCGAAGAGCGCGATCACGCCGACAATCGCGAGCAGCGCGACGGCAAACGGAAAGCCGAGCTGCAAATCCTTTGGCTCGCCACCACCGCCCAACAATCGCGAGAGCGGCCAGATGGAAACCGTCACCAAGAAGCCGCCCACCATCGCCATGCCGAAACGCCACGATTGCAGCCCGGAGCGTTCCACCTTGTCGGAGGTCATGACGCCCGCCAACGCCGAGTACGGGATGTTGACGGCGGTGTAGGCGGTCATCAGCAGGGCGTAGGAGATGTAGGCATAAACCAGTTTGGCCCCGACCGAAACATCCGGCGTGATGAAGGCGGCGACAGCGAGCGCGCCGTAGGGAATGGCGATCCAGAGCATCCACGGACGATAGCGGCCCCAACGGGTGCGGGTGCGATCGGCAATGCCCCCCATGATCGGATCGGTGATCGCGTCGAAGAGCCGCACGACAATCATCAGTGTGCCGGCGGCGGCGGCTTCGATGCCATAGACATCGGTGTAGAAATACATCAGGACGTTGATGACGGCCTGATAGACGATGTTGCTGGCCATGTCGCCGAGGCCATAGCCGAGTTTTTCGCGGAGGCTCAGGTCTTGTTTTGCCACGGCTATTTCTCTCTTTCTGGATTGCTTAATCGAAGTGCGTCGCGCCGACGAAGGCGTAAGCGGCTTCCGGTCGCGAGACGAACAGTTGCCTGGTCAACTGGAGCAAGTTGAGCAGAACGGAAGTTACCCGGAATGGAACTGCGAAGCGGTGTTTCATGGCACGGTCCTGATATCGTAAAACGCTTGCAATGGGCATCACTCGAACTGCCAGTAATCCAGATTCAGCAAGGGCGGTTCGCCGCCGGTGAACTTCAGGACCAGATCCTGAACGCCGGTCGCGCCCGAAACCTCGCACGTCACGTTCTTCCACGATTGTGCGCCCCCGGTGTCTTCGACCTTGCACGTTCCGATGAGCTTGCCGTCGGGGCTTCCCAGACGCAACTCGATGCTGCCGCCCGGCCCGGCACTGGCGACGCGCGCAAGGAACTTCCTCGCACCCGGCGAACCGAAATCCACGCCCGCGACCTTCACCCAGTCGCCGTCGCTCAGATCGGTGAGGTTCATTCCGCCCTCGGCGCAGGGCTCGGTTTCAACGCCGCTCTGGGATTGGAAGGTTTCACCCTCGACGCGCGCGAACGGATTCACGCGCCCCATCTGCGCCACGCCGTTGGTGGTATAGGTGACTTGATTGATGGAGCCGTCGTCGTTGAAGGTGAATTCCTCGATACCCAGGTTACGGCGGAAGCCGGTCGGGATGCCGGCCTGCCGGGCTACGATGCGGTTGTGATAAACGTGAAACCAGCGGCCCTTGAACTCGAACTGGGCGGAATGGTTGTTGTCGTTGAAATTGAGCGGGGGCTGGGCCGCCACGATGCCGCGATACGTGAAATTCGTGGGACTGTCGCCAGTCAAGTAATCAATCCGCATTTGGGCGCGGGGCGTGGTGGAGTAGCTGAAGTAGTAAACGCCGTTGCGTTTGAAGACCCAGGCCGCCTCGAAGAAGTTCGTCGCGTTCATTTTGATGACCTCGCCGTCAATGCTGATCATGTCGCGATGGAGGCGGGCGGCGCGCACGTTGTCATCGCCATTGCCGCCGAAATACAGATAGGCCTGCCCGTCATCATCAATGAACGCGCCTGGATCGAAGAGCCACATGTTCTTGGCCGGCTGCACGCCCGGTGTGCCGTGGGTGATGAAGGCCTTGCCCAGCGGGTCGGTGAACGGGCCAATCGGGGTGGGCGCAGTGGCGACGCCGATGTTGGCTCCGCCATTGCCGAAGTAGAGGAAGAACTTTCCGTCGCGTTCGATGGCCGCCGGCGCCCAAGTTCGCTTCGCCCAGGTGGTGCTGTCACTAGCCCGGAAGACCGAGCCGTGATCGGTCCAGTTCTTCATGTCGCTGCTCGAAACGCAAATCACGTTCGGGATGTTGTAGCTGCCCTTGAGAGGGCTTTCGTCGTCGTTCGAGCAGTAGATGTAAACGCGGTCCTTCGTGACCAGCGGCGTGGGGTCCGCCAGATAACGATGCGAAGCGATGGGGTAATCCGCGGCCAGGCGCGGTGCAAGCACGACGAACGCGGCGACGATTAGCAGGGAGGTATTTGGTTTCATAGTTTCGATTGTGAAGGGACTGGTTCAATATATTGCCAGGCTGTGTTTGACGGATTGAGTTATCGCACGATCAAGGCATCCACGGCGACCGATCCGGGGCCGCGATTGATGATCGCGATCTGGTGATTGCCCGGCGTCAGGCCTGTGATTTCCCAAACGGTCTCTTGCGCTCGACGCGGGCCGGCCGTGGACAAGTCCACAGTCGCGCGCGGTTGACCGTCAATTTGAATCTCAATCTTCCCCGCGCCCGGCTCCTTCGGCGCAACGACGGAAACGCTGGTGCCGTTGAACGAGGAACTCCACACATCGCCAGGCGTGTCGCTGAGGGTCAGGTCGTTGTTGAAATCGCCCGTGCCCAGATTGCAGCGGCGCGTCCACCCGACATACCGCGCGCCGGGATCGTCGTCGTTGAACCAATCTTTGTCGTGCGTGATGCGGAGCACACGGCACGCGACGGCGAGCGCCTGATTGGTGATGCCCACCAACGGTGCCACCGCCCCGCCGGGCGTCACGGTCAATCCTTGTTCGGTTTGCTCGAAGGTCAGTGCGACTGACGAGCCGACCAGTTCGACCTGCGTCACTTTGCCCAACGTCATGCCACCGGTGCGCAGCGCTTTGAGCGTGACCGGCCCGCCGTTCCAATTCAGCAGGACGGCATAAACATTGCCCCGATTACGCGTGTAGCGAACTGCATCCTCGCCATAAATTTCAAACGGGCGCGAGGAATAAACCGCCTCGCCATTGACCTGCAACCAGGCGCCGACGTCTTTGGCCAGGCGGGTCACTTCCGGATCCAGATCGCCGCGACCCCGCTGCGTGAGGTTGAGCAACATGGTGCCATTGCGGCAGACGTTCTCCATGAGCAATTCGACGACTCGCTTCGCCGTCATGTAGCGCTGGCCGGTTTGATAGTGCCACGGCGCGATGGTCGTTTCGGTCTGGAAGGAATAGGCCATGATTTCCGGCTCGATCACTTCCTCGGCGCTCTTGACCAGGGAACGATCCACGTGCGGCAGTAGTTGGGCACTGTTCTGAAAACTGTTGTAGCGCCCGCCCACGCCTTTGAGGTTGAGCACGGCTTCCATCTTCCCGCCATGCCACTGCAATGATTTGTTGTAGAAATTCGCGGCCAACTGCGGCCCGAGAAAACCCAACCCCATGTGAACGCCCAAATCCACCTGCGAATCCCCCGCATGTTCGTCGAAGTAAATCACGTCGGGCCGATACTTCGTGATGGCATCATCCACGCGCCACATGAATTGATTCGCAAAGGGCGAGCGAAGCGAATCGTTCTCCAACCGGCGTGGCCCACGCGGCATCGTGTGCGGCGGGCCGTAAAGGTCCACGGGATCCAGGCCCTCCCACCATTGGCCTTTGCCATCGAGAATCGTTTGCAGGGCATCGTACGGGACGCCCTGTTTCGGACCGTTCCGGTCGCTGGTATAACGCACGGTCATGAACTGCCCCCAAGTGCGCGCCGGCGTGTGATGAAAGCCTATGCCAAACCGCAGGCCGCGCTGGCGCGCCACTTTTTCCCACGTCCCGACGATGTCCACCTTCGGCCCGACGCGAACGGAGTTCCACGGTTGATAGGTGGAATCCCAGCAATCGAAGTTGTCGTGGTGAACGCACATCGCCATGAAATATTTCGCGCCCATTTCGACGTACAGGTCCATCAACTCCGCAGGATTCCAGCGGTCAATCACCCAGTTGTGGCAGATGTCTTTGTAGCCGTACTCCGACGGATGGCCGAAGCGGTTCGTGTGGAAACGATACTGCCCGTGGCCCTCCTGATACATGCCGCGCGCATACCAATCACCCTGTTCGGGCATGGATTGCGGCGTCCAATGCGACCACGCGCCGAACTTGGCGTCGCGCCACCACTCCGGCACCGCGTAAACGCGGCTCATCGCGATCCAATCCGCCGCATACGGACCGCTGGCCACCGGCAACGGCGGCAGATTCCAAATATCCGGCAGCAACCCGAGGTCGTCATTGCCGACAATGATCCGATCAAGGTTCACCGCCACGTCATTTGTCGCCACATGGATTGCCAGCGTTGCGTTGGCAGGAATCGCCAGTTCAATGATCGCTTGGAGAAAGGAACTCGTGAACGCGCCGGACGAATGCACATTCACCTTGCGCGCTGGTTCATCGTTTACCGTCACGCTGATCGTGCCCGTGTTGGTCGTGGCATAACGAATCGCCAGTTTGCCAGCCGCTGGCACTCGCGTGAACGTGACGCCCTCGCCGGGGCCGCTTAAGGCGACGAGAGATTTTCCTGATGCCGTGACATCGCGCACGGTGGTCAAGCCACCGCTGAATTGGGCGGCTTCAGCCTCGAACACGGAGGAAGTGACTTTCGCTGGACCGGTGGGCGACGTTGTTGGCGACGAACAGCCCGCCAGCATTCCGAGGGAGATAACCAGCAACAACGCTTTGGCGTTGGTCGCGGCCACTGGCAGCGGAGTCACGACTCGTAGCCGCCGAGGTAACGAGGCGGACGTTGCTGGGTTCTCGAGTGAAACCGCCTCCTCACGTCGGCGGCTACGAGTCGTGGAACCATCTGAAATGGTTTGGGAAATGGGGTTGGTCATTTCATCAGCCGATAGAAAATGGTCGCGGGCGCAACGGAAACGGGCAGTTCCACCTGCCATTGATCGCCGACGATTTGCGGCGCGTTGAAGCCGAGGTTGCGCATGTTCGCGATTTCGGTGGCGGGCGCGGCGGAAGTCCATTCCGTGGAGGTGTACGCCCCGCGTAACAATTCCCCATTGTCCGCCACAAAGGTCGTGCGCGCGGCGTTGAGCGTGGGCCGGCCACGTTGAGCGGCGCATGCCGTGCCGGGAAGAAACTCCAACGCACAGAGCACCGCCGCGACCAGCACCATACCTGCGATGGAATGAACCTTTACTGGACCAATTGACAGATGATTGTTCAACCTGGATTGCTCTCAGCGGAAAATTCTCTGCGCAAACAGCCACAAGTTATTCCGCCAATGTGTCGCATCGTGGCCGTTGCCGTCCACATGCCAGACATGCGGCACCTGCTTTTCCTTCAGATAGACATGTACAGCCTGGCTGATGCGGATCAATCCATCCTTGTTGCCGCAGGAAAGCCAGAGCAGTTTCAGCTTCGCCTTCGCCGCCGCCGGGTCCGGGACCAGTTCCGCGGGCGGTTTGGTGTTCGGCGCGGACGAAAAGCCGCCGACCCAGGCAAAGGAGTCGAGGTTGCCGAGGCCAAAGTTCAGCGACTGTCCCCCGCCCATGGAAAGCCCGGCCAGGGCGCGGTTTTCCCGATCGGTGTAAGTGCTGTAACGCGCTTGAATCGCCGGAATGACGTCATCCAACAGGTCGCGCTCGAATCGCGCAAAGGCAGGGGCCGCTCCCATGCCGGCGTCGGCGCGGTCGTTTGGCTGTGCGCGGCCATTGGGCATGACGACGATCATCGGCACGGCCTTGCCGTCAGCGATCAGGTTGTCGAGCAACACGTCCACGGTCGCAAACCGCTGCCATTCCGTTTCATCCCCGCCGATGCCGTGGAGCAGGTAGAGCACCGGATATTTCTTGTCCTTGGAATAGCCCGGCGGGGTATAGACCTGCATCTTGCGGTTGGTGCCGACGGTCTTGGACTCATATTCGATCATCTCCAGCTTGCCACGGGCGATGCTATCCCGTCTGGCCGTGATGCCCGCGGGCGGATCGTCAAACGCAGGTTTGTCGTCCGGGCCCAGCTCGATCGGTCCGCCAAACCCACGCGGTCCGCGCCGGGGTTGGTCGCTGGCGGGGGCGGGAGCGGGCGTCACCGCACTGGTGTCAACGCCCGAAGCTGGAATGATTTCGATGGCGCAGATCTGCGGGTTCTCGACTTTGGGCGTGAACGTCACCTTGATCTTGCCGTCGGTGACTTCGACGGGCACCGTCTCCACGTAAGCCTTCAGGAACCCGCCGGCCTTGACCCACGGGTCGAAGTCCTTGAAGTCCTTGCCTTGGACGTTGAAGGAGAACACGCGTTGACCCGGCCCGGTGATGCCCTCGAACGTTTCCGCGAAATGCAACTTCACGGTGTATTTCCCATTCGATACCGACCAGGAAAAGGAGTCCATGCTGTAGCGCTCCGCGCGGTAGAGGTCGGGACTCTTGGTGTTGGCAATCTGAATGTCGGGCCGGGCGATGGTCAGACCGCCCTCGAAGCCCTGATCCGCCAGCCACAGGTTGCCCTCGGCGTCCTTGACCGGTTCGAACATGCCGGCTTTGATCCGGACGATCTTTGCCGCTGGCGCGGTGGAGGCAGACGCGCCCTGCTCGCGCCTGGCCACAATTTCCTCCCGGGCAAATTCGCCGACCTCGCGCGTGAACTTGATCTCGTTGCCGTTGGCGGAGAGCCTGCCGGCGTAGGTGATGCGAATCTCGTTATCCTGGAAGCTGAACAACTCGACAAACGAAATCGCCTCGCCGTCCACCTTGCCTTCTTTCAATTCAGCTTCGCGCTTCCGGTCGCCGACCTCCGAGTTGGCTTTGCCGGTCAACTTCGCGCCGTCCTGCTTGAAGGTGAAGGTGTAGTATTGATGGCCGATCTGGGAGTCGAAGTCGGATTTCCAGGTCCCGGTGATATTCGCAGCCAGAGGCCTGGCGACGGGCGCGGGCGCGGCCGGTGTCGCCGTTGCGACCTGTGCGGCAGCCATCTGGACGGGACGGCCCTGGAAGAGCAACGGGGCGAACTGGTACAGGCTGCGCCGCCAAGATTGCCACTCGTGTCCCGTGTCCGGAGACACGTAGAATTGAGCGTTCACACCCTCCGCTCTGAGGGCCTCGGTGTTGACCTTCGGATCGCCTCCGAAGCGCCCGCTGCGTTCGCCACCCAACTCGCGGCTGCCGTAGCTGACGAACACGAGTTTGACCTTTTCCTTGAACGCCGCCATGTCAGTGACGTTTGTCACCGCAACGCTGCCGCCGCTGAAGACGCCGATGTGCGAGAATTTATCGAGGTTGGCCAGAGTGATCGCTCGGGTCTGCATGCCGCCCATGGACAGACCGGCCATCGCGCGGTTGGGCTGGTCGGCAAGTGTGCGGAAGTTGGCGTCAATGAACGGAATCAGGTCATCGAGCAGCACCTTCGTGAACGCGCTGAAGTCGAACGCGCGGCGACCGGGAGCGCCGCCGGGTGCCGGGACATTTGCGCCGGGGACATAGCTGTTCGCCATGACGATGATGAACGGCTTCGCTTTCCCGGCGGCAAGCAGGTTGTCCATGATCAACCCCGCGTGTCCCTGCCGGCCCCAGCCGGTTTCATCCTCGCCGCCGCCGTGCTGGAGGTAGAGCACGGGGTAGCATTTGGAGGTATCCTTGTCGTAGTCCGGCGGGGTATAGACGAAGCAACGGAGGTTGGTGTTGGCGTGCTTGGAGAAGTAGAGAGTTTCGCGCAACTGCCCGTGCGACACATTCTTGAGGGCATAGAAGTCCTGGTCGTGGGCAGGAATTTCGACACCGCTGCCCCAGCGGCTGCCGCCGTAAAAGTAGAGTGAGCCAGGGTCCGGGACACCGGCGCCGTCAATTACAAGCTGGTAGTAATGAAACCCCTCGTCCTGCGGTCGCGTGACCACGGTCCAGGCATCGTCCTCGGCTTTGGTCATGGGGTACTTGGCGCCGCCCAGAAAATCGAACGTGACGCTCTGGGCCTGCGGCGCGATCACGCGGGCGCGAACGCGCCGCTCGGAGTTCACCTGGGGGAATTGTCTGCCGGGCTGGTTGAATGAGGAGGGCTTGAAGTCCTCCACCGGAGGTTGATCTGTTTGGGCCAGGCAAAACTGGCCTGCCAGCATGGAAGCCAGCGCAAGGTATTGAAGGGTGCGTTTCATAGACTGGTTTGGGTTCATGGCTATTGGGTTTATGGATTGTGAATGAGGTTTTGGCATCGGCCAATTTGCTCCTATTCGGCCGGGCCCGTCGGGCGGCTTAGAAGTGAAAGCATCTTCAAACCGTAGCGGGTGCCAAGTTCCCGATAACCCGCCGGAGTGAAATGCAGACGGTCTGGCTTTGCCGGACAGCCCGCCGAAGAAATCACATGTGCCGTGGGAATGGTCTTGGGCAGGTCGCCAATGATGCTGTTCATGCTCGCGCAGGCGCCCTGTTGATCCGCGTTGACGACTTCGCCGGCGATCAGCGGCACGTCCTCGGCCTTGAGGTCCAGGTCAGTGAGCAGCCCTGCATAGACACCCTTGACCTTGCCGGGCCACGACCGGTCGCCGGTGTTGGATTCCCCCTGGTGCAGCAGGATGCCCTTGATGACACCATCGCGCCGGGCCTGCTTCGCCGCGTCCACCAACCATTGGTAGGGATTGCCGCCGTAGGTCTTGATTATGCCCTTCATCCACGGCGGAGCCTCGGTGGCGTAGGCTTCGCAACTCGCCGGCTCGAACAACTCGATCTTGCAGCCGGCGACCGAGACGTTCACGACCCCCACCCTGATCCGCGGCGGCAAGTTCGATACGAGCGTGCGCCCGAAGTAGTCCGCCGGACCAATTCCGTTTCCAGGCCGGCACAGTGGCGGCACGGCGGGATACCAATGCCCCTTCTGACGTTCCTGCTTCGGGAAATCCACGGCGGCGAACATCTGGAAGCGCGGGTCCACGCCTGATTTGTCCTGCTCCTCCAGGCCGGGATACCCTTCCATGTTCGACTGGCCGAAACAGAGGAAGATCCAGAAGTTCGTGTCCTGGCCCGCGGCACTTGTGTGGCAGCAAAGCCAGCCAGCCAGCAACAGCAATCGCAGCGAGCCTTTCATGGCCGCAAGCGAATAATCGCCCGGGCGCGACAAGGAACTGAATGCGCGGTTCTTTTTCATTTGGCCCACGCCGCTCCTTCCGGCGTGCGCTGCCAGGCAAAGTATTCGTCGAGAACTTTCAGCGAGTCTTCGCTGGGCACGGGACCGACGAAAGCGGTGTCGCGAAACCACATGGCCTTCGGATCGGCATTCGTGAACTCCGGCCAGGCGGGCACGCCCGGGCCGTTGGGAGTGCCGCGCTTCGCGAAGTTGGCCCAATAGGTCGAGACGGTTTCGGAGATCGCCCAGTCGCCCTCGGTGAGCCTTTTGTCGTTGCGATTGAGCGTCTGGAAGACGTAGGGCACGTCCACGCCGTGAGGCATGCCGTGGTCGGCTTCTGGCGAGTTCGGATCGCGTTTCGGATGCTGGTCGAAGTAGTACAGGAAAACTTTCGACTTGCCGGTCCTGGCTTGCAGGCGCGCCCAGGCCCATGTCTGCCAGCCAAACGCCGCGTCGCGCATCAGGTCGCGGGCAGTCTTGGGCACCCGATCTTCACCAACCGGATACGCCTTGAGCAGCTTGGCCGCAAAGGGACCGTAGCGTTGCTCGACATTGGCGATGAAATCGGCGGGCGAACGTTCCCGCGAAAAGCTCAAGCCTTCGTCCGAGTTGTAACCGACCAGGATGTCCACATCATTGTACTTCCCGGCTTCGTAGAGTTTGTACTGGTCGTCGGGAATCACCCAACCGTCCACGATGGGCCAGCCACGACCGCGCGGCAAATTGCCGGGAGCGATGCCGCGAAGTTCCGCAAGCGACGTCACCGCGGCGGACTTGGCGAACGCCACGCCTTCCTGTTCGGCCTGGGCGAGCGTTTTCATGTTTTCGCCGGGATAAGTCGTCGGGCGGGTTGGGCCGAACGAACCGCCGCTTTGCGAAATCGCGCCGCGAAACAATCCCTTCGCCAGCGGCGATGCGCACAACATGCTCACCGCAATGCCCCCGGCCGATTCGCCAAAAACAGTCACACGCTCCGGGTCACCGCCGAACGCCGCGATGTTGTTCTGAATCCACTGGAGTCCCGCGATCATGTCCAACAAACCGTAGTTGCCGGAGACGCGGTTGGTGGTTTCCGCGCTCAAGTCCGGGTGCGCCAGGAAACCCAGCGTCCCGACGCGGTAAGCAATGCGCGACCAGCACGACGCCTCTGCGGGCCCACGTGCTCGCCACCGTGGACCGGGTCGGAATCGGTCTATGAGAGGACCGAAGTTGATTCAAAAATATCAATGTTTACAGGCTAGTCAAGCACTAGGCGGTCACTATCTTTCAGCAGGTTTTCACCCCTTTTTATACACAGTTTTATACACAGGTGAACTGGCAGTTTTGGCGGGCAAAACCAACGATTGGGAAGCGCATCCGCCGTTGTGCAGAAGCTCAAAACGGATTCCTAAACCGGCTGACTGGAATTGGAATTCCTGTCTCTCCAATGTTTGGCGACCGTGCGGGTTGCCTTGTCGAGCCATTCACGGTTTTCCGAAAGAGACGAGATTTCCAGGGCTGAGAAAAACTTGTGTCCGTTGGGAGCGGGCTTTCCCAGAGGTTTAAGCAGCCCCGCTTTCAACAGCACCGGTATTTCATGGGGCAGAAACCCCAGGATTTCCGACACCTGATTTACATCGAGGCGGGCCGGGAGACGCGGCAGAAAAAGCGCAGATTTCTCATTCATACATGGACTGCCGCACGGCGCGTGGGTTTGGGTGAGTGAGTTTGGGTTTGTCGCTTGGAATTCTTCTGGTCGGTCGCGTCAGGCGCATCCGCATCAACCTGGCTTGGTGCTTGGTTCTTGGTGAGGTCGAGCTTTTCCTCGATCTCATTCTGGCGGCGGGTCAATTGCTGGTAACGCTCCTCGCGCTCGAAGTGCGCGCCGACTTTGGTTTCCAATTCCTTCGCCCGCTTGGTGGCGTCAGCGATGTCGGCTTCCAATCTGGTGGCGCGCTCCTCAAACCCTTGGACGTTCGCTTCGAGTGAACGGATCGTGCCCAACGCCGTGTCCGTCACGCGCGCGGCGTAACTGTTCTTCCCGCGCACAATCATTTCCACGGTGTTGTTGAAGCTGGGGCGCAGGAATAAATCGAAACCAGCGAACCGGCCAACCCGCACATCGTCACCAAGACGGTTGTTGATCTTCTCCGCGCGGCGAACAATCAACTCTCCGGCAATGCCCCGGTTGTCGAGCGTCTGCCCGTCGAGTTCGATGCTGAACTTGTCGCCTGAAGTGTCCTGGCGCGCAGCGATGTCTTGGCGAAGGTTTGCGAGGCGTCCCGTGAACGCCTCAGCATCCTCGTGCGAGCGGCGGAGATTGGAGCGGATGCGGTATTGTTCCTCCGCATGGGCGGAACGCAGCCGCGTGAGGCGGATCAATTCAGCATCCACCTGGGCTTTCTCAATCACCAGAGGATTGCCCGACGCGATGGCCTTCACCTCGGCATAGGTCAGTGCGGCCGAATCCAAATCTTCAAGGCGACGGATGGTCATATCGCCGCTCATCACCTGCGCGATGAACTTCGTCTTTGTTTCCAAGGTCTGCCACATGTAGGCGTCAAAGCTGCCCTCAGTGACGTAGCGGAATATCTGGACGGTGGCGTTCCTGTTGCCCTGCCGGAGAATCCGCCCCTCCCGCTGCTCCACATCTGCCGGTCGCCACGGCGCATCCAAATGATGAAGCGCGATAAGCCGTTCTTGAACGTTCGTGCCCGAACCCATCTTCTGCGTGCTGCCGAACAGGATTCGGACTCGGCCGGATCGCACGTTGCGGAAGAGATTCAATTTCGCCGCGTCACTGTCAAAGTCCTGAATGAACGCAATGGACTCCCGTGGTACACCAAGCGTGATGAGTTTGTCCGCCATATCGCGATAAACAGAGAAGCCCTTGTCCTTTGGTGTCGAAAGATCGCAAAACACGAGTTGCGCCAGGCTGTCCTTACCCGTCGCCTGCCAGATACGGTGAATGTTTTGGACGGCCAGATTGACTTTGCCTTGCGGCTCGTCTGGTGTCGCGGGTTTCATCAGACGGAGATCCAGCGCCGCCTTTCGCCCCTCGGATGTGATTTTCAGCATGTTATCTTCGCTGGGGTCAACCCGGCCGGTCTTCAGTCTGTCAGCCCTTGCCGCAAGTTCCTGAACAAACTCCTTGAGTCCCTCGGTGGCTGGCGCATTGCGGATGGCGGGCTTGTCACCCTCCAACTTCGGACATGGCAAGTTAAGCATGGCGGCGGTCTGCACGTCGGCGGACTGGCGGAACATTTGCATCAGTTCCGGCACATTGATAAAGCGAGCAAAGCGCGTGTTGAGCCGATAGCCTGCGCCGTCCGGCGAAAGCTCCATCGCCGTGACCGGCTCACCGAACGTCGCCGCCCAGGAATCGAAATGACTGAGATTGTGCTTTTTCAATTCCTCGGGTTGAAGATACCGCTGCATCGTGAACATCTCGGCCATGCTGTTCGCGATCGGTGTGCCCGTGGCGAACACCACCCCGCCCCCGCCGTTGAGCGATTGGACGTGCCGCACCTTCAAATACATGTCGAAGGCCCGTTCGCTTGAGGTTTGCGGCAATCCGGCGATGCGCGTCATCTTCGTGACGTAAAACAGATTCTTGAAATAGTGCGCCTCGTCCACGAACAGTCGGTCCACGCCGAGTTCCTCGAAGGTCAGCGTATTGTCCTTCTTGTGCTCGGCGGCCAGAGCCTGAAGCCGCGCTTCCAGCCGCTTCTTTGCCCGCTCAATCTCTTTCACCAAACGGCGATTGGAGGAGTCCGCGTGCTGGCGTTTGATCATCTCCAACTCGTGAAGCTGTTCCTCGAAAAAGCGCTCCTGCGTCTCGCGCGCGAGCGGGATGCGCTCGAACCCGGAGTGCGTGACGATGACGGCATCCCAATTCCCCGTGGCGATGCGGCTGAAAAGCTTTTTGCGATTCCGGGATTCGAAATCCTCCCTGCCGGCAACCAGGATGTTCGCGCCGGGATACAGCGTCAGCAGTTCGGTCGAGAACTGGCCGAGCATGTGGTTGGGGACGGTGAACACCGGCTTTCGCGCAAGACCAAGCCGTTTCAATTCCATCGCGGCGGCAACCATACTAAAGGTTTTCCCGGCGCCCACGACATGCGCCAGCAGTGTATTTTGCGTTTGCAGGATGCGCCAGACTCCTGCTTTCTGATGACCGTGCAACTGGATCGCTCCGCTCGCGCCAGGCAACGTCAGGTGATCGCCGTTGAAGGTGCGGACGCGCGTGTGATTGAACGTATCATTGTGGAGTCGGCAAAGCCGTTCGCGGCGCGCATCGTCCGACCAGATCCATTCCTTGAACCGCTCCTTGATCCGTTCCTGCTTCTCACGGGCCGCTTCGGTCGCCTGGGCGTTAATCACCGGCTTCTTGTCCTCGTTTAAGTCGTACACCGACGGTGTTTTTAGGTTCAGTGCGTCTTCGATGAGTTCGAGTGCGGTGTAACGGTCAGTGCCCCAATCCGTCGTGTTCGCAGTTGCTCCCTTCGCTTCCCAGTTACCGTTGACGTGCCAGGTGCCGAGCGCATGGATGTGGCCGACCTCGACGCCGCCCGGAATGTTGAGCAGCCCGTTGGTGAATTCCTGAACGTCCTCCGGTGGCAGCCAGGCCGAACCGAGTCGCACGTCAATTTCAGTTGCCGCGAGGTCGGGTGGCTGCACCGACTTCAGCGCCTCGATGTTTTCGACAAAGCGCGGGTCAGCCACCGCGGCGGCATCCGCAACCGCCAACTTCTCGCGCACGTTGCCGGAAAGATATTGGTCGTCGGTCTCCCATTGGTTCGTTTGGGGATTGAGAAAGATGACGCCCTTCAAGTCGGGCAGAAACTCGGCCACGGGTTTGTTGAGCAAGTCGGCCATGTGATCCAGGTCAACGCAACCATGCTCATTTAACGTAACGAGCAACGCTTCCTTCGGCGTGCCGACCGACTCAACGCGCTGCCGGTGATGAATTGTCCGCTCATGGAAGATGGTGGCCTTGGTCGCTCGTTTTGTTTCGTCGTTGTAGTGTTCCAGCGAGAGGAGCAAGGGCAAATCCGGGTCCCTGAGCAGCGAAGTGATGCTCGCGCGCATGTTTGGTGTCGAGCAGTTCAAACTGCCTCGCTTTCGCGCGGGCAAACAGGTGCCGTTTTTCTTCGTCTGGCTTCCCAAGTCGATTCAGCACTTTTGCAGCGCCTTTGCCCTGACCTGGCGTGAACTTCATTCAGAACATGCTGCGCTTGCGACCCGCGTGAAACGCAACCAAACCGCCGCCTTCATTCTCGAAGGCAAGCCGCATGTTGTTCCGTCTGAAGGAAAGGCTTGGATTATGTATGGCATCATTGCGGCGCAGCGCCGTGCCGCGGGCAACGTGTGGTTGGTCATATCAGGGCTGACCGGACCAGCCACCTACGCGGTCACAACGATGGTTAAGGAAATCAGCGCCGAGCTGCCTTGGTCCAAGGGGAAGCACTCAGAAGTTCTGTGGGTGCCTGTGAAAGTGAAAATCAAAGCCGGCAAAACCGCTCCTTGGAGCGGAGACACTCGTGAGGTCGTGGAGGCCACGTTCGATGGCGAACCGCGTCTTTGGCCTGAAGACGTTGAAGTTCCGTCGGAGAAGACGGCCGGAATATAATCCTCAATCTAAAATGGTTGCCAGGCTGGCGGGCAGGCCCTCGGGAAACGCGGTGCCCCGGCGGGCAAACGTCCCGGCGATGGACTTGGCAAGCAACGCGCCCTCAAAGGGGAACTTTTGCGCGAGATAGTGCAGGTCGAAATAATCTTTGAAACGTGAGTTCAGCATCCCCAATTTCACGATGGCCTCCAGTTTCTCGGCCACGATGGTTTCGCGCGAATATGCCCGCAACCTGGGTGCCGCCATGCCCAGCAGGACGGGAAAGGTGATTTCCTCCGGCGCGACGGGCAGCGCGTCGCCAAAACCAACATCCACCTGCAACGGCACGACGGCCTTACCAATGGTCGTCCGCAGCTTCACCCGGATGCCGGCGAATTCATCCTGGGCGCGAATGTCCTCGCACGCGACCGAACGCGCCTCGAAATCCACGCCGTCGGCTTCGACTTCGAGGCGGCACAATTCCCTGAAAATGTCCGCCAATCGTTTCGGCGACGGATGCCCGAAGCCGAGCAAATCCAAATCCCGGGTGACGCGGTGCAGCCCTGGTTCCCAGAGCGCGAAGAGCATCGCCCCTTTCAAGATGAATTGCTCCCGATGGCTGGAGCGGGACAGCCGGTAGAGCAAGCGCTCCAACGTGAACCGCACCAGCAGCACATCGTATTCTTCCCCCGTTCTTGTGCGGAGCTGGGCCAGTCGGGCATGGACTGAAGCGGCCAGATTCTTCATGCGAGGCTGTCGAAGTAAGGACGCATGACGTTGAGCACCCGGCAGACCTTTGCGTAACGCCAGAGTTCGTCCGACGTGACCTTATTGTTCCGCCACGCATCGCGCAGCGCCTCAACCGCGATGTTGACGCCGATGCGGTTGCGGAAGCGGAAACAGTCGGCCACGGTTTTCGCGACACCATAGACCGGCACGGAGACGCCCTGGATGACATGACGTTTGATTCCCTTGGTCATCATTTCCCCGGAAAGCGTCACCACGCGCAGCGCCGGGCTGGCTGATTTTGGCGGTCGCGTTCCGCGTGGAATCGCAATCCAGACTGCGGCGGGATTTTCCGTCGTCAGCCCGTGAAAGCGCAGCGCGGAGAGCAGGCAGATGACTCCCTTCGGCGAAAGCTTTGCCGCCTCTGCCAGCGAGTGATTTTCGGTGAGCGGTGCGCCCGCGATCACGTAAAGCCCCCGCCCGGTTTTGAGCAGTTCGCCGCTCTCGACCAGTTGCTTGAGATACACGCGCGGAACACCAATGGGGTTCAGGTCGCGCGGACGCAGCACGCCCAGCTTGCGCGCGTGTTTCAGAACTGCTTGTTGGTGGTTCTTCGCCACAAAACCAGTATTACATAATGTATGCAGTTGGCAACAAGTGAATACATTCTGTAAAGAGGCCGCTTTAACCGTCGCCACGGGCCTTGCTGGCGAACGAAACAGAAGAACACACGGAAGCCCGCCGCGAGGACAGGCTTCCGCGTGTGGTGAGGTGGCGATCACAGGTTGAGCTTCAGACGCCAACACCTTCCGGCCTCTGTTGCTGTTGCTGGCCCTGGGTGCGGGCGACGGCGCGGCGGGCGGAGCGCGCGATTTGAGCGATGACGCCCTCCTTCTGGTCTTCCGGCAGATCCTTCACCAAAAGGTCGTAGGCACGTTTCATTTCCGGGTTGCGGTTGATTTGTTTCAAGACGCCTTCGCGGATGCGCTGCTGGCGGTCCAGTTCGCGCACTTCATTGAGAACCAGGCTGCGTTCCATCCGCTCGCGCGGCATGGCCTGCACATAGGCCCAATACTTCGGGTTCTCCTTGATGTAGGCGTCAATCTTGGCGTCCACCTCCGGATTGGTGCGGAACGTCATCTTGTCTGTGGGGGCGGCATCGCCGCCGGCGCTCGATGGCGCGGGTGTTTTCGGTTTGCTCATAACGATTCGTTTTGTTGGTTTTTGTTGCGCGGCATGTGCCGTGTTCGCCGGAACGAGGCGGTAAATCTACCCCGCTCTGGCAAAGGATCTTCATGGTTCAGGCGCGTTCTGCGGTTCAGGCATGGACGCGGGAACGTCCTGGGTGGCTGGCGACGGTGGAACGGAAAGCTTTTGCAACTCCTTCGCGAATTGGGCGACGCGCTGCTCGTTGGTTGCAAGGCGAACACTCAAGAGCGCGTGGGTGCGCGCCACGTTCTTCATCTCGCCAACCGAAACCGGTTTTACCACAGCTTGACCCGCGCATAGCTGATCGTATGCGACGCCCCTTCGCGATGACCCAGAAGCTCAAGCGAGTTCGATGGCGGCGAGCCGGCGCGGACGTTGGCGGTGAAGTAACTGGTGAACGGTTTCTTGAATTCCACTTTGACTGCTGGGCTGGTGTGTCCACCCGGAAGCATCTCCATCAACCGGTTCTCCGACACGCGTTTCCCCGTCGCATCCGAGCCTTGCACGTAGTAAATCAGAAACAGCCGATTATCCGGCGCGACTTGAAAACGCGGCGCCGAGGGAAATTCCTTGGACTTGCCTTCCTCGGCAACGAGCAAGGTCCGCCGCTCCATCACCTTGCCATCGCGCACAATGGCATAATTGACCGAATGGCCTTGCTTCGCGTCTGGGAAGAACTTCTCGCGCAACCGTTCGTCCAGCGCCCGCTCGGTCCAGACAATATGCACCGCACCGTCCGGGCCGACCCAAAGATCGCCGGGCGAAATTCCGCCGGCGGTCTTGTCCCGGCTCGCGATTTCGATCCACTCCTGAAATTTTCCCGTCGTGATGTCCGGACACCACGTGAAGAACAATCGCCGGAAATCGTAATCCCACTCGCGCCCGGTCAGTTGTTTCTTGAACGCGCGCCATTCCGGGTACGGCTCGACGATGTCGCTCACGCCACAGAAGTACACGGCGCGGTTCTTCAGCATCACGTTGGGATAGCAGACGCGGATGGGCTGCGGCTTGGGATAATCCCTGCCGTCCGGCCAGCGCAACTTGCCGTTGAACCACTGCCCCGTCCGGTCACGGAAAGACCACTCCGCGTGAGTGTAATCAATGTTCTGAAACAGAATGAACTCACGGCCTGGCCCGTCGGCGGCAAAACTGCGATAGGAATGTTCCGTGAAGCGCGGCTCGCCGTCCCACTTCGGCAGAAGGAGTTCCGGCGTGCGCGCCAACTCTTCCGCGTGAAATTGCAGAATCTCCGGTCGTGCCGGCCCGCTGTAGGCTTCACGATTCGTGACCAGCGTCGGGTTCGCAGAGAGCAGGAGTCGGCCATCGGGAAATGCAGCGAGCGGAGAAGGCTCGCGCGTCCGGCCGGTTTCATCGGACTTGACCCGTTTCCATCCGCTGCTCTCACGCTTGAACAGCGTCCAGCGACAATTGTTCAGCGGCTTGGAATCGGCAAGCGTATCGAGGCCGCTCGCGAATACATCCTCGCCAATACGCACGAGACACGTCGAGCCGTGACACCACATCGGCCCCGCGCCATTGTTGGCCGGCTTGAAGGTGTAAACGTCTTCCTCGATCTCGACCACCGCTTGCACTCTGGTTGAAGCTGTTTCAACCTCCGCCTGACCAACTGCGTTAAAACCGCCAACGAGCAGCAGGAGCGCGGACAGCCATGTCCGGAAGTGTGAACAGCACCTGATGAGCTCAGTGAGCTTGCGTGAGACTGCAACGCGCGGACTCAGCGGTCCGCGCTCCGTGCTTTGGCAAGCAGCTTTACCGAGGTGCGTGAACGTAGTTGCGTGCTTGGTCATCGCTGTGCCAATTCAAGCGATTCACAATGAAGAACGCAAGCGACCAGAACCATTGTTCTTGGCTGTTGTGCGCAGTGGCTGGAAGCGGTCGTGACCTCTGAGATTCTGCTGCGTGAGGCGTTGCCAGTAGTTGTGTCTAAGCATAGAATGGAAATGATGAGTAAGAGCGTGCCAGGTTATAGGAACGCTGGGCCGCAGGAGATTCTTCTCCGCTGGCTGTTGGGCTTGTCGGTGCTGCTCAACGTTGGCTTGGCCTTGTGGTGGGTGCGGCCCTGGTCACGAGAGTTCAGGCAGGAAACAGCAACGATTTCGAGGGGCCAAGCGGCGGCTGTAGCTTCACCGCAAACCAGCCGTACTACCGCAACGCAGCATCCGGGTTTCTCTGCACCGCCGTTCGACTGGCGGGGAATCGAGTCCGCCGATTATCGCCAATACATGGCCAACCTGCGTGAGATCGGCTGCCCGGAGCAGACGATTCGCGACATCCTCCTGGCCGACTTGAGCCAATTGTTTGGGATGCGAGCGCAGGCAATCCTGCCCAGTCCGCCAGTTCGCGAGTTCTGGCAAAAGCCCAGGGCGCGGGAGAAAGCCGACGCCAACCAACTTGAGCAACTCAAGGCTTTGCATGATCAGAAACAAGCGGCGATCAAGCAATTGTTCGGTGTCCGACTGGAGGGGCAGGAAATGTTCAACACTCTCTCCATGCAACCGGACACCGCCCGAACCAGCCTGGCCTTTCTTCCAGAGGATAAACGCGAAGCGGCGTACCGCACCCTGTGCGAGGCCGATCTCGCCTATATCTCCCTGCGTGAGGCCACCCAGAGCGACCGTCAACGGCAAGCGGAGGTGCTTGCGGGAATTCTCTCGCCCGATGAGTTGGAGGAATTCCAGATGAGAACCCATCCTGAGAGGAGTCTGCTCTCCAGCGAATTGCAGTACTTTGATTCCACCCCCGAAGAGTATCGAACGTTGGTGAAGCTACGGCAGGAGATGCGGGGTGCTGCCAACGCGTCCCATGATCCCTACATCCGGATGGCAGAGGAGGCGGCCGCATTCGGACAGGTCTTCGGTGAAGCACGCGCCCAAGAATATGCGCAGAAGGCCGACCCGTTTTACCTGTGGGCCCGCCGGGCAGCCGAGTGTTACGGCCTGGCGGAGGACGCCCCCAGCCGGGCGTGGGAAGTGAAATCACAAGCGATTACCACTCTGCAACAAATCCGCGCTGATACGGCGCTCACAACGGAAGAACGCCGTCGCTTGGTGGAATCGCTGCATCAGGTCACGGAGGCCAAACTTGTGGATGTGCTCGGGTCGAAAGGCTTGGGGATGGCCAAACTGGGCGATGTGTGGCTTCAATTCCCCACCTTGGAGACAAGCCGATGAAACTGCTGCTGGCCGTGAGTCTGATTCTGAACGTGCTCTTGCTCGGGGCAGCGGTTCGCCGTGGAGCGCACCAACACCCTACCGAGTTCGCTCGTCCGTTAAGGACGCAAGTCGCCCCGGCGACACCTGCCTCCAATTTCTTCCAACGGCGGCCATCGCTCAAGACAGCCCCAGCCACGCCCTGGGAAGCAATCGAGAGTCGCGATCCCCGGCAGTTGATTGCCAGCTTGCGCGCCATCGGATGTCCGGAGCAAACCATCCGCGACATTGTGGTTACGCGGATCAGCCGCGAGTTCCACAGTCGCTTGCAGGCTGCGTACGATGACGAGGTACGACAGCGACCTTGGTGGCGCGGCACTCCTTATTCCCGCCAATCACTGGGACTTTCGCAACTCCGGTTTAGGCTTCGTGGCGAACGCGATGACTTGCTCGAAGAGATTTTCGGCAAGCCAGCAAATCGTCTAGTCTTCGACGTTCTTGGCCAACCGGGTCGCAGCGCGGTGGGACGTGAGTATCTTCCGGCGGATAAGCGGCAACCATTGCGCGAGTTGGAAGGGCGGTATGCCCAATTGAGTGCCGAAACGATCTTTCCGGTCGGCGACCCGCTCGATGAAGAGGACCGTGCCGCTCTGGAGGATTTGCAGCGTCGAAAGCGCTCTGAAATTGAATACCTGTTAACGCCGCAGGAACTGGAAGAGTTGGATCTGCGTGAATCCACGGCAGCCCGTTATGTTCGGACCAGGTTGCCTGAAGCGCAGACCGAAGCAGAATTCCGCGCCATGGTTCTGGCGGCCCGTGAGGCCGGAGTCCAAGAAAGGATCATGACACGAACGGAGTCCATCGCCAGTCGTTATGGGATGGGGACGCCCAGTGGCCCGCGGGAATCCCCTGAGGAGAAGCAGCGAAAAGCAATTGAAGCGCGGATCAAAGAGTTATTGGGTGAGCAACGGTGGGCTCAAATGCAGCAAGCCGAAGCTGCACGTCAAGCGGCGCAACAGGCTCGATGGGAGGCCGAACAGAAAGCACGAGGTCGCTGACGAAACTACTGGTGCACTTGCACTCTATGTTGCGTCGTCCTCCACGCGCCGGCTTTCCACGCAAGCGTTGATTATAGTTGTTGAGCCGTGGTTATTACGGCTTCTGCGTCCGCGCGTATTCGCACAACGCGCGCAGATTTTCCGGCGGCGTGTCGCGCGGCACTTCGCAACCCGCGCCCACAATGTAACGCGCGCCGGCCTGACGATGACATTCAGCGATGGCGTTGGTCACGGTTTCCGGATTGCTGTTACGCAAAACGGTCACGGGATTGATGTTGCCCAGCAATACCTGGTCTGCGCCCATCTGTTGGCGCGCTTCGTTCAGCGGCGCGAGTGAATCCAGATCAACGATTTCGCAGCCGAGCCGACCCATGCCGGCCAGAATCCGTCGCGTGTTGCCGCATATATGCAGGCGCACTCTACCGCCGGCAGCGTGGATGCCGTCCACGAGCTTTTTCTCGGAGGGAAGCACGAACTCCTCGTAAAGCTGCGGGCCCACCAGTGAAGCCGCGGCATCACCAACACCGATGATGTCTGCCCCGGCGTTGATTTGTTCGCGGGCAAACCGCAATTCCATTTCTACGACGAACTCGAACAGGTCGCGCACGAACGCCGGGTCGTCGAAGAAATCCGTCATTACGGTGTTGATGCCGCGCAAGTCGGCTGCCTCGGCAATCGGGCCTTCCACCCAGCCTTCTATGATTTTCTCTTTGCCGACCCTCTCCTTGTAGAGATCGAGGGCCTTGATGCCGTTGGTCATGCGCCCGCCGCCAAGTGGGTCGGGGATTTTCAGTGAGGCGAGCTTGGTTTTGTCTGCGAGCAAAGCCTCGTCTTCAATAATGGCCACGGGTTGTTGATCGAAAAACTCGACCTTCGCGCCGCAATCCGCCGCTTCGCGCGCAGGGTCGGACATGGTATTGACGTAATCGAAGCCGAACTTTTCCGCTGTGCGAATCTGCCCTTCGACGAGCACGCGGTAGTCGGTGCAATAGTCGCGATACTTCGCGCCGATCTGGTCGCACGCGAACATCATGGTGATGGGCATGAGCGGGAGGCGGTCCACCGGTTGTCCGGCGAGATGGGCAAGGACTCGTTCTCGACTGGTCATAGGTAGAGAAGGGGTTGAGTTTGGGATTGGAGGAGGAGAGCTGTTGGAGTGATTGAGACGGTGGCACGTGGAACTTCTTGACTGTAGTTCTCCCTCACCCTTGATCCCTCTCCCGCTG
>JAHCLO010000055.1 GCA_026125285.1 Verrucomicrobiia bacterium | reverse complement strand
GTCTGGTCGCGTTTCTCGTTGATCTTACGCTGCGATTGAACCGACACGGCTTGGTTGGGTGGCAACGTATAGACGGAGAAGAAACCGGACGAATGGCCGGTCAGCCGATTGAGCGCCACCATGCGAATCCAGTCGTCCGCTTCATCGAGGTGGGCGCGACGCTGCAAGAGATACTTCTTGAGCGCGCAAATTGCGCGGAGCGTCTCCGGGTGATAGAACACGAGCAGTTCCTCCGGGAGTTCGTCATGATCGGCCAGATCCAATTCTCGCAGCCGGGCGGTGACGGCTACCAGCGGTGGCGGACGCAGGCGCGGTCGCGTGAAGGTGAGACTCAGCGGATTGATGTCGTTGCCGTAGGGAACGCGACCCAGCAGCGCGGCTTCAATCGGCGTGGTGCCCCGGCCCATGAATGGATCGTAAACCACCTCGCCCGGTTGGGTGAGCCGTTCAATGAAAAACCGCGGCAACTGCGGTTTGAAGCAGGCGCGGTAGGAGACTTCATGCAGCGAATTCGCCTGGCGCTGGCGCGCGGTCCAAAACTCATTGACGAACGCGGGGGTTTCGCCTGGCGAGCCGTCGAGTTGTTGGAATTGAGTGACGCTCTGGCGCGTGGCTTGGCCGAACTCCCGAAATGCAGCCAGTTCTCCGAGCAGATTGCGCGGGCGGGGTGGTGAATGCGCAATCTCCTCCCAAAGCCCCAACTGGCTGGCTTTCAGATTCCCAGCCGGAGTCAACTGATTGATGGTCGGTACGGTCACAAGCTTTCCTGTCAGCAGAGCATTGACGGGGCGGCGGGGCAAGTCGCTTTGCAGGCAAAATGGGTGTCGGAATGGCGTCGAAATGATACTTGCCAACCCGGAAGCGCCTGACTAGTCTCTGCCTCCCAATTTTGGGAAGGCTTTGCCGGTGGGTGGCATAATGGTTTGTCATTCCCGGATCAGGAACATTTTATGGCAGTTCGAATCCGCATGAAACGCATCGGCGCAAAGAACGCGCCGGTGTTTCGCATTGTTGTAGCCGACAGCCGCAGTCCGCGCGATGGCAAGTTCATCGAGGAACTCGGCACCTATTGGCCGCGCAAGAAGAGTGACAAGGTCAATTTCGACCTGGAGCGCGCCACTTACTGGCTCAACCAGGGGGCGCAGCCGAGTGAGACGGTCGCCAGCTTCATCAAGCGGGCGCGCAAAGCGGCGGCGGCAACTGTCTCCGTTTGATGCTGCGGCCATGCAGGCCTTTTTGGAATACGTGGTTAAGGGGTTGGTGCAGCATACCGACGCCGTAACCATTACACCGGTCGAGCGCGAAGGCACGACGGTGTATGAGCTCCGGCTGCATCCGGACGATGTTGGCAAGATCATTGGCCGGCAGGGCATGACCATCAACGCCCTTCGTTCACTGCTTCTGGCGGGCAGTGCGAAGAAGGGAGTGCGGTGCTCGCTGGAGATTGTCGAGGACGCGCCGGTCCGGCGGAATGGGTAATCGGGTGTTTGGGCGTTGACGCACCGCGTTGGCTCTGCCGCCTGGCGCCTTACGGGCATGAAAATTGACGTGCTCACGCTATTCCCCGCGATGTTCGCGGGACCGCTCGATGAGAGCATCATCAGGCGGGCACGGCAGGCGGGCTTGTTGGAACTGCAAATCCACAATCTCCGGGACCATGCGCACGACCGACACAAGAGCGTGGACGACCGCCCGTTTGGCGGGGGGCCGGGTATGTTGCTCAAGCCGGAGCCGATCTTTGAAGCGGTGGAACATTTGGCCGGGCAAGGCGCCCGTGTGGTGTTGTTGTCACCAACCGGACGTCAATTCAACCAGGCGATTGCCTCGGAGCTGGCGCACGTTGAGCATTTGATCCTGGTAACCGGACATTATGAAGGGTTCGACGAGCGGATCCGGGCGCATCTGGCGGATGATGAACTGTCCATCGGGGATTATGTGCTCACCAACGGGGCGTTGCCGGCGATGGTGGTGATTGATGCCTTGGCGCGCTTAATACCGGGTGTGTTGGGCGATGAAGCGAGCGCCTTGGACGAATCATTCAGCCGGGGGTTGTTGGAGTATCCGCAATATACGCGGCCCGCAGAGTTTCGCGGGATGAAGGTGCCGGAAGTGTTGCTCTCCGGCAACCACGCCGAGATCGCCAAATGGCGGGCGCACGAAGCACGACTGCGCACGAAGCAACGAAGACCAGATTTACTGGGCTGAAAAGTGGCGGATGACCAATGACCAGATGCTCTGGCCAGGCCAACTGACAGCCGTGAAAAGACTAATTTTATGAACCAGGCATTGTTGGACAGAATTGAATCGGAACAGTTTCGCAAGGACGACGCGAACTTTGGCGTGGGCGACAGCGTCCGCGTGCATACCAAAGTCGTTGAAGGCGATAAAGAGCGCATCCAGGTGTTCGCCGGGGTGGTGATCGGCAAACGTGGTCGCGGTCTTAACGAGACTTTTACCGTCCGCCGCATCAGCTACGGCGAAGGCGTCGAGCGGGTGTTTCCCCTGCACTCACCGCGCGTGGACAAGATCGAGGTCGAACGCCGCGGTTCGGTGCGCCGGGCCAAACTGACTTATCTTCGCAAGCGGATTGGCAAGGGCGCCACGCTGGTGAAGGAGAAGCAAACCAAGAACAAGGCGGCCACCACCTCTGCGGCAGAAAAACCGGAGTAATCCGGATTTCTGCCTGGTGAACGTCAGGTCTTGCGCCTGGAAGGGGCGACTTGTTTCCTCGTCGCGTCTGAAGCGCCAGCCGCTCCCGACGCAGCCAAAGTTATCCGGCAGGTCATCCCTTGAGATGGATGGCTGCTTCCGCGAGGAGCGCGACGGTTTCCTGGCGCGTCTCCAGACTCCGAATTCGTAATTGTGAGTCGGCTTCCACTTTCACGGCGTGCCTGGCCTTTAATTCCTGCGCCCGCTTGAATTGCTTGTCGGGTTTGGTGCGGGTGAGCGGGTATTCCACGGCGAGGCCGGCAGCGCGCAATGCTTGCACCAGCTTGAGTGAATCGGCCCGCAAGGCTTCATCTTCGATGAGCACGAATACCTCTACTGGGGAATCAAAATTGGGCAGCAGCCCGCGGGCTTTAAGCAATTCCAACAGAACGACGTCGCCGAAGCCGAAGCCCAGCGCGGGCAAATCCACTTTGCCGCCGCTGATGAGTTTCACGAGGTTGTCATACCGTCCGCCGCCAGCGATGGCACGAAATTCTCCCTTGCGATCAAACGCCTCAAACACCGGCCCGGTGTAATAAGCAAGTCCACGGATGACGTGATAATCCACCTTCACGAAATCGGCCAGGCCGCGGGCGGCCAGGTTCTCCAGGATGGCTCGCAATTCCAGCGTCGGTTCGCCGGCTTCGATGAACCGGTTCACGTCCGCCAACGAAAAACCGAGAGCCTTGAGCTTCTCGTCGCTCTGGGCCAGGTCTTCGCGCTCCAGCTTGTCCACAATCTGAAAGAATTCGTAGGACTTGGTGTGATCGTGGCAGCGGGCGGAGAAATAGTCCTGCCAGGCGTTGCGGCTGCTGAGGTGGATGACAAAATCCGCGGCGGTCAATCCAAACATCCGCAAAGTATCAATCAGCAGCGCGATGAGTTCCGCGTCGGCCGCCGGATCGGTTTCGCCAATGATATCGGCATTGAATTGAAAGTGTTCCCGGAGCCGGCCTTTCTGCTGCCGCTCGTACCGGAAGAGTTGCGGGATGGCAAACCACTTGATGGGCTTTCGGTAGTTGCGCGCGTGGGCAGCGACCATGCGCGCCAGCGAGGGGGTCATTTCCGGCCGAAGCGCAATCTCGCGGTCGCCCTTGTCCTTGAAATTGTATAGTTGGCCGACGATTTCATCGCCGCTTTTGGTGGTGAAAAGCTCCAGCGGTTCGAGCGGCGGACCGTCGTACTCGCGGAAGCCATAGCAGCGGGCGGCCGTGCGCCATTTGGCGAAGATGTATTGGCGTGCGTCCGCACTCCACACGTCCTGGTGGGGCAGCGGTTCGGGATAGAAGTCGCGAAAGCCGGGCAATCGTTCCATAGATTGCCGCAAAGCTTAAGCCGGGGGATCGGGGAGCGAAATGAAAAAGGCGCCGACAGAGTTCCGCCCGCGCCTCTCGTTGGTGAACAAGCTCACACTGCCGGGGCCGATGGTCCGGGCGGTTGAGGAGGCAGGCGCAGCACTTCCGCCCGCATTTCCTTGCCCGGTTTGAACTTCACCACCGAGCGTTCCGGAATGGGGACGTCGGTTTCCGGCGCATTGGGATTGCGCCCCACGCGGGCCTTCCGGACTTTGACTTCAAACACACCGAAGTTGCGCAACTCCACCTTGTCGCCTTTGGCGAGCGCCTCCGCGATGTAATCTAGCGTCTTCTGGATCACCTCCAGAACTTGTTGCTGAACCAGACCCGTTTCGTTGCTGATGCGAATGACCAAATCTCGCTTTGTCAGTGTCATAAGGTTGGGTGGTGTTTGGGTTATTGTCGGTCTTGGTACGACTTTATAAAACCTTTACCTCCAGTGGTCAAGCAAAGAACGGGGCGCAAGAACGGGCGCTTGGCGGCGGTTCGGCATCCGCCACCAGTCTCAGTGCGGCGGTTTGGATGCGAATCCGCAGGTCTCGCTGGCAAAATCTACCAATACCCAGACTCACGCGCGTCCGGTCATAAGTTTAACAATAGCAATTGGTTGCAGTCTGACACATCTGCGGGTTTGAAGCCGGTTTCTGTAAGTAGCTCATGCAAAGTCACTTTCTCAAACGGGTGAACGCTCAAAAGCTGCAAAGTTCTGTGCAAGCTTCCGGGCAGCGACAACTGCTTGTGCAGGATGGCGACCATCAGATAGACGGTGATGGCAATCCAGATTTGCGTCTTCACCGCGTTGGGATTGGTGCCGTAGTAATGCTTGATTCGGAGGTGGCCTTTGATCCAGCGGAAGAACAACTCAATGCGCCACCGCAGGCGATAAATCAAGGCCACGGTCGCTGCCGGGATTCCAAGATGGTTGGTGAGAAAGACCAAGTGCCGCTGCGTCTCCGGATCGAAGTAGCGCACCTTGCGCAACAACGCGGGGAAGGCGGTCCGCGCTTTGGCCAAAGTGGGTTTGCCGATCTGGTCGCTGCACACGCCCGTCCCCGCAACGACTGGCAAAGAACGTTGCCGGGAGAAGCGCAAGTTGTCCTTGGCCCGCGTGACGAAGAACGCCCCGGCCCGGGCGATCCGATTCAGCCGCTGGAAATCCATGTAACCACGATCAATCACATAGACCGCGCCGGACTCGAAGATGAGTTTGTCCAGCCAGCGCACGTCGTGCTGGCGGGCGGCGGTGATGTGAATGCAGGTGGGAATCGGGCCGCGCAAGTCGACCTGGGTGTGCATTTTGATCCCCGCCTTGGTGCGGCGGAAGTCGGCCCACGGAAAGAGCGTGAGCGAAAGATCAATGGTGGTGGAGTCCAAGGCATAGACAGTGTTCTCCAACTCCAGCCCGAGGTCTTCGCCAGCGTAGAGAGCCCGGGCTCTGCGCATGAGGTTTTTCGCCAAGTCTTCCCACAGCCGCCAGTCCCGTTGCGCGTTGGCCTCGGCCAAAGTCGATTTGGCGACCGGTTCGCGAAACCCCAAATGGTAAAGCGCCGCCGGTTTGGCATTCAAACAAGTGGCGATGTCGCGCAGTCCCTCGCGCCAGGTCAACTGCGCAAAAGCCATGCAGATGAATTGTTGGCGCGTGCCGAAATGCCGAACCCGCGACTCGGCATTGTAGCGTTCCACCAAACGCGAAAGCAGCTTGCGCTCGACCAGATCCAAAACTTGAGAAAGAACATAGCGGCCAGAATTCATGGGCCGAAAGCGTGCGCAGAACCGCCTCACATTTCAAATGCGTGGCATCCTGTTTTAGGCCCAACTTGCTCAAAAACAATCGCTAGCAAACTATGATTAAACCCTTAACCGGACACCCGTGACCCAGACTGTCAGATCCGCTGTGGTCGCAGGCGGGCGGTTGTCCAGCATCACCGAGGCGACACGAGGCTCTGAAACTCGGGGAGGGAGCGCAACGGATTCAGGAACACGTTGGTGCGCGCGTCGAGGAGCAAATTCCGCGTGTTCGGATTGGTTTGCAATCGTTTGGCGCTCAAGGACAGCGCCTGGGTCAACGCCTGAATACTCTCGGGATGTTTGCCCAGACTGACCCGGAGATTGGCGAGGTCGTACCAGGCTTCCGGCGCTTCCGGCGCCACCTGCACCAGCCGTTCCAGTGCGGCCTCCACCTTGGCCCAGGACTGCATCTGAATGTAGATATTGGCCACGCCCAGGAGCGCCTCCGCGTTTACTTGTGGGTTGCTCACAACGCCATCCAGTACGACCATGGCATTGCCGGGTTGCTGCGCCTGAAGATAGAACGATGCCAGATTGAATGCCGCTTGGAAATTGGTGGGATTGTCCCGCACCTCGGCTTCCATCTGTCCCAGGTTCTGCTGCATTTTCTCAAACTCCGCGGAGTTCTTCACTGCGTCGCGCAACCGACGCACCAGGTCAATCACCTGGCCATTGTAGGGATCCAACTTCAGGCAAGTCTCGGCCACGAGTAATGCGTCGGCCACGCGGTTGAACTGGGTGAGCAACTGCACGTAACGGAACACCGCTTCCGGGCTGTACGGGCAATACGCGAAGGCCTGGCGGAAGACGAAATCCGCCTCTTTACGAATGCGTTCAAACTCGGCGGGCGTCTTGGGCCGGAATTCCGGCGGACATTGCGGGCCAATGCGCCATGCATAGACACCGCCGATGGAACTGCGCAGTTTCGAGAACGCCTTCTGCGCTTGGTCATCCCGGACGAATTTGCGGTCGCCGGTGAAGCCGCTGAAATCGCGCCGCAAATAGACCTTCTCCACGAATTCCACGATCTCCTTTACGCTGGTGTCGTAGGTGATCCAATCCCCGATCAACCTTTCGGAATACTTCCGCCAGAACGCGTGATCGCGTTCGAGGACCTCCTCCGGCAGCGTGGGCAGTGTCTCGCGGTTGATCTTCATGATGACGCCCGAAGGCGTTAGATGCGGATACATCCAGTCCAATGGAAAACTCTCCTCCACGTAAAACTCATTGGTCGGGTTCTTGTCGAACATCACCTTGGTCAACAGCCCGTTGATGGACATGACAGCGACCTGACCCGATACCTGCACGCGTTCCACGCCATTGGCATCACGCACGACGCGCACGTCCTCGCCTGGCCGGAGTTGGTTCTGTTGGAGCCGCCGTTGGGCGTCCTGGAGGTACTGATGGAAACAACGCTGCGAATCGTCGGGCGTGGCGATGTAAATCTCCTTGGGCGGATAGACTCCTTCCGCGCGCCGGCGGGCTTCAATCCGCGCGCCGAGGCGGGTCAACGGTTTGTCCAACAGCGTGCTGGCGGTCCGGGCGAGGAAGTTGGTCGTGTAGTTCAGTTCGCGCTCTTTGGAGGATCGCAACAACTCCTGAAAGAACGGCGGGTCAATCTGCATGCTGCGATTGTAGTGGGCGCGGATGTAATTGAGGTAGGTGCCGTCGGCCAGCGCGTTTTGCGTAATGATGTAAACGTCGCGCCGGTCAAAATGCGGGTCCGTGTCCTTCTTGCAGCGCGGCGGGATGAAGCTTTCGCAGAAGATCATGTAGGTGGGGCAAAAGCGGCCCGGGTCCGTGCCGCCGTACAGAATGGCATCGCGCGCCATCTCGGGATAAATGAACTTCGCCTTCTCCGGGTCCTGCCTCATTTCTTCGCGCAACTTGGCGTCGTAACTCAGTTTGCCGTCCGGTCCGGTGAACGGCGGCGTGAACATGTCGTGCCCAAACCAGTAGCCAAAGAGATGGCCGCGTTGTTCGTTGTCGGCCCAGTGCGACATGATGGAATGGAGCGGAAACAGGGCGAAGATGCCCAGCGTCAGAGCCATCGGCGCGCGCTCACGCCGCAACAGGATGCTGGCGATGTAAACCACGCACATACCGAGCAAAATGATGCCCGCGAAGACAGGCATTGCATATTGATCCGGTTCAAACGATTTCCCCAGAGCGTGGAAGAAAACTTGCAGACTGTTCAGATCGGAATGTTCTCCAAACATCGTTTGCGTGACGTCGGCCAGGGAATACAGCGCCAGGCCGGCGGCTGCGGTGCCCGCCACCCAGAACCAGGTCCGGAACCGCTCATAATGCACCGCCATGGTGGCCGCGATCAGCGTCAATCCGTAGCCCACGCTGATGGCGATCATGACGTGTGAGGCGGTGAAGAACACCCGGATGAGTTCACGCGCCTGCCGGTCGGGCGGCGGATTGATCAGGATCAGCAGCAGCACTCCCAGACAGAGGTAAATGGCCGTGATGCCGATGATCCACGCGCGCTCACGCTTTTTCATTCGCAGGAAGAACAGGAACGTCACCAAGGCGATCAAGGTATAAACCCAGTTGAATTCCTCCACCACGCCTTCAAAGAGCATCCCCAATTGCCCGACAAAGCGCAGCGGGTCACCGAAGAAATCCGTGGGATTGGCTTTCTCGTACTGACCACGGGTGAAGGCGTGAATGAAACCTTCCACTGTGCGCGGATAGCCCCATTGCATGGGCGGATTGGTCATGCCCGCCAGCGCCATGTAGAGATAGAACGCGGCGCCCCCCACCCATAGCAAACCGCAGATCACGGCGACCAGCCATTCCGAACCGGCCTTGCGATTCTGCCACGCCAGCCAGCCAAACGTGCCCAGCGCGGCCAAGCCTAGGACGGCCACAAATTTACCCAACCCGAACAAGCCACCGGCAAACAGCAGCACGCCCACCGCCAGCAACCCATCCCGCATCAACTCGTCTCCGCTCTCCTGCGTGAGCAGGACGAACCAGACGTACGCCGCAATCGAGCACACTCCCACGACGTTGAAGATCACAAAGATCATGGGATTGGTGTTCTGGAAGATCACCCCTTGCCCTTTGAGAATGAGTCCCGCCAGAAAGCCAATGCTGTTCCAGAGGAAGAAATTGCGGCCCATCCGGTAATCCGCGGCGGCAATGGCGATCTCAATGCCCATGAACGCCACGATGAGCGTCTGATGGTTCGTGAAGCAGATGCCAAACAAGAAGAAACCCCAATACAAATAACGGCGCTGGTGCGGTGCGTAAATCCAGCGTAACAAGCACAACAGCACGGCAATAAACGACATCACACTGAAGCCATAAACTTCCACGATGACCGACTGGCTCCACATGTAGCCGTTGAAACCCAGCAACATGCCGGCAACAAATCCCGAAACCACGCAAATGGCGCTTTCCCATCGCCGGTCAATGCTCTTCAAATCGGCGATGCCTTCCATCATCATGCTGCTGCCGCGTGATACCAGCAACCCGAGCAGTCCGCAGCCAATCGCGGAGGCCACCGCCCCCCCGAAAGCCACGCGCCAGGCAATGTTCCCCACCGGCAGAATCACCGTCCAAAACCAAGTGTAGAGCGTCCACACGGGGTAACCTGGCGGATGAGGAATGCCGGCATACATCGAAGCCACGGCCAGTTCGCCGGAATCCTCCAAGGTCAGGTTGGGTGCGAGCGTCCACCAGTATCCCGCCATTACCAGCAGCGTGGTGACGCCAAACGTCAACCAGTCAATCTTGCGGAATAGCGGTGGTGGATGAACGGGAATGGCAGCGGGCGGATTGGCCTTGGGCGCCGGATTGGCTGCCCCCTGGCCCTTGGCGGTCGGCGTCTTGGGTTTCTCGTTACTCATGGTCAATCATTCGTCCTTCCGGGCGAAAGAGAGTGCATAGAAGAAGTGGAATAACTGCCGTTTGTCCATTCAAAAGTGTCCACTCGGTTGGCTTGGGGCTGGAAGCTGCCGGGCAGATAAGCGGCGTAGCTTTGATTGCTCATGATCACTGCCACAAGGTTGCTGCCCGCCGACAGTTCCGCGACACTCAGGCGGCTTTGCTGATTGAGACTCATGCAAGCCACCAGCAGACAAGCCGTGGCCGGCACCAACCAGCCCAACACCGCGCGTGGACCGCCATGGTGCCGGGCGCGACCAAAGAGCCGGCGCTCAAGCGCTGCCGAGGGGCGGCGCGGCGTCCAGGAACGCAATTGTGTCTCCAACGGATTCGTGTGCTTCATAACTCTCACCTTTCAAACAGGCCCGGAGCTTTTCCAGGCCGTAGCGATAACGCCCCGCCGCCGTATTGGGCGGGATGCCCAGCAACTCGCCAATCTCCTCGAAGGTGTGCTGATGCCAAAGTTTCAAAACGATCACCTCGCGCTGGGGCAGCGGCAACTCGGCCAGACAACGCATCGCCGCCCGCTCGGTGGCCGTTTCCCCCGGGCCGCGCTCAAACCAGCGCCGCGATTCCAGTTCGCGAGTGATCCGCCGCCAGAGCGAGCGCCGGTGATTGAGGGCGCGGTTGCGGAAGCTGCGAAGGCAGTAATGCTCCGGGTTCGCGGGCGGCTGCGGCATCTGCAGCAGCGCCAGGAATGTCTCCTGCAACACATCCTCCGCCTCGCCATGGCCAAGCCCCAGCGCGCGGCCATACAGCAGCAGACCGGACGCTTTCGCCCGGTATAACCGTTCGCACCAGACTGGTGGGTAGCCCAAGTTCACAGTTCTACAGCATAGACACCGTCCCCGCCGGATTTGTATAAATTATTTTCTACCCGGCTGCTGGTGGCGGAGCGGCGGAATCGGCGGCGTCAGCGCCCGTTTCCCGCTTGGCGCGAACCGGTCACAGACCGACGTTGCAGCCGGTGGGCCAATCTTGCGGGCAAGGCAGGGCGCGTCACTCCGTGCGCGCCGTTGGGAAACGAGGTGTCAGTTGCGGCGCGCACGGAGTGACGCGCCCTACCCGCGCCCCGCGGTATGTATCGCAGCTTCTTTGTCGCAGCCCTAGGCGATTGGGTTCAGAAGCAGAGCATTCACGCGACGGGCAAGCCGTCACGCTGTTGGCGATGGGTGGCGGCGCAACTCGGAGAAGTTGCCTTCCTCACAGCAGGCCACAAAACCTTCCGTAACCGTCTTCAGTTCCTCCCAACGGGCGCGAATCTTCCTGGCCTCCGGGGGCGTGACTTGATTATCCGAGGCGGCCACCGCGATCACCGAGAGCAGATCGGCAAATTCCTGCACAATCTCATTGGTGGCCGGGATGAGGTAATCGGGATGCGGTTTGGTGGTGTTGGGATTCTGAATGAAGAAACCGCCCGCGCGCTGGCAGATCCACTGCACGAGCCGGGTGTCATTGGTGCTGCGCAACAGGCCTTCGATGCGGTCCAGCGGATTGACCGCGCCACTGCCATCGCCCTCCCCCGGTTCGGCCCATTTGTAGATCATCGAGAGGGAGAGGTTCAGATCGGCGGCCACCTGTTTGGCGCTGGTTTTCTGAAGGACCTCGCGCAGGAGTTCGTGCGATTGCATGCAGCGAAAATGCGGAAACGCCGAAGGCTTGGCAAGGCCGCAAAACCAACTGGCCCGAGGTCAGCCTGCCTGGTGAAGACAACGTCTGAGGCAGGTGCCGGTTACCCGTCCCGCGGCTCACTCCGCACTGATCGCGCCTCGTTTTGCGCCGTTGTCCAACAGTCCGGTGAAGTCGAGCATCTCCCGCACAATACGCACCATCTCGATCTGCGCATTTAGATGGTTCAGTTCCGCCTCGATGTTGACGTAGGGAATGTACTGGCGCGCGAAATAAACGGACAGCGAACCGTCATCCGGCACCGCGGCGTTGTCCTGCAACACGACGTTGAAGTCGCGTTGACGAAGGTAATCGAAGAAGCGCCGGTCGGTGACGTAAAAGAAGTCAAAGCGGCTGCGGTTCGGGCTGACGTGCAGCGCGGCTGCAGCCGTGGCGTGTTGCGCGCCGGGACGATAGCTCTCCACCGAGTACGTTCCGTCCACCGTGTTGTGCAGCGCCACAATCACCGGCTCGCGGTCCAAACCGAAAGACTCGAGATACTGCGCGGCAAAGCGTTTGACGGCCCGGTGCGCTGCTTCGGAATATGTATCGCTCCTGCCCAAGGTGTCGCGGATGCCGGCATCCGAGAAAATGCGGTTGGGGTCGAACGCGTGGCGCGTGCCGTTGAGTTGGAAGGTAACCAGCCGCTCTCCGCCATGCGCCAGTTCTATGAGTCGCCCGCCGGTTTGTTCGATGACGATTTTGCCCGCGGCCACGGAAGTGTTCTCGTCGTCATGCACGTTGATCATCGTCGGCACGGGACGACCGCGCTGGAACACTTCTGCTTGCACCACGGCGTTACCAATCTTGAAGGGCACATTCATCATGACAATATCGGCGGGGGAGTGGGACAAAGACGGTCCAACGGGCGAAGTTCCGCAGCCGGCAAGCAGGGCCACTGACATTGATGTGAACAGCAGCTTCAGCCGGATGCCGGTTCGCTGGACATTCATGGCGCGCCGAATTCGCGGACTGACGCAGGCCAGCGGACGGCAGTTCATTTCCCGCTGATACCTTTCAAATAGGCGAGAATCAATTCCGGCAGATCGTTGCTGTAGCCGCCTTCAAGCACGCTGAACAGCGGGAGGCCGAGCGCCCGCAGTTCCTTGCCCAACCAGTGGAAATCCTCAACCTCCAGCAATTCGTGGGCGATGGGATCGTGCGCGTAAGCATCGAAGCCGGCGGAAACCGCCACGAGGTCCGGCTTGAATTCCTTCAACTCCGCCAAGGCGCGGGTGAACACTCGGCGATGCTCCTCCCGCGGCGTCAGTGGGGGGATGGGATAATTGAAACAATTCTGGCCGACATTCGCCGTACCGGTGCCGGGATAACACGGATGCTGATGAATCGAGAATAACGCCGTGCCGGGTTGATTCAACAGGATGGCTTCCGTGCCATTGCCATGATGCACGTCAAAATCAAATACCGCCACGCGTTTGACCCCGGTGGCTATGGCCTCCAACACGGCAATCGCGATGGAGTTGAGATAGCAGAAGCCCATGGCTTCCGAGCGGGTGGCGTGGTGGCCTGGCGGACGCATCAGGCTGAACACGCTTTCGCCGGCCCGGGCGGACTTGAGCGCCGCCAGTGCCGCGCCCACGGCACGGCGCGCGTGCGTCTCTATGTTTGGGTGATACGCCGTGTCCACGTCGAAATCGCGGGGAATCTTCAAACGCGCCAGGTGTTCCGGTTCGTGAGCGCGCAGAATCGGCGCATCCTCGGCGAGTTCGGGCTTCACCCAAGTGAGGTTGAGTTCCTGTTGCTGGCGCAGCTTTTCCAGCGTCAAAGAAATCCGCGCGGGCCGTTCGGGATGGCCGGGGCTGGCGTAAGCGGTGCAATTCTCGTCGGTGATGATTTTCATCGCATCGGATGCTCGTCAGTTAACCAAACGTGAACCGGAAACACAGCAGATATTTTGCACTGGCAGCCTGTTGATTGGGAATGATTCTGCGAGCAGGTGGAGCGCAACAGTCGTTGACAACTTCCGTGTCACCGGTCGGCATCCTCTCGCTTGCGGGCAGCACTAAGTTCTTTGATTCTGGCGTCGTACTTCGTGAAGATGCTGTGAAAATCCGCGTTCCACCGGCCACCCTCGACGACCAGATAGAAAAGCCGGCCGGCAATAAGCGCGTAACCTACGAATCCGTAAGCCGCTTCGCCGTTCACAAGGAACAGCACGATGCAGGCAAGCGACGCCACACCGGTGGCGATATCATAAAGGGCAAATCGGCGCGATCGGGAAAGCTCCGCCGAACGATAGTAACTCACGATGAACTTCTCCCGGTCCGTAAACTCGATGGGCGGCTGGTCTGGCATAGATCTTTGCAATAGGTTTGCAGCGACGGGTGGAGGTTAAGCCTTCCCGCTGAGAAGCGTCCAGTCTGGAGGCCGGAGGGAAATCCCTGTGTTGTTGGCCTCAGTTTCACCGGTAAATCAATCCGATTCCCTCACCGCCTCACGTTTGCCCCGGAGTGCCCGAAGAACGCCGCGAGTAAAAAAATCGCCGCGGCGATCATCGCCGAACCCGTAAACCAGCAACCGAAGCGATACAATTCCGACAACTCGGGCCGCAGCGAGACAGAGGTCACCCCGGGCTTGTTCATGGCCGCCACGACTTGCTGGCGCTGGAGATAATCCGAGACGATGGGAGCGGCCACCAGCAGCCCGCCCATGATGACCAGAGTCACCGCGATGGTTGTTTTCATCTGAGTTTGAATAGCGTTGACAGAACATCTGCACGACGGGCCTCAACTTGGCAAGCCTTTGCATCAGGGAGAGATTTCGCCGAATCCAAATTCGCGCTTTGAACCCCCGAACCGTAGCCGCCGACGTGAGAAGGCGGATTCCTCTGAGCTGTAACGTTTTCCGACTCCTCACGTCGGCGGCTACGAGCGAGGGGTTCGGGGGGAGACTCCTTTCTTTTGTTGAAGCATGCATTGGGACCATGAGCCAGCGACGGAGCGCCGGTCGCCGACCCGACACATTGGCTGGCGTTCGTCGAGGCGCGCCGGATCGGAGATCGGCGCTCCGGTTCATGGAATTTGCTTTTGGCAATTTTGTGTTTGGACATTAGAGTCCCGGCAACGTGAAAAGACTCATTTCGATGCAGAGGTGGTTTCATTCGGTCACCGGCGGGGTTCTGCTTGGTGGACTCTTCGTCTCCGGCGCCGGCGCCTGGGATTACGAAGGCCACCGGGTGGTCAATCAACTCGCGCTGGCTGCACTGCCGGCGGATTTTCCCGCGTTCGTGCAAACACCAGCCGCGCGGGAACGCATCGCGTTTCTGGGCGGCGAACCGGATCGCTGGCGCAACATGAACAACGAACTGCCGCTGATGCACTTCAACGGTCCGGATCATTACTTCGATCTGGAAGACCTTGAGGATCACGGCCTGACGCCGGACCTGCTGCCGATTTTCCGTTACGAATTCACGGCGCAACTGGCGCTTGCGCGCGCGGCCCGGCCCGAAAAGTTTGCGCCCATTGATCCGGCCAGGAACCGGGACCGCACGCGCGAACTGGCGGGCTTCGCGCCGTGGGCCATTGTCGAGTATTGCGGCAAGTTGAAATCAGGTTTCTCCTACCTTAAGGCGTATCAGGACTACGGCGGCACGCCGGAGGAAATCGCCAATGCACAACAGAACATCATCTACATCATGGGCGTGATGGGGCATTTCGTTGGGGATTGCGCGCAGCCGTTGCACGTGACGAAGCATCATCACGGTTGGGTGGGCGACAATCCGCGCGGCTACGCCACCAACAGCAGCATCCACTCATGGATTGACGGTGGGTTCTTTCGCAAGACCGGTGGGTTCCAAGCGGCGACGCTCGCGGGCAAAGTCCGGCCCGCGAAGATTGTCGGGGATCCGACCCAGCCGGAGGATTTGTTTCGGCAGGTGATGGCGTATCTGTTGGCGACTCACAAGCAGGTGGAGCCGCTGTATCAACTGAATCAGGCGGGCAAGCTGTCCGGGGAAGGGGAGTCGGTGCGGGAAGGGCGTGCTTTTCTGGAGGCGCAACTTGTGAAAGGCGGTCAGATGCTTGGTGACCTGTGGTTTTCCGCGTGGCAGCAGGCAACCGAAGACCGGTTTCTCATTCGGCAGTTGACCGAGCGCAATGCCGCCAGCGCTGCGAAGAGTGATGAACCGAAGTGACATCACTCACTGGCGATTAGGACGAGACTTCGTTGTTACTTTGCTGTGGTTGCAATAAGGACTAACCCGACCACTCCTTGAAGATTCCAGGCTTATGAAAAATGGAATGGCCATTCGCATCGCCGCGTTGCTGGGATTCCTGGCGGTAGCGTTGGGCGCGTTCGGCGCGCACGGACTGGAAGGAATCCTGACGCGACACAATCGGGTGGCAACTTGGGAGACGGCGGTCTTCTACCACGCCATTCACACGGTGGTGCTGCTGGTCCTGGCGCTGCGTAAACCGCTAATGACCGGTCCGTGGTGGAGTTTATTTGCGGGGATCTTGATTTTTTCCGGTTCGCTCTACCTTCTCTCCCTCAGCAACGTGACATGGCTGGGCGCGATCACGCCGATTGGCGGCGTCAGTTTTCTGGTGGGCTGGCTGTGGCTGATGGTGAGTGCGGGCAAGGCGGATTCCTGATGCCATAGCGTCGTTTGCTCCGCGGGCCGGACTCACCACCCCCCAAATGAGGGCATGGCGCAATGCTTCCTCGCGGATTAACTTCCGCCTCTTAATGAATGAACCAAGTAATGGAATGAAGCAATCAACCAAGCTCAAATCTCCGTTCACGCGCACATGGGTCGTTGCTGCCCTGCTCCTAACGCTCCTCCCAACCGCCCGGGCCGAGCCGTTGACGCAGGTGAAGGTGATGAGTTTCAACATCTGGGTGCAGGGCGCTCACGGCTTGAGCAATGTGGTGGAGGCCATTCGCACGAGTGGCGCGGATTTGGTCGGCTTGCAGGAGTGCAATGCCACCACGGCGCAGACCATCGCGACGGGTCTCGGCTTTTATGTTTTGCCCGCTTCGGGTTGTTCCATCGTCAGCCGATTTCCGATTGTGGACTCCCAGACCATTGGCAGTTCCACGCGCGTGACCATCGAACCGCACCCCGGTCAGCGGCTGCATTTGTTCAATTGTCATTTGCCGGCATATCCCTACGGCCCGTATGACTTGAAGAACGGCCAATCGCAGGCGTTCGTGATCAACCAGGAAAACCAAACGCGAATGTCGCCACTGAACCTGTTGCTCAACGCCATGCAACCTTGGCTCGCCGGTTCGGATGCGTGCTTTCTGACCGGTGACTTCAACGCGCCGTCGCATCTGGATTATGCAGACTTTCCGTGGCCAACCTCCGTGGTGACGGTGGAAGCCGGGCTGGGGGATTCATATCGTGAGATGCATCCGGGCAATCGCAAGTTCCCCGGTCAGTTCGCCTACGACGAGCCGGGCATCACCTGGACGCCGCGAACCGATCAGGAGCCGGAGGGCGTCTTTGACCGGATTGACTTCGTGTATTATTCACTCGGCGACGGCGCGACGCCGACACATTCCATCGAACTTGACGCGCGCAACAGCGCGAATCCCTGGCCCTCGGATCATCGCGCGGTTTTGACGACGTTCACATTGACGCCGCCGACTTTGGGCGGCACGGTGGGCGCGCCGTTTCCCGCCGACAACGCTACCAGCGTTCGCGGCAACGTTCTGCTGACCTGGCTGCCCGCCTCGAACATGGTTTCGCAGGCGGTTTATTTCGGCACGAACAGCCCCGGCGAGCTTCGCGTGAACACGACCCACAGTTATTTCTCGCCGGGTTCGCTCTTACCGGGCACGACCTATTTTTGGCGAGTGGATACCACCACTACCGGCGGGGTGGTCACCGGATCGGTCTGGTCATTCACTACGGCAGCAGTGGTTCCGCAAACTTATGAGTGGACGTTCGCGTTGAGCAATCTCACTGCCGCGTTGGGCAAAGGCGTGCTGGCGTTTGCCGATGCAGCGACCTCGAATCTGACGGTGTTTGGCGCCACAGACGGCGCGACGGTGCCGCACATCGGGGGACAGCCAGCGAAGTTCATGCGGGTGCCGCAGATGCCTTCCCCGCAAAACGGTTATCTGGTCACGTTCACCGAAAGCGATCCGAACGGCGGCGGGGTTTACCTCAATCAATACACCATCATTCAGGACCTGCTTGTCCCGTCACCATTAGGCTGGGCGGCGATGTTCAACACCAATCCCGGCAATGCCAACGACGCGGACTTCTATATTGGCGGCGACGGTTCGGTGGGAATCGCGGCGTTGGGCTACTCGAGCGCTGGGATCATCGCAGCCAATACCTGGTATCGGATTGCGGTGACAGCGGATTTGGGCGCGGGCACGGTGGCCTATTACGTGAACGGAACGCCGGTGCATACCCGGACCGGAGGATCGCTGCTGGACGGGCGTTTCGCGCTTTACTCCAATCTGGATCCGGGGGCGGATTTGTTGCTCTTCAATGAGGGCGACGGCTCCGGGAATTACACGCATCAATTGTATCTCGCCGCGTGGGCGTTTGTGGATCGCACCCTGACGGCGGCTGAGGTTTCTGCGCTGGGTGCGGCCAAAGCGGGTGGTATTTTTTCGGGACCTGCGTTGAAGGCATCCGTAGCGCGTGACGGGGACGAATTGCTGTTGAGCTGGGATGGCGGCAAAGGACCGTTTCAGGTTCAACGAACGGCCTCGCTCCTTCCCTCCGGGTGGGACGACGCAAGCTCGCCATCCTACGAGCGAATGTTCAGCGAGCCGGTGTCAGCCGGTGTCCGGTTCTTTCGCGTGGTGGGAAATTGAAGTTGATCCGCCTCGGCTGCGGAATCACTTCTCCAGGTACTGCACGACTGCTTCGGTGCGCGTGTGGACGTTGAGACGCTCGAAGATTTTCTTGATGTGCCCGCGCACCGTCCAGGTGCTGATGCCCAGCGCCGGGGCGATTTCCTTGTCAATGTAACCCTTGCTGAGTAGCGCGAGCACGTCCCGCTCGCGTCGGGTGAGTTGGGCCAGGCCGCCCGTGCCGCGCGTGGCGGGCGGTTGCAGCAGGCCTTTGAAATAACTCTGCACCTGCCGGGGGAGGTCCTCCGCGGACGGATCGGGGTGGCCAAGCCCGCCGAGAATCGGGGCGAGCAGGCTGGCCGGCTCGACGCGATTCAACAGATAGACGCCCGCACCACCGGGCGTGGCCAGAAACAAATGATCGCTATCAGCGTAACTTGAGTAGGTAACGATAGTGGCTTGCGGTCGGGACGCGGTTACCTTGCTGTCAGCGGTCATGCCCCACTGTTCGGCCAGGAGGTGGTTGGCGAGGATGAGTTGTGGTTGTTGGCGTTCGAGCGCCTGCAGAAGGAACGCCTCGGAGTCGCAACTGGAATACTCCAATCCAGCCTGTTGTTGCAGAATCCAACCCAATGCCCGACTGATGCCCGGATCGGATTCCAGCAACAATACGCGTTGAATCTCCGCCCGGAGTGTCGGGGCTTCCTGGCCGGATAAGGCCGGCGGTTTCAGCAGTGTGTGAATGGTCGTGTAGGTCCATAGGACGGGATTCGTTGACCATTCCAAACCGATGGTGACTTCGCGCGGAAACGCGCGACACGCCGCCGCCCAGCCTTGCTCAACGATGGTCTGGTAAATCCGTTGGGCTTGGCCGGCGGCGGCATCCAAGTCGGTTGTCCCGAGTGGAAACAACTGAGTAATTCCGGCGTGTTCGATGCGGGCCGTCAGAACCTCTGCTGTGTCAGGCACGGCAGGAAACGGATGTCGCCGCAGCAACAACCGCTGGCGCCAGTGGCGCGGGTCAGTTTTCGGGAAGTCACCGTTTCCGGCAACCCGAAACGAATCCCGGCGCAACACTGCGTCCCAGCCTTCAGCGATAATCGCTTCATGAATTGCTTTGGCTTCAGCGGCAGCAGCGGATTTGGTGCGGGCGGCCAGCGAAAAGGTGTGACGCCGACCCGCGTGCTGAATCTTCACCGACCAACGTTTGAGAGTGAAACGGCGACCCGCGCGGGTGTAAGAGTTTTTGAACAGGCGCTGCTGCCAGTGACGCAGAGTCTGGTTTTCAGTTGAGCCGGGGATGCCCGATTCCGTCGGCGTGCTGCGGAGACTGCTTGGACGCTGCTTGAACACCAGGTCATGAAACCGTCAATCGTTCGGGCGCGTCAACCATGAACCTCTGGCGTCAGCCCTGGCTGGCTGAGTTCCAAAACGGTCTGTGGGGCATGGATTTCATGCGGCGAGTCATTCATTGCTGACGGCTGAGTCAGTCAGCCGGGCGACTGGCCCGGGGGTATTGCCTTCCCCCTGAAAGAAGGGGTTGTCAAAAACTGCCGCACCGCTAGGCTGGAAATCAAACAGTAACTGGAATCATGAATACAACCACCATTCGCTTTTGGGGCGGTTTCGCGGCAACCGTGGCTTTTCTTGCGTGCTCCCAATTCGGTCGAACTGCCAGCTATGAATGGAACTTCAATGCCGGCAATCTTGCCACCACTCTCGGCAATGGTGCGATGACTTATGCCGACGCCGAAAGCGGCACGTTGACGAGCTTTGGGAACACCGGAGGCGGCGTGCCGAACATCAACGGCGAAGTGGCTGCCTACATGCACGTTCCCGCCTTCGCCAATCTGGGCAATGGTTATCACTTGAAGCTCGATGACACGGCCCCGAACGGCGGCGGCGGATACGTCAATCAATACACGATCATCTTTGATATCTTCAGCCCAGGTTCCATCAACTGGATGCCATTCTTCAATACGGCCAGCGATAATGGCAACGACGCGGATTTTTACCTCGCGGACGACGGTTCGCTGGGGATTGGTCCGCTGGGTTATTCGAGTGCCGGCGTGATTGCGGCCGATACCTGGTATCGAATCGCCTTTGCCGCCGATCTCGGCGCCGGCACGGTGTCTTACTATGTGAATGGAACGTCCGTTCATGATCGGACCGGCAGTTCGCTACTGGATGGGCGCTTTGCGCTCTATTCCAACCAAGATGTGGAGCCCAGCTTTCTCCTGTTCAACGAGGGCGACACCAGCGGCCAATACACCCACGAACTTTACGTCAGCAGTGTTGCATTCGTGGACCGGATGCTCTCGCCGGCCGAACTGCTTGCGCTGGGTGGCCCGAATGCCGAAGGCATCCTCCCAGTTCCCGAACCTTCCACCATCACTCTGGGTCTGCTGGGCCTTCTCGCGCTTGCGGGGGTGGGGTTGCGCCGGGTCTTGGCGCGGGAGTAGCAGCGAGAGTTGGAGAGTTCTTGCTGAATTAACCGCTTCTGGAACGCAGCATCTCATGTTTCGCTCTCGTGTCGTGCGAAGTCTCAAGGGGAGAAGTGTTCACGCTTCACCCTGTACCTCGCAGGACGTCGTCCAGGTCACGCGATGACCTTTACGGTCAAGCAGCGAACCGCCGCGCGTGATCTGGCTCTTTTCCTGGCAGCATTCTATTTTCTCTGGACGCTGCGCGGCACGCTGTTCTACGCCGTTGACGAATCAATCAACTCACCCGTCTGGCGGGCGGCGTACTCCAGCTTGCTTAAGTTTGGGTTGTGGGTTCTGCCCGCCGCGGCTTTCGCCTGCCTGGTGAAGCGCAGTCCCCCCGCAAGCTACCTCGGTCTCTTGGCTGTACCAAACCGGCGCGACTGGACATGGTGCCTCGCGATTACAACCGCCTTTCTTGGGTTAGTTACGCTGTTCGAGTCCACCATCGGTGGGAAATCTTTCTCCGGAGCCAGCTTGGCATCGTTACCCGTCGTGGTCGCATTGTTTCAGCTTGTGCTTTCACCACTGTTCGAAGAAGTCCTGTTTCGAGGCGTGGTGCTGAAAGAGTTGCTGACCCTGCTGCCGGGATACCTTGCCAATGCGCTTACCTCCGCTCTCTTTGTGGGTGTGCATCTTCCATACTGGCTGTCACACAAGGGGGCGAATCCCAGGATTGTGGCGGCCTCGTTTGGTGTTTTTGTCTTCAGCTTCGTGGCCGGTTGGTTGTATGCAAAAAGCGCATCTATCTGGCCACCGACGCTCGCGCACATTGCCAACAATGTCCTGGCGTCCCTATTGGTCGCGAGTCACGGCTAACCAGTCGCCGTTCCGGTGCGCTTTAATGCCCGAGTTGTCGGAAGGTTTGGGGGCGTGACACCTCGCTGTCGCCACGGATAGCCACCCAGTCGTGGGATTGAATAAAGCTCCAAGGCAGAATCGCTACCTGCCGTCTTTCAAGTCGAAGCGTTCCTGGAGCGCGGCGAACGCCTGCTCAACCGACATCGCATCGGTGCGAATCGTCAGTTCGCAAGCCATCGGGTTTTCCCACGCGCCGCCCGCGCCGGTCAGTTGCGGGAGCTTCCCGCCGGCGGCTTGTTGCCAGAGGCCCTTGGGATCACGCGCGGCACAGGTTTCCGGGGCGCATTGGAGCCAGATGAACTGCACGTCGCCAAGGATTTCGCGGATGCGGGTGCGATGCGCTTCAAGTGGCGTGACAAAAGCGGCGGCCACGTTGATGCCGCAATCATTCAATTGCCGACAGCAAAAGGCCATGTAGGACAAGTGCATCAGCCGGGCGGCGTGATCCATGTTGAAGTTGCCAACGGTTTGCCGCACTTCGTCGCCATCCAACAGGACGTAACTTTCACTTTCGCGAACTACCTTGCTGGCCAGCGTCGTTTTGCCGGACGCAGGCAAGCCAAAAAGCCAAAGAGTGGATCCGCGCTTCCTCAGCTTGGTGATTCTTGTCGGCTCGACGCCGTTGGCTTGCGGGTTTGTCATGACTGGGTTCGCCGTTGCGCGGGCATTCTTCTCCACGCGCGCAGCCAAAGGCAAATCGGAAAACGTAGGCCAGCGGTCCACACGTATGGCGTGGTCGTTGCACGGGTGCGTGACCGGTTGGCGATTCTTCGGTTGGCCGGAACCAACTGTGTCGCCCCGACCTGCCGCCGCCGTTCCGCTTGTGTGGCTGGCTTTCTTGGCATCAATACCCTGCGGTTGGCGCTCCGCACGCAGCCATGCACCGGATGCTTGGAATGTGAGATGTGCGGCAATGGCCGCTTGCGTTCATTCGGCGCGTTCCGCATCTTCGCCGCGCAGCCATGAAACGGCATCGTCTCGTCTCACAATCCTCACTCTCGCGGATGTTCCATGAAGCGGCAGAAGCGTGGAAGCGCCAGGACTATCAACGCACCCTCGACACCTTGGAACAGGCCGCGCGCTTGGACCCAGCCAATGTCCGAATCCAACTGGACCTGGGTCGCGCTTATGGTCTGCGTTACGACTACGCTGCCGCCGAACGTTGTTTTGCGAAGGCCGTGCGCGTAGCCTCGAATCGGGTGGCAGTGATGGCTGAGGCTGGCCGACGCTGCCAAGAGTTTGACAATTTCGAAATGGCCGGGCGCTATTTCAACCTGGCGGCGCAGCAGAGCGGGGCGACGATAGCCGTGTTTGTCGCATTGGCGGAACTGAGCGAGCGCCACGCCCGGTTGGACGAGGCGCAACAATGGGTGGAGCGAGCGATGGCGGCGGACGGGGAGAACCCGTCGGCGCGGCTCGTCCGCGCCCGGCTGCATCGGCTGCGGGGGAAGGCTGAAGAATCCGAATCTGATTTGCGTTCGCTCCTGGCGAAGCCCGTGATCGAGACGTCCGTGCGCGTGAGGTTGTGGTACGAACTGGCAGCTAACTTGGATCGCCAGGGGCGCTACGACGACGCGATGACCGCCCTGATCGAGGCGAAAGCGTTGCTGCGTCCTGCTGCCGTCACACACCAAGCCACCCTGCATGGAATTCAGGATCGCGTAAGGGAAATGGAGAAGAGCATTTCCACAGAAGTTTTGAAACGATGGCATGACTCGCTGGCAGCGCTGTTGCCCGCCCGCCGGCTCGCCGTGCTGTGCGGTCATGCGCGCTCCGGCACGACACTGCTGGAGCAAGTGCTTGATTCCCACGACGACGTCATCAGCGCCGAAGAAACGCACATCTTTCACGATGAGGCTTATCTGCCGTTGAGTTGCGGTGTTTCGCCGGAGACTTCGGTGCTGGCGATGCTCGAGGCGGCTCCGGTCAGCGCCCTGCAGCGGGCACGGGAGAATTATTTCCGGTTTACGTCTGCGTTCCTTGGCAAACCAATTGGCCACGAGCTACTCGTGGACAAGAATCCAGCCTTGAATGTGCTGATCCCAGCCGTGGCGCGCATCTTTCCCGAAGCCCGGTTGTTGGTGGCCATCCGCGATCCGCGCGACGTGTGTTTGAGCTGTTTCATGCAACCGCTGGCGCTGAATCCCGTCAGCTCCGCTTACTTGAGCTTGGACAGCACAGTTATCCAATATGCCTCGGTGATGGGGTTCTGGAACGCCATGCGGTCACGGCTCAGTTCTGCGTGGATGGAAATCCGCTACGAAGACGTCGTGGCTGACCTTGAGGGGGCCAGCCGCCGGATGTTCCGTTTTCTGGAGGTCGAATGGGACGAGCGGGTGATGCGTTTTCACGAACATGCGCGGAACAAGCCGTTGCGTTCGCCCAGTTATGCCGAAGTGACGAAGCCGGTTTACCAGGAGGCCGCCGGCCGCTGGCGAAATTACCAGAGGTATTTGGAGCCACACCTGGAGAAGTTGGCTCCGGTGTTGAGCGCCTGCGGTTATTCATGATCAACCCGCACGCCAACGGTTCGCCAGCGAAGGCCCCCTCAAAACAGGGGGTTGTCGCGGAAGAACCCTTGGACTTAAATTGCCTCGTCGTTACCCGGAGAGAACATGAAGAATCATTTGTTGGCAGCACAAGTCCCGCGCGCATCTGCGTCTCTGGTGGGGCAGGGCAGGGGACGCTGGGCGCGCGCCACTGGTTTCACCCTCATCGAACTGCTGGTGGTGATCTCGATTATTGCCATCCTCGCCGCGATGCTCCTGCCGGCGTTGGCCAAGGCCAAAGGCAAGGCGCAGCAGACCTATTGCCTCAACAACATGAAGCAACTTTCCTTGGGCACGCACCTCTACGTGGATGACAACAACCAGTGGTTGCCGCCCATCCAGGAACTGCTTCCCGCAGGGTTTGAAACCAGTTGGCGGTCCTATCTCTTCAACTTTGTCGGCAAGAGCAAGGCGGTTTACGATTGTCCGACCGAGAAAGAGGAGGTGTATGCGCAAGGCAAGCGCCACCAACTGCCCGCCGCACCGGACATGGCCGGCCTGCCGGTTAACGGCGAGATCAGACTCCTCAGTGGCATCGGGGCGGTGAATGTTCATTGGGAAGCTGGCGGCGCGCAACCACCATTCGGTCGTCCTTACGAAAGAAATCTTTGTCGGTCCGCCGCCATAGAGAAAGCCAGCCAACTGATTCTGTTCGGCGACGGCCACAGCGATGTGCGCAATGAGTGGCCCAATGACCGGTGGTGGATCTGGAAGTACGATGCGCCAAATCAAATGGGCTTCAACCGCGTGGCCCAAGGCGACAAGGGCGCAGTCCGTCACAGCCGGCGCTCCAATTACGCCATGGCGGACGGCAGTGCCTCGGCACTGGATGCCGGGCGCATTCCCTGCAACGCGAATGAGTGTTGGTGGTCGGCCAAGGCTGACCCGCATTAACCCGCCCCTGTCCTTCCAATGAACAAAGCCATGCTTGCCAAGCTCGCGCTCGCCGTGTTGTTGCTGGGCGGCGCAGGATTCCTTTTCGCGCGCTTCTTGAAGCAAGATAGCGGCGTAAGCGAGAATGAATACTTCTATGATTTAAGTGAGAAAAAGCTCTTTGCTGCGCCGCGCGAGTCGCTGCCGCCCATTCGTGGGATCAATGACGCGGAGGAAGACGGGGTGCGCGCCGTGGTGATTGCGTCGGGCACCAACCCGGACGACAAGGCGGCGCGCCGGATTGCCTACTTGGAGAAATATGCACCGGAATTGAAGCAACACCTGGAGAAGGTCCGAGCCGGTGAGGCGGAACCGCTGCCAACCAAAGTCCGCAATGGCTACCGCCTCGTAAAACGCGTCGAAGACGAAACCTGGCATCCGCTCAATACATCCCAGGGTGAGAGGATTCTAACCGAGTGGAATGTCGCTGGACCGGACGGTACTTATCCGGTTGTCTGTTCGCCGTGACGCGCCTACCATTCCGTTGTATCAAAACCAAACCATCCAGACCCACAACCAGTCAGACGTATGAAGATTAAGAAATTCGCAAATCTCCGCCCCATAGCGTTGATGGCGATGGGCGTGTTCCTCGGACATGGGGCCCAAGCCGACACCGTCTTGGATTTTGAGTCACTACCCCCTGGCCAGAATCAGAACCAGACGATCATCCAATCGTATGGGGACAATGCTTCAGCCTCGAGTGCGGGGGTCTCGGTGGTCGGTTTCGGCACCCCGAACATTGGATTAACCTGGCAGGCCACGCCGGTGCCGGGGGGGGCAGCGCGCTGGGATTTTTACATTGATGACATTTGGGCGGCCGGCCAATTGGACAGCTCGAGCTTGGGAGACCGCCACGAGGTGGTTTTCACACCCAACAATCCGCAAGCCGCCGTGGTGCTCAAGTCCTTCAACTTTCACCCTTACTACCTCTCCAATGAGCGGTTCACTTACGACGTGAGCATTCTGGCGGGAGACACCTTGGTGAGCGGGCCGGTCAATGTCACCTTTATTTCCGAATCCGCCAAAGTGCCCGTGAACCTCAACCATACGGGCAACGCGGGCCAGGCATTGACCTTGCGCCTGGCCAGGGTGGCCTCCGCCTTGGGCGAAGGCGAAGTCGAAGGTGATCCGGCGGACATCGCGGTAGATGACATCACCTTCGCTCAATTGCCCGAATCGGAACTCGCGGTCGGACCGCAGGTCATTGCCTTGACGCCCGCGAACAATCAGGTCGGCGTGGCGCCGGACGGATTGTACCGTGCCAGCATCACCAATCTGACTACTGCGGTGGTCACCAATACGATTCAATTGCGACTCAATGGCAACCTGGTGTCGCCAGCGCCGGGGATTTCACAGGCCGATGGACTGACCACCGTAAGCTACTCGTCCTCAGCGATTCTACCCAGCGCTTCCACCAATCGTTACACCCTGACTTACAATGACGACGGCGTCCCGGCCAAGAGCTACACGAACGAGGTTCAATTCATCGTAGTCGCTTACGTTGACCTCCACTTGCCGGCGCCAATCGTGTTCGAGAATTTCGACAATACACCCGAAGGCAGCCTGCCGGCAGGGTGGACGGCGGTGAGCCTGGACACCTTCCGGGACCTAATCTCGGAGCCGGGGCTTAACTTTGGCAATCTGGACTCCGACGCCTACGCGGACTGGACGACGGTGGACGTTTCACGTTTCACTGGTACGTTCGACACCTACAGCCAGGTGTATAACGGCATCGTCCAGCCGGCGGGCTATGCGGAGGATTACCAACGCGTGCTGTCCGTCAATCCCTCGAACGTGGTCAATGGCGTGTTCCTGCGGAGTCTGGCCAGCGGTCGCATGGCGTTTGCGAACTCAGGTTATCGCAATGATGATCTCGGCCAGGTGATGTATCTATTCTCGCCCGACTTTAATCTCACAGGCAAAGCCGATGTTCATCTCGCGTTCCATAGTATCTGGGAACAAAACCAGGACAGCCTCGCAGCGGTGGAGTATTCCATTGACGAAGGCGCGAGTTGGCTGCCGGTGGTTTACATGATTGAGACCTCTGATGTTTTCACAAATCTCGACGGGACGATTGATGCCGCCACGACCTTGTCAACCGTCCATCCCGCGGGGTTTCAAGCAGTGGCCACGTATTACAATCCCGACACCCAAACCATCGAAGGTGGCTACTATGGCGCGTTCATCGGCGTGGACCCGAGTCAATGGTCCACGCTGGGCGACTACATCAGCCGGCGTGTGGATGACAACCCTGTGGAATCCAAGCGCGTCGAGTTTTTCCGCCTGTCGCAAGCGGACAATCAGCCGAAAGTGCGTCTGCGGTTCGCGCACGCCGGCACGGATAGCTGGTATTTCGGCATTGATAACGTAGGGCTCTACAGCCTGGCGACGGCGCAGATGCAGATTAGCAGCATCGTCCGCGACGGGGCCAACGTGACCATCTCCTGGGAGGGTGCGCCGGGAAGGAAACTCCAGAAATCCACCAGCCTGACCAATCCTGTCTGGCAGGATGTGGTCGGCAGTGACGGTGCCAGCAGCGTCAGCGAAGCCACCACTGGCCCGCAGGCTTACTATCGCCTGATCCAGCCGAACTGAAACAGTGCTGTAAAGTCCGCCCGTACCGGTTCCACCCGGCGGGCGGACGGATGACTTACGGATCTGGAAAAGTCCGCATGTTCGCCACCGCGCCAGTTTCTTACGCGCGCTGGCGCACGCGGAGGCACGGGCTTGTGCGCCGGGCCACCAACCGCCTGTGGAACGGTTCCACCTGGCTGGCCCAGACGCGCTACGGCTATGACGATGCCTCCCGGTTGCGGACGGTGGCCAGCGGGACCAACACGGTGGCGTATTCGTATCTTGCCGATTCGCCGTTGGTGGGAGACATTTGGTTCACCAACGGCAGTACGTTGCGTATGACGACGACCAAGAGCTACGATTTCCTGAACCGGCTGACGAACATCGTTAGTGGGACAGGCGTCGCGCCTGTCTCCCAGTCCGCGTATGCGTACAACAACGCCAACCAACGCACCGCCATCACCAACGCCGACGATTCCAAGTGGGTTTACACCTATGATTCGCTCGGGCAGGTCATCTCCGGCAAGAAGTATTGGAGCGACGGCACGCCCGTGGCCGGCCAGCACTTCGAGTATGCCTTCGATGACATCGGCAATCGCCGAAGCACGAAGGCGGGCGGCGACAACAGCGGCGCGAACCTCCGGCCTGCCTCGTATCTCAACAATTCGCTCAACCAAATCGCCAGCCGGGAAGTGCCCGGATACGTGAACGTGCTCGGCACGGCCAGCAACAACGCCACGGTGACGCTTTGGGGTGATAACGGCAGTTACAGCACGACATTGCGCAAGGGTGAATAC
>JAHCLO010000054.1 GCA_026125285.1 Verrucomicrobiia bacterium | reverse complement strand
ACAATTGGCCGCCATACGCTGTACTCCCACGTGGCCCATCTCACGGGCCGAGCAACGGAATCGAATGCGCTGTCGCGCGTGAAACTGTCAGTGCGTCACGCTCAAACGCTCTCTCCGGCCCGGCCCGCTTCGTCGTCCTCGCGTGCTGGCGGAAAAGTCAGTGTTCAAGCGGTCAACTTGGGCCAAAATAAGTTTAGTCCTCGCCAACCCAAGGTGAGCCATCCTCGCTTTCGCGGGTTACAAAGAAGTCGAACAGCACGAATTGTATCACGCCCCAGGCGTTGGCTTGGGCCTTGCCCAGGGCGGCTTTGATTTCGCGCTCCTAAGCTCATGGAAGACCTGGCGGCAATCATCTCGGCGCATCCGTTTTTCCGGACCATGCAGGCCCGGCACGTCGCGACCGTGGCGGAAGGCGCGACCCTCGCGGAATTCGAGGTCAATCAGGTCATTCTTCGCGAGCATGATGTGGCGTGTCATTGTTACTTGATCCAGGAAGGTCGCGTTGCCCTCGAAACCCATGTGCCGGGCTGCGGGGCCATGATTGTTCAGACCCTGGGAGACGGCGAGGCGCTGGGTTGGTCCTGGCTGTTTCCGCCGTTTCTGCTGCATTTCCAAGCACGGGCCTTGAGCCGGACGCGAGCCATCCGTTTGCACGGAGCGCATCTTCTGATTGCTTGCGAACAGGATCACGACTTTGGCTACGAATTGATGAAACGGGTTTCGCAGTTGTTGATTTCGCGCATGCAGGCGACCCGGCGGCAGTTATTGGAAGTTCATGGCCAGCTTGAGGTTGATCCGCCGACCGCACGATGACCAACTTGACGAACGCATCTGGAAGCCATGTTGCCTGCTGCGGAACCGACCGATGGGGCTGTGAATCCCCTCACGTGGCAATTCTCAATCTGCTTGCGCACCCACATCGCGAGGTCGCCCGAGACCGGGCTGGGGTAGAATTTTTCCCGCAGAAGGGGCGTTGACACGGTTGCTTCCACCGTCTAGGCTGCCATCGTTAGTTCAATCAATTGCCAACCAAGCTATGTTGATTCGAATCAGTTTAATCATCGCGATCATCGCCGCGCTGGCGGTCGGGGTCCTCAATTTCGTCAAGGTTAAGGAGAAGATCACCACGCTCATCAGCGAGCGAGATGAGTGGCAACGCAAATATACCGAGACGGACGCGGAGTTGCGGCTTACCAAGAACGAACTCGAAAAGACTTCCAAGGAGCTGGAGCAAACCAAGGAAACGCTGGTGGCCACAACCGCGGCGAAAGACCGCGTGGAGGCGCAACTCGCCCAACAGACGCAGCGAGCCAATGAGTTGACCCAGCGCCTGACGCAAACCACCACCGAACGCGATGACGCCCGCGCGCACCTGGGAGCTTACACCGGCACGGGCTTCACCCCGCCCCAGATCATCGCCTTCGGGAGACAGATCAAGGAGGCCCAGGATGCGTTGGACGTGGTGAACGAGGAGAAGAAGATTCTGGCCTTCGAACTCGCCAAGAAGAAGGCTGAACTGGCGAAGATTCTTGATCCCAAGTACATCGTCCCGCTCCCGCCCAACCTCAAGGGCACGGTGCTCGTGGCGGATCCCAAATGGGATTTTGTGGTGCTGGATTTTGGCGCCGACCAGAACGTGCTGCAGGACGGCGAGTTGCTCGTGAGCCGCAATGGCAAATTGGTGGCCAAGCTGCGGATTTCCAGCGTGGAGAAAAACCGCTGCATCGCCAATGTGATTCCCGGTTGGAGAATCACTGACGTGATGGAAGGCGACGTCGTAATTGCCGCTCATCCCGCCTCGTGAATCGTCTGGACAAGTTGGGCCGGATTTTCCTGCTGCTGCTGTTTCTCGCGGGGTTGGGAGCGGGTTGTGCGACGACCGACCCCGACAACCTTTCTGCCCGTCCGTGGAACTCCCCCAAGCAGGGTTACGGAACCGGTCTTCCCCCGGGGATGATGGAAGGTCGCTAATCTTCTGTCGCTCGTCAGTTACTTCGCAATTTCCACGCAGCGCGTCTCGCGAATGACCGTGACCCGGATCTGACCGGGATACTGGAGTTCGCCTTCGATCTTCGCCGCGATGCTCCGGGCCAGGGCAAAGGCGTGTTCATCGTTGACCGCCTGCGGTTGCACGAACACGCGCAACTCCCGGCCCGCCTGCACCGCAAAGCACTTGTCCACGCCGGCGAATGAGTTCCCGATTTTCTCCAGGTTCTCCATCCGCTTCAAATAGGTGGTCATGTTCTCCGAACGCGCACCGGGACGTGAGGCACTGATGGCATCCGCGGCGCTTACGAGAATCCCCAACGGACCTTCCGTCGGCACATCATTGTGGTGCGACGCCACGCCATTGACCACTTCGGCCGACTCGCCGTAACGCTTGATCAGGTCCGCCCCGACGACGGCATGTGGGCCTTCGACCTCATGGCTCACCGCTTTGCCGATGTCATGCAACAGGCCGGCGCGCTTGGCCAGGTTGACATCCAGACCAAGTTCGGCGGCCATCAACCCCATCAGGTGGGCCACTTCCACGGAATGATCAAGGAGGTTCTGGGTGTAACTTTGGCGGAAATGCATTCTGCCCAGCAACTTCACGATCTCGCCATGCATCGGCGGCAGACCGGCGCGGGCAACGGCCTCGTCACCGTGGCGAACAATCGTCTCGTCCATCTCTTCGGTGACTTTGGCCACGACCTCATCAATGCGCGTGGGGTGGATTCGGCCGTCTTGAATCAGCCGTTGCATCGCCTCGCGGGCGATTTCGCGGCGCACCGGATCAAAAGCCGACAAAATCACCGCGCCGGGAGCATCATCAATCAGCACGGTAACGCCGGTGGCATTTTCAAACGCCCGTATGTTCCGGCCTTCGCGCCCGATGATGCGACCCTTGATATCGTCACCCTCCAGCGCAATCGTCGCCGTGGTCGTTTCAAACGTCTGATCGCCGGCGTACCGTTGAATCGCCACCGTGATGATTTTACGGGCCTTCTCTTCCGCGCGGGCTTTGGCATCGTCCAGAATCTGCCGGGCCAGATTTCCGGCGTCTTTTAGAGTCTCCTGCTCAATCTCCTTGAGGAACTTCTCCCGTGCTTCGGTAGCGGAAAGTCCGGCCATCGTCTGGAGCTGTTCGCGCCGCGCACGGGTCAGCTCAATCAACTCCTGCTGGGCGTTCTCCAAGGCATTGGCCTTGCGCTCCAGAACGTCCTTCTGCTGCCGCAAGTCCTTTTCGGTTTCGATGATGCGGGCGAGTTGCGAATTGAGCAGTGATTCCCGTTCGCCCAACCGGCGTTCCTGCTCGGCATTGTCGGCGCGGCGGGCGGCCAGCGAAGCTTCCACCTGTTCCCGCAGCTTGAGCGCCTCCGCATTGGCGCTGACCCGGGCATGGTTCAGCAGGGCTTCAGCTTCGTGCCGGGCTTGTTCCAGCAGGGATGTAGCTTGCCGTCCTTCGGCTTCCCGGACTTGCCGATTCTTCCGGACCAAGAGCAGATGATAAATGACCGCGCCTGCGGCCAGACACACGACCGCTCCGAGAATGTACCAGACCAGATTCATTCCAAAACCGCGCGCCGTTCAGGTCTCGATCCAGCGCGTCGGCGTCAAGATGCAATTCAAACCAACGTCCAGTGGCCCGACTGGAACGGCGTCCACCAATTGCTCGTCAAACGCGATTCCGCATTTTGTGCCGCGAATGTTCGCCAGCAGCCGGTCAAAGAACCCTCTGCCCCGACCCAGCCGGCGACCATCCTGATCGAACGCTACTCCAGGGACCAGCGCCAAGTCCAGCCGGTTTAATGGAAGCACCGCGCAACCAAATGCCGGTTCGCGAATCCCGAATTGGCCGATAACGAGATCGGCTGCCAAATCCCGCACCACGCAAGCCTCGTAGTTCTTTGTCGGCGCTGAGAAACGGGGCAGGGCGACCGTTCTGCCCGAGCGTAGCGCCTCCTCCAGCAACGGCCAGATGTCCGGTTCGTCAGGCAATGGCGCGAAGAACAAAAGGGAGCCGGCGCACTGCCAAATCAACTGCTGTCGCAACCGGGAACAGATTCCGCTTGAGGCGGTTTCCCGTTGTGTCTCGGACATGGCGCTCAGCCGGGAACGAACCTCAAGGCGCACACTGGCTTTGGCGCGGTGGAGCGGCGTTGTCATGGCGACTCCCGGGAGGACATCATCTCAATGCGAGGAACGCGGCTCGCCGGGGCCGCGCTACGCCTGAGCCAGCGCCTGCTGCCGGCGAACGTGGTCGAAGAATTCTTCCGCCACCATGTAACCCACGCACTGGGGTGCGCCGCAGCGGCAGAGATGTTCGCGATAATCTTCAAGGTCGTAGTTGTAATTGAACGTCAGTTCCTCGCCAGGCTGGATGTCGCGTAACGCCGTGATCCAAATGCGCCCGTCATCGTCTATCAACGCTTCGCAGTTGGGCGCGCAACTGTGGTTGATGAGTCGCGCCGGATTCCAAGCCACATTGCCGTCAATATCCCAGTCGTCGTTCACGGTGAAAATGTATTCGTTTTGCGCCTCGCAGCGGCGTAGCGCCTCGGCCTTGGTGATCTTCTCACCCACGTACTCGATGATTTCCGTCCCATCGGGAATGGGCTTGCGCGCGTAACCGCCGGTGCCGTGAATATGCGAGCGGCGAAATTCAATCCATTCGGTCTGGCAAACCCTCTCCAAGTTTGGCTTTGTAGAATTCTCGGTCATACTTTCCATGCGGGGACGGAGTGTGCCTCAAATCCTTGGAATGTCGAATCCATACTCGCGGCAAAACGCCTCGATCGGTGCGCGAATGTCCACCGCCCGGCGCGTGAATGGATCGCGATAGGCCAGCCGCACCGCGCGCAGGCCCAGGCCGCGTCGTCCCTCGCGGCGGCCGTAAAGTTCATCGCCCAGAACTGGACAACCGGATTGCGCCAGATGCACGCGGATTTGATGAGTGCGGCCAGTAAGCGGTCGGGCTTCAATAAGCGAATGAGGCGTTGCCGGCCGGCGGCGCGTCGGATCGCTTTTCTCGCGCGAGACGTTCGCCTCCTCACGCCGGTGGCTGCCTTCCGAGGTTTGCAGCACGCGGAATTGGGTTTCCGCTTCCTTGCCCAGCCTGGCATCCACGCGCATACGCCCGAATAGCTTTGGATCGGGCGCCAGCTTGAGCCGACAGGTCCAGTCGGTTTGCTTGGGCACCCCGCTGACCACTGCCAGATAGGTTTTCTCCATGCGCCGGCTCTCGAACAGTTCGGACAGTGGCTCCGCCGCGCCCTGGCTCTTCACAAACAATAGAATTCCCGTCGTGTCGGCATCCAAGCGATGAATGGCGCGCAGCGATTTCAACCCGCGCGAGCGCGCCCAGAAATCACCCGCCGCGATGGACGAAGCGATGGCGGCTTGCAGATTGTAACTGGTGCGTTGCCAGGAAAACGGCACCAGCATCCAACCGCGCGGCTTGTCAATCGCCAGCACCGAGCGATCCTCGTAGAGAATCGGGATCGGCTCGACGCCGGGCAGTTCGATGGAATTGGGTTTGGCCACGCAGGCGAAGCATAGCGGAACGTTACTGGGGCGCGACTTTGATTTCAGCCGGTTCTCGGAAGACTTGCCAGAGGGTGCGTGGCAGGTTCGCAAAAGTCTTCCCGTAACGGTCGGCCTCCGCCGGTTCATCCGATACATCGCGAATATAGATGCGCTCGATCTGACGCGGGTACTTGCGGGCCAGCGTTGCGTAGATTTCCGGGTCGCGCTCGCCGGAATCGCCAATGAGGAGGAAGCGTCGGTTGGGAAAGCGTTTCAGCAGGGGTTCAATGACCCCAAGTTTGTATTCTTCCGGGTTGGAAAACAGGCTGAAGAAACTGCGGTCTTTCCAGCGGAATTCCTTCAGATGAAACGTGCCGCGCGGAAATCCTTGGGCCGGGATGAAGTCAGCCAACGGTGGGTAGAGCTGCCACGGGCTGGCCGAGACGTAGTGGAACGCCACGCCCTTCGAGCGCGCGAGCGTCTGGTAGAACTCGGCCATGCCGGGCACGGGCTCGAACTCGCGCAGGAATGTGTTGCGCAGCGTCGCGCGGCGGTCACGCACTTCGGTAATCTTGATGGTGTCGTCCAGGTCGGAAATGATGCTCACGCCTTCGTCTTCCAGCAGGAATATGTCGCCGGCGATGTTGCGGGGATCATCGGACGCGAGCACCGCCTTGAAAGGAAGAACCGAGGCCGAATCGGTCTGTTGCTGCAGACTGGTTGTGTCACGCAGGAGAATCCGCCCGCTAAACTTTCCGTCCGCACCAGTGCGGCCCGCGGAGAACCCTTCCGCTCCAAGACGAATGAAAACCCGTTTTCGCCGCTCGTGATCCACCAGAAACAACCGCGCGCGCGCGTCGAAGGTTTTTTGCTCCGCAGGCGACAACTCCACGTCTTTAAGCTCCAACGTATCGCGTAACAGGGCGAGCATCACTCGCCTGGGCTCCGGTTCAAAGATGCAACCATGCAGTTCAACCCGCCACGAATCGGCTCCCACGCGTTGCGCCAGCGCCGGATAGAAAATGAGCTGCTCGTCAGGCTTGAGCTTCGTGAACACGTCCCGGGCGGTCGCGGTGTTGTTGAGCAGCAGGACCATTGCCCACAGCAGGAACGCACCGCGCGCCGCCCAATTGGATGCGTCGCATCGGCGAGCGGGAGGATGTTTCGCTTGATCGGCATCACGCCCCGAGTTCCGCCGCACGCTTTGCCCCCAGGAGCCGTAGCCGCCGAGGTCAGGAGGCGGACCGGTCTGTTCCAGCGAATGTTCCGCCTTACGACCGCAGCTACCGGGGATTGGTGTTGGGCGAAAATGAGCGTGCATCAGCCTGCGGACAATCGTCGCACGACTTCCTGACATACCGCCTCGGCCGCCTTTGGCCGGCCCAGCGCCTTTGCCGCACTGGCCATTTCGGCAAGCTTTTTTGAGTCGAGCAATTGTTCGATACGGTAGGGCAGGTCCTCCACACGATTGACTTTGGCCGCCGCGCCGCGCTCCAACAAAAAATCACTGTTCGCCGCCTCCTGGCCTGGAATCGGATCCAGGATGAACAACGGTTTGCCCAGCGCCAGCGCCTCGGACGACGTCAACCCGCCGGGCTTGGTGAGGATCAGATGCGCCGTCGCCATTAACTCATGCATGTTCGACGCAAAGCCGAGCACACGCGTCGGGTGTTGGCGATCATGCGCCGCGAGTTCGCGCCGCAAGTCCTCATTCCGGCCACAGACGACCAGCGTCTGGAAGGCGTGTGACACTTTGTCGAGTTCGCCGAGAATCTTCCCTACCGGGCCCATGCCAAACCCGCCGCTTAACACCAGCAGCACGGGCAGATCATCGCGCAGACCGAGCGACTTGCGAATGGCCCGCCGATCCAACTTTGCGGAAAACTTTCCGGCAATGGGAATGCCGGTGGCCACGACGTTCCCGGCGACCGCGCCGCGCGCGACCAGACGGGCTTTGGTTTCTTCCGCCGCCACGCAGTAGAGGTCCACCCCAGGATCCATCCACAACGCGTGCGCCTCGAAGTCGGTTACCACACTCACACACAAAGGTCGGCCTGATCCTGCGCCTTCCGCTTTCAGGCTGCCGGACACGGCGAGCGGTTCGTAATGCGTGCAGAGCACGGCCTCGGGTTTGAACTTCTTGAGAAAGCGCGCAAAGCGCAATCGGGCCACGCTGGGAAACAGCCGTTGAATCTGGTTGAGCCGGCGCGCGACTTTGGGCTCGTCGGTCCGCGCGAAAATCATGCCCCAAAGTTCCGGCGCACGCTCGACGAGTTTCACGTAACCCTCCGCGTGAATCTTGCGGTGCAACGGGGAGAAGAATTTCACCAGGTCAACGCGCTCGACAACATCTTCGGGCCGCAACGCGCGCCAGGCTTCATCCAGCGCGGCAGCGGCGGCGAGATGTCCGCCGCCGGCGGTCACAGTGGCAATCAGAATGCGCATGGATTGAATCGGTTTTAGCACCGGCCGGGCAGCACTCTGCCTAATGAAAATCAGTCTGAGAAGTTCAAAACACGGCGACTTTGGGTTTGGAATTGAACTCCTCCGGTCCACTGGCCAGCTTGCAACGCATGAAAGGTCGTGAATTCCACCGCCGTTCGTTCCTCAAGTCATTGAGTCTGGCCTTGCCTCTGGCCACTGCTGGACCAGTTTTGGTTGCCGCGCAGTCGTCCGTCACCCGAGACACACCACGCGTCACCAAGCGGTCCAACACCAGGGAACTCATGGCCGACGTTGTCATCATCGGCGGCGGGACGGGCGGGTGTGCGGCGGCGCTGGCGGCGGCGCGACACGGACTGCGCGTGATCATGACGGAGGAAACGGATTGGATCGGCGGCCAGTTCACGGCACAGGCGGTGCCGCCGGACGAGAATCCGTGGATCGAGACCTTTGGCGGCACGCGCACCTATCTGGACCTGCGCCATCGCATCCGCGAGTACTATCGGCGCAATTACCCGCTCACGCCGGCGGCACGAGCCACGCCGCATCTGAATCCCGGCAACGGCTGGGTCTCGCGCCTGTGCCACGAACCGCGCGTGGCGCTGGCCGTATTGCACGAATTGCTCGCGCCCTACGTTGCGGGGCAGCGGGTGGTGATTCTGTTGCGGCACAAGGCGGTTTCCGCGGCCACCAGCGGCGACCAGGTGGAAGCGGTTCAGGTTCGCAGCTTGGAATCCGGCAATGAACTGGTGTTGCGCGCGCCGTTCTTTGCGGATGCAACCGAACTCGGCGATTTGCTGCCGTTGACCCAGACGGAATACGTCACCGGCGCGGAAGCGCAAAAGGACACCGGTGAGCCGCACGCGAAGCCGGAGGCGCAGCCGCTCAACATGCAGGCGTTCACCTGCTGTTTCGCGATGGATTACGTGAAGGGCGAGGATCACACCCTTGAGAAACCGCGCGAATACGATTTCTGGCGCGATTACGTGCCGGAGATTCGCCCGCCCTGGCCGGGCAAGTTGTTGGCGTGGGAATACGCCGACGCCGTCACGCTCAAGCCGCGTAAGCTGGACACCGATCCCGAGGCGGGTCTGGGGCTGTGGTCGTATCGGCGCATTGCAGACAAATCGTTGTTCGTGCTCGGCACGTATCTGGGCGACATCTCGCTGGTGAACTGGCCGCAGAACGATTACCTGCTCGGCAACTTGTGCGAGGTTTCGGACGAGGAAGCGGCGAAACATGTCGAGCGCGCCAAGCAACTGAGTCTCTCGTTGCTTTACTGGCTCCAGACCGAAGCGCCGCGGCCAGACGGCGGTGTCGGTTGGAAGGGGCTGCGACTGAGGCCCGACATCGTGGGCACGGAGGACGGGCTGGCGAAGTATCCTTACATCCGCGAGAGCCGGCGGATTCGCGCCGAGTTTACCGTGGTGGAGCAACACGTCTCCACGGAGTTTCGCATGCAGGAAACCGGTGCCATGCGCGACGAGGTCAAGGCGGCGGAGTTCAAGGACTCGGTCGGCATCGGGAGTTACCGGATTGATCTGCATCCCAGCACGGGCGGCGATAACTCGATTGACATCAGTTCGCTGCCCTACCAAATCCCGTTGGGTGCGTTGATCCCGCAGCGGGTGGAGAACCTGTTGCCTGTGTGCAAGAACCTCGGCGTGACGCACATCACGAACGGCTGTTATCGGCTGCATCCGGTGGAATGGAATCTCGGCGAGGCCGTAGGTGCGCTCGTACGCTTCTGCCAGACGAAGAAATGCGCGCCGCGTCAGGTGCGGAACACGGCGGCGTTGCTCGGCGAATTCCAGAATCTGCTCACGCGGGACGGCGTGCCATTGGCGTGGCCCAAAGTAACGCCGCGATAAACAGGCTTGCCGGGGCGATAATTGCAGGCAGCACATCCAGCATGAGGACACTGACTTTGCTCAAGTTGACGCACCTGGGTCTAAGCGAAGTCTCGTCCAGAAGTGTCACTCCACCGACGTAGCGCAGTTTTGCTCTATCCGTATCTCTCGATTTCGCTGCCAGCCGCGACGATGCTCCCGGAGCGCGGACAGCTTTGTCCGCGAGTTGGAACTGGTCGCACCAGTAGCGCGCGGACAAGGCTGTCCGCGCTCCTTCGGTTGCGGCTGCGCCGGATCGCTGAGTTGCAGGCAGCGTACGCTCGCCGGCTCTCAGCCTTGCGCATCGCCGGCTGCGTTTTGCCGAATGTAGGTCGGCGAAGCAGCAAATGAGAATCCGCACTACGCTGGAAATGCTGCCAGCCGATGAGGAAACCGTCATGGGACTTACCCGTTTTGCTTGAACCGCTACGGTGCGTTCGGCACTTTGTGTCGCATGAGACATAAGGGTTATCCTCGTCGTTCTTTTCTCCAGGGTTTGAGTCTTGCCGTGCCGGTGCTCGCGGGCGGGCCATCGCTGGTTCTGGCCCAGAATCCCAACACCAACCAAGCCGCAGGCGCGTCGAAACCACCGCGTACGAAGGAACTCGCGGCGGACGTGGTGATCATCGGTGGCAGTCTGGGCGGCTGCGCGGCAGCGCTGGCAGCCGCGCGGAACGGACTGCGCGTCATCATGACCGAGGAGACGGATTGGATCGGCGGCCAGCTCACGTCGCAAGCCGTGCCGCCGGACGAGAATCCGTGGATTGAGACCTTCGGCGGAACGCGCAGTTATCTGGAACTGCGCCAGCGGATTCGTGATTACTATCATCGTAATTTTCCGCTCACTGCGGCGGCGCGGGCCCAAGCCTATTTGAATCCGGGCAATGGCAGTGTGTCGCGCCTGTGCCATGAACCGCGTGTGGCGCTGGCCGCGCTCACTGAAATGCTCGCGCCGTTCGTGGCCGGCAAACGGGTGCAAATACTCCTTCGCCACCATGCCGTGCGCGCGGCGACGAACGGCGACCACGTGGAGGCGGTGACCGTTCTCAGCCGCGAGTCCGGCCACGAAACCGTGTTACGCGCACCGTATTTTGTGGACGCGACGGAATGTGGAGATCTGTTGCCGTTGACCAGGACCGAATACGTCACGGGCGCGGAATCTCAGAAGGACACTGGCGAACCGCACGCTCCAGCGGAAGCACAACCGCACAACATGCAGGCGTTCACGTGCTGTTTCGCGATGGACTATTTGCGCGGCGAGGATCACACCATCGAGAAGCCGCCCGATTACGAGTTCTGGCGCGACTACGTGCCCGCCATCCAGCCACCGTGGCCGGGGAAACTGCTAAGTTTTGTCTATTCACATCCGGTCACTCTGAAACCGCGCGATTATGGCTTCGACGCGGAGAAGGCCACCGGCTTCTTCCTCTACCGAAGAATTGTAGATCGGAAGAACTTTGTTGAAGGCACTTACGCCGGTGATACCACTCTCGTGAACTGGCCGCAGAACGACTATTTGCTGGGCAATCCCTTTGAAGTCCCCGCCGAAGAAGCTGCGCGCCACGTCCAGCGCGGCAAGGAGCTGAGTCTGGCGCTGCTCTACTGGTTGCAGACCGAAGCCCCGCGCCCGGACGGCGGCGCAGGCTGGAAAGGGCTGCGTTTGCGCCCCGACATCGTGGGCACGGAGGATGGTCTGGCGAAGTATCCCTACATCCGTGAGGCCCGCCGCATTCGTGCCGAGTTCACTGTGGTGGAACAGCACGTCGGCACCGATGCGCGCATGGCGGCAACCGGCATGAAACGCGAAGACGTCACGGCGGAAAACTACCCGGACTCCGTGGGCATTGGCAGTTATCGCATTGATCTGCATCCGAGCACCGGCGGCGACAACTACATAGACATCAGCTCCCTGCCGTTTCAAATCCCGCTGGGGGCGCTGATCCCACGACGGGTGGAAAACCTGCTGGCTGGGTGCAAGAACCTTGGCGTGACGCATATCACGAATGGCTGTTACCGGTTGCATCCCGTCGAGTGGAACATCGGCGAGGCGGTGGGGGCGCTGGCGGCGCATTGTGTGGCGCGAAAGCGTGCCCCGCGCGAGGTGAGGAACAACACCGGGTTCCTGCGCGAGTTTCAGAACCTCCTCACGCAGCAAGGTGTGCCGTTGACCTGGCCGAAGGTCACGCCGCGGTGAGAAGCCAATTCTCTTGGACATTGAATCGGATTCGGCCGCAACGTGCTGCCATCCGTCCCGGTGGCAGAACCATCCGACTCCGGGGGAGGTTGGCTCTGCCGGCTGGAAGCACGGCAGCACGTTGAAGCGGAAACATCAAAGACACGGATAACCGAGTGCTTAAATGAAAACTGCTGGGAGATTCTTAATCGTGCTGGTCACGGCACCCGACCTCAAAACCGCGCGCCGGCTGGCCGCCGCAGCGCTAGAAGCGAAGTTGATTGCCTGTGCGAATCTGGTGCCGCGAGTAGAGTCGCATTATTGGTGGCAGGGCAAGCTGGAGCGCGGCAACGAGATTTTGTTGATCCTCAAGACCACGCGCAACTGTCTCGCCAAACTGGAGCAATTGGTGCTGCGCCAACATCCCTACGACACACCAGAGTTTGTCGTTTTGCCCATCGGCCAAGGCACCGCGCGCTATCTTGCCTGGCTGGCCGCGAGTTGCCGTTGACCAACTCGCTCTCTGTTCTCGCCGGCGTTGAAGTGGACCTCGCCACCACTCGAAGAACTGGAAGAATCCCGTTGCGCTGGCATTGAACCTCATTAGATTGGGGCCATGAACCCGGCGGACGCAGTCCCTATTGCGCTTCTGATTCTGTTCGGAACGGCGGTCGGCATTGGTGGCACCATCGTCTGGCTGGCGGTGCGGTGGAATCGTCAACTCTTGCTCTCTTCGCGGGGGCGAGCGGATTGGGCAAGCGAACGCCGCCATTGGATGCCCCGTTGCAGCCAGCGTCTTCAAGCCCGGCGTCCCTCCCTCTGGCTGGCCATCCGCAGCCGCGACCCCGATGAAGTGTTTCGGGCGCTCGATCTCAGCGACCCAACACCGTGTTCGTGGATGGAAGCGCTGCACGGGGAGAAGGGTGTGGTGATCTCGCCGCCCATTCGCGGCTGGGTGCTCGTGGCCGGCACGGCGGTGCCCGATCCCGCCGAGGACGTGGACGCGTGTTTCCGTTTTCTGCTCGAACTCAGCCGGAAGCTTGGCCATGTGCAGTTTTTTCAAGCGGATCGGGTGTTGTTCCATCACGCTTGGGCGCGGCTGGAAGCTGGCCGCGTGGTGCGCGCCTATGCCTGGGCGGACGCAACCTTGTGGCATCAAGGGTTCAAGTCGGTCGCGGAAACCAGTCTCGGCGTGAAGTGCTTCGCTTACGGTGAGGAATTCAATTCCGCGCGCTTCGATGTTGCGGATTTGCTAACCGCCAATGTCGAGAAGGTGCCGTTGCTGGCGGCGCGTTGGAGTCTCGACCCGGCCGAAATTGAAGCCCTGCTGCCGCTGCCGGTGCGCGGCATCGCCGGTAGATTATCCGCCCGTTATTGAGTCTTGAACGCTCCCGGCGACTCGTGGCAGTCTGCGTCCGGCAAGAACCCAAATTAGCTATGTCACTCGAACTCCAACTCCAAAGGTTTCCCAAAGAAATCAGCCTGAAGGACGGGGCCAAGGTCCAACTGCGTCCGCTGCGACGCGACGACGAAAAGGCCTTCCATGAATTCTTTCTCGCCGTGCCGGAGCGCGAACGGATGTTTATCAAACACCGTGTCACCGACCAGTCCGTTATCCATGACTGGTGCCAAAACATTGACCTCGGTCGCAATCTGCCGCTGCTCGCCCTGTTGGACGGCAAGGTCGTGGCGGACGCCACGCTGCACCAACAACTGGGCGGTTGGAAGCGGCACATTGGCCGCGTGAGCGTGCTCGTCCATCCGCAATACCGCGGGCGCGGCCTGGCCAAGGCCATGGTGCATGAGATTGTGGAGATCGCCCGCCACACCGGCCTGGAGAAGGTGGAGGCGGAGTTCATCGGGGAGCAGGAAGCCGCGATTCACATGTTCGCGATGCTGGGCTTCAGCAACCTGCTCCGGCTCGAAGATTACGTGAAGGACATGCAGGCTATCTCCCACGATTACATCCTCATGGGCCTCGATCTGACCACCGATGAGGAGTATGCCGGCGTGGGTGGTTGAAACAAATCCATGTCAGCCGGGTTGTCATGGTGTGGGTAAGGCTTTGGTTTAACACCTGCGCGTCTCCGGCCATGCCACCCGAAATCTGTCCCAACTGCGGCGCGGAAGTTCCACCTCAAGCCAAAGCTTGTCCCGAGTGCGGGTCGGATGAAGAAACCGGCTGGTCGGAAGCCGCGGAAACGGGCGGACTGAATTTGCCCGAGCAGCACTTTGATTACGATGAATTTGTCAAAAGGGAATTTGGCGGAGATCGGCCAATGCCTCACGGTATCCATTGGTTCTGGTGGCTGGTGGCGGTGCTGCTGGTGCTCGGTCTGCTTGCCTTCTTCCTGTTTTGAATCATGAACGACACCTGCCAACTATCCGGCGTTGACGGCGTGACACCCATGCCTCCGGTTGGCCGTTATTGGCTGGTCAAACTCGTCCTCGTCCTCGCCCTGGCCGTGCTCCCCAATTCCGCCTCCGACGCCGAAAGCCAGGAATACGTCATCCTCCTGCACGGCCTATGCCGGAGCAGTCAGTCCATGAAACCGATGGCCCACGCATTGACCCGGGCGGGCTATAACGTGGTGAATGTGGATTATCCCTCGCGCACAGCCTCCATCAACGACTTGAGTGAAGCGACATTGGACGAAATCGTGAGCCACTGCCAGCGGAACAACGCCACGGCCATTCACTTCGTCACCCACTCGATGGGCGGCATCCTGGTGCGAGATTACCTGTCGCAACACACGCTCCCGAATCTGGGCCGCGTGGTCATGCTGGCCCCGCCGAACCAAGGCAGCGAACTGGTGGATAAACTGGGCGACTGGTGGTTGTTTCAGCGAATCAACGGCCCGGCGGGAGGCGAACTGAGCACCGCCCCGGAGTCCATGCCCAATCAACTGGGATCAGTGGATTATCCCGTCGGTATCATCGCTGGGAATCGTTCGATCAACTGGATCAACAGCCTGCTGATTCCGGGCCGCGATGATGGCAAGGTTTCGGTCGAACGAACCAAGCTGGCCGGCATGGCCGACCACCGGGTACTGCCCGCAACGCATCCCTTCATCATGCGCCACCGAAGGGCCATTCATGACACCCTCGCGTTCCTACGCACCGGCCAGTTCACCGGCCAATCAGCGGGCCGAGCGGATGCCAATCACCCATAACGGAGTTGTGCTGCCAAAAGCATGAACCTGCCAGCCGGTCTTGGCGCAGCACTGGCCCAAGGTTTCCAGAAAAAGTTCGCGATCCCTGTCATCCTGGAAAATTGGTTCGCGCCGGTCGCCCCGGTTCAGCACATGATTCACCCCGTGAGATAAGTCGGCGCAGGAACGGTGAGGTGAAAACGGCGAATGGCGCGGGAGGTCCAACCAGACGGTTTGTCCGTTATCTCAAGGGATAAATCGCCACGGGATGTTGGACCCTGAGCTTGCGCGCCATGCCCGCCGAAAACAGCGAAGTCCTTCGCGCGGTCAACGCCAAATTCTAGAATAGCCGGGAGTGACACAAGCTCACCCGACCTACTTGACCCACCAGACCGACGAGATGGAACTATCCGTCCTGAGCTGCACCTCGTCTCTCAACAAAACTCTACTGTCGCCTGAAGTTACATCTACTATGTGATACGTGTTCGCGCTTGGCTTTCCAAAACGCTGTGTTGTGCTTCGAATAAAGGCGAAGTGCCCGCAAGGTGAAATGGCCAACAAATTGTTCACCTTGCCGCCAAATCGGGAAGACTTTGTCAGCAACTTCTTATTGGCTTCCTTCGGGTCCAGGGCCAACTGAAGACGCTCATTCTTCCATTTCGACTTATAGAGCTTGGTCCCAACCATTGGGGTATCGTAGCCGCCAAACCAAATATACTGGCCGTCAAAGCATTTGAACACATACGCTTCCTTGTCGCTGTAGCGGAGGCTCGCCGCCTTGGCTGTCTCGTTTTGCACATCATACATATAAAGTGACCCACTTGGATAATCTCGCCCCTCGCGCACTCGAGCACCGGAATGGCCATAGTGAAAGAATAACGCGTTCGAGACCGACGGTTCCACAGACATCCCTTCGAAACTCTCCCTTTCCCACCGACTCGCATCTGGCAGTTCCAAATATTTTGCCACATCCTTGTCGAAATCGTAATGGAGTATTCCTTCTCCGGACGGCCCTGAACCAAAACGCGGTTCGTCATCAAACACGTCTAGTTGGAAGAAGAAGTGTCGCCCTAGAAAGGCCACGTCCTTTGGCCGTGTCGCAAGGCGAAGGCTCTTGCTTTGCCTCAGCTCCGGACAATACAGAAAAGCCGTGGTTGGCAAGTATTCAAAGGGGGCGGACATCATCTCGCCAGGTTTCAGTGGCTTCTCCAACGACAGAACCGCGCACGCGTCTCCATTAACCGAGGAAATGAAGTATTCGACGGACGGACAGTCTGACAATTTCTCGAACTCTCCGCTTTTTAGATCTATTGCACAGATGATCCCGGTGTCAGAGTCGTTTGTGGAATCCAGCAAGCTTCGGCCTGCCACAAAGAGCAGCTTCCCAGTCAATTCTTCTTTCCCTTGGTAGAAAGTGAAACCAGGGAGCAGAACTTTGGCCCCGCTTTCTCCAGCGAAACACGCGTTCGCAAAAAGGCAGACCGTTACGATCAACATGCTGAAGCGATTCATAAACAGGGTTCTTAATGGCTACGCCTTGTGCCACTGGGCACGGACACGATGCTCGCCAGGCGATTCAACATATCGTAGCTCTTGGTCGCGGTCATGCGCGTCACGGTGTTGGACCGGAAGGCAATCTGGCTGACCAGCGGCGCGTTGGCAAGATGCGTGTACGCGGCGCGGTAATTGCCGTTGGCGAAGCCCTGCAACCGCCCCGCGGCGTCATAGCCAAACTGGGTGAGGGTGCCGGGTTGCGTCTTGAGAGCCAGGGTTGCCTCAGATCCAGTCGCGGCGGTTTCACGCGTGGACGTGCGGCTCCCACTCGAGTCCCTCCTCGTTCTGCAGATCGTCCACGCCCTCGTGCAAGACGCGGATTCGCGCAAAGCGACAGAAACGCCGGACGTCCTGGGTGTGATCGCCGTAAAACACGACCCGATGCAAACCGCAGGACCAATTCTCCAACATGCGCTCGATATTCTCCACCTTCATCGTCAGTTTGGTGCGGCAGCCGTATTCCACGAACGGGCTGTCGGTGGCTTCACCGGTGGCGAAGAGCAGTTTGTCCGTGCCAATCAGCCGGGCCATCGTGAGCTTGCGGCCCACTGGCATCCGGACCTGCAACGATGCGCCCAAACCATCCTCCAAGTGACTGCGAATGTGGTATGGCGCGGCGGCAGTTTCCGGTCCTTCCATCTGTGTGGCCGCGACGCAGTGCGCGTGAATGATGCTTGAGGTTGAAAGATCAAACACCGGGTCGGTGACGAATCCGGGTTTGCCCACGAGATAACTGAAGATGAGATGCGTCATGCTGGATTTCAAATCCGCTTCGCACACGCCGCCGAGGCCCAGGTTGTTCAACCGCACAAAACCGAGGCACGGATAACCCATACCCCGGCCCATCAGGTTCATGCCCAGGCAATTCATGGTCACCAACACCCCGTTGTGTTCAGCCAGCAGATTCCGCATGGCGATGTACATGCGCGAACTTTTCAGAATGTCCTCTTTCGTCGGCTCGACAATTTTCTCCGCCTCGGCCATCCAGCGCCGGCAATCGGCCAGAGCCTCGCTCTGATCCGCCGCCTGATAGGCTTGCTCCAGTTCGGGCAGGCCAATGTTCTTAATGTCCGTGCCGAACTTTTCCTTGATGGCCTGGCAATACGCGGTATCGGCGGCCCCGTGATTCACGTGCAGGATGCGCGCTTCCTTGAGCCGATGCCGGGCGCGGAAGGGTCGGATGGCGATCAACACATCCTCGAACCGGCTGGTCGGAAAGGCTTCGATGAGTTTGCCCTGCCGTTGCCAGCTTGCGATGGTGTGCCATTCGTGGCCGGTGTAGGGCAAACTGAACAGCACCATCGGAATGTTCAACTCCATCAAACTCTGGAGTTGCCCGCCAATGCCCATCGTGAGGTGCAGCACGAGAATCCCATCTACGCCCGCGAACAGCTCCTTGGCCTTTGCCAGTTGCGCGGCGTCAACGACCAGGCCGGCATCCACGAATTCAACGTCCGTGAGCTGCGCTTCGAGCTTCGCGAATTCGCTGCCGTAGCGCTTCATCTCGCCCGGCACATCCACCGTGTGGGAGGGCCAGCCGGGATGTTGGTGGCCGAGATAGATCAGCCCGACGCGGACCTTGGAGGTGGGTCCCAGTTGTGGCGCGGAGGTCGCCGCCGCGAGCCGCTGGGCGAATGTGGCGAGCGTGGCGCAAGAAGCGACACCGACCGCCGTGGATTTGAGGAAACAACGCCTTGAGATTTCTGTATTCATAACTTTTCCCATCCGGTTTGAAGTGCCCGAACCATCAAGGCGACATTAGTCCCGGTGCAACCTGGGACGCAAAGGGAAAAGCTGAGAAGTTTATGCGACAGCCGCAGCCGGTCGGAGTCGCTCAGTAGAGCGTCTTGTCCGGCTTGGCTGCCCATTCTGCAAAGGCCTCTGCCGCTTCCTTGCGGAGCAATTGCTTCATGCGAATGTTGCGGCGGGCCGCGGGCAGCGCCAGTTGGCGGTAAATGAATTCGTCGTCAAAATGAATTCGCGCCGCGTCCTGCCGCGTGTTGCCATAGTAAATGCGCTGCAAGCGCGCCCAGTAGCAGGCCGCCAGGCACATTGGACACGGCTCGCAGTTGCTGTAGAGTTCGCAGTCGGTCAATTGGAAGGTCTTCAGCCGCCGGCAGGCGGCGCGAATGGCGACGACTTCCGCATGCGCGGTCGGATCGTTGGTGGAGGTGACGCAATTCCAGCCACGGCCGACGATCTGGCCGTGCCGCACCACCAGGGCGCCGAACGGTCCGCCGTGATTGCGCCGCATCTTCTGAAGCGCGATGCGGATCGCTTCCCGCATGAAGTTGGATTTCACTCAAAGAGCGTGCCGGCACTGACCGTGGCCGGCAGCAGTTTGCCCCCCTCGTACGTTTTCACCAAGCCGCCCTGCGTCCATTTACGCAGCCGGTACAGCGCGGCAAACATGAAATCCGGCGCCGCGCCGCCTTGCCCACCCACCAGTTCCGCGCCCCGGCGCACATTGTCCATCATCCATGCCGGCAACGAAAGGTGATACGGATTGCGTTGCACTTCACCGACGTGGAAGGTGGTGGCGGCAATCATATCCGCCAAATCTTCGGCGCTGACTTCGATCATCAGATTCGGATCATCCATGGCGCCCCAGAATTCGGTTTCAATCGTGTGGCACGCGAAGTTGAGTGGCATTTCCCGGAGGGCGTCCATGACCAGATGATGAACGCCGATGTGCGTCCCGTTCCAGTCGCGTTCGTGCGGAAACAAAATCACGCGCGGATTGTGCCTTGCCAAAATGTCCGAAATCACCTTGACCATGCCGGCCCAGATTTGAGGTTCGCTCTGCCGCGTCTTGACCGTGACGCGTTCCAGGCCATTCGGCACGGTGGTCTGCAATTGATATCCGAGATACTGGCAGGCGTTCTGCAACTCGACCAACCGGGCTGCCTGACGCTGCTTGTTGCTGCCCTGGGTCACCGCCACGTTGACCAGATTCATCCTCGCCTCGCGGAAGATGCGCAGGGCCATTGCGCCGACGATGGTTTCATCGTCCGGATGCGGCGCAAAGAACAGTGCGCTTGGCGCGTTTGGTGAAAGTTCAGGCCGCGGCGCGGAGGGAAAGCCCCCCAGTGGAAGTGCGCGAGCTTCCTTGACCAGCCGGGCCGCGTCGTTAACGAATTGTTGGTATGGGTTCATAAAATGTCGCCGCGATCATCGAGGTCGAAAACTCAGTCTATCTCCGGCAGGCTCGCCGCAGCGATGGCCTGTCCATGACGTTTCATTTTCTCGTCTGGGACGTGGAGTTCGATGCGCTCTGCCAACTCGGGGAATTCCGTCTTCAACAGCGTCGCAGCGCCAGCCACAATCGTATCGCCGCCTTGGCCGCTTGTGACCCGCCCGAGGATGAGCAGATTCCGCAGATCGTAGAAGTCCGCGAAGTGGGCGATCTGATAGCCGAGGTAAACGCCAATGGTTTCGTAAATCTTCCGCGCCCGCGCGTCGCCCTCCGCCATAAGGGCCTGCACCAGCTTGAGCTTCTCCGGCAAGGGCAGGTCTTTTGGCGCCTCGATCCCGGCGGCGGGCAACAACCGCCCCACAGCTTGTTGGGAGAAATACTGCGCGCCGACGCCATAATCGCCGGACCACTCGTCGCGCGCCGCGTTCGGATGGTAGTCCACCGGCACGAATGCCAGTTCATTGATCCAGGAAGTGATGTTGCCTTCGCCATTCACCCACCCACCCGCCGTGCTGGTCCCCAGCGCGATTCCAAGCACGGAGTTCTTTCCCAACGCCATCGAGCCGGCCAGCGCGGTGACTTCGCCGTCATTGACCACTTCAAACGGCACGCTGTTCCATTCCTTTTTGATTTCCAGGAACAGGTTCTTCACGCGGGTATTGAAAACATCGGGTGGAACCCCGCGGAACAGCGAAGCGACCTTCACGCGGTTGTTGACATAAATGCCGGCCGCACTGCCGCCAATGGCGTCCACGCGCGGCAGATGTGCTGCGGCCTTCTTGAGTGAATCCATGATCCCTTCGAAATGGTATTCCGGATCGGGATGGAAATACGGATCCCAAACGGTTTCCTCGCTGAACACCACCTGACCATCCATCACCGCCGCCGTTTTGCGATCACTCCCGCCCAGGTCGAAACCGATGCGGCAGCCCTTGAGATGTCGTCCGAGGGGCTTCGCTTGGGCCCGCTCCGGCGGCAGGTCCGGCGTATTCACAACCTCCAGCGCGTGGTCAAACATCTTCGCCCCGACCATGTCGGAATCGAATTTGCCAGTGGCATCCTCGCGGTAGTGCGCCGCCAATCGCGCTGCGAGTGTTGCCGGACCATCGAAGTAAATCCGCCAGCCTCCGCGCGACCAGAGCAGGAACTTCACGATCCGCTCCACGTAGGTGTAGTTCCCGGCAGCTTGTGAACGGTCGTCGGAGAAGATGTCGGTGTGAAAGTGGTAAACCGAGCCATCGGCCTGTTCCAGAGCGATTCGAATCGGAAGCGCGCTACCAGACTTGCGAACCTGTTCGCGAAAAGCCCGATTGGCCAGAACCGCCGGTCGGAATGATTCATCCAGCACCGGCACCACGCGCGGTGTCACCAAAGGAAGCCCGTTATTATCGTTCACAGCGGGAGGGTTTTTAATGCAAAGGACATGTGAGTTCAAGTTCGCAAATACCAGCTTCGCGGCAGAGTGAGGCCTTTCCCATTTCAATTCGCCGCCCGCGGCATTGGCATCTGTTTGAAAACTTGATGAGAGTCAAAATCTCCGGGTTGGCTCCTCCATATATACACGACGTCGTAAGTCCGATCCGCCAGCTGTGGGCAGCCGGCCTACAAAACCTTGTAGGCCGCGTGCCCTCACGCGGCATTACTTCTGACGTTGTGTATATTTTCCGTGGGTTGCGGTTTCCATTGCCGCGTGTTGGGGATAAACTCAGCCGAACTCAGTTGTAGGAAGATGCACAAACTAACATTGGTGGCGATCATGATGCTTGGTGCGATGAGGCCTGAGTTGGCCGAGGCCCAAAGCTCCGAGGTCTATGAGCAGCCGCCGATCAATTACTCTATCACCCCCGCCCGCGACGCCGTCACCCGGCTGCAGACTCGGTTGGCCGCGGGGGAACTGAAGTTCACCGGCAGTGGGAAGGACATCCTCCAAACCCTGTTGCGGGAACTCGCCATTCCGGTGGAGAGCCAGATGCTGGTGTTCTCCAAAACCAGCTTCCAACGCAAACTCATCCGGCCCGACCGACCGCGCGCAATCTACTTCTCCGACACTTGCTACGTGGGCTGGGTGCCTTATGGCCTGATTGAAATTGCCGCGATTGACCCCGCACTCGGCCCGGTCTTTTACAGCCTTGATCCGAACGCCGCCGCCGCGCCCATCGTGCGGGACAACGAATGTCTGAGTTGTCACGGCGGGGCCTTCGTGCGCGGCATCCCCGGCGTGTTTGCGCGCTCGGTATTCACCGAGCCGACGGGCGAGCCGCTGTTGCGCCACGGGACGGAAGTGGTGGATTTCCGCACGCCCTTCACCAACCGCTGGGGCGGCTGGTATGTGACGGGGCAGCATGGCGGCAGCCTGCATCGGGGTAATGTCTTCGCCCGCGACGAGCAGGATCAATTGCTGGTGGACTTGAAGCGCGGCGCAAATCTCGCCGATCTTTCCAGATTCTTTGACCAAAGGCTGTATCCGACTGACGGCAGCGACATCGTTGCCCTGTTGGTGTTCGAGCATCAGCTTGCCATGCAAAACACGCTGACCCGCGCCGGGATCAACTGCCGGCGGATGTTAACCTATCAACGCAATCTTCAACGGGAACTCAAAGATCCGGTCACCGATGAACTGACCTACGATAGCGTGAAGCGCGTGTTTGACAGCTCGGCAAAGGAGGTGGTGGACGATTTGCTGTTCAAGGACGAAGCCCTGCTGCCAGAAGGTCTGGCGGGTGCGAAGGCCTTTCAAGTCACATTCGGCGCCGACGCCCGCCGCACGGACCAAGGCGACTCCTTGAAGGATTTTCATCTCCAAGGACGGCTGTTCAGGAATCGCTGTAGTTACCTGATCTACTCAGACTCGTTCCTTGCGCTGCCCGAAGCCCTGAAACGCCGGGTCTATGAACGGCTGGCGCATGCGCTGCATCCTGCCCAGCCTCATCCTCAGTATGCTTACCTTGAGGCGGAGGAGAAGGCGCGCATCGCGCACATTCTGAAGCAAACCCATCCGGAATTCCGCAGCGCACTCGAAGCCAGTAATTGATCCGGCGGCAACCGCAGCGGGAAGTTGATCCGGCGGGCACAATACCGACATCTCGCCCTTGAATTGGAGCGACTCATCACCATGACCCGCCGGAACCGGTTCGCTCGCTCTATTCCTTCGCTTCGGACTGAGGCGACGGCGAGGGCGGTGTGCCGGGTGGTGTGGGGGCGGTTGGTCGCGCCGCGGGAAGCAGCTTCAAGATTTCCTGTTGCCGCAAATACCACTCGCGCAATGGACGCGACAGCATGGAATCCTTGAATGCCTTGAAGTTGGCGATGTTCAACGCCGCCTCAACGTCGTCTTTCAACTGTTTGTTCAACGTCCCCTTCGCGTCGGTTGCCCACGCACTGAAGGAACCGGTTTTGTCGTTGAGCGCCTTGGCCGCTGCCATCCGCGTTTCCTGATCATATTTGAATTCGATCACTTCCACGTGCGACTTCTCCACCTGGCCTTTGATGCGGTTGGCTTCACTCTTCGCGGTAATCACCTGGCGCGCGAGTTCGATGATCCGTTTCTCCAACTGCGATACCACGTCGTCCTCGCCGACCACGCCGAAGGCCTTGAGTCCCAGATCGCGCGTGGCATTTTCGTAGGTGCGCAGCACCCGCGCCAACACCGCCTCCTCCAGTTCCGCGAACATCTTGCTGCCCCGCTCGAGGATGAGCTTCTGCTCCTCTTCGGTGAAACTGTATTTCTGTTCGTCGAGCCCGACGAAGGTGGAATAGGCGGGCGACTTCAACACTTTTTCCAACCGCGCCGTCAGGTTGCTGGCGGAGATTTTCGTCGCCGCGAGCACACCCTCCGGTTCCTTCTTGGTTTCCAACTTGAGTTCCACTGGCTGCCACGCGAAAACCGCGCGGTCCAGCCCGCCCAAGCGTTCCAGTTGATTGGTCAGCGCCTGCCAATGCGCCTGCTGCCGCTCGCGTTCGTTCAATTCGCCGATGAAGTCGAACTGGTTCTCGACCTTCAGCGAACGGGTCGTCGCGCGGAACCAAGTCAATAGCCGGTCATGCTGCGCCCCAATCTGGTTGGCATAGACGCGGAAAGAAAGATTCACCCGCTCCAGCGGCACGCGGTCCCGCGGATCGCGCGGCGCACGGGCACGGACAAAGGTCTCAATCACGGCGTTCGGAATATTATGAATCAGGTCGCGCAAATCGCCGTAGGCCCCCAGTATGGGATCGCTGCCGTAATCAAACGTGGCCACGTCGCCGTAGCGCATGGCGTCCTGGTCGGTGGCAAACAACATCCGATTCGTCACGACTGCTTTGTCATCGAAGTAACCCCATTGAATGGCGGCGCGGTCGTGCGGCAGGACGTTGGTCGTGGCCCGCATCTGCCAGCCCACGAGCATGGCCGCCTTGAACGGGATGTATTCCATCACCGAACTGCTGACCAGCTTGCCCTGGTACTGATCAAGGTCTTTGTCCAGGATGTAGGCCTTGACGGCTTCGTCGAGTTCCTTCGGACTCAGGGTGGCCGCGAGGCTGCCGCCAAAGTTGTGCCGCAATCCGATGACGTGGCCGACTTCGTGGGCCACGACTTCGCGCACGTAGTCCTGCGAGGCGCGCAACACAGCTTCGTCGGTGAGCTCCTCGTTTGCGAGCAGTTCCTGCAAACCGTCGGCCATCTGCTGCGCGAACGCCACGGGATCGAGCTGGCAGGCGGTGTGTCCGTCGAGCCAGTGCATCGCGGAGTGTTTGGGCTTGTCGTCGCCCTTGTCCTTCTTGCCCTCGTCGGCGACCTCCCGCATGGTTCGCAACAAGGCCCGTGCCCGCGCCTTGCCACTCATGCCGAACACGCTGGTGATGTAGGCCTGCCCATGCCGCGCCCGCCCGGTCAACGGATCAAACAGCACGTCCGCGTAGGCGAATCCCGCGCTGTCCCACGGCACCCATTGTACGACGTTGTAACGCGCATCCGGCGCCGTGACACCTTCGGGGGCCGCCTCCGCCTTGACAACGTCGCGCCCGAACGCGCGGTTCCAATAGAGGATGCCGTCCTTGACCGCTTGCACGTAATCGGCCGGCGTGTTGGCGCTGTAATAGAACGTCACCGGCGCCGTGAGATCAAACCGGCCCATCTTCACCGTGGTGCGACCTGACTCCGGCTCGATGCGCCCGGGCAATTCCCAGAAGCGCGCGTATCGCGTTTCATGATCGGGCATTTCCTTGGCCGTGAATTCTCCCTTGGTGTAGGGGATGAAAAAGTACCGGACTTCATAGCGCGAATGGACGTTTTGCGCAAACTCACGGCTGCGGGATTGCACGCTCTGGCGGATCACCAATTGATCGCCCATCTCGGCCACGGCGAACACGCGGCTTTCGGGCACTTCCTCAACGGTTTCTCCCGCCGAGGGCCGGAAACCGGCCCCAGTGGAATACCAGCCCTGGCTAAACACCTGGCGCATGCCGCGATTGAAATCAATCACGATGCTGTTGTTGTCCTCGGCCACAATCGGAAACTTCGCCAGCAACAACCGCGAGGGCAGGTCTTTGGTCACCACGATGCCTTCGGTGGTTTCATACATGTCCACGCCATCGTGGAACAACTCGAACTGCACCACCTTGCCGGACAAACCGCGGCTCGTGGCGGCCAGCGATTGCGGGATAACGGACATGGACATCAGATACTCCCGCCCCAACGCGGACCGGGGAATGGTGAGGTGGAAGTTGTCCGCGGGCTTCAAGGGCGGCGGCGCCGAACTGGCGGCCGACACGAGGTTATTGCCCAGCAGTATGGCGGTCAGAATGGCGATGCCTGTGGCCAGCCGTTGAGGAACGAAGGATCGGGTGTTGCAGTCACTCATAACAATCAAGATTCAATTGTGGGCCGGAGCATGGGGATTTGCTGGCGGAGCGACAAGCAAAATGGCGGCAAATCACTTGACACTCAAAACTTCCCGCCGCACTACATGCCCATGCTTCGTTCCATGAATCGCCGCCAATTCATCACCAATACCACCGCCATCAGCTTTGCCACATTGCTGTCCGGTCTGCCCATGCGAGCAGCGAACTTCACCGGCAGACTCCGCAAAGCCATGATCGTGAAAGAGGTCACCGAGCAAGCACTGGAGCCCCTGAAGTCAGCGGGTTTCGATGGAGTTGAAACAAACCATGTCTGTCCGGAGGACGAGGCGGCCAAAGGGCGCGCGGTGGCCGAGAAACTGGGCCTGAGAGTGCATTCCGTGTTGCGCGGCTGGATGGAGTTCAACAGCGACGAGCCGCCGAAGGTGGAAGACTCGCTGGAGAAAGTCCGTCTGGCGTTGCGCGCGGCCAGGGCTTACGGCGCGGACGCAATTCTCGTCGTGCCCTGCCGCGTCGGCGGCATGCCCATGCCGGAGCCGTGGGAATTTGACATCGCCTTCGACGAGAAGACCTGCCACGTCACACGCGTGGCGGCGGGGGACAATTCCAATTACGCGGCCTATATCAAGGCGCAGAACCGGGCCACGGACACTTCGCGCGTCGCGGTCGAGAAACTGGTTCCGCTGGCCGAGGAATTGCAGGTGATCATCGCCCTGGAAAACGTCTGGAACAATCTCTGGGTGCAACCGGCGCTCTACCAACATTTCATCGCGTCGTTCGCCAGTCCGTGGGTGAAGTCGTACTTTGACATCGGCAATCACGTGAAGTACTCGCCGCCGCAGGACTGGATCAAGGCCCTCGGCCCGTTGATCGCGAAGGTGCATATCAAGGATTTCAGGCTGAACCCCGACGGCAAAGGCGGGAAGTTCGTGCATCCGCGTGACGGCAGTATTGACTGGCCCGTGGTGCGGCGCGCCCTCAGCGACATTGGCTACGACGGCTGGGCGACGATTGAGGACGGTGGGTTGGAACTCACCGAGTTCAGCCGGCGGTTTGATTTGATTGCAGAGGGGAAGTGACGCGGTGGCGGGAGCATTTGTGTTTGCCGCGCTCTCACGCGATTTGAAAATCGGTGCTTCATCGAAAGCGGTCATCTCAGTGCTGGGTCGGCTTCCGCAGGAAAGTCCGGCTAGCTCAACCGCGACCATGGATTGAAAGAATGACGATTCTCCCTCACTCCGAACCCTTCGCTCGTAGCCGCCGACGTGAGGAGGCGGAAAACGTTGCAGCTCAGGGGAATCCGCCTCCTCACGTCGGCGGCTACGGTTCGGGGGTTCAAAGCGCGAATCTGGATTCGCACTTTGAACCCCAGAACCGGAGCGTAGGGCAGGCTTTCCAGCCTGCCAGTGCTCCGGACTTTCCAGTCCGGAGTTCCCACCGGGCGACTGGAAAGTCGCCCGCACCGGCGGACAGGAATGTCCGCCCTACGGGGGAGGTTCATGGTGAGGGAGAGTGTTCGATGTGCCTGTCAGCTTCCGCTTCTCGAGAATGCGTTACGGACGTTTTTCCCACGCTTCAATGCGCCGTTGGTGCTTGTGCGTTCTTGCTGATCGCCAGTTTCTCCATCGCGGTCCAAGGCGCAACTCGATTCCCCGAATACCAGTCGCTTGCCCATGGCCCGCATCAAATCCGCCTCCTGCCCGGCCAACGCGATTTTGTTTTCACCCTGTACGGAACGCCGGGCGGCCTGGATTCACTGAAGCGCGTGGTTGCGATCATGCGCGAGCAGGGTCTGGGAAACGGCTTCGATCCCGGCCCGGCGCCGCGCCCGCATACCAAGCCGCTTTTCGATTACCTCGCCACCGTTGGCTGGCCGGTGATGTGTTATCCCGGTTGCGCCGACATGCAAATCCAGGGCGGACGCTGCGTGCTCACGCGCGAAGACGAAGCGGCGCTGGCAGCGATGGACAAGGGGGGCGTTTTCACGGCCGTCCAACTCGGCGAATGGGGTTACTACTTCCATAACCTCTCGCACAACGAAGGTTGGTGGCGCGACGTGTATGGCGCGGACTTCGAGAAGTTCAGGCATCTCAAGAAACCTGCCGGACTGGCCGGTTATGACCAACGCCCCGCCAGCAAACGCGAGTGTTACAGCATCCTCAAAGACTACTTCACCAGCCGCAGTCGCGACCTGCTGGGCCGGGTCGTCAGCGTCACTGGTCACTCGCACTACGAAGCCTACGCCGGCGAGTGGGGCGCTTGGGTCATCGGCCTGGAGTTGGGCGAGAACATCGCCTTCACGCAATCGAAACTGGCCTTTGCCCGCGGCGCTTCCAAGCAATGGGCGCGGCCCTGGTCCGTTCAGGTCAGTCCGTGGTTTCATGGCGCTTGCACCACCGCCGGCCCGTTGCGCAAAGAGGGCCGCGACGCGCGCGGATTGGACGCGGGCCACTCGCTCAGTTTCTACGAACGGACGTGGTTGCACGCGTGGTTTGCCGGCGCGGCGATGGTCACGCCGGAGAACAGCCTTGCCATTTTCTTTGAGCAGGCAGCCGAGCCGTGGACGTTGACCAGCCACGGCCAAAAGGCGGCGGAAGTTTTCCGTCTCATGAGTGAACACGATCGCGGTGTGCCCTATATTCCGCTGGCGATCCTGCTCGATCATCTCGCCGGCTACAATGGCTACATGGACAAGCCGTGGGGCATTCTCGAACCGACCCCCGGCGACCGCGAAATCCGCGACCTGTTCGATCACCAGTTATTTCCCGGCGCGGATCACATCCACGGTAAACCGGACCCGGAGAATCCCGAAGCCGCCTATCTCCGCCCCACGCCGTTCGGCGAAAGTTTCGACGTGCTGCTCACGAGCGTTGCGCCGGGACTGCTGCCACAATACCCGGTGATCCTGGTCGCCGGCGACGTGGAGTTCAACGAAACCACGGTGGCGCGGCTCGATGAAGCGCTTCGGCGCGGCTCGACTGTTTTGATTTCGGAACGGCACCGCGAGGCGCTGGGCGAACGCTTCAAAACGCTGGCGAAGCGCGGTCGCTTGGAAGTGCTCGAACCGTGGACCAACCCGGCCACTGGCCGGCCAACGACCATTGCCGATCAACGTTTGGCACGCCTCGCTCGCGAACTTCTACCCATCGAGGTGCTGGGCGATGCGGTGCAATATCAAATCAACCGAACGAAAACCGGTTGGGTGATGGAACTGGTCAACAATCGCGGCGTCGTCAAGAAGCCTGCCGAGCCGGCGGTGATTGATCTGCAAGCCAAAGCCCGCGTGACGCTGAAGCCGAAAGTGCGTTTCACCTCCGCGCGCGAGTGGCGCTCAAGAGTCGTCCATACGCGAGGGAAGGAAATTCGTGTGGAGATAGGGCCGGGGCAAAGCGAGTTCGTCGAGTTCGTGACGCGGTGATTTGATGCTTCAATGCCAACGGAATTGTGGGGAGTTGCCTA
>JAHCLO010000053.1 GCA_026125285.1 Verrucomicrobiia bacterium | reverse complement strand
ATGAACAATCCAGAAGTCAGTCCAATCGCTGTGGGTGTCTTTATTCTCCCGAACTGTCAGGAGGGGGAATGTTCGAAATGTTTTGCCTATCTACGTTTGCAGGAATTGGAGCTGTCCAACCGAACGGACTTCTTTCGTGCGTGGAGAAATTCTTTGCCTGCTTGGACAAGCGCGGAAAGAAACCAGTAATCCAACAATGGCCCGGTTTGCCGGCTACGCGTTGGCTTGTGATGCAGTTAAACCTCAGCTTGGGCGTGCTGCGCTGGTTGCCGATGTTGCGCAATGCGGCCGCGGCTGCCGGAAGCTGCTCTGCTGAGGGTCGGTTCAGTGGCGTCGCTCCTTGAATTCGGCGTTGTACTGCTTCGCCCGAAATCCTATTGCACCGCACAGCGCGCTAAGGTGAGAGCTTGCTGGACTTTTTGTTTTCGAGGAGACCATCGGTAGATACTCTGCTTTCGCCGACGGCCTGGGTCGCCCGAGGCGAAGGTTGACTGATTCTGGCAACACAAAAGGCTGCGGTAAAAGGCTTGGCAAGGGAACCCCGCGGGTGGATGATCGGCTCATGAAGACTTCTGGGGCAGGCCGGCGAAATTCCCGGAAAGAATCCCCGCGCACCGCATCCGGCGCCCCGCCGGTCGGCAAGATTCACCCGGTGGTGATTTACCCGTTTCGGCAGCCGTCCGATTGCGCGGACCTCCGGCAACTTTACCAGTTGATTGCACGACTCAATCGGGAAAGAGATGTTTACGCGCGCCCCATCACCGTGATTGACCGCAAGACGCATTTTGCGAATGAAGCGAACCGGCAGTATCTGGAGTTCCGCAAGCAGACCGTGGCGCGGCACTCGGAGGTGCTGGATGCTTGGGGCGTGGACACCTGCCAGATGTGGTATTCCGGATTGGGCATGGCGTTTGAACGCGGGGCGCCGGACGATGTGTACTGGCTCATCCCTGGCGACTTCAACTACGGCACGAGCACCGGGCGCGAGGTATTGAGCCGGCTGCATGATCTGCCCGAAATCTGCCTCGAACTCCAGCAGGACTTGTGCGTCGGCGAGATCGCCACTGACCAGAACAACTCGAAGCAACTGATTGACACCTACGGCACGTTCGCCCTGCTTTACAATTGGTTCCCCGCCGAGGCCCAGGCCATCCGCGCCTACACCGAGCGGCCCCGCTCCGAATTTTTTGCCGTGCGGCACGGCTTTCTGCACGAAGTGTTGCGGCAACGTTGGTATGCCTACGAGCAAACGGTGGTGATGCTGTTGCATGCGGTTTTCAGCAACAAGCGCATCAGCCGGTTTCTGGTGGGGAACATTTCCGATCTGCCGGAAGGACGCGATTCGCTTGCCTCGGCCTTGCAGCAGGTGGAACGCACGGAGCGCGTGCTCAAGACCCTGTGGCGACAGCGCAACCAATCCCAACCCGGCTGGCCCGCGCGGTATCGCAGCCTGGAGGTTCAATCCGAGCAGGTCCGCCGTACCGCGTTCTTCATTCTTCAGAATCTTTTGGGTTAAAGCGACGTTCCGGTTATGAATCTCAATCGCTATGGTGCCAAACCGACGTTGCGCGCGGTGAACTTCATCTGCAACGCCCCGGAGGCCCAAGCGGTCAGTCTGGTCGGTGATTTCAATCAGTGGGATCCGGCGGCGCACCCCATGAAACAGATGCCGGACCGGGCCTGGTTCCTGACCTTGGAACTCAAGCATGGCCATCATCGCTACGCGTTTCTGGTGGATGGCCGGCTGACCCTGGACCCACACGCGCAGGGCATCACCCGTAACGACCAGGGCGAACGCGTCTCACTTAAGCCGGTAAGTTGAAATTCGGTCATGCGGGCCTGCGTCTTCGCCCGGGTCTGCCTCGCTTTGCGGGATCACCGCGCGTTTCCTTTCATCGCTTCCGCGTACGGCACGCCATCCAGGAACACCTGCTTGAGGCGGGCGCGGCCGGACGCGGGCACGATGGCTTGCACGGTGAGTTTGCCCTGCGGCTCACCCGTGCCTTCGCGCACATAGTAGCGCTCCAGTCCATACTCGGCCCCCACCTCCCGTCCGGTGTCGCGCATGCCGGACCACCAACGAATCCTGCCTCGCACCAGGATTTCGCCTTCTGCTGGCGCGAACCTTTCCACACTGGCGCGGGTGGCTTCGTGGAACTCGCCCTGCGGGGCCAGTGCGACCCAAACCGTCTGGCCGTAAGTCAAGTGATCCGCCGGCGGCGAAAACAGATTCGTCGGAATCGTGCCGATCCTGTAATTAAGAATGACGTAGTCGCCGCGCAGCAAATCACGCGGATCCACCGGCCGGGTTTCGAGCCGGATCACCGTACCTTCACGCAAGGCGCGTTCTTGCACGAGCGCCGTGCCCAGCAGCCAGGCACATTGCAGCGCCAGCACCAGGATCAACAGTCTGGTTTTCATGACAACCGCCCTCCGGCTTTGGCGGTTTTGATTTGTTGCATCAGCCCGCGCCGCTTCTTTTCCAAATAGAGGCCAAACCCGATCAGAAAGACGCCGGACACGACAAACATCAGACCCGTCCGTGCCATCGTGCCGAACAAGCCGATGTAGGCGGCAATCATATCCAGTGCGATGAACACAATGCCCAAGTTCACGAGGAATGAGGAACGCTCCTGCAAGCCCACCTGAATCAGGAGCAGGCAGAAGACAAAAAGCGCCACTGCGGCGAACGCATTCGTCGGGGTAAAGTGGTTATGCCAACCCCAGACCCGCTCGTGTGGCGCGAAGAACGCCAGCACGAGCAGTCCGGCTGCGGCCCCGAGCGTTAGTCCCCAGGTCCACCGCCATTGTCGGTCAAGCCCAAGCGTCCTCGCGCCAAACGCAACCAGCGACACCGCTACGAGCGCAAGCGCAGGCAAAATCAGGTTGGATCCCGTGCCAGCGTCGTTGTATGCATTGAGAAATCCCTGCCAGGTCAGTGGGTAGGCGAAAACCAGGAATGTAACCAGACCCAGCCGTTCGGTGACTTTGGCGAACGTGGCGAATGTGGTTGCTCGCAAGACGTAACCGAGACCCACGTAAACCAGCCCCAGCAACGAATAGGCGAGCACCTGACATTCATCGCGTAATCGAATCAGGCTGTCGGCTTGATTGACCTCGAAGCCAAACCAAATTCCCAGTGCCAACAAGGCGAGCACATGCTGGGCCTTGGAACGCAGCAGCCAGGGCAGCGCCGCGATGCCTGCCCACCAAAGCAGGAACGCGTTCGGCGGGCGCGTGGAGAGTTGGTAAATCTGGCCGACGAGCGCGATGTTTCCTAGAAAGAGCAGGGAGCCCAGCAGATGCAGAGCCTCGCCGGTCTTCTGGTAATCCTGCCGCGCTTGTCGGAGCCACCCACCAGTGGTGTGCGCGCACAGCATAAGGAGCAAACCAACGGCGATCTTCACCCCGCGCGGGATTTCCTCCCAGTTGGCGGCAATCAGCAGGACGATGCCCGCCGCGACCAACACCGCGCCAACCATCGAAATGATCACCAGGAAGCGGTTGCTGTCCTCCTTGAGATTGAAGTGCGCAATGATTCGCTGTTGTTGTTCAGCGTTGACGAAACCCAAGTCCCGCAGTTTTTGAATTTCGGCGAATTTCATTTGCTTTGCCTTTCGTAAGGTTGCCCCGCCTCTCGTGGCGGTGAGAATCTACCCCTTGGTTTTATCTCAGTCATCATTTGCCAGAAAGCGTTTTGTAACGGCCCTGCAACCAGTTTTTGATGTCGCTGGCGTACCACTTTGAAAAGCGCCGGTCACTGGGGCCGCCAGCTACATTCGTGCAGACCTCGTCGGTCGCCAGGTCGGTTACTATGCGAAACGACGGCAGAAAAGATGTGCGCCGACCACCACTTGTGTAGAGTTGCGCTTGGTGAATTGTGGCGCGGTTGCCGATGGCGAAGAAGGGGCCGCGGTCAAAACCGAGCAGGCGGGGCAACTTGCCGCGAAAGAAGATGTTGGTCATCTCGAAGCGTTGAGTGTCGCCCCATTTCCTAAGCGGGGTCGTGAGCGCAACAGAAGCAGCTTCTCGGAAGATCTCGTCCCGGCTTCTGCCGCCGAACCAGGCGGATTTCTCCGCCAAGAGTACCCGATCGAAGTTGTGGTAGAAGTCAATGAACGCTCCGGTTTGCTCGCGCAAGGCGTCCACGGTTGCTTCACCCAAACCGCCCTTCCCGAACACTTCACGGTACAGTTGCTCGTAAAACCGCTCGAACAAGTAAGCGCCTTCGGAATCCGCAGTGTATTTGAAGTCCCAGTCGCGCAGTCGGGTCGCTTCCGGCGTGTCGGGCAACAGCGGTTTCAACACCGTCATGAACAATTCCGCCTGCCGCGAGTAAACGTCGAAGTGCATCGCGCACATGTCACTCACCGTGAACTTGTCGCGAGCTGCCAGCAGTTGGCGGATGCGGTCGCCGCGATAGGGTCCCATCGGCAGGTTGATGGGCTTGCTGCGCCCAAAGGGGTTCAGGTCCTCGTTGGCCGTGGCGAAGCAGCCTTCCGGCGGATTGAAAGCGCGCGGGAGATCCTGCATCGCCACGAACCCCTGCCAGTCATTCTCGCGTTTCCATCCAGGCAAGGGAACAAATCCGCTCACGCCGGTTCTGCGTTTGGGCAGGCGACCGGACATCTGAAAGCCGATATTCCCACGCTCATCGGCAAGCAGGAAGCTCCAGCCGGTTTCCACGCCGCCCAGCAAATTCATACCGCGTTCCACCGACGTGGCGTGAGTCAAATTGAATGCCGCCTTGAGCGCGCCAGCGCCGGAATCGGCTGGCGCCCAGCGCGTGGCGAGATAATGACCTTCGACGCGCGGATCCCCGTCCAACACCCCGTGGTCATTCTCGTAGAAGATCAATTCGACCGATGGCTTGTGTTTGCGATGGATTGTCTCCTGGCGCGCATGAAACTGAATCCAACGGTTTTTGTCCTCGCGATAGAATTTCCCGTCGCGACACTCTTCGATCCAAGAATCCTCGCCGTCGGTGAAGGCGTAAGTCACGCTCCACGCCAGCCCATTGTTGCGTCCGGACAGCACGCCAGGGATACCGGGGACGGTGCCGCCGATAAGGTAGCGATTGCCGCAGGACAGCACCACTTCGTGCCAGACGGCCGGGAGGCGGTTACCTTCCAGATGGACATCATTCGCCAGCAGCGGTTTTCCTGAGGCGGATTTCCAGCCGGCGACCACCCAATTGTTTGAAGCCATCATGCGCGGGAGGGCCACGCCCCACACGTCTGCAGGGAGCACTCGTTCGCCAAGCTTCACCTGCTTGATTAAGTTCTGGTCCAGGCCGCCTAGGATGCCGGGAAAAAGTTCCTGGAGTTTTTCCTCCTCCACGCCTGCCTGAACCATTTCGATAAACAATCGCTCCAACTCGCCTTGCGACGCGCCGAGCGTCAGGTAACCCAGCATCCGCAACAGCATCACAGTGTCCTGAGGCTGCCACGGCTCAGGGCGGTACCGGCAGAGTCTGAACTCCCACGGAATGCGGTGCGCGAGCACGTGGTTCACCCCGTCGCAGTAGGCCTGCAGGAGCGCCCGCTCGCGCGGGTCAAGTTGACCCAACGGCGGTTCGGCATTCCTTGACCAATTCGCTCGCCGGAAAAACTTATCCACTCGCAGTGACGCGTCGCTTGAATCCAGAATTTCAGAAACCCTACCTTGGCCAACGATGCGCATGAGCAGCAATTGTAGCGCTCGGTCAGTCGCATGTGCCATCCCCTGGCCAAAGAAAAGCGCCGCCTCGTCTTCCGCCTCGATGTGCGGGATGCCGTGCTCGTTTCGTTTGAAAGTTGGGACTGGCATGAGGGTCTAGTTCGAAGAGCGATGTGACGACACCCACTGGACGAGCGACTTAAAGGATCCGAAGCGCTCGGGCCACGGAGCGCTCACCGGCAACTTGAACTCAATGGCCAGTTCTTCGAAAAAGCAGTCCGCGGCGGAGTCCGGCCCGGAGGAAAGCGCCAGCCACGACTCGAAATCGTCGGTTGGGAGCAATCCCGCGAGGTCGCACTCGAGGTGCTCAACCAGGAGTTGTCGTAAGCGGGTGGCCAGTGGAGCGATGGCTGGATCAAAAAAGCGGTCGCCAAATTCCTCATCCGTCAGCGGCGGACGGCCTCGCAATGCCTCACCGACGACACGACGAATTCTGCGGGATTCGAGAATGCCATGCAGGATGACCAAGGCCGCTACGGTGCCGAGACCTCCGAATCCCCACAAGGCCGGCCAGCCCCAGACGCCAGGAGTTCGTGCCACCAGCCACACCGCCAAACCGATGATCGCGACCGCCGACAACGGAGCCAGCAGCGCACCCCAACTGAGTCCCATGGCCTTTGAGGATGTTGAGTGCGATTGCATGACGGTTGGTGGTATCGAGAGTCAGGCGTCTTCTGTCGGTGCCGGCTGTTCCGGAGCAGACGGCGGTGGCTTTGGAGCGCTGTGCTGGGTCACGTAGGCAAAGAAATCGCCCAAGGTTTGGGCCCGCTCGAGGAAGGACTCCGGCAGCTCGAGGCCGTATTCCTCTTCCACGGCCATAATGAATTCGATGATGTCCATGCCATCGCCACACAACCATTCCTGGGTGAGGGATGCCACAGTGTCGTCGGGGCGAAGCCGGTCGCGGTGCTTCTCGCTGGTTAGCAGCGAATCACCGACAACACGGAGGAAGCGCTCAATCTCCTGCTCGGTGTGGCTGGGGAACTTCTCCCGCCAGGAGCGCCGTTCGTCGCTACGACCTCGGATCGGGTTGGTTGCCGCCTTCAGGCAGAAGAACAACACGAACCAAATCACGATGGCGATGAGGAATGGCAGCTTTCGCGGGTCCACGCCGTAGCGCGCCACGTCCACGAACGCACTGACCACCGCGGCGACTATTGTGCCGCCTATCAACAACAGCACACCCCAGACGAGCCATCGCAGCACAAACGGCTTGCGCGTCGGCGATTGGGCTGGCCGTTCGGTGTTCATGGCCGGCGCCCCTTGTGGCTGTCGTCCGAGGACGGAGACCCGTCGGCACCGGGTCGCGTAACGTAAGCAAACAAGTCGCCCAACGTCTTGTTGGTGGAAAGGTATTCCTCCGGCAATGCCAGAGAGTATTCGCGCTCCACTCCCATGACCGACTCCACCAGTTCCATTCCATCGCCACCATTCCACCGGTGGTGAAGGGTGCTCAGATCGTCCTCGGGACCAAGCTTGCTCCAATCCTGCTCCCGGTATCCGAGCGCTTTCCCGACCGTCTGGAGGAAACGCTGAATTTCCTGATCTGTGTGGCCGGGGAACCGTTCCTTCCAAAGCTGGCGGTTGTCTCCGCGCCCGCGAAACGGAAGTGACGTGGCGTTCAGGCATACCCAGAGCGCGGCCACCAACAAAATGCCCAAAACCACCGGCAGCCTCCAGGAGTGCCCACCATCCGACTCGGCGGAGACTATTGCGGAGAACATTGGCAGAATGAGCACCACCAGGGCGAAGTTCAGAAATATCCACGCGAGCCATGGCACCCGGCGGGGCTCTGCGATGGCGAATTGATTCTGGCCTTTCATTGGTTTCGAGCTGGCAGTCCCGCATTCACGGATCGCCAGCTTTGGGTTGATGTTCGAGTGATACAGTAAGCAATGCGGCCGCCAGATCAGCTTGATAGAGGTGCGGCCCCTGCCGTTCGGCGTGGGTGCGAGGCACCATGGAATATATGCGTTGGAGCACCGTCAACCGCTGTCCGTCGGCCGAGATCCAAGCCTGGCTGAAGAAGCACGCCTGGGTGCTTTCCAGCAGGCGGGTCACTTTCCCGGTGGCAGTATCAAGAAACTGCACCTCCGCGCCCACGGACTTTGCAAAGGGCAACTGAGGCGAGTTCCCCAGGTCCAATTTCTCTGCCAACACGACAACCTCCCTGCCATCGGGGGTGAAGAAGGCATCGTTGATAGCCCGGCGAGGACTCGTCTGTTTTTGGCCCAGTGGCGTTTGGTGCAGCAGCGTCTGCCACTTGCCGTCAGGTTCCACGATTACCACGTCCCACTGGTTTCCGTCCAGAACGGCGACCAATTGTTTGCTGCAGGAGGAGTAGTTGAGAACCGACACGGGATTCTGGAACTGAGGCAGACCCGGGACTCGAAGGCTCACAAAACCGAGGCACTGCCCAGTGGCGACATCCCAACGCTCCACCTCCCAGTGTTTTTGCCCCAGCGCCACTTCCGAGCCATCCGGTGAAAGTGCCGACGTGAAGGACCGGATCGGCCGGGAAGGCTGGCCGAACTGGGACAGTGGGCGTAGCACCGGAGGGCCAGCCACGCCCGGGCTGACAGTGTGGAAACTGCCGACGGGTTTTCCCTCAGGCAGGCTCACCACGTATTCGGTTCTGCCGCTCACCAACAAGCGTCGGCTGTCGGCACTGAACTTCATGCTCATGTAACTGTCACGAGCGTCGCCGATGACGAGTTCGTTGGTGGCACCCGCCAGGGGAACCAAACGGAGCGGCCCGCCGTTCAGGATTGCCAGCCATTGACCATCGGGAGAAAACGCCAAAGAGTGTCCGAAGAACCAATTCGGCGGTCGCGTCGGCGCCGCAATTTTCCGTTGTGGCTGACGGGATGCCGTGTTCCAAATCTCGACGTCCCCGTTTGTGCGCATCAGGGCGAGACTTCCAGAGTCCGGACTAAGCGCGAACCAGACGGCTTTTACTTCGACGGGCAAACGCCAGGTGGAAGCCACGGAAAGGGCCTGCGCTTCGATTGTGGTGTCGGCTTTGGCGGTGAGCGTAAGGAGAACTACCAGACTGCCCGTCAACCAGGGCCAGCCCCAGCGCAGGGGAGATCTTTTGCTTAGAATAGGTGTCGTTTTCATGGCATTTGATTTGGTTTGAGCTTTTTTTCTTCGGAGGGTGCTCGCCAAAACCGGGCTGAGGCGACTGCCCAGGATGCGAAGGCGGTTCCAGCCGCCAGCAGCCATAACCCCATCATCGGAAACATGGCGAATCCCGCCCCTCTGTCATCATCCCCCAGCACGTAGAACGCCGCCACCAGTGGACCGAAGGTCCAGACCAAGAAGCCTGCTATGGTGCTGGAGACGTAATCTCGTAAACCTACCGGACCGCCAAAAGCCTGCATCTCGTCACACAACTTCAGCGCGAGAAAGTAGATCGCGACGGGACCAGCCACGATGGCAAAAAAAACCGTCACACCAGCTACGGACGCCATCGCCGCCAAGAACAGCAAAGGGGTGAAGAAGCCAAAGGCGACGGCAGCGAGTCGCGGACCCTTGCGACCCATGCATGGACTCCGGGCTGCGAGCGGCACCCTGATGCGTTCCCTTGAAGCGGTTGACGCTGGCACACTGGCTGGCTCGGCTGGTTCTTCCTTTCTGGGCTGGTCGCCGCCAGTATTTTCCGATTCAAAGCTGGGTGCTGCCGCGGGCTGGAAATCCGAGCCACAGGAAGTGCATGTCATGGACTCCTCGTGCCAGGCTACATCTGTGGCGTAGTGCTGGCCACAATGAGGACAGGCAAAACGCTGTGCGCTCATAGTATAAGGTTAGAACTGGGCACCTCTCGCCGCAAGCTGGCCAGACGTCGGTTCTTCCGGCTGGCGCTCATGGTGTTGCCTCCTTGTTATCAGGCTCTGGCTCGGCGGCCAACCGGGCGGCCAAGTCGCGAATCTTGCGCAGGTCCATTTTGCCACTGGCGAGGCGCGGCAATTGGTCCACGTGGAAGAAGCAGTTAGCGCGCGGCAACCAGAGGTTTGGCAGGCCGAGCTGCGGGAGTTTCTTCAGAACTTCCTGAAGCCGCTCGTCGGGCAACGTGTGGAGCACCGCAAGTCGTTCGCCTTTCTTGGGATCGGGCAGGCCGGTCACGGCAAAGGTAATTTCCTGCACGCCCGCCGCTTCGTGGAGTTTCTCCTCGACCTTAATGTGCGGCACCATTTCGCCGCCGAGCTTGCTGAAGCGGCTCAGGCGGTCGGTGATTTGCAGAAAGCCATCCTCGTCCAGCTTCGCAATGTCGCCAGTCACATACCAGCCGTCGCGGAGCACTTCGGCGGTCTTTTCCGGTTGGCCAAGGTAGCCGTGCATCACATTCGGGCCGCGCACCAGCAGCAGGCCGGGTTCTCCCAACGGCAACGCGGCACCGGTGTCCGGGGATACGATCCGCACACTCACGCCCGGCAGGGGACGGCCGATGCTGCCCCGGCGGCTGCCCATTTGCTGAAAGCCTGCGGCGCGAAAATCGTGGGTGCTGCACGTCACGACCGGCGAACACTCCGTGCTGCCGTAACCTTCGACCGGTCGGAGACCGAACTTCTCCTCGAACGCGTTGGCGAGCCAGCCGGGCAACTTTTCGGCACTGACCATGACGAACCGCAGGCTCCCAAAGTCGGCCGGCTCACAACTGCGCAGGTAGAGTTGCAGGAAGGTTGGCGTCGCCATGAGGTAGGTCAGTGTGTAGCGACGGACCAGTTCGCCGATCGGTTTGGCGTCGAGCGGATTCGGATGAAAGGCCACGCCGATGCCCATCATCGCCGGCGCCGTCAGGGTGGCGGTGAAGCCAAAGGAGTGGAAGAACGGGAGGATGCCCAGGAATCGGTCCTGCGGGCCGAAGTCGAGCAATTGGCCCAGTGCCTCGGCGTTGGAAACCAGGTTATAGTGCGTGAGCATGATGCCCTTCGGTTCCCCGGTGCTGCCGCTGGAGAAGATGACGGTCGCCAGGTCGTCGAGCGTGCCGGGCCGTTCGCGGCCAACGGCCTTTTCCAACGAACCAACCGGGGCCAGCCACGCAAGCGCGAGCGCGAGGAGTTTCTCGCCCAACCGGGGCTGGGCAGCGACTTCTTCCAGCAGGAGCGTGCGGCCGGGAATCTTCACTTTCACGCGGTCGAGAAAGGCCTGGGAGGTGAGGATCGTTTGGAGGTTGCATTGGCGCACACAGGAGGCCATCGGTTCTTCGGAAAGCGTGTAGTTCAGGTTCACCGGCACTTTGCCCAAGAGCAGCGCGGCCAAGTTGACCAGCGCGCCGGCGACCGAAGGCGGCAGGAGGATGCAGACCATTTCCTGCCCGGCCCAGTGCGCGCGCAGGCGGCCGGCGAGGAAAACAACCTTCGTCAGCGCCCCGCCGAAACTTAGCTTGGGCACGCGGGCATCAGCCATTGCGAACCGGAACGGGCAGCGGCGGGCACGTTGCACGAAGGCGCGGTGGATGGGCTTCATTGCCTTACGCCGGTGCGGCCAAGCATCCGTGTTCAATTCCTGGATGACGCTTCGAACTTCAAACGCGGTGGCCGTTGGCGGCAGTGCCTTGCCGAAGCTGATGGTCACTGGATAGGGCAGACGGCGCGGCACCTTCCAAAAGAAACGTCCTGAGTGATGGCTGAAGATGCTGCCCCACACGCCATCCAGGCAGACCGGAATGATGGGAGCGCTCACCCCTTCCATGATCCGTTCAAACTCACGCCGGAACGGCAGCATCACCCCAATCCGCGAAACGGATTTCTCGGCGAAAATACCGACCACTTCGCCGGCGCGGATGGTGTCGCGGGCTTCGTGCAACGCACGAACGAGTTCGCGTGGCTGCGACTCAGGTGGCAGTGGAATGACTCGAAGGTGGCGCAGCACAGACTTCAGCCACCAGAGTTCGCAAACGCCCTGTGGCAGCAGAAAACGCACAAAACGACGCGTGCTGGCAAGGATGAGCAACATGTCCACGAAAGAAACATGATTGCTGACCACCAGTGCGCCGCCTTGGCGGGGGACATTGTCCGGACTGAGCACGGTCACGCGGTAAAAGGCGCGAGTGATGAACCACAAGAAGAGCTGAACGAGCATGGGTTTCATAATCTACCTTTCCGTTCTGGGGTGAGCGCCTCGGTGGGCACTTGCCACCGGGCCGACTCGATTTCTGCGATTAATTCATTTCGCAAGGCGAGCAAACGGTGAGCGGCGGATGGTGCGCGCAGTTGTATGAGAATGCACCGCATACTGACGCTGAGTCGCTTCAACCCACGGAGATAGTAGTGGGCCACGAGGCTCGCTGCTGGCAAGGACAGCGCATACCAGAAGCTGGTCGGCAAACCGAAGATGGAATGAACGACGGCCACGTAAACGCCGTAGAAAGCGCCGAAACTCAAGACTCCAGTGAGAATCACCGTGGTGGAAACCCCAGTGTTATCGGCGCGGAGGCGAGCCACGCGATTCACCGCCACTTTGACGAGCAGGACTGGCAACAGGCGATGCACCCAGCCGTAAACGGCCACTGGCAGCAAAACCAAGCCCAACAACGCCCAAGCAATGCTCTGCCAGACGAAGTGCGCTTTGTCTGGGAAATGCGCTAGTTCTTCGTCAGCCAGATTCAGCCTTCGCAGCCAGCGCTCGTAGCGGTCCAAGGTCTGTGCGAACAGGGTGGCGCGCTCAGGATGATGTTCATAAGTAAAATCCACGGCCTTCGCGATGGCCTGGGTCAGCATCAATTCTCCGGTTTTCGGTGGGACAGGTTCGTGAATGACCCGGTTGCCCACGACCAGGCGATCGAGGTATAGGCGCTTCACGGCTTGCACGATGCGAGCGCGTTCCAGCTTGGGCAGGTGGAGAATGAGTGACTCAATCCGGAGTTCGATCTCACGAGTGAGGTTCTGGATACGCTCGTGCTTTTTCTCCGGGTAACCAACCAGGTAATCCGCGATGCGGATCGGTTCGCCGAAATTGACAAGCACCTCGCTGCGGTAGCGCTCTTTGGCCGAGAACGTCAGCCCTACAGGCACAACTTGCAGGCCGAGCTTGCCGCCGTGCCGATGTTCCAGTTCCAATGCTATCCGTGCGGCGCCGGTTTTGACTGTCTTGAGTTGCGGATCGTCGTGGGTGATGCCCTCCGGGAAGATGCCGACCGCTTCACCCTTTTCGAGCACGCGGAAACACGCCTCGAACGTCTCCATGACCGTCCGCATGGCGCGCGGGTCGTCCTTCACGCGGTTGACAGGAATGACGCCGCAGCGTGTCAGCAGCCATCGAAGGGGCGCGAGCCGGAAGAGTTGGACAGTCGCGACGAAGTTGACCTTGCGCGGCACCGAGGTGCCGATGACAAACGCATCCGTGACCGAATTCGGGTGGTTGGAGGTAAACAGCACCGGTCCGATCGCTGGCACGCGCTCACGGTGGAAACGCTCGATGCGGGTGAAGTAGAAGCCCAAGGTCGCCCGCAGCAGCCAGCGGCTGGCGCGATAAGGGATGGGTATGGAGGCACTCATGGTGAAACCTCAAGCTCTCCCTCCAGTCTGGAGGCAAGGTGTGTCTGCGGTACAGCACGCGGTTCGAGTTTGGCCGTCCACGCCCGCCGCCATCGCTCGCTCCACCTGGCGGAGCAGCATTCGCGCTTGTCGGGCCGAGCGCTGGCGGGATCTGAGCACCAGGGTGGCAAATCCCAGCGCGCGTCCGTGACGCCCCACCCTCAAGATCCGCGCGATTGTGCCGGGAGCAGTGCCGCTCAACTCGTTGATGAAGCGGAGCGACAGATGCTGGAGTTGCATGGGCTGAAACCGGTCGTGCCGGAAGTGCATGCTCAGGCTGCTCGGGAGCACGTCGTTGCAGGTGTTGTTGGTAGAGCGCGTTTCCAGCCACCAGTTGGCAGTCACGTCACCCGTGGCGAGCATCTGCCGATAGAGCGGCGTGCTCGGGTAGATGCGCAGAATGCGCATGTCGTAGTAGGCGCAGGGGACACGCTTGAGGAGTTCCAAGGTAGTCTCCAGCGCCTGCGGCGAGTCGTGCGGCAGGCCGACCATGATGAGCGCGATGGGCTGAATGCCGAGGCGATTTACATGATGCACCGCTTCGACGAACGGCTGTTGAAGGTTCTGGTACTTGCTGACGGCGGCACAATTGTTGTCATCTACAGACTCGACGCCCACGGCCACGCCCAAGCAGCCCGCAGCGGCCATTTCCTCCATCAATTCTCCGTCGCAGAATTGGTCCACGGTGAGCATGGTGGCGAAGCGCCGGCGTTTGCGACGGAGCAGAGCGAGCAGGTCAAAGGCATAACGGCGGCTGGCCAGCAGGTTGTCGTCTGTGAACTGAAGGAACGCGTGCGGATACAGTGCCGTGAGTTGGTCAATTTCCTGTTCCAGCACGTCCAGCGGTTTGGTACGGTAAGGGCCCATGTAGCGGGAACTCACACAGAACGAACACCGGCGGTTGCAGCCCCGGGTGGCAAACAGCGATGCCGGGGTTAGATACCGCCGATTCCCGAAGAACCGGTAATCCACCGGCCGCATCTGGTCCGGCGGTGTGGGCGAGCCGTCGTAGCGGTACTTCAGTCTGTCTGCCAATAGATCGTCACAGATCTCCGGCCAGATGGTTTCCGCCTCGCCGGTCACGATGGCATCCGCATGGCGCATGGCTTCTTCCGGGCAGACGGTGACATGAATGCCGCCCAGGATAACGCGCTTCCCGGCGGCGCGCAGGGCGTCGGCATAGTCGTAAACCGCCTTAGAGTTCTGGGTCGAGACCGAGAAACCGAAAGCGTCACCTTCCAGCCGGACTCGATCCGTCTGTTCGTCCAACAATGCCGTCTCAATGGCCTTGGGGGTGACAGCATTCAGCACCGCGAAGGGGATCGGAGGTTGCGTGAGGTACGACATTGAATCAAACCTCTGCAACTCCTGCATGATGTTTACGAACACGAGTTTCATGGATCGTGAGTACATACGATCAAGACCTTGGAGCCGGCGCGTGCCTGCCCTTGACTTAAGAGCAAGTTGGCCCTGATCAAATGCAGTTGCGCGGCTGTATAGTGGTCGGGTCGCAGTTTTAGGCCTTCGCTCGCCACGTGCAGGGCCTCTTCATCGCGTGCAAGGTTGTGGAGCGCCACGGCAAGGACGTAGCAAGCCTCCGCAAACTGAGGATCACTGGCGAGCGCTCTCCGGCAAAGCTCGACCGTCTCTGTATCGCCGGTAGACTCAGACATAGCCTGGCTGAGCCATTCCAGCGCTTCCCGGGAAGCCGTCCACACTTTGCCCAAGCCCTTCTGTTCCTCGGGTGAGGGGGCGATGGTCAAGTGCCTCAGAACCTGCTGGACCACCCGGTCCCGCAATTCAAACCAGTTGGTGGAAGTCGTTCTGAATTCCTCTCCAGAATTCCCGGACTGCGTCTCCACGGCCTTTGCCGTCGCGATCCAAGTTGCCCCTGTTCGACTGAGCGCGCCAGAAATCACCCAAGTCACTTTCAGACTTTCGCCCACTTTCCTGAAAACAAGCGCAACGTTTGTGCTGCCTGACTGGTCGAGTGTCGGGGGGGCATGTAACTGCCTGGTTAGTTCGCGGACGACCGCATCACTCGGGAGCACTCTCAAGGCGGCGACCTGGCGCAGTTCGCCGGCAACAAGATTCCCGAAAGTCTCCAGCCAATGGCTGTCCTCAACCGACATTGGCGGACGCTCCATTGGCAGCCAGGGCAACACCGCGACAGTTGTGCGTGTTGGGAGAGTGTTGGTTTGCGCTTCCGCGGCGCGCAAGTGTGCGAACGCCAGGAACAGACCAGCAACCAGCAGTCCGAACCAACCGTCCACCCGGAATGGCCTTTGAGCAGTCGTTTTCATTGGTGTCTTGCCTCAACACAGCCATTGCTTCTTTGCCCAACTACATTCGAGTTGATGAATAGATGGCTTGTACCTGGCTTGACCTTTGGGGCGCTCCCCAAGGCTCTTTGAAGTCAGGAGCTTTACGCCGGTGAAAGCGCTCTTTGACCTCGAATGCAAAGTTGTCGAGCGACGCCGTATTAATCGGATCGCCATTGAAAGAGAGCGTGAGGTTTAACAATCCTTCCCGCTCAGTCACATGATGAAATTGCGCCTCGGCGATCTTCGTCGGCATGCACTCCAGCGGGCCTACACTGACGACGGCGTCAATCTGGCCGCGCTTCCACGCAAGCAGCGGCGTGCCGATCGTCAACACCGCTTCCCCATGGAGCGCTTCATTAACATAAGGCTGCGCCACCTCCAGGATGTCGGAAATGGACGGTGGCATTGGCCAGCCCAGATGGGGTGCTATCGCCGCCGAGGCCGAGGTTTCAATCCGATGCTGTACCAGCGCGGCGAAGCGGTCGGGCAGGCGATTGCCACGGCGCCCGCGGCCTACTTGGCCGCAATAAGTCACCCATTCCGTCTTCGAGGCGAGATGCACCCGCAAGCCGCGCGCCTCCAGTTGTTCGATTATGAAATCGTTGCTGAACCCGACGGAACGCAGATAAATCTCGCCTGCCAACTCAACCAACGGCAACTCACCCGGCCCACGCACCGCGGCAAATTCCGCGCCAGCGCGCTCGAGCAAATCGCGGAGGCCAAAGAGTCGTCCACCTACCACCTGCCACAACGCCGGTCCGAGGGAAAGATCACTTCGACCGGCTGCCTCCACCTGCGACAGCAATTCAGTGTGGTAATGATGGTAGAGCTTTTCTGCTGCGCCGCGTTCACGTTCCACGGGGCGCGCGTCCAGCAGGGCCTGGAACAAGAGATCGCTCGCAACGATTCCAGCGAATACCAGCATTTCGGTTCCAGCGGGAAAGCCGTCGAAGTAATGCGTGTCTTTCGGCGCCCAGATCCGCACGCGGTCGCGCCACCCCAAACGTTCGAGCACGATCTGGTTGAGGACATTGTAAGCGCCGAACCGACAGGGACCGTCGGTGCTCGGCATGAGGTAAACGAACCGTTCCCGGTCCGTCGCGCGCTCCAATCGCTGGAGTAGCGAGCCGAGGGTGAGCGCCATGGGCAGACATTCCTTGCCCGAAGTGTAGCGCCGCCCACGCCGCAACGATTCGCCATCCGGCGCGCCCATGCTTTCGGTGTGCAAACCCAGGCCGCGAAGCACGGCGGCCACCGAATCGGATGCAGGGCCGATGTAAGGCACAAGGATGCGTTCGCTCGCGCCGTTGCGCTTCTGCACGTCTCCCAGGCGCATTCCATTCAATTGAATGGCCGCGAAGTCGTTGAGTTGCGCCTCGGCGCGCGCTGTGCGGCGGTCCTGTTCGACACAATGAAGGAAAGCCTCAACGCGCGTCTTGGTGCCGGCGTCGCCGGAGTGTCCGTCGGTTTCAATGATCGCAAACGGTTTGCCTTCCATCACGTAAGCGGCAAAGTGCAGGTTGAAACTGTCCGGACCGCAGGAGTAATTGCTGCAATAGAGCGCGTAAACGCCGGGCGCGCGCCTCACCTGATGCGCCGCTCTCAGGATGTTATGGCCAAAGCCCCAGTAAACATCAGGGAACATCGGCACGCTCGCGTCCACGGGAAGGCAGTCAACCGGAATCCCGATCGCACCTTGCTCGCGCAGGATCGCCGGCACGTTGGAGTTGAGCACCTTGTTGTAGATCGTGTAGCTCCGGCCCAGCACAACCACGGGGACGATGTCGTGTTCGCAGCAATATTCCATGGCACGTCGCCCAATTTGCAGGCACCCGCCGTCGAACTCTCGTTGCGCCGCCACACCCGCGTTCCAGGCGCGGTGGCATTGATCGTCCTTCAAACCCAGTTCAGCAGCCAACTGCTTGCAGCTTCGCAGGAACGCCTTTGACTCGAGATTGCCTTCGGCGAAATCAATGACGGGAGAAAGGATGCGTGGTGAGCTGGACTGAACGCTTACGCCATTCGCACCTCTCTTCAAATCTGCTTTCTCAGGGTGACCATTGCCTCCGGCGAGACTCCAGCGCGTCACGTCCGGCGCCGCTTGCACGACGGGACAAACCACCGAGCAACGCTGGCCGCTCACCCGCGGCAGGCTGCGGATCGTCGGAACGAACAGCCAGTCAGCTCCCGTTTCCGCCATCCGCTCCGCCAGGCCGTGGAAGAGCTGCATCGGCGCGCAAAACGGAACGTTCGCGGACTGGATGCCGCGCTTGAGCGTGGCTGGATTGGCATCGCCGACCAGTTCCAGATCGAAACCTGCCTCGTGAAGAAAGGCCGCGAAGAATGGAAACAGCCCTTTCAACATGAACTCATCGCTCAGAGCAATGCGCGGCTTGCCTCGCGGCACAATCAGTGGCGCGACCAGCTTCAGCAACAGATCCTCCCGCTCACGGAACGGGTCCGGGGCCAGGTCGGGCAACTTTTTCTTGCGAGTCCCTTTATCGTATAGCGAACAGCCGCCGCCCCACGTGAAGGCGGAATGTTGGTTGCTCACCAGCGTGCGCAGCCGTTCGATGCGACAACGATTGCCCACCCCGCCGCAGCCGCAATTTGACCGGCAGACAAAAGTGTCTTTCTGCTCAACCTTCGCGCCAAGAAAGCGCTCCGTGGCGAGTGGCGGGAGACCGTTTGCCTTCAGTTCCCGGGCCGCCAGCAGCGCAATTCCCAGCGCGCCCACCGTGCCAGGATTTGGTGGCACGATAACCTCGCTGCCCGTTTGCCGCGCCACCGCCGCAGCGAGTGCGTCGGCTGAGAATGGCATCCCCTGGCAGAAGATGACCTTGCCCACGGAGCGATTGCCTTTCACGCGGTTCAGGTAATTCTTGATGATTGAGTCGTAGAGGCCGGAGATGATGGCGGGTTGGTCAACGCCCGCGGCCACCGCTTCGTCAATCACCTCCGCCATGAACACCGAGCAATGTTGTCCCAGCGACACGCCGCCGGAGGCGGCCAGTGCCGCCTGTCCGAGTTGACGCACGTCCTGGATGCCGGCGAACTTTCGGCCCTGTTCCTCGATGAACGACCCGGTGCCCGCACTGCACGCTTCATTCATGGCGCAATCTATGATGCGGCCCTCCGCCAGCCGGATGTACTTCGCGTCCTGACCGCCGATTTCAAAAATCGTGTCCACACGTGAGTCGTAGTGCAGCGCGCCGGTCGCGTGGGCGACGATTTCGTTTATGATGAAGACGGCGTCCTTGCCGTAACAGGAAGTCAGCAGCGAACCCGCGACTTCGCGTCCACTACCGGTCGCGCCGAATGCGACGATGGGATATCGCGCCGCTGGACTTTCAGTGAATCGTCGGAGCAAATCCTGAGCGGCACCCACGGGATCACCGAGCGTTTGGCGGTAGCCTTCCCAGACTGTTTGCCCGGTCGCAAGGTCCATGGCCACCAGTTTCGAGCCGGTCGAGCCGATATCAAAGCCGAGGATCAGCCGGCGGAACTCTCCGTTCACCTCGGCCCAGGGCTGCGCAGGCATGCGGCGGACTTTTGCGAGCGCTTCACTCAATGCGGGCAGGCGTTCCAGCTTCAACTCGCGCGGGGGCAACAGCAGTTCTTCCAGTTCCGGCAGATTCCCTGGTGACTCCGCGGCGACCAACGCACTGCCAAGTGCTTCGAGGAAGAGCGAAGCATCTTCGTCGAGCGTGACGAGACTCATGCCCAATCGTGCAAGTGATTCGGCAAACACCCGGCGCACGCGCGGAGCACGACTGACCCCGCCGGCGAGCAAAACGCGGCTCGGGCTGATGCCGGGCTTGATCAGCACCAGCACGTTTTCGCAGACCGCGTCGAACAAGCCGGCCAGAATGCGGGCGCGGTCCTCGCCCTTGTTGGCGAGGTGCGTCATGTCGGTCTTGAGAATCACGGGGCAACGTCCCGAGAGCGGCGCGGGATTGGCCACGTCGGCGCAAAGGGCACTGGCTTCCTCGACGGTGAGTGAAAAGCGTTCGACCAGTTGGCGAAGGAAGTTGCCCGTGCCCTGCGAACACCGGCTATTCTCGCGAAACACTGACTGCCCGCTGGTACGCACTTCGAGCACCGAAAAGCCGTGGCTGCCGATGTTGACGATGGTCGCCGGTTCGTGGCCGAAAAGAAACTGGTAGCCTCGGAGCTGTGCCTGTTTGGCAGGGATGGGTGACAGATTGATCTGACCCGCGAAACGCCCAGTCACGCAAGCTCCGTTCACCTGACGCCAATTCCAGCGTCGCAAGATTTCCTGCAACACTGGACCGGGCTTCTTGGCGTGCTCGAGGATTTCGTGCCTTCCAACATGCAGCCCTGCTTCGTCACGCAAGAGTTCAACCAGCTTGAGAGTCTCGGCGCCAGCGTCAATGCCGAGGTAACAACACCCTGCTGGGATTCTCGCCGTGCCCGTTGGCATTCGCGAAGTCCCCGAACCAATTGCGTTGGGACAGGTCTTCATACGCCCGCTTACCCATTGAGCCCTGGTGGATCAGAGCATTGATTTCTCGAGTGCTATTATCAACAAAGATTTCGCAGGCCAAATCAGCCGCCATTCAATAACGAACGGTGGTCGCGTGCGGGGACTTCAAATTCGTTTCCGTGGTGGTCGCATAACTCTTGGCTGTGGCTCAAGCGGCCAGAGCGTGTTCCTGTGGCGTCGCCCGCGGACCGAAATTTGGCGAACTCTTCAGCACCCGCTTGAAATTCCGGCGACGCATTTGGGTTTCGTCCGCAGAATAAAGTTGTTTCGCCAACCTCAGGAATCCTGCTTGCAGTTGGGCCGCGCTCATGTTTTTCGGCGTGAAGTTAATGTCGAACAACGTGCAAAGCTCCCAGGCTTGGTCGCGGATGATGCGCCCTTCGGCTTTCAGTCGGTGATAGAGCGGTGTGCCGGGGAACGCGGTCAGGAACGTGATCTGCACTTCATACAGTGCTGAATCGCGGACGAATTGCAGCACCTCATCAAAGACCTCCGGCGTGTCGGCATCAAGGCCGAGGATGAAACAACCGTTCACGGTGATGCCGTAGGATTGAATCTTCGCAATGGCTTCGCTGTAGTAATCCTGTTGGCGGGCTTTCCAGTTGTTCTTGAGTTCGATGCCATCCAGGTTTGCCCGACGCGGGCTTTCCAGACCGATGAGCACTTGCTGGCAACCAGAGTCGCGCATCAGGCCAAGCAGTTCGTCGTCCTCCGCCACGCGGATGTCGGTTTCGGTGAACCACCGCAACTTCTCGGGTACGAGCCGCCGGAGCAGATGTTTGTAGTGTTCGCGATGGACGAAGCTGTTGTCGTCGGCGAATTCGATGAAAGGACGAGGCCAGATTTTTTTGATCTCATGAATTTCAGCGATGACCTTTTCGACCGGTTTCAGCTTGTAGCAATTGGTCAGCAGGATGGAGCTGGCACAGAACTCGCATTTGTGCGGGCAACCGCGGCTCGTCTGCACGGTGAGCCGGTTGTATTTGTCCGGGTCGAGCAAATCGAAGCGGGGCAGGGGAGCGTCGCGCAAATCGAATTGGCCGGTGGGCGACTGCGTGTAGATCGGTTTCAATGCACCGTTCTCCAAATCCCGCAAGACCTCCGGCCAGATCGGTTCCCCTTCGCCAATGACCACGCTGGTGCAGAACACCTTGGATTGTTCCGGCAACGACGATGCGGTGATGCCACCCATCACTACGGGAACGTTCCGGCGGCGATAGTATTCCGCTACGTCGCGCGCTTCATAGAACTGCGCCGTGAAGGTGCTGAGAGCTACCAAATCAAAATCCGTTGGCAACTCAGGCAGCTTCCGCAAATCCGCGATTTCGTGATACTCGACGTCGAACCTGTCCGGCGTCATGCCCGCCAGGGTGAGTAGGCCGAGGCTGGGCAGGGATGCGATAATGCGGTTGCGGTCCACGAAACCGGGCAGGGTCAGACCGAGCTGAGTGAGTTCTTCGTTGTGAGCGCGCACGCCGCTCATGCCAATGAAACCGATGCGTTTTTTGGTTCTCATAATTTGATGACCGCCAACAGGGTTAAGCCGCCGCCGATGATCAAGCTGACGACCGGCACGGCAAAGATCAGGTGCAGTTTCGGAAAATGCGCCATCACCACACAGCACAGCGGCATGGTGATGGCGCCGATAAGGAACGCGGCGGACGCGAACGGCACGGAAGCGCCGGTGAGCGAACCGAGTTTCAGCGTCAGCCAAAAGAACAGGTTCACCGCGCCGAGTCCGAAGAATGAGATGTGACCCAGCCGATACATCCGGCGACGCAGACTCCCGTAGCCGCCGAGCCATTCTTCGCGATGGAAGAACATTCCCAGCACCATGCCGGAGAGGAAGCCCAATAGAATCCACAGCCAGGCCAGCACCAGATTTAATTGCAGCGCCTCGAGTTTCATATTGGATCAGATCTGTACCGCCGCCCGGTCACCGATTCGCCTTGTGCAAAGTGCCAGCAAGAGCACGGGCAGCACGGTCAACCCAAAGAACACCGGAAACCGCGACCCGGCGCATTGCAGAAAGAAGGTGAAAGCCGCCACCACCACCACCAGGCCGGCCGCCCGTGGCCAACGCAGGCTTCCGAGCAATCCCACCAACAACAGCAGATGCAACGCATGCCCCACCCAGACCTTCAAGGGCGGCAGTTGCGGCAAGGGGGCAATGAACCACTCCTGCGTGTGGGCGACAAAGAACGACCCCCACAATACAAACACACCTAGCACAAGCGCCCGCGCCAGCCAGCGCAACAGGGTCACGATCCAGTCTTTAGCATTGTTGTTCATAACGCCCTGTTTGTAGCCCAGGCCACCGCTGAGGTGTTAATTGATAAAAGCGTTGGCTGGATTGCTTGGTTCAATGGTCGTCTTACGAAAGCATCGCGAGACATTCCACCAACGACGATGGCGCAGCTGCTTCTTGAATTCAGGCAGCGGTGCTTTTAGAGTCTGGCCCACATCATGACTGACACGCTCCTGCAACTGAATTCCTCGATCAACGGTTTGGTGTGGGGCTGGCCGATGATCGTGCTGTTGATGGGCACCGGACTCCTGCTGACGATCCTGACCGGCGCAGTCCAGTTTCGTCGGCTGGGATTTGCCTTGCGCGAGGTGCTGGGCAAGATCACCCGGCGCGGTGGTGGAGCGGGAGACGTCCGCCCGTTTCAAGCGGTGGCCACCGCGCTTGCATCCACGGTGGGCGTGGGCAACATCGCCGGCGTGGCCACGGCCATTGCCATTGGCGGGCCGGGCGCGGTGTTCTGGCTCTGGGTGTCCGGGTTGTTCGGCATGGCGACCAAGTATGCGGAAATTGTCATCGCCCTGCATTATCGCGAAACCGACGCCTCCGGCACGATGCGGGGCGGCGCGATGTACATCCTTAAGAAAGGACTGGGCTGGCCGTGGCTCGGGAGCGCATTCGCCTTGCTGACGTCGCTGGCGGCTTTCGGCATCGGCAACATGGTGCAGGCCAATTCGGTCGCCGACGCGCTCCAGGCCACTTTCAGTGTGCCCACTTGGGTGACCGGGCTGGTGTTGGTTGCGCTCACGGCGGTGGTGATTCTGGGTGGCATCAAATCCATTGCCCGCGTGACGCAATGGTTGGTGCCGTTCATGGCGCTGCTTTACCTGAGCGGGGCGGTCCTCGTGCTGGTGCTCTATGCCAGCAAGCTGCCGCACGCCTTTGGGTTGATTTTCCAAGGCGCTTTCTCCGGCACGGCAGCCGTGGGCGGTTTCGCCGGGAGCACCATCATGATGGCGTTGCGCTACGGCATTGCCCGCGGTCTGTTCTCGAATGAGGCCGGACTGGGCAGCGCGCCGATGGTCCACTGCGCGGCGGACACGGACCATCCCGTGCGGCAGGGCATGTATGGCGTGTTCGAGGTGTTCGTGGATACGCTGCTGATCTGCACGGCGACGGCGCTCGTGATCCTGACGACGGACACCTGGAGCAGCGGTGTGACGGGTGCCGCGTTGTCGGCCAAGGCCTTTGAGACCGGGTTGCCCGGCACGTTCGGTTCCGTTGTGGTCGCGGGGGGACTGACGTTGTTTGCTTTCTCAACCTTGCTCGGTTGGAGCTTTTACGGGGAGACCGGCATCGTCTATCTGCTGGGGGCCAGAGCCGCGATGCCCTACCGATTTGCCTGGCTGGTGTTTGTCTTTCTGGGCGCAACCGGTTCGCTGCATCTGGTCTGGGACATCGCCGACACGCTCAATGGGCTGATGGCAATTCCCAATTTGATCGGCTTGCTCGCGTCCATTCCGCTCCTGCTGCGGCTGCAGAGGGAATTTTTCAGCCGGTCGCGGAATTGAGCGCGAAAGCACCCTGCTGCACCTGCCCTTGGGTTCTTTGCCAACTTGTCCGCCAATGGTCTGAATCTCAGCGGTCTATTCCATCGCGGAATAGGGAGTCGTTGCTGACCGTCTGCCGCAGCCGGTGGCGCGAGCGCAAATCTGCCCTGAACGCGCCGTACGCGCCGTTGACATTTGCCGCCGTTTGGCTACCGTTCCGCCCCTGTTGAGTTGAATTAACGAACTGATCTATGCCGAATACAAAGTCCGCCGAGCGTCGCATGCGCAACAGCCAGCGCAAACACCTGCACAATCGTAGCATCGAATCCCGCGTGCGCCGGCTTCAGCGAAACTGCCGCGACCTGATGGCCGCCGGCAAGAAGGACGAAGCCGCCAAAGCCCTGCGCGACGCCGCCTCCGCCCTCGACAAAGCCGTCAAATCGGGCGTGGTTCACAAAACCACTGCGAATCGGAAAAAGTCCCGGCTCACCCTGGCACTCAACCAGGTGAAATAACAATCACCGTCGGATTGGTCACGAAGGTTTGACCGATACTTGGGTGGCACGTGGGTGGCGTCGAGATCGGGAGTTCCAATTCGTTGCGCAGAACCCGCCGATGTTGGGGTTGCCGGGTTTTTGACGACCGAAGGGGGATCAGAAACCCAGAATTTGATCGTGGAGCGCGGATAGCAATATCCACGCGAACTCCAGTTTTGAAACTTGCGGATATCGCTTTCCTTGCTCGGCATACTGGCGCTTGATGATACAACGCGCGGATGCGGTGGGTTTCTCACCACTACCACTCCACGTGTGACCGCGCTTGGCTGACTGAACTGAAAATGGCATGGGATTCGCAAAATTCGCGAATCGCCTGCGAAGGAAAACTTCAAAAAACTTTAGAAATTGTTTTGACTTCCCAAGGGCTTCCGGGCTAAAAACTTCCATCAGTTAGCGAATACGCCAACCATCAACAGAAAAACGAAATGAAAAAAGCCATCGTTGTTCTTGCCGGTTTGTCCCTCCTTTCCACCAGTGGTTACCTTTCGGGTCAGGTGATTGCGGACTTTGAAAGTTACACGACACCGACATCAAGTGGCTCGGTGATGTTCCTGCAACCATCATTCTCTGGCAGCACCGGTAGCAAGCTGGATGCAAGTCCAAATTCGACAACCGTGGAGTCGGAGGGTATTCCTCTGGGCAATCCCAACGTGGGTAATAACGCGCTGTTCGTTACATTTAGCTTCTTGGATACCAACCCCACGCCGCTGTGGTTGAGGTTGACGACATTCAACGCTGCAAATCAAGGCAACCCGACCATCAGTTTGACGCCGGGTTCGAGTCTCCAGTTTGACATCCATTCTGACACGCCGCTCTTCGTGACAACGCTGGTCCGAGAAACGGAGACCGATGCGGCGATTGGTGCGAATGGTGGAGCTGCCAATGGCATTGAATTCGTCGGTGGAAATCCGACCACAACGACAGGCAAGGCTGTGGAAGCTAATACTTGGACCACGCTGGTTTTCGACTTTGGTAGTGATCCAGTGTTCGCGTTTGCTGGTACAACAGCAGATGGAATTCTTGATCCCGGTGTGGACGGCAAAGGTGTCTTGGAGGCTTTGGGCATTGCAGTGGCGAGTGGTACGATCGGGGACATCAACATTTGGCTCGATAATTTTGAGGTGATTGTGGTGCCCGAACCGTCCACCATCGCTTTGAGTTTGTTGGGTGGTTTGGGCCTGATTTTCGTCACTCACCGCCGGCGCAAGGCGTAATGGCTCATCTCAAGTTAGATTCTGCACGAGGCCGTCAGCAATGACGGCCTTGTTCTTGGCGGTAGTCCTTCTTGGCGGTTTTGTGGATTGGTCGGCGGCTGCAGGCTAGTTGACCCGATCGAGCCGAATCCGCATTTGCCTCAAGCGCAGTGGATTGCGCGAACCCCCACGCAGTCGCCCAAGGCCGGCCGGCTTTACCAGTTGACGCTGCCAATCCCCCACCGATAAGCTGTCCCTGCAACCGCGAAAGCGCACGGGGCGCTTTCCACCAGAAAGTTGATCACCAGGAGCTTCATTATGGCCGAAGGATATTGCGTTAAGTGCAAAGCCAAGAAAGAGATCGTGGATGGCGTGGAAGAAGTCATGAAAAACGGGCGGAAAGCCATCAAAGGCAAATGCCCGGACTGCGGCACGGTCATGTTCAAGATTCTGGGCGGCAAGGCCGCCACAACGGAAACCCCTCCTTCCGCTCCATCGTCCACGCCACTCACCCCGCCGCCCACCGTCAGTTGATTCAACCCTTATATGTCCCAGCAACTTGCTTACGTCATTATCACCCCCTATTCGTTGCACAAGTCCCGCACGGGCGGGATCCTCAGCCGCTTGATCTCCCGCACCGGCCTGGACCTGGTGGCAGCGCGCATGTTCGCGCCCAGCCCCGAATTGGTGAAGGAATACTCCGAGGCCGTGGTTTCAGCGAATGATCCCCAAGACCCCACCATCCAGGAACTCATTCGGCAATACATCCTGCAAAACTTCGCTCCCGACGCCAAGGCGGGCCGCAGACGGCGGGTGATGATGCTGTTGTTCAAGGGCGAGGACGCCGTCCGCAAAGTCCGATCCGTGGTCGGCAATCTCGGTCCGGACCGCCGTGTGGGTGAGAGCATCCGCGACACTTACGGCGACTTGGTTCACGACGAAAGCGGCCAGGTCCGTTACTTCGAGCCCGCCGTGCTGGCCGCGCCAACGCCGGATGAGGCGGAAACCAAATTGAAGTTGTGGGCGCGCTACTCCGAGAGCGACGGCGGTGTGTTGCAGGATGTGATTGCCTATCCCGCCGGGGAGACTCCCCAACGGACGCTGGTGTTGATCAAGCCCGACAATTTCCGGTTTGCCACTGGCCGGCCCGGTAATGTGATTGATTTCTTTTCCCGCACCGGTTTGTACATCGTCGGCATCAAGGTGCTCCGCATGAGCGTGGAGGATGCCGTGGAATTCTACGGTCCGGTGCGTGACGTTTTGCGGACCAAACTCAAGGATATGGTCGCTGGCAAGGCCAAAGCGATCATCGAAAAAGAACTGGCCTTCACTATCCCTCCCGCACAGGAGAAACAATTGGCGGAAATATTGGGGCCACTATTCGGCGACAATCAGTTTGATAACATCGTCCGCTTCATGGCCGGCCGTGCGCCGTCCGAATGTCCCGTCGCGGAACAGACGGAGCCCGGTTCAGAGAAATGTATCGCGCTGATCTATGAAGGTACCGGAGCGGTCGCCAAAATCCGCGATGTGCTGGGACCAACCGATCCCTCGAAGGCGCCGCCTGGTTCCATCCGCCGCGAATTTGGCCAGAGCATCATGGTCAACGCTGCGCACGCGAGCGATTCGGAGGAAAGTGCGCAGCGTGAGTTGGGAATCGTCAAGGTGGGCGAAAACAACTTCCGCCGCGTAATTGAGGAGTTTTACGGTCGGGAGTAGGTGCTGCCGCCTCTTCGGGTGCGGAATTCAACCGGGTGAACTGACGGCCCAAAGGTTTGACTCCTTGCGCAGACGTTCCAGCAACTGGGCGTCAGCCTCGGGGAATTTGTAGCTCTGCAATTCATCTGCGGCCACCCACTTGAGGGCCGCGCAGCCTATTGGCCGGGGTTCTCCGTGGCGGAGTTGACACAAGTAGAATTCGAGCCGGACAGTTTTTTCCGGGTAAGAGTGAAAGATGCGCTCGAGCAGTCGGCCCACCATGACCTCGACGCCGAGTTCTTCGCGTAGTTCGCGCACGAGGCATTGCGGGAAGGTTTCGTTCGGTTCGCGCTTCCCACCGGGGAATTCCCACAGCCCGCCCAAGTGGGCATCGGCATGGCGCTGGGTGATGAGGAGACGTCCGTTGCGAAAGATCAGACCGGCGCTTACTTCGACTACGGGGTCTCCCATCTCAGTCTTAACCTTTCTCGTGATCGTGATTTCTCACTGGAGCGAACTCGATCCAAAGCAAGCGAAGGACTCCCGGGAAGCGCCAAACGGCCTCATCGCCCGATGCTCTTGTAAATCCATCCCAACCGTTCCATTTCCTCCGGATCGAACATATTGCGGCCATCGAACATGATAGGGTGGCTGAGCAGTCTGCGGGCGCGTTCAAGGTCCAGCTTCTTGAACTCGTCCCACTCAGTGGCCACCACCAGCGCGTCGCAGCCCTCTGCTACGTCGTTCAGGTCGTCCACATAGGTGACGTTGGGGAGAAGGGAGCGCGCCTTGTCCATGGCCTTGGGATCATGCACGCGCAGGCTGGCCCCCTCTTTCAACAAACGCTGGCAAAGATCCATGGCCGGCGACATGCGCACGTCATCGGTGTTTTGTTTGAACGCAAGGCCAAGCACACCAATCTTCTTGTCCTTCAAGACCCATAGTGTGTCGGCGATCTTCTTGACGAAGCGGTCCATCTGCTCGGTGTTGATGCGCTGGACCTCTTTGAGCAACCGAAAATCGTAACCGGTCTGCTCCGCGATTTTGATGAACGCGCTGAGGTCCTTGGGAAAACAACTACCGCCAAATCCGAGGCTGGGATTGAGGAAGCGCCGGCCAATGCGTTCGTCCATGCCCATGCCGTTGGCGACCTCCTGCACATTGGCGCCCGTGGCCTCGCAGAGCACCGAGATGGCATTGATGTAGGAGATTTTCAAAGCCAGGAAGGAATTGGAGGCGTGCTTGATCAATTCGGCGGAATTGATGTCCGTGACAATGATGGGCGACTTGAACGGCGCATAGATTTCCTTGAGGGCCGCGACGGGACGTTGGGAGCGCACCCCCACCACGATGCGATCCGGCTTCATCAGGTCCTCCACGGCGAATCCTTCGCGCAGGAATTCCGGATTGCTCACCACGTCGAAGTCCACCTGGGCCTTGCAGTAACGTTTGATGGTCTCCGCGACCTTGTCCCCGGTCTTCACCGGCACCGTGCTTTTGTCCACGATGATCTTGTAGCTGGTCATGGCGGCGGCGATTTCGCGCGCAACCTTCTCGATGAAACTCAGGTCCACCGACCCATCCGTTTGCGGCGGCGTGGGCACAGCAATGAACACCACGTCTGATTTCTCCACGCCTTCCGCCGTGTTGACCGTGAAACTCAATCGTCCGGCGGCCACGTTCTTGCGCACCAACTCCTCCAAACCCGGTTCGTAGATCGGGATGCCGCCCGCTTTGAGCATCTCCACTTTGGCGGCGTCGTTATCCACGCAGATCACCTGGTGACCCACCTCGGCGAAGCATGTGCCGGTGACCAATCCAACGTAGCCTGTCCCAATTATTGTCAGTTTCATCGAAAGTTCAGTTCAGCCAAATGCGCGGGTTATTGTCGGGCGCGATGTTTCAGCGGCCGCTCTGCCGGCACTGGCCAGGCCAGACAGTGCCAAAGCCAGAAGGGCCAATCGTAGCAACTCCAGCGCCACACGCCCGCTTCAATTCGACGGGTTCGTGGAGAGATTCGTGAATGTTACCGCTGGGGATGGTACGATTGAGTCCGCTGCCGGTAACGGTTCCGGAGTTTTTGGCTTCAGTTCCTCCAACCGCATCATCGCTGCGGAGCCTAACGAACTGTAGGTTGCGGTCCGGGTAAGGTCCTCGTAGATCGCGCGCGCCTGCTCCAGGTTGCTTTGCGCTTCGTAGATGCGCGCCAAGGCGAATCTGGCGGGCGCGGTCACATTGGTGTTTGGATATCGGTCGGACACGTCCTTGTACGCCCGCGCCGCCTCCTCGTCCTGGCCTTGGGCGTCCAAGGACGCGGCCGTGCCCAGCAACGCTTGCGGCGCGAGTGGACTGCCGGGATGTTCCCGGATGAACCGCTGAAATTGCGTCAGTGCCTCTGAGTACTTGCCTTGAGCGAAATAAGCTTCGCCCGCCAGCAGCAGCGCCTGCCCGCCCGCGCTCGTGCCGGCATGCTCATTGGCAACCCTTAGAAAGTCGTCGGCCGAAGCCGCGTCCACCCCTCCGGAAAAAGCCCCACTAGCCAACACTTGGGAAAGGGCCATTCCTGCCTGCACCCGCTTTTGGCCGGCATTCCAGAGGTATAGTGCCACAACGAGCGCCACCACCGCGACAATGACCGCGCCCGAAATCACTTGCTTTTTGTTGGCCTCGAACCACACCCACAACTGTTCGCCGAGATTCAAATGCGCTGCTTTTTGTTCCATAATGGGCGTGCAATCTCCCGGTCGAAACCGCAAAACGCAAGCTTGAAATCCCATTGGGAGAATTCCGATCTCCTACTCCGAAGCGCCA
>JAHCLO010000052.1 GCA_026125285.1 Verrucomicrobiia bacterium | reverse complement strand
CCGGCGTTTTCCAGATCATCCTTGATGCCCAGCGAGCCAGTGGCTCGCTTGCCCTTTAGGATTTTCGCTGAAATGGGAATCCAGCCGCCGTGACAGATGAACGCGACCAGCTTGCCCTGCTCAAAAAACTCCCGCGTGAGCGCAAGCACCTTCGGATCGCGCCGCAACTTGTCGGGCATGAATCCGCCGGGAATGAGCAGCCCGCAGAAATCCTGGCTGCGCGCGTCGCTCAAGCGCAGATCCGCCTGGGCCGGATAACCGTGTTTGCCGCGATAACCCTTCAGTTCAGGCGCCGCCAACTGCATGGCGTAACCTGCTTCCTCCAGGCGCAGCTTGGGATACCACAATTCCAGGTCTTCATAAATGTCGTCCACGAACGCCAGCAATGTCTTCCGCATGACGCACTGTAGCTGTTGAAGTGGGAGGGGAGCAAGTTTGCGCACCGCGGGCATGGGAACCCAGGCTCAACGAATTCTTTCTGACGGGACAAACCAGTCGGAAAGGACGCTCCACGAAATCTCCTCACAGACATACCAGCGGTACCTCAAGCTACGAGGCTTTCAATCCTTTGGTTATCGAACCACTTGCAGACTATCTTGAACGCCCTTTGTCCTGGTGCTGGTGCTCCATCATTGCTCTGGTCGCAGCGTGCTGCCCATTCAACCAGCCGATTTCGGCTGCGGTTCCAATGACCCCTCCGTCCCCGAAGCCGCAGCTAATGGATTGGCTGCCAGCCAGGCGCGCCCGATAACCCTCGCGAAATGCTTCCAGATATGCGGCTCGTGCCTTCGGGTTGTCATCAAAGACGGTGACCTCGGGAAGCGGGACGTTGGGAGTTGCAGCGCAACCTGCCAACAACACCAGAAGTAGCATGGTAGCAAAGTAGCGCATTGTTTCCGCGATCAACGCCGGGTTGGAAAACCACCGCCAATCCAAACGACACGGGGTCTGAACTGACTCACGTTTGGATACCAATAATTTTGCTCTTTCGAAATTGTTTGTGGCACGAATTGTCCTCTTTCTTATTTGTGCTGTACTCGACCTAGAATATTTGTTGCCGGCACCGCCCCGTAGTGGCGGCTGTCCAGCGAATCGGCCCAATTGTCACCCACGACAAAGTAATGCTCAGGCGGCACGGTGAAGGGAAATGGCACGAGGCCAGTTCTCGCGTGCGCCGACAACTTCTCTGTCGGGCAGTACACCACGTTCGATAAAGCGTCCGGCATCCGGAAGGAATTTCCATTCACAACGATACCGGACGATGTCAGTGAGATCGTTTCCAATGGAAGCGCGATAATACGCTTTAACACCTTGAACTCACCTTTGAATGCCGGTTCCGGAATCGTCAAGACAACCACGTCCCAACGACGCGGTTCCACGGTGGTGTATGCCTGGTAGTCAATCGCGACCTTTTCGCCAGCAACAATGGTTGGAGACATCCCGCCTGAAGTCTGGACAGACTTACGGCATCCAATCACCGCCAACACTCCGAATATTACAACCAGAAGTAGTAAACGCGAATTCATTGAACTCGATCACCGCAAAGAATACAGCAGCAAGCCAAAAAACAGGATGCTCGGCACGATCAGCGCGTAGGCCGCGTAATAAAGCTTCCGATAAATACCCGTTAACGCCCCCGGCCCGAGAGTGAAGAATCGCCTCTGCCGATAAAGCGGAATCCGAGCGACCAGAAGCAGCAGCGCACCGGCGCTTCCAAGAAACAGGGCAAGGTGAAAAAGAGACGTGTCTCCGGTAGTTTTCGCCCAAAAAAGCCCACTCGATAAGTACAGAATGGCGATGATGAGCAAAATCGGGGAGAGCAATGCGCCCAAATCGGGTGGAAAGGACCAGCCATCCGTCTTGTTGTGCTCGCGCTGTTTCATATGTGCGAAGTCACCTGGGAGTAGTTGTCGGGACAAAACAGACTCTGCCCCGTCGTTACGATTGACCATACGCCATTGCCCCCACTCGGCAAGCTGTTTTTCGATAGACGACTCCCACCGGCACCAAGCCACAAAACGCCAGCGCAACCTGTAGAAGCTGATGAGCAGGCTACTCCGGCTTCACCCGCTTCAAGCCGACTTCGTGGGCGATGTCGTCGAATTCCTCGTGATCAACTTGATGGAGTTCCTTGCCGCGGGCTTTCAACTTCTCGTTGATCTTGATGGCTTTCTCGGTCATTTGATCGTGCGTTTCGGCGGAACCGCCCATGAGCGCAAAGTTAGGCCCGGTGGTGACACGCTTGTGTCCGTCGGAATCAAGCCCCACCCCGAGCATGATCGCCTTGCGCCTTTTTTTGCCGCCTGCATTCGCCATCGAAGGAAGTTAGCGAGGCCCATCCGTGTGGTCAACAACGGCAAAATCATTATGGCAATGTTGCCCTTGCCACACGGCGCATTTCTGCCGGGTTCCCCACCTGCGGCGTCACCCGATTTCCTGTGGCAAACGTCTCTCTGCGTCCTCGTTGCCCAAACCGTGGCGATGGCGCATCACACTCACGCCCACCACCGGCGGATACGCCTGATCCGCCTTCATGCGCGGTCCAACGTACTCGATGACCTCGAACAGCAGATGATTCGCCTGGACGTACTCCAGACCCGTGAGCTTCTGAATGTAACGCGTGGCCCGGTCAATGAGCTTCAGGTTGCTGGGCACCACCCAGATCATGTAATTGCCCATGACCCGGCCCAACCGGACCATGGTGCAGGTCGAGAGCGTGTTGAGCAGCATCTTCAAGCCCACGCGCATCACGCCGTTCAGCAAGCCGGAATTGGGCACGGGCAGGAGCACCGCGGCGCAATCCGGATTCCATTGCCCAATGAAGTCGCCGACCCGGGCACCAGCCTCCGTGCTGCCGAGAAAGATCACGCCGGTCTTGGCGCCAGCTTCCCGGGCGGCTTCGAGTCGTTGACGGAAGAAACCCTGAGGAGAGAACAACGACTCCGTTTCATCCTGGCGCACCAAAGCCACCGCGCAGTCGCCGCCCTGGAGCGGACGATGCTTGATGCCGTCGAGCCCGATGCGAAAGCGCATTAACTCCGCGTAACTGATCTTGCTGATGACTTCCACGGTGCGGGTAAATTTGTCGTCCGGCACCAACCCGCGCACATCGTCCGGTTGCCACTGCACACAGCGCGGCGTGCGTTTGCAGACGCGCTCCCATGCGGTCGGTGAATCGGGATATGGCACATAAAGAAAAGCCCACGACTCGGCGGCCGTGGTGTCATCGAACTTGCGGAACGGCGGCGTGCAATAAGTCGGCGAGCGTTCCGTCGTGTCCGTCAGCATGTCAATGCCCAGTTGATCGGCGTAATAATTGACCTTCCGCCCGGCGCGATAGACGGATTCCTCACGCGCCACCAATCGGGCCAATTGCGCGATGATGGCCGGAGATTTCAGCGTAGCGTGCAGTTCAGTCAATGGATGGAGGAAATCGCCGGTGGGGGCGACGTCATTGACCACCAAAAACAACTCGCGCTTTTCCTCCGCGGACATGTTGTCACCGGTTGGGGTGTCCAGCAAAGGTTTGTCCGGCGGCCAGCTCAATTCCCGCACCACCATCTCCAGCACTGTGAGCAGCACAGCCAGTTGGATGCTCGTCGCCTGCATCCGCGTCGAGCCGGTAATGCCCATCGGCCCGGTGGTGAGATTGAGTTTCTCAATGCGCGCGTCTTGAATTACCTCGCGACTGCGCTGGACGTGCTGGCACAAAACATCATCCGGGTTGTTATAGACGAAGTAAACTTTTGCCCCGACTTCGATACCCTTCCACGCCGTGCCAATCACGAAAGAAGTCTCCCCGCCTTCGGTGATGGCAAACACGATGTCCTTGTCGCAGACGCCTAACTCGCCAATCTGCTTCTTGCCGAACTCCGTGAAATCCTCGAAGCCTTCCACCGCCTTGATGAGAGCGAAGTCGCCGCCGGCCATGACTGGGAAAGCGCGATTCTCCCATTCCTTCGCCTGGCGGTCGTTGCTCCGCTGCCAGAAGTCCCGCCAGATGGACACCAACTGAATACTAAGTCGCCCCGTGGAACCGCAGCCCGTGAAAAAAATGTTCCCACCGCTCAACAACGCATCACGAATCGTACTGGCCATCCGCGCAGCGCGACCAGAATCGGCGAATTCGCGATATGTGCGCACCACGTCATCGTCCACGTCAAAGAGGAGCTTCAATCCCGCCGCAATATCCTGCCGCGCCACGTCGCTCAAGTTGGCGGTGACCGGGTGAGACGATTCGGTCGTGAGCGCGCCCAGTTTGAACTGATCGCAAATTCGGAGAAATTCCTCGGCCCGTCTTCTTGAAGTATCGCTCATGCCAGGATCGTGTTGGTGTGCGGCGCGGTGTTATTCTTAGCGGAAACGAGCTTGGCGCCCGTTGGAAATGGCTGGCAAGGAAAAACTGGGGAACGGCGGATCATTTTTCCATTCATCCCGGAAGCCGAACAGGGAAACGGTTGGACGGATGGCAACGTTGCCATCGTCACACCGGCTGCGAAAGGTTTCGGCTTTGTGCCGGGCGCAACTTGGCGCACTAATCCTTGGCCGCTTCCACCTGATTCCACGTGCCATCGTACGTGGCCACCACAACAAACTCATCATCCATGCCAGCCGACATTTCCTCGTCCGCCGGCGGCGGCTTTGGCGCGGACGTTTTGACGGGCTTTGAATTCCCGTTCTTGGCGAGCAGTTCGGTTTCTTCATCGCGGCAACGCGCTGCTTCCATGATGAGGTACTCCCAAGGCTGGTCCACGGTGCGGTGCGCCGGGGCTTGGAAGGGTTTCAAGCGGAACTCCCCGCCCGGCAGGGAAAGCAGGCGATTGAACGCTTTGACACCGCTCAACTCGCCAACGGTCACGTGGATGATCGCGCCCGTTTCAATATAAATCTCTCCAACCAGTTGTTGATGGCGGATTTCGAGGATCAACGAACGCCGCCCTATGCACTCCATCTGAATAACCTCCGGCAGGCCCACTTGATGAAGGACGCCGCTGAATCCCTGGCGATTCTCCCAAGCCATGAGTTCCTTGAACAGGTTGAAGACAACCTTGCTTCCCTCGGTCGAAACCGGCTTTTCGACGAACAGTACCGCCCCGCCGGCCAGGCACGCCGTACGATTGTCTGCGGAGGCTTTACCGGTCAGCACGGCGATGCGGACTTCCGGGAAGCGTTGTCTGATCAGACCCAGCAACTGGATGCCATCCACCATCGGCATGCCAATATCCAGAACCACAAGATCCATTGAGTTTTCCTGCAGGATGACAAGCGCCTGATCCGCCGTGGTGGCGCAGTGAATTCTCCAGGTCCGATTGGCCCAAACCGAACACAACTCACCGAAGGTTTCGACGAACGCCAGGCTGTCGTCCACGAAAAGCACGTGATGCTTCCTCACCGCCGCCTCCTCGATCTCCGGCACCTTCGCCGCCACGGGGACTTCCTGCGGTGGGGGAGAAATCGGCACTGCCGGTGCGCTAGCGGCAAATCCCACCAACATCGTATTCACAAACGGAGTTACCGGCGGCGATCCCGCCTTGGAGGGATCAAACCGCAACTCGACCTCGCCCACCCGCAGCACCTGTCCCGCCTGCAAGACTGCCTCAATAACTTTTTGACCCTGAACATACGTTCCGTTCGTGGAACAAAGATCGCGAACCGCCAGTTCCTCGCCCCGCACCTGCACCTCGCAATGCTGCCCCGAAACCGAGGCGTCAGCGATGCGGAAGGTGTTCCCCACCGCACGCCCGAGCGTCGTCCAGCCCGTCCCCAATTCGTGACACAAGCCGGCCAGTCCCTGGGATACAACAACCAGTTTGGCCATACTCCTTAAAGAAAAGTCCTCATCGGCAACGCCGAATACGCAAGACTCAAACCAATATTGCCGATCAAACTGTCGTCGAGGAAAAGGCCAACCCAGCCCCGGCGAGGAAGCGCTTGACCGCCGGGAACCCAAGCAAAATCCGGCCCGACAAGAATGCCGGTCCGCACTTGCTTCGCGCCTGTCACCGCCAGTGATGTTCCCCCTCACTGAGTTCGTCCAGAATCTTGACGGTCACGTCACAATTCTCATCCAGTTGCATCTGGCGCGCGACTCTGGATTTTGGATCGGTCGCGCCGTGTTGGGAGCATGGCTAAGTCAAGGGAAGTGCATCTGGCCGTGAGGAATCCACAATGCTCGGCTGCGGGTTGCCTCTGCCGCGCTTCCAAACGGCCGGGCACAGACTCCTCGCCATCTCCTGGATGTCCGCAGGTTGCACCATGCGCTCCCGCGCATGAGTTAAGTCCGTCGCAACCGGGGACAGTTCAATGCTGCGCGTGCCTACGGTATTCTCCCTCAGCCCCAGCGAGGTCGGCCGGCAATCGCAATCGCGCGTGCAGACCACGTTCGTTAAGCACGCAATCGAGGAGTGGTTGCAGGTTCGCGCGGGCGGAAGCCACGATCAACTGTTCGCCCGTGAGGACCACCATACAACTCTCCATCCGGCGGAATGAAGTCGTTTTGGCTGAGACATAGACGGCCACCAATTCATTGCCCTCACGCACACCAACCACGCGATCCCAGCCCCGCCGGCTCATTACGGCGTCCGTGGCTTCGAGCATGGCGGCACGATCCGCCGGCTCTGACCCTGGGGCAAGCCGCAGGAGGCTAACCTCGGCGCGGCGGACCGCTTGCACGGCGGCGTGCGCTTCGGGTTCGAGCGGGAGGGAAGACAGGCCGTAACGGATCGCGCCACAGGTCAGGCTGCCAAGATTCAAGGAGAGTTGCGGCTGCCATTCGGCCTGGCTGGCCTCAACCAAAGAGCTACGCAACGCCCGCGTATCTGAGTTCAACCGAAAGTAGCTGGTCACTCCCAGTACCAGCAGCACCGGAGTGATGAAGAAGAAGGCCAGCAACACTCCGAGCCAGCGATACTCACTCGAGGAACAACTCACCGTTGGGGTAGATGTCGGTTTCATGCTTTCTGCGTGGCGAGGTTGCGAACTCAAGGCCAGCCGTTCACGGCCACTTTGGCTCAATCATTCTGCTTGATGGCGGTGCCGACTTCTTTCAGGTGTTTAATGTGCAGACTTTCGCCCAAGGCCGCGATTTGGTCGGGGCGGATGTCTCCCACGACGTTGACCAGCACCAAGTGCTTGGGATCGAGGACCGTGATGGCCACACCCTCCAAAGCTTCACCACCGCGCGTTTTGGTATAGACGCCAACGTCTTCGCCTTCCTTGCCTTGCACGTTCACGTTGCGCTCCCAACCCTGTTGGTCGAGTTCGCGCCCAATCCGCGCGATGCGTTTCTCCATTGCATCGCGGTTCTCGTCAGTCAATCCCACCACGTTCACGCGCACCATCCGGACGCTGCGCAACAGCTTGGCGGCTTGGGGCTCTTCTTTCTCCACCAACTGGGCGGCGAGTGAAAGTAAGTTGCTCTTGATCTGGACTTCCACGAATTCGCTGCCCTTGCCGGGCGCGGAAAATTTGCCGAAATCCACTTCACCGCCGGAAGTCTCCGCACGGACGCTGTAACCGGCGGCAAGGCCGGCAAGCACAAGGGGAAGAATCATCAATCGTTTCATATCGGTTCTTTGAGTTGTTGTGTTGTTTTGAACGCACTGTTCCTGTCACGGAGAATACCCGGCAACGGGTGCCAAAGTTTCAGAAGAGTTTCGCAGGCCCGAAGGTTACCCCGACATCGCCACGAAACCACGACGCGCAATGCCGGCGTTGCCCAGGTCCCGTCGGATTGGTTCGTTTGTTAACGTTTCCTGAACCCCTGTCCACGCCATGCGGAGTGGCGTGGACAGGCGCGCTGCTCCTGCGACCAACATAAGGCGCAACGTGGTAGGGCGCGTCACTCCCGTGCGCGCCGATGGGAAATGGATACGCAAGCCGTGGCGCGCACGGGAGTGACGCGCCCTGCCCGCGACCCACAGGATGGAACGAAACCTCTTTGTCGCAGTACCGGCGGCGACTCCCCAGCGGATGAAAAGTTTTCAACCTGACAGGGCGAACCGATCCAGCACCGTGTGAACTGAGCCGGATTGTAACAGTTCGCTGCGCATTAGCCGCACTTCGCCCGCCGTCCATTCGCCGAATTGCCGATTCACGAACTCATGCGCTCGCTTCGCCAGGATTTCGGCCTGCGCCCGCCGCAAGCCACTGAGCCGCGCAATGGTCACGTGGCCGGTAAAAACTTTCCCCTCCCCACGAGCCCTATGCTCGTAGCCGCCGACGTGAGGAGGCGGACAACGTTGCAACTCGGGGAAATCCTCACGTCGGCGGCTACGGTTCGGGGGTTCGAAGCGCGAATCTGGATTCGGCAGAGTCTCCTCCCGTTCAGCGAAACCGCCGACTGCTGCTTCAATGTTTCGTTGCAGCCGAACCAGATCCTCCGCGTCGTCATGCACCCACACCCATAGGACCCGCGGAAAACGCAGACTGGGAAATCCGCCAATCCGCTCGGCGCGCAATGGCAGTGGGCCAACTCCCGAGCACGCGTCGCGCACCGCGTGGCTCAAGTCCGGCAATCGTGGCGCTTCCACGTTCCCAAGAAATCTGAGCGTCAGGTGGAACTGCTCGCGCTTTGTCCAACGCACCGCTTTCGGCGGCAACACTGGGCGCAGTTCGTCCTGAACGCGTTCGATCCTGGCCTGCACCGGGTCCGGAATCGGGAGGGCGAGGAACAGCCGAATTTTCGGGGGCTGCCTGTCCGGTGACATGGCGAATCACGGCAATTCGGTGCCGCGCGCGGCGATCAGCAGTTGATACCACTCCTCGCGACTGAGTTCCAACCTGTCCGCCGCCACCACCTCTTGAATCCGCTGCGGATTCGTTGAACCGATGATCGGCATAATCCGGCTGGGATGCTTCAACAACCACGCCAGCGCAATCACCGACCGGCTCACGCCGTATTTGCCAGCGACGCTGTCCAGAGCCGCAACAAGACCTTCCGCGTGTGGCGGCACCGGTGTCAGCGACCGTTGATTCGTGCCATCGGCTAGCAACCCGCCACCCAACGGACTCCAGGCTTGGGGAGTGATGCCCTTTTCCAGACATTGATCCAGCGTGCCGTCGGTAAAGCAGTTCAAGCGGGCCAGGCTGATTTCGACCTGGTTGACCACCAGCGGCAACGGGCAGGCGGCTTGGAGCGCGGACACCAACGAAGGCCGGAAATTGCTGACGCCAAAACACCGCACCTTGCCCGCATCGTAGAGTTGAACAAACGCCCCGGCGATCTCGTGCGGATCCGCGAGGTAATCCGGCCGGTGGAGCATATAGAGATCAATGGTCTCGATGCCAAGACGTCGGAGCGAACCTTCGCAGGCCCTCACGATATATTGGCCCGAGAAATCGTAGCGCTTCGGAGCCTCGGGTTGTGGTTCGCCGGCCAGGCGAATGCCGCATTTCGTGGCCACCAGCACGCGTTCTCTCATGCCGGCCACTTCACGCAAAGCCCGGCCCAGAATCTGTTCGCAGACCCCACGGCAGTAAATGTCCGCGTTGTCAAACAACGTGTAACCGGCTTCGTAGGCCGCAATGATTCCGCGCACTCCCGCGGCTTCACCTTCAGCCGCGACTTCAGAGGGATTCCACGTGCCCGCGCTCCGCCAACAGCCATACGCCAGCCGGCTGCTCACCAGAGAACTGCTTCCGAGTTTTACCGTTTGCATGGCGGCAAGGATGCCAGCGTCGCGGCGAAGCGCAATCTCCACCCCACGTTTACGGCCATGTGAATTCCACCACCACCGGTGCCCACGCAACGTGCTGCACGACCTTTTGCGTCAATCGGCTGGCGTCCGGTGGATTGACGCGCGCGAAGTTGTGAACCTTGATGTCCACCAACCCTGCTTCCTGATTCAGTTCCTTCAGCACACGCTCATACCGGCGATAGTAATCGAACTGCGTGATGATCAGTCTGGCGGGTCGGAGCGCGATCAATGCGTCCCGCTCCCAATTTGCCTGAAACCCTGCGGTATCGCCCGGCCAGTCCGAGTGAATCCAGCGTACGTCGTCGCGCCGCGCTGTCTCGTACAGGTAGGCCGATGAGGCCACCACCGTGCTGCCGGGCGGAATCGCGTCCAGCTCCTCGCGCAGGCGCTCCCTGGAGGCTGTGTAATTCAGGTCCACCGCGCACGCCACGCCCCACGTGCTCATGCCCACCAGGCGAACGGAAGCCAGCAGCGCCAGCATCAGGAACATCACCACGGCCCAGCGCGGCAGGCCTGCCAATGAGCGATGGCAGGTCTCAGCCTCCGCTGGAAACGGTGATGACCTGTAGTCGCCGACGTGAGGAGGCGGACCAGTCTCAAGGTTCTCCATTTCCGCTCCCTCCCGTCGGCGGCTACGGAAAGTATGGGTGGTCCGGGCCAAGACAGTCAGAAAAACTCCCACGACGAGGGGTTGGAGGTAGTTGGCGATTTGCACCATGTTCGGTGTGACGGCAAACAAACTCGCGGCCATCACCGCCAGTGCGGTCGCCGACACCGCAACCAACAACGTCGTGACGACCTCGCTCCCGTAAAGGAGACTCCGGCCTCGCATCGCGAACCAGATCAACACACCCGCCACCGCGAGCACTCCCGGAACGGTACGCACCACTTTTAGGACATCTGCCAACTGGGGGACGCGCCAGCCGGTGGCCGACGGTGTCAGTTGCGCGTGTTCCAGAAATCCCGCCCACAATTGCGGACAAGCCAGCTTCACAAAAATGATCAAGCCGACGGGGATTATCACCGTAGCAGCCATTGCCGCGAGTGGCAGCGGCAGGCCAGCCAGCAGGCGTCCCCCCAACCACACCAACCAGATGAGCAACCCATAGAACGCGCCGATCTGCAAACTAGTAGCCAGCGTGAGTGCCACCAGCGCAACGGCGACCCAGGCCCAACGACCGCGCATCGCAGTTTGGAGTTCATTCCCTGCGCCACGCCAGCCCCGCACACACGCAGACACCGCAGCCATTCCCAGCACATGCGCCAGGCTGTCCGGGCGGTCGTGAAACGTGATCGAAAGCAGAAACAAGCTGGCGAGATTCGCGCCGACGGCAGGAACTTTCAGTTCCCGGAAGATGCCCAGCAGGATATACGCATAGACGCCAAACAGCAGCAGGTGCAGCCACATCGCCGAGAGGGCACTTGTGCCAAACACACTCATCCAACCGAGCAACACCAGATGATACAAAGGCGGGTAGGCCGAAAAGACTTCGTTCCCGGATATCGGCAGCACCAGCGCCAGTGAAGGGTTGATGAATTTTCCGTGGAGCAGGTAATTGACGACCGGGCCGTCGTAGAAAAAAGCGTCGTTGGCCGGCACCGGTTGCGCGGCAAACATCAGCAGCCCGAGTTTCCACGCAAACACCAGCGCCAGCACCAGCCCGGAACGTTCTGCCAGCCGCCGCATCATTGGGACGCAGGCTTTTCAAATCACCGCGCCTTGTCAACGGCCAACGCCCTCGGCTACTCTACGCCAACGATTGCTCATGCCACCCGTCACCACCACTGCGCGTGAAACCCAGGTGCCACTTTGCGTGGACCTGGATGGCACCCTCATCAAAACCGACATGGTGTGGGAGTCACTGGTCGGGTTGCTTCGCCAGCATCCGCTCTGGCTGTTGGCCGTTCCCTTCTGGTGGGCCCGCGGACGCGCTTATCTCAAACAGCAGCTTGCGGCGCGGGTTCAAGTGGACGTCACCGTGTTGCCATATCACCAGGCGTTTCTTGATTTCCTGCACGACGCAAAAGCCCGCGGTCGTCGCTTGGTTCTGGCCACGGCCGCCGATCTTGAAATGGCCAAACCCGTGGCCCGGCATGTGCCGCTGTTTGAAGCAGTACTGGCCAGCGACGGTAAAACCAACCTGCGTGGCAGCGCCAAACTGAAATCTCTGACCGAGCGCTATGGCGAACGACAATTTGATTACGCGGGAAATTCGTCGGTGGACCTGGCGGTTTGGGACGGCGTTCGCGAGGCCATCGTCGTGAATGCCGGCGCGGGGCTGGCCCGGCGCGCGGAACAACGGGCCAAACTGGGGCCGACCTTTCTGAACACGACCTCGAAGTTGCCCGCATTGCTCCACTGTCTCCGCCCCCACCAGTGGATCAAGAACCTGATCGTGTTCGTCCCGCTGATCACTTCGCATCAAATCGGTCATCCCTCCGAACTGCTGGCCGCGATCTGGACCTTCGTCGCGTTTTGCCTGTGTTCCTCCAGCGTGTATGTATTGAATGACCTCATGGACCTGGAGGCGGATCGGCATCATCCGACGAAACGCACCCGACCCTTTGCCGCCGGCGACCTGCCGTTGCCGGTGGGCTTGGCGTTGTCCCCGCTCTTGTTGCTGTCGAGCCTCGCCATTGCCCTCATGCTGGCTGCGCCCTTGGCTGGCGTGTTGGCTCTGTACTTTGTGGCCACGACCGCTTACTCGTGGCAACTCAAACGCGTTCCCCTGCTCGACGTCTTTCTACTGGCCGGACTTTACACACTGCGGCTGATTGCGGGACATGTCGTTACCGGAATCGCCTTCTCCGCCTGGCTGCTCGTGTTCGCGATGTTCATTTTCCTGAGTCTCGCCTTATTGAAACGTTTCCGCGAACTGCACGGATTGCGGCAACAAAACCAGATGGATGCCAAAGGCCGCGGCTACACGGTGGACGATCTGGAACTGGTGGCCATGATCGGCTTGGTCAGCGGTTACCTGGCCGTGCTGGTCCTGGCGCTCTACGTCAACAGTCCGCAGGTGGTCGGCCTTTATCAACTCCCGCTGCTGCTGCTGCTGATCTGTCCCCTGTTGCTTTACTGGATCAGCCGCGTCTGGCTGCTGGCTCATCGCGGCCAGATGCACACGGACCCGGTTGTGTTCGCCCTGAAAGACTGGCCCAGTTACCTTATCGCCATCTTGACCTTGCTGGTGATGTGGCTCGCCACCGGACAGTAAGGAAGGCGATGGCGACCCCGGGCAACAATTGGTTTCACGACTCCGTTTCGGCCCTGGCGTATTCGCTGGCGCAACCGCATGAAACGGGGCCTGAACTCTTGCCGCCGCACAACGATCTGACGCAGTTCATTCTCCGGCAACACGCGCAGATGCCGGATTACCTTCGCGCGCCGATGCAACTGGCGACCTTGGGTTTCGATCTGTTCGGGCTGGTTCGCGGCGGAAAACGGTTTCATCGTCAGACACCTGAGCAGCGTCAGCGCCAGATTCTCGCTTGGAAGAACTCGCGGCTTGGATTCCAGCGCGACTTGATTCGCTATTTTGAGAGCCTCGCTACGCTCGCGCTTTACAATCGTGCGGAATCCCCATCCACAACGCGGCGCGAATCGGAATTCCCGCGACACGCCGGGCCGCAGATTGATCCTCCACCCTCCGAGTTGCGCGCCGAGGTCGTGGTGATCGGCAGCGGCCCCGGTGGCGCCATCACCGCCTGCCTGTTGGCCGAAGCGGGCCGTGATGTGTTGCTGATCGAGGAGGGCCCGTTTCTTCCGCTGGCGTCCTGCGCGCCGTTCTCGCAGGCGGAGATGGAACAAAAATACCGCAACGGGGGACAAACCGTGGCGATGGGCAGGAATAAAATCTCCTACGTCGAAGGCCGCTGCGTGGGCGGCGGCAGTGAAATCAACAGCGGTCTGTACCATCGCACTCCACCGGACATTCTGGAACGCTGGCGAAGTGAGTTTGAGGTCGAGGCACTGACGGAAAAGGACCTGCAACCGCATTTTGAGACGTGTGAACGCGACGTTTCAGTCTCCCTGCTCCCCTGCCCTGCTCCCCCGGCTTCTTTGAAACTTCACGATGGCGCCGTGAAACTCGGATGGAAGTCCATGGAAGTCCCGCGTTGGTTTCGCCATGAAGCAGGTAGCCGCCGACGTGAGGAGGCGGATGCCTCGGACGCCGCAAGAAACCGCCTCCTCACCTCGGCGGCTACGAACAGTGCAGGCCAGCGCCAGTCCATGACCGAAACCTACGTGCCGCGATTTCTGCGCGCCGGTGGCCGCCTGTTGCCGGAAACGCGCGCCCAGCGCCTCCGGCAGTACAGCAATAGTTGGGTCATTGAAGCCCGGCATCGCGTCACCGGCAATCTGCGCATTGCCGCCGACATCGTCTTTGTATGCGCCGGGGCAGTTCACACGCCCACTTTGCTGTTGCGCAGCGGCATCACCCGCAACGTCGGCAAGTCACTCCAGGTTCATCCCACCGTGAAGATCGTCGCGCGCTTCAACGAAACGGTCAACGCCGCCGACATGGGCGTGCCGGTGCATCAAGTGAAGGAATTCTCCCCGCGGTTAAGCTTTGGTTGCTCAATCAGTTCGCCCGCCTATCTCGCACTGGGACTGATTGATCATCCGGAGGCCGCGCTGAAAACCGCGAGCACCTGGCAACAGATGGCCATTTACTATGCGATGATCACCAGTGAAGGCCGCGGCACCGTGCGCAAGCTGCCGGGCTTTCGCGATCCGCTCGTTCGCTACTCGCTCACGGAAGCGGACCGCCGCAATCTCGGCGACGGCTTGCGCAAGCTCGCGCAAATCCTTTTCGAGTCCGGCGCCACTGAACTCTATCCGGGGCTGACGCGCGGCCCAGGGCTGCGTTGCGGCGGTTGCCTGAGCAAACTCCCGGAGGTTCTGCCGAACGGACTGGCCAGCCTGATGACCATCCACCTCTTTTCCTCCTGTCCCATGGGGGAGAACCGGGCCGTGTGTGCGACTGATTCGTTCGGTCGCGTACATGGTTTCAAAAATTTGTTCGTCAACGACGCCAGTCTGCTTTGCACCGCCCCGGGAGTGAACCCGCAAGGCTCGATCATGGCGCTGGCGCGGCGCAACGCGCTGAAGTTTCTGGATAAGTGAGCGGACCCATTACAGATACCGAGCCACAGGCCCTGAATCCGCAGTCAGAAACGCCTGCGCAACCCTCCCTGCCCATGAACCATGGCTCCGTAGCGGCGTCTCGGCAGAGCGCCGCCATTTCCCGACCGCGAAGTTTGCGACGCTCTGCCGAGACGCCGCTACGCCGGTTCCTGGTCCCGATGCGCGTCCAATGTTGGAGGTCAAAGCTTCCCATGAACCCGATTGTCAGAGGAATGATTGTCAGGGGAATCAGACTCATTCCTTTGACAAACTTTCCCCTGACCAATGCTTGGTTCAAGGCCCCGATGCGCATCCGATTTTGGAGGTCGAAACTGCCCAGAAACCTCCATTGGATGCGACGCGGCGCGCGTCCAACACCCCGGTCCCGTCCCAATCTCGCACCACCACGCCATTGAGCACAGCGCGCACGCGCGTTCCGCGGGCGCTGATTTCGAGTTCGTTCCACGCGGGCGTGTCATCGCTGTAGTACATCACCAAATCCGGCGGTGCCATTTCCGGTCGGGCATCGCTGACCTTGGGCAGGCTCGGGGCACGTCAGCTATTGGGAACGCAGCGGACAGATTCCACGCTCCGACGATGTGGCCGCGATTGCCCGCGTCCTGGGCGTGAGCATCGAGGCCGTCCTGGGCGAGGCGCAGCCGCGCCGCGCCGCTGCGCCGTAAAGTAAAGTAAAGGGGTCGGTCAATAAAGGGGTCGGTCAAAAGTATTGTCATATCACGTTTTGCCTTTTGTAAAGGGGTCGGTCAAAAGTATTGTCATATCACGTTTTGCCTTTTGGCTTGGTCCGATGTGGCTTCTTCCGATTCTGCCAATACAGCAAATGTTGTAAATGCCCGCGCGTGCCCATCTGCAACCGCCGGGCAATCCATTTCAATGACACCGTCGTCTCCTCCCGCAGCCGGCTTGCCAGGCGCACCTTGAATTGATCCCCTTTGCGCCGCTCCGGCAACGCCTTCTCCTCCCACCCCTGGCGCTTGAGTTCCTCCGCCACGATCCGCTCGGCCTTCGCTTCCGCCGATTCCCGCAGTTCCTCTCCGTAATGCCAGCCTCCGGCTTGTGCGCCCACCTGCGCCAACAGTTCCTCCTTGAACGCCTTTTCTCCGAAAAACCAGCCCCGACGGATCGGCTTGTAGTCGTTTCGGTCCTCCGCCCCGCGCCGCGCCTCCAAAACTTCTTCCAACCGTCTCCGAAAAGCCGTCACCGGCTATTGTAAAGAATCGTCGCATTTTCGTCCTTTCTGGCAATTGGCCACGGTATGCCGACACCCCATTTGCAGGCGGCCCGCCATCCAATCCCACGTCATCCCGGCTGCACGGCCTGCCCCCCAAGCCCGGCCCTGTGCCGGTAGGAAATCGTGATCTTCACACGCACCTTACGCGAAGCGGGAGAACTTCAAAGCACACCGTCTTTTCCATGCTCCCGCCCTGACTCAACGCCCGGATTCACCCTTCTTCCAACCGCATCTTGGGAAAAGCGCAACCAATCTTGCTGTCATCAGTGGTATTGCACGAAACTACCTCTGAACTCCCATCCCGATCGCCTGTCTGAACTGACGAACCGGCATCTGAATCCCATCTGATGGTCGCCAACTGGATCGCGGGGCCGAGTTGAAAGCGTAATCCTGCGAAGCACCGTTGGCAGTGCCGACACGCCGGCGCGGCCATTGACAGCCTGTACGTGCAGGAAATCGGCGGCGGGAAAGTTCTTTCCGCGGAACGCCAGAAAACCATCGCCCGCCGCCTCAAACACGCCATCCACGAACTGGACGCGGTGCGGAAGTGAGCCTGGAATCCTAACCCGCCACCCGTCGGTGCATTTGCCAGCCGAGGAGCCAAACGCCAAGGGCAAACAAACTCAACACGCCCGGCTCGGGGATGGGCTCGGCGGAAAACTGGATGTGGTCCAGGTAGCCCACTCCACGAAAGCGCAATTCCCCGGTTTGGCCGGCGAAGGCCGAGATGTCGGCACCGTAAAGGTTGCCAGTGGGCGCGCTGCCCAAAACGGACAAGGGCAGAGCCTGGCCATTGAACGAAACTACCATGTCCCCTTGGGCCAGATAAAACCGGAGAGATTGCGCGGTGGCGGGCACGGTGCCGATCTGGGCGATGGCGGGACTGACCGTCGGCACCGGAAAGGCATTCTGCATCACGAGGTAGAACTGGCCGTGAAACAGACCGGCTTGCGGCTGGTTGGGACCCCAGATGGCGATGCCGGCATCGCTCAAGAACAAAAAGTTGTAGAGCAGCCAGTCTATTTGATTCTCGCCGAGATACCCCACCCATCCCGGCATCGCCGAACTGAACTGCACCCGGCCGAAGGGGTCATCGGGAATCGGCACCACCACGCCGTCCTCGAAGCTCAGGTTTTGGAAGGTGCCCTGGGCACTCGCGGACTTCATCCACGCCAACAACACGGCAACGGTGAACGCATAAATCCTGCATCTCATACAGTTCTCACTTTTCGAACGCGCTTTGATCAATGGCCGGTGGGTTCTCTGAGGCTCGACCCACCGCGATCAACTGGCCAGGAAATGTGCCCGGTTCTGGGCGACAACTCACAGATAGTCCGGCGGCCAACGGCACGTCAATCTGTCATTTCATTTTCAGCAGGCTGTTTTTCGCTTCCGCCGACAGGTTCAAGCCGTTGATCCACGCCTCCGCCGCTACGCGATCGGTGCGCAGCCAGCGGCTGGCGATGTTGTTGATCTGGTTGAGCCGCTGTTGCTCGTCGCTCATTTGCCCAACCCACTGGGCGGCCAGAGCCGGCTCGGTGTGGGACAACTGGCCGAAGAATGCGTTGAAGGCGGAATCCCGCGAAGCACCCGCCGGCAATGCCTGCAAGAACACTGCGGCGGCGGTTGGATCGCTGTAGGCCCATTGCGAAACCACGGTTTGCAGCGCGTTCTGGCGCAGTTCGCCGTCAGGAAACTGCGCGGCCCAGCCGGCGGCGGATTCCGGGTCGGCGTTGGTCCATTGGAAAATCACTTTCATGGCGGCGCGGTCTTGTGCTTCCCCGGCGGGTAGTGTGGCCACGAACTTCGCGGCGTCCGCAGGCGAATGTTGCGCCCAACCTGCGGCGATGCTGTCCAGCGCCTGCGCGCTGGCCGCCCCTTCAGGCAATTGATTGGCCCACGCCACGGCGGCAGCCGGATCGCTACCCGCCCAGTGGAGCGCGAGGTTGCTGACGAAGCTGTTCTGACCGGGGCCGGCGGGGAGCGATTGCGCAAAAGCGGCAGCAGCCTGCGGATCATTCTGGATCCATTGAGGGCTGATCCTGAGGAGCGCGTCTTGTTTAGCCTGTCCCTCGGGCAATTGCTGCACCCACGCCACCGCTTCGGTCAAGTCATGGTTGGCCCATGACGATGCCACATGACGGATGAGGTGATCCCGGCCCTGGCCAGCGGGTTGCGACAACGCGTAATCGGCCGCCGCCCGGGGATCGGATTGCGCAAGTCCGTAGGCAAAGTTCTGCAGCGCATCGCGCTTGGACCGGCCTTCGGGCAAGGTGTTGATCCACTCCGCCGCCGTCTGCGGGTCAGCACGTGCCCAACTACTGACCACTTGGGAGACGGCCTGATTGCGCGTTGGCCCCGCCGGCAGACTCAGGGCAAAGGCCGCCGCGGTTTGCGGGTCCTGCCAGGCGAGTTGGGAGACGATGTTATTCAAAGCCTGATTGCGCGCCGGCCCGGCGGGCAAGGATTGTGCCCAAGCCAGGGCGGTATCCGGGTTCTGGTTCGCTATCTGGCCAGCCACATTCGCCAGCAACTGGTCGCGGGCCTGGCCCGCCGGGAGGCTTTGCGCAAACGCCAGCGCGCTCTGTGGATCGGTTTGCGCCCACTGCTGGCCCAGGCTGGTCATCGCCGATTGACGCGCGGTGTCTTCGGGCAATTGTTGCACCCAAGCGAGTGCCGCAGGGAGATCGTTGGCGCCCCATTGTGCTACCAACGCATTGATGGCGTCGTTGCGGGCCCGACTGGCAGGCAGGGACAGGGCCACTTGCGCGGCGCCATGCGGATCCGTGCTGGCCCAGGCCAACACCACGCGGGAAACGGCGTAGGGTTTGTCCGCGTTCTCCGGCAACGTCCGCGCCCAGGCCAGCGCGGCTGGCGGATCTGTTTCCGCCCAGCGCTGTGCGACTGATTGCAGCGCTTGGCGGCGTTGTTGCTCGTTGCGAATCTGCGTCGCCTTGGCGGCAGCACCGACCGGGTCCGTGGCCGCCCAAAGATCAAAGATTTCAGAAACCAAGTTCGCGCGCCGGCTCGAATTGCCCAAGCTTTCGCTCAGGGCAAATGCCGCTTTAGGATTCTGCTGCGCCAGGGCACTGACCAGGACGCTGGTGGCCTCCAGCCGGAGTTGGCCCGCGGGGAGTTGTCGCACACACGCCGCGGCCGCTTCGGCATCGTGATTCGCCCACCCGCGAAGGACTGCCAGAACCGCCTGATTGCGATTGTGAAAACCGGTGACTGCCTCCGCGTATGCCAGGGCGGACTGCACGTCGGTCTCCGCCCAGCGCGCCAGCAGAGCATGCCGGACCTGAGCGCGGGTCTGCGACGAGGCAATGCCGTCCACCCACGGCAGCACGCGCGGGATATCCGCCGGGTCAATCTTGCCAGCGATTTCGTTGATGCGCTGCTCACGTTTGGGTCCACCCAGGGTAGTCAGTTCAAGGAGTGCGTTCTCGATTTCGCCGAGGGTCCACCGCCGGGCACCAGGTTCGCTGGATTTATCCAAGGCCATAGACAGTCTGGATTTGGCCGTGCTGGCCGGCTGCGCGGCGGGCGTGGCGGATTCGACCAAGGCGATTTCGCCGGGCGCGGCAAGAAAGTAACGAGCCGTGAGCACGCCGACGCCAAACGCAACCAGCGCGACCATCGCCATCAGCAGGGCGGACGTGTTCTTCATGGGAGGATGCGAGTCGTGTGGCTTGAGCCTACTCCCTGGCGGAACCGCACAAAGCAAAAAAGCGCGGCCTGAGAAGTGTCAAACCTGACGATGCGGTGGACTTTGGGCGGCGAACTGAATTGTACGCAACGTCGGCCTCTCGGACGTTGTGGGGAAGTCCGCAACGAACCCAAGCATGCGGTGGGTCGTTCCATGGTCCACCGAAAGCTTGTGGGATCACCGGGCCAGGGTTTCGATTTCTTCGCAGACGAGGCGTTCCAGTTTTTCGAGTCGGGCCTTCAACGCCATGATCTCCGTTTCTTTCTGTTCCAGTTTCTGGTGCAACCCCTGGATGGCCGCCAGCGCCACGCCGGCTTCGTCCAGGGGTGCGATGTGCTTGTCGTCGGTGCCGATCTTGAACGCGGCATGAAAGTCCTGCGCCATGGGCCCGATGTGTCGCGTGGCCGGGTCCGTCTTGTAACTCCAGCGGCTCAACGGCAAGGCAACGACCCGGTCGAGAATGTGAGCCGGATTGATGGGTTCGATCGCCTGTTTGGCGTTGCGGTCGCTGTTGTTGTTGAATGTGCCCGTAACGGTCACGCTGGTCGTGCTTACCACCAGTCGGTCGGTGGTGGGCGCGGTGTTGACACCGCCGGTGCCGAGCCCGATGTAGCCGTAGCCAACCGAGATGCGTGAAGTGGCGCCACCGGAGTTGTTGATGCGATTCACCCCGGCGGCATCCGCGTAATAGTTGTAGCCCAGGTGAATGCCATCGCCGAAACGCGGAAACGATCCGTAGAGAAAGCCTTCGGAATTGCCGCCGCCAAGCCTCAAGTGCTGATAGTCGCCGCCCCCGAGGCCGATCTGAATGTTGCCATCCAGGCGCACGCCGCCTCCGGCCCGGACGGAAAACTGGTCGTTTGCGGTGGAGGCAAAGTCAGCGTTCTGAGAATCCGCCCAGACGAACGCGCCCTGGTGATTCGCCTTGGCGCGACGACCGGCGGCGAAGGTGTAAGGGTTGGCGGCCGAATTCAAGAATCCGCCCGGTATCGCGCTATAGGTTCCGCTGGCGATGTTTTCCGTGCCACCGCCCACGGTCGCGTAGTTTCCGATGGCGGCGTTACCATATCCGCCAGCCACGATTGCATTGACTCCGCCGGCCACGTTGGCGCCGCCACCCCCCACCGTTGCATAGCTGTTGCTGGCAGTGTTCTGTACGCCACCGCCAATGAAGGCGCCGCCGGCGTATTCCAAAATTGAGTTGAAGCGCCCGCCGCCAATGGTCGCGTCGCCGCCGAGGATGGTGTTCCACGCTCCGCCGCCAATGAAGGCGTTGTAGGCATTCGAACCGATGTATCCGCGTTCGCCGCCGGCAATGACGCCAACGTCGCCCTGGACCTCGTTTCCGACGCCGCCGCCGATGGTGCCGAAGTGACCGCTCACCCGCTGCGGCTGCGTCGCTCCCCACCAGTTGGACCCGCCGCCGCCCGCAATGGTCGCACCGCTGACTTGCGCGACGACTTCATTATCCGGGTGTCCGGCGATCAGGCTGGGGCTGGGCGAGCCATACTCATAAGTGTTCGGGTCGAACGCGAGTCGGAGAACCCGCTGGCCATTCACCTTGAATTCCAGCGGCTGGCCATCCGTGGTGCCCACGAAATGCGCGCCCGGACTCGTGCCCGCGTTGCCGCCGGTTTGCCAGAACGCCGCGTTGCCCAACCCGCCCAGCGTGGTGGCGTTCACATTGCTCAAACTGCCGCCGTCACCGATATGCGCCCCGACGAAGTTGTTGGCTGCGTGGTCGAACGTCACCGCGCCAGAATAAGTGCCGGAGAGGTTCGCCGAGGGAATCGCGCCGCTCAATTGCTGGGCCGACAGTGTCCCCGACAGGTTGCTGGCGGTGCTGGCGTAAGGAGCGGGCGTGATCGGCTGGCGCGGTGACAACGTGATGAACTGCCCGATGGTGGTGCGCACCTCCAGTTGCAGCCAGCGGTCCGCGCCGGGAAAGTTCGCGCCAAAGTCCAGCGGCAACACAAAGAGGCCGTTGGTCACACTGACGACCACTTGCGCGGGATTGTTGTCGGCGACCTTGGCGCCGCCGCTGGCGGCATCCCAGAGCGTGGGCTGCACTTCAGCGCTGCCGGTGTAGGGCGTGCCGCTCTGCATCAGAACGCCTTGGTAGGTGAAGGCAGTGGCTTGCGCACGGGCAAGGGTGGAGGACAGGCTGATCACGGCGAAGCCTGTCAGCAGGACGGCGAGGGTTTGGGTTTTGGTTTTCATGAGTCGATTGGGAATGTCTAATCTCGAGCACAGGCCGCGCACTGGGTCAGGGTTTGACCAGCCGATAGAATCTCGCCGCGTTCACGGCGGGCAGGGTGATTGGATTAATTGCTGCGCTCGGGGCGTTCGTCCAGTTGGGCGTCGCAAGAGACCAGGATTCCTGCAACACAAAGCCCGGTGTATTCGGCGTCCAGGAAACCGACACCTGCCCCGCCTCGGCAGGAGTGATAGCCAGCGTGGGCAGGACAATGGGCTCGTATTCGTAGGTGATGGTCACCGTGGCGGTGGCATAACGCACAATCGAGGAGAAACCGGCACCCCCACCGTAGCCAACCGAGCCCGCGTCCGCGGCGCCATTGGAAAGCAGAAAATACTCACCGGGTTGGGTGAACCGTTCCACTTCCTCGGTGACGATCCCGTTGGAAGAAGCCAGGGACACCAAAGTGCCGTTGGTGGTCTGGCCGCCGAGCAACCAACCCGAGACCCATTGCTGCGGCGTGACGAAATTGGCCAGCGTGCGGGTCGGCAGTCCCGATTTCTCGGGCGCATTCAAAAGAAACTGCGCAAACGCCCCCAAGGTGTAGCCCCCGCCATCGCCGCCGGCGATGGCGGCCCAGTCGGTGCGGCGTTCGCCCACGATGCTGAACCCAACCTGGGTCAGCGTGCCCAGCGCCGGATTAAAGGGCGGAATTCCCGGCACCGCGATGGCCGGAATAAACTCCCAGTAATTCGTGGCCCAATGATGCGTGATTTGGTGAGTGATTGTAGCAGCGTGGGTTGCCGTGGTGAGCAGCAGCACCGCTGCAAGGGATTTGAGTAGACGAGGAGTTGTTGGGTTCATTTGGGGTAGGATTTGATCGGGATGATTCACGGTTTGAACAAGCGATAAAACTTCGTGGGTAGCGTGGCGGGCACGGTGATGGGATTGGTCCAGCCGCTGGGGGAATTGGTCCATGCGCCCGTGACAGCGAGGGCTTCCTGCAATACCCAGTTGGTGCCAGTGGCGGGTGTCCACGAGATGAACGCGAAGCCGGGGGCGACCTTCGCGATGGTGAGCGTGGGCGCGCCTTCGGTCTGCACCGCCGTCGGCAGCGCCCAGAAGCCACCCGTAAGGGTGTACTGTCCGTTGCTCATTGTCACGTCGGCATCCGGTTGGCCGATGGTGCCGCTGACGGAATAGACGCCAACCGTGCTCGTGCCCCCGCCGCCGTCAATGGTGTGCCAGGGGATGGCGTATTGGGCGACTGCGGGCGCCGAGAATAGGAGCGTCAGAAGCATGCAGGTCAGAATAATTCTGACCCCATGATTCTGACTGGCAGATTGGTAGTAGTTGTGTGGGTTCATAATCTCATTCTCCTTTCGCACTTAGTTTGGCCATGAGTTGTTCCAAAGCCGCGAACCTTCTTTCAACGGCGCGTTTTGCTTCCTGAGCTCGGCCATTTCCATTTCTTTGGTTGAGTCCTTGGGTCCCCGCCAGCGCCACGCCCCCTCGGCCTCAAGGGTGTGCCAGACGCTTGAGGATTGGGCGTTCACCGTGATGTTCGCCTCCAACCCAAAGCCGGCCGCAGGCAGAATGAATCTGAGACTTATGGGTTGCGATGGATTCATTTTTCCCCGCCGCTAACATCACTGCCGCAGTCATACACTTTTTTGGCGGCGTCCAGCAGACCGTGGAGTTCGTCAAGCCCCAACTCTTTCATGAGTTTCTCCCACGCGGCGTCCTTGAGTGCTTGCAATGGATCCGGGTTATCGGCCGAAAAGCCTCCCAAACCGGCCAAGGCATTCGCAAGCCCGTTGAGTGCTTTGGAGTCCACGGCGTCGGGGTCCGACGCGCTGAGTGCAAGGAAGAGTTGGGCGTAAAGCGTTTGCACGGCCACAGCCAGATTGCAGGCGGCCTCCAACCGATTCACCAGGATTGGCATATATTCCAACGCGGAAACCGTTCCCAGCGGATCGCGATATCGGAGCGGGTTGTTGCGGGCGTAGCCGTAGAGGTTGGCCTCGCCGGCACCAAAGCCAAGAGGGTCCTCGCTGATGAAGCGACCGATCTCGGGGTCGTAGTAGCGGGCGCGATTGAAGTAAAGGCCCGTGTCGTCATCCCATTCGCGTCCGGCGAAGGCGAACCGTCCGGCCGCGTCCGGAATGGCACCGGTGGCAGATGCGAGGTTGCCATAACTGTCGTAGCTCAAAGCCGCCACCTCGTTGCCCCGGGCGTCAAGCACGCGGCGGACGGAGCCGACCTGGTCGGTGAGCGTCCAAAACATGCCTTCGACGCGGGTCCAAAGGGCGTAGAGTTGGTCCGGTTGCTCGCCAGCGGCATAGACCGCAGTCGGCTCTGTATCCGCGTTGACGTAGTCCACCAGCGGCTGGATGTGATCGTAATAGGTCCAGTTTGTCTGGCTGTGCTTGATGACCGCGATGCGGCGGTTCAACGGATCATAACGGTACTCCGTCGCCGAGCCAGCGCCGGGCGCGGCAACATTGGTCCGCGTCACGTGTGTCAGCCGGTTCCGAAAATCCCACGTCAGAGTGATGACCTCGCCCGATACGGTGTTCGACTTGTTCACCAGGTTCCCCTCGAAGTCGTAGCCCAACACCCAATCACCAGCGCGGCTGACGCGATTAGCCGGACCGGTGTCATAGACCGGGTGAATGTGGCTGGTCGTCCGATTGCCGTTTACATCGTAACTGTAATTCTCGGCCAGGACCCCGTTACGGACCACGCTGGTCAGACGCGCATCCGCATCGTAGCTGAAGGCGAGATTGTTGGTGCCGTCGAGCAGACCGGTAATAACGCCATCCAGGTTGCGGGTGAATGCCAGGTCCGCGTCGGGAAGCGGCTGATTCGTGGTGATGACGTGACCGATGCTGGTGATGTTGCAGGCACAAGGTTCGTTGTTGGTGATGAATGTCTGGCTGACACGGTTGTTTCCGCTCGTGTCGGAAAAACGGCGCAGTTCCGCAACGTCTCCACGGGCATTGAGCCACAGTTGGAGCTGCCACGCGAGGTTCGTGGCCGTGGCCGGCGGCAGCGGATTTGAACTGGTAAGGATGCGCAGGCGGCCGGCGAGGTCACGGACATAATCGAGCCGGATGGCGCCGTAAGTGCCGGTTCGGGCGTCCACCCGACTTCGGCGCCCTGCTCCGTCGTAGGTGTAAGAGATGCGACGGACAGGCATTCCAGAATAGCCGGCCTCCTCGAATTGCAGCGGGCCACCGGTCGTGCCGAACCAACCGAGACTGATGCTCGAGTCGGGGTCGCTGGCACTGTTCAGCCGGTTCGCGCGGTCGTAGCCGTAGGTGATCGTCCGCACGACTCCGTTGCCGGCCGGGTCGAACCAAAGCTCCTGGGCCAGCCGGCTCAAAGCGTCGTAGGCAAAAGTCCGTTGTCGTCCAAGCCGGTCCACCGTGTTCGTGCGGTTACCCGCGAGATCGTAGCTGTGGACGCGCATCCTTCCCAGCGGATCTGTTTCTTCCACCAGGCGATTCATCGCGTCGTAGGCGAACTCGTACCGGTTGGTAACCGGATCTATGATCGCGGTGCGGTTGCCGTCGGCATCGTACTCGTAATGGGTGATCGAACCTCTGGGAGTCTCCAGTGCCATCAGCCGGCCCATGGCATCGTAGGTGTATAACGTCACCTGGTTCAGGCGGTTGGTGACACGGCTCGGCAGGTTGGGCAAGGCACCGTCGTAAACCAGAGAGATGACGCCGCCATTCGCGTCAATTTGTTTCGCGATCCGACCTTGCGCATCGTATTCGACTCGTGTCGTAACGCCGCCGGCATCGGTGTGTTGCGTTAGGCGACCCACTGCATCGTACTGGAAATGATCCGTGCTGCCGTCGGGCGCAATGATCCGGCTGGGTTTGGCAAGTGCGCCGTCGTATTCGAGGCGCGTTAATCCGCCCTCGCCGTCGAGCACCGAGGCGGGCAGCCCGCTGGCCGTGTAAGTGAGGTCATAGCTGGCGATAGGTGACTCGAAGCGAACGATGTTCCCAGCCGCGTCGTACTGAAACCGGTCGTACAAGCCCCAGTTGTAGTACTGGGACAAAAGGCGATCCTGATCGTCGTAGGTGTAGGCAATGCGGACGGCAAGCGGCCCAATTACATTCAGCAGATTCCCCCGGGCGTCGTATTCGAACGTGATCCGGGTACCGCGCGGATCGGTGACGGCCGTCTGGAGGGTGGGATGGTTCGGGTTCTGGTATTCCCAGGTCGTCACACCGCCGAGCGGGTCCTGGCGACGGATCAAATTGCCCAAAGCATCGTACGTCAACTGCGTCACGTTGCCGCGCGGGTCCGAGTAGGTGCCGGCAAACGCGCCGGGGTTCCAGCTTTGTTCAAGCCGGTTGCCGGCGGCGTCAATGATCGCCACCACACGACCGTTCGCGTCGTATTCGGTCTGTTGCGTCGGGCCGTGAGTCGGGTCGTTGATCGTTTCGAGAAAATGCAGGCGATTCGTTGCGTAACCGAAGGTGGCCGGGACATTGCCCGGATACGTCAATTGAGCCAGGTCGCCCGCACCGTCGTAGTGGTAAGTCCAGACTCGCCCGTCGGGCGCAGCGATCTGCGTGATCCGACCGGACGGGTCGCGGGCGAGTTGCACCTGCGGGCCGCTGCTGTGCGCGATGGCTTCCTGGCTGAAGGTCACTCGATTGCCGTTCGCGTCCTCGATTTCGATCAAACCCTCAGCCTGGGCGTAAGTGTAACGCATCCCTTGTCGGTCGGTGAGGATGTAGGTGTCCGGATTCCATGGAACGGGAATGAAGAATAGCCCCGCCTCCCCCGCGGAGTTCAGGCTGAGAAACGGAGTGTCACCCTCGGGCACGGACAAGGTGTAAGTGATCCCCGGGTCCGGCTTGAACACGGCGCGATAGGCCGTGCCGAGGAAGGAGACTGCCCCGATCTCCGGCAGGAAGGTGAAGCCGATGCGCTTGCCATCGGGGGCCGTCAAGTACACCCGTGTGCCGACCTTGAAGGGCGTCGAGCCAAAGCCACTTCCTGTCTGCGGCACGGTCTCGGCAATGTCCGCTTCCTGCAAGGCAAGTGACCAGCCAAAGCCGAAATCGCCGGACCGCCCGGCATGGAGCGAATCGTAAACGCGCTTGATCGTGATGGGAATACCCGCCAGCGGAAGCTCCATGTCCGTGAACTCAATGGCAAAGTTGCCAAGCTTGGCATTGCCCGCGACATGCAACACCACGGGCGCGGCCCAACCCAGGCCGTTCTGGTTCCATGCGCTGACGCGGACCACATACGAGTCGTTCGGCAGAAGCGTCGCGTCCAACGTGGCCAGCACCGCGTTGGTGACGGCGTCGGTGCCGGACGCGATGCGTTGCCACGACGCAGAGTTGTCCGCGAGATTGAGCAGATTGACCTGACTGAGTGGCGCATATTCGACATACCACTCGCGCAATTGCTGTCGCGTCGTAATGCTGCCCAGGATGTTCGTGACGAATGTGACCGTCGTCTCGTTCGTGGGCTGGGTGAGGACGATTTCCGGCCGAATGTCGAGCGGATCAATGCGCACGCCGATGACGAAGCCAAGGTACGCCGTGGTGCTGTTCAGATCGGCAGCAGACACGCGCACCAGGTAGGCGCCGGCGGGCAGGGTGTCTCCCGCCAACGTGCCGAGCGCCCCGCTGGTGACGGGCCCGACGCCTTGATTCAGCAACACGTAATCCGGGTCGTTGTCGGAAAGCGCCTCCGGGTTCACCAGCTCGGCCGGGGCGTAATGCACCTGCCAGGTGGCCACGGCAGCCGTGGTGCCGGCGATCGTGCCGACAATCGTCCTGGGCGTGGAGAGAATTTCGCCTGCGACCGGTGAAGTCACGCGAATGGAAGGCCCGCCGGTCCCGCTGGTGTCCGTGGCGCCCAAGCCGGACAAGTCCGGCAGCGTTCCATCGGTGTTGCGCGCAATCAGCGTGGAAAGGGTGCGAACCTCCTGGTTCGCCGTGTCGGTGGCGGTCGCCGTCAATTCCAACAGGCCGCCGCTCAACACAGGCACCGTGCCGCTGAATTGCGCATCCAGGGCCACGGGCGTGCCGTTGGCTGTCAGCGTCACCGCCGTCACGCCGCGATCATCGGTCGCGACAACCTGCGCGGTCAGCGTTTCGCCGGCCCGGATGTCCGTCCGATCTGTGGTGATGAGAGCCTTCGGCGGCCGATCATCTCCGGCGACGCCGAAATTCAAGTTCGACACCGTTTGCCCGCCCAAGACCATGACCTCGTAATGCCCTCGCGTTTGGGGCCGGTAATGCAGCGCCTCAAACCCGACCAGGTCAATGCCCGGATACGTTCCCACCATTCCCATCCCCCGCACTTTCACATAACGCACCGGCTGCGGTGCCGTCACCGTGGCAAGGTCTATCACGATGGTTTCGGTCTGTGGAAATACGCCGATGGAGGTGAGATTGGACGCTGTGGAACCGAGGTAAAACTCGGCCTGGTCATTGAGAGCGGTCGCGGCACACCAGATCGCCAAATCCGGCCCCGGGCCATCTACGATTTCCTCACCGTCGAAGGCCACCGTCACGAAGCTGTTCGTCGGAATTGCGAGAATGTCCACGTGTGCCCAGCCCCCGAAGGGTCCGGCAATGGGCGGCGGCGGCAGGGCGCCCAGCACCACGGAGGCATCTACCGGATCGGGCGGTGGCGAAGGAACCAGGACGCGTAACCCCGGCAACGGATCCGCATAGCGGCCGTAGGGAAACGGAATGGGCCCGGTGCCGGAGTCAAACACCTCCACCACACGATCCGGATAACCGTCGGGAATCGGCACGGGAACGAGCGCCGGAAAGATTTGCTGCCAGGCTGCCGGGACCACCAGTGCCACGCGGTAGAGCCCCGGATCCAGTTCACGGATCAAGTAACTGCCATCCGCCTCGCTCACCGCCCGCGGTTCATCGGCGTCCAGTTCTCCATCGAAATCCAGGTCCACGAACACCGTCCAGCCGGCGATGCCCGGATGCTGCTGTGTAGCGGGGTCTTTGTCCTCGTCGAAAACCACCTGACCACTGATGGCGCCGCGGCCCGTCGGCGAGCTGTAGTTGGGATCGGTGTGGTACACCTTCACTTCATCGCAGTCGCTCAAGCCGTCGCCGTCGGTGTCGGTGAGCAGTGGATTGGTTCCGTAAAGCATCACCTCCTCGAAATCCAAAAGGCAATCGCCGTCGCTGTTCGTATGCACCAGCGAGCCGATGCGGTAGAAGCGGTGCGGCTCGTCGGGGGACAGGTCCAGCGTGACCATGCCATTCGCCGGCGGCGGCAGATCGGTCACCGCTTCCCAGGTAGCCAGGTTTGTGCTGGTTTGGAGAAACGCCAAAACGTTGGGCGAGGCGGCGACCCGCAGCACCCAGCGATTCGACACGGTGTCGAACGCATACGGCACCGAGGCAGGATCCAGCGGGTTCGTGCCCCAGTTGAATTCCTCCTCGGCCGTGAAGCCATCGCCGTCCTGGTCGAACCACACCTGCCAGGGTTGCAGTCCGTACCACGCCAGCCAATGGTCTGTGGGGGTGATGGCGCAATGACCCGTGTTGAGGAGCAGTCCGAGCCCGGTCAGGACGAGATGAATTGGCCGGAGGAGTTGTTTGCGAATACAGAGTCCCGGTTTCATGTTGAGTGGATGATTACCGAACCAGGATACACTCGCTAAAAGTTGTTTACGATTACAATGTGTCGGTTTCATGCTGAGGGTTGGCGTGGAAACACCTTCTGCGGTTTCGCCTGATGACGAAGGTCGCGAGAGGCTCACAGTTAGGGAGTGGTGGGGAGTGGTTGTCCGGTTTACTTCTACGGCTGGCTGAACCTGGCAATCTGCTCCTCCAATTTCGCGAGTCGGTCTTGGAGGTTGCGGACTTCTGCCTCCCTCTGCTCCAACTTCTGGTTGAGTCCCTGGATCGCCGCCAGCGCCACGCCGTCGAATTCCATCGTGCTGATGGTCGTGTTGTCTCGGCCCGGATAAAAGGCCGCCTTGAAGTCCTGGGCCATCGGGCCGATGTGTGGGGTGGCCTCCGCCGGCTCGAAGTCGTAGCGCCAGGTCGAAACCGGCAGGGCCGCCAACCGCGCCAGCACGGCCTGGGAGTCCAAGGGTTGAATGTCCTTCTTGCGATTGCGGTCGGAAATGGACGCCCACGAGTTGCCGCCGGGGGCAAGGAATACGCCCGCCGATGCTCCCGTGTCGCTGAACAAACGGTAACCACCGCTGGCCCGCAGGGTCACGGAGTTGTTGTTGGTGGAAACCACATCACCATCGAAGGCATCGCCCCAGACGAACGCACCGGTGTGGTTGGCCTTGGCCCGGCGGCCGGCGGCAAAGGCGTAATTGCCGTCCGCAGTGTTGTTGGCTCCGCCGGGCACGGCAGCGAATTGCTTCGAGGCGACGTTGCCCTGACCGCCGGCCACGGTGCTGTAGCTGTTGGTGGTGGCGTTGGCGTTGCCGCCGCCAATGACCGAACCCGTTCCCGTGGCGGTGTTGTTGTAGCCACCACTGATGGTCGCCCACGGGGAATTGATCATGACGCGATTGTTGATACCGCCGCTGCTCGTAGCCCCCGTGCTGTTCGCCTCGTTATTGCTGCCACCGCCCACGGTGGCGTCCACCCCGGTGACCACACTTTCGCGCCCGCCGGCGATGGTGGCGTTGGGAGCGTTGGTCGAGATGGTGTTGTTCCTGCCGCCACCAATCGTGCTATACGGCGCATTCGCGCCGACCACATTGTTCGAGCCGCCGCCGATGGCGCTCGCGTCGCCGTTTACGCCGATGAGGTTGAGAATTCCCCCGCCGATGGCGGCGCTGGATGAATTCGAGGAAATCAGGTTTCCCGCACCGCCACCGATCACGCTCAGATCGGACGCCGCGCCAACGCTGTTGTTGGCGCCACCCGCGACGGTGCCATACCAGGCGCCGGTTTCGAGTCGGTTGTTGGAACCCCCGCCAATCGCGCCGTTCTGCGTGAACGCGTCAATGACATTGAGCAAGCCACCGGCAATTGTGGCATTGAACGCACTGTCTGCGATACGATTGCGATGCCCCCCGGCGATGGTGCTGAAGTCTGCATCCAGGCCCAGCTCGTTCAGAGATCCGCCGGCAATGGTGCCGGCCAGCACCAGACCGGCGATGTGGTTGCTCCCCCCACCGCCAACTACACTTAAAAGGGAATTGGGGCCGATGGTGTTGGGATTGGACGGGGAACCGCCACCGCCGATGACCGAACCGACACTCCCGCCGCCAATGCTGTTGGCGCTGGAACCACCGATTACCACCGGCCAATCGGCGGACGGCATTTCCCAGCGTATAACGCGCTGGCCATTCACCTTCAGTTCCAGCGGCTGATTATCGCTCGTGCCCAGATAGTTCACTCCGGCGGTGGTGCCGGCATTGCCACCCAGTTGCCAGAAATCTCCCGCCGTGAAGCCGCCCAGCGTCGTCACGTTGATGTTGCTCAAGGCGGAACCGTCGCCGGTGAACGTGCCGGTGAATTCATTGGCCGGATTGGAGAAGGACACCTGGCTGGAATACGCGCCCGCCACTGCGCCATCCCCCACCGTGAGCGCGCGAAGGGCATAAGGCGTGGAGGTAAAGCGTTGGCGGGGCGACAACGGCTGGAAACTGCCGCCGCCGTTGGTGCGCACGCCAATTTCCAGCCAGCGCCCGCCGCCATCGAAGACGCCGTCGCCGAAATCCAGCGTGACTGTGAATAGGCCGTTGCTGACGGCGACGGGCGAATTCGTCAGCGTAACGCCCTGGGCTGCGCCGCCGCTGGCCGCGTCGTAAATCGTGAATCGTAAATCGTAAATACCTTTGGCTGGTGCGCCGCCGTCATCCAGTCGGCCTTGGTAGGTGAGGGCGGTGGCTTGGGCATGAAGTTTGGGGGTAAGCGGGATGCCAAACAGCAACGCCAGAAGGAAGGGACTGAGGTGTGGTTTCATGTTTACTTGAGTGTCAGTGACGGTTGAGGAAAGAACCGGATTGGCGCAAGCCCGCCGACGTGCCGGCCGGCCAGTGCTGACCAAGCCAGCGAACGGGCTGGGAGGTTGCTGGTCCGTTTCCATGTGCTTGATGGCTCTGCAATCTGACCGGTACTCACCCGCAATGACACGGCCGGCGGAAATGCACGCGGCATCCGCGTCGCGACCACAGGTGAATTGCCCGGCATGATGGTGGAGACTCTCGATATTCTCAACGGGCTAATCGGACTTTTTTGGAAATGCCCTGCCCTGGCATTTGTGCTGGCGGACACCGGGGCACGGCGTAATCTGAGCCCATGAAACATCGCATCCTGCAACTCGTTTCCCTCTTCTCCTTTGTCGCTCTAGTGGGCGCACAGAACCACAGTCCTTTCCCGCTCTGGCCCGAAGGGGCACCCGGGGCGCTGGGCACGGAGGACAAGGACATCCCCACGCTTACTCCATTCCTGCCGACGCCGGAGAATGCCACGGGCGCGGCCATCGTGATTTGTCCCGGCGGCGGTTATGGCGGATTAGCCGACCACGAAGGCAGCCATTACGCGCGCTGGCTCAATGAGCAGGGCATTGCCGGGTTTGTGCTCAAGTACCGGCTGGGCTCCGGCGGCTATCGGCATCCCGCCATGTTGCAGGATGCCGCCCGCGCGGTGCGTACGGTGCGCGCCCAGGCGGCGGAATGGAAGTTGGACCCGAAACGCGTTGGCATCATGGGTTCCTCCGCCGGCGGCCATCTGGCCTCGACGTTGCTGACGCATTTCGACACGGGCAACGCTGACGCTGCGGACCTCATCGAGCGTCAGAGTTCGCGTCCGGACTTGGGAGTTCTTTGTTATCCGGTCATCAGCCTGACCAGTCCATTCACGCACCAGGGCTCCAAACGGAATCTGCTCGGGCCTGATCCCTCGCCGGACCTGGCGCGCAAGCTGTCGAGTGAACTGCAAGTCACCAAAGACACGCCGCCTTGCTTCGTCTGGCATACGTGGGAGGACAAAGGTGTGCCCATCGAGAACTCGCTGTCATTCGCCGAGGCATTGCAGAAAAGCGGCGTGCCCTTTGATCTGCACATTTACGAGCGCGGCCCGCACGGGATTGGTCTTGGCACGCGTCAATACGGCCAGGGCGAGCGGCATCCGTGGACGCGGGATTGCGAGTATTGGCTGAAGCAGCGCGGCTTTGGGAAATGAGGACGAGAACGGAGTGATGGAGCAAAAGAGTTGGCGCCGGCGAGTGCCACATAGCTCCGCCACGATGGCGCGCGACCGCAGACCGATGCCCAGTAACTCACGCCATGCCCAAGAAGATTCTCATCATTACCGACGACGCCGCGAAGCGCTGGAGATTTACTACGCGCAACACCGTTTCCGCGAGGCGAGCTACGCCGCCACATTGGGGCCACCAAGACGCAGGTTCTCCACGCTTGATCACGTCGCAAATCTGGGAAAGCCATCCCGAATTTTACCACGACATTTTTGCGCGCTTGGGAAGAACTTGAATCATGCTCTCGTGTTCGGGCAAATGAGGACGAATAATTTCGAGATTTGGCGCAGGGACGCAAAGCCGGGGCGGCCCGTGTGAAGATGGCGGCGCGATTGCGAAGCGAGACGGTGATGACGTTGGATGGGATTGCCGAACGGTTGCAAATGGGATGTCGGCATACGGTGGCCAATTGTTTGAAGGGGTAATCATTCTCTACAATGGCCGTGACAGGCCAAGATCGGGTGCGCTTTTGCCAAGATGCGGTTGGCAGGATCGTGAATCCCGGCGTTGAGTCAGTGCGGGAGAATCGAGAATGCGGCTTGGGTTTGAAATTCTTCCGCTTTGTGTGGGGTGCGTGTGAAGATTTGCGATTTCATACTGAGTCAGGAACGGGCTTTTGGGCCGGGACGCAAACCTACCCCCTACACACACACACACACACACACACACACACAGCGCGCCGGTGTGCCTTCCAAGATGCGCCTGTTTGTCCGCCACGTCCACTGAGGTTCGCGTTTCTTCGGGCTGGCTTCCGTGCAAGCTGGCATATCCCTGCTCTAACCGCTTCAGCCATTGCCGGCGCCGGCTTCACGACCTGCTGCGAAACATCCTGCTCCGATTTCCTGCCCTGAACCCACTCCGACTATCTGACCACTTCGATTCGTTATGAAAACTCTGCTTCCGTGCTTTTGCCTGGGCTTGGTGGTGTGCGCGCTCTCAACGCTGGCGCAGTCAGTTGTGTCCTCCGGGAGCGGGCAAGGAGATTCGGAATACGCCATCATAGAACGCGGCGCGCACCACCAGGTGTGGCAAAGCGTTGTGCGGGAAACCAACGCCTTGGGCCGGGC
>JAHCLO010000051.1 GCA_026125285.1 Verrucomicrobiia bacterium | reverse complement strand
AACCCAAGCCGTGTTCTCCATGCTCCCGCCCTGACTCAACACCCGGAGTCACCACCTTGCCAACCGCATTTTGGCAAAAACGCACACGATCTTGGTGCCGTGCGGCGGCAATTCCTTTGCACTTTTTGGAACTCCGCGAACTGCCGCGCCCGGGCGTGGACGGCCAAAGACTCACCGGCCACGGCCTGGACCCCAATTCCCAGCGGAAGACTATGTTGCGGAGCCAAGGAACGAACGCAGCAGCATAGATTGACATGGCATGGGAAGCTTCAACGATTTTCGAATCGCGCATTGGAACCATGAACCGCGTAGCGGCGTCTCGGCAGAGCGCCGCAAACCAACCTGTGCGAGAATAGCGGCGCTCTGCCGAGACGCCGCTACGACGGAACGGTTCATGGAGAGCTGGACCTGCCCGAGCGAATCACAAGCGTACACCGAGCGGGTGTAGTCGGTGTTGGTGAGCGAAGTTCTCCGGTTGGAGGTGTTGTACGCATACGCGGAGATGGAGGCAGGCGCGACGCCTATCCTGCTGGCGATGTCCGTCAGCCGGTTCAGGAGATCATAGTTCCTGGTGGTAGTCATGCGCGGCACAGTATTGGACCGGAACGCGATCCGGTCCACCGCGGGGAACTGGCAAGATACGTGCGCGCGGCGCGATGATTCGGCAGTTACGCACTTGTCAACTTGGTGGATTTCGGCAGTTTGGTGGGCGTATGCCATTGATCAAATTGAATCGCATCAACAAAGGCGGGGAAATCCTGTTGAACAGCGACCACATTGTCCTCGTGGAAATCGAATCCCGGGCCACCACGGTTCACATGCGAAAAGGACAACTCTTTTCCGTGGAGGAAACGCCCGCGGCCATCGCGGACGCCATCGAGCGGTTGGCGGTCGCGCGCATCAAGAACGCCATTGTGGAAAGCGGCCTGGGCGGCAAGACGCCGGTTTGAACTGCGGCTCGCGAGCAGCAATCCATTGACGAAACGAAGATCTGGCCGTGAAGACCATCGCCATCATCGGCGCCTCGAATGACCCGCAAAAATACGGCAACAAAGCCGTGCGGGCTTACCTACAGCAGGGCTACACCGTTTTTCCGGTGAACCTGAACGAGGAGCGTATTGAAGGTTTGCCGGCCTTCCGCAACATTCGCGACGTCCCCGCGCGTCCCAATCTGGTCAGTGTTTACCTGCCGCCGGCAGCGACGCTACGGGTTTTGCCCGACATTGCCGCAAAAGGTTGCGATGAACTCTGGCTCAATCCCGGCACCGAATCGGCGGAGGTGTTGTTGGAAGCGGCCCGCCTGAAACTGAATGTAATCCAGGCGTGCAGCATTCTCGGGGTGGGCGTTTCACCAGAAACGCTTTGAGCCGCCCAACCCGCGAATCCAACATTCGCGGCGGTGAATAAACCTAAATCCGGAGGTTGCAATGAATGAAAGAGGGAAACCACAGATGGACGCAGATAAACACAGATTTTGACGCGAACGTGCTTCACCTGCCAGGTGATCGCAGTTCTTGTTGCAACTCCTTTTTATCCCTGTCCATCTGCGTCCATCTGTGGTTTCAACGGCTGTTCTTAGGATAAAATCTCCCGGCTGGCGCTTGCACGATGGTAGAGGGGGGTTATCTTCTCAGGGAAGTCGAGGGGATTTGTATGAAAACCAAATCGCACAAAGTTGTCGAACAGCCCAAGCCCTTCACGCCGGGCATCTCGCGAGCAATGGTCCGGCAGCATGCCTACGTCATGTTTCGCGACCGGCTGCCGCAGCGTCCTTTGACCTTGGAAGATTGGGTGCTGGCGGAAAAGGATCTCGTGGGCGAACTCGAAACCGAAGAGTCATCGCTTTGACTCACGGTTGAAATCATGGTGTGTCGGTGCGGGCGAAAGGCCCGTAAGACGGTTGAACCCGTGCCGATGCACCATTTCTGGTTTGGACGCGCCCGGTGCGCCTGAGCGACGCACCCAAGGAACGCCGCCCATCAAAATCTCAACCCGCGCCGCTGCCGGCGATGGGCTTGGGTTCGCCCCGGATCAATGCCGCGGCGTAGTCGCGATTCATCCGCGCGATGAAATCCAGACTGATTTCCTTGGGGCAGACCGCCTCGCACGAGCCGGTTACAGTGCAGCCGCCAAAACCTTCGGCGTCCATCTGATCCACCATCGCCTTCACCCGGCGGTGGCGTTCCGGCTGGCCTTGCGGCAGCAGGCCCAGATGCGAAACCTTGGCCGCCACGAAGAGCATGGCGCTGGCGTTCTTGCACGCGGCCACGCACGCGCCGCAGCCGATACATTGCGCGGCATCCATGGCGAGGTCGGCGTTTTCCTTCGGGACCAGGATGTTGTTGGCGTCCGGCGCACTGCCAGTTCGTACGCTGATGAAACCGCCGGCGTGTTGAATGCGGTCCAAGGCCTTGCGGTCCACCACCAAATCCTTGACCAGCGGAAACGCGCGTGCGCGAAACGGTTCGACGACAATCTCATCGCCGTTTTTGAAACTGCGCATGTAGGTCTGACAGGTCGCCACGCCCTGGTGCGGCCCGTGTGGTTTGCCGTCAATGACCAGCGAACACGTGCCGCAAATGCCCTCGCGACAGTCGTGATCAAACGCGATTGGCTCCTCGCCGCGGTTGGCCAGTTCCTCGTTGACCACGTCGAGCATTTCCAGGAACGACATGTTCGGATTCAACGCCGGCGATTCGTAGGTCTTGAATTCGCCGGGAGTGTTCCGGCTTTTCTGTCGCCAGACTTTCAGTGTGACTTTCATTTACTTGTAGCTCCGCGTACTCATCTTCACTTCCTCATACACGAGCGGCTCCTTGTTCAACACCGGCGCTTTGCCTTCCCCGGCGTATTCCCAGGCGGCCACATACGCAAAGACATCGTCGCGGCGCTTCACGTCACCGGGATTCACCAAGCCCTGCTGCACTTCGGCATCGTTCTTCGTGTACTGATATTCCTCACGGAAATGGCCGCCGCAACTCTCCTCGCGATGCAACGCGTCACGGCACAACAGTTCGCCCAGTTCCATGAAGTCGGCCACGCGACCGGCGTTTTCCAAGGATTGATTCCACTCGCCCGCCTCGCCGGCAACCTTCACGTGCTTCCAATACTGCTCGCGCAACTCGCCGATGAGCTTGATGCCCCGCTCCAGTCCGGCCTTGGTGCGCGCCATACCGCAGTGTTCCCATATCAGTTTCCCAAGCGCCTTGTGGAAGCTTGCGGGCGTCCGGGAGCCTTTATTGTTCAGCAGGCGCTTGGTGATGGTCTGAACACTCTCCTCGGCCTGCTTGAACGCGGCGTTGTCCGTCGCGGGCCGTTTATCGGGCTTCTGCGTCGCGAGGTAGCCGGAGATGGTGGCTGGCAACACAAAATAACCGTCGGCCAGACCCTGCATGAGCGCGCTGGCGCCGAGCCGGTTGGCGCCGTGATCGGAGAAGTTCGCCTCGCCGAGCACGAACAAACCCGGGAGGTTGCTCATCAAATTGTAGTCCACCCACAGGCCGCCCATCGTGTAATGCATGGCGGGATAAATCCGCATCGGCGTCTGGTAGGCGTCCTCATTCGTGATTTCGTGATACATGGCGAACAGATTGCCGTAACGCTCGCGCACCTTGCCTTCGCCGAGGCGCTTGATGGCATCCGCAAAATCGAGATACACCCCCAGACCCGTTTCGCCGATGCCCCGGCCCTCGTCGCAAACCACCTTGGCCGCGCGGCTGGCGATGTCACGCGGCGCGAGGTTGCCGAACGCTGGATACATGCGCTCCAGATAATAATCCCGGTCGCTCTCCGCAATGTCGGCCGGATTCCGTTTGCAGTCGTCCTTCTTCTTCGGCACCCAGACGCGACCGTCGTTGCGCAGCGATTCACTCATCAGCGTGAGTTTGGATTGGTAATCGCCGCTGACCGGGATGCACGTGGGATGAATCTGTGTGTAACAGGGATTGCCGAAACACGCGCCGCGTTTGTAAGCGCGCCAGATGGCCGTGGCGTTCGAGCCGCGCGCGTAGGTGGAAAGATTATAGGCGTTGCCGTAGCCTCCCGTGGCCAGCACCACGGCATCCGCGTTGTGGCGGGTGATTTCGCCCGTCTGGAGGTTGCGGACGATGATGCCTTTCGCGTGGCCGTCCACCACGACGAGGTCGAGCATCTCGGCGTGTGTGTGGGATTTCACGCCGCCGTTGGCAATATTGCGACACAGCGCCGAATAAGCGCCCAGCAGCAACTGTTGTCCGGTTTGACCGCGCGCATAGAACGTGCGCGAAACCTGCGCGCCGCCAAAGGAACGGTTGTCGAGCAACCCGCCGTATTCACGCGCAAAGGGCACGCCCTGCGCCGCGCACTGGTCAATGATGTTAACCGATACTTCAGCGAGCCGATGCACGTTGGCCTCGCGTGCGCGAAAGTCACCGCCCTTGATGGTGTCATAGAAGAGCCGATGCACCGAATCGCCATCGTTCTGATAGTTCTTGGCGGCGTTGATGCCGCCCTGTGCGGCCACTGAGTGCGCCCGCCGGGGCGAATCGTGAAACACGAAGTTGTGAACCTCGTAGCCGAGTTCCGCCAGCGTGGCGGCGGCGGACGATCCGGCCAGACCCGCGCCGACGACGATGATCTTGTATTTCCGTTTGTTCGCCGGATTGATGAGCTTGGTGGAAAACTTGTGGTGTTCCCACTTTTGGGCGAGTGGACCGGCGGGAATGTTTGAATTCAGAGTCGCCATAATCAAATGTGCTGGGAGGAAGAACACCTAACAACAAACAACAAACACCCGACAAACCCCAGGCTCCAAATCTCAAACCGCCGTGCAAGCAGTAGCGGTTGGCGATTGAGATTCCCTTGGTGTTTGGCTTTTGGATTTTGGAGTCTCATTTCGCCTCCTTTCCCGTCGCAGCCGCCGGCTCGACCAGTGCCGCCGGTTTCAGTTCAAAACGCTTGGTCTCGGCATAATCGGCGCCGACGACGCGCAGGTAAATAGAGACGGGAATCAAAGCATAACCGATGAAGATGGCGATGCTCGCGACCTTGGCAAAAAGTTGAATCCGCGGCCACCAAATGTGATTCCGGAAACCGAGCGATTGGAACATGCTGGCCAGGCCGTGCCCGAGGTGAATGAACAGCACTGCTTGGGCGACCAGATAAAACAGGGTCACCCACCACACCTGGAAGCCCAGCACGATCATGGCATAGACATCGTGCGTCTTCTCGCCGCCGGGCAGCGTAGCCTCCAGCGTGCGGAAATCGCCCACGCCATTGATGCCGGGAAGCAGGGCGGTAAAGTGCGCCAGGTGATAAACGACAAAAGCCGCAATCACCGACCCAGTACCCAGCATGTAACGGGACTGCCACGCGGAGCCGTAGGTGGGCGGCTTCGCGTATTCCACCGGTCGCGCCGCCTTGTTGGCAAGACTCAACTGCACAGCGGTGATGACGTGCAGTGCCACCAGCGCCAGCAATCCCAGCCGCACGCCCCAGAGCAGCAGCGGTTTGCTTTTGAGGAAGTGCGCGTAAGTGTTGATCAGCTCCGGCGAACCGAACACCTGGAGGTTGCCCACCAAATGTCCTACGACGAACAAAAAAAGGAGAGTCCCACTGGCGGCCATGACATACTTCTGGCCGAGCGACGATTTGTAGAGGCTTGAAATGCTGCTCATCACGTGCTGACAGATTAGACACAGGGCGTGCTCGCCCCGAGGAACGCACCGAATCTAATGAGCAATCGTCCGTGACGTCAATGAGTCTTAATTAGTATAAGAGCCACTTCCTTCAAAGTTCGCCGGCCTAATCTCATGCCGATCATGCTCAGACCCTGAGCAATAACTCCGTCAGCGACTGGATTTGGCAGTTTTGTTTTGGTTCGGCAACCCGTTCGATTTGCACGGCGGACAAGCCCGCCGCGCGTGCTCCCTGCACATCCGCCTCCATGCTGTCGCCCACGTGCAGAATCGCGCCGGCCGGCACGCCCATGCGGCGCACGGCTTCCTGAAAAATGGCGGGTGCGGGCTTGCCGGCACCGACCTCGCAGGAAATGAGGATCGCTTCAAAGTATTCAGTCAGATCAAGTGCGCGCAGCAGTGGACGCAGACGGTCGTCCCAGTTTGAAATCAGGCCCAGTCGTAGGCTGCGGGTCCGCAACGCTTCCAGCGTCGGTCGCACGTCCGCGTAAACCCGCCAGGCGGTCGCACTTCCAAAGTGTTCGTAAAGCTCGGGGAAAAAAGTCTGGCTCGGCTTTTCGGTCAGCAGACCCGCGAAAGATTCGTCCACGATCGCGGCCCAATCCGCGACGGTGTGATCAAAAGCTGGATGCTGCTTCCACGCGGCCAGGAAACGGCGGTTCAACATTTCCGCCGAGAGTCCTTTCGCGCCGTAACGCGCCGCCACCTCGGCATAAACGTGACCGACGGACGGCCACGGTTCAATCAATGTGCCCCCGACATCGAAAGTGACGGCTTGGATCTTGCCGGTTCCGTCCATCGGAAGTCGCTCAATCCCTCAAGGCTCAGTCGGCGTTTGAGACACCCATACACCCAACTCCTTCACCAGGAACGCCCATTTGTCCGCCGCTTCTTCAATCAGCTTGGCCGTGGGCTTGCCGGCGCCGTGGCCTGCTTTGGTTTCAATGCGGATCAGTGTGGGTGACTTGCCCGCTTGCGCGGCCTGCAGCGCGGCGGCGAACTTGAAACTGTGCGCCGGCACCACGCGATCATCGTGATCCGCCGTGGTAACCATCGTAGCGGGGTACTTCGTGCCCGGTTTCAAGTTGTGAAGCGGTGAGTAGGCGTGCAGCGCTTTGAATTCTTCGGGATCATCCGCCGATCCGTAATCGCTCGTCCACGCCCAACCAATGGTGAATTTGTGGAAGCGCAGCATGTCCATCACTCCAACCGCCGGCAGCGTGGCGGCAAACAAGTCCGGCCGCTGCGTCATGCAAGCACCCACGAGCAGGCCGCCATTGCTGCCACCGGAAATCGCCAGCTTCTTTGGCGAGGTGTATTTGTTCGCGATCAGCCATTCCGCCGCCGCGATGAAATCGTCAAAGACGTTTTGCTTTTGGAGCTTCGTGCCGGCGCGATGCCATTCCTCGCCGTATTCGCCGCCGCCGCGCAGATTGGGCACGGCATACACGCCGCCCATTTCCATCCACGCGAGATTTGCGACCGAAAAACCCGGCGTCAGGCTGATGTTGAACCCGCCGTAGCCGTAGAGCAGCGTTGGATTGCGACCGTTGAGCTTCAATCCCTTCCGGTGCGAGATGAACAGGGGCACGCGCGTGCCGTCCTTGCTCGCGTAGAATACCTGGTGCGTTTCGTAATCGTTGGGATTGAAATCCTCCTGTGGCTTACGAAACACCGCGCTTGCGCCGGTAGCGAGGTCGTAGCGGAAAATCGTGCCCGGCGACGTGTAACTCGTAAATGAATAGAACGTCTCTGTATCGCTGCGTTGACCGCCAAAGCCGCCCGTCGAGCCAATGCCCGGCAAAGCCACCTCGCGAATGAACCGGCCGTCCAAACCGAAAATCTTCACCTGACTGCGCGCGTCCTTCAGGTAGGAACAAATGAACTGGTGGTTCACCACGCTCACGCGCGCCAGGGTTTCCGGGGCTTGCGGAATGATCTCCTTCCAGTTCACGCGTCCGGGCCGCGTGACATCAATGGCAATGACCCGGTGGCGCGGCGCATTCAGATCGGTCTTGAACCAGAACACCGGACCATCGTTATCAATGAACGTGTAATCGGCATCGAATTCCATCAACAGCTCGATCACGGGCGAATTTGGTTGCTGCAAGTCCTGATACAGCACGCGGTTCTTCGGATCGGTGCCCTGCGAGGCGGTGATGATCAGATAGCGGCCGTCGTCCGTCACGCCGCCGTAGAAATTCCAATCCTTCTTGTCGGGCCGGTGATAGACGAGTTTGTCCTCCGCCTGCGGCGTGCCAAGACGGTGAAAGTAGAGTTTGTGGTAGTAGTTCGCCTTGGTCAGTTTCGTCGCCTCAGTTGGCTCATCGTAGCGGGAATAGAAGAACCCGCGACCATCCTTGGTCCATGACGCGCTGGAAAACTTCACCCAGTTGACGTGATCCGGCAGGTCTTGGCCGGTTTGCACGTCGCGCACTTTCCATTCCTGCCAGTCCGAACCGGCGCTGGACAATCCGTAAGCCATGAGTTTCCCATCGTCGGTGATCGTGTAACCGCTCAACGCCACGGTGCCGTCGGCGGAAAGCTGGTTCGGGTCCAGCAACACCTGCGGTTCGGCCTCCAGCGAAGTCATCGTGTACAGCACGCTCTGGTTCTGCAGCCCGTCATTCTTCGCGTAGAAGTAACGACCGCCTTGTTTGAACGGCACGCCGTAGCGTTCGTAATTCCAGAGTTGGGTAAGCCGAGCCTTGATGGCGGCGCGTTCTGGAATCTGTTCGAGGTAGCCGAACGTCACCTTGTTCTGCGCCTCGACCCACGCCTTCGTTTCCGCGGAATTGTCGTCCTCCAGCCAGCGATAGGGATCGGCCACTTCCACGCCGTGATAATCATCCACCTGCGGCATTTGGCGCGTGTCCGGGTAAGCAACGCGCGACGGGCGGGTGGTGGTCGCGCAACCAATGAACAGCGCGGCAAAGGCAATGGCAATGAATTGTCTTGGAGCAACCATGCCGCGAACGATGCAAGGAACCCGCGCCGGCGTCAAAGGGATTTGGCAAAGGGATTTGGCAAAGGCCTATCGCGTGAACGGCCAGAATTTCGGGATGAACCAGTGATCCGATCGAACGAACTCTGCGGCTGACGCCGCGACAACGTCAACAGCAGCATCCCGAGGACGAGCCGCGACAAGGTGAATGAATCGCGATCCGGCTGGAATCCCCGGTCACTTTCCCCGCACGGTCAGCACGGGACACGGGGCGTGACGCACCACACGCTCCGCAGTGCTGCCCAGCAGCACGTGCTTGAGTCCTGTATAACCGTGGGTGGTGAGCACGATCAAATCCACTTTGAGCCGGTGAGCCGTGTCGGCGATTTCCTCGTACGGCCGCCCCATGCAGACCAGCACGCGGCCACGCAAACCGGCCGGAATCAACTTCTCGCCCAGTGCCGCCAATTCCTTGCGAGAGGCCTGCAAGGTGCGTTCCTGATGAACCACCACCGTGCCCATCTCCGTGGGATAAACCGGCAGTTCGACGACGTGCAGCAGCGAGATTTTCGCCCCGAATCCGGTCGCCAGTGGAATGGCATGATGCAACGCCTGGCGCGCAAGCTCGGAGAAATCCATGGGAACCAGAATGTGGCGGATTCGCACAGGATCTGCAGCCCGGCGCGATTTGCGGGAAGGTGCTTTCATTGCTTTGTTGTTTCAGTTCATTTGCCGCGCGTACGCTTCACGACTCACAGACCCACTGCCCGCGTCACGGAAATCAATGACACGTTTGAGCGCTGGCTCGACGTCCGGCAGTGATCCGCACCGGCTGCCGCCAATCCGCGAAGCATACCCCCGGTTCAGGCCACCTGGCGAATCGCGTTCTGACTCCCGTAAGGATTGGCGACCAGCAGGTGGCACTCCGGATCATCCCGCCACTGACCGTCCACGAGGAAGCGGTAGTGGTGTTTCCCTGGCAGGAGTTCCACGCTGGCACGCCAGACGCCGTCGGCGCCTTTCTGTAGGTTGATGGGACGCTCCTGCCAGTGCGTGAAGTCGCCCACCAACTGCACGCTCAACGCGTCCGGGGCCGTGAAGGAGAACAACTGTTTCTTTTTGCCGTTTGATTGGAATACAGGTTTTTTTGCCATAGACACCTCTGCTACGCAGTCAATCTAGCACTCCCCGGCTCCTGCGCAATCCAGCAGACGCCCGGGAAATCAGCCCGGGGTTGGGGCAACGCGACTGCCCTGGGAGATCGTTGCTCCCAAATAGTTCCCCACCCCAAAGGGATGTCGGAAAGTCCCGTCTTCTGCGTGAGATGTTTCAGGATTGTCCCGCGCTCCTGTCCCGCCTAATCTCCTCGCGTCCGGAAAAACAAAGCGACCAGAAAACTAATTTAACCAAATCATTTCGCGCAGTCTCGGCTGCTGTTCATCACGAAACGGGAAATTTCGATCAAAGGACAGCGCTCGATGCGCGCCCCTCGGGGCGCGCTGAAAGCGTTCCTTTGAGGGCATTCCCGTGCCTGTGATGGGGCGTTAGTAAGTGTCGCCCCCTTTTCTTTTCAGGCACGGGTTTCCTTCAGAGGTGCAGTCTCAAACACGGCTGATTCGTCGCGCGAACGATTCAGCCTATGCCACGCAAAAAGGGAGCGGCGGGCGCGAGCGCGCCAGCCAACGGCGGCGACGCCATTGCCAGTTACAAACATCCGGCCAAACGGAAGAATCTTCCGCCCGCCGGACTCGAAGCGCAGGGCGTGCTCAAGGACGCGCCTAAAATCCGCTACGAATACAATCCGCACCTGCCGCCGGTGCTGCGTTCCGCCACCGACACCACGGGGGCGGACAAACTTCCCGAACTCCTCGCCACCGCCCGCCAGCGCGCCCTTTCCGCCGACGAAGCCAGGCTCCTCGCCGACGCCCTGCGCCGCCACGAGCCGTGGCTGGAGTGGAGCGGCAAGCGGGAGAAGCCGTGGTTCGAGGTCGAGCCGGTGGCGTTGCACATGCACGAGCGCGTGTCCACGCAGGCCATCCTCCGCGTGCTGGCGCGCGAGGATGTCGAGCGCGACCTCTTTGCCGATCCGCAGCACGAATACGCCCAGGCCGTGCAGTTCTATCAGCACGACGTGGACTGGGCCAACCGCATGATTCTGGGCGACTCGCTGCAAGTGATGGCCAGCCTCGCCCGGCGCGAAGACCTCGCGGGCCGCGTGCAGATGATTTACCTGGACCCGCCCTACGGCATCAAATTCGCCTCCAACTTCCAGCCGCAACTCGGCCAGCGCGACGTGAAGGACCGCGAGCAGGACCTCACCCGTGAGCCGGAGATGGTCAAAGCCTACCGCGACACCTGGACGCTCGGCATCCATTCCTATCTCGCCTACCTGCGCGACCGGCTGGCGATGGCCCGCGAACTCCTCGCCGACTCCGGCAGCATCTTCGTGCAAATCAGCGATGAAAATTTGCATCGGGTGCGGTGCGTGATGGATGAGGTGTTTGGCGTCACGAATTGTTGCTCCATCATCTCGTTCAGAAAAACTGCAAGTCGCGCGACAAACCTCCTCGCAGAAGAAAATGACTATTTGCTCTGGTATGCAAAAGATAAACAGCAGGTGAAGTTCAGACGCGTGCTTGCTGAGAAAGACCTGTCTGAACTGAAAAGTTACAAATACTTGGTGAGTGACGATGCGACTGCGGCACAGGCAATTTCAGCTGATGAGCGGGCCGACCTAACCAACGTTCCAAATGGGTGGGGTTTTGCTCAATTGAGCTTCGCGGTATCGCAGGACCCAGGAAAACTAGCAGAACGAATTTTCCAATTCCGCGGGCGACAGTTTGACTGCGGCAGTCACCGCCACTGGAAAACGAAGAATCCGGATGGCCTCAAACGGCTCGCTGGTGCTGCGCGTTTAATCGGCTTGGCTTCACAACTGAACTATGTTCGGTATTTCTCAGATTCTGGATACGCCCCGTTTGGCAACACTTGGTCTGACACAGGAAGTGCCGGGTTCTCAAATGCCGATCCAAAAATCTACGTCGTTCAAACCGACACGCAGGTAATCGCTCGCTGCCTGCTGATGACTACCGACCCCGGCGATTTGGTTTTAGACCCGACGTGCGGGAGCGGCACGACGGCGTTCGTGGCCGAGCAATGGGGGCGGCGCTGGATCACCTGCGATTCCAGCCGCGTGGCACTGGCGCTGGCCAAGCATCGCCTCCTCACCGCCAAGTTCGATTATTACCAGCTCCGCGAGTTGAGCGCCGAAGACGTGGCCCGCAATCCGAACGGGACGTGGTTGAGCGGTCACGCCTCCCCCTCACCCCGGCCCTCTCCCGCCGGGAGAGGGGGAATCGCATCCAGGCTTCCGGCAAATGAATCCGGGTCGTCGTCAGGACACGCTGGGTTTGCAACGGGAGATTTATCAGACCAGCGACGCGCGAATCTTTCTCCCTCTCCTGGGGGAGAGGGCCGGGGTGAGGGCGGGCCAAACAGCAAACTCACTTTCGCCTGCAAGACCGTCCCGCACATCACGCTCAAGAGCATCGCGCGGAACACGTCGCTCGATCCCATCTTCGCCAAACACGAGCCGATTCTGGCGGAGAAACTCACCGCCTTGAATCGCGAGGTCGCCAAGGTCGACGCACCGTTGAAAGAAAAGCTCGTGGAGAAATTGATTCGCAAACACCGCGAGCAAGGCGCAAACGCCGTCACGGAAGCCGACACGCGCCGCTGGCTGTTGCCGGACACGCATCCCACGCTCATCCGCACCTTGCCGGCCAGCAAACCGCTCAAAGGCATTACCGCCAAACAGGCCGAGGGCTATCGCACCGCGATCCCGAAAACAAAATGGCAGGAATGGGAAGTCCCCTTCGACACCGACCCGGACTGGCCCAAGCCATTGCAGGTCGCGCTCACCGCCTATCGCGCGGCGTGGCGCGCGAAGATGGACGAAGTGAACGCTTGCATCGCCGCCAACGCCGAGATGGAAGAGCTGGTGGACAAACCGGAGACCGTCAAGGGCGTCGTGCGCGTGAGCGGCCCGTTCACGATGGAAGGCGTCATCGCGGTGGAAGATGGTTTTGACTCGCCGATTGCGGGCGAACCGGGCGAGTTGGAAACCTTCTCCGGCGGCGACGCGGCGGAACTGGCCGTGGCCAACGCCGAAGCGCATCTCGACAAGATTCTCCGTCTGCTCAAAGCCAGTGGCGTGGATTTCCCCGGCAACAAGAACATGAAGTTCAGCCGGCTCGATCCGTTGACCGGAGCATCGCTCATCCACGCGGACGGCGAATGGATGAACGGGGACAAGAAGGAACGCCGCGTCGCCGTCAGCATCGGCCCGGAAGTCGGCAACCTGACTTCGATGCAGGTGGAGGACGTGATTCGTTCCGCCAACCGCAAAGGTTACGATGACGTGGTGTTCGCCGGTTTTGGCTTTGACGCCACGGCACAGGACATCATCGAGAGCGAGAGCCATCCGAAGTTAAGATTGCACATGGCGCTGATTCGTCCCGATGTGGCGATGGGTGATTTGCTCAAGACGCAACCGGGCAGCCAGCTTTTCACCGTGTTCAGCGCACCACGCGTGAACGGCCCGACGCCGCAGAAAGATGGCGAGTTCGTCGTCGAGGTCGAGGGCATGGATGTCTATGACCCGGTGAGCAACACGCTGTTCCCCACGGACAAGGAACGCATCGCCGCGTGGTTCTTGGATACGGATTACGACGGCCGGACGTTCTGCATCTGCCAGGCGTTCTTCCCGGATAAGAGCAAGTGGGACAAGCTGGCCAAGGCGCTCGGTGATGTCGGCGCAGTGGCCGAGGATGCGTTTGAAGCGTTGAGCGGATTGAAGAGCCTGCCATTTCCGCGCCCGGCGCGATTGCGCAAGGGTGAGACGTGGCGCGTGGCGGTGAAGGTCATTGACCCGCGGGGTAACGAAGGCTTGCGAGTGCTGACGCTGGAGGGTGGAAAATGAGAATTGGTTTTGACGACCGCCCTCACCCCGGCCCTCTCCCCCAGGAGAGGGAGAAACGCTCGGCCGTCGCGGATGTATTCGGATGCGGTGGGTTGTTCGTCGGCTTGGCCGTGAATCCAGAAGCGACGGCGGCAACACAGAAGCCTTCCACGCAAAAGGCGACGCGCGAAAGCTGTCCCCTCTCCCCGGGGGAGAGGGTCAGGGTGAGGGCGAGCGTTCTACAAACATACTTTCCGGGAATTCACTGCCATGCCTGAAATCCAGATTCCCATCCAGCCGGTCGAGAATCCGATCCTGTGCTCGCCTTACAAAGAGCCGGACCAGCATTGGCTTTACGACACCAAGACGGGCATCCCAACCAAAACACCGGGACGCCGACCGGCCAGCTACTGGTTCAAGACCGAACGCACCGGCAGCGCGCAGATGTCGCTGCTGGCGGAAGAAGAACGTGACGATTTGCCGCTGGTGAACGCCTTGCGCGATGACGTGAAGCGATGGCGCGAGTCCGGCTGGGAAAACGCTTCCGAGACAACCAAGAAACTGTTGCGTCATTGGTGGCGGGAAGACCGGTCGCGACGTCTGTTCTTCTGCCAGATTGAAGCCGTCGAGACGATCATCTATCTGCGCGAGATTCTGGCGCTCGGGAAGAAACCGCGTTGGACGCCCAAGCTGGCGCTGGACGAGTTCAACCTGCTGAGTCGCGGCGAGAATCCCCGCCCGCAGGAATGGATTACCAAGGTCGCGCAACATCCCAAACTCGCGGACATCCCGAACGAACTGGAGGGGAAAGCCATTGCCCGCTACGCGTGCAAGATGGCGACAGGCAGCGGAAAGACTGTCGTGATGGCGATGCTCATCTCATGGGCATTCTGTAATCGCGGCACGAAGCCGGGCGACCCGCGCTTTCCGCGCCGTGCGTTGGTGGTTTGCCCCAATCTCACGATCAAGGAACGGCTGACCGTGCTGCGGCCCGGCGATCCCAACAGCTATTATGAAAAGTTCGACATTGTTCCATCCTCGCTGCGCCCGGAGCTGGCCAAAGGCAAGGTGCTGGTCACGAATTGGCATTGGTTCAGCCCGGAATCGGAAGTGATCAAGGTCGGCGGGGTGGCCGTCGGCAAACTCGGCGCGGAAACGCCCGATGCATTTGCGAAGGGCCGGTTGGGCGACTTGTGGGATACCGAACCGCTGATGGTGTTGAACGACGAAGGACATCACGCCTATCGGCCCGCGCCGCTCGCCGCCGATGTAAAGCTCACCAAGGAAGAAAAAGCTGAACTGGAAGAAGCCACGGTTTGGGTGAGTGGGCTGGACAAGATAAACGCCGCGTGCGGCATCGCCTTGTGCGTGGATTTGTCCGCGACGCCGTTTTACATTCACGGCAGCGGTTATCCCGAGGGGTCGCCGTTCCCCTGGATTGTCAGCGACTTCTCGCTCGTGGACGCCATTGAAAGCGGCATCACGAAGATACCGCGCTTGCCGGCCATTGATAATACGGGCCTGCCTGACCCGAAGTATTTCAAGTTGTGGGAACACATCACCCGCAACTTGAAGGCGGGCGAGAAGTTGAACGGCGGCAAACCGAAGCCGGAAGTCGTCTATCGCAAAGCCGAAGATGCCTTGCTCACGCTGGCGGGCGAATGGAAAGAACGGTTTGACCAGTTGCTGGCGGCGACGCCGGGGCAGGATCGCACGCCGCCGGTGATGATCATCGTCTGTGACAACACGGATATCGCGGAGCATTTCCACCGGATGATTTCCGGTGAGGAAACCATTGAGGCCGATCCGACCGACGATGAGGAAGAGGATGACGATACGCCGAAGCGGAAGAAGAAAGCGAAGGCGCAGAAACGATATGGCAGCGGTCTGGCGGGGTTTGATGAGTTGTGGAATCGCAAGGGAGCGGAAGTGACGTTGCGGATTGATTCGGAATTGCTGGCGGCGGCAGAAAGCGAAGACCCGAAAGCCACGCGAAAGGAAGCGGCGGAAGAACTGCGGAAGATTGTCTCCTCCGTTGGCCGGCCCGGTGAACCGGGTGAACGCATTCGGTGTGTCGTCAGTGTGAACATGCTGAGCGAGGGCTGGGACGCCAACAACGTAACGCACATTCTTGGCCTGCGCGCGTTTCACAGTCAGTTGCTTTGCGAGCAAGTCGTCGGGCGCGGTCTGCGCCGGATGGATTATACCCCCGACCCGAACACGGGACTGCTCACGGCGGAATATGTGGACATCTTTGGCGTGCCGTTCTCGCTGATTCCGTTCAAAGGCCGCGAGCCGGGCGGTGGGCCGCCGCCGGAAGACCGGCCCAAGCACGAGGTCATGGCCTTGCCGGAACGGAAGCACTTCGAGATTCGTTTCCCGATTGTCGAAGGCTATGTCGTCTCGCTGAAGCGCAATCTGGTAACGTGCGACGTTCGCAAAGTGGAGCGGACCAAGCTCGATCCATGGACGATGCCAACGGATGCGTTCGTCAGGCCACAGGTCAGCTATCAAATCGGCCATCCCAGTGCGCACGGCGGGTTTGGTTTTGAGTTGGTCAACCGCCAGACCTATTACGAGTCGGTGCATCCGCAGACCATCCAATTTGAGATCGCGCGCGAGATTGTGCGAACGCTCACCGAAGCGGCGCATCCGGGCAAGGAGCGCTTGCGCCGCGAGAGTCGCAGCGCGCTGTTTCCGCAGGTGCTGCGCATTGTGCAGGATTACCTCCGAGAACGAGTTGAGTTCAACGGTCTGCATCCCTGCGAAGTCGGATTGCAGACTTACGCCCAACGCATCATCGGGTTGCTCATTGCGGGGATCTCGCCTGATGACACGAAGGGCGAAGCGCCGTTGTTGCCGCGTTTGAATCGTTACAAGCCAATCGGGAGCACCGCGAGTGTGCGCTTCAAAACCGTCAAGCCGGTGCAAGTGACAGGCGCAAGTCACCTGAACTTTGTGGCGTGCGATACCAAGTCCTGGGAACAAGCGGCCATGTTCCAGCTTGAGAAGCTGGCGAAGGAGGATGGCGTTTATTGCTATGCGCGAAATGACCGGCTGGAATTCAACATCCCCTACGAACTTTACGGCAATCCGCACGTTTACGAGCCGGATTTTCTGGTGCGATTGAAGAATGGGGTGACGCTGATCCTGGAGATCAAAGGCAAGCCGCACGAGGACACGGATGCGAAGCACCAGGCAGCGCGACGGTGGGTTTCGGCCGTGAATCATTGGGGCAGGCTGGGAGAGTGGGATTTTCTGGCGTGCTGGAATCCGCAAGAATTGCCGACGCGGCTCGTTGAGCTGCGGATTGCACGGCAACAACGCTTGCGGGCCGTAGCGGACCAACTCCAATCCAAGGCTGAGGCTGAAGTCGAACGTCTCCGCGCGCTCGGCTGGAAGCAGGCTGACTTTGCGAGGGCCTTGCGGGAATTGCTCAACGAAGCTGGAGGTCGCTGATATGCCGAACCACATTTACCGCGTCGTGCTTGATACCAACCAGATTGTAGCGGCGGGCACTGGCTGGTTGGAACACGGACGGCCATCATTTGACAACAACACTTGTCGCCGTGTTCTTATACACGTGGCGGAGTCTCACACCGGACTGTATTGCGGCAAGATCATCGGCGAGTATTTGGAGAAGCTCATTGATCTGAATCACCCTCCGGAGCGTGCCCAAAAGCTGATTACCTATCTCATCGGGGCGTTTGAACGTGTGGTTATCGTGACCTCCGCCGCACCGGCTAAACCATCCGATCCCGACGATGAAGTGTTTCTGCTGTGCGCCCTCGATGGCCAGGCACATTACTTGGTTTCGGACGATGGGGCATTGCTGAACCTGAAGCAGAGTTACACGCGTCCTGTGATAGGAGGGAGTACCGAGCTTGCGCCGTTGTTGAGTGCATGAAGTCGGTCGGACGTTTTCCCACTTACTGAGTGCGCACCAGCGTTTTTCAGTGCGAACCGGATTCAATCAGCGTTCATCAGCAGTCCAGACCCTTGGCGTCTTGTCGTCCTGTCGTTGAAGTCCATCTGCGTGCTGCGTCTGGATCGTGGGCAATGACGTCACTGGAAACCGCCGGGATGCGCTGTCCTGGGTTGGCGGAAAGGGGCACTCATCAGTGCTCATCAGCGGTTCTGACTCTTTGCATCCTGGCGTTTTGACACTGAAATCCGGCCAAGGCCCGCTCGACCGAAGCCATGACGTCAGCCAGATTTGGCCGTTGTCCGCACGGAACCGACGCTCACGCCCAACTGGCACCGGCTGCCTGTGGATGGTGTGTGGGCTAAAAGTCTCCACGTGACTGCCTCCGCCGGCACGACCGCGCGTGACAGACCGCGCGTGACGGCTGACAAGCGATGACCGACCCTCTACAATCCCACAAATGAAACGGTTTCATCGCTTCCTGACAGTGTGCTTACAGCTTTGCTGGCTTGGGCCGATTACCGCCAAGGACGACCTCGCGCAATCGTTCCGCGAACCGCCGGATGCCGCGCGGCCCGGCGCTTACTGGTATTTCATGGACGGGAACCTTTCGCGCGAGGGGATGACGCGCGACCTCGAATCCATGAAGGTCGCCGGCATGGGGCATGTCGTGTTTCTCGAAGTCAACGTCGGCGTGCCCCGCGGCCGGGTGGATTTTCTCAGTGAGGAATGGCAGGAGTTGTTTGTTCATGCGGTGCGCGAGGCGGAGCGATTGGGGATCGAAATCATCCTTGGTTCGGGGCCGGGTTGGGCAGGCAGTGGTGGGCCGTGGGTCAAACCCGAACAATCCATGCAGCATCTCGTGGCAAGTCCGGTTGAAGTGCAAGGCCCAGGGCCGTTCACCCACACGCTGCCCGTGGCCCCGCCGCGGCGACCGTTCTTTGGCGACGTGCCCAGGTCAATGCGCGCCCAATGGGAGAGCTTCCACCGGGATGTGGCGGTGCTGGCGTTTCCGACTCCAGCAACGCCCGCAACCCTTCCCGACATTGACGAGAAGGCCCTGGTTTACCGCGCGCCGTTCTCTTCGCAACCGAATGTCAAAGCCCGGCTCGAAGCGCCCGCCGAATTTCCCGCCGACCCTCGCGGCTCGACGATTCCGTTGGACCGGGTGATTGACCTGACGCAACGCCTGAAATCCGACGGCACGCTGGACTGGCAGGTTCCAGAAGGCAAGTGGACCGTGCTTCGGTTTGTCAGCCGTAACAGCGGTGCGTCCACGCGGCCGGCACCAAATCCGGGCATTGGCTTCGAGTGCGACAAGTTTGACGTGGCCGCGCTGGAAGCGCACTTCGCCGAATACGCCGGGAAACTGTTGGAGAAAGTGGGGCCGCGCAAGAAAGGCCGGGGCTGGACGATGCTGCACATAGACAGTTGGGAGATGGGCGCGCAGAACTGGACCCCTCGCTTACGCGAGGAGTTCCGCAAGCGGCGCGGGTATGATCCGCAACCCTTCTATCCCGCATATCTCGGCTACGTGGTCGGCAGCCGCGAGCAATCGGAGCGATTCCTGTGGGACCTCCGCCTGACCGGCCAGGAGTTGGTGATCCAGAACCACGCCGAACACCTCAAGCGGATCGGCCGCAAGCATGGGTTCACCCTTTCCATCGAGCCCTACGACATGAATCCCACTTGCGACTTTGACCTTGGCGCAGTGGCGGATGTGCCGATGTGCGAGTTCTGGAGTCTCGGCTTCGACACCACGTACAGTTGTCACACGGCGTCCTCCATCGCCCATGTGCTGGGCCGTCCGGTGGTGGCGGCGGAAGCCTTCACGGCGGATCACCGGGAGGCGTGGCGTTTCCATCCCGGCTATTTGAAAAACCAAGGGGACTGGGCCTTTGCCACCGGCATCAACCGCTTCACCTATCACACGTTCGCCCACAAGCCCGACGAAGGGCGGCCGGGCATGGTGATGGGGCCGTATGGCGTGCATTGGGATCGGAGCCAGACGTGGTGGCCAATGGTGGCGGCGTATCATCGTTACATCACCCGCTGCCAACACTTGTTGCAGCAGGGGCGCACGATTGCCGATGTGTTGTATCTGTTGCCGGAAGGCGCGCCGAATGTTTTCCAACCGCCGCCCTCGGCGTTTGCGGGCAGCACTCAGATGCCCGACCGGCGCGGCTATAACTTTGATGGTTGCTCGGCGGAAACCCTCCTGAAGCTGGCCAGGGTGCGCGGAGGGAAAATTGTCTTCCCCAGCGGCGCCGAGTATTCACTGCTCGTGCTTCCGAACGTTGAGACGATGACCCCCGAGTTGATCCGCAAACTTGACTCGCTCGTCAAAGCCGGCGCGCCGGTCGTGGGCAATCCACCGCGCAAGTCACCGAGCCTGGTGAACTATCCGGCCTGCGATGGTGAAGTGGCCCGGCGGGCGGAGGCGGTCTGGGGCGGTCTGCAACCGCCAGCCGATCTGGCCAGTCGCCGGCATGGCAAAGGCCGGATCATCTGGGGCATGCCAGTGTATGATCGCCTGACCTCCGAACCCTCACTCATCATGCAGGCGCAGTGGATTTGGTTCCCGCAGGGCGAACCCGCCCGGTCCGCGCCGGTGGGTGCAGTGTCTTTCCGCCGGGAGATTTACGTGCCCGCGAGCAAACGAATTGCTTCGGCGCGACTGGAAATGACGGCCGACAACCGTTTCAGCGCCACGCTCAACGGGACCCCTGTGCTGGAAGGTGACAACTTCAACGTGAATTTCGCCGCCGACGTGACGAAGACCATGCAGCGCGGCACAAATGTGCTGACTGTGGTCGCGGAAAACGGCGGAGACGAACCCAACCCAGCGGGGCTGATCGGCGCGCTGCGGGTGCGGTTCACCGATCGTTCGGAGCAAATAATCACCACCGACGGCCAATGGATGTCATCGGACTCCACGAATCTTGCCTCCGGTAAGTTCGCCCGGGTGTTGGGTGAAGCGGCCATGTCTCCGTGGCAGCTCAAACCGAGTTCCCTTGCGCCGCCGCTGTATCCGCATTACGACCTCACAGCCACTGTTCTGCGCGAGATGGGCGTGAGCGAGGACTTTGCCTCCCCGGGGCCATTGCGTTACACGCACCGACGCACGAAAGAACGCGACATTTATTTTGTGGCCAACCGTTCCGGCGAAGCCGTCCGCACCACCGCCACTTTCCGGGTGGCCACGGGCGCACCGGAACTTTGGCATCCGAACAATGGTGAAATCCAACCGCTGCCGCAATTCACCCGCACGGGCGGCGTGACGGAGATTCCCCTGCGCTTCAACCCTTACGAAAGTTGCTTCGTGATTTTCCCCTCCAAGAAGGCTGCCGCTGTGGGTTCAGCGTCCAACCGCGCCGGGCAGAACTTCGCGGAGTTCACCGAAATTCAAAATCTCCAAGGCCAGTGGGATGTGTCCTTCGATCCAACGCTGGGCGCCCCCGCGCAGGTGCGCTTCGAGAAACTGGAGGACTGGACGCAACGTCCCGAGTCCGGCATCAAGTACTATTCAGGCATCGCCACCTATCGGACCCGCTTTGATCTGCCGGACGGCAAAGCGGTTGGCCCGGAATCGCGGATTCACCTGGACCTCGGCGGCGTGCAGGTCATGGCCCGTGTGCGCGTGAACGGCACGGATTGCGGCGTGACGTGGACTGCGCCTTGGCGCGTGGACATCAGCCGCGCAGTGAAACCCAAGGGCAACGAATTGGAAATCGAGGTCGCGAATCTTTGGCCGAACCGGATGATTGGCGATGCTGCTTCCCCCGGCCAACCGTTCAGCCAGACGACCTATCGTCCCTACAAGGCGGGCGACCCGTTGTTGCCCTCGGGCTTGCTTGGGCCGGTTAGGCTGATGCAAGCCGAGAACCTGGAAGAACGCTAGCCGCGTTTCGGATTTCTTTCCTCGGAAATGTCCGGCTGGTCGCCCAAGGGGCCTTCTTGGGATTTGGCATGCGGTCGGGCGGTGCCGAGTTTGTACACGAACTCAAACAAGTCTGTCCGGCGATCCAGACGCGGCGTCACGGTGCCACCGCCACGGGATTCGTGCAGATCATCGAGGTCAAGGTCGCAGACCAGCACGGTTTCTTCGTTGGAATCCGCCTCGGCTGCGATGCCATCGCGCGCGAAGGCAAAATCCGACGGGGTGAGCACGGCGGCCTGGCCATATTGCACGTCCATGTTGGAAACGTCGGGCAGATTGCCCACGTTGCCGGCAAGGGCCACATAGATTTGATTCTCAATCGCCCGCGCCTGCGCACAGTAACGGACGCGAAGATAGCCCTGGCGATTGTCCGTACAGAAAGGCACAAAGAGAATTTCCGCTCCTTGATCGGCGAGATAGCGCACGGCTTCGGGAAACTCGACGTCGTAGCAAATGAGCACGCCGATCTTGGCGCGCGGGGTTTCGATGGCGGCCAGCGAGCGTCCGCCGCTGATGCCCCACCATTTACGTTCGTTGGGGGTGACGTGGAGTTTGGGCTGATGCACCATCGAGCCGTCGGGCAGGCAGACGAAACACACATTCCGCAACTGCCCGCCCTCCAGCACCGGATGACTGCCGGCAATGATGGTCAGGCCGAATCGCTTCGCCAACTCGACCATCAGCTTCGTAAACTTCGGCGTGAAGGCTGCCAGTTTGCGCATGGCCTCCTGCGGCGAGAGGGCGTCCACGTGGGAGAGCAGTTGCACGGAAAACAACTCCGGCAGCAGCACGAAATCCGAATCGTAGTCGGAGGCGATATCAATGAAATAGGTGACCTGCCGGGCGAACTCGGCAAAGGAAGCTACGCGCCGCATCTGGTACTGCACGCAGGCCACGCGCACCTTGCGCGCTTCCTCGGTCGGCGGTTTGTACTCCGGGTTCAACCATTCGATCAGGCTGGCGTGGTTGTGACTGCGTTTGTCGCGCAGGTAATTCGGCACCACGCCGCGCAGCACAAATCCCTCGCGCAACTGGAAACTCAGGACCAGATCGCGAATCTCCCCGGCCACCACGCGTTGGGCGTATTCCTCCGGTGAATACTGGCTGGCATGCTCGTGATAATTCCACAGCCGACCACCGGCGAGAATGCGTCGCAGATTCAAGCGCCTGCACAGTTGTCGTCGCGCTTCATACAACGCCGCGCCCACGCCCTGGCTCCGCGCCTCCGGATGCACATAGACGTCCGCGCCGTAGAGCGTGTCGCCGCGCGGATCGTGATTGGTGAAGTAACCACTGTCCGTAATGCCGGACCAGGTGTGAAGGCGCAATGGGTCCGGTCCGAGATTCACAATCAGGGACGCGGCCGCGCCAAGGACTTTGCCATTGGCTTCCGCGACCAACTGGCCTTGGGGAAAGATCCGCAGATGACTGAGCAGGTGCGATTCGCCCCAGACGACGTTCTCCTCCGCCATCGTCGGATACGAGGCGCGGTTCAGTTCGACCAGGGCCGGTATGTCTTGCCGCGAAGCTTCGCGGACCTTTACCGATATTTTTTTTGGCGGCGGCATGGCCATTGATTAAGGGGCCGCTAGTGTCGCGAGCAAGATCAAATCGCGTCGGCACGTCGAGGCTGCGGGCAAAATGATCCCATTCGCTCCGGATTGTGTCGTGTGCCGCGCGAGGATCCGTTAACGTGCGTGCATTATCGTTGAGCGGGTCATGTCATGACCCTCAGATGCAGCCATGACCAGAAACCGGATCAATCGCACTGCGCCAGGCGAGCTTCACGTCGCAGGATGAACCGACTGTACCCATTGTCTTAACCCACACGCCACCCTCGTATGAACCAAAATCTGCCCGTCCATCTGGAGGAATATCTCAAACTGCATCCCGCCGATCTGGCCGATCATTTGCAGCGCTTGCCCCAGGAAGAAGCCGTTGCCTTGCTACAGCAGTTGCCCACTACAACCGCCGCGACCGTGCTCGCGGAAGTGGAAAAGGAGAAGCTACCGGAGTTTCTCCCGGTTTTTCCCGCGGCCCAACTGGCGGAAATCTGCCGGCGACTGCCAGCCGACGATGCGGTGGATCTACTGCAACTTCTCCCACCGGCACGCCGACGCGAGGTTTTGAGCGGGTTGCCGCCTGAACGCGCGAGTGAAATAAAATCCTTGCTGCGCTTCCCGGAGGATACCGCGGGCGGCATCATGGATAACCGGTTCATCACCGTGCGGGACGACATGACCATTGAGCAAACCCGTGACTTGCTCCGCTCGCGGGCGGAACAGGAGCGTGTCGAGGACGTGGCTTATCTCTATGTAACCGACGCCGAACGGCGATTGGTCGGGATCGTGTCCTTGCGCGACCTGGTGTTTCGCCGCGCGGAACGCCGCGTGGGCGAGATCATGAACCGCGACGTCAAGTTTCTGCGCGCCACGGATGATCAGGAGGCGGTGGCGCGGCAGTTTGAACATTATCATTACCTCGGCTTGCCGGTGTTGGATGCCAGCGGGCGGCTGGTGGGTGTGGTCAAAGCCAGCGACGCCCTGGAGATTGCCCGCCAGGAAGCCACCGAGGACATGCAGTTGATGGTGGGGCTCTCAGGCGAAGAACGCGCGCTGACGCCGTGGCGCAAATCCGTCGGCCGCCGCCTCCCGTGGCTCTACGTCAATTTGCTCACCGCGTTTGCCGCCGCCACCGTGGTCGGAATTTTCGAGAGTACCATCGCGCAATGGACGGCCCTGGCAGTGTTGCTGCCGGTGATCGCCGGCCAGGGAGGCAACGCCGGCATGCAGACGCTCACGGTGATCATTCGCGACATGGCCTTGGGGGAGCTCTCGCCAGGTGACGGACGGCGAGCGCTGATCAAGGAACTGATCCTCGGCCTGGTCAATGGCCTGGCTATCGGAATTGTGGTCGGATTGGCGGGCTATTGGTGGAAAGGCAGCATCGCGCTCGGATTGGTGGCGCTGGCGGCCATGGTGCTGAACCAACTGTCGGCGGCCCTGGCGGGCGTGGTCATTCCTTTCGGACTAAAATCTCTCCGCATTGATCCAGCGCTCGCCTCCAGCATCTTTGTCACGACGGTAACGGACGTGGCGGGATTCTTCTTTTTTCTCGGTCTTGCGACGCTGGCGATGCCGTGGGTCGTTCCCTGAAGCAACGTGGGTTACCTCCGACCCAATAGGCGCCACGCGGACAGGGCCAAAGAAGCCACTTTGCCCAGTTGCCCGATGCCCCCCAGGATCAGGCCGGGTTTGCGCAAGGTTCGCACGGCCAGCGCGCCACTCGCTGCCGTCAGTAACGCCGTCCACATCGGATGTCGCAGGGCCAGGTCGCCGGCCTCCGTCAGCCAGCGTTCCGGGGATTTGAGTTTTCGCCATTCGGCGGCGAGCAATAGTCGCCGGGCATCGCACTGTAACACGAGCAACTCCTTCTGCTGTTGGAGTCGGGTTAATTCGGCTTTTGCAAACATGCGCTGTCCTTCTTGAATTGCTCCAACGAGGCGGAAAACGACTGCCAACGCTGCAACCGCTGGCGCAATGCCCAAAAAGCGGCCCCCGCTCCAACCGCGTACCCGAACAGCAGCAACACCGACACCAGCACCTTGTGCTCCCAGAAAATCACCACCAGAGCGAAGGTGAGCAAGCCCAGCGTCATCAGCGCGCACACCACCCCGACGGCCACCAACAGGAGCGCGTCGAACACCCGCAGACGCTCTTCCCGCAGTTCCAACAGGAATAACTCGATCCGGTTTTGTGCGAGATCGTAAAGCGTCCCGAGCATCCGCCGGCCCGTGGCCAGCATCCCGCCCGCTTCACGTGAGGCGTCGTCCATGACAGGCTTACCGGCGTCCCACCAGCACGCCAATCAGCAGGCCCACGCCAAACGCCACCCCGATGGATTCATAGGGATGCTCGCGAATCGTCTTGTCCGCGACCTTGGCGCTCGCGATGGCGCGATCTTCCAGGCGACGACAGGTGTCCTTGGCGGAGTCCAGTGCTTCGCTCAAACGTTTGCGCAGTTCGGCGACCTTCTCGCCCGCTTGTCCAGCCGTCGCATGCATCAAGGCTTCGGCGTCATGCGTCAACACCTTCAGGTCCGTCATGAGCTTTTCCATGTTCGCTTCGTTGGTCATAGCACTCTCTTTCTTTCGGATTGTTCTTGGTTTGCAGTCAGGCCCACCCCGCAGGGCTGCCTCCGTTTGCTTTATTCTACTTCACTGCGTCAAATCTAGCAGGAACTTTCTTGCAGGGCACGGCTTTTTTGCCGGTTTACACTCTCGCGGCCGGGCCCGGTTTGGGTGATGATTCACCCATGACCGATTTGCTTCTCCACCAGCTCACTTCGCTCTACGGCCCGGCGGCGGGCAAGTCCGCCGCGGCGCAACTCGCGACGTTGCTCGCCTCACACCGCACACGTTCCAGCACGCCTGCGCTACACCCAACCAGCGCGCTCTCCGAAGCGGACGCGATATTGATTACCTACGCCGACCAAGTCCGCGAGCCGGATCAAACGCCGCTGCACACGCTGGCGGATTTTGCCAGCCGATACCTGCGCGACAGCGTCAGCGCCATTCACCTCCTGCCGTTCTATCCGTGGTCGTCGGACGACGGCTTCTCGGTGAAAGATTTCTTCGCCGTGGACCCGGCGCTCGGAACGTGGGCGGACATTGACCGGTTTCGCCCCCACTTTGATCTGATGTTCGATGCAGTCTTCAATCACATGTCCGCGCAAAGCGAGTGGTTTCAGCAATTCCTCGCGGATGATCCACGCCGGCGCGACTTCTTCGTGACCGTGGAGGGCACCCCAGACCTCTCCCCAGTAGTCCGGCCGCGCGCGCTGCCGTTGCTTACCGAATTCCCGGCGGCCTCCGGGTCGAAGCAGGTCTGGACCACCTTCAGTGCCGATCAGGTGGATTTGAATTTCAAGAACCCGGACGTGCTGCTGGCGACCCTTGAGGCCCTGTTGTTTTACGTACAACGCGGCGCCAAGTTCATCCGCCTGGATGCCATTGCTTACCTCTGGAAGGAGACTGGCACGTCGTGCATTCACCGGCCGCAGACGCATCTCATCATCCAACTGATGCGTGCCGTGCTCGATGAGGTTGCGCCGCACGTGCTGCTCATCACCGAAACCAACGTGCCGCATCGGGACAACATCTCCTATTTCGGCGACGGCACGAATGAGGCCCAACTCGTCTATAACTTCTCCCTGCCGCCGCTTACCCTCCATTCGCTCCAGACCGGCGATGCCACCGCACTGACCCGCTGGGCGCAATCTCTCGTGCTGCCGGGCGAGCAAACCACGTGGTTCAACTTCCTCGCCTCGCACGATGGCATTGGCGTGAACCCGGCCCGCGGCATTCTGACGGACGCGCAGATCAACGCGCTGGTGGCCCGCACCGAACAGCATGGCGGATTCATCTCTTACAAACGCAATCCCGATGGCTCGGAAAGCCCCTACGAGATGAACATCAATTATCTTGATGCGCTGTCGAATCCTGCGGCCGGAGAATCCGCGGAACTTGCCGCGCAAAAATTCCTGACTGCGCAAGCTATAATGCTTGCCCTGCAAGGTGTGCCGGGCATTTATTTTCATTCGCTGTTCGGTTCGCGCGGTGATCGTGCGGGCGCCGAAGCCCGCGGCATCAAGCGACGCATCAACCGGCAGAAACTTCCATGCGCTGATTTGGAGCGTGAATTAGACGATCCCTCCTCGCTGCGAGCGCGGGTGTTTGGCGGATACCAGGCGTTATTGCGCCTTCGCCGCGCGCAACCGGCGTTTCATCCGAACGCGCCGCAGCGGGTGTTGGAACTGGATCCGCGAGTGTTCGCGGTCTTGCGGGAATCCAGGAATCAAGCCCAGCGCTATCTGTGTCTGCACAATGTTTCGGCGGCGGCCGTCAACTGTTCCCTGAGGCAGATCCCCAATGCAGCCAGCGCCACTCCTGGAGAGTTGACCCTGCCACCCTACGCGACGAACTGGCTGAAACTTTGAAGTAGAGTCTGCCGACGGCCGCGGTTGCCACGTGAAGGTCGGGAGTTCTGCCTCCAAGCCCGGAGGCTGGTTGTCTGCACGCCGCCTGGATGCAAACTCACACGATCCTGATCTCGGATGATTACCGCGTTTCGCGGACTATCACTTCCCATCGCCCCCGCGCCCTGCATCGTGCTTCGGTCGCAAATCCTTGGGCAGCCACCAGCGGAGCAACGGCTCCGTCATCGCCGTCGTCAACAAGGCCATGATGACGAGCATCGTGAACAATTCACGGTTCAGCAGTTTCAAATCGAGGCCGATGTTGATGGCCACCAGCGCCATCAGGGCGCGGGTGTTCATGAGCGCCGCGATGCAGCCCGCCTCACGATTGCTCTGCCCCGTCAGGCGTGCCCCCAGAAAACAGCCGCCCAGTTTGCCGGCAACTGCCGCCGCCAACACCAGGGCGCAACCCAGCCAGGCGAAGCCGGTCTGCAAAGAACCAATCTCTGTGTTCAATCCCGTGTTAGTGAAGAATATCGGCACCATCGCCACAATGACGAATTCGGAGAAACGGTCCCGCCACGCTTTTACCAGGTCCAATTGCTGATGCAGCGAAACACCCAGCAAGAACGCGCCAAAGATGGCGAAGACCCCAAGACGATTGCTGATCAGACAGCATCCGAACAGCACCAACAACAGCAGAGTGAGATACGAGGCAGACATCCCCGCATGCTGAGTCCTCTGCTGGCTTTGCACCCACACCCGGCGCAACCACGGACCCACTACCTTCTGCAGCACCAGGAAGAACGCGATCACCCCCACAACCTGGCCGAGCAATTTCCAGCCGTCGAAACCGGAACTCACCAGCGCTGTGGCCAGGGCCAGCAGAATCCATCCGGTCACATCGTCAATGGCCGCCGCACTCACGCCCATGGCGCCGATGGCCGTACGTTCCAGTTTCATTTCGAGCAGAATCCGCCCCATGATCGGCAGCGCCGAAATCGAGAGGGCGATGCAAAGGAAAAGTTGAAAGCCGAACTGCGGCAATGCGGGGGCAAAGTTGCGATGCAACCACGGGCCGATGGCAAGACCGCAGAGGAAGGGCACCAAGATGCCCGTCACTGAAACCGCCGTCACCGTGCGCGAACGGCTGCGCAAATGGCCGTAATCGAATTCCATCCCCACTTGAAACAGGAGAAGGATCAATCCCAGCTTGCCGAGCAATTGCAGCGATTGCTGGGTTTCGGTTGGGAACAGCACCGGCCAGTCCGCCGGCCAGATCGCGCCCAGCGCCGACGGTCCGAGCAGAATCCCGGCAAGAATCTCGCCCACAGCCAACGGTTGACCCAGTTTCTTGCCCAGCCGGCCAAACACCCAGGCCGCCGCAATGATGATCATCCATTGCAGCAAGACGAGTTTCGCGTGGTCCTCAATCGCGGTGGGGTTCATGAGTTCGGCTGGCCGGGAGATAATCTGCGACGAACAACGAAGCAAGACTGAAAACGGTGGCGGAACTTGACTTTCCCTGGTTCCGGGATCATCAGGCGCACGCTTCGAAACACGGCATCCGCTCGCAGCTTTCGCGACGAATAGTTTTGGCACGCCATGTAAGAAGATGATAGCCTAAACACAATTACCAAAAGCGATCATGGCCCGGCACAACCAACCAAAGTGGAATCCCTGGCTTTGCCGGTTTGGGGCGACGTTGATACCCTTGTTAAGCTTGCTCGGCAGCACCGCACAGGCGCAAACCACACGAACCTGGGATGGCGGAGGCGCGGATAACAACTGGACCACGCCCGGCAATTGGAGTGCTGACAACGTGCCCGATACGACGGGAGAAGCCGCTTTGTTCACGGATGATGCCGTGGGGCAGACCAAGCTCACGGTGAATCTTTCCGGGAACGTGACCAACGGCCAGGTGCGATTCGGCGCAAATGCGCCCGGCTACACGATCACGGGCAGCGGCATTCTCTATCTCAACCCGGCCCCCAGCTTTGGCGGCGTGGGACTCATCATCACCAATGGCGCGGCAGACCAAACCATTTCAACCGCGCAGGTTTATTTCCTCACCAACCAGACGTGGGACATTGGCGGGACAACTATCCTGACCGTACCTGGAACAATTGAGGATGCGCCCTCGCCCGATTATGCGCTGACGAAAAACGGCACGGGCACGCTCATCTTTCCAGGCGATGTCCGTTATGACGGGCCAACCACTCTCAACGGCGGGTTATTGGTTTATAGCGGGAGCAACACGAGCATGTTGAGCGCCCTCATCGTGAACGCCGGCATCCTGCGCGGCACCACCAGCGGAAACTCGCTGGGAAACAGTTCGACGCGAAACACGATCACCCTGGCGGGCGGCGCGCTCGAACTGGCCAACAACACCAGCCAGACCTTCGGCCATGCCAGCCGGCTCACGGCGGTGACGGGCAACGCGACCATTCGTGCCGACCGGTTGAGCGCGGGTGCGGGCGTGACTCACACCTTGGGCACGCTGCGCCTCGGAACCAGCACCCTGTCGGTGGCCCCGGGCGCGTTGGTGAACAGCGGCACTGCGGGCATCACGTTTGGCACGACAACGCTCACCAACAACGGCGCGGTGCTTGACGTCGCCAGCGGCGCCAATCTGACGTTGGGCGCGCTGGGCGGCAATTTTACGCTCACCAATCAAGGCAACGGTCAACTCACGTTAAACACTGCGGCCAACGCCAATCGCACGAGTGCCAGAGTCACGCATTCGGGCGGCACACTGCGGCTCGGCAACGCCAGCGCTCTGGGCACGTCAGCCGTTCCGTTGACGCTCAACGGCGGCACGCTGCATCTCGCTCTCAATGGCAGCGTGAACGCTCACAATACTACGGTCGGCGACAACGCAATCATCGTGTCAGATCGAAGCACCGCCGGCAGTGGCGTCACCAATACCTTCGGCCCGCTCGGAATCGGAATGCAGATTTTGTCCGTGACGGCAGGCGCGAACGCCACCAGCGGCACGGCCGGCGTGACGTTTGGCGCAACGACGTTGTCGGGTCATGCCACGTTTGAAGTCGTCAACGGCGGCAGTGCCGGCACGCGATTGACGCTGGGCGCAATCGGCGAATCCGGCGGCGCGCGATCGGTGACGAAGACCGGCAACGGCACGCTGCTCTTGAATGGCGCGGGCAGTTACACCGGCGGCACGACGTTGAGCGAGGGCGTGATCACGTTGGGAGTCGCCAATGCGCTGGGCAGCGGCGGGTTCAACTTTGCGGGCGGCACGTTGAACGCAAACAACACGACGGACAATACCATCGGTGCGTTGGCGCTCACCGCCAACTCGACACTGAATCTGTCTCCCGGTGGTGCCGCTGCGACGCTGACTTTTGCCGGCGTTTCGGGAACGGCCAACGGCATGCTGACCATCACCGGCTGGTCCGGCGTGCCGGGCGGATTGGGCACGGACGACAAGATCATTTTCTCCGGCGGCACTCCGCCCGACGCGGGCTTTCTGCAACATTTGCAATTCGATCTCGGCGGCAATATCTACCCCGCTGCCCTCGGGGCCGGCGGAGAACTCCATCCAGTCGCGCCTGCCGTGCTCGTCCCCGACGTCGTGGGCCTCTCGCAATCGGTGGCGGAATCTGACATTGTTGCGGCCAATCTAGCGGTCGGAACCATCTCCACCGCAAGCAGCGCAACGGTCGCCGCAGGCATTGTGCTTGGTCAGTATCCCGCCGCAGGGGCGAGTGTTGCTTCTGGAACGGCGATCTCATTGACCGTCTCCACCGGTCCCACAGTCCCGGAAGTCGTCAACCTCCCGGAAGCCGCAGCCACAAACGTAATCATTCTCGCCGGCTTGAGCGTTGGAAATATTTCAAACGAGCCGCACGCAGTGATTGCGGCAGGACATGTGATCAGCCAGCACCCCTCTCCTGGCACAAGCGCAGCGATAGGATCGTCGGTTGACCTCGTCGTATCCTCGGGTTTCGCGTTGGCGGATTTTGTGGGCGGGCCTACCAACGGGATGTCGCCGCTCACAGTGGTGTTCACCAACCTGAGCCTCGGTACAACGAACTACAGTTGGGACTTTGGCGATGGCCAGGTCAGCACAAGCCTGAATCCAGCCAATACTTACAGCAACGCAGGCAGCTACACCGTCATTCTGACCGCCAGCGGTGAGGGCGGGACAAACACCGTGGTTCGGAGCAATTACGTGGTGCTCAGCAATGCTCCGCCAGTTTTGTCGCCGATGGCCGACCACCTTGTGCTCGAAGAGGCGCTGCTGACATTCACGGTCAGCGCCACAGACCCAGACGCATTGCAGGCGCTTCATTTCGGTCTCGACCCCGGCGCTCCGCCGAGCGCGAGCATCAATGCCGTGACCGGGGAGTTCAGTTGGACGCCGTCGCTCGCCTACGCGTCAACCACCAACAGCATTACCGTGCGAGTAACGGATGATGGTTCGCCTGCCGCCAGCGAAACCAGCACATTCAGCGTGACCGTTGTGGGCAAGCCGCGTCTCTTGAACATCGCCGAGTTGCCAGCAGGATCCTTTTCCCTGGTGTGGCAGGTTTTTCCGGGCAGAACCTACCGCCACGAGTTCAAGACCCAGATTACCGATGCGGAATGGACGCCTTTCGGAGATGACATCACAGCGGCAATCTCGAGCCTGACTGTCACGAATGACCCGGGAACGAACCTCAATAGATTCTTCCGCGTCATGGATGTCACCGCACCATGAACAGCGGTTGGTTCCTCAACTGGTCCGCCAATCATTTCACAACCAGCAAAGCGTCCTGACCTGTAAGTCAGTCCAGTATCCGGTTGCCTGTTCGCCTCGGTCGTTTGAGATTTGAATTCGTCTGGTAGTGGTAGTGCTCCGGCTTGTATGGCCCTTCCACTGGCACGCCGAGGTTGTCGGCTTGTTTCTTCGTGAGCTTGGTCAGCTTCACGCCGATGCGTTCGAGGTGCAGGCGGGCCTGTCGGGCCGTAGCTCGCGAAGGCTGACGACTTCTTCGTCGAGGTGTTTCGGCAAGCGATACACGCCGACTTTGTTCGTGTCTTTGTTCTTCCACAGGTCCAATTGCGCGAGGCATTGGTTGGTTCACCCCGTGAGATACAATTGCTGAACACCACACGAGCGGTGGGGGTTCTTATCTCACGGGGTGAAGATGTTGCTCATCACGAAGCTCGGATGGCCGGTGGCGCAACCGAGGTTCACGAGCCGGCCTTCGGCGAGCAGATAAATCGTGCGGCCATTCGGCAACACGTATTTGTCATACTGCGGCTTCACGTTGATGCGCTTCACGCCGCGCAACGTGTTGAGCTTGTCCACCTTCACCCCGTGAGATGCGGGCTCTATCTCATGGGGGTAAATCTCGTTGTCGAAGTGGCCAATGTTACACACGATCGCCTGGTCCTTCATCTTGAGGATGTGGTCGAGCGTGATGACGTCGCAATTGCCGGTGGTCGTCACGTAAGTTCTCTCGCTCGCGGGAGTGGGAGAGGGTGGCGCAGCCGGGTGAGGGTCGTGGGGAGAAAACAAACTTGGTCGCCCAGTGCCGAGCGTGTCTTCGAGCGTCGTGACTGGATGATTTCGAAATTCTTCTCCCCGCTCCGCGCTGTGTCCCTCGCCCGTGGGAACGGGAGAGGGTGGTCGCAGGCCGGGTGAGGGTCTTCAGGGAGAAAACAAACTGATGCGGAGAGGGCCGGGGTGAGGTGCGTTTGGGGAAAAATGTTTTCCGCCCTGGCAACACTTCCAATCGAACGCGCCACTCGCCCCGTGGGATAAGCGTTGGCGCGGAAAACTGTAACCGATGGCCAATTTATCCCACGGGGCAAGTTCGATTAAAAACCGGTTCGTGAGTCCAGCTTGCAGGCGGGCATCACGCGGACAACGTGCGCGGGCCGAGCAGTCGAATCAGTTCAACGCAAAGCTTTGACGTTCGCTTCAAAGAGACCAACCTCGTCGTGATCGGGGCGAACTTCGCGACGCAATCTTGCTTCGCGCTTCTCTGCACGAGTCCTCGCCTCGAAAACTTCCGCCAAAACGGGAATGCCGCTCTGCACCTGGACAACTACCCACACGGGCTTTGATGGTTTTGTTTTCATGCGTTCTTGCTTTTTGCGATGCGACTAAACCAGCCAAACACGACACAGTCTCTCCACTCATAAACTCAAGCTGCTTGCGAATCTCTGGCGAGCAACTGAATTTCCTATCGCCGTCCCAAACGAGAAGAATGCCTCGGTCTTTAGTCAAATAATTCTCAATCCAACCGAGCTTGCGCGGCAACGGATTCTCGATCACCAACACCAGCTTTGCCTCCTGGACGCTCTGGATGTAACGATACTCGTAAAGTTGCGAGAGTCCTCGGCGAATCTGCGCGTGGGGATTCTCGTCGGTTGTGGACTTCATCTCGAACAAGTAATCGCTCCGCTCCCACCTTGCTGAGAGATCAATGTAGCGGTTCGCCTTCGGGACTGCGCCTCGCCGCCGCAATCGTTCGGCCATGAGATTCACCAACATTTGGTGACCACTCGCGGCGCGTTCTCGGACTGCTTGATCAACGTAGTAAGTAATCGCCTCACGCTTGCTGGCCACTCGTTGCGCTTGCTCCTCATATTCTTTGAGTTCGTAACGGTTCGGGAAGATTGGTTCTTCGTTTGACTCGTAGCTGACAAGCGGCACGGCAGCGGGGAGTTGATCAAGCGCCAATCGGCTGCCCGCCATCTTCGCGAGACCGAGCTTCACGAGCCAGCCCATGTATGATGAGATGCGCCGCTCCACCATGCTCGCCGCGCCTAAGTCGGCAACCTGACCGAGAAAAGCTTCCATGTCCCCGCGCGATGCTCCTGAAGCTCCTTTCGCTTCGAGAAACGGAAGCAGCCGTTGAAACAGTCCGTTGCCCAAAACAGCCCGCACGAATAGTTCCCGCTTCACCGTTTGATTAGCATTGGCATACTCCCGACCGGCTGCCGTGGGGATAGAGTGATTGCCTGCATCGCGTGTGATAAACCCAAGAATCTCGGCAGCCCGACGATAGTATCTGCCTTGTCGCGCGTCCAAACCGCCGATCGCAGAAGCGATGTCTCTATCGCTGCGAGCGCCGCGCGCCACGGCTTCAATCGTCATCATCACGCGCTCTGGCGTGTCGGCTTACCACGTTAGCAGTCGAACACGATCTTCTCCACCCGCTTTGCGCAGAAAGCTGAAAGCCGCCCGACGTGACAATCTTTCGGCAGTGCCACAGCCCTTCGCCCGCTTAATCAATCGCAGTTCCTCCTTCCAAAACTCTTCAAAGCACCGCGCGAACTTGACGCCGATCATCGGGTCGTGAGGAAACCGCTGGCCGCATCCGCGCGTGTATTCGAAATAATGCACTGTGCCTACACGCCGCAAAAATTTCCGGTCAGCGGTTTCGTCTGCCAGAAAGACGACCCGCACTTTGTCACCAATTCTGAACGGTGCATCGTCAACGTTCTTATAGATGCCGTCTCTTGCGCCCATGCCTAAAAAGCTGACCACGCTTGCTGAACCGCCGCCACTTCGCTTTCTTTGGTGTGCATCTCCGAAACCAGATCATAACTCGTGAACCGGGTTCTGTTGGCAATCGTGCAGAACGATGGGTGCGCAAGCTTCGACGCGAACTCTTGCTTGCGGGCAGTCGGCGAAACAACCCGGAACGTCGAGTGGAAGGCATCGAGAACCACGAACTTTAGAAATGCCCCATTCATGTCAGTCGTGTTTTCGACCTCGATAAACTCCGTTGGCATCTTGCGCTCGTTGAACCAGACGACATCAACCATAGCCGCTCGGCGGACGATTTCTTCGTAGGTGAACGGGTAAATGTCGTCCACAGTGACCATGTCGCCGAGGCGTTTCCCCAGAAAGGTTTTCCCGCGATCTTGCTTCGGCACAAACGTCTTTTGATTTTTCAGATTGCCAAGCTCAACGAGCAGTCCTTGGTAGTAGGTGTGGTCGCTTTCGGGTTTCGGCTTTGTTTTCAATTCGGCGGGTAGCTTGTCCTTCGCTTCAAGCAAAGCCCAGAGGCCGGGACGGACTTTGAAGAAGTATTGCGGGTCTTGAACGATGCGGTTGATGGATTTGAACGGCGTTTTGGTTTTCCACTCCACGCCGGGAATCTTGAGCGCTTCTTTGTAAAGGTGACCGAGCGTCGCATAACCGCCGTTCACCCGCATCGCTTCGATGACTGCTTCACGCTGGTTCACGCCGACAGATTGCCGGATTTTCGATTCCATGTCATGCAATTATGAATCGTGGCGCGGAAACAAGAGCGATACTGAAACCAGCGGCCATTCGCGCCGCAACCCGGTTTTGCGGGCTTGTTACGTGAAGCGCACTGCGCTATTGTGCAGCAATGAAAACACTGACGATCGAGGAAGCGGGTGCTGGTTTGGCCCGCTGGGTAGAGCGGGCGCTGGCCGGCGAGCAAATCCAAATCCGCAAGGGAGATGCGGTGGTGGAATTACGCCCCGCACACCCTGATCATTCGGTCGGTGCGGAGCAGTTGACCCCGCGCGAGGCGTTGCGGCGGTTGCAGGAGGAAGCCCGTTTGAAGCCGGAACAAGCGGAGCAGTATTTGCGCGAGTTGCGCGAGGAACGTCTGGCGGCTGACGACCGACGTCCGGCATGATCCATCTCGATACGAACTACGTCATTGGCCTGCTGATCAAAGGGTCGGCGGCGGCGCTTGAGGTGGACGACTGGCTCGCGGCAGGCGAATCGTTGGCTGCAAGCGCCATCGCATGGACTGAGTTTCTGAATGGGCCGGTCACGGCTTTGGAGGTCAGCCGCGCGGAGGCAGTCTTACAGTCACGGATTATTCCCTTCGGGCAGGGGGAAGCCGCGCTTGCGGCGGAGTTGTTCAATAAGACCGGACGGCGGCGCGGTTCACGATTCGATTGCCTCATTGCTGCAACGGCGATTCGAGGGCAGGCACACGTCGCGACGATCAATCAGGCAGATTTCAGATTGTTCGTGCCACACGGGTTGACGCTGGCTGTCCCCGCTCCTCCCCCGCCCCCCACATCCGCTCCGCAGGCGGCATCTGAGAGCAGTTGACCGCAATTCCTCAGGGCGGTCGCGAACAACGCGGAAACAGTTGATGAGTTCCTTGTTGCTGTCGCGGAGGAACGCCCGCATGTCCTGGAAGCGATGCTTCAGGTGAAAGAAAACTGCGCCGCCGCCGAGGAACGGCTCGATGTAGCGATCAATCTCGTGCGGAAAGAATTCCTCAAGCTGACGGAGCAAGCTCGCTTTGCCCCGCCCATTTCAGAAACGGTTGTGCCTCTACGCGGGCCGGCACAATAAACAGCATCGCGATTTGCTCATCGTTGAACTTGCCGTTGCTTTCGGGTTCGTGGAACAACGGGTCTGGAATCTTGCGGCGGATGTAGTATCGGGACTTTGGAGCGGATCTCTGATCCGACCGCTTTGTGGCGGCTCCAGCCAAAACATTTTTCCGCCGGGATGATTCAGACATCTAGCGGGGATCGTCTCGAACTAAATGTCCGAATCAAGCTGTTTCTGTGTCACGCCCGAATTCTTGCAGGAAAAGCCCGCAGGCTTTCGCCTGCGGGCTTGTGCGGAGCTTCAATCTTTAGCTGGACATTTCTTCGTTGAGGAGAAGTCGCGCCCTGTCGTGCAAGGCGGTGTAAACCGGCTTCTTCTTACCAGCGGTTTGCGGGTTAGGTTCCTTCGCGGCTGGATCGCTTTCGTGTGGTTCGGAAAGCGCCAAGCAAGCTTGGCTGGTTCTAA
>JAHCLO010000050.1 GCA_026125285.1 Verrucomicrobiia bacterium | reverse complement strand
TTCATGGGTTGGGCGCAGAAAGCTGTGCGCCTCGCAAACAGCTTGGACTCTTTGAAACGCTCCCATTGCAGTCGAATCATCCGCGGCACGGACAACTCTGATCCGCTTAACCCTTGAACGCGGCCTTCTGAGTGAGAAGTTCAAGGTAGGTTTGAAGATGGTCCTTGCTAATGTCGCCCAAGGTGCGGGCTTCGACCCTGCCGGCTAGGGGGCTTCGTGGGGTTGGTCCGTTCCGCCTGAGAAAACGGCGGCCCGTTGCCAGGCCGCCGTTCGCGCGAATTCCGTTTGAGAGCGCGCTTACAGACCTTTCTTGAGCATGACCTTGATCAGGTCGCCCACGCGGCAACTGTAGCCCCACTCGTTGTCGTACCAGCTCACAAGCTTGAAGAAGTTCTTGTTCAGTTCGATGCCGGAGCCGGCGTCGAAGATCGAGGACAACTCGCAGTGGATGAAATCCGAGCTGACGACTTCGTCCTCGGTGTAGCCCAGGATGCCCTTGAGATAGGTTTCGCTGGCTTTCTTCATCGCAGCGCTAATCTCGGCGTAGCTGGTTTCCTTCACGGTTTTGACCGTGAGGTCCACGACCGAGACGGTGGGCACGGGCACGCGGAACGCCATGCCGGTGAGTTTGCCCTTTACTTCGGGCAATACGAGACCAACGGCTTTCGCGGCGCCGGTGGTGGAGGGAATCAGGTTCTGCGCCGCCGTACGGCCACCCTTCCAATCCTTCTTGCTTGGACCGTCCACGGTCTTCTGCGTGGCGGTGTAGGCATGCACCGTGGTCATTAAACCTTCCGCGATGCCGAAGCCTTCTTTCAGCAGGACATAGCAAACAGGCGCGAGACAATTCGTCGTGCAGGAGGCATTGGAGACGATGTGATGCTTGGCCGCATCGTATTTGTCATCGTTTACGCCCATGACGACCGTGAGGCAATCGCCCTTGGCCGGAGCGGAAATGATGACCTTCTTGGCGCCCGCGGTGATGTGGCCTTGCGATTTCTCGACATCGGTGAACAGGCCGGTGGACTCGATCACCAGCTCCACGCCCAAAGCCTTCCACGGGAGTTCCGCCGGCGACTTGGCGCTGACGACCTTGATGTCCTTGCCGTTCACGACCAGCACGTCGTCCTCGGCCTTGTCGGCGGCGGACTTCTTCGAGCCGACTTCGCCCTTGAAACGACCCTGGATGGAGTCGTATTTGAGGAGATACGCGAGATTGTCAGCGGGAACGATGTCGCCGACGGCGACGACTTCGATGTCTTTGCCCACCAAACCCTGTTCGACCAGCGCCCGGAAGACCAGACGTCCAATGCGGCCGAACCCGTTGATTGCTACTTTCACTGCCATAGTTCGATTTCAGTTTTAGGTTAAAAAAACAGCCCGCGCATCTTACCGGCGGCGGGCGGGCGGTCAAGATGAACTCTACGCTCATCCGCCCGGCATCTCTGGCCAGTTTTTGAGAAATGCTGGGCGTTTTTTGACCTGCGAACAGCTGCAATCGTCCGGCGTTGGAAGCCATGCGGGATCACCCTCAATTTCGCTATAACCGTACGCCCAACAATCCCCGACGGTTTTACCTGCCAGGGAAGCAGCCGGCCGGCGGGTGAAAACTTATCCCAAACAAAGACATGTTCGTTGTGGTGGACTCTTGGGGGGTTCGTCTTAGAGTTCAAATCATGAACCTGGTGCGATCAATGCGATCCGAACGGCCTAATCCGCCGGTGGTCCGCTGCCACGGCTTCACTTTGATCGAACTGCTGGTTGTCATCGCGATCATCGCGATTCTTGCGGCGATGCTGCTGCCGGCACTGGCCAAGGCCAAAGAAAAGGCGCGGGTGACGCAGTGCATCAGCAACATTCGTCAGGTAGGTCTGGCTGCCTCACTGTATCTGGGAGATTTCCGGGATTATTACCCGCCCAAGCGGTCCAAGAACGGCGTGAACACCCAGACCAGTTGGGTGGGCCAGACGGGCATGTTACCCACTTACGACACGGTCAGCGCGGCGGATCGTTGGTTGTCGGAGTACCTGGTACGGGCGGATCGCCGGGCCAGAGTGGAGGTGGCCCGTTGTCCCAGTGACAAGAACAGTCCGGCGGGCACGGGACGTTCCACCTTTGAAGATTACGGAGCGTCTTACTCGGCCAATCTGTACTTCCCGCAGGGTCAAGGCAGTCCCGTGATCTTCAGTCTCAACGTGGATGATGCCACCACGATCAAGGCCAGCATGATCGCCCGGCCCAGCCGCTTCGTCGTCTTCAGTTCGTGGGGCGCGTACCGCGTGGGCTGGTATTCTGAAGATGCCACGATCAACCCTCCCATAAGCGCATTGATGTGGCATCGGAACAGTTACCGCTGGAGCACGCTTTTTGGCGACGGGCATACGACTTTCATCAAATACGACCCCAAATTCGGCCCGACCAATGCACCGGATTACTCGTTTGATCGAAGATTCTAAGTACTCAATCGGCGAAATGTTCTGTACTGATCACTCCAAGTTAAATCCCCATACCCCACACCCCTAAATGAAAACAAACCGTACCCCAAGCTGCAAACTGGTTGGTATTATCCTCTCAGTGGCGCTGCTTTTCGGAGCGGCGATTTACTCGTCCGCCTCTTCCACCATCATCTTGAACTACAACGCCGGCAGCAACGGCGTGCCGGCTATCGCACCCGATCCAACCACGCTCGAGGGCGGCAGTTGGTTTCTGAGTGCTGTGAATCCCGGACCGGACATGCTTACCGAGGGGTTAAGTCCGGACCCGCTTCACCCCAACCTGAATGCATGGCGAACGCTGGACAACCTCACGACCGCCGGCGGCAACCTCATCCGCAAGATCCCCACGGACGAACAAGTCAGGGACGCGGTGTGGTGCGGCTGGAAAGCCTCGGCCTATCTGCGCGTCGTTGACCCGGTCCCTGGCAACGCCGGCACAATCAGCATCCTGTTTCAATTTGGCAGCACGAACGCGATGATGAACCGCCGGTATCTCGTTTACTCGGAAATTGATCCGAATGGCGCGTTGTATGCAAGTTCCACCACGACCACGGTGATCATCACGACCAACACCACCGAGGCGCTGGCGTATCATCTCTACGAAATCGTCTATGACAGTGCCACCCGGACGGCGCAACTACGCGTGGATGGTCAGGTCGTACATGCTAATTGGCCGTCCCTGACCATTCCCGCCTCCGTGGACGGCTGTCTGTGGGGCAGCGGCTCCACCGCGGGCCGCGGCGACGGTTACTTCAACCTAGTGACCGTAGAAGTCAACGACCTGGCTCCGACAACGGTGACGCTGAATCCCATCAGTGCGACGAAGGACGTGGCTGAGGCTGTGACCTTCACGGCTGATTTCACCGGCAGCGCCACCAATTTGCAGTGGTACAAAGACGAGTCGCCCATTCCTGGCGCCAATCAGCGCAGTTATACCATCCCCAATCTGGTACCCAGCGACGGGGGCGTGTACAATATGGGCATTGCCGATCCCCAGACGGGCACGGAGGTCTTCACCGCGAACGCCACCCTGACGATCAACGTTGACACCACTCCGCCTACGGTGGTGAGTGTGCAGCCGTTGCTCACGCTCCAACACGTCCGGGTAACATTCTCCGAGGGCATTGACCCCGGCACCGCGCAAAATCCAGCAAACTACCAGTTCGTCGGCGACGCTCTGACCGTCGTCAGCGTCACGCTCGTGGACCTGATAACCGTAATGCTGCAAACTTCGGAACAGTCGCCCAACAGCAGCTACGATCTCATCCTTAGCGGCATCCAGGACCAGTCCGCCAATACGATGCTCACTGTCACCCGACCGCTCACTTCTGCGAATCTGGTGCCGGTTGTCGTGTACAACGCTGGCCTCGAAGGCAATCCGCCGGTGGCGCCCGATCCTTCGTCCGTGGAAGGCGGCCGTTGGACTCATGCGCAAGGAACCAACGAGTTGCTCTCCGCAGCGGGCTTCTCGCCGGATGGCGCGAGCGGCTTGAACGCGTGGAACATCACTGACATGACGCCGCAGGTCGGCCAGTTCAACCACTATCGCTGGTGGTTTCCGAAGGAGTCACACGATTTCGCCCGGACCAATGGCTGGCGCTACCGCGTTCGCTCCCGGATGGTGGATGATTTCAATGCCGGGGTATGTCTGAACATGCTTTATGGGGACGCTACCGGCCGGCGTTATCTGGTGTTTTTCGACTGGACAGGGATTGATGTGGATCTAACCGCCCAGTTGGGCGGCGGCATAACCACCAACCTGACGGCGGGAGGAATTGGGGCCGCAGATTATCACACGCACGAAATCGTGTTCGATCCCGTGACGCAGCGCGCTTCGTATTATTTCAATGGAACGTTGATCTTCTCAGGTTGGAACGGTGACGCTTCCGCAGCTTACAATGGACCGCAGTTCGGCGCCGACTCCAGCGCCGGCCAAGGCAGTATGAATTACAACTTGGCGGAATTCAGTGTCAACAATGCCAACACCGAACTTGAATTCGTAACGAATCCCGCCAGCGCCGAGGTTGCGCCCGGAACAGGCGTAACCATGGAAGGTTTCGCCAGTGGGTTCGTTGGCGGGTATCAGTGGTACAAAGACGGCGCTGCCATTCCCGGGGCAACGGCGCGGACCTACAACATCGCCTCCGTCTCCGAGGAGCATCAGGGGAACTATACCTTGAAAGCTTTCAACTCGACCATGGAAGTTGCGAGCGCCGCCGCCACGCTCAACGTGGTTTCGTACCCCGAACTCAACATCGCTGCTGCCGATGGCCTTATCACCGTCTCTTTCACCGGCACATTGCAGTCGGCTGAGAACATCACCGGCCCTTACAGCGATCTTGATCCGCAACCCGTTAGTCCGCTGATTCTCACGAATCCGCCGGGCTCGCTGTTTTTCCGGGCGCGCAAGTAAAGTCGCCCAAAACCGAACCAAGGATGTCATGGGGCACACGAGGACCATGGACACATCTCCCGGTGCTCCAGACGACGCTGGCGTGCGGTTCGATTTACAGCCATCGAAGGAATGTTGATAATGCACCCGCGTCAACTGAACTGCATTTGATATTATGAACCCAATCCGACTGGCTGGTCTGATCGCCGCCACGCATACACCCTTTCACGCGGACGGCGCGCTCAACCTGGCGATGGTTGAAGCCCAGGCGGCCCATTTGCTCCGCAACGATATTCGCTCCGTGTTCATCAGCGGCAGCACGGGGGAAAGTCATTCGCTGACCTTGCAGGAGCGACGGGAATTGACCCAGCGATGGAGCGAAGTGGCGCAAAACACTCCGCTCAAAGTGATGGTGCATGTCGGCTCGAATTCTTTGGACGACGCAAAAACGCTCGCCGTTCAGGCGGCCCGATTGGGCGCGGCAGCCATTGCCGCGCTCGCGCCGTCCTACTTCAAGCCCCGCACGCTGGGGGTGCTGGTGGACTGGTGCGCGCTGATTGCGGCGGCCGCGCCGGAAACGCCATTCTTTTTCTACGACATACCGTCCGTTACCGGCGTCCGGTTTCCAATGCGAGAGTTTCTCGTTCAAGCGGCGGATCGCATTCCCACGTTGGCGGGCATCAAGTACACGAACTACGACCTGGTGGACTTCCAGTTCTGTCTGCGCGTAAACGAAGGCGCGTTCGACATTGCGTGGGGCGGCGACGATGCCTTGTTGCCGGCGCTGGCACTCGGCGCGCAGGCGGCCATAGGCACGAGTTACAATTTTGCGGCCCCGCTCTTCCACCGGTTGATTAAGAGCTTTCAGAACGGCGACCTGGAAACCGCGCGTAAAGAGCAATTCCGCGCGCTGCAACTCTTTCAACTGCTCGACGATCACGGTTTGCTGGGGGCCACCAAGGCCATCATGAAGCTGTTGGGCGTGGATGTCGGCCCGGCCCGACTGCCGCTGGTCAATCCATCCCCCGAGCAACTTGGCAGTCTCCACGGCAGGCTGGAGCAGCTTGGTTTCTTTGACTGGATCGCCGAAGGGAATGTTGTGCCCGCGACGTCCTGATGACAGCACACGCTGGTGTGTCGTTGCCAGCGTCGCGTCAACCATGTTCGCCGGCGCCAGGTTGTTCAGTCCTTTACCAAACCTGTGACTTCAAACCGCGTGTAGCTTTCACCACGCGACAACTGTCCCGCTTGGTCACGGGAATGAAAGTTGAACGTCTCCGTTCCTGCTACGTCGCTGCGCCAGGCGTGGTTCGTGCCTGTGCCTCGGTAAATGGTTTCGCCATTGGCGCGGCGGATGACCGTTGCGGCAAAACTGCTTTGGCGGAAATTCACCCACGAGAAGGTCACTGTCTTCCCATCAGCGGAGCGAGTCGCTTCCATGTCCACTGGTGGCGCGGGATCAAGTCTGGCGAGTTTCGCGGGCGTATCCGGCGGGCGACCATAACCGCCGTCCTCGCGCCAGCCCTCTGGGTAGAAACTGGAGCTTTGGCGCAAGTGCTGCCGCGCGTCCCAGGCATTGTAGGCCGGATTCGCGTCAAAAACCTCCGCGAACTTTCCCGCAATGGTCACCGCCTCCAACAGCGCGGGATCATTCAACCCGAAACCGCGGGCGCTGGTGTTGTCCACCAACTCCAAGCCCGGCCCCAACGTACGCGGCCAATTGGTGGCGCTGCTGCCGACCGTGACCGCTGAAAACAAGCGCGGCGGCGACGGCATGCGCGTGTTCATTGTCTGGGCGAAGCGCGCCATCGCATGGTGCGGCAGGACCACCAGAATTCCGGCCGCCGCCGCTCGATCCCATTCGGTCTTGTAGTGAAACAAGTTGGTTTCCGAGCGGGTCAACGGGGCCAGGATCATGCGGTAATGGTTGCTGATGGCGTAATCCACCATCGCCCCGACATCCGGCAGCACGGCGACCAATGGCCCGGTGGAAAAATTGGTGAATCGGTCATAAACCGGATTGCCGCGCCGGTACACCATATCGCAAACCCAATTCGTCGCGAGCCGTTCAAAGCGGCTAAAGAGCACGGAATTGATGCCGTCCTCCTTGGGCGGCGCCCCAATCACGAGACAGGTTTGGTTCAACCTGAAGTTCAACCCGGTGATTGTCCGCGTCTGAAAGGACTCCATCCGCGACGTGTCGCCGGCGCGATTCTTCGACCAGTAACGGAACGTGGCGTCGCCGTCCACGTCGCTCGACCAGGTGAAGTTCGTGCCGGTGCCTTCATAGAGAATCCGGCCATCATCGCGCGCGATCACCGTGGCGGCGAAATCGGACTGCAGGAAGTTCCGCCACGTAAAATGGACCTGCCGCCGATTGCGGGATTTCACCGCGCGAAATTCCAACGGCGGGCCTGGCCGCAGTTTGGCGACGACTGCACTTTCATTCACCCGGCCAAAGCCGTTGGTTTCATTCCAGCCTTTCTCCCAGAAACTCGCCGCCTGGCGCAGGTGTTGCCGGGCGTCCCAGATGTTGTAATGGGGATGCGCGTCGAGAATCTTCGCAAACTTGGCGGCGGCGGCCTGATTGGCCCAGCTCTGCGCGGCGTCCTCGAAGTTCGAGTGCGATGCCCACACCGGCAGGGCGTCAATCAATTCCACGGCCGGCCCGTAGGACGAGGTATTTACCCGACTCCCGCCCGCCACACTGATCGCCGCGTGCAAACCGGGCGTGGCGTCGAAGCGAAACCCCGCCGTGTTGTTGCCCTGTGGCGCGAAAGGCATCATGCCGTTATCCAGCGCACGGCTCCAGAATCGCATCGCGTATCCGCCCGCGCCGTTGTTGATCACGATGCGATAACCCAACTGATGCCGCCCGATGTAGTCGAACAATTCCTCCAGCGGTGTGTTGGTTGGATTCATCCCCAGACGTTGCATGAGGTCCCACGTCAAATCGCAGGTCCAGCCTTTCTTCGGATCGTTGGCAGGATTGCCCACGAGTTTCAGAAAATTCACCTTCGCGCCTTCAGGATGATTCATCCCCTGGCCGGGCAGGCGATTGGCCGACCCCAGCACCAGCGCCTTGCGTTGGTTGGACGGATTGGCGGGAATTGCGGCCGATGCCTGACTCTGATTCTCCGAGTTCGCAACGGCCGCTTTCCGTTGCGCGCCAGACACACAAGCAACGAGCACCGCACTGATCAGGACAAAGCCCGCCAGGCGCGGAAGCAGAGCACGCTTAGAGTTGGGCGGTGATTCAGCCATTGGAGACAATATGGCGAAGGTCGGGGCAAATTGAAAGCATGGCTCTCACACCCAGCCTACGACGGTCACCGCGGCAATAAATCGGAGCGCCGGCGTGGAAGGCCACGCTCTGGTAGAGACTTCGCCGAATCCAGATTCGCGCTTTGCCCACTTGAACCGTAGCCGCTGACGTGAGGAGGCGGATTCGCCTGAGCTGCAACGTTGTCCGCCTCCTCACGTCGGCGGCTACGAGCGAAGGGTACGCGGGAGGACCGGAACAGAGACGCGCCTGAAATCACTCCCGGCCAGCGTTACCGCAGCGGTTTGAGATGGGTGTGCGGTTCGTTGTCGGGCAATTGATCCCACGCGAGCTTCTCGTCCGCCGCCGGCACGTAACGTTCCCGCAGCCCCAGTTCCTTGAGGATGAGGTTCCGCGCCATGGGAATCCCCACGGTCTTGTAGAACGCCAGGTGACGGTTGAAGCCCTGCCGGCCAAAGCCGCAATCCGTCGAGAGCACCAGCTTGTCGGCGGGAATGTGCTTGAGGCAGCGGCGAATCCGGTCGGCGATGACATTCGGGAAATCCGCCTGCAAGGTGCGATGGCTGATGACGCCCACGGCAATCTTCTTTTTGAGCCGGTTCTTGTATGCGTCGAACAGCGGAAGTTCCTTGAAGTTGTTCTCCGTGGCTTCAATGGTCCACACGTCGCCTTTGAGGCGTTCGAGATAAATCTCCATCGAATTCGCATAGGATTCGTCGCTGAACACTTTTTGCATGTTCGGGTTGCCCCAGCAGGTGTGAATCCAGACTTCGACGTCGTCCAAGCCCTCAACTTCGCGGTTGAACGCGTCCACAAGAAAATTGATAAACTCCTTCATCTCGGGATTGTAACGGGCCATAAAATGCAAGGTCGGCTCCTCCACCTGAATCACCTTGCAGCCCGACGCAGCGAGTTGGCGCAACTCCTTGTTCATCGCCTCGGCCATGTCCCAGATCAATTGCTTCTTGTCGTCCAGATCATAGTTGGGGGTATGGCTGTCGAGGAAGAACGCCAGCACTTGAGCGGAGCAGGTCCCGAATTTGACGGGCCGGCCCGCGGCAGCCGCGGCCTGTTGTGCGACGCGCCAGATTTTGGCGTATTCAAGCGGATTCTTCGGATCGTGCTCCACCTTGCCGGTCACGCGCGGCCAGCGCCACGTCTTGTAGATTGAATCCAGCATGGTGCCGACCGGATACGAGAGCAGCGGTGACCGCGTCTTCTCAGTCTGCAATTCCTCATGCTCGAAACCTTTCCAGCGCTGGAGCATGTAATGATGCCAGGAACGGCCCGCCACATCCTCGTCCAGGTGGTAATCGCCGGTCGTGAGAATGTCCAATCCGGCGCGGGCCTGGTCGGAAACCACCACCGCGTGCGCGTCCGAAAACTGCTCGCGATACCATGGGTCCATCATGGCGGTGTCGAGCGGGCGGCCCCACAGGTTCATGTTATACCAACGCGGGCGCGGCCAGGAGCCGGTGACGGTGGCGGGCAGCATCAAATCCTTGGTCGCAGTGAATGACATGATTCGTTTTCCTTTCTTGGGTGTTGGGTTAATGGTCCCCCCGTGCCGGGACCATCGGCTCAAGCGTGGCCAACGCGCAGTCCGGTCGCGATGTTTGCGGGTGGTTCATGCGCAGCTTTATGACGGAAGCCAGCCGCGCCGACAAGCGTAAAACCGGGACATTCCCGCGGAATGAATTCAACCAATCCGGCGGATGCTTGGCATCACTCGTATCGCAACGACTCAATCGGGTCCAGATTCGCCGCCTTGTAGGCCGGATAGGTACCGAACACGATGCCCACGATGGAGCAGATCACCAAGCCCAGGACAATCCAATCAAACGGAATGGCCGGGGGAACTTTAAAGAAGACCGCGGTGGCATTGCCGCCGAGGATGCCGAGCACCACACCAATCACGCCGCCCACTTCGCACAACACCACCGCTTCCATGATGAATTGCGTCATGATGTTGCGTTTCTTGGCACCGATGGCGCGGCGGATGCCGATTTCGCGCGTCCGCTCCGTGACTGAGACCAGCATGATGTTCATGATGCCGATGCCCGCCGCCAGCAACGCAATCGAACTGACCACCACCACGCCAATCCGCACCGCGATCGTAAAAGTGTTGAACTGCTCGATCAGTGAGTCGTTGGAAAATAATTCGAAATCGTCCTCCGCGCCCGGCGGCACTTTGCGCGCCACGCGCAGGATGCCGCGCACTTCTTCCATGCAATCCTCGAAGCTGGCCGCGTCGCGCGCTTGCACCAGAATGGTCAGGCTTGCCCACCAGCGGCCAAACCGGTCCAAGGCGGTGGTGATGGGCACAATGGCGAAGTTGTCCTGCTCGCCGCCGAGTGAGGCCCCCTTGGGTTCGAGTACGCCCACCACGGTGTAGTTGATGCCGTTGAGCTTGAGGCGTTCGCCGACGGCCGAGCCAAATGGAAACACCGTCTTGGCCAGCGTCGCACCCAACACGCAGACGTCACGGGCGTTTTCCACGTCGGTTTCCATCAAACCGCGGCCCTCGGCGACCGTCCAGTTGCGCGCGGGAAAGCTGCCGGGCGTTTCCCCCAGCATGCGCACGTCCGGCGCGGTCTTTTGAAACCGCGTTTCCACCTGGCCGCCCCAGAAATTGCCTTCGAGGCCCACGGCACCGGCCAGCGTGGCTTTCTGCACCACCTGCTGGCCGTGCGCGAGGGAGATGTTCTTGCGCCGCCAGTATTTTTCCCAGTCCTTGGGGCCGCCGAACTGCACCGCGGGCCACTTCTGAATCGCAAACGTGTGGCTGCCCAACTGGCTCATCTCCGTCTCGATGTTGCGTTTCAACACGCGCATCGCGGTCATCACAACAATGATCGAGAACACGCCGATCAACACGCCCAGCAACGTGAGCGCAGAACGCAGTTTGTGCGCCGCCAGCGCGTTCATCGCCATGGCGAAGCTTTCGCGGGCTTCGGCCAGAAACAGGGTTGAGCCGCGTGCTTTCATCATTCACTCCGCAACGCATCCACCGGGTTCATGCGCGCCGCGCGCCACGCGGGCAGGAAGCCGGACACCAATCCTGTGACCAGCGACACCGCCAGCGCGAGGCCGGCAATTTTCAGCGACATCGTGGCTGGCAAGAACCGCTGCATGACGAGCGTCAACGGCCACGCGATGGCCAGCGCGATACATCCGCCCAGCACACAAATGCAGCCAGCTTCAGTCAGGAATTGCAGGAGAATTGTGCGGCGCTTCGCCCCAATGGCTTTGCGGATGCCGATCTCGCGCGTCCGCTCGGCCACGGAGACGAACATGATGTTCATGATGCCGATCCCCCCGACGAACAGCGATAATCCGGTGATGAACAGGCCGATGCCGGCAATCGTGCCCGCCACTTTGTTGAACATCTCCACGAATTGGTCTTGCTGGTTGATGGCAAAGTCATCGGTCTGATTGGGCGACAGCCGACGGACGCGGCGCATGACGTGGCGCAATTCTTCGCGCGCTTCCTCGAGTTGCACGAGGTCGCGCGCCTTGACCTGGATTTGCAGATCAGGATCGTAGCGAAACGACGTGATGAACTGCTGGAGCGGGATGATCACTCGATTGTCCAGGCTGAACACGCCCAGGAATGAACCTTGTTTTTCCAGCACGCCGATGACCTCGAAGGGCTGCGGGCCGATCTTGATGCGGTGCCCCAAGGGCGAGGCGTTGTGAAATAGATTGGTGGCTACATCAATACCGATAACACAGACCGGACGACCGCCCGCGGCGTCAGCGGCGGAGAGAAAGCGACCTTCCTGAACTCCAATGCCGCCAGCGTTGGGAAACTCCTCGGTGGTGCCGACGACATATACGGTGCTGGCGCTGCGGTTGCGGTATTTCACCGGCAGCACGGCGTCGGCGCTGGGCGCGACCGCCGCCGCGAGCGTCAATTGCCGGGCCAGGGCTTCGGCATCGGCCAGGCGGATGGGCCGGCGTTTCTGCATCTTGAGCCATTCGCCCTCGGTGCGATTGATCCAGTTGAAACGCTGCACGTAAAACACATCGGCCCCCAGCGTCGAAATGCTGCGCAGGAAAGCGCGGTTCAACCCTTCAATCGCCGTGCCCATCAATGTGACCGTGACAATGCCGATGACGATGCCCAGCGTGGTAAGTACCGAGCGCATCTTGTTCGCGCGAATGGCGTCCCACGAAATGCCAAAGCCTTCGCGAATTTCAGTGAGGAAGTTCATGGCACGGTGTCGCGGTGCAAAGTGGGTTCGCCCCTGAACCGCCTGTTGTTACCGCCGATTGTCCAGTCGGCGCGTGCGCTGGCTGAAAAACCAGCCTTACGCCTTCGCACTTCATAGTCACAGCGCGGCAAAGTCGCAACCGAAGTAGCGCAGACTTGTAGTCTGCTGTATCGCCGAATTGCATTCGGCAGCCCGGTCAATCGCCCACAGCCGCCGGCCTTGGCGCAGGTCCGCGGATAGCAAATCCGCGATACGGCAGATTGAAAATCTGCGCTACGGCCGCCGGCACACGTCGCCACGGGGACAGATCGGCGCGAAGCGTCTGGAGTGCGGGCGGCTTCAGTGCCGCCTCGGCTTGCACGCGGGCACCACCCACGGTTCAAGGAAAACTCCAACGACCCATTTGCAAAAACCAGCGGCCTCTTGAGCCGTAGCCGCCGACGTGAGGAGGCGGACCTAATCTGGCATGTGCGCGTCCGCCTATCCACGTCGGCGGCTACGGGCATGGGCTGGGCTGAATCCAATACCGTTTTCACGCGGTCAAACCCGTGGCGGTGGTTGTCGGTTCAAGGCGCTGGGCCACTTGTTCGTCACTCGCGATCAGTCCGTCGCGGATGCGAATGATGCGCCGCGCGTGCCGGGCGACATCCTCCTCGTGTGTCACCACGATGATGGTATGACCTTTGCGTGCGAGTTCCTCGAACAAGGCCATGATTTCCGTGCCGGTCTTGGAATCCAAATTCCCGGTGGGTTCATCGGCCAGGAGAATGGAGGGTTTGTTCACCAGCGCGCGGGCCACCGCCACGCGCTGGCGCTGTCCCCCGGAAAGTTCGTTGGGTTTGTGATGCACGCGGTCGGCCAGTCCGACTTGAGCCAAGGATTCCAAGGCCGTCTGGCGGCGTTCGGCGGCCGGCGCGCCGGCGTAGATGAGCGGCAGCTCGACGTTGTGCAGCGCGTTGGAGCGCGGCAGCAGATTGAAGGTCTGGAAGACAAACCCAATCTCCCGATTGCGGACTTCAGCGAGGTCATTGTCATTCATGTCGCTCACGTCCGTGCCGTTGAGTTCGTAACGGCCGGAAGTGGCCGTGTCGAGGCAACCGACGACGTTCATCAGCGTGGATTTGCCAGAGCCGGACGGGCCCATGATGGCCACGTATTCGCCGCGCTGGATTTCGAGCGAGACGTCGCGCAGCGCGTGGATGGTTTCCGACCCCATCTGGTAACGGCGCGAAATGTTTTGGAGGCGGATGAGGCTCATGCAGCGAAATTCGAAAGTAGAAATCTGGTTCGCAGGGCGAGGCCCAAGTCCTGCCCGGCGGCGAGGCTCTTCGATCTAACAGCATCACCGGGTAAGGTCGCGAGCCGCGACGGCGTGCGCGGAGCGCGGACAGCTTTGTCCGCGAGTTGGAACTGGTCGCACCGGAACGCGCGGACAAAGCTGTCCGCGCTCCTGCGGTTGCGGCTTGGTCGCGCGGTGTAGTATCGCCACATCCCATGGGTCGTACTGGCCAATGCCCTGGTCCCGCGACAAAAAAGTCCCGCTGCATCCTGCGGGGTGCAGGTAGGGCGCGTCACTCCGTGCGCGCCATTGGGAAAGCGATACGCAAGTTGCGGCGCGCACGGAGTAACGCGCCCTACCACGTTGCGCAATATGCTGGTCGTAGTACTAGGTTGCTCCGGGTGACAAACGCTACATGCTTGCGGAATCGGATTTCGGAATTCGTTCATCCTTCGGAATTCGGCGTTCACGTCTCGGGCTTCGTCCCGGCTCACTGCTTTTGCTTCCGGTCGTCTTTTTCCGGTGTGCCCTTGCGAATCCGTTTGCCGTCCTCGAGTTCGCGACTGATGGCCTTGTAACCGCCGGACACCACTTCTTGTCCCTCCGTAAGGCCGTCGGTGATTTCCCAATAACTGTCGTCGCTAATACCGATCTTGACCGGCACCATTTTCGCGTGATCCCCATCCATGACGAAAACCACCTCCACGGTCTGCGGAGACTCCTTCGACTTTTTATCTGCCCGGGCAGTGTTGGTGGACGCAGTGTCAGTTGGGCCGTTCCCGGCCGCGGAGTTCGTGTCCTGGGAAGTTGCGTCGGGTTTGGGTTTTGCCTTTTCCTTGGGCAGCCGCGCGGTGACGCTGGCGAAGGGCACGGTGAGGACATTGGTGCGGTAACGGGTTTCAATTTCCGTGCTCACGGACATGCCGGGACGGAACGGTTCCTTTTCGTTAATGCGGATTTTCACCTCGAACTTGGTGGCTTCCTGACTCTGCCCGCCACCATAGCCCGCGCCTTTCGAGGAATTGGCAATTTCCGTAACCAAGCCAGTAAACTTGCGATCCTTGAACGCATCCACCTCCAAGCGCGCTTTCTGGCCCGGTGCAATCAACACCACGTCGCTCTCGCCAATGTCCACCCGCGCCTCCATCTCGTTCAGGTCGGCAATGATCATGACTTCCGTGCCGGCCATCGTGGCGGTGCCCACGACGCGTTCACCCACCTGGGAGTTGAGCTTGCTGATGGTGCCGGTGAGCGGCGAGACAATGGTGGTCTTGGCCAGTTCCTCCTCCGCGCGGGCGAGCGAGGCGCTGGACATTTCGACCTGATGCTTCGCGCTCGTGGCTTGCGCGCGGGCCACTTCGCAAGTCGTGCGCGCTTCGGTGAAGACGGATTCCGAAATCAGCCGATTGCGAAACATCTCCTCGTGGCGCTTCAACTCGGCTTCGGCGCGTTCGAGGTTGGCCTGCGCCACCGCCTGGCTGGCGAGCGAGGAATTGTAGGCAGCCTGGGCCTGGTTGCGATTGGCGGTGTAAAAATCGGGTTTGATCTTCAAAATCAAATCGCCCTTTTGCACGGGCTGTCCCTCCTTGACGGGCAAGGCGATGATTTCGCCGCTGACTTCGGGGCTGATCTTGACCTGCAAGACGGGTTGAATGCGGCCATTGGCGACGACGATTTCGGTGAGGTTGCGGCGCGCCACTTTCTCGGCCTGCACCGTGATCACGACTTCGCGTTTCCGAAACACGGCCATGAGGGTTAACCCGGCCAGCATCAGGCCGATGACGGTGAAAACGATAATTTTACGGCGCTTCTTTGGATTTGCCATTTGATCTATCCTTACATTAAGACACGACAGCCCTGAGATTGTTTCGCGGAAGTTTCCTCGCGCCACCCCGACTCCCTGCGGGGCGGGGGCTAACCCGCAAACCGGATCGCGATGGCGGAAAAAGCACCCAGCCCCACGGACAGCACCAGCCAGAAGACGATCAGCGGCAGCGCTGCGCGGATAAACGGCACGCCGGCCAACCGCGCCAATCCCGAGGCCATCACTCCCACCTGCCATACATCAAACAAATTCACCATGGCGAGCAGCATGTGGGTGATGTTCTTCTCATCGAACTCGCCCACGGTGAGCGCCAGGCTGGGGGACGCGGCGGGATTACTGAAATTCACCCGCAGCAACAACGCCACAATGGCCCCCAGCACTCCGATCATCCCGGCCAGACCGGACACCTCAGCCGCCTTCATATACCCGATCCGGGCCTGCAACAACCAGCGCGCCACCAACCACAACACCAACGCCCAGAAAAAAACGCGCGCAAAGCTGTAGAACACCACGCCCACCGAGCCCATCACCTTCTGGAACGCGCCTCCAAAAAACTTTCCCACCGCCGCCATTTGTTGATCCGCCTGCTCGCGCGTCAGCTTGCCCGCCTGGATCAACTCCTCGAACTTCTTCTCCATCGCCTGTTCCTGCTTTTCGCGGAGTTGTTGCTGGATGGCCGGCTGGCTCAACACGATGACCACCGAAACAATGCCCACCACACAGCCAATCAATGCCGGCACAAGCCAGTTCCCCATGGAGCGGCGGGTGGATTTGACCTCTTCAAAAACATCGCCCGGAACGGCGAAGACATTCATCAGTCGGGCCGGCAGCGACATGGTTGGCTCTCCGGCGGCGGGCGGCGGCGGCGTTTCCAAAATCGGCGGTGGCTGGTCCATGTTGGCAACTCACAATGCAGCCCCCAGGGCTGACGAGGGCAGCTTGCGCCACGTTCGCCGGAATGTCCAGCACCCAGACGCGATACTCGGTTGGCCACCGGTGGGGCGAGCGTACTCGCGAGCCGGCTCGTCCGTAGCCACGCCCCACCCGTTGCAGCGGACGCTTTGCGCACCGCCACGCCCCTGTCAGGAATGAGAATTGCCGCGAACTGCGCTTTGGCGGAATTCGGCCTCGAACCTATCGCCCTCCGCACGAATGCCCAATTGTCTGGAGCACCGGTGTGTCACCGGCTTACGGTACTCGCCCCCGAAGGCCAGTCACAGACCAGCGCGCCCCGGATGAATACGGCAGCGATTCTAGTTTTGGCGGAGCGCCGATTTTCAAACGCTTCGCGAGGTTGGTTGACGCTAAAACGTCGCGAAGCGTCTGGAGTGCGTGCGGCTTCAGCGCCGCTAATCGCGCGGCACTCACGCTTCGTCAGTTCCTGGGTTCAGTGCGCAAAATTCCATTGGGGAGAAATCTTTCCATGCATCTTGACGTAGCGGCGGCTCGGCAGAGCGCCGCCATTCCAATACCGGCCAGGATGCGGCGCTCTACCGAGACGCCGCTACGGTTCAAGTCCCCGAGGCGCGTCCGTTCTCGGAGGTCGAATCTCCCCCTGAACCCCGGTGCCCAAAGCGGCGATAAATCAGCCGCACTCCAGACGCTGCGCGCGGTTCGTTGCCGCTGAAAATGTCGCGGAGCGTCTGGAGTGCGTGCGGCTTCAGCGCCGCTTTTCGCGCGGCACTCACAGTTCGCCAGTTCATGGGTTCAGTGCGCGAGACTCCATCTGGGAGAATTCTCTAGCTGAACCGCGTAGCAGCGGACGTGATTCCGCTCCATCTGAATCCGGGGAGAAGTCAGAACGAACTCACGTTCGCTGCTACAGACCTGAACGAGCCGCCATTCTGATCGCGTTTTGTCTGGCGGGTGAATTTTCTACTTCAACGTTCCGGCTCATCCTCCGCGGGTATCGCCTCCACGGGGCGCGGCGTGGTCAGGACTTCGCCCTCGAAGTCTTCCGCCAACGCCTGCGACTTCAAGGCGTCGAAATCATGGTAGCCAATCAGCACGTTTTGAATGACGCCGTTGCGGTCAATGAAGAACGTGGTCGGTATGGAAGTCACGTCACTGTACGGCGCGGGCAGATCGTCCGCCGAAGCGATGGGATAATTGATGCCCTTCTTCTTCACGAACGATTTGAGCGTGTTCTCGTCCTCGGAACTGATGCCCACGAGGACCAGTTCGTCCGCCGGGTTTTCGGCGCGCAGTTTGATGAAATGCGGAATTTCCATGACGCACGGCGGACACCACGTGGCCCAGAAATCCAGCACCACGCGTTTGCCCTTCAATTCGCTGAGTTGAATCCTTTGACCGTCCAGGGTGGTGACGGAGAAATCCGGGGCGAGAACTCCCTGCCATTCGGCGAATTCGGTGCGATCCGGTCCCCAATCGCCGCTGCGCAGTTCTTCCATCAACTTCTTTGCCAGCGGCACATAGGCCGCCGCCAGCGCGATGCTCGCCACGATGCCCAGCACGGACAGGATCACTCCGGTCCAAGCCATGCCATTGCGTCCCTGGCGACGCAGGAAATGCGCGATGCCGAGGATCAGGCCGACCAAGCCAAACACGGCACCGATGACGATGACACTCGAAAGCAGGGCAAGGATGCCGAGCACCAGGCTGGCAACGGCCAGACCGAGGCGGGGCGAGGTTGATGCGGTGGGAGTAACGGGTGGATTCATGATTTTCTATTGGGTTCAGCAATGGTTTCGGTTTGCCCCAGGATTCACGACATCCACAGCGAGGGCGTCGTTGTATGATGCGACGCGGGAATCGTCAACCCGACTACTCAACGTCGCCGTGGCTGTCCGGCATGGATTCGAACCATGACAAAGGGCTCCAAAGACCCTTGTGCTACCATTACACCACCGGACAAATCGGCAACCGCATCAACGTATAAACTGTGAGAACCGGGCTGTCAGGGAAATTCTCACCATCAAACGGCAGTGAATGGCTCAACTCAGATGCGGTGAATGAGCGCCGCAGCTCTCGGCATTGGCCTCGGCCACCAACTCAGGCCGGAGGTAAAATCCAAACCGCTGCAGCAATTCCAGTTTCGGTAACACGTTCCCGGCCAGATCAAAGTGAAAAAAACCGGGGAAGATGTCCGGGTTCGCCGTGATCAACTCGAAATACCGGCGGTGTGGCTCGGGCAATTCGACGTGGCTGCCACGAACGATCTCATGGCCCGTCAACACGAATTCGGGGAGAAGGTGGGGGCAGAACTCGAGCTGCCCGTTTCTTCCCCATTGCTCGTAAATCTGTGTCTGCGGCAGGAACGAAAGCAGGCTGGGCAGAATTCGTGCGCCCATCATTCGGAGGGCGACCATCTGAAAGAGCGACTGGTTGAAATCCTCCAGTGTCTCGAACGGGAAGCCCCAGACATAGAAAGCATCCACTCGCGGAAAAATGCGGACGGCTTTCGGGATCAGGTCCATAGATTCGGCCGCTGTGAATCCCTTCCTGATCATTTTGAGCACACGGTCCGAACCGGATTCGATACCGAAGCGCAATTCAAGACAGCCGGCATCTGCCATGGCTCGCATCATTTCCTCGTCCGTCAAGTTGACGCGGCCGAAGGCTTTCCACTCGACATCCAGGTTCGCCCGCTCCAAGGCGCGGCAGAACGCGAGGACGCGTTTCTTGCCTGACACGAAAAACTCGTCTTGAAAGAGAAACAAGTCCACACCCGCTTCGTGATGCAGCAGCGCCATCTCCTCCACGATGTTCTCCGGGCTGCGCGAATAGCTTTCGTAGTTCCACACGGGCACGACGGAGCAAAAGGTGCAGGGATAAGGGCATCCCCGGCTCGTCATCATGCCGTAGCCCTGATAGCGCGAGAGATCGGTCTTTTTGAACGCGGGAAAGCGAATGCCATCGAGGTTCCTGATCCGAGGGCGATCCGGATTGTGCGCCGTAGAACCGTTGTGGCGGTAACTCATGCCATGGACGGCTGCAAGCTTGCCGCCGGCGAGCGCACGCAGGAGTTCGGGTCCGGTTTCCTCGCCCTCACCGCGCGCGATCACGTCAATCCACGGAAACCGGCTCAGCACTTTGTCTTCGACCGCCTTCGTGCCGACTCCGCCGAGCACGATCTTGCGGTCAGGATAACGCTCCTTGAGTGCCTTCGCCGCCAGCAGCGTGAACGGCAGCAGATTTGCCATGCAGGAAAGACCGATGACGGGCGCGGGATTCGCGACGAACGAGAGGAAGGTCTCGACATCGAAGGGGTCGCCGGACTCGCACAACTGGTAATCGCGGAAATCCACCTTGAAGCCCGCGTCCTCCAACGCCGCAGTCAGATAGAGACAGCCCAGCGGAACGTGGCGCTCGCGCTCAATCTGCTCCCCATAGCGCATGAAGAGCATGTTGAGGTTGATCAGGGTGAGGTCGGAGGGCATGGGGCAAAGCTCACGGGAAGTTGGACCTTCTCACGCGATCGGGCTGGATGCCCAATGTGATGACTCTCACCTCGTTGGTTGGTTGTTGGGGCCGGTCGCCGGGCGTCGCAGGTTGAGCCGGCGGATCGTTAGAAGGCCGCTCAGGTCGAATGCCTGCCGTGTCGGGTGGCGGCACCACCGCCGACGGTGGATTCGTCTGGCTTCCCGCCGGTCTGTCGGGCCGGATGCCCTCCGTCGCTGGGTAATCTGGTTGAATGCCTTTGGTTCGTTGACATCCCGCCAAACTAGCGCCGAGCACTGCCAGCATCGCCGCCGCGATCCGGCCCAGGAACACCCGCCGTTGTTCCAGCGGCACGGTGGTCTGGCCGATAATCTGCGCAAGTTGCTCGCTTGGGATGACGCTCAACATGGCGTTTTCGGCGGGATCGAGTTCCAGTCCGATGTCTGACGCCGCGCCGCCGCGTTGCTCAATCAGCCGTTCGCGGAACTCCGGGTCCACTGCGGCTTTCTTCACCAATACTTCAATCCCGCGCGGCACCGTCACGTTGCTCCGACCGCTTCCAGGTGGGCGACCGCCCACGATGGTGGTTCGCACGGCTTCCCGCTCGTTGTCTGGCGCGCTCATGAATTAATCCTCCTGTGATTCCACTCAGTAACGGATGCCCGCGTCGCCTCCTGCCGCTCCATTCGGCGGTCAGGGCGGTCAGGCTGGATCCCTCTGGATTTTGCCGGTTTGCACCCCGCGAAGCCAACGCCCAGCGCCGCGAGCATGGCGGCGGCAACCTGGCCCAAAAACACCCGCCGGTGCGGTAGCGGAACGGTGGAATGAGTGATGATCTGGGCAAGCTGATCGTGGGGGATGGCACTCAACATTGCGGCTTCAGCGGGATCCAGTTCCAAGCCAATGGCCGCTGCCGCACCACCACGTTGCGCAAACAACCACTCGCGAAATGCGACGTCAACCGACGCTTTCTTGACCAGCACTTCGAGACCTCGTGGAAAGCTCCCCCTGTCGCGCCCGCTTTCGACTGGCCAGTTTCTCGCGATCCTGACCGGTGACGCTTCCCGTTCATTTCCTATGGCACTCATCCTGTCCTCCAGACCAAGGCTACACTCGTCCTGTTCGCCGGTTGAGTGCAATCACAAAAAGGCAAGAATTTGACAGCGGATTCGACCCAGTTTCGCCTTGTCTTTGGCCGCGCTGGCCGCGCGTAATAACAACCATGCTCGATCGCTTGGTTCGTCGTTCGTTTGGTCGCCGCGCTGTCGGGCTGGGAATCCTGCTCGGCGTCCTGCCGTTCGTCGCGTGGCCGGTGTCGGGAGCACAACCTCCGACGCCAAGTGCGGACTGGATTCTGGACGCCTGGCAGACCGACGGGGGATTGCCGCACAACTCCGTCAGTTGCATCGTACAGACCAGGGACGGTTACCTTTGGTTGGGCACGGCGAACGGACTCGCCCGTTTCGACGGCGTCCGGTTCACCACGTTTCGCACCGGCGACAGCCTTGGTTTGAGAAGTAATCGAATCCTGTGTCTCTTTGAGGACACGCGCGGTGCGTTGTGGGTGGGAACGGAGGGAGGCGGCCTGGCCAGGTATGAGAAGGGTCAGTTTACTACATGGACAAGTGCCGATGGTCTCGCCTCAGACACCGTTCTGTGCCTAGGCGAGGATCAGGCGGGCGCACTGTGGGTGGGAACGGACTCAGGATTGAACCGGCGGCTGACGGGGGGGTTCACCACCTTTTACATCACGGACGGATTGCCGGATGATCGCGTGAACGCCATCTGCCAGCCGGGCGGGGAACCGCTGTTGTTCGCGACGGAAAAGGGTTTGAGCCTTTTTCACCGGGACCTCCTAACGACGGTTCAAACGGCCTGGCCTGCGGACGCTTATCGCCAGGTCCGTTTCCTGCGCACGGATCGAGAAGGTCGGCTATGGATGGGGGGAGACGCGGGGTTGTTTCAAAGGCCAGCCATTGACGGAGTGGCCTCGGCTCAAACTGCAAGTGTTTGGCCGCAGTCCGTGCCTGACTTGGTCGAACGCAGGGATGGCGAGATTTGGTTTGGCACCGGCCAGGGAGAGATTCTGCGTCTGGACAATCGGCAAGAATCAATGCTCCCGGAACGCGTCTGGCAGGCGCAACTCGCGGTGACCGCGCTGTGCGAGGACCGCGAAGGCAATTTATGGGTCGGCACCGCCGGCGACGGGGTGCAACGTCTCAAGCGCCGTCAATTGCGCCTTTATCCCCTGCCACCTGTGTCAACGGCAGCTTGGCCTCCATGCCTTTTTGAAATGCCGGATGGTGAATTGCGGTTGCTGGCAGCGGACAAGACAGTTTACCGCCACGCGGCCGGCAGTTTTGTGCGGATGGAAACCTTGCCGCTGCCCAACGGCGTGGTGGTGCAAACGGTGCAACCCGCCAAGACGGGAGGCATCTGGATCGGCACGTTGCGCGACGGATTGTTCCAGTGGAGGGATGGCCAACTGAAACAGTTCAGCGAACGAGACGGCTTGTCGGACAGTGCCATCGAGGTGCTGCGCGCCGAGGAAGATGGCGGGGTTTGGATCGGCACTCGCAATGGCGGGTTGAATTATTTCAAAGAGGGCGTGGTGACTCGTTTCAACACACCTTGGGGCTTCTTCGGCAACTACGCCTGCGCGTTGGAGCGGGACGCACACGGGCGGCTCTGGATTGGCACCACCGGGGACGGGCTGTTTCAATTTGAGGAAGGCCGCTTCACCGCGTTCGACGAAACGGCAGGTTTGCCCAGCGCGCACATTCGCATCCTGCATGCCGACTCGGATGGGTCCTTGTGGGTGGGCACGGCGAGAGGCCTGGCCCGGATCGCCAGGGGACGGACGGCGGCCTTCACGAGCAGCAGCGGCCTGCCGGAAGAGGCGGTTCTTCAGTTGCACAGCGATCAAGAGGGAAACTTTTGGGTCGGCTCGGTCAATCGCATCTTTCGCGCGCGCAAGGAGCAACTGGTGGCTCATGCCGAGGGCCGAACGCCGTTGGTGACCGTTGTGCAATACGGACGGGAGGATGGTTTGCCGGGCCTGCAATGCCTGCCCCAAGTGCAATTTCAGAACTGGGCGGACGATCGCGGGACGGTCTGGTTTGCCACCACCCGCGGCGTCGTGCTCGTGGATCGCGCCGGACAACCTTGGAATCAACTCCCGCCCCCGGTCGTGCTGGAATCCGTGCTGGTCGAGAACGTGAACGTGCCCTTTGCGGACGGCGTACGCGTCCCGCCGGGGAAGGACAGTTTGCGCTTTGAATTCACCGCGTTGAGCCTGACGGCGCCAGGCAAGGTCAACTTCCGGTATCAGTTGGAGAACTTCGACCGCGACTGGAGCGAGGCGAGCACGAGCCGCGCGGCCCGTTACCCCAAAGTGCCGCCCGGCGACTACGTGTTCCGGGTCGTGGCCTGCAACAACGACGGCGTTTGGAACGAAACCGGAGAGAGCGTGGCCGTCACCATCCTGCCCTTTTGGTGGGAAAGCATCTGGTTTCGACTGATGGTGCTGGCGACCATGGCGGTCATTCTCACCAGTCTGTATCGCCTGCGTCAGGCACGCCGCCGCGAATTGGAGCGGCTGCGGGTGCGCATCGCCGGCGACCTGCACGACGACATCGGCTCCAGCTTGTGGAGCATCACGCTGTTGAGCCGGATGTTGGCCAAGCACGGCAAGCTCGGCACCGAGGAACGACAGGACGTGGAGGAAATCCACCGGATCGCCAATCAAACCTCCAATGCGATTCGCGACATCATCTGGCTGATCAATCCCACTTTCGACACCGTGCAGGACTTGGTGTTGCGGACCAAGGATTTTGCCGCGACGATTTTGCGCGGCGTGGAATACCGCCTCCAGTGCGAGGGCGCGGCGCTCACGCGCAAACTGCCGTTTGATTTCCGCCAGCATCTGTTTCTGTTCTTCAAGGAAGCCCTCACCAACGTTGCCCGTCACGCCCAGGCCACCGCCGTGGTTGTTCAGATTGAAGAATCGGGCAAGCAGTGGCGGCTCACGCTTCAGGATAACGGCACCGGCTTCGAGCCGGCTAAAGTCACCGCCGGGAACGGACTCAGAAATCTGCGCGCCCGGGCGGTGAAAATGGGAGCAGAATTTGAAATCCGCAGCCAACCCGGCCAAGGCACCGCTTTGGTGCTTACCGCAAACCTGCCGTGATCGGAACGCAAACAACTCCGGTGAGCCGGAACGCGCAGCGATGGCGCATGGCGACCTCCCCGCGCTATCTGAACCACCTGCTGCATGGGGCGCGGTGAAGAAAGCAGGCGAACGGAAACGCAGATAATGTGAAGGACTGCTCACCCCAATGGCCGCGCCATTTGCCCCCAATAGCCCGTTAAAAAAACTCCGTCCTTGGCCGGAGACGAAGTGAGGAGCCAGCATTGCTCGCGATTTCGCCAAGGGCTGCCGAAGGCTCCTAAAGTGGATACCTCCATTCTTGACGGGCGGCTCACGCGGATTGGAGTGGTGGCAGTTGGATGTGGCAATTCAATGTGCCGATGCACTAAACAAGGAAAAAAGACTTGTCATCAGCGGAAACCGGCGGACAATGAACTCGTTGTCGCTAAAACAGCATTAACTGGTCACGGAGACCTCGGGGGTGCCTGACGTGTCTTGGGGCCAAAAACAGATTGGGAATCACAAATGAAATTGCATCGTTTTATCATCACGTTGGGAATGTTGCTGGGTGGCATGACCGCTGGCCAGGCAACCGAACTCGGCTTTGGGCAACTGGGTGGGAGCAACACCACCGTCCCGGGAAATTATGGCTCCCACGCGACCGCCGACGGGAACGGGTATGTGGTTTCCCTCGGCGGGGCCACGCCGAACATCGGGCTGACTTGGGATGCCAATTGGGACATCCACACCTCCGGCTTCTTCACGGACCTCGAAAACCAGTCCATTGGTGGAGGAGCTTGGGACAACGAGGGAGACATTCCTAGAATTGGCCAGCTTGACTTCGGCACCCACACCATTGGCTTTAGCGCCGATCCGGATTTTGCGTTGGTGCTCAATTCGTTCGATTTTGGCCACACCGCCGAAACTGCGGGCACAACCGAATGGAGTCTCACCCTCACGGCGGTTTCCAGTTCCTCGATTGTCTGGGATGAATCTGTGACGTTCGTCAATGGTCAAGTCTTTACCCTAACTCCGGATTTCACCGGCGATTTCGGCGAAAGCTACCTGCTCACGTTCACTCGCACTTCCGAAACTTACGGTTCCAACGGCCGTCATGGAATTGACAACCTGAACTTTAGTCAGATCGCCGTTCCCGAGCCGAGTACCGTCGCGCTGTTGGGGGTGGCCGGACTGGCTGTTCTGGTCGTCGCACGTCGTCGGAAGTAATTGACCCGCTTTGGTCTCAGCCACCCTGCGGATCAGTCCGCGGGGTGGCTTTTCTGTGCTCACTCCCGGCCACACTGCTCGCGACTGCCGGTTAACGCCAGTATCACTCCGATCTGGAAATTGAAGTTTGCTCGTCGTCGCCCTGTTTCCGAAACGGGGGTAGTAGCAGCGTTCTCCTTCGGTCGGCCAGGCGCGCGAACCGCTGCCGCTCGTGCGATTGGGCTTCGCCTCCGACGCTCCCAATCGCCGCACCACAATGGTGGACGCCGTGGCGCACGGGGACCATCCGCAGACTTGATCCCCGAGGGCAGCGGGAGAACAATGGCGCTATGCGAACCGGCACTACAGGCGCCAAGGCGGTGGTCTGGCTGATCGAAGATCATGCCGATTCCCGCCGGGTGCTCGCACGCGTCCTCAACCGCGCCCCGACCATGCAATGTCCTTGCGCTTTCGCCTCGTGCGAGGAGGCGCTTGAAGCGTTACGCTCGACGCCACTGCCGGATGTGATCCTGCTGGACGTGGGACTGCCTGGCATGAATGGCATTGAGGGCATCCCGCATCTCAAAGCCCTGTCCCCGGCCACGCACGTCATCATGCTCACCGTGTTTGACGATCAGGAAAAAGTCTTCAACGCGATTTGCGCCGGCGCGTCGGGCTATCTCTTGAAAACCGACGATGAAGAGGCAATCGCCGGGGCCATTCACGAGGTGCTGCAAGGCGGAGCGCCCATCAATCCCCGCATCGCGCGGTTGGTGCTGGAGAAGTTCGCCTCGCAGGCGGCGCGCCCAGCGCATGATTACGGCCTTTCGGAGCGCGAGCGCGAGGTCCTCGAATTGATGGTTCAGGGTCTGGTGAAGAAGGAGATCGCCGACCGGTTGGACCTCAGTTATCACACCGTGGACAATCATTTGCGAAACATTTACACCAAACTTCAGGTGCATACCCGGGGCGGCGCGGTCGCCAAGGCACTTTCCGAACATCTGGTCCGTTCGCGATGATTCATGTCACAATGAACATACTGGGTCGCACTATCCATGAACCGCTGCTCGGAGCGCGGACAGCCTTGTCCGCGCGAACCTCGGTACCGGAACTCGCGGACAAGGCTGTCCGCGCTCCGGAGTTCATGGCTGCAATGCGGAATTTCACAATCGAGGCAACTCTCCCTGAGCCTATAGCAGCGGACGTGAGTCCGCTCCATCTGAACTCGAGGACGAAGTTAGAGCCGACTCACGTCGGCTGCTACGGTTCAGGGGACGAACGCGCGCCACGGGTTGCGGAACCTTCTCCCCCTGAACCTCGCCGCCGCCCGGCATGCATGGCCATAGTGGAAAGTTTCTTGCGCTGGGGGACTCCCATCATCGGCTGCCTGGCGGTTCTCCTGGCGGGCTGCAGTCGCAAAGCCATGCCAACGGGCCGGACGATCACCTCCTTTCACATGCCCGGCGTTTACGAGGAAGCCGCCCGCCGCCTGGCCACGGAATTTGAGCAGCAAACCGGGATTCACGTCCGGATCGTCAGTGCGAACTTCTTCAGTCTGCGGGAAAAGAGCCTGACGGACCTGCTCACCGGCGGTGGAAATTACGACGTCTTCCAGGTGGCGTATCAATGGGAAGGCGAGATTCTGCCGCATTTGCGCCCGCTGGACGACGTCGTGGCACAGATCGCCCCGGACTTTCATGATTTCATTCCCACAGTGCGGAGCAATTGCGGCCAGTGGAACGGTCGCATTTACGGCCTGCCCATCGCCTGCGACGTCACCACGCTGTTGTACCGGACGGATGTGTTTGAGGCTCGCTCGGCGGAGTTCCAGCAACTCACCGGCCGGCCGCTGCGTCCGCCGCAGACCTGGCCCGAGTATGTGGAGATCGCGAAGTTTCTGAATTCCGAATCGCTCTACGGCAACATCCTCATGGGCCAGGAACAGACCTACACCCTCTGGTCTGGAATTCTGCATGGCTTGGGCGGGCGGTTGGTGGACGCGCACCTGCGTCCAGTACTCAATTCCGATGCCGGTGAGGAAAGCCTCACATTGTTTGTCGAGATGTATCGGTACGCGCCGCCACGATCCGAGGCTCGTGGGGTTCGGGAAGCTGATGGACTTTTCCTGCAAGGCCGCGGGGCGATGTACCTGGCCTGGCCCAGCCTGATCTGGTCGCAGTTGACGGACACGAACCGATGCAAGATCGCGGGCAGGATTGGCGCGGCGGTCATTCCGGGCGGACAACCGCAACTCAGTTCCTGGTCACTGGGAGTGAATCCGGCCTGTCGGGACCTCGACGCGGCTTATCAGTGGATCAAGTTCTTCGTCAACCAGACGAACACCAAGCGGCTGTTGCTGGACTACGGCATTGGTTCGCCCCGCCTCTCGACCTACTCCGATCCCGAATGTCAGCAAAAGGTCTTCTACCTGACACCCCTGCGCGAGGGATTCGCCGGCACGCAAACTCGTCTCCGCATTTCGCCTTCCCAGGAATTGTCCGATTATCTGGACAACGAATTGATCAAGGCGATTCGCGGCCAAAGCACACCGCGCGCGGCCCTGGACCGAACCGCCGCGCGCTGGCGGGAGATTTTGACGCAGAGCGGCTACCTCCGCGAACCCGCTCCACTTTGACCGGCTTGTTCTGGCTCCAAATTGAGCGCGTTGGAGCAACAATAATTGGGTGCGCGCTTCCAAGAAATGGCCGGTGAATTCTTCGCTTTTGAGCCAAGTCTTCCTTGTTTGCCGATAGCCGGGAAGGTATTGATAGAACAGTTCTTTCACCGAGCTTTTTACTGCGACAAACAAACGGCGCAGCGTGGTAGGGCGCGTCAGCCCGTGCGCGCTGTTGGGGAAGCGAGGTGTAGGTTGCGGCGCGCACGGAGTGACGCGCCCTACCCGCGCCCCGGAGGATGTATCAAGACCTTTTTGTCGCAGTACTGGATGCGTCCGCAGGCTCTGGGGTGAGTCTAAGTGTTCGCGACGAGTCACACCGCTGTCGAAACACGGGCAAATTTCGTTTCCACACGCCAATGATCTCAACCACCAATGTGATTATGCAAAAATGGACCAACGCAGCTTCGGCGGTGCTCTTGGGCATCGCGTTGAATTCTTTGAACCTCAACTGCCTTGCGGCTGCGGAACAACACCTCCCCCCACTCCGCCCGCCCGCCGTGCCGCTCGTGGCGCACGACCCGTACTTCAGCGTATGGTCGCAGGGCGACAAACTCACGGACGTGGACACCACGCACTGGACCGGCAAGCCGCATCGGCTCACGAGCTTGGTGCGGATTGACGGCAAGCCGTTTCGCCTGATGGGCAAAGAACCCGCCGTCGTGCCCGCGCTGCCGCAAACGAATCTCGAAGTGCTGCCGACGCGGACGATTTACACGTTCGAGGGCGAAGGCGTGCGGCTGACGCTCACGTTCATGACGCCGGCGTTGCCGGATGATTTGGAGGTGCTGGCGCGGCCGGTAACTTACATGAGTTACGAGTTTGTGGTTTTAGATGGAAAGGGACACGAAGTTCAGTTCGGTTTCGCAGCCAATGGAGAACTCGCAGTCAATGAGCCCAGGCAAGAAGTGGTGGCTTCCCAAGAAAGTGTGCAGGGACTACGAGTTGGGAACCTTGGCTCGATAGAGCAATCTGTGCTTGGCAAACGGGGCGATGATATCCGCATTGATTGGGGCTACCTGTATCTCGCTGCGCCAGACAGCACACGGACGAGCGTTGGCCCTGTTCGGGATGGAACTATGGCCGGGGTTGTCGGCAAGGCTGCGGCGCCATCGCCTATCTCGACTCCGCTCAGCGCCAGCGAGATTGAGGTTTCTGCGATTTCAGACTCCTTCGATCTTGGGCCGCGCCCCGTCTCCCGCTGGCTGATGCTCGCCTACGACGATATCTTCTCGATTCAGTACATGAAGAAGCACCTGCGTCCGTATTGGCGGCGCAACGGCTGGGAAGCTGCCGATTTGCTCAAGGCTTCCGCTGCCGAATATGAATCGCTGAAGAAACGCTGCGAAGCCTTCGACGCCGAGTTCATGGCTGACTTGCGCAAGGCGGGCGGGGAGAAGTACGCCAAGATTGGCGCGCTGGCGTATCGCCAGTGTTTCGCCGCGGGCAAGTTCGTCGCCGACGCCAACGGCCAGCCGCTTCAGTTCAGCAAGGAAAACCATTCCAACGGCTGCATCGGCACGAGCGACGTGTTTTATCCCATGGCGCCGCAGTTCCTGCTGTTCGGGCCCACACTGGCCAAGTCGTTCCTCGTGCCGTTCATGAATTACGCGGCGAGCGAGCGCTGGAAGTTTCCCTTCGCGCCGCACGATCTCGGCACGTATCCCCACGCCAACGGCCAGGTCTATGGCGGCGGCGAGCGCACGGAGGAAAACCAGATGCCCGTCGAGGAGAGCGGCAACCTGCTCATTCTCATGGCCGCCGTGGCCGAGATGGAGGGCAACGCGGATTTCGCCGGCCTCTGGTGGAAGCAACTCGAACAATGGGCCGAATATCTCAAGGCCAAGGGTTTTGATCCGGAGAACCAGCTTTGCACGGACGACTTCGCTGGCCACCTCGCGCACAACGTGAATCTGAGTGCGAAGGCCATCATGGGCCTCGGTTCATTCGCCAAGCTTTGCGACTTGCGCGGCGATAAGGCGAAGGCGGCGGAGTATTGGAAGCTCGCGCGCGAGTTCGCCCAGCGTTGGGTGAAGGAAGCCGATGACGGCGATCATTTCCGGCTGGCGTTTGATCGTCCCGGCACGTGGAGTCAGAAATACAATCTCATCTGGGATCGTATCCTGGGCTTGAACCTGTTCCCCGCCGAAGTCGCGCGCAAAGAAATGCAGTTCTACAAGCAGGTCCAAAATAAGTACGGTCTGCCCCTCGACAATCGGAGAGATTACACCAAGCTCGATTGGATCACCTGGACGGCGACGCTCACGCGGACCCGCGCGGACTTTGAGGCGTTGATTGATCCGGTTTACAAGTTCCTGAACGAAACGCCGGATCGCTCGCCGATGACGGATTGGTATGAGACCAAGACCGCGCGGAAGGTCGGCTTCACCGCGCGGCCCGTGGTGGGCGCGGTGTTCGCGGAACTGCTTTACGACAAGGCGGTGTGGCAGAAATGGGCCGGTCGCGACAAAACGAAAGCCGCCAACTGGGCGCCGATTCCAAAGCTGCCGAAAGTGACCATGGTGGTGCCGGCGGCGGATCAATCGCCTGCAACCTGGCGTTACACGACGGAGAAACCCGCGGACGATTGGGTGAGGTCTACATTCGATGACTCATCCTGGAAGCAAGGCCAAAGCGGTTTTGGCACGCGCGGCACACCCGGCGCGGTCATCGGCACGGTGTGGAACACGCGCGACATCTGGCTGCGGCGCGAGGTCGAGTTGCCCGCCGACAAGCTGGCGAATCTTCAACTCTGGCTGCATCACGACGAGGACGTGGAGATTTACCTCAACGGCACGCTGGCGCTGCGGGCAAGCGGCTACGTGACCGGTTATGATGCCTTCCCCTTGAACGAAGCCGGCAACGCGGCGTTGAAGCCCGGTCGGAATGTCATTGCCGTTCACTGCCGCCAGACCGGCGGCGGGCAATACATTGATCTCGGGCTGGTGGTGGTGGAAGTGCGGTAAGGGAAGGAACGACGCGACGACTTGTACCGCGACAAGGAAGCTGCGTTGCCCCTGCGGGGTATGGGTAGGGCGCGTCACTCCGTGCGCGCCGTTGGGAAAGCGCTGTGCCGATTGCGGCGCGCACGGATTGACGCGCCCTACCATGTCTTGGAATGTGCTCATCACGGCGCTGGTGTGCCAAGCGGGGAATTGGATCACTCCACTCCAATGTCCAGCACCAAAGGCAGATGATCCGAGCCGACCTTTGGGCCAACGGATCGGGAAACCACCTGCAAGTCCTCTGAGAGCAGGGCGTGGTCAATGGCGATCCGGAGTGGAAAAAAAACTCGCGGGCCAGGTGGTTTGCCAACCAAAGCCACGTGCGCTGTCCGTCAGCCCGCTATCGCGAAGCAATTTCTGGAAATGAGGCGACCATGGGGTCGTATTCAAATCCCCGAGGACGATGACCGAACCGTCTCGGTCTTTAACGAATTCCGCAATGATTTCAAGTTGTTGATTGCGCATTCGTGATTGCTCACGGTTCGCAGGCGGGAGGGGATGCGTCCCGAGGATTCGGATGGTTCGGTCGGCAAAACGGAATTCCGCCGTCACGCTGGGCACTCCGGTTTCACCGAGTGTAAGCGGTGATTTAGCGACCCACTGTTGAGCGTTGGTGCGGCGTGTTAAACCGGGGCAATGAGAACCTCCAATCGTCCCGCGCGCGCCGCGCGCACCACTGCCGCCAGGCGCGCTCAACTGCTGGCGGAGTTCGACCGCAGCGGCCTTTCCGCCGCCGCGTTCGCCCGCCGGCACGGACTCCACTACACCACCTTCTGCGGCTGGACCCGTGAGAGAAGACTCCGAACAATCAAAGACGAAAAGAGCGCGCCTCTCTCACGGGTCTGGCGCCATCAGCGCGCCAAACTCAAGCCAACGCCCGCCTTCGTGCAGGTCGAACTCACCGCGCCCACAAACGCCGACGCATTGATCGTCGAGTTGGGCGGCCAGGCCCGGCTGCGGATCGAGTCAGCCAGTCAGATCGCCCTGGCGGCGCAACTGCTCCAGCACCTCAACGCCGCCCGCCCATGTTGAGCTTCCACGCGCAGCTCAAGGTGTTCGTCGCCACCGCGCCGTGCGACCTGCGGATGAGTTTCAACGGCCTCTGGAATGCCGCGCAACAACAACTCGGCGAGGACCCCAAAAGCGGCGCGCTCTTTGTCTTCGGCAACCGCCGGCGCAACCGGATCAAGATTCTCTATTTTGACGGCACGGGTGTGATCGTGCTGCCCAAGCGGCTTGAGGAGGGAACGTTTGCCTGGCCGCAAAGCGCGGGCGAGCCGGGCGCAAAAATCAAACTCGCCCCACAGGCCCTGCAGTTGTTGCTCGACGGCGTCGAACTCAAAAACGCCGCGCGGCGCGCGTGGTATGAGGCCGCGGCCTGAACCGTTTTGCCACCGCGAAAATTTTTGAGAAGAGTTTTGAACAGTCACGGCGCATGTGAGTCTGACTTTCCAAGCAGATGGACGTCGCCGCGCTGCAAACTCAACTTTACCTGCTCCAGCAGCAGGTCACTTTGCTGCAAGCACAGAACGCGTCCCTGCAACAGTCCCTGGAGGAATCCCGCCGCGAGCTCACCGGGTGGCGCCAGAAGTTCGCCGCGCTGGCCCGGCGCCTCTTCGGCAGCAAGAGCGAGCAACTGGACGCGGCCCAACTGCAACTGCTCCTCGCCGGACTGACGCAGCAGGCCGTCGCACCCGCGCCGCAAAAATCACTCCCGGCCATGGCGGCGCCGCGCCGCGAGCGCAAAGCTTCACAACGCGTCATCACGCCGGAGAACCTCGAGGTGGTGCGCGAAGTGATCGAGCCCGACGTGGTCAAAGCCGAGCCCGAACAGTGGCAGCGGATTGATGAGGAAGTCAGCCGGCAGTTGGATTTTCAGCCCGCCAAGTTTTTCTGGCGCGAGACGGTCCGGCCCAAATACGTGCGCGCCGATGATCGCTCGCGGCCGCCGGTGGTGGCGTCCGCGCCGGTGCGCGTCTCGGATCGCTGCCTGGCCGCGCCGGGTTTGCTGGCGCACTTGCTGGTGAGCAAATACGCCGACCCCCTTCCCTTCTACCGGCTGCAAACGATCTTCTGGCAGCGGCAGGGCGTGTTCATCGCCCGCCAGCAAATGGGGCTCTGGGTCGGCCAGTGCGTCGTGCTGTTGGAGGCCATCGTCGTCGGCCTCCAGCGGGAACTGCAACACAGTCCGTATGTGCAGGTGGACGAGACGCCGGTGCGCTATCGCGAGCCGGAAACGCCGGGCCAATGTGCGCAAGGTTATCTGTGGACGGCCTTGGTGCCGGGCCAGTGCGTGGTCTATGAATGGCATCCGAGCCGGGCGGCGGCGTGTCTGGACTCGCTGCTGGGAAACGACTTCAAGGGCAAGCTCCAGTGCGACGGCTACAGCGCGTATCCCGCGTTCGCCAAAGACAAGAAAGACGTGGCCCTCTTCGGCTGCTGGGCGCACGCCCGAAGAGGCTTTTGGGAAGCCCGGGAGCAGGCGCCCGGCGTGGCCGGCTGGATCTTGAATCAGATCGGAATCTTATATGGGTGGGAGGCTGAGTTGCGGGAGAGCCGGGCTGGTCCCGGAGCGCGGGAGGCGCGGCGCGCCTCGCACAGCCGGATGGTGGTGGCGCGACTGAAACGCGCGCTGGAAAAACTGCGACCGCGTTATCTGCCCAAAAGCCCGCTGGGCCAGGCGATCAGCTATGCGCTGAACCAATGGCCGGTGTTGGAACGCTTCCGCGAGCATGGCGAGGTGGAAGCGGACAATAATTTGGTCGAGAATGCGATTCGTCCGACGGCGGTGGGCAAGAAGAACTGGTTGTGCTTCGGGTCGGACGAGGCCGGGACGCGCAACGCGACGGTGTTCACGCTGGTGCAGAACTGCCGGATGCACGGGGTCAACCCATATGAGTATCTGAAGGAAATGCTGGAGCGGCTGCCCCGGATGACCAACCAGGACGACCTGAGTCAACTGACGCCGCTGAATTGGAAGAAGGCGCGCCAGCAGTCCCTCCGCCAAGCCGCCTGACCCCATCGGCCCCGCGCAAAACCCCTCAGCCTATCACAGCCTTCCCGCTGAGATAGGAGGTCGCTAAATCACCGCTTACCACCGAGTTCCACAATTTCGGATTTCTCCAGCGGCAGTCGGCTCAAGAGAGCGATGCCAAAATTGTCCTCGCGTATTTCCTGGCGCACGAACGGGTACCGGGCGAGCACCCCGCTCAACCGGCTCATCCACTCATGATTTACCTCCAGCAACACCACCAGGTCCGGGTCGTGAGTGCGGATAGCGTGCTCGACGAGGTCCGCACGGCGATTCTCGGTATGCACATTCACCAGCATCACGCGCAAGGTCTGGCTGACGGCAGGGACGGATGCCCTTCCGGCGTAGCAGTACGGTATAACCACCGCGCCGTTTAGGCTCGCAAAGCCACTGAATACACCCGCGACGATAAACTTCCTCTTGAGGGCAAAGCCCGTCGCGAGCAGCAACAATCCCGTAAAGTACTGGACGCGGAAATGGGTCGTCAGATCAAAGCCCCACCACAGTCGGCCCAGAAAGGCCGTGAGCGAGAACAAACACAACAACCCACCCGCAGCCGACAGCAATCCCTCAACGTTTACTTTGAGTCGGAAGAATTTTGTCATGCGTGTCGCAAGGTTTGCTGAACGCAGCCTCACTTGGATCACCCCCCACTCCACACGTCCCGCGCACCGCGGAGGCCATCGCCGACAAGGGAATCCGGCGGAAAAACGAGGAACTTTCCGTGGTTACTGAGATACCCGCCCGGCGCGATAGAAGCGCATCGAATGAGTCGGAGCCGTCAAATCCTTGATCTGAAACGATCCTGCGACATTCGTCGTCGTTATCACCGGCGCCCAGCCGTCGAAATTGGTCGTCGCATCCAAACGATAGACCCCTGGCACGAACGTCCACAAACCCATGTCAAATCCGCCGTCAGCAAAGCCAAAAGCTCCGAGTTGTGGAGGTGGCGTCTCTGTGACTTGAATCACCGTCGGAGCTGCCTGTAACTGCGTACAGGTCCCGATCAAAGAATCGTAAACCGAGAACGTGGTATTGGCCAGAGGCGTTGGAGACACCGGAACTGGTTGTTCGAGCACGACCCGCAGCAGTCGGGATTCGTTCGGCAGCAAGTCCACGTCCCATGACAACTGGTTGTTACCGGTAAATGTTGCGGTGGGTTCGATGACTATAGTTCCAGTCGGCAGCGGCTGCAGCACTTGGAGGAGCAGCGGCGTAGGGAGTGGATTCTTGAGAGTCACATTCAGGCTGCAAAAGTTCGATCCCGGGAATTGGACGATTGTGGATTGAGCCAGCGACCCAGCCAGCAGCACGTCCTGAAGCTGGCTCTGGTCAATCACGTTTCCATTCTCATCAAGGAAAGTGGTACCAAACGGCACTGATGCCCCGGCGATTAGGTACGATCCATCCGCTGTCCGCGCAGTCAGTGTGTAATTGATTGGCTGTTTCAGCCCCAGCACCTGGTCCGGCAGGTAGTCCATGTGGAAAGTGCGCACTTCACCCGGATTCAACTGAATCTGGTCTTCAAATCGCATGATGGTGAACTCATAATTGAGCGGAATGAGGCCGTAGATTTTTGAAACTGTCAACGTGACCGGATAAACCGCTTCCAGGCGATACTTGGCCGCGCTCGACCCGGTATTGCGCACCGTGATTCCCGCATAAGCCGTTTCCGCGACCCATCGTGGCCCGTACCAGAACTGTTCCACCCGCCCTTGGGTGAAGTGCTCTACCGTCATTGATCCAGCGGGCGTGGACGGTGTCTGGCTGTCGCGCACGGCGGTCAAACCACTCTCCGTGTTGGCAATCATTTCGATGGCGAAGAAACTCGCTTGACCAAGGACGTCCACACTCCAGGTGAACATCTGCGCATCAGCGGACTGCTCGGAGAGGATGATCATTTTGTCGAGCGCCCCCTTTGCCAGGGCGGCGGAAGAAGAAACCGTGAGCAACATGGACGGCGTGGCTCCAATAAGCCCCGCACCTCCCGTCAGGGAAGTGATTGCCCCGGTAAGGGCAAAGTTGGCGGTTAGTTCCACCGGGCCAAGCGCCGATTTTTCCTCCTCGAGGGTGACGGGCAGTAATGACTTGATTTCGTAAGCCGCAGCCAGTGCGGTATTCCCGGAGAGCCGTGCTTCAAGGTTGCGGGCAAGCCGTTCGGCCTGCGTGGGAGTGAGCGCGCTGACCGCGGTGATAGCCTGCTGGCGAAGTTGCTCGATCGAGGTCTTCTTTTCGTTGATTCTGAATTGGAGGACCGGGATGTAGATGCTCCAATAAAGCTCGCCTCTGGCGGACTTTTCGAGCACCGATTCTGAAGCTTCGGCCACCAGATCGCTCCACGCATCAACAATGAACTCCTCTCCCAGTGTCAACTCGACCAACTTTGTGTAATCAAGAAAGCTCATCCCGGCGCCCATCGCCTCAAACACGGCGCTGAGCCAGACTTTGCTGGCGGCTGTGTCAACGCCGGTCTTGAATTCATCCGCCGCCCAAGCCACCGCCTGTGCCTTAGCCAGAAGCTGATCCAGCGAAGTCGAAGTCAGTTGTGTCAGTAGATTGATCCGCTCCACCAACTCCTTCGACACCATCGCAATCGTCTCCGTGTGTATCGACTGGTTGTTCTGAGCGTCGGTGACCGTCAACGTCACGCTCGCTGATCCGGCTTGAGCGAACGACCGCGTTGCTGTTGGCCCGGTGGCCGTCTGACCGCCGCCGAAATCCCAGAGGAACGTAAAGCTTGGTTGGCTGGCCGCCTCCGCCGTAAACTGGACCGGATCGTCCGTAAACACCTGCGGCGGGCTCCAGTTAAACTGCGCCGAAGGCCGCCTAGTCGCATTGACCACGAAATCGGTTGCGTTGCCGCTGAACGCCACCCACGGGCTGGCCACGCCATTTCCATTCAAAACTCGCGCCCGCCAGTGATAGCCCTGATTGGACAAGCCGCTTATTGTGGCCTGCGCTTCACTGCCGCCTCGCACCCATCGGCTGTTGTGCGTGGGCGACGAAAAACTCGTGCCCGTGGGCCGCACTTCAAATTGCACTGTGAACAGTTCTTCCGTTGCACCGCTCGCAGTGCTTGCGAGCACAACCGCATCGCTCGTAACGAATGCACCTGCAGGAATCACGCTGGCCCCGTCCGCCAACAACTGGCGCAGGCTCATTGGTGCTGCGGGTGGTATGGGTGATCTGCCGTCCGGGGCAAAGATCAAATACTGGCTGGCGGCCCAGCCCTCCTGCCCGCCGTAGCTCACCTGCCGCCAAAAATAACCGTCGGCGGTCTGTGTGGCCCCGAGCAACGTGACTTGCGAGCCTTCGGGCATGATCATTAGTCACTTAGCGGCAAAATGTGATATA
>JAHCLO010000005.1 GCA_026125285.1 Verrucomicrobiia bacterium | reverse complement strand
TACTCACGCGCGAAACTGGCAAGGCCGGTGACCTCGTAAATGAAATCAACCGGAGTGTCATCGCTCAGGAAAACTTTATTCGGACTCCGCAAGACCGCGCCGAGTTTGTGACATAGATTGATCACCCGCATGTATTGGCGCGACGGCAGGCCGATCCAGACATCCACATCAACCGTGGTTGCCAGCACGCCCTGCAAGTTGGCGGCCGACATGCCCACCAGCATGAACTTTATGCCTTCCGCCTCGAGCGCGGTGAAGAGTTGAACAATCGGATATGATTTCGAACCAGCTTCCATCGTTCCTCCGGAGTGGCGGCCAGCCCCAGCGCGTGCAACGCCTTTTCGTCGTCGCTCATCCCGCGCAATGAGGTGAGACGCGCGAGTACTTTAGCGGTGCGCAGCGCCAGGGATTGCTTGGGCGAGGCTCGTTTCACGAGGCCAATCTATCAGGTCGTGCTGGCCAGTTCACGTTCTGTTTTCAGCCGTAACTGCCCGCAGGCTGCATCTATATCGTGCCCCTTTTCGCGGCGCAACGTGGCGATGACTCTTTGCTTTTCGAGCACAGCGAGGAATTCCTCGCAAACTGCTTCGCTGGGCCGATCCCACGCGAGGCCTTCCACCTGATTGTAGGGAATCAAATTCACCTTCGCTTGAAACCGGCGCGCCAACGTCGCGAGCGCGCGGGCTTGCGGCAACGAATCATTCACCCCGGCGATCAGGATGTACTCGAATGTCAGTATCCGGTCGCGCTTCGAGCGATAGTATTCCAGTGCCGCCGTCAGTTCGCGAAGCGGATATTTGCGGTTCACCGGCATGATACGCGAGCGCACTTCGTCCGTGGCGCCGTGCAGGGAAACGGCCAGGCGAAATTGTTCCGGCTCGTCGGCAAGCTTGCGGATTTGCGGGGCCAGGCCGCTGGTGGAAATCGTGATCTTGCGCGCTCCGATGCCGCCGCCCCACGGCGCGTTTAGAATGTGCAGCGCCTTCAGCAGGTTGTCGTAATTGGCCAGCGGTTCGCCCATGCCCATGATGACAAGGTTGTTGATTAGGCGAACTGGCGGCGGGGCAGGGGCGGCGGCGGCGCCAGTCACCAAAGCGCCGTCCGCGTTTCGGCCTTCACTTTTCTCCCTTCCAGTTTCGCGCTGATGCCATCGTTCCACCGCCAGAACCTGCTCGACGATTTCATGCGGCATGAGATTGCGCTTCCAACCGTTCAATCCGCTCGCGCAGAATTTGCAGCCGTAGGCGCAGCCGACCTGCGTGGAAACACAAAGCGTGTGCCGGTCGCTCGCTTCGCCGTAGAGCGCGGGATTCGCGGGGATCAGGACGCTTTCGATCAGGGAATGGTCCGTGAGTCGCCACAGGAATTTCTGCGTTGTGTCCCGTGCCCCCTGCTTCCGAACCAGTTCCAAAGGCTGCAACATAAACTCGCCCTTTAGCTGGTCTCGCAGAGTCTTGGGCAGATTGGTCATCGCGTCCCATTCCGTCGCCCGGCGGAGGTAAAGCCATTGCAGGAGTTGCGCGACACGATAAGCAGGTTGGCGCCACCGGTTGAATACGGTGGCCAATTCCTCGCGCGTGAGGGATTTGATATCAGTCGTCACGTCTGTGAGCACAGGTTGGACATTTTCCCACTGCGGGCAATCCCGAAGAGACTGAACCGACTGCGGGAGGGGCTTTGAATTCCTGGCCGAACTGCTGCACCGGGAAGGAGCGCGGTTAACTTGGTCTCGAATCCTTTCTTGCCTGCATTTCCGCAATCATCGCCTGCCAGTGTTTCGCCAGGAAGGGCGGCTGCTTCAGGCTGTCAAGAATGTAGGAACGGTCCGCCCGGGAAAGGTCCAGGCAGGCCGTGATCATTTCCTCCTGATGGAATCCTGCTTCCGTCAAGGGAAGGCCGTTGGGTTCCCGGATGAACGAAGCTCCACTGGAGGTCTGTCTGCCGTCTGGCGATTCGCCAATCGTGTTGGCCACACAGTGGAATATCTTCGAGTTGGGGCCAACCGGTTGTTGCGCCCGGCCGGATGTGCGTTTCCAGCAGACCGCCTCAATTTCATCCGAGCTGCATGACGGATGAAACAGAACCTGCGCGCCTGCCATCGCCGGGATGCGATAGAGTTCGGGATGCCGCCCGTCCCGACAGATCACGAGGGTACAGAGCACGCCTTCAAGCTCGAACAGCGACAGCTTGTCCCCGCCCCGGCAATACTGTTGTTCATCGCGTCCAGCCAGATTCACTTTGGCGTATTCGTGGGCAATCTCGCCCTGGCGATTGATCACATGCGCCAAGTTCAAAAAGCGATCCGCCGTCTTCTGTATCGTTCCGGCAATCACCCAAATGTTGCGCTTGCGGGCGGCAGCGCACGTTTCTCGCAGGGCCTCCAGCACGATTTTCTGATCCAGTTCTATTACGTAGGGGAAGTAGTAGCTGGTCAGATTGGCCTCTGGAAACAACACCACGTCGCTGCCGGCTGCCGCCGCGCGGCCGATGTATTCAAGCGTGCGCTGGCAGTTGAACTCAATAGACTTCGCCCAGTGCATCTGCACGCATGATACCTGGAGAGTCTTTGTCATACCGATCTTTTCTCAACCCTCATTGACTCCAAACGCCTTCTGCATCTGTTCGCGCACGACTGTCAATCGTTTCACGTTGCCACCGCCGACTTCCGCCGTTGCCCACCCCACAAAGCCAGTATCTTCAAGCGCCTTGCGGACCTGATCCCACGGCAGATCGTCCTCCTCGCTGGTGATGTCCACGAACTTGTTCTTCGCGCGGCTGAAGCCTTTCACATCAAGCTTCACGCAGCGGTGGCCAAACGCGCGAATCCATTCGCCGGGCTGGGCGTATTTCCAGTGGTTGCCCAGGTCGTAATACATGCCCACCCACGGACTGTTGAAACTGTCCACGAATTTCACAAACCGGTCGGGGCTCTGGTCCGGTCCCTGGTTGTGCTCGTACATCATTTGGTTCCAAACGTTCTCGACCAGAATGTGCTGGCCCAGCGAAGCTGCGAGCGGCAGTACCTTTTTCATCTCCGCGCGGCAACGTTCCTCGATCTCCGCCGCCGGGCCATCCTCGCCTTTGCCCACCACAATCAACACGCCGCTGCCGCCCGCAGCGTGCGAGACGCGCAGACAATGCTCCAGGTTGGCGCGGGCCTTGGCGCGCACTTCCTCCTTCGGATCGGTAAGCCGCTCGCTCCAGTGCGCGTGGTTGATGGCGTTGTGGACGAACACGCCGGACTCGCGCACGGCGTCGCGCGCCTGCTGAGGCGTGAAATTGCCCGCCTCATCAAAATCCACGCCATCGAAGCCGGCGTCCGCCGCCATCTTCAGTCTTTCGGCGATGGTCAGCTTCTTGCCCTCCGCCTCCTTGGCGATCATGCCGAGCTTGCACGAAAGCAAAATCTTTTTGCCGGTCGGCGGCAACACCAGGCCGGTGGTTGCGGGTTTCGTTTCTTCCGCGGCGGCCAGAGGCAGGGCGGTGAGCGCGGCAGCCGTTGTGGCGGCGCCCGTGAGGAAATTCCGGCGGTTAAGAACAGGCTTTGGTGTTTTCATAACATTCTCCGAATTCAGGTTTCACACTACGCCGTCAGCGGGGCTGGTGGAAAGCGCGAAGTTGCGACAACCTCATCCGACCGGGCGGAGTCCTGGCGTCGCGAAATTTTTGGAGTGCCGTGACTTGTCACCGCTTTCGTGGCTTCAACGACTTGTCGTTGAAACCGAGCCGCGTTCAGCGGTTCGCGCAAGAGTCTGCACCGTCACCTTGCATTTGACGGCGACGAGTCGCCTGCTCAACGCGTGGACAAGTCCGCGCTCTCCAAGAGCCTTGCAGCGCAACCGAAGCTGAATCCTTTCATCCCTCCGTGCGCAGCACTTCCAGCGGCGGCTTGTTCAACACTCCGCGGCTGGCCAACAGGCCCACGCTGATCGCCAGGGCGGAGTTCACCAGCATGGCCAATCCCAGATGCGTCCACGGCACGGCGAAGCCGATCTTGAACATGAACGCCGTCAGCGACCATTGCGCGGCAACCGCCAGCAGAATGCCCGTCAGGCTCGCCAGCAGGCCCAGCAGGAGGAATTCGACCACCTGAATCCTCAGGACCTGCGCGGACGACGCGCCCAGCGTGCGCAGCAACACGACTTCGCGCAGTCGCTGAAACCGGCTGTTCAGCACGGCGGTCACCAGCAGGATGATGCCGGTGCAAACCGTCAGCAGCGCAATGAACCGGATGCCGATGGAGATTTTCGACACAATGCTCTCGATGACGCGCAGAATCAACGTGAAGTCCACGCTCGAGACGTTGGGATATTCGCGCACGACGGCCCGTTGCATCGCGGCGGATTGTTCACCGTCCCGGACGCACGTGGTGACGATGGAAAAGCCGGGCGCCTCCTCGAGGACACCGGTCGGGAATACTACGAAGAAATTCGCCTGCACGCGCCGCCACTCCACTTTGCGCACGCTGGCGAGCCGCGTCTTGATGGGAATGCCCTGCACGTCGAAAACGACTTCATCCCCCAGTGCGAGGTCCAGGTCGCGCACGATGCTTTCTTCGATGGAAACCGGGACGGCCTCCTCGTCGGGTGACGCTTTGCTGATCCACTCGCCGGCGATGAGGCGTTCGGCGTCGGTCAACTCCGCGCGGTAGGTGGAGCGATATTCACGGCGCAGCACCCAGTGGCGTCCGCGAAAGTCGCGCAACAGTTCGCGCGTCGGACGGCCCTTGACCGATTGAATCCGCATAGTGACCACGGGTGAAACGTCGAGCACCGGGAGATCAAGTTCCTTGAGGATCCTCAGCACGCCCTCCTGCTGGTCGGCTTGAATGTCAAACAGCACGGCGTTGGGTTTGTCGGTCTGGTGCTCGGGCGTCAATTCGCGCACGAGCGAGAATTGCACGAGATAAAGCGTCAGCATGAGAAACGTCCCGAGACCGAGCGACACCATCAGCAGCAGCGTGCGATTGTTCGGGCGATGCAGGCTGGCCAGACCCTGCCGCCAGACGAATGGCAGGCCGGCCCAGTTCATCCGCCGCACGCTCCAGACGATACCGCGCGCGACGAGGAACAACACCAGCAACGCGCCCGCCAGCCCGCCGGCGAAACCGAGGCCGTGCTTCCACTCTTTGGTTTGCGCGAGGGAGAACCACAGCACACCCGCCGCGATGGCGAGATACACTACATACAACCACGGGTCGCGCAGCGGGGCGTGTTCCAGGTCGCGGCGGAACACCGCCAGCGGAGAAACCGTCCGCACACGCAGCAGGGGCAGCAGGGCGAACAACATGCAGATGCCAAAACCCGCCGCCGCTGCGCGCAAAACCGAGACAGCATCCACGGAAAACTTCACTTCCACGGGAATCAGATCGGCAAAGATCAGCGGCAGGGTTTGCTGCAACGCCACGCCCAGGGCCGTGCCGGCGACCGCGCCGGCCAGCCCCAGCACCGCGCCTTGAATCAAATAAACCACGAATGCCTGCCGGGCCGTGGCCCCAAGACAGCGCAGCATGGCGACCGAGTCCAGCCGTTGCCGGATGTGAACCTGAATTGCGCTGGCAATGCCAATGGCGCCCAGCAACAACGCCACGAATCCACCAAGGCTGAGAAAGCGATGGAGATTTTGCAGTGCTTCACCGAGGTCCTGCTTGCGCTCCTCGACCGTGTCAATGCGCAGGCGCAGCTCGGTGCGCTTGCTCTCGACTCGGCGAATCGCCGCGTCCGCCGCGGCATCCGAGTCGAAGGCAAAATAACGACGATAGCGGGCGAGACTGGATTCGCCGATCAAGCCGGTGGCGTCCAGTTTGTCCATACGGAGGTAAACGCGCGGCGCGAGGCTGGCAAAGAATTCATTGTCACCCGGCACTTTCAGCAGCGCTCCGACGATGGGCAGCGTGAGTTTGCCGACCTTGATCTCGTCGCCGACACCGACCCCGAATTGCAGCATCAACGTCTCCTCGACCACCGCGCCCTCGCCGCGCAGAAAACGTTGCCAGCCTTCGGGTGGATTGGTTTCCGCCTCGCCATAATAGGGAAAGTCGCCCGCCAGCGCGCCCACCTGCGCCAGGCGCGTCCCTTCGGTTCTTGGAAAATACACCATCGAGGAAAACAGGATTTGCTCGGAGGAAACGCCCCCCAGCGAATCGAGGAACTCCTTTTGCGGGCCGGTCAGCTCGTCCCGCGACTGCACCATCAGGTCCGCGCCAAGCAAGGCTTTGGTCTGCTCCTCAGCGGCTTGCTCAAGGTTTCGTCCGAACGAACCGATGGCCACCATCGCGGCGATGCCCAGCACGATGGACATCGAAAAAAGCAACAACTTGGTGCGACTGCGCCGACTGTCTCGCCAGGCCATGCGGAAGAACCAGCTCAACCCCGGCCCACGTGAAGGATGGGAAGGAGGCGTGATCATTTATGGAAGGATATTCGAGCAAGCCCCTGCCCATGAATCCGGTAGTGGGACAGCGCTTCCAGCCTGTCCGCCCAGACAGGCAAGATGCCTGTCCCACCGCCGGGTTCGGGAGGAGTTGCCTCGATTGTGAAATCGCGCATGGCAGACATGAACCCCGGAGCGCGGACAGCCTTGTCCGCGAGTTCCGGTTCAGAGGTTCGCGCAGACAAGGCTGTCCGCGCTCCGCGCAGCGGTTCCTGGAAAGGGGGCGGTCTGTGGGAAGAGACAGACATTTCAGACCGGCGCAATTCCCTTCACCACCCGCCCGCCCTTGAGACGCAAGACGCGTTGGGTGCGGGCGGCCAGTTCAAGGTTGTGTGTCACGAGCACGAGCGCGGTGTCGAGTTCGTCGTTCATCTCAAAGATCAACTCGACCACGGTGGCAGCGGTTTCGGCGTCGAGATTGCCGGTGGGTTCATCGGCAAAGAGGATGTGCGGACGGTTGATAAAGGCGCGGGCCAGCGCCACGCGCTGTTGTTCGCCGCCGCTGAGTTGCGTCGGGTAATGGCCGAGCCGGTCGCGCAATCCGACGCGGGTGAGCAGTTGCACCGCGCGGTCGGCGGCTTGATTGTCGCCGCGCAACTCGACGGGGATCATCACGTTTTCCAGCGCGGTGAGATTGGGCAGGAGCTGGAAATTCTGAAACACAAAGCCCACGTGCTCGTTGCGCATCTGAGCGCGCTGGTCTTCGTCGAGTTGGTTCAGGTTCACACCGTTAATGGTGACCGATCCGCGCGAGGGCAGGTCCAGTCCGGCGCATAACCCGAGCAGCGTGGTCTTGCCACTACCAGACGGGCCGACGATGGCGCAGGTTTCGCGGCGACCGAGGTGGAAGCTCACGTCGTCCAGCACGGTCAACGCGTGCCCGCCGCTGGTGTACGTGCGCGACAGCTTCTCCACCTGGAGAATGTTGCCTGAGTTCATTCGGGCTGCCTGTTTCATCTGTTTGGTTGCGATTCTAAATGACCTGAATGGTGGAGGTGCCTTCCACCCTCACCCTCACCTGTGGCATCGGAGCGTGGCTGTACCCAGCCGCAGTGGCCTCGACATTTCCAGCGTGCTGCGGCTGAGGACAGCCGCGCTCCGACTTCCGCGTTCTCGCGAACCGGAGCGACTTTCCCCCCTCTCCCAGCGGGAGAAGACCGGGGCAAGGATTCCCCGAACGATTCGCGCTTTGGACCCCTGAACCGGCGGCGCTGATTTGTACCGGGACAGCGCTTCCACCCTGTCCGTCCAGACCGGCAAGATGCCTGTCCCACTACCGGGTTCAGGGGGAAGGGCGAGCCATCCGCCGTTCCTCACCCGGGACTTTCTTCGCGCGCGGATGATGCTATACATACTGGCAGGCGGTCACGACTGAATACTGACGCCGGATGAAAAACGACATTCACAAGTTAACGCAAATTGGCCTCCGGGCAAAAACCTCTGCCTTGGGACGGAGCACTGTGCTGGCGATGCTGATCGGGTTGAGCGCCACGCTGGTCCTGGCGGCGGAGTCCGAGCGCAAAACCATCTTCGTCCTCGGTGACAGCATCGCCGCCGGGCATGGCGTGGATCCAAACGAGGCATTTCCCGGGTTATTGCAGGACCGGATCAACGAACAGAAGCTGCCGTACGAAGTGGTCAACGCCGGAGTGAGCGGCGACACCACCGCCGGGGGCGTGCGGCGGATGCCGTGGTTGTTGCGAAGGCAGATGGATGTGCTCGTGCTGGAACTCGGCGGGAACGACGGCCTGCGCGGCATCACGCCCAAGGAAACCAAGGCCAACCTGGAAAAGATCATTGATCTGGCGCGTGAGAAGAATCCAGAAGTGCAAGTCATCGTGGCCGGCATGCAAATGCCGCAGAACATGGGCGAAGAATACACCCGCGAGTATCGGGAGGTATTCCCGGCGGTGGCCAGGGAGAAGCAAGCGAAGCTCATTCCATTCCTGCTCGAAGGCGTCGGCGGCAAGGCGGAATTCAACCTGCCCGACCGCATTCATCCCAATCCGGAGGGCCACAAGCTCATCGCGGATACCGTGTGGAAAGTCTTGTCTCCACTGCTCGCGACGGGTTCCTGAATCGGTTCAACCTTTCGTTCAACTCCCGCGATTTCCATTCTCCAACGTTCCACTCTGACGGAATCCCAGCAGCGTCTGTTCGGGCATAGAACCGTTGCTCCCAGTTTCATGGTCATGGCCAGGTGAATTGGTTCTTTCGGTCCATTGTGCGCAAGGATGGGACGCGATACTTGTGGACGCATGCAACGCATCTCACCGTTGATGGAACGTAATCGGGCCGCAACCGGCGGCAACGTCGTGAAGGCCAACGTGCCGTCGCACGCCACGGGCACGCGGCTCGCGAAGGACAACTGGGCATCTGATTCGCGCACGCGTCGGTTGTCGTCCCTGGCTCGTTGGCCGCGAGTGTCTCCGTCGTTACGCATTCGGGTCACGTTGGCGAATCGCTCGTTGTTACGCTGGATGCGCGAGGCGGAGATGGCCGCCTGGGAGGGCACCTGAGGCGGTTCACGGAGCAAACCTCAACTTTACCCCATCATCCATTGAACCTAAAAACGGCGGTTGAAGTGACAGAACGGGAGCGGTCCGGGGCGACTTGCGACCCGGATCGGCGGAACTTTTGGTCGAAATCCGGCCCCGGTCAGGCCGGCAACCGGGCCAATTGTCCGAACCACGTGCGGCTGGCCGCTTCCAGGATGCGGAAGGGTGTCAAAATCCGTTCCCAAATCCGCTCCCAGCACCGCGCTGGACTCAACTGCTCCGCAGTATTCCTCAGCCCGCTCAAAAACAAACTCACCTCGGTCAAGAGTCGCTGCACCCGGCTGGCTTCCGCATGCGTGCTGGTCAGCACCACCGTCGTTTGGCCCGCGTGGCGCACCTCCCGCCCGATCGCACTGAGCATCAACGGACGGCTGGTCACCGCTTCCCGCGGACGCTGCGGCTCCACGCACCTCACAAACAGACTCCACCAGTTGTAAATCAACGCCACGTTGCGCGCCGCCACCTGGCAGCGCAGCAAATCCTTCGTCACAAATCCGCCCCAGCCCCATTGCCGCTTGAGTTCGTCAATCGTGTTCTCGCTGTCGGCCCGCTCACGATACAGCCGCGCCAAGCCCGCCAACTCCCAATCGGTGTTGGTCCCCAGAAGCGTGTATTCATACGGCTCGACGGCCTCCACATTCATCAACTGCGGCTGCTGCAAACCATCGGTCAGTTCCGGGACCGCCGGGGACGACACCCGCCGCCGCAACACGATCACCCGCCGGGATCGGCTCCAGCCCTGCAAGCGCAAGGAATCTTCCCGGCCTTGCCATCCCTGGCCGCACTCGTTCCACGGCCCCTGGCGGCTCAATCGCTCAATCAGGCGCTGCCCGCCCCGGCTTTGGCGCAGGCGAAACAGATACGGCTGGCCGTGGCTTTCACAGTCGAGCATGAAATGCTCGTTGCCAAAGCCGCAATCGGCCCGCACCAGCTTGGGCCGGCAGGAGGCCGGCAGTTTGTCCCACCAGGGCCAGAAGGTTTGGCTCACCGCCCGGCTGTGAAATTCCTTGCCCGGGGCCACCACCACATCCAACGCCAACCGCAGCCGGGAGATGAAAAACGTGTGATAGGCGTGCGCCGCTCGTCCGGGTTTGTGAGGATTGTAACCCACCTGGCCGCCTTCCTGCCGGCCGTACACGGTCTTGATGGTCACATCCAGATCGCAAATCCATTCTTCCCGGAGCACCGGTTCGACACTGCGCAACAGATGTTGTTGCTGCCATTGTTCCAAGGGTGCGGACGGCTCGTCCTGGAAGGCCCGCCGCACCGCGTCCTCGCTCATCACCCGGCTCATGCCCAAGCCCTGGGGATTGACGGTGTCGCCCCGCAGCGCCGTCACGTGGGCATAACGCCGGTTGCCCGCCAGAATGGAGAGCAGAATCGTGCCCAGCACATCAGCCCGCTCCGGGGCGTTGGGGCTGGTGTAGTGGAGCGGACAGTCGGCCACCCACTCTCCAAACAGTCCGGCGGTGGCCAGGAACTGGCTGAAATAGACCAACTGTCCCAGCGGCGTCACCGGAGCGTGGGGATCCCATTCCACGTAAATCCGCTGGCCATGCAGGTCCAACGGAACGCGCGCCGGCAGCAACGCGCCAGAGCTGGGTAGTAACGTGGAAAGGGGGTCTGGTGATGGCTCACCCGCAGGGTGAGACGGCATGGAAGTCGGTGGCAGTAACATGCTCCAACAAAATCAGCCTTCCCCGCGCTTGACCAGCTTCTTCAACCGCCGTTTTTAGGTTGAAATAGCCCATCGAAAATTCCATGAACCTGAAAACGACAATCAAGATCGCATTGACAACTCTCGTTGCAGTCCCGCTGGCGGGATTGGTGTGGGCGGCAACGACCACAGCCCGGCACGATGAAGCCGACCGCGTTGCGCGCGGCAAGTATCTCGTCACGTACGGCGACTGCAACGCCTGCCACACGCCTTTGAAGATGGGTGCGAACGGTCCCGAGCCCGACTGGTCGCGGATGCTCGCCGGCCACCCGGCCGAAACCGAACTGCCGCCGCCGCCCAACCTGGAAGGGTCGCCGTGGTTTGCCGCCACCGCAGGCATGACGGCATGGGCCGGTCCCTGGGGGGTCAGCTACGCCGCCAATCTCACGCCCGACAAGAACACCGGCATGGGCATCTGGACCGAGGAGATGTTCATTCAAGCCATGCGCACCGGCCGGCACATGGGCAGCGGAAGACCGATCCTGCCACCCATGCCCTGGCACAGCATCGCCAGCTTGAGCGATGATGATCTGAAGGCAATCTACGCGTATCTCCGCACGGTTCCCGCCATCGCCAACAGCGTTCCCGGTCCGCTCGGGCCGGATGGCCAGCCGATGTTTACGGAGTGAACTCAAGCAAATCCGGCCAACACAGATTGGCTGTAAAGACAATGTGGAAAGGCCTTGAGCTGCGGGTGAACGCACGCAATTAGCCCAAAATGCGGCTGCATGGGTCAGGGCTGGACTGAGAGAACTGTCTGGTCAAGCCCGATTCATTCCAAGACATTCAGCGGGGCCATGAATTCCGGACAGGCTGTGGACGCGGACGGGCAAGAGCCTCCATCGGCGCCGGGCGAGACGCGTTATCACTCGCTGGATGCGCTGCGTGCCTTTGCGTTGCTACTGGGCGTGGCGTTCCACGCCGCCGAGTCCTTCGAGCCGGGCGTGGCCCGTTACTGGGCCATTGAGGACAGCTCCACCAGCGAGTTCCTGGGCTGGTTCCGTCATGCCTGCCATTCGTTCCGCATGGAGATCTTTTTCCTGATCGCCGGATTTTTCGCGCGGCTGCTCCTGCACCGGCGTGGGACCGGCGGCTTCATTCGGAATCGCGCGAGTCGTATCTTGGTGCCGCTGGTGGTCGGATGGCTGATCTTATTTCCGATTCTGGTCTGGCTGTGGCTGACCGGCGCAGCCGTGGGCGGCCAACTGGCCAGATTGGGCATACCGCCGGAGTTTGCGGACACGCCGCCCTGGTTGCTGACGGTGGGATTCTTTGCCCAGCTTCAATTCTTCAAGATGTTCGATCTGACGCACCTTTGGTTCCTGCACCAGCTATCGGTGATTTATGTGCTGCTGCTGCTGATCCGCCGTGTCTGGCGGGTGCTGCCGGACACCAGGCGACGCTGTCTGCGTGAGGTGGACAAAGGATTTGCCGCACTGTGCGGTTCGGGTTGGAGCACAGTGGTTCTGGCAGGGCTGACCGCTCCGACGTTGATGCTCATGGATTCCTGGGGCGTGGACACTCCCCAGAAATCCTTGTTGCCTCATTTGCCGACGACGCTGCTGTATGGGTTTCTGTTTGGCGTGGGTTGGCTGTTGCATCGTCAGCCGTCGCTGTTGGAAAAAATCGCGCTCCGTTGGCGGGGCGGACTGCTGCTTGGCGTCCTGCTTGTGCTCCCAACTGGCGCGGGGCTGGATTGGCTGCATGAAATGGGCTGGATCGAACGGCCCGTGCCCGGACTGCGTTGGGCGTACTCCGCCCTGTATGCGCTCATGATGTGGGGGTTCGTGCTGGGGTTTCTGGGGTTGTTTGTCCGCGTTCGCCGATTGCCCAGTTCGCGGTGGCGCTATATCGCCGACTCGTCCTACTGGATTTACCTGGTCCACCTGCCGCTGGTTGTCGGACTGCAAGTCCTGGTCGCTCGCTGGCCCGGGCACTGGACCTGGAAATATCCGCTGATCCTGGCGGTCGCCACGCCGGTCCTGTTCCTGAGTTATCATTATCTGGTGCGGTCCACGTTTATCGGCGTGCAACTCAACGGCCGCAGGTATCCGCGTTCAATTAAGAGCGCTCCAGCGGCTTTACCCCCGCAACCTGCTCAATAACTCATCTTGTCCAGCTTCACCTTGCCGCGGAAGATCCAGTAGATGCTCACCGTGTAGGCAGGCTCGCCAAGGGCTAATCATCGCTCTTTGGTTCCGTCGAATCAAGTCGCGGTGCGAACCAGCGCTCTGTGTAGATGTAGAGCACGGGCAGCAGCACCAGCGTCAAAAAGGTGGAGCTGATGATGCCGCCAATTACGACTGTCGCCAGCGGGCGCTGCACCTCCGCGCCCATGCCCGTAGCCAGGGCCATCGGCACGAAGCCGAGGCTGGCCACGGCTGCCGTCATCAACACCGGCCGCAGCCGCGTCAGGGCGCCGTGAATCACGGCGTCGCGGAGCGCGCGGCCCTGTTCCCGCAACTCGTTGATGTAGCTGATCATCACCACGCCGTTGAGCACCGCCACGCCGCTCAAGGCAATGAATCCCACCGCCGCGGAAATGCTGAAGGGCATCCCCCGTGCCCACAGCGTCAACACCCCGCCGGTCACCGCCAGCGGCACCCCGGTGTAAATCACCAGCGCCTGCCGCAAGCTCCCAAACGCCATGAACACCAGCAGGAATATCAACACCAGGGTCACCGGCACGACAAACAGCAATCGCAGCCGCGCCTCCTGCAGGTTCTTGAATTGCCCGCCGAACTCCAGCGTGTAGCCTTCGGGCATCGGCACTTGCGCCGCGATTTTCTGCTGCGCTTCCTTCACAAAGCCTTCCACGTCGCGCCCGCGCAAGTTCACCATCAGTGCCACGCGGCGATGGCCTTCCTCGCGCACGATGGGGTCCACGCTCGACACCGTGCGAATCTCAGCCACCTTCTCCAGCGGCACGAGGCCATGTTCCCCCACCCGCACGGGCAGCGCGCGGATGGCTTCGATCCGATCGCGCAACTCGCCTTTCAGCCGCACCACGATCTCGCGTCGCCGGTCGCCGTCATAGACCAGGCCGACCGTTTCGCCCGCCAGCGCGGTGGCAATGGTGCGGTTCACATCGGCGGCGTGCAGGTTGTATTGGCGCAGGGCGTCGCGGTTGACAATGATCTCCAGCACCGGCGCGCGGCCCTGAGCCTCGAACTCGACCTCCCCGAGGCCCGGAATGGTTTCCAAGATGGCCCTCACTTTTTCCGCCAGCCCCTCCATTACGTCGTAATCCTGCCCGATGATTTTGACCGAGAGATCGGAACGGACGCCTTCGAGCAGTTCGTTGAACCGCATCTCGATGGGCTGGGCGAACAGGAAGGACTGCTTGGGAAACTGCTTTTGCACTTCCTCCTCGATGATGGCGGCGAGGTCGTCTTTGGTGATGCGGCGGCCATTGACCTTCCGCCACTCGGCGCGCGGTTTGTAAAAGATGTAAAGGTCGTTCTGGCTGGGTGGCATCGGGTCCGTGGCGACCTCGCTGGTGCCCAGGCGGCAAAAGACGCGGTCCACCTCCGGAATCGTGAGCAGCAGTTTTTCGGTGGCCAGTTCCATCGCCAGCGAGGCGTCCAGGTTCATGCTGTTGGTGCGATAGACCATGACGGTGTGGGAGCCCTCGTCGAGTTTGGGCACGAATTCCGCCCCGAGTTGCCGAAAGGCCAGCACCGAGAGCGTCGTCCAGATGATCGTGCTCACCACGATGAGCCAGGGTTTGGCCAGCACCAGGCGCAGCGCCGGTTCGTAGGCCCGCTTGAGCAGGCGCACGAGGAGGTTGTCGCCCTCGCGAATGTGCCCGCCCAGCAGATAGGAGCACAGCACCGGCATCAGCGTCAACGCCAGCACCAGCGCGCCGCCCAGCGCCAGCATCACTGTGATGGCCATCGGGTGGAACATCTTCCCCTCGATGCCGGTAAGCGCGAGGATGGGAATATAGACGATGGTGATGATGAGCACGCCAAAGAACATCGGATTGGCGACCTGCTTGCTCGCGGCGGCGACGGTGTGGACGCGCTCCGCCACGGTGAGCCTGCGGCCCAGGTGCTTTTGTTTTTCCCCGAGCTGGCGGACGATGTTCTCCACCATCACCACCGCGCCATCAATGATGAGGCCAAAGTCCACCGCGCCAAGGCTCATCAAATTGCCGGAGATGCCCAACCGCACCATGCCGGTCAGCGCCCACAGGAACGACAACGGAATGGCCGCTGCCACGATCAAGGCCGCGCGCCAGTTGCCCAACATGCCAAAGAGCACCACCACCACGAGAATCGCGCCCTCGAACAGATTCTTCCGCACCGTGGCGATCGTCGCGTCCACCAAATCGGCGCGGTCGTATTGGGTACGAATTTCGATCCCGGGCGGCAGGCGCGGAGCAATCTCCTCGATGCGTTCCTGAAAACGCTTCGCCACGGTGCGGCTGTTCTGGCCGGCCAGCATCATGGCGGTCCCGAGCACGGCTTCCTCGCCGTTCTCGGTGGCCGCGCCGGTGCGGAACGCCGAACCAATGCCCACGTCGGCCACGTCGCCCACCAGCAAGGGCTTCACGCCGCCGGTGAATTTGATGGGCAACCCGGCGATTTCGTCGGTGGTGCTGACGCGCGCCAGGGTGCGCACCATCAGTTGATCGTCGCCACTGTGAATTACCCCGCCGCCAGTGTTCTCGACGTTCTCGGCCACGATGGACGCGAGGTCGGCAAAAGTCAGCCCGGCCTGGGCGAGGTCCGCGGGACGAGGTTGGATGACGAGTTGCCGTTCATAACCGCCGTTGACGTTGATTTCGGCAATGCCCGGCGTGGTGCGCAGCATCGGTTTTACGATGAACTCGTGGATCTCCCGGAGTTCCTGCAATTCCTCGATGCGATCGGCGGGCCGGTTCGTGGCGTCGGGCCGATATGCCAGCGTGTAGTAGTAAATCTCGCCCAGGCCCGTACTGATGGGCGCGAGTTGCGGCGTGAGGCCGGGCGGCAACCGGCTGGCGGCGGTCTGCAATCGCTCGGCCACCAGTTGCCGCGCGCGGTAAATGTCCGCGCGATCACCAAAGATCAGCGTCACCTGCGACAGGCCGAATTTGGTGAGCGACCGCATTTCCTGCACGCCCTGGATGCCGGCCATTTCCATCTCCAGCGGGATGGTCACGGCCTTTTCGCTTTCCTCCGGCGCGAGCGCGGGCACTTCCGTGTTGATCTGCACCTGCGGACTGGTGATGTCGGGCACGGCGTCAATCGGCAAATTGTTGGCCGACCAAAGGCCAATGAAAACCGACACGCCCGCGACGATCAACAGGAAGGCGCGTTGCCGGAGTGAGACTTCAATCAAGCGCTGTAGCATGGCTTCTCCTCAACGCGCCAAAACCGAGTGCAGAGGCCGGCCCACCAGCAATTCCAATTGCTGCCGGTGATCAAGCGCCTCGCGCCGCGTGGCCAGCAAAGCTTCGAGCGCGTCGAGATACTGGGTCTGCATTTCCAAGTACGTGGTCACCGGTACGGCGCCGAGCCGGTAATGCCGGTCCGCCAATTCCGCCGCCTCGCGCAATTGCGCCTCTGCGCCGGGTCGCCAGCGCGCCATCTCGGCCAGCTTGATTTCCAGGGCCAGCGCGTGATCGGTAATGGCGCGTTCCACTTCCCGCTGGATCACGCGCAGCGCCGCGTCCGCCTGCTGCTCGCGGGCGCCGGCGGCTTCAATGTTACCCTGGTTCCGATTCCACAGCGGCAGCGGAAAACTCAGTCCCAGCCCGAGGACGCGCTCCTGGTCGGCGGCTTTCTCCTCCGAATAATACGGTGAGAGTGTCACGCGGGGATAACGTTCGTTGCGCGCCAGCCGGACCTGAAAGCCCTGCTGGGCCAACTCGACCTGTTTGGTGCGAACCTCGAAGTTGTTCGTTGCCGCGACCGCCAGCAGTTCATCGAGAGCCGGCAGGTTCGTGGCCACGACAAGTGTGCCGGTCAAGCGCAACGACGCGCTCGCCGGCCGGCCGCGGAGTTGATTCAACTCCAGCAACGCGGCCTGCACCTCGCGTTCGGCGTCGGTGGCGCGGCGGCTCAAGGTGATGGCGCTGGCTTCGAGAATTCGCTGTTCCAGCAGGGGCGTGACGCCGGCCGGCTCGCGTTGCACCACCACCTCGAGCAGGGCGCGATAACGCGCGGCCACTTCCTGCGCGGCGTCCGCCTTCTGCCGGGCGGCGAGGACGGCGTAACCCAGCGACCGGGCGCGGGTCGCCAGGGCCGCCTGGAATTGTTGCAGACCCAACTCGGCGATTTCGATCTGCTGGTTCGCGATGGCCTTGCGGAGTGCCAGCCGGCCCGGCCACTCGAAGGGTTGAGCCAGCGCCACCGACCACGCCGAGCCGTCGCCCAGGGCCGACCCGCTGCGATCCCACACTTTCTTGCTGCCCAATTCAGCGGAGATTTCGGGATTCTCCCAGCTCGCTGCCGACTTGCGCCCCGCCCGCGCCGCAGCGATCTCCGCGCGATAGAATTCCAGTTCGGGATTGCCGGCCAGCACCTGGCGCACGAGCTCTTCGACGGACAGCGGGTGGGCTGGCATATCCTGCGCCCAGAGCAGGTCAAAGCTTAAAGTGAACGCGACTCCGAGTGCGATGGGAGCAACGCGCCATTTCAGGAAAATTGAGAAATGTTTCATGGTTAAATCAAGTCGGAGTGTGGCAAGAAGGGAGCTAGCACGGCGACCTCGCCATCCTCAAGCCGAATGAGATGTATTGCAGCCCGCATAAACCCTGGCAAACGCTGACAAGACCGGTGCCGGTCAACGTGACTCGAAATGTGTCATTGTCAAAGATAGCTTTGCCTGCACCCGACCCAAGCTCGAAAGTAGTTCGACCATGCGGTCACGGCAATCACGATCTCACGATCTCGCGGGAAGCATCTTGCCGATCCGGCGTCACCGGTGATCGAGGATGCATTGCCGACAGCGGTGGAATGTGAATGATCGTGGGCCACATGTCCGAACCGGGCAATCAAAATGGCCATGCCGATGCCCGCCAGCAAAGCAAGCGAAAGCTTTATGCGATCATGCGAATGGAATTGTAGTTCCGGCAACAGTCCCATGCACGCGATGCAGAGGAACGTGCCCGCACAGAGGGCGAGCGCTGCCCCCAGCCAGACCGGATGTGAGTGGGCCAGATGTCCCGCGCCCAGGAAGAACAGCAGTGCGCCCAGCGGCGTGACGAGGGCAAAACCGACATTCACCAGCAGTTGGGTTTTTCGTGACGCGCGACTGGCTACCATTAACGTGCTGATTGCCAGTGCGCCAAACGGTTTGTGCAGAATGACCGCCAGCGCCGCGCCCAGCCCCAAGCTGCCGCCACGATGATGAATATCCGAGGCTACCGCCGCCGCCATGGCCAGTCCGTCGAAGATCGAGTGCAAGGACAGCCCCAGTGCCACGCCCATCCAACTCAGGCTGCGGGCCGAACGCTCGGCAAGTGAATGCACATGACCGCAGGGTTCAACTGGACTGCCTTCAGCCACGTCATGGTGATGGAAGGGCAGAAAGCGCTGCAGAAAGAACATCAGGAGAAAGCCGCCCAGCAACCATGCCACGGCGGTCTGCGGAGAGCCAAGCTGATGCAACGCGTGCGGCAACATGCCCAGCAGGGACAGCCCGAGCATCAATCCGCCCACGAAGCTCACCGCGATTTGCAGCCGCGTGTGCGTGAGGTGAATCAACGTGGGGAACACGCCGCCCGCCAACGCGGCGGCGAAGGCCAGTAAACAATAAACCACAAGCAAGGCAGCAGACGAATCGAAGAGTGTATTCATGTGGCCGCGGATTATGTTTCGGCGTGCGAAAGCCGGGAGTCTTCCCGGAACGGCGACGAGGAATAACCCTCGTGCGACTCCAGTTCTTCGCCCAGGCGCATCAGGCGAAAGCTGTTAAACACCACCAGCAGTGAGCCGGCGACGTGGAAAATGGCTGCCACCACCGGCGTGATATACTTCATCGCGCCCAGGGTCATGCCTCCCAAAACGAATGTGACGCCGATGAGAAAATTCTGATTGATGACCGCGCGGGCCGCTCGCGACAACCGGACCAGAAAGGGCAACCGGCGCAGATCATTATTCATCAGCGCAATGGTCGCGCTATGGATGGCCACCTCGCTGCCGGCCGCGCCCATTGCGATTCCAAGATCACCGGCGGCCAGGGCCGGAGCGTCATTCACCCCGTCCCCGACCACGGCTACTCGATAACCTCCCTGGCGCATCTGCTGGACCAACTGGACCTTGTTCTGCGGCAGGCAATCGCCTACGACCTCCTCGCACCCAATCTCATGCGCGACCCGTGTGGCGACCGGTTGGCGGTCGCCGCTGACCATGGTGATGCGCCGCACGCCGCTGGCTTTGAGCGCCGATAATGATTCAGCCGCGTCGGCACGTGTCTGGTCTTGCAGACCCACCCAGCCGAGACATTGCTGATTGCACGCGACGTAGATGAGACTCCAACCCTCGGTTTCGGGCAAATCCATCCCGGAAACAAACTCCTCGCTTACTCCGTTCTCACGCAACCACTGCGGGCGGCCAATCACCACGGTGTCGCCGTTCAAATGAGCCTTCACACCGCGCCCCGCGCTCTCCGTAAAATCGGCCGGCTTGAGCAACGGCACCCCGGCTTCGTCGGCCAGTTGGGTCAGCGCCCTGGCCGTTGGATGATTGCTGAACTGCTCCGCGGAAGCTGCCACGCGCAACAGTTCTGCCGGAGTGACATTACGCATTGGCGTCAGGCGGCTGACCGCCAATTTGCCGGTCGTCAGCGTGCCTGTTTTGTCGAAGACAAACGCATTGATGTTGGCGGCCAGCTCCAAGTGGCCGACGTTCTTAATCAGGATGCCGAGACGGGCCGCGGCCGAAAGGGCGGCGACCATGGCCGTGGGGGTGGCCAGTACGAACGCGCACGGACAGGAAACAATGAACAAGGCAATCACCCGGTCGAGGTCATGCGTGAACGCCCACACCAAAGCACCGATGAGGAGTACCAGTGGCGTATAAAAGCCCATATACTGGTCAATGATCCGTACGATGGGCAGCTTGGTCTTCTCTGCCGCCAGGATCAAATCACGCACCCGCCCGAGAGTTGTGTCCTGTCCCGCACGTGTGACGCGAACTTCCAGCATGCCCGTCAGATTCACAGTCCCGGCGAAAACTTCGTCACCGACCGCCTTGTCCACCGGCAGTGATTCGCCGGTGATGGTGGCCTGATTGAACGAGCCGTGACCGCCAACGATGACGCCATCCGCCGCGACATTGTCGCCGGGGCGCAGGCGGATGATGTCGCCCTCGGCCAGCTCTTGCACGGCGACTTCCTCTTCTTGCTGTGCGCGCATCCGGCGCGCCCGGGTGGGGGTGAGCTTGATCAGCGAGTGAATCGAAGCCAGCGCACCTTCCGCCGTGCGGGTTTCAATGACTTGTCCGAGCTGCATGAAGAACGAGACAATCCCCGCCTCCTGATAGTGGGCGGAGGCAATCAATGCGAGCACCGCCAATGCGACGAGGACGTTGGTGTTCAAATTGCCCAGCCGCAAATCCTTCAGAGCGATCCATAGGATCGGAAAGCCAAGCACCATCGCTCCCATCATGGCACTCGCGGCCGCGATCATTTGGCTGCGCTCAAATGCCCAGGTCATCAGGTAGGAATTCAGAATCAACACCAGGCCAATGGCCGTCTGCGCCAGTTGAACCTGGACATGCGAATGACGCCCGCCACAGGCGCAGCGCTCGCCAGAGTGCAGCGCATGGAAATGTTCGGCGTGAGAAGTCACCCGCATAATAAAGCCTCAACGATCAGCCGCCCAATTGGCATCGCCGGGCAGACAAACCTGGTCCTCCAAGCCGTTGAAAAGGATCACCTGGTTGAGAACATCGTCCAGTTCCCTTCGAGACACCTCGCCCAGAAATTGGTAGGAGATAGCGCCTCGCTGAAACAATGCCAGGCCGGGCGCGCCCAAAGCGATGCCATGGTGTGAAATTCCGCACGGTGAGCTGGTGCGAACCACCACGATATCCAGACAACCGTCAATCGTCTGCGACCACGACTCGAGGAGTCTCTGCATCTTCTCATCCGCCGGGCTGCCCGCGATGCTCAAGGCCAACAGCACGGGACGGCGCGCTTGCATTGCATGTCGGCTAAAGTCTTCGGTCGTGAATTCGGTGAAATGCATCTGTGTCTTAATCGGTTGGTGGGAGTTATTGGATGGACACCTTCTGCATCGAAATCGAAGGTTTGTCCGCTCGCCGGGCCACCACCGTCTCGCCACCCACCACCTTGTCGCCAGGCTGAACGGTGGGTATTGCAGACAACGGCAGGTAGAGGTCACAACGTGAACCGTATTGAATCAGACCCAGGCGCTGGCCGCGCGCGACCTGCTCGCCCGTCTTGACCCACGCGACAACGCGGCGGGCAAGCGCACCGGCAATTTGGCGGACAGCGATTCGCTCGCCGGGCTGTTCGCTCGACTCAATGCCGATGAGCAGGTTTTCGTTAAAGGTTGCTGACTCCGTCTTGAGCGCGCTCAGGAACCGGCCGGGTTGATATTGAAGGAAGGCGACTTTGCCGGCGACGGGCGCGTTTTGAACATGCACATCAAAAACCGAAAGGAAGATCGAAATGCGACGGCAGGCGCTGCCGAGGAATTCTAGTTCGGTGGATTCTTCCACGCAATCCACTTGTCCATGCGCCGGCGCCACGACGGCTTCCGGAGCCGCGGGTACATGCGGATCGGGATCCCGGAAAAAGAAGAGCGTGAATAACGAGAACAGAATCCACACGCCGGTCGCCGCGAAGACCACGACGGCCAACGACGATTTCAGCCACCACGCCACGACTGCACCCGCGAGAAAAAGCAGCAGCCAAATCAGCGCACGTCCGATGACGCATCGCGCGGCCGTCAAGACTCTGGAATTTGTTTTCATTGAGCGCGCGGAGTTCCAGGTTGTGCGGATGCTTGATGGTGGGGAGTGTGAATCACGCCGATGGGTTTAACCTCGAAGTTCATAACGAAATCACGCTACAGTTTCATGGCTTCCTCCACCGCCGCCAGCGCATGGACCTGGGTAGTGTCGAACAGCGGCACCCGACTATCCCTGGCATCGAGCAGCAAACCCAGCTCGGTGCAGCCCAGGATGATTCCCTGCGCACCCATTCCGACCAGCCGGCTGATGATCGCGGCAAGGTGCGCTTTGGATTCAGGCCGGATCTTGCCCACACAAAGTTCCGCGTAGATAACCCGATGTACCGTCTTTCGGTCTTCGTCATCCGGAATCACGACCTCCAAACCGAATTGCTGCGTCAAGCGCCCGCGATAGAAATCGTCCTCCATCGTGAAGCGCGTGCCCAACAGACCTACGCGATGAAGACCAGCCCGCTTCACCGCGTCGGCCGTGGCATCAGCGATGTGCAAAAGGGGAATTCCGATCCGGGCTTGGATTGCGTCCGCCACCTTGTGCATCGTGTTCGTGCAAATTACGACGAAATCGGCACCACCCTGCTCGAGGTTGAGCGCGGCAGCGGTCAGGAGTTCCGCGGCTTCCGACCAGTTTCCCTGGCGTTGGAGTTCCTCGACCTCCGCAAAGTCCACGGAGTAGAGGACGCACTTGGCCGAGTGCAATCCGCCCAGACGATGCTTCACCGCTTCGTTGATCAAGCGGTAGTATTCCACCGTGGATTCCCAACTCATTCCGCCAATCAATCCAATGACTTTCATAACTTCATCCCAGGGCGTTTTAGTTATTCACCGCCGTCGTTTGGGGCGCGATTCGTGTTTAAGTTCTTCAACCAGCACTGTCGGCAGCTCCAGTGGACAGTGCGCGCACTTCTCCGTCTCGGGATGTTGGTAATCACAGATCAGCACGCCGTTCAAGTGATCCAGTTCGTGTTGAATCACCCGCGCCCAAAGACCCACCGCACCGAAGCTGCGTCGCTGGCCGTGCAGATCGTAGCCCGTTACGCGGATGCGCTCCGGCCGCCGCACCTTTACCTGCACCCCGGGCAGGCTCAGACAACCCTCCACAAAATCGCGCGGCTCGGAGAAATCTTTGACCTCGAAGTTGCTCAAGGCGAACAAAAGATCTTCGATCCCGCACACGATTAGACGGTGACGCAGCCCTACTTGCGGCGCGGCCAGGCCAATGCCCCGGTGTTGGCGCATCAAAGCGAGCATTTCATCGGCGATATCGCGGAGGGCACTGTCGAATGTTTCCACTGGCCGACAAACCGTGCGGAGGACCTGGTCGGGATAAAGCACGAGACTCAATTTATGCCGGAATGGTTGATTCCCCAGCACCTGCTCAACGACGTGCGCCTGTTTCTCCCCGCTGGATGTTGGCGAGTTCATGGTTTGGGGTGGGACAACCCGCATCCGGCTGCGTGTGCGGATGTGACGACGCCGGAATTGCGCGGAGCGCGGACAGCCTTGTCCGCGAGGTTCTCGACGTTGGTTTGCGCGGACATGGCTGTCCGCGCTCCGTGCGAAAAGCCGCCCAGCGCCGGCGTCGGGTGAGGCTCGGTGAACGACACACTTTTAGCAAACAAGCCCGGTTGTTGATGGTGCAACACCAGGCTGCCGCGCGGCCAGCCGAGGTCGCGGCTCAACACGTCGCATTTAATCTTCAGTAAAAAGAAAATCTCTTTGTCCACCCCGGCCAGGCTCTCGTAGTTGCCTTGCCCCTTGGCAATGATCAGGTCGGCGGTGGCGAAGCGGTCGCGGAATTCCGGGGAACAATCAGGCAGCAACGTGCCCGGTGCGTCCGAACCGTTGGAAATGACCTCGCAGAAGCCCGGCAGACCCGCCTGCTCGGCGTCGGCCAGAGTCGCGTCGTTGAGCACCGGGCTGCCTCGCACCGCCACCGTAAAATTGCCGAGCGGCAACTGCGCGAGCAGGTCACGATCAAAGACGATTTCGCCCGCGTTGTCGGCCAGGTAAAGAATCGAGCGGGCGCGACGGATCGCTGCCGCCAGTTCCGCCAACGAGCCGCGCAGGGGTGCGGACAATGCCGACTCGAACGCGGCGCGCAGGGCGCTGTCATCCATCTGCGTTTTCGCCCCGACATCCATGAGGTTGCCCATGATGGCAAGGCGCACGGCGGCATCCAATGGCTCGTGGGCCTGACGCAGGATTGAATGCCAAAACGGATAGAGCCGCGCGGCTTGCTGATTCATCCGTTCCTTGACCTGAGCGTAGGGATCGGGATTGCCGGTCAATTCTCGAATGAGCCGATGCACCTGCTGGCCCAACACCGGCGGAGGCAGCGTCCAATCCAGTTCGCTCATCAACCGCATGACCTGCTGCAGTACTTGGAAGCCCGCTTCCGTATCCAGTCCGGCGTAAGCGATGGCCTCGCGCGCCTGGCGTAACATGCAGGGAAAACATTCAAGGTTGGTTTTCATGGCCAAACACCTGGTTAACGCGAGGCCAGGCGGACTGCCCGGCGGCTGACCGGTTTGTCAAAAGGCCTCACCAAGTTCTTTCCTGGGCGGTGACAAACCCAGCACATCCCATGTACACCGGGAATTTCAGAAAAACGGACCCGGACGGTTTTGCCGGGGCGATTGGTTCGCCGCTCCGCCGAGAGTCTCCACGGCTTGGTCTTGCGCGAGGCGAACGCGCCAAAAGGGAGAACGCCGACCACCTCATCGCCCCGGTCCACCTTCGCGCGGATGTTCAGATCGTGAACAATCCCATTCGTCCGGGCACGAATCACCGCGTGCTCCTTGCCAAGCGGATTTTCAATCGTGGCCAGAGGCTGGCCATTGACGATCGTCTGCCCCAACGCCACATGCTGAATCACCAGTCCCTTGAGCGGGGCGACCATCGCCAGATTATCCCTGCCTGGCAGGAAGAGCTGATGCCGGGGCAAAACCCGCTTTCCGGGTAACATCCCTTCGAAGATGAGGAGATTTCGGAGACCCGTCAGGCCTTGCTCGATCAGGTGTTCCCACAGGACGGTTCCTCCGCCAACCTCCACATGGAAGAATGGCCGACGGAACCGCTTTCGAGCTTCGATGCTGAGAATGCCGTGGTAACCCGGCGGGAGCGTGGTCTTCATGACAATCTCCGTGCCGAATGCTGCGCCAAGTTCGAGCAACCCCGGATCATGCACGCGCGCATGCGGCAGCAGCACACTGCCCCTTCCCGAGTCGTGAAGATCAACTCCCCAATCCGCCTTGGCGGCCAGCTCGGTGAAAATGTAGTCAGCGATTCGGTCGCTGAGTGTTCCCTTGCGATCGCCGGGGAAACAGCGGTTCAAATCCTTGCCGTCCTCGGGCACAGTACGGCTGCCGGCGTGGAATCCAGAAACATTCGCCACGGGGACAATCAGCAGCCGACCGGTCAATTGCTTCAAATCGAGCTCCTGCACAAACCGGTGCAGCAGGGCGATGGCGTGAACTTCATCCCCGTGGATTCCGGCGCTGATAAATGCCGTCAGGCCAGGCCGACGCCCGCACGCGGTCCACACGGGCATTGCAATCTTCTGGGCGCCGCAGCTGATTTGGGCGGTGGATCGAATCAACGTTCCTGGTAGCTTATTGTTCACGAGGTTTTAGAGAGGGCCATTCGTCTCGGCGTGTGACCGTCGGCCTTGTTCCCAGACGTCCGACTTTCTGCCACCGCTTCGATTGCTTCTGCTAGTGCCGTGGCAGAATAGCTGCCCACAAAATACCGGACGATCTTGCCATGTTTGAACAGCACCAAGGTGGGAATGCTCTGGATGCCAAAGCGCAGCGCCAGTTTCTGTGCTTCATCCACGTTGACCTTCCCGACGGTCGCCTTTCCCGCCACCCGGTGGGCGACTTCTTCCAAGACCGGCAGCTGGATCTGACACGGGCCACACCAGGGTTCCCAGAAGTCCACCAGCAGGACCTCTTGCTTGAGAGCGGCGCGAAAGCTCTTCGCGTCGAGCGTGACTACTAGATTTTGCATAACTCATTCCTTTCTTTTGCAGCGATGAAGGGCATGCTGCCTCGACCTGGCAGCACGAGAGCGCAGTGCATCCGCATCTCCTGAACTGATGCACTCGAAGATTCTGTGGCGAGGAGGCGGCACTTTTTCGGACGCGGCGCGCCTCACCAGTTCGTGATAAACCACTCCGCCACGCCGAATACTGACGACCTGTCCGGCTGCCTCCAACACCGCCAGATGTTTCCCCAATTCGATAGGTCGCATGGCCAGACCGGCAGCCAGATCGGCCTCAGTGCATGGCCGCCTTCTCAAAAGCTCCAACACGGCTTGTGTTCCTGCATCACGACCGATCGAGACTTCGTGCCCCCGGTATTCAGCAATCACTTCCGCACCGGGACCGAACTCTTCCGCGAGCTCGGCCAATCGTCGTGGCGGCACGGCCATCGCGTATTCCTCCGCGGGCGGACGTACGGCCGTGTTCAACTGCACTTTGTCCGGCCGGATGCGTCGCACGTACTCCGCCAGTTGCCGGACCTGGGGCGGCAACGTCGTGTAACCATCCAGCAGCATCACTTCGAGCCAATACTTTCCGGCACATTCCCGGCGAAACATTTCCAGTCCGTCGAGCAAACGGTCGAAGGTGATCTCCGGATGCGGCCGGTTGATGAAGGCAAACCGCTCCGGATCGGGCGCGTCAAGCGAGGGCAATACGACATCGGCGAGCGCCACTTCCTCGCGCACCTCTTTCTGCCAGAGCAATGAGGCGTTGGTCAGCACGGCGACGGGCACGGCGGTCATGGCCTGGATGTGCTCGATGAGTTCGCCGAGGCGCGAATGCAACGTGGGTTCGCCCGAACCACTCAGCGTGATGTAATCTGGCCGGCTTGCGAGCTTCAGCTTGAGTTCGTCCAACACCACATCCATCGGCACCCATTCCTGGCGCTTCACGGTCCGGCAGGTGGTGCGACCCAACTGGCAGTAGATGCAATCGTAGCTGCAGGTCTTGAACGGCACCAGGTCCACCCCCAGTGAACGTCCCAAGCGGCGCGAGGGCACCGGACCAAATACATGCTGTTGGGATCGAACTTTCATTATTGGGTCGGCAAGCCCTTGATGCCGGAGGTCTTGATTGAACCCAGGAAATCTTTCGTGGGAAAGTAACGCCCCGGGCAGCGGGTGTGATTGACGTTGATCTGTCGGTGTGTCTTGACGGCGCTGGCGGAGAGTTTGCAGCGGCTCAGAAGTTTCTCCACCAGTGCCCGCAGTTGGAGCAGTTGTGCAGGGGTGGGCCGGTGCTGGTCAAAATTGCCGACCAGACAGATGCCGAGACTGATTCTGTTCTGGCTTTCGCGGGCGACATGGCCGCCATCCAATTGCCGCGTCCAGCGGGTGCCCACGGCGATTTCGCCATCCTTCATGCCACTGCCGTTACCGATCACAAAGTGATAGGCCAGGCCGTTTTCCATGTGGCGCACGTCACGATGATACCGGTCCATTCCTTTGAGAGTGCCGGTATCCACGCCGCTGTGATGGATGACGATGTATTTCCACCGCCCCGGCTTCACATCCGCCCGGTCAATGGCGGCCTTCACCGAAGACGGCAATTCCGGGGCGGAGCTTGTCTTGAGCGACGAATCCTTGGCGCTGGATCTGGTTGGAATCACCAGTCGCTGTCCCGCGTAAACGTAATAATTCTTACTCAGGCCATTTCGCTCGGCGAGCCATTCGGGAGAAACCTGATTCTTCCGGGCGATACCGTAAAGGGTATCGCCGCGCCGGACGGTGTAAATCTCCTCATCCGGGGCCGCCAATGTCAGCGTCACCAACCCCACCAGCCAAAGGGCCGCGTGGTAGAAATTTAATCGCAGGACGCGGGTGCGGAACATAACTCATGGAGTTTTGGTTGGAACATCCGCCCCCCCTCTGCGGCGGTTCTGGACGACGACGCTTTTTTCTTCCAGCGCGCGGGCCATCTTGGCCGCCTCCGCCTCCGCCGTCACGCTGTGCAGGGGAATGCCCTCCAGCCAAGCCTGGCGCAATGCAGGATCATCAGGAATGGTAGCCGCCACGTGGATCTCCGCCTCCAGCAGCCGCTGCCACAGGAACTGCTCGGTGTCCGGATCGGGGATTTTGTTGAGGACGTAAAGCGCGCCTCGCGTGCGGGCCTCTCGATAGGTACGCTGGGTCAACTCGACTACATCCGGCGAAGTCAGGTGTCGGGTGGCCGGCAAAAAGCCGCTGTGCATTTGCTCCAGCAGCCTCTTCAGGGTGGCCGCCGCGCGCACGCCGGCATAGCTGGGATCAATCACCACGATTACCCAGTCCAGGCTGGTGATGACACCGCGCGAGACGTCTTCGATGCCGGCTTTGAAGTCCAACAGCGTGACCGGCGCTTCGCCCTCGGGTTCAAACGCAAAATCGCGGGCGATCTTGGTCATGGGGCCGTCGCAACCCGCACCGGGGCCAAGCGGGCCAATCTTCCCGGCCAGGAAAACTCGAATCCCTTCCGGCGTCTGCCCGCAATACTTGGCGGGTAATTGCTCCGTTGCCACGTGCGCCCCGGCCATCGGCACTGGATCGTCTACTGGACAGGTCACCGGCCCGCCGCTAAACACCGTGCCTCCAAACCAGTCAAGCAACGATTCTGGCGTTTTGTCCGCGCCGAGTGCCCGCGCCAATCCCTCGTTGGTGGAATCGGCATCCACCACGCAAACCGGATAACCGGACCGGGCAAGGGTTTTCGCCAACAGGACGACGCATGTGCTCTTGCCGCTCCCACCGCGCCCAAACACGCCGATGCGCTGGCCCGCCAAAGACTTCTCGGTGTTTTTCATTTTCGGTGGCTCCTTTCTTATGATGTCAGTCAGCGTTACTTGGACGACAGTTTTCGTGGGCTGGAATCCGCCTCAAGATCACCGAGCGCGAATTGAATTCCATCCAGGTAGAATCGGAGAACCTTCGCATCCTGAAATACATTCGCGGCGTGACCCAGGCTACAGTAGAAAACCCGTCCCTGCCCTTCGTTCTTGATCCACGCTACAGCGAAGTCGCGATCGGTACGCTTGATACCCTTCTCCACGCCGCCGGTGGTTGGGTCGGACAGGTCAAGACTGACCAGCACGCGCCGGTCAGCGCGCGTGTAGGGCGACTTGAACTGGTAGATCTCGTCCTGAAGTTTGAATCCCTTGCCACCCCAAGCGCGGTTCAGCGGATGTTCCGGCTCATCCAACTTGAACGCCCAGGTGCCGCCGGCGCCCCAAGGATGCCCGTCGAACAAGCCGCCGAGCATGGATGCTCCTTCCGGCCAGTCGTAAAACGAGTCCGTGGCCGCATGAATTCCGACCAACCCTTTGCCTTTGCGGACGAACTCCAGCAATCCCTGCTGGGCCGCTTCCGGCAGCTTCAACTGGGTTGTGTTGTTCAGAACGAGGGCATCGTATTTCGCCAGGTTGGCCGGCTCGAAAACGCCATAGTCGTTGCTGAAGTCGGCCGTATAAGCGCCGGTCTTGCGGCCCATTTCCGCAAGGGCGTGGTTGCCGCCAGCGATGCCTTCTCCATGGAAAAATCCTTCGCAGCGCCAGAAGACGAGGATTCGTCGGGACTGCCTGGCTTTTGCGGTGGCAGCCGAGGGAGTTGCGGCATCAATCTTCTGCAACACTGCCGAAGCCAGTGCGGGTGGCGATTTTTCGCCAGCCTGCGCGTGGAGGTCCGTGACCACAGTATCAAAGCCTGTGGCAAACAAGAGTAGTGTGCCGATGGCACGAACTGAGAAATACTTTTTCATGGTGAACTCGTGTTTGACTTTGGTTTTCAAAGCGATGGAATCTGTGATTGTAAACTCACAGTCCCTTCAAAAGCCGTCGCAACTCGCGACCGTGCCCGGCCTCGTCGGCAGCCATTTCTTCGAGCTTCATTTTAATCTCGGGCAGTTTGAGTTGTTCGGCCAGTTCCGCGTGCGCCAGATAGTTGGTTACGTCTTCGGCCTCCATCTTCACATTGAGCGCGATCATGCCCTTGAGATCGGCGGGTTTCTCGAATGGCTTCGGCGTGGTGGTCGGTTCGCCCCCGAGGTCCACGATGACATCCATCAGGTAGGCGGCATGGCCCAGTTCATCTTGCGCCTCCTTGACCAGGAGTTCGCGCAATTCCGCGCCCTGCAGGCCATAGCACTTGGCGGCCTGGTAGGTATAGCGAATGACCGTGCCGAGTTCGGCGGCGAGGTCGTCGTTCAGTCCTTGAATCAGATTTTCTTTGCTCATGATTTGTCCTTTCAGTTGATGTTGGAAACAGAGGCCCGCGGGAAGAAAGCGGCAGGTCGGAGCGAGATACTCCGGGGAAGCCACGCGGCAACGGTGCAGCTTCTCTGATGAATCGGTCGGAACTGGAGCGCGGACGGAATCGTCCGCGAGTGGTTGCTGGTATCAGCATGCGGACAAGGCTGTCCGTATTCCGGCGTGCCGTGCCGGGGACACCGCGCAACCAGCATTTCTTGGTGGCAGCTTACGAATCGGTTGACCACGAAACCGCGCTGCCGCAGTCCGGCGCACCAATGCGAGAACCGGCTCGGCGGGTGCGGATGACGTCGGCCTTCCGCGGCGTGAATTGTGTCGATGATCCGAAAACCTGCGGGGGAAAAATCAGCCAACACCAGTTTGCCGCCGGGCTTCAGCACGCGAACCAGTTCGTTGAACACGCGCTCCGGATCGTCAAGATGGTGGAACACGTTCCACGATGTCACCGCGTCGAAGCTGCCCGCCGGCCACGGCAGCGCCCCCGCGTCGGCCAGGACGAAGTCAATGCGGTCAGCCACGCCGGCATGGGTCGCCTCCAATCGCGCCATGCGCTGCTCCCTGGCGCTGATGTCCACGGTCGTAACCTTGGAGAGATGCCGGGCCAGGGGAATGACAAACCGGCCTTTGCCCGTGCCGATGTCCAAAACGCGACCGCGCAAAGGCAACGTGTGCTTCAGCACAAACCGCACGCTGGCCTCCACGTCGTATCCAAATCGAAGGTTGTTTGCGTTACGCGTCGCCAATGCAAGATGATTGGCTTGAACCGCTTCAACCGGCAAAGGCGCGCCAGCCGTCAGATTCCCAACCTGGGTTTGCGATCCGACTGTAACGGCCCGCAAGCATCTCATGCGCTGCCTCCCGCTGGTTGCTCGCAAGGGTTATCTCCCGTTTGCAGCGTACCCGCCAGGTAATTTGCCACCACCGGTTCAACCCGATGCGGCGGCACGCCGACGATGACTTCGATCCCCTTTTGTTCGATCAACTCGCGGTCCCGCTGCGGAATGCCGCTCGCCAGCAAGACTTCGACGTTCTCCCGGCCCAACAAGTCGGCCAGCGCGCCCACGGCCTGTGGTGGTGGCGAAAGCAACTTGGTTCGGCGAACGCTTTGGTTGACGGGATCAACCTCCAGAACCGCCACCTGCCCGCTTTCCTTGCATTGCGGAAACAAGCGGCCGTCACTTTGCAACACGGCGATTTTCATGTCTGGCCCTCTCCGTGATGGCCGTGGTGATGATCGTGGTGACCATGACCATGCACATGGTGGTGGTGATGCTCGTGGTGTTCGCAACCATCGGGCGTGGCAGTCAACTGACCGTTGAGATACGCGGTGACCAGGTGTTCCACGGACGCGTCTGCCGTGCCGGCTCGCACCGTAATGCCGTGATGGCCAAAGTTGGCCAACGCGCGTTGACCAATGCCGCCCGCAATGACAACCTCCACGCCCTGCTCGCGCAGCCATCGCGGAAATGCACCGGGCTTGTGTTCCGGCGCGGGCAACACTTCGGTGTGCAGCGCCACCTTTTTTTCCGCGTCCACTTGCACCAACACAAACTCACGGCAACCGCCGAAGTGGCCGTGCAGGCGGCCGTTTTCATGGGGGATGGCAATGCGCAAAATGCCCGATTGGGCCGGGGTCGGAGACAATGAGTTCATAATGGTAACTTCGATGTTGTGGAGTTGACATTGCTCGTGGCCCATCCGCTGGATTTGCGCTGGTTCCCACACCGGCCGTGCAAATCCCGCCCCCAGCAACCCGGCATCCGAAACTCATCGCGCGACAACCGGCGATGGCAGAAGGCTCTCAGCACGGCTTCCACCTCACCGCACAGATGCGGGCGTACCCGGACGCCGCGGGTGCGCAATTCTCGCAGGAGTGGCTCCGAGATGGCCGCGCAGAGCAGCACGTCCACTCGTAGTTCCGCGACACTGCGGGCGAGCGCCGCTGGCGGGAGCGCTCCGAGCAAGATTTCCCTTCGCTGCGCTTCGATGCCGCGCTGTCGGGTCACGACCAGCAATCGCGTCGCCGCGTCGAGCAACGGCGACACGCGCTCCCGCCAGATGGGAATGGCCACAGTCACAACTCTCCCCAGGCACAGGACGTGCCAGGCGAGTCCCGAACCGTGTAACGGACCTAAAATCGCGCCGTCATCGCTGGGAACGGCCGCTGTTTGAACCGATCGGCTGAATCCGGGCATGGCGTTTTGCTTCGGCGACGAGGCCGGTCCGTGGCACTTCGCGCTGCCGGCCAACCCTCTCAGCGCTTCGAGAACTGAATCGGTTACAGGAAGAATCTCGGACGATGCCGATCCCCGGTGTGGGCGGCCACGCTTGGCCACGAGCAACGGGTGAAAAAAATCGGAGACGCAACGGTTGCTTATTACCGTCGCTGTCTCCGCGCATCCCTGCTCTCGTTTCGCGATGCTGCCGGAACGGCTGGATTATGCCGTTGCCACGCTGACCGCTATTCAATGACCCGGACTTCGTCCGCTCCGATGAACTGCAAACCATCAGTGGTCCTGCCGGTCAGCGTGAGTGTCGTTGCGGGCACCGTCAGCATGGTCTTGAGCACGGTGAGGTCAAACTTGGCCACCAACTGGCCCCGGCTGTCCGAAAAGACCGCCGTTGCCGGAAGGCCGTTGAGTTCGATTGGCTGCGTCCTGTCCACCTTGGAATAACGCAGATCCGTATGCACCGTCATGCAATTGCCGTTGGCCACTGAATCCAGAATGACCACCGCCGGGGAACACTTGACTTGGATCGTGAGGGTTCCATCAGCCGCACGCAGCGGCATCAAAAGCAGGGCCGCCAGTGCCAGGACCGCCAGACCGAAACGGATCGGGTGGAACGATGTGATTGTAGTATTCATGCTGTGCCTTTCGTGTTTTGGTTTTGGTTTGCAGTGTCAACTGCGTAGTCGTTCTCACCAACTTGCACGCCTCGTGCCATGCCGGCGATTCGTTGTTGCGATGGCTGTCGCGTGACCGCGTCGAAAGGCGCTCATCCAAAAGCACCGTAAAACCCAAGTTTTTCACGCGCCCGCCCGTCCGGGGATAAACTGCTAACGTCAGCGGGGGGCCGACCAAGATGTGTCATCGGCATTACGGTGGGCGACAGCGCCCATCCTTGAGCCGATAACCTTGGGCGCGTGCGCCCGCCGCACCCATGACACCCTCACTGGCAGGTCGAAGCCCTGTTCCTTTGTCCCGCTGGCCGCAATCATTGAGTCAGTGTCGGCTTCGCCATCGTTCCGGCAAACTGCACCGAGGCCACGACCGCTCGCAGCCGGGCATTGACCGCCCGGGCCGCCTCAGCCAGTGGCGATTTGTCTTCCGTGTGACAGAGGTGCTTCAGATCCGCCGTCGCCAACGTGCAGGTGCCGTCGGCGTTTTCCCATAGACAGACGTGACTCGGCATCAGCAGCGCGATGTCGGGTTCGTGCGCCAATGCCTGGTACTCCCACGAGGGCACCCACACGCCCAGAATCGTGTAAGGCCGGATCTTTTGACCGACTCTGTTCTCGAGCTCCGCCTGCAGATCAATCTCAGTAATGACGACAAACTCCTCTTCCTTGAGCGCGCGAAACGTCTCCTGCAACGCGCGGACGAACGGCAGCTTCACCACCGTTGAAATGCTGTAATCGCCCATAACTCACTTCCTTTCTGCCTGACCGTTACCGTCACCAAAGGGATACGGCCAGGCTACCAATCCGCCATCGAGGAATTTCACATTGGTGAAACCCTCGCCGTCCAAGATCCGTTGCGCTTCGTAACCGCGCTGGCTGACTTTGCAGTAGCAAACGATCTCACGATCGCGGGGAATCTCCGCCACCCGCTTGCGCAACTGGCCCAGCGGAATCCAAACGACGCGCGGGTCGCGCAATTGCATCTGGTCGCGCTCCGGCGGTGTGCGCACGTCCAGCAGCACGACGGGGTCGTCGGTGTCGAGCTTGGTTTTCAACTGCTGCGGCGTGAGCGCCCGCGCGAGGCCGTCGCGTTTGTTCCGCAACACGTTGGCGGCGTGCGCCAGTGGATCCACCGCGGACGAATACGGTGGAGCGTAGCCGAGGTCCAAATCCGGCAGGTGATCAATCGTCGCGCCGAGCGTCAGCGCGGTGCCCAGCACATCAATCCGCTTGACCGCGTCGCCAGGGCCGATGGCTTGCGCGCCCAACAGTTTTCCGCTCTTGGCGTCAGCGACGAGCTTCACGAGCAGGGTCGCCGCGGTCGGATAATAGTGCGCGCGATCCGGTCCGGGCACCAGCGCGGTCAGCACATCGTGGCCAAGCTGTCGCGCCTGCTTTTCCGTCAGGCCGGTGCGAGCTAGATTGTAATCGAGCACTTTGAAGACAGTCGTGCCCACAATGCCGGGGAAGGTGGATTTGCCGCCCGTGACGTTGTCGCCAATGACACGGCCATGTTTATTCGCTGTCGAACCAAGCGGAACGAATACCTTCTGTCCGGTAAGCAGATGCGTGCATTCGACACAATCACCACCTGCGTAAATGTCGGGGTCACTGGTCTGAAGTTGCTCATTGACCGCAATCGCACCGGTCGCGCCGAGCGCCAGGCCGGCGTCCTTGGCGAGTTGCACATTCGGCCGAATGCCGATGGCGATCAAGACCATCTGCGCCTCGATCACTTCGGCCGTCGTATGCACGCGTGCGACGTTGCCATCGCCGTCACCTTCCAGCCGCGTGACTTTCTGATTGAGCCGGATGTCGAGCCCGCGTCCGCGCAGATATTTTTCCAGAAAGGCCGCGACTTCCCAGTCCAGCATCGCCGGAAGCAGTTGATCGAGCATCTCGACGATGGTGACCTGGATGCCGCGCGCCACCAGGGCTTCGGCGGTCTCCAGACCAATCAAACCACCCCCAATCAGCACGGCCCGCCTGATATTGCCGTGTTCGGTGGCCTCGCGAATCGCGAGCGCATCGTCCGGCAGGTTCAGCCGGAACACGCGGTTCAAATTCACGCCTTCGATCCGCGGCTCGAACGGCACTCCACCCGTCGCGATGACCAGTTTGTCGTACGGCAACTCGCTTTTCTCACCGGTGGTGACGTTGACCACGGCAACCATCCTGCGCGCGCGATCAATTTTCTCCGCCAGCGTCAGGTTGAGCACGCGAATGTCCTTCACGTTCTGAAAAAACGTCCCGTCCCGAACGACGCCGACCGGCGTGGACATCAACTCGTGGAAGTCATGCACTTGTCCTTGAATGTAATACGGCATGCCGCAGCCCGCGTAGGAGAGCAGACGCCCGCGCTCGACGATGGTGATTTCCGCGTGGGGATCGCGGCGGCGCGCCCGCGCGGCGGCTTTCGCGCCCGTCGCCACACCGCCAATGATGAGGATTCGATTTGGTTTCATTCTTGTTTAGATTTCCAGGGTTATGGTGAAGATCCCGTGTCGGCATTTGTTTTCCCGCACTATCAAGACAGAACCGCATCGCCGCAAATAGTTCCAACCGTCACCCAAGCCCAGTGGCAGTGTCCGTGCCAGGGCCGAATCTGACTGAAGCGGGCGCGACTACAGCGCCCACTGGTGCGCGTGCGAAGTGCAGCTCATACGCAATCTGGCAATGCGTGGCGGGATGCCACACTTGCGAACCGTGAGCGTGGCGAAACGCTACGCTTCGGCTTCCGCCAAACACACCATCCGCGACATCCCAACGCCGGCCCTTACCGAGGCATCACGTAGTCCGCCAGCAAGCCCTGCAACTTCACCTTCATCTGCCGGGGAAGCATCTCAGCATCAATGCATGCAATCGGCCGTCCGTCCTCGAAGAGAATCAACGCCGGCACATCAGTAATGGCGTAACGGCCAGCCAGTTCCGGACAGTGGGCCAGGTTCACCCTGGCCACCCGCAGTTCATCTCCGAGTTCGGCAGCCAGTTGCTCCAGTGTGGGCGCCAGGATTCGGCATTGCCCGCTCCACGATGCGTAGAAATGCACCAACACCGGTTCCGCCACCGCGCCCAACTCGCGCTCAAATTGCTCACCCTCGATTTCCATCACCGTCTTCATGATGTCCTTCAATGCACTGCTTGTGCCACTCGCGAACTCGTGCGCGGAACGGGCTGTGCTGATGGAGTGAGTGAGTTGGCCAGAACACTGGCAAGTAACCGCCTTATGAAAAACTGGGCCCTGCCGCTCCTGATCGCATTGGTGGCCATCGCCGTGGCCGCCGAACGCACCGAACCCAACACCCAAACCGGGGAAAAGAAAACCGCCAACGCACCATTTGCCGTCACGCCCGTCGGTCGCATCGAAAAGGAAGGAAGAAGAACCTTCATTCGCCTGGACGCACGCCACCAGGACGGCCTGCTGGGACTGGAGGAATGGTCGCACATCTGGGTGTGCTATTGGTTTGATCGCAACGACACCCCCGAGAAGCGCGCCGTCCTGCGGGTTCATCCGCGCGGCAACCGCGAGAATCCACTCACCGGCGTCTTCGCTACGCGTTCGCCCATGCGGCCGAACCTGATTGCCCTGAGTTTGTGCCGCGTCGTTTCCATCCAGGGGACGGACATCGAGATTGAAAGTATTGACGCTTTCGATCAGACGCCGGTGATTGATCTCAAACCCTACACTCCTGGGAACGATCGCCCGCAGGGCAAAGTGCGCGTGCCCAAGTGGGCTGGACCGCCATCCGGCCAGCAAGAGAGCGGTGCGAATCCCACCAGGAAGTGAACATGAAGCACGCCCGACTTGCCAATCTGTTGAACCGACAATTCAATCGCGAGATTAGCGCGTTGCTCCGGTATGTGATCGAAGCCGCTTCGCTCCACGGTGAAAGTCAGGCGACCGTGAGGGCGTTGTATTTGGCCGAGGCCCACGAAAGAGTTGAACGCGCTCAATATCTGGCCGATCAGATTGTCGCCATGGGCGACAACCCAACTCTGTCACCCACGGTAGTCCGTCCTCAAATCACCTTGCGCGAAATGTTGCGACATGACGCCTCGGAGGAGCACACCGATGAGCAAAATTATCTCAAGCTCGCGTGCGAAGCCGAAAAAGCACAACTCTCATCCCTCAAGCAGCGCATGAAGGAACAAGCCACCCTCGAGCACAAGCACGTCGGTGAAATGGAAAGTCTGCTGTGGTGAACCGGGCGGCGAGAGTTTTCGCGCCGGCTAACTCAGGGCGGCGCTCCGTTTGCCTAGGGGCTATTTTCCGCGTTCTCAACCGTTCAGCTTCAGCGTCTTGAGCTTCCGGAACAGTGTGCTCGCATCAATGCCCAGCTCGCGGGCAGCGGCCGCCCGGTTGTCGTTGTTCCGGCGCAGCGCATCGCGAATGAGCAACTTCTCCATCGCCGCCAGCGTCACCCCGGGCGGCAGGCCGCTGCCTAGCACAGCTTCGTCTCCGCGCAACTTCGGCGGCAAATGGTTCAGCTCAATCAAGCCGCCCCGACACAACGCGAACGCGTGCTCGATGATGTTTTCCAATTCGCGCACGTTGCCGGGAAAATCGTATTCCATCAACCGCGCCAGCACGGCATCGGAAACGCCGGCGATGTCGCGCGCCTTGAGCCGGTTGAACCTCGCGATCAGATGATCAATCAGCAACGGCAAATCCTCGCGCCGATCCCGCAGCGCCGGCAGTTCCAGGCGCACCACGTTGATGCGATAGAACAGGTCGTCGCGGAACTTTCCGTCGCGCACGAGGTTTTCCAGCGATTTGTTCGTGGCCGCGATCACGCGGACGTTGGCGCGAATCGGTTCAACCCCGCCCAATGGCTCATAGGTTCGCTCCTGCAACACGCGCAACAATCGCGACTGCATCGCGGGCGAGATGTCTCCGATTTCGTCGAGGAACAACGTGCCACCCTCCGCCAGCGCGAAGCGGCCGGGCTTGTCCTTGCGCGCGTCGGTGAACGCGCCCGCCTTGTAGCCGAACAATTCGCTCTCCAGCAGCGTGTCGGGCAATGCGCCACAGTTGAGGGCGACGAATTTCTTCGCGCGCCGTCCGGAAAGCTGATGAATGGCGCGGGCGAACAATTCCTTGCCCGTGCCGCTTGTCCCTTCGAGCAACACCGTGCTGTCGCTTTCGGCCACGGCGGGCAGCAGGTCGAACAACTGCCGCATCGCCGCGCTCCGACCGATGATGTCTGAGAAGGAATCCTGCTGTTCCGCCTCCTGCCGCAGTTCGTTGACCAACCGCAGATCGCGAAAGCTCTCCACTCCGCCGATGATTTTGCCGCGAGCATCCTTGAGCGCGGCCGTCGAAATACTGATGGGAATCCGCTCGCCCTGCGCGTTCACGATGTAAACCACCTTGTTCGAAATGGGCCGGCGCGTCGCAAGCGTCTGCTTCAGCGCGCAGGCGCTTTCACAGATGCTGGCGCGAAATACCTCGCAGCACGGTCGCCCAATGGCCTCCTGCCGGCGCACGCCGGTGATCTGTTCGGCCGCGCGGTTGAACGACGTGACGCGCCACTCGGCGTCCACGGTGAAAACCCCATCGGGCACCGAGTCGAGCAGTTGGCTGTGGAAACCGTCGTTCATAATTGGGCGGCGGATGAAGCTGCCATTGCATCTTCCGCGTTCCCATGCCGGTTCGCAATGGCATTTTGCCACGGTGGAAGTAGCGACGGGCGTCTCGCCTGCCGTAGAGGGCGGCAGCTTGCCGCCCGGAACAAGCCGCACGAATCATCCTGTGGCTTGTGATTTTCTCCATTCAAGCAAGTTCGGCCACGTTATCTGCCGGGCGGGACGCCGCGGCTCTACGGCAGCCAGGATGGCCGCCGCTACCACTGGCATTGCCATTGCTTGGAGGTTCTCCAATGACAACGCCAGTTGATTCCACGGATGTCGAAATCGCTCGCCGCAGCACGCAAGCGGAAGCGCATCCGTTCTGCTTCGCCTGCAGCGCCTCCAATCCTCTGGGGCTGGCCTTGCGCTACACCACCGCCCCGGATGGAAGTGTCAGCGCATCTTTCATCGGCAATTGCGCGTTGGAAGGTTACCCCGGCGTGCTGCACGGCGGCATCGTGGCCACGCTGCTCGATGGGGCCATGACCCATTGCCTCTTCGCCCGCGGCATCCGAGCGTTGACCGCCGACCTCCGGGTGCGCTACCGCTCCCCCGTGCAGGCGGCAGAAGAACTCTCCGTGCGCGCTTGGCGGGAGTCGTCCCGCCATGGCTTGCTCGAATTGCGTGCGGAAATCGCGCAAGGCGGAAAAGTCAAAGCCCGGGCGCTAGGGAAATTCATCAGACCTCATGAGTGAAAAATTTTGCATCACCGTGCTCGTGGAGAACTCGGTTCACCGGCGCGGGTTGAAAGCGGAGCACGGTTTGTCGTTCCTCATCGAAAGCGGCGGGCGGCGCGTGCTGTTCGACACGGGCCAGACGGAATTGGTGCTCGAAAACGCCGGGACTCTCGGCTGTTCGCTGGAAGACCTTGATGCCATCGTGCTCAGTCACGGGCACGACGATCACACCGGCGGACTGGCCGCCGTGCGCCACAGGTCTCCCAACACCCGAGTCTTTCTGCACCCAGCGGCGATGCAGCCCAAGTTCAGCGGCAGCACTCCGGGCGTTGCCCGTTACATCGGAATGCCGGAGGCGAGCAGGCAGGCTGTGGCCGGAATTGGTAAGAACCTGGTCGTGACGCAGACTCATCAGGAAGTGATCCAAGGCGTTTTTGTCACCGGCGAAATCCCACGGCGCACAGACTTTGAGGATGTTGGCGGGCGGTTCTTTCTGGACGAACAATGCCAGCAACCAGATCCCCTGATGGACGATCAGGCTTTGTATTTCCCAACAGCCGAAGGTGTCGTGGTGGTGCTCGGCTGTGCGCATGCGGGTGTGGTAAACACATTGCTCCACATTGAACAACTCGTAGAAGGCGCTCCTCTCCGTGCCGTGCTGGGTGGCATGCACCTCCTCAATGCTTCTCCGGAAAGGCTCGCGGACACAGTTGAAGCGTTGCGTCGTTGGAATGTGCCGCTGCTCGCGCCGGCACATTGCACCGGCCTGGTGGCGCTGGCGCGTCTGTGGGAAAGCTTTCCCGGTCGCTGTGCCGCAGCGGACGTCGGCAGCCGCTTCGTGTTTGAGCGTTGAGGTGTGGCTCCTCAAAATGATCCCAGTCCTTACGGATGCCGTTCAATCGGGCAAAAGCTTAAAAGGACCAGACCTCCACCCCCCCACCTGCACATTGGCGACAATCCAGTTTGACACTTTCACACCTGCTCGCAATGCTCGGTGCCAACTTTGACAGGATGATTACAGATTCGCCCTCCAACGTGAAGCGCGGTAGTGTCGGTTTTGTGTCGTCTTGGACTTCTGGATTTGCCTTCACGCTGATCGAATTGCTGGTGGTGATTACCATCATTGGCATTCTCGCGGCGATGTTGCTGCCGGCCCTCAGCAAAGCGAAGCAACGCGCGCAGCGCACCGCCTGCATCTCGAATTTGCATCAGGTGGCCATCGCCACCGCCATGTATCTGCAGGACCACGCCACTAAGATGCCGTATGTCCCGGATGCCGATCTGCAACTCACGCCGCCCGTGGACCCCTCTGGCAAACGCTACAACTCGATGGGCTCGTTCCTGCCTTTGCTGCACCCGTACGCGCCCAACGTCCGCATCTGGCTCAGTCCGCCGGTGCCGGTGGCCCTGTCGAACCAGTGGCAGTCGCATTTCCTCGGCCCGTGGCGCGAAAATGGCACCAACGCTCCCTCGCTGGGCTGGGCCAATTACATCAGCGACAAGCTGGCCGAGTTGAATCCCGATGCCGCCCGCTATCTTCGCGGCCGAACACCGGAAAGCGTCGCCCTCGCGCGGAAGGCCAGTGTTTCGGATGAAGAATGGATGATGAGTCCGTTCTTTGAGAAACCGTGGTGGGCGGGTTTCAAAGACCAATGGAGTGTTGGTGCCAGCGTGCCGCCCGCCGGTGGCTGGTCGGCACACAATGGCGGTCGAAACCAGCTTTACCTGGATCTCCACGCGGCGTGGGTGCGTCGGAATATAGATAAATGAACCTTCACACGGCAATCCGGCTCGCGACGTTCAGGGTCACTTGGAGAAAGCCATTTGACTCCGGGAGGAACGAGGCCGAAGGCAAAATAAGACAAACTCGGAGGAACGCGCTGGCTCGCCACGGCGCACGGATTGATGCGCCTTGCTTAAAGCAGCGACAAATAAAGGAAGTAGAAGTGGCTTGGCGACGGTGGGGTCGAAATCACCAGATCGAAAGTGTCGGGCTGGCCGGGTACCGGCAGCGGGCCGAGCGCCGGCACCGTGCTGAACGGCGTGCCGAGGTCCGGGGATGATTTCACGCCAAACTGAACGCGGTTCAGGTAAACCTCGGGCCAGTTGAATCTCAGCCGGAGCTGGGCACCGTCCGGAATCAACACCATGAAGGGCGGCCCCAGCGCCGCGATGGGCACGGCGGGAATGCCCAGCGGATCGTTCGGGTCGGAGTTCTCAAACATCTCCTGAAGGTTCGTGTAGCCATCGCCGTCCCAGTCGCCAAAGGGATTCTGGCCGTCGCCGAAAAATAGTTTCTCCCAGGAATCCACCAGCAGGTTGCCATCGAGATCGGAGTCGCTGGCGACGGGGATGCTGGTGAGGCTCGCGGTGATGACTTCCACGCCGAGGCTGCCGGGCGGCGCGGTCATGTCGGCATAGCCGCGCACCTGGAGCAGGGCGCCGGGCAACAATCCGAAGGAATACAGCAGGTCATACGGTCGTCCCGTATCCTTCAGCAGTTCAACCGGAGTGGCGCTGCCGTGCAGCAGAAAACTGTCAGCCGGCAGCCCGGGCGCAGAGGCGGTGGCAACGACGGTGACGTTGGTCACGGGGCGCGGTGGCACGGCGGCCAGGATGGTGTTGGCGCCGACGCAGGCGCTGGGGAACACGCCCGAGAGCACGGAGTAAGGCAGATAGTTCGCGTCATAGTTGCACTGCGTGAGGAAGCGCCGCAACTGGTCCAGCGGCGGCGTCAGGCTGGCCGGGTTGGCGTTGTTGTGTGTGCTGCAGATGTCGCAAATCTCCTGGGCGACGGCCCGCAGATTGACAATCGAACCCAGGCTGGAGGTTTCCACCAGGTTGCTGATCGTGTGATAAATCGTCTGTAACCGGAACGCGGGCAGTCCGTTGGTGGTTTCCTGCTCGAGCGCCAGCAGGGCGGCTTGGGAGAGGTTGGTGCGGCCTGCGTCACTCGGACGGAAGGGGAACAAGGTGAGGTTCGTGCCCCAACTGAAACCGCGCGCAACGAGGATCTGGCCAATCATCCGCTCAACCAATACTGCCGCCAGGGTGTCGCGCACGGTCAGATCGCCCTTGAGAATCTCGCGCGTGACACTGGCGTAGGCGTTAGAGGCGGACTGAATCCAGGCATTGGCCTCCGTCGCGAGATTCCCTCCGCCGAAGGTGTATGGCACCTGCACCGGACTGAAAGCCGGGATAGGCAGCAGGCCCACGAGTTCACGGCCGATGCGCTTGTCCGCGTGGGTCGTGAGGACGTCGTAATGCAGTTCCGTGGCTTCGACGAGCAAGCGGTCCTGGGGTTGGACCACGATATTGGTGAGATAGCCAGCCGGATTGGTCACTCCGCTAACGGCCACGTTGGAAACCACCAGCGAGGCCGCGAGGAGACTCCCTTGCGGGGCGTAAAGGCGCAACGCCGTTCCGGTGGCGGAGTAGGTGGTGAGGTTGTTGGGCCCGTCGAAAGGTCGTGGTGTGACGGCGCGGTCAAACACCGCGTTCAATTCCAGACGCGGCGCGTTGGTGGGCACACTCGCGGCGGATAGCGGATCCGTGCCGCGCAACAACTCTTCCAAGTCCGAGTAGCCGTCGTCATCCGAATCGCCGCCACCATTGGGATCCAGCCCCTTGCCCAACTCGACAAAATCCGGCACGCCGTCATCGTCGGAGTCGAGTTCCGAGGGCGGCGCACTGAACGAGTAGCTGGCGGCGCGGATGGGCGACTTGTCGTTTCCGGCGGGCGGCCTGGCGTAATACTGGACCGTGGCGTTGGTGAACAGCTTCACCGGCGTGGTGTAGGATTGCCACGCGCCGGCTCCCAAACGATAAATGGCCAGGTGCGCCGGATCGGTGGTGGTGAGGGTGAACTCGATGGCCGTCTGGTAATGCCCCGGGTTGGGCGCGATCTTCACCTCCGAGACTTCGTCTCCCACGGGCGGTTGGAAGCTGAACACCGAGATGGCGTTCGAGTACTGGTTGGCCAGTCCAAAGTTGGCCAGCGGCGGGTTCAGTCCCACGGCGGCCACGGTCGGATTGCGCAGCCCTTGCGTGGCGCCACCGTAACGCTCCGCCGTGACGGTCACCACGGGCGGCCCGCCGGTGTAAGCCAGGGTCGAGGTCCAGTCGCCAGCGTTGAGGGTCCGCACCAGACCGGGGTTGTTGTTGACGAACGGCTCGAAGCGGAAGAGCAGCACATTGCCCGCCGCCGAGAGGCTGCTCTGGAACGGCAGCGCGCCGGCGGCGCCCGCCGTGAAATCAACCCCGTTGAAGTTCCAGGTCTGGAACTGGGTCGAGAGGCCCGATCCCAGCGCGCCCGAAAACATCATGAAGTCGCCGCCTTCGAGTACGCCCGCGCCGGTGAAGGATTCGCCCCCGGCGGCGGTGAAGCTCTGGAGCAAGACCGGAACGTTGATGCCGTCGAAGTTAAAAACCGCCGCCGTTTCGCCGCTGCCAAACAATACCAGCAGACGCAGGTTGGCGGCGCCGGTCAGGACGAATACCCGCCGGATGGGCTGGCTGAAAGTGAACGCGGTGCCTGCGGCCAGATTGAACGTGCCAGCCACCGGTTCCTGCACCTGATGCCGTGTCAGTTGCGTCGTCCCGGGTCGGTAAAACAGGAACTGGCTCAGGGAATCGCCCGTATTGAAGCGGCCCGCGACGTACTCACTTCCAGCGGGCAGGTTCTGGGCGAGAGTTTGCACGATGCCGCCTGAACCAAAGTCATAAGCGCGAAACGTGTCCGAAGCGGCCCGGAAGATCACGCCCACCCGGTCAGTCGTGCCCGTCTTCAAACTGACCCGATTGGCCCGTTCCATGAGCGAAGCCACGGCGGCGTCGGCGAGGAGGTTGAAGCCGACACCGTTGGTGTTGCGCACGGTGGAGTAGCGGTAAGGTGAAATGCCGTTATACCTGCTGCCCACGAACAGGTCGTAAAAGGCTGTGTTACCCGCGCCGCCGATGTCCACGGCCGCGACCAGGTTCGGTCCCAGGGACCCTATGAAGACGGGCACCGGCAGGCCGGCGGTAGTGGGGCTGGAGGCGTCGAGCAGATTGATGCGATTGGCGTCGGGCGCGGTGAACGCTAACGCATCGCGGGTCGTGGCCGTGAGCCGGCCCACGCTCAGGCCCGAGACGTTTTGCACGCCGCTGGCGCGAGTCTCGGCCCAGGTGTAAACACCGGCGGAAAGCTGATAGCCGATGCGATAACCGCCGCTGGCCTTGTCAACGAGGACGAGGTCCGCGCGGCCATCGCCGTCAAAATCGCCCGTTGCCTGAAATTCGGTGGGCGATTCATACACAAAAGCCGGCGCCGAGGAGACCAGCAGCAGCGCGATCAAACCGCCGCCGAGGCTTCGCAGCCCGAGGTCAGGTTGCGTGCGCTTCATGGCACCTCCATTTCATTGGTCGGCAGGACCTCGGCGATCTCCCCGTTTTTGCGGAAGCGCACCAGCAGATAGCGGTAACGCGCCCCGGAAATCACGGGTTGCGTGTCCTGCAGATACATGAAGAAGAAAATCAGGTTGTCCGTCACGACGGTCCGGTCATACACGATGTATGAATCCCGTAGAATACTGTTGGTCACGTGCAGGGTCGTGTTGCCTAAGTTGATGGTGTAGTTGGTGATTTGATAGGAGATATTTTCCATCATGGGCGATACCTGGATCACGTCGCCCGAAACCTTGGGGAAGGCGGTGTTCGTGACCTGGAAACGATACAGAGTCAGCGGGAAAATCGGATCGCCGTCCCCATTCGTGAACAACAGGCTCATCGGAGGAATGTTGCTGTAAATGACCTGGGGGCGGTCCGCGACGTTGACGGCGCTACTGGAGGTCAGGAGTTTGAAGCCCACACTCACGACCGCCCCGGTGAAATTCGCGTTCTGACTCTGCACGTAGCTCGCGCCGAGTCCCAGCGGGAGGTTGGTGTTCAGCGCCGGCAAACCCCGCGCCGGCCACGGAATCGTGCAGAGGCTGAAGTTCGTGTTCGCCGGATTCCAGACGAACTGCTCAATGTTGCTCATTTCTCCGACCGTGCCGTCGGCGGCGACGGCTTTCACAAACACCGTGTAAGTGTTGCCCAATTCGATGCCGGTCGGCACGGCGAACTGTGGTCCGGGACCGAAGCCCGGTCCGATGCGCGGTGTCTGAAACAGGTAGAAATCGTAAGTGTTGGTCTCGCCGTTGAGCACGAGCGTCTGCGGAATGGGATTGGGCAACTGAAGTGCCAGAAAGCCCGGGGCGAGATTGGACTTCACCGTTAGCGGTTTGCCGGCGATCCATACTTGGAACCGCTCGATGCCCGGCGGCGGCGCAAACCAGGTCATGGTCATGCCCGGATTGTTGGTGACGCCCGTGGCCAGCAACGGCGAGAGCAAAGGCGCGGGCGGCGGAGCGTGCGGGGCGGTGTCCACGCAACCAAGCTTGACCATGGGGCTGGGGTTGCCGTGCTCGTCCAGCACCTGAAGGTAATAACAGATATTGGCCCCGTTGGGCGGCGCGCCGTCGTCCTGGCAGGTGAACGTCGGTCCGCCCACGGCCCCGTGGCAGAGCAAGGTCATGGGGCCGTCATCCACACGGCGGTAGATACGCCACTCCTTGCTGCCGGGCGATGGTGTGCCCGTGATGATGATGTTGGTCTTGCTGCCGTCGGGGGTGGTCGGTGTGTGCTGGCGGCAATCGTCGGAAAGCCGTGTGCGCTGGCCTTTGAGTCCGGCCTCGAACTTCAGAGTCCAAACGTCGCCCAGGTAGGATTCCAGGAGGTAGAACGGAATCGGCGTCGGGACGGGGGTGAATTTGCCATCAACTGTGGCGGCGTAGGGGTGAATGAGCAGGAACCGGCCCGTGTTGGTGCTGCCCAACTCGAATGAAAAAGTCCGTGTCGGTTGGCCCGGCGAATAGAACAAGAACCCCGAGTTGAGCGTGTCCACCACTCCGAGTTGCGCATCGAAAATTTGCACCAAGAAACCCACCCAACTGATTCGCGAACTGGTGCGCACGCCGTCGAATTGGAAAGTGAACCGTCCGGGCGTGCCGCCCCGTTGCTGGCGGTTGGTGTCCACCAACGTGATGCTCGGATCGACACAGAAGACCTCAATGAAACCCGTCGGCGCGGGCGGCCCTTCGCGATCGCGCAACACCCCGAACGCCGGCGCACTGTTGCCGGAAAGGTTTGGACCGCACGCGCCGACATCCTGTGCGCGGACCGTGTACCAGTAGGTTTTGCCCAGGTCACTCGCCACGCCGGGCGCTCCCGGACCGTTGTCCAGATAACTGGCGGTGGCCACGTTGTTCGTGTGCCGCACGATGGCGATGAGGTTGTTCGAGGGATTGCCGGCGCTGGCCTGAATCTGGGCGATGTTCGTCCAGCGGTAAACCCAATAGTTCGTTACGCTATCAACGGTGTTCGTGATTTGCTTCCAGGTGACGCGCAGGAACTGTTGCGGTGAACCGCCGGTAAACGAATAATCATTCTCCACTTTGAGTTGGTCCGGCGGCAACGGCGGCATCCGGTCGCAAACCGTCAGCAGCGTTCCGGGGGAAACCAATCCATCCCGCCCCAAAATGTCGCGCGCCGTGACGAAGTAGTAGAACCGTGCGCCGTTGGTGAAGCCGAGGTTCACGTAACCCGGGCGGAAACGGCCATCGTCGTCGGAGTAGAAAAACGTCTCCGGATCGCCGGCGGGCGGCGGATTGAAGTTGGCGACCTCGGCGGCGCTGAAGTCCTTGTCCGTCAGGACGGGCAGGTTGTTGCAGCGCTTGACGTGGTTGGGATTCTGCAGCGCGCGGGTGGCGAGCAACCCGCTGGCGGGCGGCGTGATGTGCCAGTTGTTGGTCGGGGCTTCGGCGTATGCGCGGGTCACACGCCAGATGTTGAAGCCGTAGTGCAACAGACCCAGCCGGCGCAGCGGGTCGGGCGTGGCCCAGCGCAGCTTGACGTTTACATCGCCCCGGGCCGAGGAATCCAAAAATTCCACCGGGGGGCCGGGTGCGGGCAGATCGGTCGGTGCATCCGGTTGCAGCGTCACGCGGCCAACGACCGCAAGGTCCCGTTCCTGGGCGGGATCGAACAAACGGATTTCGTAGGTGGTCAATCCGGGCTCGATCACGTCGGCATACGCCACGCCCAGCGCCATGGCCACGCCCGGATGCAGCCGCGCCATCAACAGCAGGTTCTGAAAGTGCTCCTCGTTGTCCAGCGAACCGCGGATGGCGGCGGACAATTTCTCGGCGCGCGAGATCGAGCCCGCCGGCATCAGCGACTCAAAGACGCTGTGGAGGTCTTGCTCCAGCTTGGCGGGATTCTGGCCGACATTCTCGGAGCGGCGCAGCAGCGGCTCGATGTTCCGAGTGTCGGATTGCTGGGTAACAATGCTGACCCGCGTGAACGGTGCGGGTGAGGACGGGTCACCCGGCTTGGCGTAGATGGCGTAAGTGCGCCCCAGCACCAGGCCCGGACTGGACGCCTGCCAGAGGAGATAAGCCCATGGCCGGCCCGCGCTATCCTGAATCGTGGTGCCGACCGTGCCCACCAAATTCTCCAATCCTTCCTGCGCCGCCGCGGGCTGGAGGAACAAGAGCATCAAGGCCGCGAGAAACGACAACCTGACGGGCAGGATGCCTGTCCTGCGATCCAAGCCGCTTGATTGGTTCGTCAACTGCATGTTGTTATCAGAAATCCACGTCCCATGAGCCATTTTCGTAGGTGATGCCGACGTTCTTGCCGAATTTGACGCAGAACGGGCAGGCACCCACCTTGCCACTGAGACGGCCCTTGCCTTTGAAACGAAGGTTGTCGCCGCTCTTCACGCCGATCATTTTCACTTCGCCCCGGATGGTCACCAGACACAGCGCCTCGCCCAGCACGCCGGCTTTCATGATGCCGCCGTAGGTCGGGCCTTCGATGAAGAAGAACGCCCCCGCGCCGATGCCCGCCGAGATGTTGAACAGGCATGATGCTGGGATGCCCAGCACCGCCTCGGAAATCGGAATCCAGCCCTCGCCATAGAGATACGCGCCCGTGAACGGCGGGTCGCCCAGCACCGAAGCCACGTCGGGATCAATCAACTTGATCGGGTCCAGTGTGCAGGTGCGCCCAAAGTAAATGCCGCCGGAAAGATCGTAAGACCTCATCCGCACCCCGGCGATGGCGGCGAGATAATTCTCGTTAAGCCCGAATGCCACCGCCGCGCCCAGCTTGTAGATCTCGAAGGACTCGAAGTTCAATCCGCCCGTGACGTTGAAACTGCCGGCCATGCCCAGCGGCTTGAACGGTCCGGTCTGGAAACTGAACTTCGTGGCAATGCTGGCCCGGAGGTCGGGACTGATCCAGTTTAGGTCCACGTCCTCGGCCCCCAGCGTCACCTCGGTGGCGCTGCTGCCGCTGAAGCCGCAACCTGGTGTGGCCGAGGAGTCCAGTTCCTTGATGATGAGGTAGGCGTTGAACTCCATGTCGTCGGGCACGCGCCAGCGGAAGCGTGCGTCCAACCGCAGCATCTTCAGCGAATCCCCGTTGATGAGCGCATGGCCGTCAATCTGGCCCGCGCCGATCGTGTCACTCAGGTCGCCCAACGCACTGTTCACGGTCTTGTCCACCTCCGCCAGGGTCTGCGCGATCAACTGACGCAGCACCTGGTTGAGCTGCTGGAAGACGCTGTCCACCGCCTCGCGATAAACGCTGTCGAGGTCATAGACGCGCTGCTTGAGCGAAACCTGGAGGCTGGCGGCAACGGCGGTTTCCTGAAAGCGCTCGCGAACCTTCGAGCGCACCATCTGTTTGATTTCTGTGGACGAGTAATGAACGAACGGATCGTCAATCGCGTAGTTCATCCCGTTGAAGAAGGTCCGGATCTCCTGGCTGGCCTGGAACGTCGCGTTGGTGAGTTGCGCGGCGCCGGACTTGATCTTGGTGTCCAGTTCCTGCGCGAACTCCTGGCCGAGGGCGACCTTGGCCCGCACCTCGCCGAGGGCCTTCTGCACGTCGTCCAGCAGCGAGGTGATCTGCTGCAAGGACGGTTCAATCTCCTTCATCAGGTTGCTGACATGCGGCTCGGTGACCGAACCGAGAAAATCCGAGGCCAGTTGCCCGACCAGTTCGCCGACCAGTTGTTTGGCGATGCCGCGCTGACCGCCGGTGATCTTGAGCAGACCGTCCTTGACCACGCCCAGCGGCACGCCGTTCGTGCCCTTGGAGATGGTGCCCGTGATGGCCGCGATCGAGTTGGTGATTTCATCCAGCGTGTCGGTGAGTTCCTTCAACAAACCCAGCGGTTGCGCCGCGCCGTCGGCCAGCATGTAAAACTGGCGCGTGACGTTGGTCAGCACGGGCGCTGGGCCGGTGCCGATGAGATAATTGGACAATACCAAACTGACTTGATTCGGGAAATTGCCCTTGGCGGCGGGCGGCAGTGCGTTCCACTCGGTTTGCAGCCGCGAATAAAGCGCGTCCACCGTGGGGTCCAACGTGCGTTTGAAGACGTCCTCGACGAAATCGTCCAGCGTGCTGGCCAACATGCGGTCAAGGTTCTTGCTGCCTTCGAGCAATACATCGCGCACTTCGTCCCCCGCGGCGTTGGCCAGCGCCTTGGCCACGCCGAACTGCTCGTCAATGACGTTGAACGCCATGTTGGCCAGGCTGATTTTCGGCAGGCCGTCATACTGGATGCCGAAATCCAGCGACGCGTTCACCGGATCGAGGTAGGTGATTTCGTGCTGCACTTTGAACACCAGCAAGTCGTTGGTGATGCCGTGGAGCGATTTGAACGTGCGCGTGCTGTCAGCCCAGGCGAGCGGATAATCGAAATCAACCACGTCCAGCCAGAGCCGTTGCGCGCGCGGATGATACTGTTGGCCGGCGTTATTCCGGTAATTGTCCAGCGTCACGCCCGGCGGGAAGCCGAAGTTGTTCGGGTCGAAATACGCGGCGGTGAAGAAATCGTCGCTGCCGACGCGCCAGCCGAAGTTGGGGTTGCTGCTGCCCGCGCGCGGCCAGCCGCCGGCCAGCCAGATTTTCGGCGCGGGCGTCACGCCGTTGGTGCGGGCGCTGGTGTGGAGATGCACCTTGAGTTCGTCAAAGAACGGCACCTTGATTTTGCCGGCAATGTTCATGAACCCTTGCGCGGGCAGATTGGCCGGCACGGTGTTCGACCAACTGCTGTAATACGCGTCGGCCACCGGGCTGACGGTGTAGGTCGTGTTGTTCGGGCCGGTGAGTTTGAACTTGCTGGGCACTTTCAAGCGCGAATCAATCCCCTCCAGGCCGAACGATTTCGCAATCAGATTGCCGTTGGTTTGGAAGCCGAGCAGACCGGAGAGCGGCTGGTCAATGTGGCTGGCGTAACCGCGCACGCCCACGACCAGCGAGCCTTTGCCGGGAGAACAGGTCTCGCCGGGATTGCTCTTGAACTGAATGGACAGCGGCTCGAAGTCGGCGTTCCACCAGGCCAGTTTTTTGAAGACCTGGCTGGCGGGCGCGACCTTGGCGTTCAGCAACCCGCCCACGCAGGTGAATTTCATCTCCTCGAAAGCCAGGGTGAAGTCCGAGGGATACGGCACCTTGAGCTGGCCGGCGGTGCGCGAGTCCACATTCTGGCTGTCCAGATACGCCACGCCGTAGTTGCTGAAATCCATCTCGTAACCCAGGAGGTAGATGGGCGAGGGGAACGTGCCGGGAAACGCCTCGTGCAAGCCGGACACGCCGCTGAGGCGGGCGTAATACTTCGAGCAACCGCTCAAACCGTACGGACCGGCGGCCTTGCCGGCCAGTCGGCTGATGGCCTGGCGCGCGTTGTTGGCATAGACGCGGAAGTTCAGCCCCGCGTAATCGGCCAACCCAAGCAGATAGGTGCTGGTAATGGGCCGTTCGATGTAGTTGCCGTTGGTGACCGCCACGCCGCTCAACAGGATCGTCGCCGGCCCTTGCTCGCGTGGTTGTGGGTTTTGGTCGCCCCGCACAAAATGACCCGGTACATGTAGCGCCGCATTGGTGAAGGACAGCACTCGCTGCGCAAAATCCCCCGCCTCCGGAATGAATCCCCAGGACAAGGTGTGGCTCGGAGCGAGCGGCCCCTCTGCCGCCAGGCCGCCGTCGCGGGTGAACAGCAGGCGCTGTCCGGCGGGCAGGATCGTCGGGAAATTCGTCAGCGCCGCGCTGTCGCAGCCGGGACAGGTGGTGGTGTAGGGCACGCTGACCGAAGCCACGCCGCGAAGGGCGCTGTTCGTACCGGGCACCACCAGATCCCGCTCCACCACCATCGTGCCGCCGTTGGTCCAGGTAACGCGGGAGTCATACGGGAAATGGGTGCGGAATTCTCCGTTGTTGAACTGGGCCGTCAGGGTCATTTCGGCTGCGCCCTGGGCATTGGCATAAACCACCACGGGATTCGTCAGCGTGCTGGTGTTCACGAACTGGTAGTAACCGCTGTTGTCCCGTTTGAAGGACATGGCCGCCGGGTTGACCGTGAATTCGCTGTTGATGAACTGGAAGTAGTTCTCAAAAAACCGGGTGTGGAACAGCCAGACGTTCGTGCCGCCCGGCGAAAAGGCGCCCTGCGACACCTTCCAATCCAGCGTCCACGACGCAATCCACAGCGGCTTGGATTCCTCGGAGGAATAAATCGGCGGTCCGGGCGTGAAGGTGAGATCGCTCGTGGGCGACAGGGACTGATTCAAGGTTACATTGGGAAAATTCACCGTGGCCGTTTGCCGGCGCAGCGTCATCAGGCTGGCGTTGTTGGTGGTGTAGCCAAACCCGGTTGGCAGAGTGGCGGTCAGGTTCGCGCTGGCGCCCGCGGTGGTGAGCGAAACCGGACCGCGGGTGAAGCTGACGTTGTTCACCGTGCCCACATCGGGCGTGGGCGCATTGAGGATCACGAAGCTGGCGGACAGTTCGGCATTGCCGTTGGGATACAACCGCACACTCAAAGGTGTGCCGCTGCCGTAGGTGTGCGACGGGCTGCCAACCACGAACCCGCTGTTGTTGTTCACGGTCAGCGTGCTGTTGATGAAGCCCCCGCCCGGCACTCCGGGGGCAGAATCGCTGGCCAGACTGGTGAAACGCGTTTCGATGCCGCCGAAGAACAGCCTTCCGTTGAAATGCAACAGGCGGGCGGTGACGCTGTTGGTGGTGTTGCCGGCCAGCAACGGCTGGCCCGGCTGGTTGGTGTGCCCGATGGAAACCACCAGATAATAGGTTTGGTTCACCGAATCCAGTTGTCCGGCCGGCTCGAGGTTCAAGTTTTGCACGCGCAAGCGTGCGCGCGGCAGGACCGGCGTGGCCGAGCCAGGTTCGTAACTGAAGGTGGATTCGTTGATGACCGAGGAATTGGTCTTGAGCGCCACCGGCACACCACCGCTGTTGAACAGGGCATAGTTGAGCACCAATGGATACGCGATCACCGGATTCGCCGGATCGTTGAAGCTGTCGTAGCAATGGGTTTCGTAATTGACCGTGTAGATGAAATTGCTCCGGCCCGACACGTTGTTGGCCATGGCGATCCGATTGGTCGCGGCGGTGTTGAGCCGCGTCAGCACGTTGAACGCCGCGTCGCCGCTGACGAGGTTGGTGAAGTGAAAGAACTGATACGGCCCGTCGGTTCGCACCAATCCTGTGTCCGTCGTGCCCCGGAACAGGCGACACTCCACGGTGTAGCTTTCGTAGGGATTGAGCCGGGCGGCGGGCACGAGCGCGGCCGGGTTGGTCAGGATCAACCGCTGCCCGCCCGCCAGCGTGACGTTGGTCACCACGTTGTAGGTGGAACTGCCGTTGACCACCCCGTTGGTTTCCAGGATCGGGAACGGCACCCCCCCGGAATCGAGCAGGCGATAGCTCAGGCGGTAGCTCAGGTTGGTGGACGCCGGCGTGAAGTTCTCGGCCCGGAACACCGACTGCAGCCGCAGCGCATCGCGGTTGAACGCCGGATGATTCGTCAACGCATCGGCCGCGATCACATACCCCGTGTAATTCGTCAGGGCCACACCGGTGAACTGTTCCACCACCGGCGCGCTGGCGGCGGTCACTTCAATGTCATCCAGATACCAGCCCTCGGCGGTGACAGTGACATCGCTGAAGAATTCAAACCGCAACGTGCGGTTGACGCCGGCAAACGCGTTCAGGTTGGTGGCCACCTCGGTCCAGGTGGTGCGCGGAATGCCGTTGGACCACAGCAACGTGCCATCGAGAAACACACGGCAATAATCGAAATTGCTCTCAATCGAGGGCACGAGATTCCAGAAACGCAAATTGACCCGCGACTGGCCGGTGAGATTGATGGTCCGGCTCATGAACGCCGTCATGTGATTGGTGTATTGCGGCGCGGCGGTGGTGCCGGCGAAACCAATCCCGGCGCAATACCCCTTCCAGCTTCCCGATCGCGGTGCGCGGCCCCCAAACGCCGCGTTCACATCCTTCCAGTAAGCCGGGGTCCCGGTGGGATTGTCATCCCCCACGCTCCAACTCCCGGGCCAGGCGCCCTCGAACCCCTCCAACAGCAGTTGGGTTTGCGCGCGGCCCACAGGGATGGAAGCCAACCACAATGATAGAACCAGCACGATTGCCAACGGGCGGTTGTTAATAGTCAACCGCAGTCTTGGTTCATTTGATTCGATCCGCGAGTTCAACTCTGCCTTTCAAGGCCTAAGCGTCAGACTTGGTTGCGCGACATAATTTTGAGAAAGCCGGGTCGAAGCGCATCTGACGCCGATCAGATCACATTTGCAAGCGAAAAAATTTCAGTCGGGGAAACCAGTTGCTTCGGGCAGAGATTTCTCGTAAGAAACACCCATGCAGATGTCCAAGTATTTCTCCGTCCTCAGTGCGGCGGCTTTGCTGGCCGGCGCAACCAACCTCCATGCCGAAACCGAGGCGCAAGCCCGGGCTCGCGAGGCGCTCCGCCAGAAGATGCTCGAACTGGACGCCCAGCAGCAGTCCGCTCCTCCCCGCACCGCACCGGCCAGGCCTGTGATGCCGACCTCCGCTCCACCACCGGTGGAAGCCGCTCCACGTCAGCCAGTGGCGATTATCGCCGCACCCGCGCCCGCCCCTGCACCTGCGGTGCCAATGTCCACTCCGGATGATGAGGCTATCGCTCGTGCTCGCGCGGCCGTGCGGCAAGAGATCCAGAACTTGAACGTTCAGCAACAACCGGCGCCGCGCCGTGCCGCACCGGCCAGACCTGTCGTTACGACGCCCGCGCCACCTTTGACCCAGCCAACGCCGCCTCCGCCGGTCGCTCCCGTTGTGGCGCCCGCGCCCGCAGCCCCGGTGTACACGCCCCCGGTCGCTCAGGACGATGAAGCCATTGCTCGTGCCCGTGCCGCCCTGCGACAGGAAACTCACGACCCGGCAGTCCCGGCAGCCGCGGTCACCGTTCGTGGATCAGGCAAAGCGCCACGCAGCGGCACTGCGGTTGCGTTCCCAGAGGCGCCGGCACCGTCGGTTGCGCCCAGTATTCGGTCACCCGAAGCGCCGCCTTCACCTATTCCCGCCACCAAGGAGTTGGAACTGGCCGAACTGTTGCGCAAGTACCGGGCCGATGAAATTTCGCCGGAAGATTATCACCAGCAACGGGCCGCCATTCTCGCCCGGCCTTGAAACCACTCTTGTCCAATCTCCCCGCCGGATTTGCGAATCCGGCGGGTTTCTGTTTGCACCCAAGATGGGATTTTGAACCCGACCTCCTGAACCCTGAATTCTCACACCATGCATGATTTTCGTTACGTTGGGAAGAAGCTGTATTGCGAAGGCGTCGCGATTGATTCGCTCGTCCGCAAATTCGGGACGCCGCTCTACGTCTATTCGCAGCGAACGCTGACCCGCCACTTTCAACGACTGGATGGGGCGCTGGCCCCGGTGAAGCACCTGGTGTGTTTCGCCATGAAGTCCAACTCCAATCAATCCGTGCTGCGCACGCTCGCCAATCTGGGCAGTGGCTTCGATATCGTGAGCGGCGGAGAGTTGCAGCGCGTGATCGCCGCCGGTGGCGATCCACGCAAGTGTGTGTTCGCGGGGGTGGGCAAGAGCGAGGCGGAAATCGAGTTTGCCTTGCGACGCGGGGTGTATTCCTTCAACGCGGAGAGCGAACCGGAATTGCAGCGCATCAATCGCGTGGCCGCGCGGCTCAACAAAGTGGCGCCGGTGGCGGTGCGGGTGAATCCCGACGTGGAAGCGCACACGCACGCGAAAATTACGACCGGCACATACGAGAACAAGTTCGGTGTCACCTTCGAGCAGGTGGAGGGTGTGTATGCCCGCGCGAGCCGCTTGAAGCACTTGCGCTTGCGTGGCGTGCAGATGCACATCGGCTCGCAGATCACCCAGGTGACACCGTTTGAACAGGCGGTGCGCAAGGTCCTGCCGCTGGCCGAACGACTGAAGGCAAGGTACGGGATTGAATTCTTCAGCATCGGCGGCGGGCTGGGCATCGTCTATCAGCCCGCGTTGGCCAGCGGCGCGGCCGATTGGTGGCAGCGCGCGGCGGCCCGTGGCGTGCTCACGCCGGAACGCTATGCGCAGAGGTTGGTGCCGCTGCTCCAGCCACTGGGGTTGCGCATCCTGATCGAGCCGGGCCGGTTCATTTCCGGCAACGCGGGAATTCTGGTCGCGCGTGTGGAGTACGTGAAACGCACCGGCCAAAAGAACTTCATCATCGTGGATGCCGCCATGAACGACCTGATCCGCCCCGCCTTCTACGATGCCTATCACGAGATTGTGCCCGTGACGCGCCGGGGCGGGGCGTTGCTCAGTTCGGATGTCGTTGGTCCCGTGTGCGAATCGGGCGACTACTTCTGCAAAGACCGTCCGCTGCCCAAAGTCGCCGAGGGGGATTGCCTGGCGTTGTTAAGCGCGGGTGCCTACGGCTTTGTGATGGCGTCGAACTACAATACTCGGTCCCTGGCGGCGGAAGTAATGGTCCATGGCCGACAGGCAGCCGTGGTGCGCGAACGCCAGCCTGTCAAAGACATCTGGGCCGGAGAACGCCTTGCGCCCTGGCTCAAGTAACGGGACGTAACGCAGTCACGGCTCGGAGTTGATCGCAATTTTCATCCTGCGAACCATGCGTCAAGCGCTCGGATCGCCATTGCGTGACCGGCTTTGCGCACGCGGACCGCGCAATACCGACTAACACCTGGCGCTCCGGCGAACCAGCATGAGAAACCCGGTTTAACATCCGTGGAAGTTACCGGTTTGTTGGCGTGAAGGCGCGTACCAACCGGAGGCGTTTTGTGAATTGCCTTCGGGTATGGAATAAGGCTGAATCACGTTAGATGCATGATGAGGCTCATGAAACAATTGGTCCTGGCTGTCTTCCTTGCCGCCGTTCCCATGTATGCGGCTGAACCAACCACTCCCGCCGCCGATGCGATCAACGCACTCGGGATCGAGCTGCTGCAAACATCCGGCCCGCCGGGTGCGAACGCCCTGCTCTCGCCCTATTCCATTCAGAGCGCGCTGGCCATGACCTACGCGGGGGCCGAGGGCGAGACGCGCAGCCAGATGCAGCGAGCGCTTCACTATCCAGAGGACGATGCGGCGGTGCATCGCTCGTTTGCCGCGTTGCGAATGGCATTGGAGGAGGTGATGCGAGAAAGTGCCCGCGAGGTTAAGCGGATGCAGCAGTATGGCGCCACGAACGATCCCATCATCCTGACCGGGGCGAACTGCTTGTTCGGTCAGACGGGCTACGTCTTTCGGGAACCGTTTCTCACCCTGGTGCGGGATGACTATGGGGCGCCGTTTGAACCGCTGGACTTTGCCCGGAATCCCGCGGGCGCCACGAAGCATATCAACGATTGGGTCGAGGACCAGACGCGCCAGCGCATCCGTGACCTGATTCCCGAAGGTGCGTTGAACGATCTCACCCGCCTTGTGTTGGTGAATGCAATCTACCTGAAGGCGCCTTGGGCCGAGGAATTTCGCGCCTCAGCCACCAAGTCGCAGCCATTTCACTTGGGGGCAAATAATCTCGTCAACGTGCCCATGATGACCGCCAAACGCACGCTCGGTTTTGCCCGGCGCAATGGCCACGTTGCCCTGAACATTCCCTACCGGGGCGGCGAACTGCATTTCCTCATTCTGCTTCCGGACAGAGTGGATGGACTGGCGGATTTGGAGAAAGCGCTGACCGCACGGTCGCTGGCAGACTGTGCCCGATTGAACCCGCAAGAAGTCATTCTCCATCTGCCCAAATTCAAACTTGAGCCGCCGGTCATGGCTTTGGGCCGGGAGTTGCAGAAGTTGGGGATGAAAAGCGCGTTCGATCAGCCGCGCGGCAGCGCGAACTTCGACCGCATCGCCCCGCGGCGTCCAGACGACTACCTCTACATCTCAGAAGTGTTTCACAAAACCTTCCTCAACCTGGATGAAAAAGGAACGGAAGCCGCCGCCGCCACGGCGGTCGCGATGTTCGCGGCGTCCGCCGTCATGGAGAAACCCAAGCCCATTGAAGTGCGTGTGGATCGTCCGTTCCTTTTTGCCATCCAACATCGCGCCAGTGGCGCGTGCTTGTTCCTCGGTCATTTGAGGGATCCACGCTGAACTTCCCGCGGTAATCCGCTTGGGGGAGCAACGGTGATGCGAAGTCAGGAGTTTCTCCAAGCCCAGCGGGAGGCACTCAGAAGTTTGGAAACCCGCGCGCGGCGTCGGTAGGGCGCGTCACGCCGTGCGCGCCGCAGTCCGGCACCCGCTGGCTGAACGGCGCGCCCGGAGTGGCTCGCCCCACCTTGTCTCGGAATTGGTACGTCACGGCACCGGAGTGCTGCGGCTCTGAGAACGACGCCACGCGATGACCTTACCGCGGCAACATCCCCGGCATGCCGCCACCCATGCGGGCCATCATCTTCTGGAACTTGCCCATCTTTTTCATCATCTGCTGCATCTGACCGAATTTGTTGAGCATGGTATTCAGCTCGGTGACGCTCGCGCCGCTGCCTTTGGCGATGCGGATGCGGCGCTTGGCGTTCAGGATTTGCGGGCTTTTGCGTTCCTGGGGCGTCATGCTGCAAATCATCGCTTCCATGCGCTTGAATTCCTTTTCCTGCTTGGACATATCCTGCCCCTGCAAGGCTTCTGCGCCGCCCGGCAGCATTTTCATGATGTTTTCCAACGGGCCGAGCTTTTTCATCTGGCGCAGTTGGTCCAGGAAATCTTCGAGCGTGAACTCGCCCTTGCGCATCTTTTCCTCCATGCGCTTGGCGTCCTCAAGGTCCACGGCTTCGGCGGCCTTCTCCACGAGACTCACGACGTCGCCCATGCCGAGGATGCGCGAGGCCATACGCTCGGGATGGAAGGGCTCGAACTCGTCGAGCTTTTCGCCCACGCCCGCAAACTTGATGGGTTTGCCGGTCACCGCCTTCAGGCTCAACGCCGCGCCGCCGCGCGCGTCGCCATCGAGCTTGGTGAGGATCGAGCCGGTGATGTTCAGCGCCTGATCGAAATGCGTGGCGACGTTGACCGCTTCCTGACCCGTGGCGGCATCGAGCACGAGCAAGATTTCCTGAGGTTTCACCAGGTCACGCAAGCGGACGAGTTCCTGCACGAGGGGTTCGTCAATTTGCAGCCGGCCCGCGGTATCGAAGATGAGGGTGTTGCGGTTGTTTCGCTTCGCGAAGTCGAGGGCTTCCCGGGCGATCGGCAATACCTCCCGCTCGCCGCGTTGGACAAAGGTTGGGAGGTCGAGTTGCTTGCCCAGAGTCTCCAACTGGTCCATGGCCGCCGGGCGATACACGTCCGCGGCAACCAACAACGGCTGGCGCCCCTGTTTCTGAATCAAGCGCGCGAGCTTGCCGGCGGAGGTGGTCTTACCCGCGCCATGCAAACCGACCAGGAGAATGCAGGTGGGATTGCCGCTGAAATTCAGGCCGGCGTTCGCGGAACCGAGCAAATCCACCAGTTCGTCATGAATGATTTTGACGATTTGCTGGCCGGGTTGAATGCTCGCCACCACTTCCGCGCCGAGGGATTTGGTCTTGACCCGCTCAATGAAGTCGCGCGCCACTTTGAAATTTACATCGGCTTCAAGCAACGCCATCCGCACCTCGCGCAAGGCGTCACCCACGTTGGCCTCGGAAATCTTTCCGAGTCCGCGCAGGTTGCGAAAGGCGTTCTGAAGCTTGCCGCTTAAGGAATCGAACATACCGGCAGGTTAGGGCGGGTGGAGTAGATTGACAAGGTTGAGGGCGTCTGGCTTAATCCCCGTCCCGCAAAATCGGGACGGTGGGTAGGTTACCCAAGTGGCCAACGGGGGCAGACTGTAAATCTGCTGGCTTACGCCTTCGATGGTTCGAATCCATCACCTACCACCATCTTCAAAACTTCGTCCTCAATCCGCTCTTAACGCCGGGCGCCCTCCGATTGAGCACGGCCGCGCGCCGGTTTGATTTCCCTGCTCGCCAGTCTTCCGCCCGCTCCCTATTCTCCGCGCCATGCCGACGCTGGATTGGATTGGGAAGCGCGCCGTCGTGAATCATCACAAGGCCGTGCCGTATCGCCTGGTCAAGTGCGACCAGGAATTGTCGGCGGGCGCGGCGGGCGAGGGCAATTTGCTGGTGGAGGGCGACAATCTGCACGCGCTCAAGGCGCTGCTGCCCTACTACGGCGGCAAGGTGAAGTGCATCTACATTGACCCGCCTTACAACACCGGCAACGAGGGCTGGATTTACAACGACAACGTGAACGCGCCGGAGATCAAACGCTGGCTCGGTCAGGTGGTCGGCAAGGAGGCCGAAGACCTGTCGCGCCATGACAAATGGCTCTGCATGATGTATCCGCGGCTCGTTTTGCTGCGGCAGTTTCTCAGCAAGGATGGCTCGATTTGGATTTCGATTGATGACAACGAAGTTCAGAACTTACGTGCATTGATGGACGAGATTTTTGGGAAACAACGATTCGTCGCGACTTGTATTTGGCAAAAGCGCTACTCGCGAGAGAATCGCGAAGCAATCGGCGATGTTCACGAGTATTTGGTTGTCTATGCTGAAAATCCGGAACTGTTTAAGCAGAGTCGCAATCGTGTTCCCCTGACTGAAGAACAAGCGAAGATTTACAAGAATCCGAACGACGATCCGCGAGGCCGATGGCGCGGAATCCCAATGACCGCTCAAGGCTACCGGCCCAATCAGATGTATGAGATACACACGCCTGCCGGTGTGGTTCACAAACCGCCAGAAGGCCGTTGTTGGAGCACTATTGAGCCAGAATTCTTGAAGCTCAAAGCAGAGGGGCGGATTTACTTCGGCAAAGATCAAAAATCTCAACCAAGCGTGATTCGTTACCTATCGGAAGTGGAAGGGTTTGTTCCTTGGACGTGGTGGCCTCACGACGAAGTCGGTCACACCGATGAATCACGAAAAGAGGTTCAGTCAATCTTCGGAACACAAACCGCTTTCGATACTCCAAAACCCACGCGTTTAATGAAGCGTGTTTTGGAGATCGCCACGAATCCCGGCGACTTGGTTCTGGACTCATTTGGCGGCAGCGGCACAACCGGCCACGCCGTTTTGCAGTTGAACAAAGAGGACGGTGGCAGCCGCCGTTTCATCCTTGTCGAAATGGAGCAGAAGATCGCCCGCGACATCACCGCCGAGCGATTGAAGCGCGTCATTGCTGGTTACGGCGAGACGCCCGGCTCGGGCGGCGGTTTCCGCTATTGCACGCTGGGCGAGCCGTTGTTTGACGAGCGCGGCCAAATCGCCGAGGCCGTGAAATTCGCGGACCTGGCGCACCATGTTTTCTTCACCGAAACCGGCGAGCCGTTGCCTCCGGTAGGGCGGGTAGTCCTCTGCCCGCCGCCGAACGCCAACAAACGGCGCGCACGGAGTGACGCGCCCTACCCGCGTTCACCATTGCTCGGCGTCCACAACGGACGGGCCATTTACCTTTTGTTCAACGGCATCCTGGACGACAAGAAGCCGAGCGGCGGCAACGTGCTGACGAATGACGTTTTGAAACACCTGCCACCCCACACCGGGCCGCGCGTGATCTACGGCACGGCCTGCCGCCTGAGCGCGAACCGCCTGAAACGCGAGGGCATCACGTTCCGGCAAATCCCCTACGAAATCAAAACGGAGTGAACGGTGTTTACGATTGAGGATTTACGATTTACGATTTTACGCATGAGCACAGCCGAAATGATTTTTGAGAAGGCGAAACATCTGCCGGAGAACTTGCAGGCGGAGACGCTGCACTATGTGGATTTTCTGCTTTCGCGGCGCGCCGGCGAAAAGGAGGACGCGGAGTGGAGCCGTTTTTCCGCGTCGCAACTGGCCGCCCAGTATTCCGAGGCGGACGCGATTTACGAATGAGATTTATGCTGACCGAATACATTGAAGCGGCCATGCGGCGGGCGCACTACGAGTTGATGGAGAACGGGCGGTTCTTCGGCAGCATCGCGCCGTGCAAAGGCTGCTGGGGGGAGGGCGCAACGCTGGAGGAGTGCCGGGAGGATTTGCGCGGGGCGCTGGAGGAGTGGCTGCTGCTGGGACTGCGCCTGGGCCACAAACTGCCGAAGATTGACGGGTTGAATCTGAACCGCAGCAACCGCCGCAAGCCCGCCCATGCCCAAGCCCATTAAGCATCGGGAATTGTTGCGCCGGCTGCGCTCCTTCGGGTGGACCGGGCCATATCAGGATGGGAAACACCCGTTCATGGTGAAAGGCGAAACGCGGTTGACCATTCCCAATCCGCACGCCGGAGACATTGATTGGAGCCTGACCAAACGAATCCTGCGAGCCGCCAACATTCCGCCGCGCGAGTGGGACAAGGCGTAACGGGGAATCGAGACGCTGGGAATTCAGGCCATGACGCACGAACTCAAAGATTATCAATGCCGCGCCCTGCACTGGCTGAAACGGTATTTCGAGAACTGCCGCAAGCTGGGTAAGGCGGGCACGGCCTTTTACGAAACGACAGGCGAAATCCACGAAGGCGAGGGCCGCGCCTATCGCAACGTGAAAGAGCTGCCGGGCCTGCCCTACATCTGCCTGCGCCTCCCCACGGGCGGCGGCAAGACGCTGGTGGCGTGTCACGCCATCGGCGTGGCGAACCGGCATTTGTTGCAGGCGGAAAACTCGCTGGTGATCTGGCTGGTGCCGTCGCAAGCCATCCGCGAGCAGACCTTGAAGGCATTGCGCAATCGCGAGCATCCTTACCGGCAGGCATTGGAAGCGGAGCTTGGCAGCGTGGCCGTGATGGACATCGGCGAGGCGCTTTACGTCACCAAACCGGCGCTGGATTCGCAAACGGTGATCGTGGTGGCCACCATGCAGGCGTTTCGCCGCGAGGACACGGAAGGCCTGAAGGTGTTTCAGTCCAACGGCCATTTGATGAGCCATTTTCAGGGCGTGCCGGAGGAAATCCTGCGGGACGTGGACCGCAACGCGGACGGCACGTTTGATTATTCGCTGGCGAATGTGTTCCGCGTCCGCAAGCCCGTGGTGATCGTGGACGAGGCGCACAACGCGCGCACGCCGCTTTCCTTCGGCACGCTGGCGCGGCTTGGCCCGGCGTGCATTTTGGAACTGACCGCCACGCCGACGTTGACCGGCACGGAGGACAATCCCGCCAGCAACGTGCTTTACAGCGTGTCGGCGGCGGAGTTGAAGGCGGAGCACATGATCAAGCTGCCGGTGAAGCTGAAAACGCGCCCGGAGTGGAAGGAACTTTTGGGCGAGGCCATCGGCATCCGCAACGGGCTGGAAAAGGCGGCGGAGCGCGAGAAGGCGGCAACGGGCGAATACATCCGGCCCATCATGCTCTTGCAGGCGCAACCAAAAAGCGCGACGCGGCAGACGTTGACGGTGGAAGTGGTGGAAAAGTGTTTGCTGGAAGATTTCAAGATTCCCGAAAAGCAAATCGTCCGCGCGACGGGCGAAGATCGGGGATTGGATGGCGTGGACTTATCGAAAGCAGATTGCCCGATTCGCTACGTCATCACGGTGCAGGCGTTGAAAGAGGGCTGGGATTGCCCGTTTGCCTACGTCCTTTGCAGCGTGGCGGAGTTGCACGCGGCAACCGCCGTTGAACAAATCTTGGGCCGCGTCCTGCGCTTGCCAAAGGCGAGCAAGAAAACGGAAGCGGATTTGAATTACGCCTACGCCTTTACCGCGTCGGCGAATTTTGCCGCATCGGCCAAGGCATTGACGGATGGCTTGGTTGCAAACGGTTTTGAGAAGCAGGAAGCGCGGGATTTGATTGCGCCGCTGGCAGAGGCGGACTTGGACCGATTTGAGCTTGGCGAACTTGGCGCAAAGACCGTCGCCGAAAAGGTGACGGCCAAGCCCGCAAAGGAAATCCCGGTTGAACTTGCCGCCAAGGTGGAATTCGACGCGGCTTCCGACACGGTGAAGATTCTCGGCACACTCAACGCCGACGAAGAAGCGCAGTTGAAAGAGTGCTTCGACAAGCCGGAAGCCAAAACGGAAATCGCCGCCGCCGTCCAGCGTGTGCGGGTGAAGGTGGAAGCCGCCAAGTCGCCGTCAGAACGGGGCGAACCGTTCCGCGTGCCGGTGCTCGCCGTGAAACAGGGCGATTTTCTGGAGCAATTCGAGCAGACGCACCTGGATGATTTCGGCTGGACGTTGAAGGGATGCGATGCGGCGCTGGCCGAAGCGGAATTCACGCTCGCCGCCGACGTGCCGCAAACCGGCGAAGTGGACATTTCCGAGAGTGGCAAACTGGAAGCCCGCTTCATGCCGGAACTGGAAAAGCAAATGACGTTGCTCTCCGTGGATTCCGCTTGGCCGCTGGCGCGGCTGGTCAACTGGCTGGACCGGAGCTTTTCCCATCACGACCTGACGCCGCAAGAAACCGGCGTTTTCATCACGGCGCTGGTGACGCACCTGACGGACGCGCGGAAGCTGACCTTGGAACAACTGACCGCGAACCGCTACAAGTTGAGCCGGGCCGTTGAGCGGAAGATTGCCGCGCACCGGGCGGCAGCGCAGAAGAAGGTTTACGATGAATTCCTGTCGCCGGGATTTGCCACGCCGTTGGTGGTGGCCAAGGACACGGAATTTCAGTTTCCGCCGGACGCCTACCCGGCGAGTGAGCTTTACCGGGGTGGCTACAAGTTCAAGAAGCATTACTTCCCGGTGATCGGGGATTTGAAATCCGACGGGGAGGAATTCGATTGCGCGGTGTTTCTGGACGGATTGCCGGAAGTGAAGTTTTGGGTTCGCAACCTGCCCGGTCCGGGCCGCGAAACAAGTTCGTTTTGGCTCCAAACCTCCACCGACAAGTTTTACCCGGACTTCGTTTGCCTGCTGACGGACGGGCGGATTCTGGTTGTGGAATACAAAAACGAAAAAGATTGGTCGAATGACGACAACAAGGAGAAGCGCGCCCTTGGCGAACTTTGGCAGGAGCGCAGCAACGGCGCTTGCGTGTTTCACATGCCCAAGGGCAGCAAAGACGTGGCAACGGTGAGGGAGAAGGTCGAGCCAGCATGAATGGGAGCAATCTCGTTTGAAAACCACCGTGATGGGGTGCCGTTCAAACCCAGCAGTCATTCTAAAGTGGTGCCCGCGACAGGACTTGAACCTGTACGATGTTACTCACTAGAACCTGAATCTAGCGCGTCTGCCAATTCCGCCACGCGGGCAACCTGATCACCTATCAACTCGAAATGCCACCGTATTCCGGCGTCGGCCAGGTCCCAGAGCCACGGAATGAAACGGAACACCAACCAAGGTCATGCTGATGGCATCATTCCGAGCCTGACTGCTCACACTCGCCAACACGGGCAGGAGAATACCATAGAGTCAGGGACGACCGCAAGCATGCCATTCGCACCGGCTCAGACGCGAAATCAACAACTCGTCCACTTTGGTTTCGGCCCCGTCATCGGCGACATCTGGTTCAACCGGAAAATGGACCTGTCTTAACTTCCCTGCCCCGCGCCGTCCGCGCCTTCGCCGTCGAGGTCAATGAGGATGTCACGCGGTTCGGCGCCCTTGCTCGGACCGACGATCCCCCGATTCTCCAGTTCATCCATAATACGCGCCGCGCGCGTGTAGCCCAGGCGCAACCGGCGTTGCATCAGCGAAACACTGGCCTTCTGTTCGCTGCGGATGACTTCGATACATTGCTGGATGATTTCCTCATCTTCATCAATGCCGCTTTCGTTGCCATAGCCGCTGCTGGGTTTGGAGAGCTGCTGGTGGATTTCCATTTCATAACTCGGCTTGGCCTGACCGGCGATGAAGTCCACGACGCTCTGGATTTCGTGGTCGGTGATGAGCGCGCCCTGGGCGCGGATGAGTTTCGCGCTGCCCGGTGGCAGGTAGAGCATGTCGCCTTTCCCGAGCAGCTTGTCCGCACCCATCGCATCCAGAATGGTGCGCGAATCCACGCGGCTGGCGACCTGGAAGGCAATGCGCGCGGGAATGTTGGCTTTGATGACACCAGTGATGACGTCCACGCTGGGCCGTTGTGTGGCCACAATGCAATGAATCCCCGCAGCGCGCGCCATTTGCGTGATGCGGGCAATGGCCATTTCCACGTCCGCCGGCGCAACGAGCATCAAGTCCGCCAGTTCGTCAATGATGACGACGATGTAGCTCAACTTCTCCGGGATGATGATGTCCTCCTCGCGCGGGACGACGATTTCCTCGTCCACTTCGACCGCAAATCCCTCGGCGCCGGGTTCGACTCGCTCCTTCTTGGATTTGAGCGGCAGTTCGAGTTCCGGTTGCGGTAGAGGTTTGTTCTTCGGTCGCGAATTGAACGAGCCGATGTTGCGCACGCCAACGCGCGCAAAAATCTGATAGCGTTTTTCCATCTCATTCACCACCCAGCGCAACGCAAGAATGACTTTCTTGGGATCGGTGACGACCGGCACCACGAGGTGGGGAAGGACGTTGTATTGCTGCAACTCGACCACCTTGGGATCAATCATCACGAAGCGCAACTGGTCCGGCGTGAAGCGATACAGCAGCGAGGAGATGATGGAATTGATGCAGACGGATTTGCCCGAACCCGTGCTGCCGGCAATGAGCAGGTGGGGCATCTCGGTGAGGTCGCCGATGATCGGGTGGCCGTAAACGTCCTTGCCCAGCGCGATGGGCAGCTTCGCCTTGGTGCTGCGCCACTCGTCCGCCTCGAACAGGTCGCGCATGATGACCTTGGTCTTGACGGGATTCGGGACTTCAATGCCGACGGAGCTTTTGCCGGGCACCGGCGCCAGGATGTGGATGCGCTCGGCCTTGAGGGCGGCGGCGAGGTTGTTATTGAGGGCCTGGATTTTTTCAAGCTTCACGCCGGGCGCGGGATGCAATTCGTAGCGCGTGATGGTCGGGCCTTTGGTGATGTCGCCCAGTGAAACCTCGATGTCAAACTGCGCGAGCGTCTGCTGCATGAGGCGCGCGTTGGCCATCAACTCCTCCTTGGATTCCGTGGGCTTCACCGTCATGTCCGGATGCTGGAGAAAATCCAGTGGCGGCAACTGGTAATTACCAATCATCGGCGTCGAGGCTACGGTGATGGGCTTGGGCCGTTTTGGTTTGGGCCGCGCCGGGGTGATGCCGGTAATGGTGATATCCGGTTCGGCGGGCTTTTCGTCCTCTGACTTTGGTTCGCCCTCCGTGGCGGCACCGGTTTTGGCCTCCGGCTTCGCGGGCGACTCGGATTTCTTGCCCAGCACTTCGGCGGCGGTGGCTTGGCCGATTTCGCGCGCGGGAATAATTTCGACTTCGTCCGGCGGCAATGGCTCCTTGGCCGGCTCGGAGGGAGGGGATTTCTTCCCGCGACCGGGTCGAGCCTGCGGCACACTGAGATCGCGCACCGTGGGTTCCGGCACGGGCTGCATGTCCGCGCCCAGTCCAGAATGGGCAACTTCCTCCTGTAGTTTCTGTGCCTGCCGCGCCAGTTCCCGGGCACGGCGTTCGAGCACGGCTTCCTCGGCGGGCAGGCTGGCCTCGTCCGGTTCGGGTCGGTTGCCAAACCACCCGCGCAGCCAGAGCCCGAGTTGGAAATTGGTCAGAAACAAGAGACTGATGAGGCCGAGCGTGACATAGACGATGATCGCCCCCATCGCGCCCAGCATCCAGAACGCGTACTCAAAGGTGAGATCGCCCAGGAAACCGCCCGGGCTGGGGGCCGCGATGCGCGTGTTGATCCCGCCCGACCAGCCGTTGACGTGCAACGTATGCAACAGGCCGGTCAGCGCCAGCACCAGCACGACCGCCCACAGGAGGCTCCACTTGGAACGCTGGCGCAGGTAACCGAGGATGTTGAACAGGTACGCCACGCCAAACGCGGCAAATAGCAGTGGCAGGAGATACGCCGCCAAGCCGAACAGCAGAAAAAACCAGTGCGCGAAGTGTGCGCCAAACGGGCCGATCCAGTTATGGACGGGCTTGTTGGGCGGGATGCGGACGGAGGCCAGGTCGTAGCGGTCAAACGAGACTTGCGCCACCAGAAGCAACAACGCCGCGGCCAACAGCGCAACGCCGATGACATCGCCAAAGCCTTTGGCCGGTTCGGATGACGCCTTGCGTGACATGGCGCTAGAGTAACCACCGCGGAAGCGCGTTGAAAGTTGAAATTGGCTGATGCGGTCACTCGCGCGAGATTTCACGAACGAGTTGAACTCGAGTGTTGCGACGGATTGCGGCAAGCGTGGTAGCCGTCTTCACGCCGGTGGCCGAGCGCTGTAATGTCAGCATTACCCTATTAGGCGGTCGTGGTCGTGGCGGGGACTTCGGTCTCTGGGGCTAAGTCCTTCTCCGCAGCTTCAGCCAGGACAAGAATTAGTCCGATTAGCCGGTAGTGCAGCGCGAAGAGACGATCCAAGCGCGAATCGCACTCGCGATAGACGGTTTCCCATTCGTTCGCGCAGGGCTTCTCGTAGCGAGCATACTCCACCACCGTCAACCGTCCGCGCGGATGCGGGAACGGATACGGCAGATTGCCGAGTGGCGCATCAACTTCCGCGACGAACCGCTTCAATTCCCCCGCCAGCCGGGACATTTCTGCGTCCACCTCCTCGAGATTGGAGTGGTTGCCACGATTTTGAGCGAGCGTGGTGAACGCGCGCAAGCGCGTGCCGATTTGATGAACCGACGGCATGGCCACACCGACTGCCGCCAGGGTAGTCGCCAATGCTGCGAGTTCATTTGTCGCTTCGGGAGTCCGTTCGCTGGCGTTCTGCGCAAATCGCAACGCCAGGGTCACTCGCTTCCGCAGTGCCGCGACAAACTCGTCCACTTTCACCAGTTGCTGATGGATTGCATTGGTCGCCGCGGTGATCGCGCTGTTCGCCGCGGTTTCCTGTTCGGTCACAGACGAGGCGGATTCAGGCAAGTCAAACTCCTTCGCCTCCAGCTTGAATCCCGCCGCCGTGAGATGGCGCGCGGAGATAAAATCCACCAAGCGTTGCTGCTCGCGCACGATTCGGGCGGAAGCTTCAGTTGCGTCTTTCCGCAACTGCTCGCTCCGGTTTCGGGCTTCCCGCCATTGGGTTGCGGCGGTGCCCAGGTCAGGGAACGGAGGCAACAACGCCTCGGTCAGCAAAGGAACGAGGCTGATGTTCACATCGCCATAGAATCTCCGGATGGCGGCGTCGGCCGCGGCGTTGGCGGCACTCTCGCGAAGCATTTCTTCCGACGACACCAGATTTTGCGGGGAGAACTCCAGTTCCCAGTGCTTCTCGTACTGATGCCGCGTAACGGCCTTGCTGGTTTCAGCGAAATCCGCGAACAATTCGCGCGCGGGCCGCTCAACCTGAAACACGCCCGGTTCGTTCAGCGCCCGCGCAGCCTTCACGCGATCTGCATCGCAAGGATGCGTGTCGAACCACCCGGTCTTCGTCGAATCACCCGAACTGAGCAGTTTCTGGCGGATGTCACCGGGCAGGGTTGCGGCTTTGTGTTCCACCAGCAGCGGGAGATTCTCCGGCAGGCGATTGCTCGTCCAACTCTGGCGGGCCTCCTCCAACGCGAACTGCGACGCGACGTTCAACTCCTGCAGGCGCGCCGCAGTGGATTCGAAAGCGTCGCTGCCGGCCACCTTGGCCTCATAACTGTCCGCATCGTATTCCATCTGGCGCAACATAAAGCAACTGATGGCCGTGCCGGCATGCATCAACGCCCAAAGAATCCGCCGCGTCAGCCAGACGCATCCCCGCGCCGCATGCAGAACGACGCCAAGTCTCAGATCCACGTTCTTCGCTGAATGTTCCAGGGATTCGTCCCACTTGTCGCGTTCGTACACCACGCGGGCGAACCAGAAATTGATGTTCCGGATCACGTAAGTCAGCCGCATCCCCGCACCTTGCGCGAAATGACCGAACTCATGCGCCAACACTCCCGCGAACTGGCGCATGTCGAGTCCCGCTGCCAGCGGCAACCCGATGGTGAGCACCAAATCCTTGCTCCACAAGCCGCGCCGAAGACTGGCCGAGGCGTTCACCTGACAGTCCACATCAATGCGGCAGGGCATTGGTGCGTGAACGAGTTCGCAGATTCGCTGCACAAACGCGAACAACAATGGCTCCTTCGCGGGATCCAGGGAGAGCGGTGCGGCTGCTTTCGTCTGGCGGGCCAGGAGCGGTTTCAACATGAAGAACACAAGAATACCCCCGATCACTGCCGGCCCCAGATACAGAAGCAACCGGCCGAGGCCGTTGCCCTGCCCGGTCATGATCCAGGTGTTGTGGCTCAAGTGATAGAAGACTCCCCAACCCGTGAGCCCGATGAGGGCGAGGTAAATGGCCGGTAACAACACCATCGCGAAGGCAACGACCGCCAGTCCGACAGTGTAGAGCGGCGAGAGTCGTGGGCGGTGAATGTCCGCGGAAAACGCGGCGAGCGGAGAAGGAGCATGCAACTCTGTGGCAACGGTCAGTGGAGCACTCATTCCGGCGGGGATAGTGAGTCAGCCGTAGGTTGTCGGCAACGAGAAACCCGGATCTGCAAACAGAGTTGCAATCCAACTTGGGCGGAAATAGTTTCAGCCCATGAACGCCTCCCTCGAGTCATTCCGCCTGCGGCGGGCTTTTACCCTGATCGAACTCCTGGTCGTCATCGCCATCATTGGCATTCTCGCGGCAATGCTTCTGCCGGCACTGGCGAAGGCCAAGTCCCGCGCCATCCGCATTCAATGCCTGAACAACCTCAAACAATGGGGCGTGGCCGTCAACGCCTATGCCGCCGATCATGCGGACTCCTTTCCGGACAATCGTGGCGGGCGCGACTTGAGTTGGATGTCGCCCGTGATGAATGATTTCTACAAAAGCTACCTTTTCCCCAACCGCCGCGGTACCGTGGCCAACGAACGCACGCGCAACGATGTGCTCTATTGTCCAACGGACGACTGGCATCGCATTGCCGAAACCAGTGTGGTTTCGGACAACTCGCAACAGTTGATCGGCTACTTCTATCTGCCCGGTCGGGAAATCAACGCGGGAAACACCTGGCCGTACAATTCCGCCGGCCTGGGGGAATGGCATTTCAAGAAGAAGCTGGGTGGACGACAACGCCATGCGCCGATCATGAGCGATCGGTTGCAGGCGGTGGGCTCATGGTCGCTGATGGCCAACCGCGGCGCGGGGATCGCGTGGTCCACATTCTACAATGGACGAAACTACATGACCGCAAGCCACCGCAAGCAGGGCGGCCTGCCGGAAGGCGGGAACTTTCTCTTCGAGGATGGTCACGGTGAGTGGTTCCGGTTCGATCTCAACAATGCCCGCGCCACCATTGACATGGGCTCCGGCACGGACGGTTGGACGCTCTTCTACCGGCCTTCAAAGATCACGACGAATCTGTGAGGGGTACGGGAGTGGCATCCACCCACTGGCCCAAGCCTTCGACAACATTGGCAACGATTGTGGCTTTTCGAATAAGCATGCCTTGGTGATGTTGGCCAAAAAATATTTTAATGGCCATCATTGCGTCTCCTTTGCCGGGCCTTCTTCGGAAATGCGTCACCAGTTTCTTGAACCTCTACGTTCGGTCCATGACCAAGCCACCCGAATTCGTCAGTGTCCCGCCGAGTCGGATTGGTATTTGACCAGCTGGCAATTCAAAGTTTGACACCACGTGGACTGTCGGAGTTCTTTGATTCATCCGAACGAAGATGAGCAAAGTCTCAGTCAAACCAAAACACCCCACGCCTCGTTCTTCACCGTTGGATATTGTCCGACTCGCCTTCACGCTGATCGAATTGCTGGTGGTCATTGCCATCATTGGCGTTCTCGCGGCGATGTTGCTGCCGGCCCTCAGCAAAGCGAAGCAACGCGCGCAGCGCACCGCCTGCATCTCGAATTTGCATCAGGTGGCCATCGCCACCGCCATGTATCTGCAGGACCACGCCAATAAGATGCCGTATGTCCCGGATGCCGATCTGCAACTCACGCCGCCCGTGGACCCCTCTGGCAAACGCTACAACTCGATGGGCTCGTTCCTGCCTTTGCTGCACCCGTACGCGCCCAACGTCCGCATCTGGCTCAGTCCGCCGGTGCCGGTGGCCCTGTCGAACCAGTGGCAGTCGCATTTCCTCGGCCCGTGGCGCGAAAATGGCACCAACGCTCCCTCGCTGGGCTGGGCCAATTACATCAGCGACAAGCTGGCCGAGTTGAATCCCGATGCCGCCCGCTATCTTCGCGGCCGAACACCGGAAAGCGTCGCCCTCGCGCGGAAGGCCAGTGTTTCGGATGAAGAATGGATGATGAGTTCGTTCTTTGAGAAACCGTGGTGGGCGGGTTTCAAAGACCAATGGAGTGTTGGTGCCAGCGTGCCGCCCGCCGGTGGTTGGTCGGCACACAATGGCGGTCGAAACCAGCTTTACCTGGATCTCCACGCGGCGTGGGTGCGTCGGAATATAGATAAATGAACCGCTGTCAGCGCCGCTTCGGCGTCACGCGCAGAACTTGAGCCTACTTCGAGGCGCGTTCGAGCGCGGCTTTGGCGGCGTCCGGGTGCTGGTTCTTGATCGCACCGGCGATTTTCTTCACGGCCACTTCGGCTTCCGCGCGGACGCCCGGAACGTCGAGCAGGGGCAGGGCGAGGTTGAGCGCGTCAAGGTGCGCTGCGCCGCCGAGCGCGCTGAGAATCAATTTGCGCTCGTCGTCGTTGCGTGCGCCGTCCAACAAGTCGCGATAACGTCCGATCAACGCGGCATCCGGCCGGGCGTTGGCGTCGCCCGCCATCCGGGTCAACCCGCGCAAGGAAAGCAGCCGATGCGAATCACTTTCCGGATTGCGCCACACGGCGGCCAAGGCGTTCCAGGCCGAGGCGTCCGGCCATTCAGCCAGCGCACGGACGGCGGCAGCACGCACGCGGGCGTCAGCGTCGTTGGCGGCTTCATTCAGGGTTTCCAGTGCCGCGGCATCACCGCAGGCGGGCAGGAGCGTCAACAAGGCCGCACGCGCTTCCACTTCAGTGGCTTGCCGAAGCGCGCCACGGACCGCGGAGGTGCGCGTTGCAACATTCTCCGTCCCGGCGACGGCTTGTTCCACGAATCCTTCCACGTCGGCGCGCAATTCAGCGTCGCGGATGACTGCAAATCGGTTCACCAACAAGGGGAGCGGGTCTTCGGCGCCGGCACGTGACATAACCCGAAAGGCAGCACGCGCCACAATGGGATCGGGGTGGCCGGTTTCGTTCAATAAGGCAGTCAAGACTTCCGCGCTGCGGCGATTGGCGAGTGAGGAAATCAGTTGCGCTCGGACCTTGCCTTGGGCGGCGTTCAATTCATTGAGAACTGCCGTGTCCGTTGCGTGCCCACCGGGGACGATCGCCAGGGCGGCGACCAGCGCGTTGACTTCAGCTTCGTCCTTGGCGGCGGCCAGGGCCTGGGTCAGTTTGCCAATCACGCTGGCATCTCCGATCTGCCCCAACGCCTGGGCGGCAGCCTGGCGGACGTTGGATTCCGCCGAGGCCGAGAGCGCCGAGGCTACGGCGACTCGCGCCGCGGCGTCGTTACGGGCAGCGAGACTCTCAATGAGCCAGACTTGCTCCATGGGGGTGAGGCCGGGCAATTCGCGGCCCAGTCGTTCGGATGCGCCTTTGGACGGCAATTCCCGGATGGCGACGATGGCTACGGGTTTCAGGACGGCATCGTTGCCGCGCAGGGTTTCCAGAATCCGCTGCTCACCGCCATCGCGCTCGCACCGCAGCAGCCCGGCGAACGCCCCGCGACGAATGAAGGCCGGCTGGGATTGGGCGGTCAACGGTTCGTACACTGCGGCCGCCACTTTACGACTGCCGGATTTGACCAGTTCGTCAGCGCAGCGCAGCAGAGCATCGGCGAGGGTGATTTGGAGTTCCGGTTTCAGTTGTCCCTCCAGCGCGGTGAGAGTTTTTCGGGCCGGCGCATTCGCGATTTTGCCGAGTGCTTGGATCGCCGTCAGAGCGACCAGTGAATCGGCGTCGCGCGCGAGAATGGCCAAGGGAATGACCGCCTTTGCGTCGCGGCGATTGCCGAGTGTGGAGATGATTTGCAGCCGCCCCTGACCCGCGGCGTCAGGCAGCGCATTGCGCAGAGCAGTGTCAGCCCTGGTTGATGGGCGATTGCCAAAGGCAAGGCAGGCGAGCCCGATGGTGTCGTTGTTCTGGAGCAGGTTGGCCAGGGCTGGGACGGAGGCATCCGAGCCGATGATGGCGAGTTGTTGACAGGCGAAGCGACGGGCCTCGAAAGTGCAATCCGGCGCCAGTAATTTGAGCAGCGCGAGTTCGAGTTCGGCGCGCGACTTTCGGTTGCCGACGGCCTCGCGGACGAGTTCTTCGAGTTGGAACAAGGGTTGGATGTCCTGGCCGGATTCCCATTTTGCCACCGAGGCGATGAGGGCGGAATGGTCCGCGGCGGTGGCAGCCGGAGGCGTGGCGGCAAGCAGGACTGATCCCAGTATCAGTGCGGCGATGAGTTTTGTTTTCATGGTCGGGAAAGCGAGTTGCGCGATTTGTGTTTGGGAAAAGGTTGCATTGTTCAGACACTCCAGGGAGCGCGTGGTTCGCGCCAAAGCATGCGGTTGGCGGCTTCCTCGTTGAACTGTTCAAGCATCGGGTCCCACTTGAGTTTGCGATTGAGGCGGGCGCTAATGGTCATGGATTCCACAATAGTCTGGGCCCGGTGAGCGACTTCGGGATGGCAGAGGGTGGGCTGACGGCTGCGGATGGAGTCGAGCAGGTTGCCGACGTGACCGCTGGCGTTGGCCCAACTGACGCCGCCGGTGGTCTTCAAACTGAGAATGGATTTCGGGTGGGCAGTGACCACGTCCGTTTCGTCGTCCACCTGAATCCAGCCCTCGTCGCCAATATATTTAATGTAACGATCCTTGAACGCGCCGCGTTGATAGATGACGCCGTTGATACCGTTGGCGTAGCGGCAGCGGAACGTGCCCGAGATGGCCGTCTCGCTCATGAACTTCACGGGGTCGGGCCACACGACGTCGCTGGTTTCAAATTCCACCGGCCCGGTTTGGTCGGTGTCGAGCACCCATTGCATTTGATCGGTGTAATGCGTGCCCATGTCGGTGTGCATCCCTTCGCCGGTGTCCCAAAAGCACGTCCAGTTATCCACTCGCGCCTGCACAAATGGCCGCCACTGCACGGGGCCGAGCCATTGATCGTAATCCCAGCCCGCCGGCACCGGCGTCGGCTTTTGATGCGGAACCGTTCCGCCTTCCCACACCTGCGATTCGACGGTATGCACGCGGCCAATTTTTCCCTGAAGCACCATATCGCGCGCGAACCGATAGGAGGCGGTGGAGCGGCGTTGCGTCCCGGCCTGATAAATCGTGCCGAGACGACGGCAGGTTTCCACCAGATTGCGGCCTTCCTGAATGGTCAGGCTGATGGGTTTCTCGCAGTAGATGTCCTTGCCGGCGTGGGCGGCGAACATGGAAGCCGTGGCGTGCCAGCGATTTCCGGTGGCGATGAGAACGGCGTCAATGTCTTTGCGCGCCAGCAGATCGCGAAAATCGGCGAACGTGGCGCAGTCCTGATTGCGGTAATGCGCGTCCACCATTTCCTTGGCCCCGCGCAGGCGATCCGCGCGGGAGTCGCTGACGGCGGCGAAATGAATTTCCTTGAACGAAAGAAAATTCGGCAGGATGTGGCGGGCCCGGTTGCCCATGCCGATACCGCCAAACACGATGCGGTTACCGGGTGCGACGGCACCGTTGAGCCCCAACACTGCGCCGGGAACAATCATTGGGGCGGCCATGGCGAGCGCGGTGCGTTGGAGGAATTGACGACGAGTATGGCCAATGCGGTGGGTGGTTTTCATAGAGCTTTCCGAAGTTGTGACGATTCCCATTTCATATCCCGCGCTTATTGTTTCGGGGCGACTGGAAATGTAAAGCGAATCCTGACTGTTCATAACGCTTGCCAAACGCGGCTGCTTCCTTAGATTGAGCGCCCACTTTATTGAAGAAAATGGATTTAAGCAACGCGCACGCAATTCTCGCAATGGCCCAGCCGACACAACCGGGCCAACAACCGCCGCCGATTTGGACGAGCATGGTTCCTTTGGTGCTGTTGGTGGTGGTCTTCTATTTCGCTTTGATCCGGCCGCAGCAGAAGCGCGCCAAGCAACATGCTGAACTGCTCAAAGCCGTCAAGCCCGGTGACAAGGTCATCACTTCCGGCGGGCTGGTCGGCGTGGTCATCTCGGTGAAGGAGAAGACGGTCGCCATCCGCTCGGCGGATGCGAAGCTGGAGATCACCAAATCGGCCATTGCCGAAATCGTTGAACGTAGCGGGGACGAGAAGGAGTCCTGATTTTTTCCCATGAGCCGAAACTTTTATTGGAAGCTGGCCTTTGTGGTCTTGGTGGTCGTTTGGGCGGCCATTGAAATCTATCCTCCGCGGGGACGTGATTTGGTGGAGCATTTCGCCGTGCGGGCGGTTCGTCAGGACGGGATGCTCTCCAATATCGTGTCGCAGGCGCGCGAGTTGCAGAAAGACCATCCGGAACGCGCCTTTGCCCATTTGCTGACGGCCATCGGCACCAACGACATCCGGCCCTATTTCCCTTTCTTCGAGGTTTCGCAGGAACTCGCGCCCACGATGCACATTTTGAACCGGTTGCAGCGCGAGGCCGCGGGTAAACTCAAGCTGGGGCTGGATTTGCAGGGCGGCACGGCCTTCATGGTAGAGATGGATATTTCGCGGTTGGACACCATCCAAGAGGTCACCAATGCGCTGGGGGTGGTGGAGTTCGTCACCAACCGGGTGGATCAGAGTGAAGTGGCCGGAGCGTTGGCGCACGCGGTGGAGGTGTTGCGCAAGCGCGTGGACAAGTTTGGCGTGGCGGAGCCGATCATCCAGCCCGCCGGGAACAACCGCATTCTCATCCAGTTGCCGGGGTTGTCCCACGCCGAGCGTGAGAGCGCCAAGACGCAGATTCAACGCGCGGCCTATCTGGAGTTCCGTCTGGTCCACGAGAACAGCGATGAACTGGTCCGCCTGGGCGAGATTCCGCCGGGGTATGAACTGCTCAAGCGCAAACAACGGTCCAGGAGCGGGGCCGAGTCCGTGGAATCCGTGATCGTCAAGAAACGCCCCGAACGGGGGCTGACCGGCAGCATCATCAGCCGGGCCATGGTGACGCGCGGCAACATGGGCGAGCCGGAAATTGACTTCACGCTTAACTCGGAGGGGACCGTCGTGTTCGGAGAGGTTACCCGGCTGAACGTGGGCCGCCGGCTGGCCATCATCCTGGACGGTGAGTTATGCACGGCGCCAGTGATTCGCGGCCCCATCGAAACCGGTCGCGGACAGATCACCGGCCAATACGACATGCGCGAGGCGTTTGAGGTGGCCAATGTGCTGGAGAATCCTCTGAAAGCGCCGCTGCAAATCGTTTACTCCAACGACGTGGACCCGACGTTGGGCCGGGACTCGATTCAGAGTGGCAGAAACGCGGTGATCATCGGTGTGGTCGTGGTGTCGCTCTTCATGCTGGTGTATTATCTGTTTGCCGGCCTGGTGGCCAATGCAGCGCTCACACTCAACATCGTGATCCTGTTGGGTGTGATGTGTTCCATTGGCACCACTCTCACGCTGCCGGGGATCGCGGGTATCGTGTTGACCATTGGCATGGCGGTGGACGCCAACGTCCTCATCTTCGAGCGCATCCGGGAGGAACTCGCCGCCGGCAAGTCGGTTCGCGGCGCGGTGGCGGCCGGTTACGGCAAGGCGTTCAGCACGATCTTCGACTCGAATATCACCACGCTCATCTCCGCCGTCATTCTTATTTACATGGGCACGGGCCCGGTCAAAGGGTTCGGTGTGACGCTGGCCATTGGCATCTTGGTGAGCATGTTCACCGCCCTGGTGGTGACCCGGCTGATCTTCGACTGGATGCTTGCCAAGAACCTGCTCAAGAACATCCGCATGCTCCAGTTTGTGAGTGGCACGAAGTTCGACTTTATGCGCTGGGCGTTGCCGGCGAGTGTGGCTTCCTGGCTTTTGATCGTGGTGGGCGTCAGTTATGGCGTGTTTGGCCGCGGCGCGGACGTGCTCGGTGTGGAGTTTACCGGCGGCGACGAAATAACCCTGGCCTTTAACCAGAGCAAAGACATCAGCGTGGACCAGATTCGGAGTTCGGTGGCCAATGCCGGGGTGGGGGACGCCTTGATTGGTTATCAGAAGGACGTTTCCACAGGCGAACGGACCTTGCGCGTGACGGTGCGCGGCGGGGGCGCCGGTGAGGCGGGAGAAAATGCCGCCCAGAAAGTGCTTCAGCAGTTGCAGGCAGATTTCGCGGATGCTGAGTTCCTTTCGCTGAACGTGAACACGGTGGGGCCGGTCATGGGCCGTGAGATCATGCGCACCGCCATGCTGGCGTGCGCGCTGGCCATGTTTGGTATCCTCGTTTACGTGGCGTTCCGGTACGAGTTTTCCTTCGCGGTGGGCGCCGTGGTGGCCATCATACATGACGTGTTGATGACGCTGGGCTGGTACTTCCTGGCCGGTCATCAACTGAACGCCACCGCGGTGGCCGCTTTCTTGACGATCATCGGATTCTCCATCAACGACACCATTGTGATCTTTGATCGTATCCGCGAAGACCTCAAGCTGGGCATGCATGGCTCGTTCCGCGAAATCATGAACAAGGCGCAGAACCAGTGCTTGAGCCGGACCATCATTACCTCCGGCACGACGTTGCTGGCGACGCTGGCGCTGTATATTTTTGGCGGCACGGTCATCAATGATTTCGCCTTCGTGTTCCTCATCGGCATCATCATCGGCACCTATTCGAGCATCTACATCGCGTGCTTCATCGTTCTGAAGTGGCACAAGGGCGAACGGCCCAACCTGGGTTCGCAAGTCGCCTTGCAAGAGGTTGAAGTGGTCCGCGCGAAGTAGCCGGCGCGGAGCGCAGGGCGCGTCAAATGATGAGCCTCTTTCCGTGCGCGGTGCGGTGGCGCTCCATTTCCTGACATGCTGGCGCAACTTGAGATTTCGACCTGGCACTGGACGGGGTTCATCCTTTGTGTGCTGTTCTTCCTGGCCCTGGATCTCGGGGTGTTCCATCGGAAGGCGCATGTCGTCAAGTTCAAGGAAGCCATTGCCTGGACCACACTTTGGGTGACGCTCTCTTTCTGCTTTGGCCTGTTCATCGCGCCTGCCATGGCGGAGGGATGGACCAAACAGGAGACCACCGAGTTTGTCACCGGCTACATCATCGAGCTGTCCTTGTCCATGGACAACGTGTTCGTGATCGCGCTCATCTTCACCTACTTTCGCGTGCCGCCGCAGTATCAGCACCGGGTGTTGTTCTGGGGCATCCTGGGGGCCCTGGTCATGCGCGGGGTGATGATTGCTGCCGGCGCGGCGCTCATTCAACGGTTTAGCTGGACGCTCTATTTGTTTGGTGCGTTTCTCGTGTTTACCGGCATCAAGATGCTGATCGTCCGCGATGATGGCGTGCATCCTGAGAAGAACCCGGTGCTGCGCCTCACGCGGAAGTTTTTCCCCGTGTCCAATGAATTTGAAGGCCAGAAGTTCACCACGCAACGGCAGGGCCGCCTGGCGCTTACCCCGCTGGCGTTGGTGCTGCTCATGGTGGAAACCACCGATCTCATCTTTGCGCTGGATTCCATCCCGGCCATCTTCGCCGTCACGAAGAAGCCATTCATCGTCTTCACGTCGAATGTGTTTGCGATTCTGGGCCTGCGCTCGCTGTATTTCGTGCTGGCGGGCATGATCGAGTATTTCCGCTACCTCAAGGTGGGTCTGTCCGTCGTGCTGATCTTCGTGGGAGTGAAAATGCTGTTGGACCCGCACGACGGTCCGCCGAAGTGGTTTCAGTTGGATATTCCCGTCAACCTTTCGCTGATCGTGGTGGGGGGCATCATTCTGGCCTCCATCGTCGTGTCGGTCGCGGTGAAACAGCGTGAACAGAAACTCGCCGCCCGCAAGCGTTCAAGCGGCGGCTGACCTGCCCTGAGTCTGCGCCATGAAATACCGCTGGTCGCCCGCGCCCCCCCAACCCCTGCTGGCACAGCAACTCGCCCACCGGCTCGGAATTTCTCCGCTGCTCGCACAGTGCCTGCTGAACCGCGGACTTAGCGATCCGGAAACCATCACGCAATTCCTCGAACCGCGCCTCAAGCAACTAGCCGATCCTTTTTTACTCCCCAACATGACGATGGCCGTCGAGCGGCTGTTCCGCGCGCGCGCCGCCGCCGAAACCGTGGTCATCTTTGGCGACTATGACGTGGACGGCGTCACCTCCGCCGCGTTGCTGATGGAGGTGCTCACCACCCTGGGTTGGCGGGCGGAGTGTTATCTGCCGCATCGGATGGATGAGGGCTACGGCTTGAGCCAGGATGGCGTGGAGAATTGCCTCAAGAAGTTCCCCGCAGCACTACTGCTGGCCGTGGACTGCGGCTCGACGGCAATGAACAGCATTGCCTGGCTGAAGGAGCGCGGCGTGGAGGTGATTGTGCTGGACCATCACCAGGTTTCCCTGCCAGCCCCTGCTGCCATCGCGTTAGTGAATCCGCAGCTCTGCGCAGTGGATTCTGACTTGCCGTCGGCCTTCACCGAGCTTTGTTCCGTCGGGCTTGCGTTCAAACTGGCCCATGCGGTGGTTAAACGCGGTCGTGAGAGCGGGCTGCCCGGGTCGTTGGACTACGATTTGCGGCCACTGCTCGATTTGGTGGCCTTGGGCACGATTGCCGACATTGTGCCACTTGTGGGAGAGAATCGAATTCTGGTTTCCGCAGGCTTGCGTCGGCTTCAGACGACACAGCGCCCGGGATTGGTCGCGCTCAAGCAGGTGGCACAAACTCCGAGCGAGATCGGGACGTATGAAGTTGGGTTTCAATTGGGGCCCCGCCTCAATGCCGCTGGACGACTGGAAACAGCCGCGGAAGCGCTGCAACTCCTGCGCGCCCGTAACCTGGAGGAAGCCCTGCCGCTGGCTCATGCCCTCGACAGCCGCAATCGTGAACGCCAGAAGATTGAACGCTCGATCCATGGCGAGGTCGCCGGCGCCCTGCGCGCCAAGTTCGATCCGCAGACCGACTTCGTCATCGTGGAGGGGCAATTACTTTGGCATATCGGGGTGGTGGGGATTGTGGCGTCGCGAGTGCTCCAGGAGTTTCATCGTCCCACCCTGATCGTGGGAGGGGATGGCGAGCATTGGCGTGGTTCGGGGCGGAGCATTCCAGGCTTCGACCTCGCGGCGGCGCTGCGCGAATGTGATGACCTGCTGGTACGTCACGGTGGCCATGCCATGGCCGCCGGTTTGACCATCCATCCGCAGCAACTCGACCCGCTCCGCCAACGGCTCAACGAACTCGCGCGCCGGTCGCTGAAGCCCGAGGACCTCCAGCCGCCGTTGCGGCTGGATGCCGAAGTTGGCATGGAGGAAATTTCCCTGCCGGCGCTGGCTGAATTCAAACGGCTCCAACCGACAGGGCAGGGGAATCCCGCCGTACAATTCTATTCGCGCAAGCTCGCCCACCAGCGTCCACTTCAGCGAATCGGTTCCGAGAAACAACATGTCAAGCTCTGGGTCACTGATGGTCTGACCACACACGAGGCGGTGTGGTGGGGGGCGGGTGGTGAATCTCTTCCGGTTGGCAAGTTCGACCTCGCCTTTGCTCCGCAACTCAATGAGTTCAATGGTCGCCGCACCGTGCAATTGAAGGTCTTGGATTGGCGGCCCGCCGAGTGAATTGCGACCATTGACTCATGCAGCCTGCCGTAAAGTGCGAACGCGGCTGCCTCACGACTGGCCAACCAAGGCTGATTGGTTGGCAAGATACGGTTGGCGTCGTGACGATGGAGACGGAAGGTTTATGCGCATGGCAACTGCCACACCCAACTTGAGCAAAATGGTTCAACCGCACCGGCGGATCTCGGGCTCACCCCGGAACTTGGGCGGCTGGCGACGCCTCGTGGCGCGTTGGGAAGCAGCGATTGATGCCCTGGTGCCGATTGGATACGAGGATGAAGCCGGATTCCATTACGGTAGAGCCAGCGCGGATGCTGAAAGAGAATCCTGTTTCGGCCACGCCCACTTCGCCGGGGCTTGCGCGCCAATAGATTGACCGCACAGCCAAAGACTTGTAGTGAGCCACGACTCGCCAAGCGTAGGCATGCGGGCAGGATACGATTCTCTGGGGGTGCGGCTCCCTACGGTTTATTGGGGCGCGCATAGCCGATAGAATCTTTGGGACATGCCAATGGGGTTGATAACTCTTTCACGGTACCAATCGGGCACGATAAAACTGCTGCGGGTAGATCGCGGTGTTAGTGACCACCAGGTTCAGAGGACTGCCTTCCATCATATTCGTGGTTAAAGCCACCCAGTCGGTCAGGTTGGTGGAAACTTCGAAGGCATACGCGCGATCCGCAACCCCTTGGAATTGCATCTGCAACTGTCCGTCGCTCGTCAGCGACAGCGACTGGAAACTGCCGCCGGACCAGACCCTCAGCGCGCCGTCCGCTTGCGCGAGTGGTTGCACCCGCTGGCCGGCCACGCGGGCCACAATGCCGTTTGTCAACCCCAGCGGCACCACGCCGTCCGGCGTGGCTGGCGGAATCGCAAAGCTCAACCAGACCAGCGCTCCGGCGGTGATCGGGGCGTTGGTTGGGGAATACACCAGCGCCCGCCAATGGCCGGGCGCCAACTCTTGTTGGTCCACCATGTGACCGGTCAGGCCCTCGCCGGCTGTTACGTCCGTCAGGTTCACCACTGCGGAATTGAAAGTCACATCGAACTGCGCCGCGACCGCGCCTGAGGCCCCCGCCACCATGACTGGCACGCTGACCACCACCCCCGGCGGGACTGTGGCCTGACCGATCTGAAGGTCCGCGGCAGGGGCGTACGCACACGCCAACATCGCCAGACACGCAAAGCAACGCAGCGCAAACTTGGCAACCCATGTCCCCCAATCGCGCCGAGCGGCACCAGCCTTGACGGACGGCACCACCCCGGCGAGACTCCCGGCATGAGCATCACGCTCGATTTCGACGAAGCGGCCCTCGCCAGTCTCCCCTTGGGACCGGGCGAACGCGAGCGGCACATGCAGATCGAACTGGCCTGCCGCTACTACGCGCGGGGCTGGCTCTCCCTTGCCCAAGCCGCCCGAATGGCTGGTCTGGACCTGTTTGCTTTCGGCGTGGAATTGGGCGAGCGCGACATCCCCCGCCAATACGGTTTGACGGAAGCGCAGGAAGACATTGCTCATGCGCGCCGTCAGTAATACCTCGCCGGTTTCCAACCTCGCCATCATCGGGCGGCTCGACTTGCTGAAGCGGCGGTATGGAGCAGTGCTGATTCCGCCAGCGGTCGCAGAGGAACTCTCCGCCTTGAGCCACGCCGGGGCAAAAGCCCGGATCGCTGACGCCCTCGCCGAAAGCTGGCTCGTGGTGCAAACCCCGTCCGGCTTACCCCCGGCCCCACCGCTTCCGCTGGACGCCGGAGAAACCGAAGCCATTCCCTTCGCATTGACCGTGCGAGCGGATGTCTTGCTGATGGATGAGAAACGCGGACGCCAAGCCGCCCGGCAAATCGGTTTGCCAGTGGCGGGAGTGCTGGGGGAATTGCTCCACGCCCGGCGAAACGGATTGGTGCCTTCACTCCGCGGCGAAATCCACCGCTTGCGCACGGAAGCGGGCTTCTTTGTAGATTCGGAAATTGAGCGGTTCATCTTGTCACAAGTGGGTGAGTGAGACGTGGTTAAAACCATAGAAGCGCCGTCGCTCACTCCTCCGAACCGTAGCAGCCGATGACAACCGTCTCCATCTTTCAAGAAATTCAAATGGAGCGGACTCACGTCCGCTGCTACGAAGTTTCTGGAGGTTGATTCGCGCGTTCATTGTCCAGCCCTCACCGCGTCCAGGCGTTCACGTGGACTTGGACATTCACGGGCACGACCACCGGCACGGTGACCTCGGCGGGGTTGATGGTGGTGTTGTCAATCTCGGCTTCGTAGGAACGGCTCGGGCCGTTGTCCGGGGTGAGCACCACGCGGATGGGCACCACCGCGCCAAAGTTGCTGGCTTGGACGCGGACGGTTTGGTTCGTGGGCGAGCCTTGCGGCAGCAGGAAGAAGGCGGGCGCGGTTGCCGGAACGGGAATTGAGTTCGTTCCCACCTGACTGATATCCAATCGGGGGGCATTCGGCGGGAAGACGACCATGTTGGCGCCGATGGTGGCCACAGAACTGGGAACCAGATTCAAGGCCAGCGCGCGCCGGTCCATGCAGTCAATCCGGATGCGGCCAGCACCACCGTAGTAGATCGTGGGACTTCCAGTCCAAGAGCCTCCTCTAGCGTCTAAGCTCCCTCCTCCGCTAACAGAAGGTGAAACTAGTCTTATCGCACCACCACTCCCATAGCCACAGGCGGATATATCCCTTATTGAACCGGAGGAAACGATGACGCCTGACACATGAATGCGAGTATTGGAAGCAAGCAGGATCGCGCCGCCACCTCCCAAGCCAGCATAACCATCATGGCGTCCACCGCCGCCAGATCCACCCGTCAACGGAACGAGCAAGGGACTGCCATAGGTTGATCCATGATTGGTGCCAATTTCATACAGGGAACCGACACCGCCGTAGCCACCGGTTCCTACACGTGATCCAGCAGCAAGGCCTGTTCCGGCGCGACCGGCGCCCGGCCCGTGCCCGTCACTGGCCGGGAAGCCGCCGGTTCCGGGGTTTCCCCCCGCAAACCCGCCCGGCCCACCGGCTCCGCCTGATGATGCGGTGCCAGCTTGTCCGCTCACATCAATCGTCCCATCAATGACCACGTCACCCTGGGCCAGCAGATAAACGGGCGTGTTGAGGGTGTTGGGGGTGAACTTGAGCGTGGCGTTCGAGGCCACGGTGATGGTGGTGCAATGGAAGATGCCGTCGGGCGGCAAATCCAGCGTGGTGTTGGTGGTGATGTGCATCGGCCCGTAGCCGCCGGTGCTGCCGGAGTTGAAGGTGAACTGGGCATGGACATGGGGCAGGCTCAGTGCGCCAAGCAAGGCGGCCAGGAGGACGAGTTGCCGGGTGTGGTTTCGTATTTTGCGTTTCATGGTGTGCGTTGTTTTCTGTTAATGGGTTCGTTTGGCCGAAAATGGTCTTGCGCGTAGGAGCGCCGGTCTGTGACCGGCTTGACGCATTGCTTACGCCAAACGGGGGGGGCCGCGGTGTTCTCAGTTGGTTCGGTTGACCCGTGGCTGAAGCCGGCTGCAAGCCGGCGCTCCGGCAGGCACGCGCGGGCGTAATCGCGCGGGGCAGGCGTCAGGCGTAGCGGCGGCTCGGCATAGCGCCGCAAACTTACCAGTCGAGTATGGCGGCGCTCTGCCGAGCCGCCGCTACGACGTTTATCACTCCCGTCGTTGGAAAGACCGCCGTTCATGGTTCCTCCCATTCGATACGTACCGGCGGCAGCGCAATGACTGTATTATTCGTCAGCCCTTCCGGGCCTTGATTCATCGGCAGGACAAGGGCAACCGGCGGCAGGGCAACCACCGTGTTGTTGGTCAAGCCGCCGGCTCCTTCGTTGGCCGGCAGCACCAACGCCACCGGCGGGTTGGCGACGATCGTGGCGTTGGTGGCGTTCTCCATCACGGCTGCGGGCAACACCACGGAGACGGGCGGTTGCGCCACGACGGTATTGCCGGCCAGACCGCCCGTTCCCTCATGGGCCGGCAGGACCAGTGTCACTGGCGGCGCGGCCACGGTGGTGTTCATCGCCAAGCCGGCGGAGCCTTCATTCGCTGGCAACACCACGCTGGCCGGTGGGGCGGACACCACCATCAGGAACGGCCGCGAGGCGGCGTCAAGCGGATTGCTTAACGCGGTCAGTTCCGCATCATCCGACCAACCGTCGCCGTCGCTGTCCAGGCGTAACGGATCAGTGCCGAACCGCAGTTCCAGCGCGTTTGACAAACCATCGTAGTCAAAATCTTCCTGCCCGTCCGGAATGCCGTTGCCATTCGAGTCGGGCTCGTTCGGGTTCAAGCCGAGCAGTGCTTCGAGCACGTCCGGAATGCCATCGCCATCCGTGTCCACCGGCACGCGCAAGGCACTTCGCCCGAGGATGGCGTCGGCCAGCGCGGCAAGGTCGTCGCTGGTGATGAGCGCGTCGCCGTTTACATCCGCAAAGACGGCGACCTGCGGGGGAAGGCTGTGGGTGTCGGCGAGGTAGCTGGTGAGCAGCGTCAGGTCCAACACGGTGGGCTGGGCGTCGCCGTCGAGATCCCCAAGCCGGGCCGGGATCGCAAGTCTTGCGGGGGTGTAGGCCACCGCAACGTCATCCAACCACCCGGCGTCCTGGCCACCGGAGACGAGGTAGTCTTTCGTGTAGGCCCACCGCAGGGTGTGCATCCCCGGTTCAAGCGGGTAGGTCTTCTGTTGCCAGTTCACTTCGCCGGAGATGCGCGCCTGCTCGGTCTCATTGATGGCGAAACGCAAGTAATCGTAGCGTGCCTCCGAGGAAACCTTCCAACGGAAGGTGAGCGTGCCCGGTCCGGGAGCCACGGTTTCGAGCCAGCTCTGCCCGTTGGCCTCCAGCGGGCCGCTCCGGGCGGCGTCCGTGCCGTCGTGCGTCACGCAGTTCTGGCCGGTCCACGGGGACTGGCCTCCCGAAGTCCAGACGAGCGCCGGATCATCCAGGGCCTCCGCGAGGGTGGCGGACGCGGCCAGCGGCAGGAGGCCAAGCACAATCTGTCCCGCGTCCGGCCCAATGCCGTCCACCGCGATCTGATACTCGACCCCCGCTTCCGTCTCCAACGTCAGCGCGCTGTACCAGTCGTAGTAGCTGGGATGGTCGTTGGAGGCCACGCAACTGAGGTTGGTCAGGACCGACCCGGTATAGACCGCCAGCGAGGTGATGACCCAACTGCCGGCAGTGGACATTTTCACCGGGCCGGTGAAGGGCGCGGTCCAGGACCACCAGAGTGAACGCCCGCCCAAACCGGTGCCGTGGTAAGGTTCGCCGGGTTCTTGGGACGCATTGCCGTTCTGCCCGGTCACGCTGACCGGACACAGACCTGCCGGGATGGCGATGCGGTCGGCAAAGTTGTCATTTGGCGGCGGCAGAATCACCGGGTAGATGACGTGGTTGGTGACGTTCTCCCATCCCGGCGCCGAGGCCACAACGGACACGCTCAAGGACGACTGCTGGGTGGGCACGAGGAAGCTGTTGGTGTAAATGCCAGGCCCCGCGCCGGTATCCGCAGGCAGCGCCAGGGTGACGAATCCGTCGAGATTGGCCGTGACCGTTGCGTTGGTGACCGGCAGCAGGTCGGTAACGGTGACGGAGAGCACGGCGGTCTTTCCAGAAGGCAGCGTTTGTCCCGTGCGGGTGGCCGTTGTTGGCCGCCGCGCCGATGGTGCCGGCAACGTGCGTGCCGTGGCCGTTGTCATCCATGGGGTCGCCGGCCCGCGCGTCGTCCGTTGGGAAAAGTGCGTTTATCCCAAACACATTGTCTATGTAGCCGTCCCCATCGTCATCCATGCCGTTGTCCGGGGTTGCGCCACAGGTTGGCGGCCAAGTCCTGATGGGTGTAGCGGATGCCGGTATCCACAGTGGCCACGATGATGTCGCTGGAGCCGGTGGTGAGGTCCCACGCCGCCGTCACGCCGATGTCCGCGCCCGGCACGCCCCCGTTCTGGCCGGTGTTTTTGAGGGCCCAGAGAGTTCCCTCCACAAAGGCGCTGTCAGTCGGTTCGGCGTTGAGGGTGCGCAGGTAATCCGGTTCGACGTATTCGAACCGGCCGGTGGCTTGAAGGGCTGCAATCCGGTCGCGGAGTCCTTGCGCACGGGCTTGGGGTGGCAGCGCTTTTGCGGCTTTGACTTGTGCCGCGTCTTCCAAGTCCAGCACAACGACCTGCGGCAGTAGCCCGAGTTGGCGATGCGCCTTCAACCCGAGTTGCTTCAACACGGCCTTATCCGGTACAGCGCGCTCGTCTCCCTTGTACTTCGCAAGAATGCGTGTGGGGTGACACTCCCCTGCGTCCCAAGTGACCTTGTTGGTCTGTGCCGGTAGCGGGTTGTCCGTGAGGAAAGTGGTGATTCCCACCAATAAGAGGAGCGTTTTGAGTGGCGTTCCCATAAAATCATCCCGCGCTGATTACGCAATCCGTCTTGGAGACTTTTATCCGCCTGCTTCCCAAACGATGCAAGTCTTTAATTTGCCAAAACGACAATTGCAGTTCCGCTTCTGGCTAACATGTTTTGAAGTGGTGCCAGAGGAGGGAATTGAACCCCCGACCAAAGGCTTATGAGTCCTCTGCTCTACCCCTGAGCTACTCTGGCAACCTGGAGCGGGAACAACTGTAAACAGGTGGATTTGTCACTGTCAATCCAGCCTTGCGGACTTTTCGTGGCAGCGCTACCCCTTACCTCGGCTGCGCCCATAGGGTTCATCCGGAGGTGAACTCAGCGCAAAACTTTTTGTCCTGACCTCGGCGGCCCATTCGTCGCACTATTGAATCGCCACAGCGTTCATCAACCAAGACACGCAAACTATGAGTACACACGACACAAACAAAAACGGCCACCTGATCATCTTCCGCAGCGCGGATTGGTACCGGGGGCTTTCGCCCAAACAAATGCAGCAGGTTGCCGATGACTGGATGGCCTGGTTCAATCGCCTCAAGGACGAAGGCAAATGCGCCGGCGGCAATCCGCTGGAGCGCGAGGGCAAAATCGTCTCCGGCGCAAACCGCATCGTGTCGGACGGTCCCTTCGCGGAATCCAAGGAAACCATCGCCGGCTATTTTCTGTTGACGGTGAACACTCTCGAAGAAGCGGTGCGCATCGCCAAAGACTGCCCGGGCCTGCCCTACGGCGTGCGCGTGGAAGTGCGGCCCATCGCCCCGCAATGTCCCATGGTGGACGAACTGGCCGCCAAGGAACCTCTGGCCTATGCGTGAATAATTCCTCCCGCCACCCCAGTAGCAGTCGTTGTGAGTCCGCTCCATCTGAATCTGGGGCCGGAGTTTGAGCCGACTGACGTCGGCGGCTACGACTCGGGGGGCGCAATTATCAACCATCAACACTCAACTCTCAATTAGACCATGCCTACCTACGTTGACGGATTCGTCATCCCCGTTCCCAAGAAGAAACTCGCCGCCTATCTTCGCATGGCGAAGAAAGCCAGCAAGATTTGGAAGGAATACGGCGCGCTCGATTACAAGGAATGTGTCGGGGACGATTTGTATGTGAAGTGCGGACTGCCCTTTCCGAAAGGCATCAAAGCGAAGTCCGGCGAGGCCATCGTTTTTTCCTACATCGTCTATAAGTCCCGCAAACAGCGCGACACCGTGAACGCGAAGATCATGAAAGACCCGCGCATCGCCGCCATGTGCGACCTCAACGATATGCCGTTTGATGTCAATCGCATGATCTATGGCGGCTTCGAGGCGGTGGTGGAAATTTAGTGAAATCGCGGACTGAAACTGGCGGCAGGGATGCCGCCAGAACCCGCAGGCATGATGCCCGCGTTACGTAGCGCAGGCAGCTTTGCCTACGGGTTCTCGGAGCATCCTTGCTCTGAGTTCATGCAAAGAACAAAACCAGACCAGAAGCCAAAACATCATGAGCACGACCAAAGACAATCGCATCGTTCAAGCTTAACTCTTCATCCCGGGCAACTGTGAAGAGGCGGTGGATTCTATCGCCAGGCCCTCGGCGCGCAGGTCGAGCTGACCCTGCGTTACAAAGACGCGCCTGACGCACCACCGCCCGGTATGCTCGCGCCCGGCTACGAAAGCAAGGTCATGCACACCAGCTTCCGCATCGGCCAGACCGTGGTGATGGCCTCGGACGGTTGCGGCACGGAACAGACCAGCTTCCAGGACTTCTCGTTGTCGCTGACGGTGCCGATCGAAGCGGAAGCGGCGCGTTATTTCAACGCGCTGCAAACGCCCGGCCCGTTGAAATGCTCAACTGCAGTTCCTTCAAAGGAGATTGGCTTCATGTTGAAATCTGGTTGGTTGGCGACCACGCCTTGATCAAACTCTATACGGATTGGAACTACAGAGATCACCCGCGGCTGCCGTGCCGAAATTTTGCGGATGACAATATGTGAGCGAAACAGAGGTTGCTGTTGCTGGTGTTACGTAGCCGGGTATGGGGAGACCGTCTATGCTGACAAACGGATCGTGATAGGATGAGCGGCTGACTTGGCACCCAAGGAGATTCAGTCGCCTAGTTGGACGGCAGGCCGGTGAGATCGGTGTCATACGAGGCGATATTCCTCGCCCCCAGTGCGCTGCCGCGAGAGTGAGTCGCACATTCGCGCGGCCTTTATCAAATCACTTTTTCAACTCTGCCACACTGTTTTCAACCCAACCTCTCCCCCCAATGAATTTCCAGACGTGCTCTTAGTGCGGCTTGCGAAACACGATGATGTGTTGCCACGGCAGGATTCCGATGGTTTCCACCCATGCGAGTGGTTGCACGCTCATCTCCTTGCGCACCTGCGCCTCCGACATTTTGTGGACAGGCTTGATGGGCACGTCGGGGTCTTCGGCGCGGAATTCGACGAACACGATGCGCCCGCCCGGTTTCAGGGCGGCGCACATCGCCTGCACCATCTCGAAAGGATGATCGAACTCGTGGTACACATCCACCATCAGGATCAAGTCCACGGACGCACTCGGAAGTTTCGGATCCGTGTTCGTGCCGAGCACGGGTCGGACATTGCCGAGGCCTTCCGCCGCCATTCGGTTCGTGAGCAGGACGAGCATCTCTGGTTGAATGTCCACCGCGAACACTACGCCATTGGTACCGACGGCTTTCGCCAGCCGGCGGGTGTGGTAGCCACTGGCGCAACCAATGTCGGCCACGCCGTCTCCTGGATTCAGTTTCAACGCCGGCATGAGCAGATCCGTGCGTTCCTCCCGTTCGCGTTCCGGGCGTTCGAGCCAATCGGCGGCCTGATGTCCCATGACATGCGCAATCTCGCGTCCCAGGTAAAATTTGCCGATGCCGTCCGGATCGTGGTCCGCTCGGGTTTCGTAGCGTGAGACGGTGGGTGAATTCGTCGCAGCCGCGGTTAAAGACAGTGGCAGGCAAGTAAGCCCGCAGAGCAACAACAGCGTGCAGTGGCTCTTTATGCGAGGTTCTGGCATGGGCGAACGGTAAACTGAATTCTCCTGCTCCGCTAATTGAAACATTGTTCAGCGTAATCAAAATTCAGACGGTTGACGGCTGCGTTTTTTGGAAATACCGCCACCAAACAGCGCCCGCAATTTTACCGCACGAAAGGCAAAAATGCGCTCGACATCCCGGCGAACGAACAGGCGATACATCAATTCGCCTCCCGGAACCGCGTAACGAACCTGATCCGTGCAGGTTGTGCCGCCGTCTCGCGCATCGAACCGGTGTTCGTGAATCCATAGCCGATAAGGCCCGCGTCTTTGTTCATCCACGAAACGGTGAGCCGGTTGCCAGGCAGTGATCTCTGTCTGCCAGCGTACGGGCAGGCCGTGGATCCGGAGCTGGTAGTCAATCAGCGTTCCCTCTTTCATCCGGATGGGGGCGGGCGTCAGGATTTTGAAATTGAGCCAGTTGGGAGTGATTGCCTGCAAATTGTGCGCGTCGGAGAAGAAGTCAAACACTTGAGCAGGGGGGCAAGGCAGCCAAAGTTGGGACTTGTAGGTGAACATCTTCACGGTGAAAGTTGGGACAGGATTTGCCGTTCCGCAAAGCGGTGCTAAGAGATTTTTGTGAAAACATTTTTCAGGCGAAATATAGACAGGCGCGGGCGGGTTGTACGTGGAGTTGCGGGTGGATTGCTGGTGGTCGGCGGCTTGATCGCTTGCAGCTACAATGTCTGGCTTTGCGTGGCCCTGGTGGTTTCAGGTGGTTTTGTGTCGTTTGAAGCAGCGCGTGGCTGGTGTCTGATGCGCGCTTGCGGCATCAAAACAAAGTTGTAGTCTGCAAACCTGCCCGGTGTTTTACCCAACCGGCATGCGCAAACGTTCGAGAATCGGGTACAGTTCACGCAGTTCATTAGCATGCAGGGCGCCGATCTTCTGCAACGTGGGTTTGTAGGACTCCGCTGCGCGCCCGCCGGCGATAAGCCCCATTTCCTCGGGCAAGAGCGTGCGCAAGATTTCCAGTTCGGCGGCCAGATTCGGATCATCACCGGGAAAGACAATGCTCAAGGCCACAGCCCGTGCTTTGTTCTGGATGGCCGCTCCGGCTATCTCCATGGCCGGCAGACTGGCACCTAGATAAACAACGCGCCAACCCATGTCGTTCGCAGCCGCCGCGACCATGACGGCGCCAATCTCGTGAAGTTGTCCGGCCGGGGTTCCGACCACCAGTGTCGGGGTGTTGCCGTTCAATGCGTAAGGTCTGGAATTGCGGATGAGAAAACTCCTGACCAGCACGCTGGCGAAATGTTCGTGTGCCGCAGTAATAACGCCTTCACGCCACAAATCTCCAATCTTAACCGCGAACGGGCTGATGACATTCTCCAGCAAGCCATGTTGACCATGCATAACTGCAGCGCGACCAAGGATGTCCTCCAGTTCGGTGGCGTTCAGATTGCGCGTCGCATTTACGGCAGCCTCTACCACTTCGTCAACGGAACGGGCGGAGGCTGTGTGTGTGGGTGTTTTGGCAGGCGGTAATTCCTCCACCAGCTTGCGCAACTGTTCAGCGGGTAGGCGGGCGATGTTACCGATGCTGTGACCCGCTTCAGTGGCGAGTCGAAGAAGGTTCAATCGCTCGATTTCCTCCTTGGAATATAAACGCCGGTTCGTATCCGTGCGGTCGGGTGACACGGCGTCGTAACGCTTTTCCCACACCCGAATTACGTGGGTGGTTAGGCCAGAGAGCCGGGCGGCCACCTTGATTGAATGTTGAACTTCAGCCATATGCTCGAACACTAGACAAAATATGTACAATTCGCAAATGCAAATTTATTTCGAGGCGTTAATATCTTGTAGTTAATGATTTAAGTTGGAAAGTCTTCGCGGGTAAAGAATTATTAAACAAAAGTTTGACATGAATGGCCATGCTAGACAATATATAGACATGTTCAATGGAAACTACCATCAAGTGCAGCGCAGTGATCGCAAATCCAAGCGCAGAGCGGCACGCTTGGAGCGGGTTCGTGATGATCTGCCTTCAGCCAAACGTCTTTCGTCGCTGCGCCAGGGTTCTGGACGCCGCCCAATGAGGTTGTCCCCGAAGATGCCGTCGGGTCCGGCTGTAGAAGTCTCGCCAAACGACGCCGTGGTAAGCGAATTCCAACCCATCGCGGATACGGCCAACCTGGTACGGCCGCCTTCGGAGTCCGACTCAATTCTATCGCTCTATGTTCGCGAGGCGGCTGAAGTAAGATTGCTGACACCCGCGGAGGAGGTCGAACTGGCCGCGCGCATCCAAAGCGGCGACGAAGCCGCGCGCGAGCAGATGATCCGGGCGAACCTGCGCTTTGTGGTCAAGATTGCGCGCGAATATGAACACCTCGGCATGCCGTTGTTGGACCTCATCAATGAGGGCAACATCGGGTTGATGCGCGCGGTCGAGAAATTCGATCCGGCCAAGGGCGCCAAGTTTTCCAGTTATGCGTCGCTGTGGATCAAGCAGCAAATTCGTCGCGCGCTCGCCAGCCAGGGCAAGACCATCCGCCTGCCGATCCACGTCGCCGACAAGATTTATCAATTGGGGCAGGCCGAGGTGCGATTGCGCAACGTGCTTGGCCGCGATGCGACCGACGAGGAACTGGCTCACGAACTTGGCGTGAAGGCGGGAAAACTTTCCAGGCTCCGGCGTGCGGCGATGCGGCCGGCCTCGCTGGATGCGCTGCTGGGCGAGGACCACAGCACGGTTGCAGATGTGGTCGCCGACGAAAACGCGGCAACGCCCTACGATGAGTTGCTTGGTAAAACCGAGACCAAACTCATTCACAAATTGGTGGAAAAGCTTCCCGAACGCGAAGCGACCATCATTCGTTTTCGATTCGGCCTGGATGGCAGCCCCGAGCGCACCCTTCAGGAAGTCGGCCGAAAATTGAACCTAACCCGCGAACGTATCCGCCAGTTGCAGAATCTTGCGTTCATGAAATTGCGCCGGATGCTCGAAGAACCCGGTGACCTGGCAGTCGCGGCGTAAACCATTATTACATCTCGGACGCAAACCTATGGCAAAGGAAGCAATCATCATTGGCGCCGGACCCGGCGGACTGGCTTCAGCAATCTTATTGGCGGCTGCGGGCGTGCGGGTGAAAATCGTGGAACGTTTGCCGATCCTTGGCGGTCGCACTTCCACCATTGCTGCGGACGGATACAAGTTCGACCTTGGGCCGACGTTCTTCCTGTATCCGCGCGTATTGGACGAGATTCTCCATGCCGCGGGCACGACGCTGCGTGAAGAAGTTGAGATGGTTCGTCTTGATCCGCAGTACCGGATTTCTTTTGCCGCAGGCGGTCAATTGGATTGTTCGCCCAAAATCGCCGACATGGAACGTCAGATCGCAGCACTTTCGCCAGCAGATGCGCCAAACTTCAAGAGGTTTCTCGAAGAAAACCGCACCAAACTGGCCCTCATGGAACCGTGCTTGGAAACTCCCTTCCACGGGTGGAAGGACGTTTTTAATCGCCGACTGCTGCACTTGCTTCCCTGGGTTCGCCCCCACCAATCGGTGGATGATTACCTCAAGCGCTTCTTCAGCGACGATCGTGTCCGTCTCGCGTTTTGTTTCCAGTCGAAATATCTCGGCATGTCCCCATTCCGCTGTCCGAGCCTCTTCTCCATCCTTTCCTTCCTCGAGTATGAACACGGCGTCTGGCATCCCATCGGCGGCTGCGGCGCGGTAACGCAGGCCATGGCGCGCGTTGCGGAACGGTTGGGTGTCGAAATCCGCCTTAACGAACCGGTCGAGGAAATCCTCTTCGCCGGGCGGCGGGCAGTGGGAGTTCGCACCAGTGCCGGAATTCACCACGCGGATGGGGTCGTACTCAACGCGGATTTTGCCCGCGCGATGGAGCGAATGATTCCCAATCATCTCCGCCGGCGTTGGACCAATGAGAAGCTCGCCAAGAAAAAATACTCCTGCTCCACGTTCATGATGTATCTCGGCGTGGAAGGCGAATTCAACCTGCCGCATCATACGATTCACATTGCCAGAGACTACGCGCAAAACCTGGAAGACATCGAAAGCCGGCACATCTTGAGCCAGGATTCAAGTATCTACGTCCAAAACGCCTGTGTCACTGACCGCACCCTGGCCCCCAAAGGCCACAGCGCGCTTTATGTGCTCGCGCCGGTCACGCATCAACATGCGAATGTGGATTGGAATCGCGAACGCGCCGGCTTCCGGGCGCATCTGCTGAACCAAATGGCAAAAATCGGCTACGCGGACATCGAATCCCGGATTCGCTATGAACGCATCATCACGCCTGCTGATTGGGATCAGACCTACGAAGTCTATCGTGGCGCCACCTTCAACTTGGCTCACAGCCTCGACCAAATGCTGCATTTCCGGCCGCACAATCGCTTTGAGGACGTGGATGGAGTTTATCTGGTCGGCGGTGGGACACATCCCGGCAGCGGGCTGCCCGTGATTTTCGAGTCGGCGCGGATTTCTTCAAAGTTATTGTTGGAGGATTTCGGCATTAACGCGCCAACCATCCTGCCGACAGCCAAACCTGACTCCCAACATCAAGCCGAGCATTATGAAACCGCGAACCGCTGACTCCACCCAGGGACCGAAAGTTGAAGTCGCCGCCAATTGCGATCGCTCTGAATTCGATCCGTTTACGTTCTGCGCAGAAATGCAACGCGACCAGTTCGTATTGACAGCGACTCCGCTGACGACGCGGTTGCAGACGATGCGCCGCTTCGGGCATTTGCTCGTCGAGCACGCCAAAATGGTGGCGCAGAGCGTCAAATCCCATTCGCTAGGAAGCATTTCAGAATGTTTCGCAGCGGAAATCATGAAAACCAAGTGCAACCTCACCCACGCGTTTCCGCTACTGGCCGCGAGTTATGCCTTGGTCGCACCTGGGCTTGCTGCGGAATTGTCACCGACCGACTGGCCTCAGTGGCGGAGCAATCATCGCGACGGCCGCGTGGCCGGGCCAGCATGGCCGGCGGATTTCTCCAGCGCCGCTCCCAGTCGCCTCTGGCGGGTGGAATTGGGACCGAGTTACTCCGGGCCTGTCATCTGGTCGAATCTCGTCTTCACCACTGAAACGATAGCCAAGACCACCGAGACCGTAACGGCCTTTGACCGTCATTCCGGCCAACAAGTCTGGCGCAACCAATGGGCCGGCGCCATTTCCGTGCCTTTCTTCGCTAAAGCGAATGGCGATTGGATTCGTTCAACCCCGGCTTGCGATGGCGAAAGCCTCTTCGTCGCAGGTATGAGAGACGTGTTGGTGTGTCTCGAGGCCCGGACGGGACGCGAGCGCTGGCGCTATGATTTCGTGCAGAAACTGTCCACACCGCTGCCGGACTTCGGGTTCGTCTGTTCGCCGCTGGTGGATGACGACGCGGTGTATGTGCAGGCCGGTGCGAGTCTGGCCAAATTGAACAAGCGAACAGGTGACCTGCTCTGGCGGGCGCTGCCTGACCAGGGCGGCATGTGGGGTAGCGCGTTCTCCTCACCCGTGTTGGTCGAATTGGCCGGTCGCCGGCAGTTGGTGGTGCAAACCCGGGAAAAGCTCGCCGGCGTGGACCCCGCCGACGGCTCGGAATTGTGGTCGCACAAAGTCGAGGCGTTCCGCGGTATGAACATCCTGACGCCGGTGGTGCAGGAAGACTTGATCTTCACCAGCGCCTACGGCGGCAAAACCATTGCCCTACGCGTCTCGGAAACCGGCGGCCGCTTTAATGTCATGCCGACCTGGTCCTACAAGGCGCAGGGTTACATGTCCACGCCGGTTGTCCACGCCGGCGTGGCCTATCATCACTTGCGCAGTCAGCGCGTGATCGCCATTGAACTGGCCACGGGTCGCGAACTCTGGACGAGCGACGAACGCTTCGGCAAATACTGGAGTCTCGTGGCCCAGGGCGACCGGCTGCTGGCTCTCGATGAACGCGGTTGGTTGTTTCTGCTCCAGGCCAACCCCGCGCAATTGGAAGTCACTGACCGCCTCAAGATCAGCCAAGCCGACACCTGGGCACACTTGGCGGTCAGCGGCGACCAACTGTTCATCCGCGAACTCAACGCGCTGGCTGCCTACCGCTGGAGCACGGACTACGCGCCCAGCCATGCCACCGCTCCGTAATCCGAATACTTTAACTACCACCCCAATCCATTATGAAAACAAGATCAACCCACACCGTTGGCATCATTGGCGGCGGCCTTGGCGGCCTGGCTTCCGCTTGCACGCTGGCCGCGCGCGGCCACGAAGTCATTTTGTTTGAAGCCAATCCCTGGCTGGGCGGCAAGGCGGCCGAGCATCGTGAACAGGGTTTCCGCTTCGATATGGGACCGACAATTCTGACCCTGCCTTCGGTCCTGCGCCGCATCTTCAACGAAGCGGATCGGCGTCTGACCGATTACCTCGAATTGGTGAAGCTGGAGCCGCAGTGGCGCTCATTCTTCGAAGACGGTTCGACGTTGGACTTGAGTTCCGACGAAACCGCAATGTCGCAGAATCTCGACCGCTTCGCGCCCGGTGGCGCGGTGAGTGCGGGTTACCGGAAATTCCTCCAGCTTTCCACGCGGTTGAACGACATCTCTCAACGCTACTTCTTCCACAAGCCAATCGGCGGCTTGGGCGACATGTTCAACCCCCGGAACATCTTCAAACCCGCAACCCTGACCGACGTCCTCACGATGCGCATGGGGCGTTCGGTGGCCTCGACGATTCGTTCGCATGTGCCGGATGAACGCGTCGCGCAAATGCTCGATCACTTCACGCAATACGTTGGGTCCTCGCCGCTCAATTCGCCCGCTGTGCTTTGTGGTATCGCGCACATGCAAACCGACGAAGGTGTCTGGTATCCAATCGGCGGCACACGCGCCGTTCCGGTGGCCTTGGCGCGACTGGCCGAAGAACTCGGAGTGCGATTCCGTCTCAACACGCAGATCAAGCGCATCGTGATCGAGTCCGGACGCGTTGTCGGACTGGAAACCGAAACCGGCGAACGCATCGCCTTGAGCGCCTTGGTTTCCAACATGGACGCGGTGCGCACGCACCGAGAGTTGATCGGCGGTGAATTGGGTCGCCGCTTTGATGCGCGCCGTGAGTACGAGCCGGCTTGTTCCGGGGTCGTGCTCTATCTCGGGCTCAAGAACCGGTACGACCACCTCGCGCATCACAACTTTGTTTTCTCCCGCGATCACGAGGAAGAATTCGAGGCCATCTACAATCAGGGCGAGCCCGCACCTGATCCGACGGCGTACCTTTGCGCGCCTTCGCAGACCGAGCCGGCAGTGGCCCCCGCGGGCGGCGAGGCGCTTTACGTGCTGGTGCATACACCGTATCTGCGACCGCATCACGACTGGCAGAAAATGCTGCCGGCTTACCGCCGTACGATCATCGAGAGACTCAAGCGTACGGCAGGCATGGAAGACATTGAGCGGCGCATTGTCTGTGAGCGCGTGCTCACACCGCAGGACATCCATGACCGTTACCGTGTGTTGAATGGTGCCATCTACGGCTTGTCGAGCCACGGCAAATATCTCGGCGCCTTCAAGCCCGGCAACCGCAGCCGCGACGTGCGTGGCCTTTATCTGGCCGGCGGCGCCGCACACCCGGGACCGGGGATGCCGATGGTGCTCATGAGCGGCTGGATTGCGGCGGACGCGCTGGACAAGGACGGTGTGGTTGAACCTCGCCGGGAGCGATCCGTGCCTTCAAACGAGCCAGAACTCGCGGCTGCCTGACGCTCCGATTGTTTCCGCCGCGGGGCTTGTCGAAATGACCACAGCAATTCTCAGTAGGAGAACGAAAGCGCCATCCGCGCAACGTAGTGGAGTCGTTGACTCCTCCGTGCGGCGTGTTGAGACGCACAAGTCGCCCACGCCGGAAGTCTCGAAATGGTTGCTGAACCTGTTTAGCTGGTATTCCCGCCGTTACCTGCAACGGCACTTTCATTCGTTCCGAGTTTCAAAAACAGTTCAATCACCGGCGAATCTTCATGTGCCGCTGGTGGTGTATTCCAACCACGCTTCGTGGTGGGATCCGTTGGTGGGCCTGTTGCTGGCGCGTGAGTGCTTTCCTGGCAAATCGGTGTTCGCACCCATGGACGCGGCGGCTCTGGAGCGTTACGGCTTCTTCAAGAGGTTGGGCGCATTCGGCGTGGAGCAGGGGACACGGCGAGGGGCAGCGCAGTTCCTCCTCGCGGCTCGCAGCATTTTGCAGCAGGCCGAAAACATACTGTGGCTCACACCGCAAAGCCGGTTCGCCGACGCACGCGAGCGACCGGTTGGTTTCAAGCCGGGCATCGGGCATTTGCCGAATCGGCTTCCGCACCTGCAATTTCTGCCGGTAGGCATCGAGTATGTCTTTTGGGAGGAACGTCTGCCGGAGATTCTCATTCGCTTCGGCGAGCTTTACGAGACGCGCGCTGACGAAATGCAGCTTGCACCGCAGGTTTGGACCGAGTTTTTTGCGGGCAAACTCGAAGAAACCCAGGACGCGCTTGCGACTGAAGCCCGGCAGCGCAACCCGGACACATTCTGCTGCCTTCTGCGGGGCAAATCCGGAGTGAATGTGATTTACGACCGCTGGCGGGCTTTGAAGTCCCGGTGGCGGGGGCAAACCTTTCAACCGGAGCATGGACGATTATGAATCTCGAAACCATGGCGCTCATTTCAATTGTGCTCGCGGCAATTCCCTGCGGACTTTTTCTGGTGAACCTTTTGGTTTATCGCCCACTCGCACGTAGCCGCCGACGTGAGGAGGCGATAACCGGACACTCAGCTTGTGCTAATCCACCTCCTTACGTCGGCGGCTACGGGGTCTCCGTTTTGATCCCCGCCCGCAACGAGGAGAAGAACATCCGAGCCACCCTTCAATCCGTGCTGGCCAACCGGGACGTCGAGTTTGAAGTCATCGTGTTGAACGACCACTCGACCGACCGCACGGTGGAGATGGTGCGCGAATTTGCCGAGCAGGATTCACGAGTGCGTTTGGAGTCCGCGCCGCCGTTGCCCTTCGGTTGGTGCGGCAAGCAGCATGCTTGTCACGTACTGGCGCAACACGCCGGCCATCCGCTGCTGGTCTTCATGGACGCCGATGTGCGACTGGCTCCCGATGCCTTGGCGCGGATGGCATTGTTCATGGCGACACACAAACACGTTGCCCTAGCCAGCGGTGTCCCGCGCCAGGAACTTGGCACGTTCTCGGAACGCCTGCTGATTCCGCTGATCCACTTTGTCCTGATGGGGTTCCTCCCGATGTTCATGATGCGCTGGACTCGTCGCCCCGGTTTTTCCGCCGGCTGCGGACAGCTTTTTGTCGCTCGGGCGGATGCGTATCACCAGGTCGGCGGACATTCGACGATTCGCGTCACACTGCATGACGGCGTCAAACTGCCGCGCGCTTTTCGTCGCGCGGGATTTAGCACCGATTTGTTCGACGCAACCGACCTTGCCACCTGTCGCATGTATCAAACGAACGCGGAAACCTGGCGTGGCCTGGGCAAGAACGCGACTGAGGGGCTCGCCGCGCCCGGCACAATCCTGCCGATGTCGGTGTTGCTGTTCGGTGGACAAGTACTGCCTTTTCTGCTGCTGGTGTGTGCGCCCTGGCTCTCACCCGGCGCGATGGCCTGGGCGGCGGCGGCGGCGGGGCTGGCCTACCTGCCACGACTGATCGGAGTGTGGAGATTTCAGCAAAACTTCGGCGCGGCACTGCTTCACCCGCTTGGCGTATTGGCGTTGCTGGCCATTCAATGGCACGCCCTCTTCCGTTCGGTGCTTGGCCGGCCAGCCGAATGGAAAGGCCGGCGTTATTCGGCGACCGGGGTTGCACAACCTGCGAGGTCCGCATGAGACGAATGGCGCTCAGTTTGTTGTTGTTGTTCCTCGTGGTAAGCGTGGTCGCGGAGGAAGGCCTGAACCAGGTCACAACCAATCATCTCCGAGTTGCGAGCATCTCGTTGACCGATCAACACGGTCGGCAACGAATGTTCGGATTTCCGCAGCCCGGTGTGAGCGTCCTGACCGTGGCAGACCAGAAGGGTTCTGAACAAATCGCAGGCTGGGTGCAGCCGCTCAGAGCGCGATTCCCGGAAAGTCTGCCCATCGAAGGAGTTGCCGATGTTTCTCAGGCTCCGCGCGTTTTGCGTCCGCTTCTGCGCAAACGTTTCGCGGCCAGTCTCGATCATCCCGTAATGCTGGATTGGGAAGGAACCATTGCTCGGCAGCTTGATTGCCAGCCAGGCGTCGCCAACATCTTTTTGCTTTCCACGAATGGGGCTGTTTTGTTGGCGTTTTGCGGCACGGCCAACGACGAGAGGCTTCAGAAACTTCAGGATGTTGTGTTAGCCGCGAACAAGAGTGGCACGGCCTCAACGAACGCCCAGGCGCAGTCTTCCATTCGCGGGAGGGACCGGTGATCGTGGACTCGCATGCCGGCTGCGGCAGCTATTGAAACAACAGCAGGTCCGCAATTTTGTGTGGCAATTCCTCCAGCTTCGCATCGGCGCGATTGGCGAGAATAATGACAGTGAATTTCTTCTGGGGAAAACGGGCGATGCGCGTGCGGAAACCAATCGTCTCGCCGCTGTGCCAGACTTCCTTCAAGCCGCGGTATTCGCCGAGGTACCAACCGAAGCCGTAACTGCGCCCGGGTTTGTCGGTCGTGGTCGCGGATGAGAAGGCCACGCGCAGCATCGGTTCGCTGACCAATTTCGGTGTGTAGAGCGCCTGATCCCATTTGAACAAGTCCGCCAGCGAGGAATACACGCCGCCGTCGCCGAGGACTGAACTCGTCAGGCTTTGGTCAGTGCGTTGCCAGCCGTTCGTCCGTTGCGTGTGACCATAAGCGCGATTCGGAATCGCGCCGTAACCCTCCTCGTAGGCCAAGGTGTTGCTCATCTTGAGCGGATCGAAAATGTTCACCTTGAGGAATTGCGCGAACTTCTGACCCGAGCGCACTTCCACGATCAGAGCCAGCAGCGCGTAACCCGAGTTGCTGTAACGATACTGCGTGCCGGGCGGAAAGTATGTAGCCGCCGACGTGAGGAGGCGGTTGTCGCCAGTCGTCGCATCAGTCCGCCTCCTTGCCTCGGCGGCTACCAACAAACGCAACACGTCCTGGTCGAGCACAGGAATCGTCGTGCCTGGCGGAATCAGGTCTTCGTAATCGAGCAGACCCGACGTGTGCGTGAGCAGATGCCGTACGGAGATTTGATTCCCGGGATCGGGAAACTCGGGGAAGAAATTCGTGAGCCGCTCGTCGAGCATCAACTTCTTTTTCTCGACCAGCATCATGACCGCCATGGCAGTGAATTGCTTGGTGACGGAGGCGAGGCGGAAGTTGGTGTTGGTGGTGCAGGGCGTCTTGTGCTGGAGATCGGCCAGGCCGAACCCTTTCGCAAATATCGTCTTGCCCTCGCGAATGACCATCACCGCGACGCCGGGCGCATTGACCTGGCTGTAATCGCGGAAGAGAGTTTCGACTTGCGCCACGCGTTGCGCGTCCAGCGCCAGACCAGATTTTGCCAAAGCTGTCATTGCCACAAACAGAGTTAGGATTGCCACCCGCATTGTCACGCCTGAGCATTCGCTACGATTCGGCTCAAGGCAATTCAATTGCAGCGCGGAATGTCAATGGACTCCTTGTAGCTGCCGCGTCTCCGCAGCAGATAGCCCATGTCGTAAGCTGTGGGCAGGTTTTGGAGCATACCAAGCTCCGTCGGGGTGTAAGACCTATGGCGTCCACGGACTGTCTGTCGCCTCTCTGTGGCTAACCACGTTTGTCTTCTCAACCCACGGCTTGCGCCGTGGGCTATGCCCTGTCGCCTCTCCGGGGCGGCCAACTTATCGTACGGTGCATAATTCAAATCCAGATCGGAGCGGGCTTGTGCGACCAACCATAGCCCTGCTGATAAATTACCGCCTGGTGTGCCAGAGCGTCGGACTCACGTCCCACGTACCAACCGGCATCCGCGTTCATCTGTTTTCGGCGTTGACCAATCTAATTCCAGCGCACGGCGTCGGGTTTCGGCGAGACGGTGGTGTTGAAAATCGGGAAATCGGTCAATGGAATGATTGTTAGGGGAATAAAGTCCGTCGCGTTGCTGTAAAGTGTCATTCCCTTGACTCCTATTCCTCTGACAAAAGTTGTTCCTCCTTCGGACTGCCGGCGCGTTGGCGTTGAACTCCTCGCCCTGTCCGAAAGCGGTGCTAAAGGCACGCGCACTCCAGACGCTATCGCGACTGTCAGGCGTCCATGAGCCGCGCGATGCGTTTGCAGTGCGGCGTGTTCATCGCCGCTTTCCCCCCGAGTGTGTGCAGAGAGACAGAGAGGTTCTGCAGTTATCCCTGCACCTTCAGCGTTGATCTGATTTCGACGTGACAAGTCGGCGAGACAGGTTGCGTTGAAAAACGGGAAATCGGTCAGTGGAATGATTGTCAGGGGAATAAAGTCCGTCGAGTTTCCGCGAAGTGTCATTCCTCTGACCCCTATTCCCCTGACCAAAGTTGTTCCTCCTTCGGACTGCCCATGCGTTGGCGTTGAACTCCTCGCCCTGTCCGAAAGCGGTGCTAAAGGCACGCGCAGTCCAGACGCTATCGCGACTGTCAGGCGTCCATGAATCGCGCGATGCGCTTGCAGTGCGGCGCGTTTACCGCCGCTTTCACCGGGTGCATGTGGACAGGCAAAGCGGCTTTCCAGTTTTCCTTACGGCTTGGGTCATTGCGTGGGATACCACTTCCCGCTGGGACTATGGCAATTCCCGCACCCGAATGTGCCGATACTCCATCTGTCCACGATCGCCTTCCAGACCGATGGGCCCGGTCTCAGGAAGTTTCATCGCGGCTTCGAGAACTTCGCCGTTGCAAGTGGCGTGCGCCTCGCCGCCTTTGACTGTGACGACAATTTCATTCCACTCCTGCGGCTGGTATTGCTTGAGTTGTTTGTAAGGCCCGGCGAGCAGGTAATCGCGACATTGGAGCTGTGGCCGGCGGATGAAGACGCCACTGTCCGCGTTGGGCGTGGCGCGGAATTCCAGTTTAAGGATGAAATCCTTCGGGAACTCGCGCGTGGTCCAGAGCGTTTGAATCTTCCGGCCCTCGGGCGGCGTGGTGACAATCAATCGCCCATTCTTCGCAAGGTAACGACCATCATCGCTGGCGGTCTTGCCGTCGAAACTAACGGCACTCGTCACGATGGGCCAGGCGGCGGCATTTGGGTCGCTGGCCTGCCAGCGTTTCGCGTTCTGAATGTCGGCCTCGGAAGTTGGCCGATAACCCCAACCGGTCAGGTCGCGGCCATTGAACAAGCTGACGAAACCCGGTTCGGGCGTGAAATCGTCGGCTTCCGTTTCCAGAAAACCGAGCGTGGCCAGAATAGGTCGCAATGCGGCGGCCCATTTCGCGTAACCCGCCTGATTCGGATGCAGCAAGTCGGGAAACTCCTCCGACTTCGCGTCGCCTTGCGCGTCGGCAAAGAGCAACCACGTTTCGATCAGAGTGATCTGCGCGTCGCCCTTCACGGCGGCAGCGTAAAGCTGGTTGACCTTCTTGATCTTGTCGGCGGGACGTTTCTTTGAATCAGAACTGGGGAAGACCTGGCATAGGATGATCGGCATCTTCGCGTTGTGAGCTTTCAGCTTCGCGAGGATGAGCTTCATGTTGGCCGCAATGGTCTCCGGATCGGCCCCTTCTTCGAGATCGTTGGTGCCAATCAGAATCACCACGCCACTTGGTTGCAGGGCAAGAACGTCCTGTTCCAAACGAATCAACACGCCGCGCGTGGTGTCGCCGCTGATGCCGCGATTGGCGACCTTCACGCCGGGAAAACTCTTTCCCATGTCGTCACCCCAGCCTTGCGTGATGGAATCGCCGAGGAAAACCAGCGCGTTCTGATCCTGCACCACCCGGGCGGCCCAGGTGGAGCGGCGCTCAATCCAAAGATTCTTAAACCAATCGTAACGACGGATGGGTCCGGTCCCGGGCAAGCCATCGTCCGTTGCGGGAATGGCAAGGCGGGAAGCCGGTGGTGATTGCGGCTGGGCAAGGGCGGTCCATGCCAGCAAGCCCGAGACGAGGAGGAGTGGGAGGCGAGTGAATGGTTTCATCGGTTGCGGGTTTAGACTGGGCTGCCGGTTGATTGGAATCAAGCACATCAACGCAGCCGAGGCCGGGTGCGTGCGAAGGTCTGGCGGCGGCAGAATTTTCTTCGCAATGCGCCATTCATCCTCATAATCGCGGCAGCCAATACCGAGACCATTAGCAATGAAACATCTTAGACTGCCTGTTGGGGCTACGTTGATCTTCTTCCTGGCCGCGCTTTGTCCGCCGGCCCTTCACGCCCACGATGGCGTGCAGGCGTCGGTCCACGACACGGTGGCGGCCGTCATCAAACGGATGCAGCGCGAGTTGAGCCTGGATGAACTCGTGGGTCTTACCGTGCCCAAGGCGGAGGCGTTCTTGACGTCGCAGGAACGCGAGACTCTCGGCGCGGGCCACATTCGCTTCCGGGTAAACGTGCCGGTGATGGTCACGATTCTCCGGGATGCCACCCTTGGCGACGAACCGTTCTGGTTGCGTGAACGGGGCTTCACCGCCACCGGGTTGAAAACGAAATTCTACACGCGCGAATTCGATGCCTGGGAGAAGTCCTTTCCGGCGGGAAGAATCGGCCTGGGCGTTCACAATCTGAGCGGTCGCGGCACGCACTACCTGGTGCTCGTGAAAGCGCAGCAGGCCGGCGATCGCGTTCAGGTATCCGAACTCTATCCCGGCAATCTGCGCACCGCGGCGTTTGTGACGGGGGTGAAGCCGTTCGTGGATCAAGAATTGCAGTTGAGTGGAATTCCGGCGGCACTCGAAAACCAGCTGTTAATTCAAACGGACACGCGACGGGAGGAAGACGCCCAGCTCGTCAGCTTGTTCAGCAAGACGCTATACCCCGCGCCTGATCGCGCCGACCACGTGGCGCTCACGTGGAGCGACGATCCGCGCACCACCCAGACGATTCAGTGGCGGACCTCGGCGCGCATCAAAAACGGAGTCGTTCGTTATCAGGTGAAGCCGGCGGCGGGCGGATTCGATGCGCGAGCCGCACGCACCAAGCGAGCCAACAGCCAGGCCCTCTCCACACCCACCCTGGTCAATGATCCCTTGAACCAACGCCACACGGTGGTGCTGACCCGGCTGAAGCCGGAAACGACCTATCTGTATTCCGTCGGCGACGGTTCGCCGGAGGGCTGGACCGCGCCGGCCGAGTTCACCACGGCGCCGGCGCGCGTCGTGCCGTTCTCGTTCATTTACATGGGCGATGCGCAAAACGGGTTGGATCGCTGGGGAGTGCTGCTGCACAACGCCTACCGCGCCCGGCCGGATGCGGCGTTCTATCTGATGGCCGGAGATTTGGTGAATCGCGGCGCGGAACGCTGGGATTGGGACAGTTTCTTCGAGCACAGCAAAGGGGTGTTTGATCGTCGCCAACTCGTGCCGGTGCTGGGCAACCATGAGTATCAGGGCGGCGAACCCGCGCTCTATCACGCGCACTTCACGTTGCCGAAGAACGGACCGAAAGGCGTCCCGCCGGAACGCGCCTACTCGTTCGAGTACAGCAACGCAAAATTCGTGATCCTGGATTCCAACCTCGACGCCGCAAAACAGACGGCGTGGTTGGAGCGCGAACTGGCCAGCACGAAAGCCGTGTGGAAATTCGTCAGCTACCATCATCCCGCCTATTCCTCCAGCGCCAACCGCACGAACCTCGGCGTGCGCAATCTCTGGACGCCCCTCTTCGACAAGTATCGTGTGGACCTGGCCTTGCAGGGGCACGATCACGCTTATTTGCGGACGTATCCGATGCGCGCCCAACAACGCGTGGCGAACGCCAGTGATGGGACGATCTACATCATTTCAGTTTCCGGCACGAAGTACTACGATCAACCCAAACACGATTACACCGAGGTTGGTCTCACCAAGCTCTCGACGTATCAAGTGCTGGACATCCAAATCAACGGCAACCGGCTGGTCTATCGCGCACACGACGTGGATGGCCAGGTGCGGGATGAATTTGTGATCGAGAAGTGAAGCGCTACCACGCCCGCGCGGTTGCGGGACGGCAAGCCAATGACTGCAACGAGCACACGGACCCGGGCATGATCTTCGATTGGTTAAAGCTCAGTATGCCTCGGCATGGGATTCACCTTCTGCTCACCACGCTCGCCTGGTGGACTGTCACCCCGCTGGCCGCCGCCACCGCCTCCTATCCGCTGGAGGTCCGGCCGCCCGAACACCAGCGGCTGACTGATCCGCAGACCGGCGCGGAACTGTTGTTCCTAACCACTGCGCCTGAGAAGGACGCCAATCTCTATTTCCACGAACACTCCTGGCTGGGGGATGAGTCTGTCATCTTGTTCAATTCCGCGCGACCGAACGGCGGCTTGATGGGTTACATGACAGCCACGGGTGAGTTGATCCGCTTCCACACCCGGCAAGGACCGCTGCACCACGCCACTGCTGCCGCCAAAGGCAATGCCGTGTTTGCGGTTCGCGGGCGGTCCATCCTGGAAATAAGATTGGAGCTTCACCTGTCCGACGCGCCCTTGTTGCACCGCTCCCGCGTCATGGCCACGGAGCGCGTGCTCGGCACTTTGACTGAAGGGACAATCTCGACGGCGCTGAATCCGAGTAGCGATGGCAGGCAACTCGCCTTTGGGTTGAGCGGTTTCTTGGAACGGTCCCGCGGTCCGGCCATTTACCGGGTGAACATTCGATCTGGCAAATTCACGGAAGTTTGTCGCCTGCCCCAGCCGCCGGGATACGGTGGGCACGTCCAGTGGAGCCGCACGAACCCGCATTTGATCAGTTTCGCGGGACGTGGTCCCAATGGTGACGTGGCCGGACCGATGCCGCGCGAAACCAGCGCGGAGGATTACCTCGGGCGCGGCCAACGCCTCTGGGTGGTGGACATTCGGCGCGGGGTACCGCGCAACGTGTATCTCGCCGCGGAGGGCGAACTGGTTACGCACGAATCCTGGTGGGTGGATGACCAGATCCTGTTCTGCGGTGGTGGCAGCCCAATGCCCGCTCCGGCAGTGCTCTCGCATGTCAAGGCGCTGAACATCTATTCGGGCGAGGTCCGTATTGTCGGCGCCGGTTCGTGGTGGCCGGAAGCTTCGCCCGCGGACGCTGCGCGCTTGAACTGGTGGCACGCAGCCGGCAGCGCGAACGGACGCTGGATTGCCGCCGACAACTGGCACGGCGACATCATGCTGTTTGAGGGGGCGACGACACGCCCGCGACTGCTCACGGCCGGCCACCGGACTTACGGCCAAGGCGAGCACCCCCACGTTGGCTGGGATCGCAAAGGCGAGAAGGTCGTGTTCGCCTCGCATCTGCTGGGCAACCTCAACGTTTGCGTCGCCACGATTCCGCCAGCGTGGCAGGACGAGGTTGCGGCGGTTGACCAAGGTTTGCGGCCAAGGCGCAATTAGTCCAACCCATCTGCCATGACTTACGACCTTGCGAAACTCACCGACCTGCCGGGCTTTGAATGGCATTGTGCGCCGCCGGCCTGGGGCTTCGATGAAGAGGGGCTTTTCGTGCAGCCGGCGGCGGCCACGGATTTCTGGCAGCGCACCCATTACGGATTCTCGGCTGACAACGGCCATTTCCTTTTCACCCGGCTCGCCGGTGATTTTGTCGTCTCCGCCACCGTGCGGTCGCAACCTCGTCACCAATACGATCAGGCCGGATTGATGGTTCGCGCGGACGCGGAGTGCTGGATCAAAACGTCCGCCGAGTATGAACCGGACGCCGCGAACCGGCTGGGAGTGGTGGTGACGCAGCACGGTTTTTCAGACTGGTCCACCCAAGACCTGGCGCGGGAGGCAAATGAAATCTCCTTTCGTGTGGCGCGCAGTGGAAGCGAATTCATCGTGAGCGCCCGACTTGCCGGAACGGAGTGGACTCAACTCCGCATGGTGCGCCTGGCGTGCGATGCGCTCGCCCCGCTTGCGGTTGGACCGTACGCGTGCAGTCCCAAAGAGGCAGGTTTCCGGTGTGTGTTTACGGAACTCTCCCTTGAGATGTTGCCACGTTGAGCCGGCAGACTGAACGCTCGCATGGCAACTCAATTCAAGTCAATTCTCGCTGTCGCGTCGTCACTTTGTCAGCCAGCTTCTCACCAGGCCGCCGTGCCTGATCCATTCCTCGTCGAAGATGGCGCGATTCACCGTGGTGCGTTCATGCGAGGTGAAGATCAGGTGAATTCTCCCGTCGCTCGTCTGCACGGCCATCGGATAGGCATAGTCGTAATCGCCCGTCGCCACATTGCGTTGCCACGGCCACGATTGGCCCGCGTCCGCCGAAAGCGCGACGGTGAGGGGTGTGCGCTCGTTCATGCTGTCGTTGAAGATGAGCAACAAATTTCCGCTGGCCAGCTTGATGAAATCCACGGAAGCGTTGGGGTTTTTGAACGAGGAATTGACGCCTTCGCTCCATGTCCAGCCACCGTCGCGTGATTCGGCGCGAATCAACCAGCCGTTGGTGGTCGGTTCGTAATTGCCACCGCGCCGGCAGAAAGCAATGAGGTAGTTGTCCCGCGTTTCCACCACCGCCGGTTGAATGTTGCCGGTGACCGAACGGATGCGGCCGGTCTGTTTCCATTCCTTCTGCTTCACGTCGTAGCGCAGGAACAGCCCGCTGCTCTCCGGGCCGACGGACTCGGTGTCATGGCCCGTTTCGTAGTAGAGCGGCAGCAGGTAATCGCCATTCGACAGCACGATGGGCCGGTTGCAGACCATCATGCCTTCATCACTCACCAGGGGAAAGGCGTCCGACCACGTCCGGGCGTTGTCGCGGGAAACCTTGGCCTGAACGCGGGAGGTGGACCAGGTTTCGCCATAGCGCACGACATAGAACAACCAGACCAATCCATCGGGCGACTGCCAGACCACGCCGTTGCCCAGCGAGCGAAAAGGATCACTGGCGATGCGCGTTGGCGGCGTCCACTTGCGGCTGCCTTTCTTCAGGCGTGAACCGAACACGCCTGTATCGAGCGCGTACTCGCCTTCACCGCCGTAATAGACCACGTAGAGGTCGCCATTCCGCAGGGCTTCGATCCGGGCAGGGTGTTTGTAAGGGCCGGTCCTGATCTCCGGCCCGAACACGCGCTCCACGCGCAGTTCCCCGGCGAATAGCGTGGGAGTCAATAGCACGCCAAGCAACACGATCAGGGAGCATTGGCGGGCAACCACGGAGTGTGAGCGAAGGATCATGCGCCCAAGGAAACAGGTCGGAAACGAACGGTCAAGCCGGGGGTTCGTATTTTGGCTGCTTGAATTGCGGTCTGTTGCGCCGAGCAAACCCAGGGGCTCATTCCCAACAAAAAAGCCGACCTGACGGTCGGCTTGAAATCAAGCGTGCGAGAGGACGACGCTTATCGCCGACCACGGGCCCGCCAAGCCGCCAACAGCAAGCCGCCCAGGGCCAGGAAACCCAAGGTAGAAGGTTCCGGCACTGTTACGAGGAAGGCTTGAATGCCGTTGTTCGAATTCAGGGCATAAAGGTTCGCAAGCCACTGGCCGGAATCTGAGTCGTAAACCGCATCGCCCCAAGCCACCGCGCCGGTGCCATTGACATTGGCAACTGATGCCTCGCTCAAGGTGGTGGCCGTGGCGAGGTAAGCCAGGTTCAGAGGGTCGCTGGCATCATAAAGCCGAATCTGGGAATCCACCGTGTCCAGCGCTGCGAGCAAGGAAACGCCTCCGACCACCGTGTAATCAAAGAGGCGTTGCGAGCCGCTGGTCAGGGCTGCTGTCCCAATCAACGTGCCGTCCGTACCGCTGAAGCTCGTGTAGCGGGCGAAGCCGTCCACCCCCGCGCCTTGCGACCCAATCACGTGGCCCGCATCGGTGAAGGTGATGCCCAAACGAAAATCGCCGGCGTTGGGCGGCGTTCCGGCGAAGGTTACTTGCGTGTGAGTCCCCGCCGTCGGGTCAAAGATCGCATATCCATTGTTCCCATTGGTTGCCGGGTTGTTGCCAAATCCTGCGACTAGGAGCGTCCCAGCACCGCCACCAATGGCATCGAGCGTATCCCCGACGCGACCGCCTTCGATTGGCGTTCCATTGTAGGCGGTAATGGGCGTCGCACTCTCATCGGTCCAACGATAGATTTTGAACGGGGTCGTGGAGGCTTGGATGGTCAGATTGGCAACGTAGATGGCGCCATCGCTTCCGACCGATACCATGTTGATGGGGAAAGTACCGCCGGACACAACTCCACTCCCCAGATTCAAGCCGCCCGTACCGACCGGGCTGAGGTCGGCACCGGTGAGCGAGTCCAGAATCCGCACATTCACCGCGTTGGTGCCGGTGGGATTGGCGCGACTGACGAGCAGCAGGTTGCCTGTCACGGGATTGTAGGCCAAGCCGCGCTCGGTGTTTCCCGTGGTCAGGTAGCCATAGCCGTCTTCACCAGGTGCCAGCCAGCCGTCACCTCCGCCGAACGATGACAGGGGATTGATCGTAATCTGAGCTTGAACACACGTAGCCGCAACTAAGGTAGCGCCAAAGATCGAGAGTACGAGAGAAGTCTTCATGGTCAGATTCTGTTCCAATGATTATTCCAACTAAGTTCCAACCGACGGTGTTACTGTGAGACCCGGCCACACTTTAGTCAAAGTGTTTTTTTGATATTGGGCAGGCAGAAGCCGACGCAGCGGCCCCTGCGAAATCCGCCTGCTGGAAATCGTCATGCCACATTTACCCAGCCGTCGTCTCCGGTCTTCAAGGTGACTCCACCGTCAGCCAGGTCCTCCCGTGTGGAGCGATTTTGACCGGGATATAGATGCGATGCATGCGGTCCAGTTCATGCAATCTCCCAGCCCCGTCCTGTTCTCGAACCAGGGCGGCGTTTGTCAGGCCTGTGTAATACAGCGGTAGGACGACTTCGCGTTCGACGGCGACATTGAGCGGATTGTGAATCATCGCCAGCGCACGCGTCTTGAGTCGCGGGTTCACGTGCAGCAGATAGTCAATGTCCCGACCATCGGCACGCCGGCAGTGGATGATGTCGCTCTCCAGGATGGAGCGGTGTTGCTTGAACCAAGTCACCCACTGCTTGACCGGCGCCTTGGTGTCATCGGAATCGTAGAGCCGCGGACCGCGCCAGCAGGCTTGCACGCCGGCGCCGAGCGTGTTTGCGAGATGCCCTTCGTAAGCGTCCAAGTGCTCGCGCAAAGGTTCGAGGGTCGCCGCCGCGCCACCGCCGTGGTATTCCGTGAGGGGAACGAACATCCAGCCGGCGGTCTGCGGCTTGGTCCAGGTGCCGTCAAAGATGTTCTGCCGCGCGTGAATCAGTTGCTGTGCCCGCGGCAACGACCAATTGTCCTCGCGATAGCCCATGGCCGTCTTGTTGCCGCCAGCAAAGAAATAGTAGTCGGGCTGGTTGAGGTAAATCCCGCGCTCCCGGCACCAGATGTAGAGGTCGGCACTCAAGCGCCAGTTAACCCATTGCGAGTCCGCCAGTCCGCGATGCCCTGGATGATTGGTGGACGCGCAGACGTCACCGGGATAGGGACCATCGTGTTCGAGCAAATCCAGGCCGGTTTGCACGAAGAAGTTAGTCAGCTTGCGCAAGTAATTCGTGCCCCACACGCTGCCCAAACAGGGCGCGTTGCCAAAGATCGCGCCACCCGGCTTGCCCGTCTGGGGATTGATCACGTCATTGGCATCGTCAATCCGGCGGCTGCTGAAGAGTGAATACGCCCCCACTTCAATGCTTTTGCTGTGCGCGTAATCCACGTCCGCTTTGATTCTCGCGAGGTAAGCCGGGTCTTCACTTTCGGCGTTCAGTCCGCTGCCAAAGGTGTAAATGATCATCTCGAAGCCCACCTCGGCGCATTGGTCCACCGCGTTGCGGAAGGATTTCGAGTCCGAGTTGCGGACATGCATCATCACGGGATTCTCGGTGGACCACGGGGCCAGCGCGCGGTGCGCCCGACGAATGAACAATCCCTGGCGCTCGCGCTCCGTCGTATCATGCACCACCAACCACACGCGAAAGCTGGTGAAGGTTTCGCCAGGTGCGAGCCGGACGCCAGGACCGATGGGTGGTTCGCAAACGAGGCGACACGGAGTCTTGAGGGCGTAGCTTACCTGGGTTTTGAACTCCGGGTCGGTGCGCCACGCAGCTACTTGATTGCCCGTCACCACATCCATGCCCTTGAACATGTAATCGCTGAACACCGTGATGGCCGGGGTGCGCCAGGCAATATCCGTCCGCTCATCCACTGCGGACTCTGCTTCCACCACAGCGAGGCGCTCACTGGCAAAGCGATCCAGCGTGATGGCGCGCTCAGTGCCGTTGCTCACGGTGAGCCATTTACCCAACACCGGCAGGCCGTCATAAATCTCATGGTGGACGGTCACGGCAATGCCCCGTGTGGATTCCGTCGGGCCGCCGAAAGTCAGTGCGAGCGTTGCTCCCGGAAGCGGCCACGGCAAATCGGCGCTGTGCCGTTTGCGTTTCCATACAATGGGCGACTCCGGTTTGCCCGTCTGAAAATCCACGAACTGAAATGCTGCCGGGTCATTGGTGAGGGTCGTAATCCACTCCGGCAGCAAGTAGGCGCGATCCGGTTGCCCGCGCAGCCCGCCCACGGCGAATTCCTGGCCATCAATCGTGACCGTGGCCTCCGGCTCGACCGCGCGCAGCACCGCTTCACTCGTCATCAGATTATCAAGGCCAATCGTGGCGGCGTTCGGAGCGAGCTTGAACGTCCGACGCACCAAACCGTTTTGCAGCACAACTTCGTCAGGGGTGTCACCCTGGAACACGCCTGCCTGGTAGGACTGTGCGTTGAGCAACCAGTCCGGGCGCCCGGACGCGGCGGCAGCCGGCGCTGATTCCAGCGTCGGTAGGGCGGAAGACTGCGCGTTTCCAGAGACAGCCTCCAAGCAAACCAACGACACGATAATGTGGAACTTTAATAGCCGGAATCTTGGTTTGTGGATTTGCAGAACTTGCCCTGCCTGGGTGTGGTTTTTCATGAGTGGTGGTTTGGTTGAGTTGAGTCGTCGTCAGGAATTGGTGGGTCGTTGTGTGGTGAGAGGAATATCGGATCGCAACATCCGGCTCGCGGCGCCAGCCAGACGCAGATACCAGTCGCTGGGGAGATTCATGCCGTAAATGTTCAGCGGGATGAATCTGGCTTGCGTCGCCAACTCTGCCGCCGTGGGCGTGAGTTTGAACATGGCCGAGCCTTCTCCACCTCGTCGAACATCGCGCCATAGTTCACTGTGCTACCGGCGGACCCGGCGTTGCAAGCCTGTCGCCAGTAGAAATGGCCGGCATGGCGCGTAATCTGATTGGGCGGATCGCTGGAAAACAGGTTGTGCCACGAGAAGCCCGGGAAGATCACGAGAATGTAATCAAGCCCCGGAACCTCGGAGACTGCTTGCTGTGGCTTGGTAAGCATGACTGAAAGAACTGCTGCGCCGGAGGCACGTCAAGGCGCGAGTTGAACTTTTGCACCCTGCGGCAATGTCGCCCTCCCACTTTCTGCTTCTGCCTTTGAAACCAGCGGGAGCACTGGCGGCATCTTAAAGGAGAAGCGCCGTTGGTTCACGAGACTTGACGCTGCTGTCACCTATAGATTACAGTGGTCGGGTGATCGAGCGAGAAATCAAGAAGCTGGAGCTTCAAAATGGACTCGTTCCGTTTGACGAATGGTTTGATTCCCTGCGCGACAAAAGAATGCAGGCGGCGGTGGATTCCCGGCTGGCTCGCGTGCGGGCCGGAAATTTCGGTGACTCCAAGTCCGTGGGCGGCGGGGTGTCCGAGTTGCGGATAAACTTCGGACCGGGACTCCGTGTTTACTACGGACTCCACGGCAAACAGGTCGTGGTGCTGCTGGCTGGTGGCGACAAAAGCAGTCAGACCCGCGACATCCGGCGCGCGCAACAACACTGGCAACAATTCTTGAAATATGCGTCTGAAAAACTACAAAGCTGATCTGCTCAAGCGGCTGCGCGACCCTGAATACGCCGCCGAATACCTCGCGCAAGTGCTGGCGGAAAAGGACAGCGCCGCCTTTCTGATTGCGCTCAAGGACGTGGTCGAGGCCGGCGGTGGGGTGGGTGAACTGGCCGGGCGCGTCGGCCTCAAACGCCCGAGCCTCTACAAAATTCTCTCCAAGAACGGCAATCCCACTCTGGAAACCTTGCAGGAGATTTTGAAACCGTTGGGCCTGCGTGTCTCCGTCGCTCTGGACGAAACCGCCTGAGCGGTTCAATTCCGATTCAACGCAAAGGCGCAAAGAGGCAAAGACGCTAGAATGAGAATTTTGGAGTGCGGTGGCAGAGTGCCGCGGCGACACCGCTGTTCGTCGTCGGCCAGAGTTTCCAAAGCGGCGTGGCGTTGTGCTTCCCGCCCGTCTGGCATCAGGACGAGGTCAGGAGAATGAAAGGCAGAGGAATCATACTCAGGGCATTGTCTCCATTCCCCTGACCTACATTCCCCTGACCTTTCCCCTCTGCGGCTCTTTTGGGTTTCTACATCTCAGCGTTTATTCGGGCTGCGCCCTGGCGTCTCTGCGTTGAATTCCGGCGGGCCAGACGAGATGGTGCGGCCACCAAGCACGGAGCACTGACCACTGACCAGTGACTCCTGACTACTGCTCCCTTAAGGCCGCACAGAGTTTGCAGACCAAGTTGAGCGCACGACTCGCGGCGCATGCCGCGACTGCGAAAGAACTTTCCCAAAGCCGAACGGGTGACGAGAAAAAGGCGACCGAACTGGCTCACTTGCTCGAATTTTGGATGGTTCACGGAAAGCCGCGCAGGGAGCCAAAGCAGAAGGAATTGGCAGACATAATTGGCGATTGACTGGCCTAGCTGCCTGTCTAGCGCGGTTGGCGGAGTTGGAAGCCAGCTTCACGAAAGAGAAATCGCGCGTAGATGTTATGCAGGCAGTCTTTTTTCGGCAATTGCGCTCGCCCCGTGGAATAAGGCGCGCGGGCGACGAGCATTCACGGCTTCCGCAGCGCGAGCCGAATTGGGCGAGGCGCGGCGAACCGCTGAATTCCACAGGGCGAGCATCATCAGCAGCGCGACCGGCTGCGGATTATCGTGGATTATCGGCGGAAGTTCCTGGATTCACTGGTGCGCGGCGGCGAGGAGGAAGCGGAACGGAACTGAAACCACGGATGGACACGGATGAACACGGATACGGAGGGGCAAGAACTGCTTACCACCGCGTGTCACACGCCGGATTTTCGGGCCGTTTTCATCTGTGTCCATCTGTGTTTACCCTTGGTTAAAACGCTGTCTTTTTGATCACCCCGACCGCTTCGCGCACGAGTAAACAATTTGTGTTCACCTCCCACCGGCCCTCCCCCCGAACCTTTCGCTCGTAGCCGCCGACGTGAGGAGGCGGACCACGTTGCAGCTCAGGGGAATCCGCCTCCTCACGTCGGCGGCTACGGTTCGGGGGTTCAAAGTTCGAACTTGGGTTGAGAGAAATCTCTCCCCATCGGATGCAGAGAAGGAGAACATGGCAGGGCGTTTGGCCGAGGGAATCACAGAGTTGAGTGGAGGCGAGGCCTCACCCATTCAGTGAATCAGATGTGGATCACTTCCAGCTCGCTACACCTTCCATGACCCGCGTCGCTGGTAATCCAGCCAGGTGTTCGCCTCCGCGTCGCCGATGAATTGTTCCTTCACCGGATCCCATTTCAGGCGGCGATTGTGCCAGTACGCGAGGTTGCCCAGGTGGCACACGCTCACCGAACGGGCGCCGATCTCGACATCGCAGATCGGCAGTTTGCGGCTACGCACGCAGTTGAGCCAGTCCTGCAAGTGATTGTTGCTGGCGTAAAGGCGAACGGCGTTCTCGCCCAACGGTTCCTGGCCCAGCGATTCCGGTTCGGCCTGAAACCGGCCGCGATCCACAAAAATCCTTCCCTCTGTGCCGAGGAACGTCGCGCCGCCTTTGCTGCTGTCATGAATCATTTCCACGCCGTTGGCGTAACGGAAACGCACGCCCGTCCTGGCGTTAGGATTCTCCGGCGGAATAATCTCCACCGGCCCGCTGTCATCCATGCCCAAGCCCCATTGCGCGATGTCGAAATGATGCGCCCCCCAATCGGTCATCATGCCGCCGGAATACTCGCGGTAATTGCGCCAGTTCGGAAAATGATCATGAACGCCACGCGGACTGAGCACGGAGTTGTAGGGGCGCATCGGCGCCGGACCGAGCCAGAGGTCCCAATCCAGGCCGGGCTCCATCGCCTCCTCCGGCAGGTCGCACCATTTGCTCGGCGCACCGACGCCGACAATGACCTTCTGCACCTTACCGATGCGTCCGTTGCGCACGAGTTCGCACGCCTTGCGAAATTCCTGAGACGAACGCTGCATGCTACCCGTCTGGAGAATCCGCTGGTTACGGCGCACGGCCTTGACCATTTCCCGCGCCTCGCGAATCGTCAGTGACAACGGTTTCTCGCAATAAACGTCTTTGCCGGAGTCCGCGGCGGCAATCACTTGGATGGCGTGCCAGTGATCCGGCGTGGCAATCACCACCCCGTCAATGTCCTTGCGCGCGGTCAGCTCGCGGAAATCCGTGTAGGCGTCGCAACCCTTGTACGCGCCTTTGTCGGTTTGCTTCGCGTAATAGTCCACCACTGATTTCTGCGCGTGCTCGCGGCGCCTGGTATCCACTTCGCACACCGCAACCACTTGGGTTTCCTTGCTGCGAATAAAGCCATTGAGCAGGCCGCGATTCTGTTTGCCCAGACCGATGAAGCCAAGGGTGAGCCGGTCATTGGGCGCTGTCGCGGCGGACCAGACCGAGGAAGGCAGCAGCGTCGGCGCGACGGCCGCAACGGCAGCGGTGGTTTTGAGGAACTGGCGGCGAGTGAAGCGATTTGGAGTAGTCATAATGTTTGTGCCCGGTTGATACCAACGCATGTTTCTTAAATCAGCGAATGTCGGCTGGCAAGCAGGTTGTGTGCGGTGTGGGGCCGTTGATCGCATGGAAGCGACGACTGGTTGCGTGTGCCCGTGTGGAACGTCCTGGGAAGTTCAAGACAACGCGTGACGCGAGGAAAGCCCCGTTCAGCCCAGGCGCGACGGTTTGAAGACGGCCTTGGCCTCGATCAGCAGGCCCGCCAGCAACGGCGTGTTGAAGCTTGCATCAACACCATGCAGCGCCGGAGCTTGGTTTGTCGGCGGATTCAACTGGTGAACTAGAATTTGCTGCGCCTCCGGGTCAATAAGCCACAGTTCCTTCACGCCGGCCTGGGCGTAGATCTTGCGTTTGAGATCGCGATCATAGTGAGCCGTGCCCTGCGACAGGACTTCGATCACCAGGTCCGGCGCCCCAGCCGCGCCTTGGGGACTTAGGATCGCGGCGTTGTCATTGGAGACAAAATAGAGGTCCGGCTGATAGGCGTCGTAGCTGGTAAGATAAACGTCTGACGGCGACGGATACACCACGCCCAGCGGATGGTCCTCCAGGAAGTTCTGGAGCAACACCAATAAATTCCGGCATATATCTTGATGATAGCGGTTGGGCGATGGTGACATCAGCAGCCTCCCTTGGATCAACTGATAGTGCGGCGGTCCCTCCGGCAATGCCCGGTAGTCATCAACGGTCACCAGATTGTCCGCAGCAGCAAGCACAACGTGACCCTAATCAGCAATCCCCACGAAGTCAAAACAGGAAACTGCCGGCTGGCTAAAGCACCTGCTGCGAGTAAAATTCCCAGTTGACCACAAATGTCTTGTCGCCTGTCCCAATCAGATAGGTGATATCATTAAGGAGATTGACGGATTTGCCGACTGACCCACAGACGGGAGTGTCTCGCATCGAGAGAACAAAGTGTCATTGCTGCTGCAGAAGAAAATGCCGCTGCGGTTCGGCGGGGTTGAATGGGTATGTGCGAGTGAACACGCCGTACTGATCGAACTGGTTGGTCCAGATTGGTGTCCAATTGGTGCGTGCAGTAGCCACGTTGGTTGAGGTCAAAAGGACGGAGGCGGCACTTGTTGTTCCGCCTGCAGCGCTCAAGAATAGATTCGCGCCAGTAACTACAGGCTGGCAAAGCGTCAGCCCCGATTTGATGCCGAGGGCCGTCAATTGATACGTTCCCGTACCGTTGAGCGGCCCGCTCGCATCCGCAACGACGAGCGTGTAAGTGCCGGTGGCGGGAGCGGTGCGATTGATCTGCGCGGTGGTTTGACCCGAAATCGTGTTGAGCAAAACGCCATCACGACCATAAAGCCGCATTTGTGGAAGGAAGGCCGATCCGCCCGTTAGCTCGTCAAGTTGGAGCGTAAAGGCATCGCCAGTGCAGGCGTTGAAAGACCAGGTGTCCAAATCGCCGAGTTCAATCGCTCCTACGAAGATCTGTCCGTTGGTCATTTCACCGCCTTCGTCCCCGGCTGGCACTGTGAACGTTCCGGGCAGCTTCACGATGTAGATGCGGTATGTGCCCGTGCCGGTCAGCGGCCCGCTACCATCAGCCATGAGCACCGTGAACGTACCGCTGGTTGCCGACGTAAAAGCGTATTCCTTCACACTGCCGGCTGTTTGAGCCGAGAGCGCAACTCCGTCCGGCCCGTAGATTCTCACCGACGTCGAAAAACTGTTTGTCTCGCTCAACTCCGCCACGCGGATGACGATGCGTTCACCCGCCGTGGCAGGAAACGTCCACAAGTCCATGTCCCCCAGACTGCCAATCGTGCCGTCCTGAAACTCCCCGCTGCCGGGCAACGGCCCGCCGTCGTCGCCCGGAGGGATGGTGAACGAACCGGGCAGCTTCACAAAGTAAATGCGGTATGTACCCGTGCCGGTTAGCGGTCCGCTCGCATCTGCAACCGTGACTGTGTAGGTTCCGTTGCTCGCAACCGTGAATGCGTGCTCACCCACGACACCCGTCTGCGTCCCGAGCAAAGTGCCTCCCGGATCATATACCCGCGTCCGAACCGAAAAACTATTGGTGGCGCTTAATCGGGCGTGCCGGAGCACAATCCGGTCTCCATTCGTCGCGGTAAATGTCCACGAGTCGGCTTCGCCAATGACAGAAATGCTCCCGCCGTACACGCCGCCGCTTTCAAATTGCGCATGGACGCCGGTGACACAGAGCATCAGCAAGCAGGACAGAATGAATGCGAAACGACATCGGACAGAGATACAAGCAGGCCGCAGAGACTGCGATGTCTTGGGATGGCTCAGATTTGCTTTCATTTTAATGGCTTTAGCGATTTGTTCAATCTTCCGACTTCACCCTTCCCATGCGACGCGGCCTTGGAAACCCCTTCAAGAAAGTTGAAATAATCTGCCGGGGATGGACGAAGAACGCCTGGCTGACAAACCGGGGTCTGACGGACTGGAGGGGAGAAGTCCCGCGACGAGAGACGTTTCGCGCCCTGAGCCGTAGCAGCCGACGTGAGTCGGCTCTGACTTTTCCCCGAACTCAGATGGAGCTATGGAGCTGACTCATGTCCGCTGCTACGCAGATCTCGGAGAGGTGCAGTCCTCCAGCCGTCCAGCGCCGGAGATTCGTGTCACTGTCCGGCCTGGTCCAATTCGGCGAGCTTTCGTTTCCAGACGGCGGCCTCAGCGGGCTTGCCGGTTTCTTCGTAGAGTTGTGTCAGGTCTTGAGCGGTGACTCGCAACCGCCACCAGTTTTCGGATTCCAACTCGTCGTCCTCCTGCCGTGCGAGGCCATCGTATGCGGCCAGCAACAAAACCTCGGCCTCGGCGTGCTTCTTTTGTCGCAGCAGATTGCCACCCAACAAACCGCGAACCAGACTCGCTTCCCAGCCGGCGGAACGCTTTTTCTCCTGAATGGCCAATGACTCCCGCAGCAGAGTTTCGGCTTCGGCAAGCCGGCCTTGCGCGTCCAGGATCACGGCGTGGGTGCGACGCAACGAATCCAGCGCGGAATTATCGGGGGGCAGGACGCCTTGCCAGAGGGCCAACGCCTCGCGGCTCGCGGCTTCAGCCTCCGGCAACTTGCCTTGAGCGCGGAGCGTTTGCGAAAGGCGGTAAAGCGCCGAACCCAGGCGTTGCCGGTTGTCGCCTGGAATCTCGCGCTCCAAGGACATGATCTCCCGCAGCAGAGGCTCGGCTTCGGCGTATTTTTTCTGATAGCCGAGCACATGGCTCAAGCGGACCAGAACCTTGATCAGTTCATCCGGAGGTGTGCCCGGCGATGCCCGGCGCTCCGCGAGCAATTCCCTCGTCAACCGTTCGGCTTCGGCCAGCCGTTCCCGGGCTTCGGCTGCTTTTGGTTCGCCCTGTTTCTTCAACACTGCTGCCAGTCGGATTTGCGTTCGCACCACGTCTTCATCGTAGTCGCCCGACAATCGTTTGCGGATGTCCAGTGATTCCCGGAACAGGCTTTCGGCTTCGGCATACATCCTTTCCTGCTGGCGCAAATCGGCAAACCAATAAAGTGCCCGCGCCACTTCGAGATGATTCTTGCCGAACTGTTCCTTGAGCAACCGCACGGCCTCCCGATGCATGGCGGCAGCGTTCGTGGCGTCGCCCAACGCGTAATAAACGCCGGCCAGCGTCCGGCGCAAATCCGCCTCCACTTCGGGCTGACCGTCGAGATCCTCATGCAGCCGAGCCACGGTTTCGTCGAGAATCTCCCGCAGCAACGTCGTGTCGCGGCCCTTCGCCCGCTCCGGCCTGACGCTGGCCAGCATCTCCTCGAGAAAGCGGGTCACTTGCTCGCTGCGCGCGGCCTCCGTCCGGGCCAATCCTTGCTGTTCTTTGGCCCGTTGTTCCGCAATCAAAGCCCGATCCCGTTCCCGTCGCGCCTCGGCAAATCCGACCAGCGCGAAGATCGCCCCCCCGACGATGGCCACACTCAAACTGGACAGGAACACGACCTGCAGCCGATGTCGCCGGGCAAACTTGCGGAGCCGGTAAAGGTTGCTCGGTGGCCGGGCAACCACCGGCTCGTCGTTCAGAAACCGTTCCAAATCTGCCGCCAGACCATTGGCCGTCGCGTAACGCCGCGCGCGGTCCTTCTCCAGGCACTTCATCACAATCCAATCCAGATCACCCCGCAGAGTTCGCTGAAGCGCGGACGGCTCGGCCTGGCGACATTCGGCCACCGTTGTCAGTTTTTCCCCAAGAGTCCGCAAACGCGCCGATGGCGACGGCGGATCGGTTTCCCGGATCATGCGACGCACCTCGTCCAATCCCGCCTGGCGCAAGGCTTCCGTGTCAATCGGCGGCGTGCTGGTCAACAATTCGTAGAGCAAGACGCCCAGCGAATAAATGTCGCTCCGCGTGTCCACGTCCTGGCCGCTCAACTCGGCCTGTTCCGGGCTCATGTAGGCCGGCGTGCCGATCAACTGATCGTACCGGGTGAACAGCGTTTTCTCTGTCAGCCGCTGTTCAACGGCCTTGGCCACACCGAAATCAATCACCTTGGTAGCGGGACGACCGTCCACCATCGTTATCATCACATTGGAGGGCTTGAGGTCGCGGTGGATGATGCCCTTTTGATGCGCGTGCTGGACCGCATCGCACGCTTGGATGAACAGTTCCAGCCGCTCATTGGCTGGCAGTTTCTTTTGGTCACAAAACTCCGTGATGGGCACGCCCTTGACCAGTTCCATCACGAAGTAAGGCCGTCCGCCATCCGTTTCGCCCGCGTCGAGTACCCGGGCGATGTTTGGATGATCCATCAGCGCCAGCGCCTGTCGCTCGCTCTCGAAGCGGGCGATCACCTGTTTGGTGTCCATCCCGGCCTTGATAATTTTCATGGCCACTTTGCGCCGCAGCGGCTTCTCCTGTTCGGCCATGTAAACCAGCCCAAAACCGCCCTCGCCGATTTGCTCGAGGATTCTGTAAGGCCCGATCCACGTGCCAATCACCTCCGCCGAGGTGTCGGGGACAGCCTTGAGGACGGGTTCGAGAAAATCGCCCGCCTTGCGTTCTGCGGCCAGCAAGGATTCAATCTGTGCGCGGAGCGCGGCGTCATCGGCACAGGCGGAATCCAGATAGGCGGCGCGTTCACGCGGCGAGGCCAGCGCGGACGCTCCGGCAAAAATCACTTTGACTCGCTCAAAATCCATGCAACCGCTCCGGCAACGGGCCTGACCATCGCTCTGGCTCGCCGATTTCCGTCTTATCCATGCGCCGGAAACCCGACATTCCCTTCACACCGCGCGAACTATTTTCAGTGACCGGGATCATCGCCACGAATCCTTTGGAACAACCAGGCCCGGCAAAACGACCACGAGCGTTCCACCGTGCTTAACGACACGCCTAGGGCCTCGGCAATTTGCGGATGCGTCAGCCCGGTAAAGAACCGCAACTTCACAATCGCCGCCCCTTGCGCGTCCAGTTGCTCCAGTTGGTGCAGAGCCTCGTCCACATCCAGCAACTCATCCGAAGGCAACCCGCACGTCACCTCCACGTCGTCCAGATCAACCCGTTTCAGTTCGCCGCCGTGCCTGACGCGAGCCTTGCGCCTGGCTGCCTCGACAAGGATGCGCCGCATGGCTTCCGCCGCCGCGGCGAAGAAATGCCCCCGACCGTCCCACTGTGAATCTCCTGATCCCACAAGCCGCAACCACGCCTCGTGGACCAACGCGGTGGCTTGGAGAGTTTGTCCGGGCCGTTCAAAGGAAAGTTTGTGAGACGCGAGCCGTCGCAATTCGTCATAGACCAGCGGAAGCAGGTCGCTGGCGGCCTGCTGATCACCGTGGCCCATCGCTTCAAGGATGCGTGCGGCTCCGTTCATTGGGAGGGATGGCCGATAGCGTGCCTGGTGTGCCTGGAAAAGGAAACCCAATTTGTCGGGACCGGTCGCAAGAGGGCGCAGAGCCACATACCATCAGGTATGGTTTCTCAGCTTACGGTATTGTAGAATTCCAGTGGTAAGCTGCCGTCAGCGCGGCAGTGGCTCCTTCAGGAGTGCGCGGATAATTCTCCCGTCAGCGTGTGGAAGCTTCTGGCCGAGGAGACCGGCAATGGTTGGCGCGACATCAATGATTTCAACGACGCCCAACTTTGGGCCGGGCTTGATGCCGCGCCCCCACGCCACGAACACACCGTTCATATTTGGATTCGTGGCAAGATAACCATGGCTGCCGACCGGGAAAGTGATTTCCGTGAGGGAATCATCCTCAAACGACTCGTTGGAGAAAGCGTAACCCTCCTTCGCCACCAGCAGCAGGTCGCCCATCTGCGGGTTGTGTTCGGGCTCGGGCAGGTGTAGCGCGGCGAATTTGTCCGGTTCGAGAATGTCCGCAATGCCTTCATGCTCGCGCAGCAATTCGATCACCCGGGCGCGATCCGCTTCGCGAGTCTCCGGTGCGGTCAAATAAACGAACGCGGTGCCGCCGTGCGACATGGCTTGCGCGCGCCGGCGCGGGCCGGGTCGTTGCAGGCCGGCCTTGCGAAACACCACATTGGGATTCACGAGTTTGTGGGGCCGGACGAATCCGTGATCCGAAGCTACAACGATCGTGGTTCGCTCCCGCAGGCCCGCGGCTTCCACGGCGCGCACGATGTCGTCCACGTGTGCATCCGCCAAGGCCAGGGCCGTGTAGGCGGCCAGGGTTTGCGGGCCGTGGCGATGCTGGACCGTATCAGTGATCAGCAGGTGCAAAAGCAGGAGACTCGGGCGGCGCGTTTGGATGAGATGCACGGCGGCGGCGGTCCAAATCTGATCCCGTGCCGCGGCGCTGTTGGCGAGAAAGGATTCATCCTCGGTGTCGCGCAAGAGACCGAGGCCAATGAGTTGGGCGCGCAAACGGGGCGTGGTGTGGCGAATGGGATTGGGCACATCCGGGAAATTATCGTCCAGCGTTTTTGCGCCGCGCGTGCCGGGCCAGTTGATTCCCGCCGTGCGATAGCCGGCGTGGTGCATATAATCGTAGAGCGTGGGCACGGCGACGAGCTCGCTTTGGTCACGGTCACTTTCGATTCTTACCGGTTCTCCCGGGCCGGGCCGGATCAATACGCCGTTGAACAATACGGAGTGTTTTTCCGGGTGAACACCTGTGATGAGTGAGGTGTGATTCGGCCAGGTGACAGCAGGATTGGAAACCCGCAATCCCTCGGCGACGGCGCCTTCCTTGGCGAGCCGGCGCAGGGTCGGAATCGGCGCCTGCTCATCGGAAAGGTAAAACCCCGCCAGCCCGTCAATGGTGATGAGGATGACATGGTGATTCGTGGAAGCGGTTGCCGGGAGAGGCAGACCGCGAAGCGCGAGAGCGAGCAGGAGCGCACCGAAAGGAAGCCAGTTTCGCGGGACCATGACTCCGACGTTGAACTGGGTGGCTTGCACGGAGAACGAGTTGAGTCATGGTTCAACCAGCCGGAAGAAGGTCTGGCCAGTTCCGATCGGCAGGATCATTTGGCTCGTGGATGCAGAGCCGGGAACCAATTGCCAGGCGGGATTTGTGAGGCTGGCAGTCTGTTCCAGCTTCATGCCCTGGGCGCCGCTCGCCCAGGAGAGGATCACATCGTGGCCTTGGGGCGACCGCGCGATTTGCAGTTGAGGGACGGGGTAGGGGCTCAGGTAATAGCCCACGATGGGATCGCCGGTGTCGGACGCCCAAGCATTGTCGGGTGACAGCTCGCGGCTGGCCTCCAGCGAAAAAGAGACGTGGATCGTTTTCCCAAGGGCCATGATCGGCTGGCCTTCGGGATCGCGCATGAAACCGCGAAAGGGAGCGACCATTTCCACCTCGTGACCGTCCGGCGAGCGCGCGATGCGGATGTTTCCCTGATACACCGGGCCGCGGTCGGCCACAAAAGTGATGCTGGCATCATCGTCGGGCGGCGGCAGGCGATGGGTGCCGGCGGCGGGATCGTCGAACCAGACCCACTGCGAGTAGTAGCGGTAGGTTCCCGGCAGCACACGGACGATGCCGTTCGTCTGCTCCTCGATGGCAGCGTTCAACTGCGCCTGATTGGTCGCGCCGTGATTGAGATAATGACCGGTATTGAACGTGCCATCATAGTACTCCACCTCCATGTTCATGTCATAGCCGGTGCTGGTGGGATAGTAACCGCCTTCGTGCAGCGGGTATCCGGTGGCCGGGTCGTTGTCCACATCGAGGGTGACGATGACGTAGTAGCGCCCGTGCTGCGTGGCGTTGCTGATGGTGTTGCCGATGATGCCGGTGGCGCGGAAGTAGGCGTAGAGATTGGATGAGTCATGCGTGAGCTTGTACTCGACCAGATCCACATCCGGATGATTGATGTAGCCGGGAATGTCGCCCGGCAGTTTGTGGTCGGTGTCATGCGTGTCCGGAATGCCATGATGCAATACGCCCGGCCCGCTGACGGGATCGAAATACGACGGCACGGTGGCCCAGTCCGAGAAATCACCGTCAATGGTGATCTGGTGCAAGGGGGCGGAGAGAACGGTGACGGCAATGCCGGACCATATAGCCATTGCGAATGCCGTGGGCCAGCGCCCTTTACCGTGGGTCGTCGCGGACGAATGAATTCTGATCATTGGCGGGGGATAAGAGTAAGAGTAGCTACCTTTGCACGCGCGCTCCGCCGCCCTTCATGAGCTTTTCCACTTCAGCCCGTGTGGCCATCGAGGTGTCGCCCGGCGTGGTCATGGCCAGCGCGCCGTGGGCGGCGCCATAATCCACCGCCTTCTGCGCATCGCCGGTGGTCATCAGACCGTAGATGAAGCCCGAGGCGAAACTGTCGCCGCCGCCGACGCGGTCGAGAATCTCCAGGTCGGGGTACTTGCGGCTCTCGTGAAATTGACCGTTCATCCAGGCAATCGCTGCCCAGTCGTTCAGTGTCGCGGTCTTCGCGGCGCGCAACGTCGTGGCCGTGGCTTTGAAATTGGGAAAGACCTTCACTGCCGTTTCGATCATGCGTTTGAACGCCGAGACATCAAGGTGCAGCAGATGCTCATCCGCACCTTCCACCGGCAGACCGAGAGAAGCGGTGAAATCCTCCTCATTGCCGATCATCACGTCCACGTATCGGGCGATCTCCCGATTCACTTCCTGCGCACGGGGCTGACCGCCGATGGCTTTCCAGAGCGAAGGCCGGTAGTTCAAATCGTAGCTGACCATCGTGCCGTGCTGCTTGGCTTGTTTCACACATTCGATGACGAGTTGCGGTGTGGTGTCACTGAGCACAGCAAAGATGCCGCCGGTGTGCAGCCAGCGTACCCCCAGCTTGCCGAAGAGGTGATCCCAATCGAAATCGCCGGGCTTGAGTTGGCTGGCGGCGGAATGTCCCCGATCCGACACGCCCACCGCGCCGCGCACGCCAAAGCCGCGCTCGGTGAAGTTCAACCCATTACGCACCGTCCGGCCCACGCCATCGAACGGCAGCCATTTGATGAACTCCGTGCTCACACCGCCCTGCAAAATGAAATCTTCCAGCAACCGGCCCACGTCGTTGTCCACAAAAGCAGTGCAGATGGCGGTGCGGAGCCCGAAACAGCGGCGCAGTCCGCGCGCGACGTTGTATTCGCCGCCGCCTTCCCAGACCCGGAATTCGCGGGCGGTGCGGATGCGTCCTTCGCCGGGATCGAGTCGCAGCATGATTTCGCCCAGCGCGATCAGGTCGAAGGCGCATTCGCCGGCAGGTTTGATTTGCAGTGTGGCCATAATATCCCGGTTGAGATGGTTTCAGTTCACGGCATCGAAGACGCCTGAATCTGCGAGGAAAACTGTCCGGACTCAAATAGAATTGATGCCGTTTGATGATCCCGGAAGCGCGACGCAGACCAGCGCAGAATTTCAATCAATCGCCGCTGGCGGACGGTTATATTCCGCGCTTGCTTCGAGGTGGCAGCAGCGACATGTTCCACGTTAGCGAGATGATTGCGGAACGCGCGGGCGTGAGCGTCGCGGCTGCAATCCATGCATCCCCTGCGCCGGGTCGCTGGATTGCATTGAGGATTTGACAGTGTGAAGAGGCCAAACGAATGGCTGGCTGTCCTCACTGTGGGGTGGGCATGCTTTGCCTTTACGCGCTCTTCGGCATGGCGATTTATTATGTGTGGGCCAAGTTTGATCCAAGCATGGAGAGCACGTGGGACATCAAACGGCAGTTTTACATTCCTTTGCTTATTGGTTCGTTTGTAGTGGGCTTGCCATTTTGGATTCGGTTTGTGCGTGATTGCATCAGAAACCGAAAGGACAAATGAGAACGGCGCCCCCATTATTAGCGTAAAGGGGTCCGAAGTGGCGATTGGCGCGGTGGCTGGCGATTGGACGAATCCCATGGAGCACCAAACCAAGGATCAATGACAGGAACTTGAAAACTCCCCATCATGTCATTTCCTGTCATCCATTTTCCTGTCCTCAGCCCACCCGCGCTCCGGCGGCAGGGCGCGCGGCGAGGTGCGGTAATGCCTCAGTCTTGCCATGGCGTAGCGCAGATTTCCAATCTGCTGTATCGCCGAATTCCATTCGGCAGAGCGATCGAACGCTCGGAAACGCTGGCGGTTTCCATGGGCTGCGGATTGAAAATCCGCGATACGGCAGGTTGGAAACCTGCGCTACGAGCGTTCTCACCGCGCAAGACGGCGACATTACGAGGTGCGCGACTTTGCGCTTTCCTTGAGGCGACTCGTCCTTAATCCTCAGCGCCGTCACTTTCAGACATGGGATTACGCATCTTCAACACTTTGTCACGCTCCGTGCAGGAGTTCGTTCCGCTGGATCCGGCCGGCAGGCAGGTCGGGATGTATTGCTGCGGGCCGACGGTTTATGACTTCGCCCACATTGGCAACTGGCGCACGTTCGTTTTCGCCGATTTGGTGCGGCGGTATCTCGAATTCAAAGGCTACGAACTGCGCCACGTCATGAACATCACCGACGTGGAGGACAAAATCATCCGCCGTGTGCGCGAGACCCAGACGCCGCTCCGGGAATTTACCGGTCAGTATGAGGCCGCGTTTCTGGAAGACCTGAAGACGTTGAACTGCCGGCGGCCGCATCACACGCCACGCGCGACGGAGCACATCCCCGAGATTATTTCGTTGATCGAGCAACTGCTGGCGCGTGGTCTGGCGTATCAGGCCGGCGACGGTTCGGTTTATTTCAGCATCGAGAAATACCGCGGCTGCGGCTGCGCCTACGGCCAGTTGGTGAAATTGAACTTCGACGAAATGCGCGTGGGCGAGCGCGTACAAAGCGACGAATACGCCAAGGAATCCGTGGCGGATTTTGCGCTGTGGAAAGCGCGCGTGCCGGACGATGGCGAGGTGTTCTGGCCGAGTCCGTGGGGCGAGGGGCGGCCCGGCTGGCACATTGAATGTTCGGCCATGAGCATGAAGGTGCTGGGCCAAAGCTTCGATCTGCATCTGGGCGGCGAGGATTTGATGTTCCCGCATCACGAGGATGAAATCGCGCAGAGCGAAGGCGCAACCGGACAGCCGTTCGTGAAATACTGGCTGCACGGCGCGTTCCTGCTCGTGGAAGGCCGGAAGATGAGCAAGTCGCTCGGGAATTTCTTCACCTTGCGCGATCTGTTGGGGAAGGGTTTCAGCGGACGTGAAATCCGTTACGCATTGATCTCGGCGCATTACCGCGAGACGTTCAATTTTACCCTGGAGAATTTGCAGGGCGCACGTACGGCCCTGGCTCGGATTGATGAGTGTCTGGGCAAACTCCGCGAACTCGCGAATGCCGCCAAGCCGCCGGGTGCCGCGCCGGGTGATTTGCTCACGGAGTTTACGGCGGCGCTGGACAACGATCTCAACGTGGCGGCTGCATGGGGGGCGGTGTTTGACTGGGTGCGCGCCACGAATCGCCGGCTGGCGGCGGGCGAACTTGATGCAGCCATGGCGACTGCCGCGTTGGCGGAATGGGAGAAGGTTGATTCCGTCCTTGGCATTGGCGTGGTCGCCGACGCGGAGGCGCCACCGGAAATTATTGAATTGCTCGAAGCCCGGCAGGCTGCGCGCCAGGCGAAGGATTTCAAACGGAGCGACGCCATTCGCGACGAATTGAAGGCGAAAGGCTGGATCATCGAAGACACGCCAAAGGGACCAAAACTGAAGCAGGCTTGAGCATGAATGGAATTCCGACAATGCAGAATGTGCTACGAGTGGCGTCTAGCGTGAAATGGGCCAGCAACCTTTACGCATCACGCATCAGATGAAAGGCCTGTTCATCACCCTGGAAGGCACGGAAGGCGGCGGCAAATCCACGCAGGCCATTCTGCTGGTGGAACGGTTGCGCGATTGGGGCCGCAAAGTGCAGATGTTTCGCGAACCCGGCGGCACCCCCATCGGCGAGGAAATCCGCCACACGCTCAAGCACAGTCTCGCCAACGCGGCGATGACAGCGGAAACCGAATTGCTGCTGATGAACGCCAGCCGCGCGCAACTGGTGCGCGAAGTCATCCGGCCCGCGCTCGCCCGGGGTGAAGTGATTATTTGCGATCGGTTCTACGATTCGACCACGGCGTATCAGGGTTATGGCCGGCAACTGGATTTGGAAATGGTGCGGCGCGTGATTGACGTGGCGGTGGGCGACACCCGGCCGGACCTGACGCTGCTGCTGCACGTGCCAGCCGAGGTCAGCGCGGAACGGTTGCGTTCGCGCCAGGCCAACTTGCCTTTCATCCGGGATCGGATCGAAGAGGCGGACCGCGCCTTTTTCGAGCGCGTGGAGTGGGGTTACGAGGCTATCGCCGCTGCGGAACCGCAACGCGTTCGCAAGATTGACGCCACAGGTTCGGTGGAGCAGGTCCAGTCAGCGGTCTGGCGCGTGGTCGCGCCGCTGGTGGCGACCGGACATGGCGCATAGCGTTATGGTTCGCCGCACGGACGGGGCCTTGCTGAAACCGACGCGCCGGTTATCTTTGCCTTGGCTGAATTATGATCGAAAACACCGTCCAGAAGATTGAGTCGCGCATCCACACCTCCGAATCCATCAATCCGGAGCGCAAGCGGGAGTTGCTGGAATTGGTGGGCACGCTCAAGGCGGAGGTTGCCGAACTTTCCAAGACCCACGGTGAGCAGGCGCAGAGCATCGCCGGTTTCACCGATGTTTCCACCCATGAAGCCACCCGGGCGGAACTGAACCCTCAATTGCTCAAGTTGTCGCTGGAGGGCTTGAGCAGTTCCGTTCATGGTTTCGAGAAATCCCATCCGCGGCTGGTGCAGATCGTCAACTCCATCAGCAACACGCTGTCGAATTTGGGGATTTAACCCGGTGCCGGTTGGTCTGTGCATCTGTCCGCCCGGCGGCGGGCAGCCGTCCGCTTGTTTGCTTGCGTCCAATGGTGACTTTCCATTTCATCACCGCATGAAGAATTCCATCACGCGCCGTAGTTTTCTCAAACAAGCCTCTGTGTTAAGCGCCAGCATTGCCACCTTGAATACCGCCGGCTCGTTCCGCTTGATCGCCGGGGCCAATGATCGTCTTCGCCTCGGTGTCATGGGCTGCAATGGACGCGGCATGGCGCACATCGCGAGTTTGCTGAATGTTCCGAATGTTGAGATTGCTTACGTGTGCGACGTGGACAGCCAGGCGGTGGCCAAAGGCATCGCCGCCGTCGCGAAAAAACAGACGCGCAAGCCCGAGGGCGTGAAGGATGTTCGTCGCATGTTGGAAGACAAGGAGCTGGACGCGATCGCCATCGCTGCGCCGAATCACTGGCACGCCCCGGCCACGATTCTTGCCTGTGCCGCCGGCAAACACGTTTTTGTCGAGAAGCCCGGCAGTCACAATCCACACGAAGCAAGCTTGATGGTGGCCGCTGCGCGCAAACACAAGCGCGTGGTGCAAATGGGCAATCAACGCCGCAGTTGGCCTTCGGTGCTGGAAGCCATGTCCGCCTTGCACAATGGCGAACTGGGCAAACTGCATTTCGCCCGGGCTTGGTACTCGAATCGGCGTGGCTCGATTGGCCGGGGCAAACCCGCGCCCGTGCCGGATTGGCTGGACTACACGCTTTGGCAGGGGCCGGCACCGGAACGCCCCTATCAAGACAACGTTATCCACTACAACTGGCATTGGTTCTGGCATTGGGGCTCGGGCGAACTCGGCAACAACGGCGTTCACGCTCTCGACCTCGCTCGCTGGGGGCTCAAGGTGGATTATCCGCGGCGCGTGACCTGTGGCGGCAATCGCTACCACTTCGAGGATGATCAAGAAACACCCGACTGGTACGTCGCAATGTACGATTTCGGCCATTGCGGCATCGCCTGGGAAGGCCAGAGTTGCGCGCCGCGCGGCTTCGAAGGCGCGGGTTTTGGCGTCAGTTTCTTCGGCGAGAAAGGCACCATGGTGCTCGCGGGTGACGACTGCAAAATCTTTGATCCCAGCAACAACCTCGTGCGCGAAATCAAAGCGCGGCGGGATGACCAGTTGCACTTTGTCAATTTCGCGGACGGCATCCGTAGCGGAAAACCTCTGACCGCCGAGATTGAGGACGCCCAGAGAAGCACGATGCTCTGTCACCTGGGCAACATCGCCTGGCGCACCGGCCACACGCTCAACTGCGATCCCGCATCCGGCAAAATCCTCGGTGACCGTGACGCGGCGAGACTCTGGCGACGCGAATATCGCAAAGGCTGGGAGCCGAAGGTCTGAGGGAGGCGGATGCCAATCGAGTCCTTGGGTCCTTGGGTCTTTGGGTCTTTGGGTGTTTTGAATGAATGCCTCAAGCCAGCCAAATACCCAAATACCCAAATACCCAAGCACCCAAATACCCAACCTGCGTGCCCGACTTTCCTGTCAGCCTTACGGAAACGTGGCCTTCTCTTGGTAAGGTTCGAGCTTGGCAATCGCCGCCATGATTTCATCGGCGACCTGCTGATAAATCTCCTTGAGCCGCGCTTTGGAACACGTCCTGGCTTCGGCGCGCAACGCCTCGAAGCGCATGGGTTCCCCGTACTTGGCCATGATCTGGTGGGGTCGCGGTAACGTCATGTTACGTCCATAGGCCTCAAATGTTCCGAACACGCGGACGGGCACAACCGGCGCCGTGGATTTGATCACCGCCAAGCCCACGCCCGAACGGGCGGGCTGGAGTTCTCCGTCTGGCGTACGCGTGCCTTCAGGAAACAGGACGATGGCCCCTCCGGCGAGCAGGCGGTCCAGAATAATCTTCAAGCCTTTGGCCCCGCCGCCGTCGCGGTCCACCGGCACGGCGTCCCAGTGATGCAACACCCAACCCACCACGGGAAACCGAAACAGCGAGGCGCGCGCGAGATAGTTGATCCCGCGGGGCAGGGCCACTCCCACCAGCGGCGGATCCAGGATGCTGGCGTGATTCGAGGCCAGAATTACGGGCCCGTTGAGCGGCACGCGCTCCGGATTGAACCAACGGACGCGGAAATAAACCTTGTAGGCCACGCGAAAGAACACCCAACCGCAGTAGTAGATGAAGTTCATGGCAAATCTGTCCGGTAATACCCTTTGCCGAAGCTCACTTCGCCTCCGCCGCCAGTCGTTGGCGCATGTCCTCCAGAATCATGCTGCTCGTTTGCTCGCTGGTCAGGTTCGAGTTATTGATCACCCGCGCGCCGAGCGCGATCATCAAGGGCGCGGTGGCGCGCTGGCTGTCGCGTTGGTCGCGCGCGGCAAGGTTTTCATTGACACCTTCGGCGGCCCGCCGTTTCGTGCGTTCCTCCAGATGCGCATCGAGGTAATACTTGTAATCCGTCTCGGGAAAAACATTCGTGCCAATGTCGCGCCCTTCCATGACGAGATTCCCGAACTGAATGCACTCGCGCTGCTTTTTCTTCATCCACTCACGCACCTTCGGCACGGTGGCCACGACGGACACCGCCACGCTGACCTCCGCGGTGCGGATTTCCTTCTCCGGGAAATACCCGTCCACCAGCAACCGCACGTGGCCGTCCACACAGGCGAGCTTGGTTTTCCAGCGGCGACAGGCGGCGGTCACCGCGCGTGCATTGTGGACATCAATGTGCGCCTGGAGACAATGCCACGCCAGCGTGCGGTACATCGCGCCGGTGTCCACGTAAACGAAGCCCAATGCCTTGGCCACCAGTCTGGCGTTGGTGCTCTTGCCGCTGGCGCTTGTGCCGTCAATGGCGATGACCATAGGGTGCTTCATCCGATCTTGATTTTGCTCGCTTTCGTAATCTTGCTCTTGCTCAGTTCTCAGGAATCGAGAGCAAGAATAAGATCAGGATTAAGAGCCAAATTCACTCTGCAAACAACTCATCCACTCCCAGCTTCCTTCCGGTCTTCGCCTCCAGAATCGTTGCGCCCAACCCTTTGGGCGGCGGGGTGGCGAGCTTCTGAAAAAAGTTCGGGAACGTCTTCTTCACACACGCGGGATTTTTGATTTTTATGCCGGGCACTTTCAATCCCAGAATCGCAAAACACATCGCCATGCGATGGTCGTGGTAGGTTTCGATTTCTGCGCCGTGGAGTTGCGATTGATACACGGTCAAGTTGTCGCCTTCCTCAACCACCTTGGCGCCACACCCGGTCAGTTCGGTCCGCAACGCTACAACGCGTTCACATTCCTGGACGCGCAAGCGTTTGAGGTCAGTGAAGCGAATCCCTTTCTCGCGACGCTCCAGTCCCAATCCGCCCCACAAATCAGCTGCCAGAACTATGGCCGTCATAATGCTGTCCCCCAGTTGGCCCTCGCGCGAGATTCGTTCAGGCAATGGAATGAAGGAAGGGAACTCGGCATCAATCTGCCAGCCCGACCTCGGCCAGTTCTTCACGGCTAAAGCCATCTGGTCCTGGTGTTGCGGTCCGAGCGCCCCAGGCGGGAAGTCGTTGTGAATCCAATCCCAGAGCGTTTGGAACCGCCCGAGCATCGCATGCATGCTCGTCTTCTCCAAGAACTCCGACATCCAAGCTCCGACCGACACCAACCAGTTCGCTCCCCAAAAATAACTCCCACTCGACGCATCGGGTTCGATCTGAAATCTGCCCCCAGACTTCGGAAACGCCTCGATCATTCTTTCCGTCATGACGACGTAAGGCGATTCCTCCGAGCTCTCACCCACAACCTTGACCTCCCATCCACCGAGCTTGGCGCACAGCAACAGCGCCGACGCAAACTGCGAGCTCTCCTCGATGCTCACGGTGCAGCGTCTCGTAGCCGCCGACGTAAGGAGGCGGACATCTCCAGGCAAATCCGCCTCCTCACGTCGGCGGCTACCTCCGAAAATCGTCGCCGGTAATTTGTCATTCGGCGTATCCACGCGGTACCCCAGTTCCCGCAGCGCCTTGAACAGCGCGGCCTGCGGGCGCTCGTGCATCCGCGGCACCCCCGACAACCGATACACGCCGTTACCCAAACAAACCATCGCCGCCAGAAACCGCGCCGCCGTGCCCGCATTGCCCACGAATAATTCCAGTGGCTGTTCCAACGTTCCGGCGTTGGGAATTCTCCCGCCCAAGCCTTTGACCGTGATGCGACGATTGCAGAATTCCTCGGGGTCCGGCTCAATGCTGATTTCAAAGCCCAGCTTCCGTAGCGCCTCGGTCATCACCTGCGTGTCTTCGCTCCACAACGCGCCTTCCAACGTCACTTCCCCGTCCGCCAGCGCCGCGAGGATGAGCGCGCGATTGGTGATACTCTTGGAGCCGGGCACGGTGATCTCGGCGCGCACCGGTTTGTCCAGCGGCACGATTTCTATGAGGTCGGGCAGTGGCATGATTTACTCGGGCAGGGTCGCCGAGGCCTGGGCGCACCATTCATCGCGGCGTTGTTTGGCGGTGTCAAACCAGCGCATGAGTTCATCCGCGTCGTTCTGCCGCAGCAAGCTCTGCACGCGCTGTAGATCACGCACAAACTCGTCCAACGCCACGCGGATTGCCGCCCGGTTGGCCAACGCGATGTCGCGCCACATCTCCGGCGAACCCGACGCGATGCGCGTGGTGTCGCGAAACCCGGTGGCACAGAGCGTGGCTTGGTGCTTCGAATGAGTGAGATTCAAAACGTAATTCGCCAGCGTGGCCGCAAGAAGGTACGGCAGATGGCTCGACCGGCTCACCAGTTCGTCATGCGCTTGCGGCGTGAGCGTCAGCAATCGCGAGCCGACAGCTTTCCAGAATCGCTCCACCTGCCGCAACGCTGCCCGATTCGACTTCGGCGTTGGCGTGACGACGCACACCGCGTTCTCAAACAAATCCGCCCGCGCTGCCGAGACGCCGGTCTTCTCTCCGCCCGCCATTGGATGGCTGCCGATGAAATGCGCGCCCGCCTTCGCGACGAGCGCTTCGAGTTCCTTGACCACGCTGGCCTTCACACTGCCCACGTCCGTGACGATGGCTCCACGTTTGAGTGCCGGTAGCATTTGGCGGACGAGCGGGCGCATTTGCGCCAGGGGCGTGCAGAGAATTACCAAGTCCGCATCCGCCACCGCGAGCGCGAGGTCCTGTGTGGCGTGGTCGGCGGCTTTGAATTTCTGACATTCCTTGATGCTCGCGGCGCGCCGCACATAGCCCTCGACGTGACGAGCCAGCCGACGGCGCTTGAGGGCCAGGCCCAGCGAACCGCCAAGCAAGCCCACGCCCACGAGAGTGACTTTGTTCCATTGCACGCGCCGAAACATAGCGGAGGCCGGCGGGCGGTTGGAAGTTTGTTTTGTGGGATTGGATCAGCGCACCGATACCGACGGAGAGGTTTTTAAGCTGGCGCAGCGATGGGCCGGGTTTCGGAGTCCGACCGCGTGTCAATCGTCGTTCTTCCGCCGCCGGAGGAACGGCAGTTTAATGGTCTTGTTCAACATGCCCATGAAGGTCTTTTTCTTCGGCTGCTCGCCGCCAATGACTTCGCAGCGCTGGCTGCACAGCGGACAGAGCTTCAGGGTTCGACCGCCTTTGCGCCGCAGGCGCCGGACGCAAGCGTCGCACAGAATTTCGCGGCAGAAGGTGCATTGGTGGGTGGCCACTGCCTCCGGATGACGTGGACACAGCATGGAGCCGTCGTCCAGCACCACCGGCGGCGCGGGCCGGGGCCGTTCGTACTCTGGAATCGCGATGATCACTTCGGTCGTTTCCACCAACAATTCCACGTCTCCCAGCCGCACGGTCTGGCCGGCTTGCAGCATCGCTTCCTTGACCGGCTCTCCGTTGATGAATGTGCCGTTGGTGGAACCGCAGTCGCGCAACAGCACGCCTTCCGCGGTGAGGACCATCTCGCAATGCGCGGTCGAGACGGTCGGGTGTTCAATGGTGAAATCACAGTCGGGATGACGGCCGAAATGATTGACGCCGAGATTCAACTCGCAAGCTCTCGGCTCGCCGACGGCAGTCTTGATGAGCACTCGGGCCATGGCATCAGTGGGTTACGCGCAAAGATTGAATACTGACCCAGTGCGGGGCTGTCCATCTAAAGTTCGGCACGTACAGACCTGCGCAAGGGATCGGTTTCCCTGCTCACGGAAACGGACGAGCTTTCTGCCACCAACGCGGACGCTCCGGTTTCACCAGCCACCACGTCAGCAGCACCAGTCCGAGGAACAGCGCGTAGGCAACGACAAACGTTCGTTCGTCGGCCTCAAAGAAAATCAGCCGCTGCACCCAGTGCGTGATGAAGCTTCCGGCGTAATGTCCCTCCGCGCCGGCTTCGCGCCGTAGCGTGTTCTCCCAGATCGTGAGCGGACACAGTTTGCCCCCACAGGCCTGGAGCGAAATATAAGCCAGCATCGCGAGGTGAACAGCGCGGAAGTAAAAGTTGCGGACAAACCGCCATCGGCAGAAATACCCCAGCCAGATCAACGGCAAACTCACCACGTTGAACAGCACAATCAGTGCGTGTGTCACCAGAATGACGTCGGCCAGAAAGAGTTGAAGCTGCGGCATGGTGACGCTCCGCTTGATGCAGCGGTCAGGCGGCGGGCAGGAAATTGGGATTTCGGGCGAACGCGAATTCCGCCACCACCTGGCCGCGCAGCAGGTGATCCTGAATGATCCGTTCCAGCACGTCCGGCGTGCAGGAGTGATACCACACCCCTTCGGGATACACGACGGCGATCGGCCCGTTCTGGCAGACGCGCAGACAATTCGCCTTGGTGCGATAGATCAGCGGTTCGGGGCCGGTCAATCCCAGTTCGTTCAGGCGTTGCTTGAGAAAGTTCCACGCCGCCAGGCCCTGCGCCTGGGGACAACATTCGGGCTTGGCCTGGTCGGCGCACAGGAATATGTGGCGTCGGAATTTCTCCAGGCCGAGCGACTGGACGATAGCCTGCAAATCGTTCGCCATGATGGAATCGCTGGCTTAGTCTTGGGGCGTGGCGGAGAAACGCAAGTTCATTCAAACAGCGGGCGCGGTGGTTGCCAAAGGTCCGCCCATCGGAGTGGAGCAGATCGTCTCCGGCGGGCAGACCGGTGCGGATCGCGCGGCGCTGGATTTTGCGCTGGCGAACGGCATCCCGCACGGCGGCTGGTGTCCACGCGGACGCTTGGCGGAAGACGGTGCGCTGGAGAGTGAGTACGCGTTGCGCGAAACGCCTGAAGCCGAATACCCGCAACGCACGGAGTGGAACGTGCGCGATTCGGACGGCACGGTGATTTTCACCATCGCCCCGGAACTCAGCGGCGGCTCGAAACTGACGGCGGAACTGGCGGCGCGATTGGGCAAGCCCTGTTTGCACCTCTCGCAAATGCGCGACCGCGAGCGGGTGGGGGAGCGATTGCGGGAGTTCATCCGCCGCCACAACGTCCGGGTGTTGAACGTCGCCGGTTCGCGGGCGTCGAATGAACCGGTGGTGCGGCGGTTTGTGATCGATACATTCGAGCAACTGTTCAAGACCGAAAAGAGAAGAAGGCCATCATGGGATCGTTACGATTAGCGGAAATCGCGGCCTCGAGCCGGCAGCCGCCAGGAGCGCGGACAGCTTTGTCCGCGAGCGCCGGAGTCCGGGTTCGCGCGGACAAGGCTGTCCGCGCTCCGAGTCACAGTTCGTGGACGTGGCTGGGTGTGCTTCTGCTGATTGCCCTTTCCTATTGCGCCAGCGGACAGACTGCTCCGGCGAAGGAATCACCCCAACTGCCCTCCATAATGATCAACGCCAAAGGCCAGCCCATCACCACGCCACGCCAATGGCGCAAGCAACGCGAGGTTCTGCGAACCGAATGGCTCAAGATTCTCGGCGAATTCCCGAAGAAGAAAGCGCCGCTGAAAACGGAAATTCTGGAGACGGAACACCTGCCCGAGTTCACCCGCCAGCATCTGCGCTATCAGGTGGAGGACAGTTTGTTTACCGACGGCTGCCTGCTCACGCCGCGCGCCGCCAGGGGCAGCCTTCCCGCCGTCGTCGTGTTTCACCCGACCACTCCCCTCCAGGCGCGCGGCGTGGCGGGATTGGAGCCATCCTACGACGTGGAGAAGTGGCACGGGGTGCAGCTCGTCCAGCGCGGTTACGTGGTGTGGTGTCCGCGCAACTACATCAACACCGACGGCGCGGACTGGAAGGGCAACGCGCAACGGGTGCGGGAGCGACATCCAGACTGGACGGGCATGACGCGCATGGTGTGGGACGCCATTCGCGCGGCGGATTTTCTGGAATCCCTGCCCAACGTGGACCGCCAACGCATCGGCTGTCTCGGGCATTCGTTGGGTGGCAAGGAGGTGTTGTATGCGATGGCGTTTGACGAACGCTACCGCGCGGGTGTTTCGAGCGAAGGCGGCATTGGTCTGCGTTTCAGCAACTGGGACTCGGTGTGGTATCTGGGCGATCAGATCAACCAGCCGGGCTTTACGCGGGAACATCACGAAATGCTGGCACTGGCTGCGCCCCGGGCTTTCCTGTTGCTGGCGGGCGATTCGGCGGACACGGATGCCAGCGGCGCATTCATCGAAGCCGTGCAACCGGTGTATGCGCTCTTGGGCGCGGCGGAGAAAGTGCGCCTGCTGAACCATCGGCAAGGCCATCGGTATCCGCCCGAAGCCCGCGCAGCGGCTGAAGAGTTTTTGGACCGGCATTTGAAAAAGGCGGAGCGATGACACCGGAGCGAGCGGTGATCTGCCAAGCCGTGTGCGGGGATTAGCCCGTTCAGGATGTAGCCGCCGAGGTAAGGAGGCGGATGAAACGAGAAGCTTATCGAGAAGAATCCGCCTCCTCACGTCGGCGGCTACGCAGTGGTCGCTGCTATTAACAGGCTGGTAACGATCACGCCCAGAGAGGCATTGACAGAATTGGCAGTCGTTGACATAAAGGGTCGGGCAATCACTTGCTGGATCGGCCGGACGAGGGATCGCAATGGGTCAATAATATCAGTGTTCGGGAATGGCCCGTATCCAGCAATGTAAGCACTCATCATTGCCAAAATAAATGAAATTATGGGACTCTTCGATTTCCTAAAGCCACAGTCCGACCAGGAACGCCGACAGGCGGAATTGATGAATGCTGTTCAGGCTAATTTGAGTACAATCTTTCCGGGAGGAAAGGCAGAGATCGAAGAGTGGAGCAAAAGGGTGTACGACGCAGTGGAAGGGCGGTTAAGCCTGCAAGAGAGCCAGTTCATCTTCGGAGCTATCAGAGGGCTGATCGAAATCGCCAATGACAAGAGCGAAAGCCGGATGGTGGAGAGCATACTGAGCAGGGCAAACGGCAAAATCTCACGCGAGGACGCGTGTAGAATTTTCATGGTAGTTTGCGCGCACGCGAGGGCGCGATAGATGGGAAGGGGCGCTGGTTTGCTTCGGGAAGGCGCTGGGATCAACCCCGCATACCCGAGGGCCTGGATGGGCAAAGCACTCCTTCAGGATGCACAGGGCAGCCGACATGAAGCAGACAGGAGATTCGCAAGGTAATTGAGATTACAACGCCACACAATGAACCACAGGCGGCCTCGCTGGTGCGCAAATTCTCAAGTGCCTTCAGCAGTTGGAATCAAAAACAGGTCAATTCCTCTGAGCCTCGTTAAACGATATGTCTGGCAATGATCTTAAACGTTGGAAGTATGAGGTCCAAATTGGTTTTCATACTTCGTATTCCAGCTACCTGGACGCTTACCACCGAGCGGTTGATATATTGTTCGCGCAGATTGAGGAAAAGGACCTGCCGGCTAATGTCGTTTCCTATCCGCTTCTCTATTTGGTAAGGCACTCGTTGGAATTGGGCTACAAGCTGAACATAAACCAGTTGTCGAAGTACAGTCTCCTCGGGGACGAAATGAATTGGGTGAACTGGAAAGGGAAACGCCTGCATCAGCTTCGGGAGCTCCATAAGGCCTTCAGACTGCATTTCGCCGCCGTCGTGAAAGAACTGCACATCCCCAATGATATTGCGGATGAATTCAAAAAGCGATGTAAGGACCTTGAGAGTCTTATGAGAGCATTTGATGACATCGACCGCGGTTCATTCAGCTTCCGATATCCTGAAGATACGAAGCAGCGGATCATATTTAAGCACAACGAGACGGTAAATCTGCTGAACGTTAAGATCCTTTACGACCAAGCGATGATCCTCCTTTCCTATACCGACGACGTGTTGTCAGATTTTACTGACCACGTTGATCACATGAAGGAATTGATGGAGGACGAATTGCGTGCGAACTACGACTAGCCATGAAAGGAACGATCCTATGTTCGGCTTTTTGAAGCCTTCGCTTGAGCGGCGGCTATTTGCGTTGATTTGGCCGCAGTTGAAACACCTTCGCCTCGTGATTCCGGACGGGCTGCAGGTGATGGAGCACGACATTCCGCTTCAAGCGACTACTGCAATCCCAAATTTAGCCATCGCAGCCGCGTTGATCTCTGACTACTACTTCCAGCGCGAACAACTTCAAGGTACTGCCGCGATAATCCTTCAACAGAATGAAGCTCGGATGACTGCTGTCGGGATTGAAGCACTCGTATTCGATCTTCAACGCAAGAAAGTTCAGACGCTCGCGGGTAGGATAGAAGCACTTTTGTTCGAGCGCATTGCAGCTGACCAAACGCACTATAGGGTAAGTAACATTTTGAAGCTTGATGAAGACCAGCGCGCATGGAGGCAGGAGATGCTCAACAGGGAGATGACTGAGTTGTATCCGGACACCTGCAACTCGAATCTCGATACTACCATTCGGTTCGTATATTCAACCCGAATTGACAGATATCAAGAGCTATGCGGAAGGGGGTTCATGCTTGGTATCGCAAGGCGTTGGATCGCAGAAATTACAGGAGTCCCCGAAGGAGGATTCGAAAATCTAGGCGGTCCGCTGTCCTACTTCTCGCTAATTCGCAAGTCGATTGTAGCGGAAATAGAGAGATGTGCGGGGTGATGCAGCGACACATTGCCTGTGTCTTAGCGCGAATTCTGACTGAGTAGTGGATTTGCACCGGGTGGCCTCTGGCTACTGGGCGGTGCCTAACCTAATTTCGACATTCATGCTCAAGGCGCGGCCACGCAAAAGAGATGTTTCTCGCCGCGAATGAGCAGGCGGTTCGCCACCGGCACCGGCGACGCAAACACGCGTTCACCCATTTTGTTTTCCGCGAGCAATTCAAATGTGCCGTCCACGGAGGCCACGAACAGCACGCCGTCTTCGCGCACGGCGTAGAGTTTTCCGCCGGCAATCACGGGTGAGCCGTAAAAGTTCGCGCTCGATCGCGGAAAGGTGTCGCTCCAGATCGTCTTGCCGGTGGCCGGTTCGAGGCAGTCCACTTCGCCGCGGTCGCGCACGAGATAGACGCGGTTCTGATGCGCGGCGGGCGTGGGGACGAACGTGCCCGTGTCGTCGCGTTGCCAGAGCCGCAGGCCGTTGACGAGGTTGATGCCGTGCAGGCGCGGTTGGCCACGATCCGCGCGCCCATAGGGCACGACCGCCACCTCGCCGGCAATCACGGGCGAAGCCACGGTGGGCCAGTTCTGGCGCAACTCGGGATTGAAGCCGCCGCAGGACCAAAGGACTTTTCCATCCGCGGCATCGTGCAACGTCACCTGTTCCGCGCCCCACACCAGCAACGTTTCCTTCCCGCGATGTTGCACCACCAGCGGCGTGGCGTAACTGTGATCGCCTTCCACGGGAGTCTCGTAATTGCGCGCCACCTTCCAGCGCAGCGCGCCAGTGGTTTTGTCGAACGCTGCGAGCCAGGATTCACCACCATGCATCCGCGTCATGATGACGTGCTTTTCAGTCAACACCGGCGAGGTGCCGTGGTCCCAATACAACGTGTCTGGTCCGAAGGCTTCCACCAGATTGGTCTGCCAGCGCACTTTGCCGTCAAACTCGACTGCCGCGAAAGTGCCGCTTTTGAAATAGACAAACACACCCTGGCCGTCGGTGGCGGGTGAGGCGTTGCTGCCGGAGCCGGCGCGGTGTTTGCCTGGCTTCTCGCGGCCAAACACGGTTTGCCAAAGCGGCTGGCCCGACCAATCGAACGCAAGCAGCGCGTCGCGTCCCTCGACGGGCGCCGTCACGTAAATGCGTTGCTGCCACACGATGGGTGTGGAGCAGCCCTTGCCCGGCAGCGGTGTTTTCCACAGCACGGTGTTGGCATCCCACTTGACGGGGTATTCTCCGCGCATTGCGGCGCCGGCATCCTGCGGCCCACGCCAGCGCGGCCAACTGTCCTGCGCAGGCAGGGAGATTGGGCTGAGGTTCAGCAGCAAAATCAGAAGCAATACGGCAACGGGTTCTACCCGACGCGCAACGGTGAAGGATTTCATACCGACATTGAGGGGCATTGCGCCGGGAATGACAAGCAGAAGGTAAGATGTTGCGGGTGACTGGCGTCAACTTTGGAAAGCTAAATCCGTTGTGCGGATAGGCGGCTTGCGGCTACATTCCACCTAGCGAACACGAATATGAGTCCCAATTAGATTCTCTGGATTTACATTGTCCTGCTTGTCCTCGGCGGTTTGATCGGGTTGTTGAAAGGCAAGAGCAAGATTTCACTGATCTTGTCCGTGATATTCGCGGCGCTGCTCAGTCTCTGTGCGGCGGGCACCATTTTTCAACCCTACGTCGCGGATATTCTGCTGGCCTTGTTGCTGGTTGTGTTCGGTGTGAGACTGGCCAAAACCAGGAAATTCATCCCTTCCGGCCTGATGCTGGTGCTCACACTGGCTGCGCTGGCGCTGCGGCACATCCGATGGTGACGGTTGGCGGAGCTTTTTGCGCAACCCAGAGAATCGCGGGATCCAGTGCAAGTCCGCTTTAGTGCCCAGGCACTCGGGCGAAAGCAACAGTGGGCGACAGTGATTTGGAGAATCTTGCTGCAAATTGGATGCTTGCTCCAACCGGGGCACCCTTGCTAGGCTGCGCCAGTTATTGACTGGGATGCAGGTAGCCGATGTGGCGGAATTGGCAGACGCGCTAGACTCAAAATCTGGTACTCGTGAGAGTGTGTGGGTTCGACCCCCTCCATCGGCACCATGCTCCCGAGAAGCTTCTTCCCCACGTTCTTCGCTTGACGCGGCCAATGCGCGCTTTCTACAACTCCAAGGTAGTGCCCCGGGACGTTCTGGGACAAGTGGTCCAAAATTGGGTTCCAATCGAGTTTCAAATCTATGAAAACGAATCTTCCAACCTCCTCGTCTGGCTGCACCATGAATCGGCGTGAATTCATCCGCTCCACTTCCCGGTCGGCGATTGTGATGGGTGCAGCGACCTCAGCCTTGATCTCCCGGCAAAACATCCTTGGCGCGAATGACAAGATTGGCATCGGCTTCATCGGCTGCGGCGGGCGTGGCAGCGGTCATCTGCAACTCATTCACGCGCTCACCACGCAGGACGCGCCGCTGCGGATTGTGGCGGTGTGTGACGCTTATGGTCCGCGTCTGCGCAACGCCGCCGAGGGTTACCAAGCCAAAGCTTACAAAGATCACCGGGAACTTCTGGCCGACAAGGAAGTGGACGTGGTCTGCATCGCCACGCCGGATCGCCTGCACGTCCCGCAGGCCATGGACGCCATCCGTGCGGGCAAGGATGTTTATTGCGAAAAGCCGATGGGCCATTGGAGCCAATTCGAGTTGAGCAAGAAGTTTTACGAGGAGACGCGCAAACTGGGCCGCGTCGTGCAGATTGGCAACCAGGCCAACTCCAGCAGCGCGTGGCTCAAGGTGAAGGAACTGATTCAACAGGGTGCTATTGGCCGCGTCCAACACGTCGCCGCCGGCTATTACCGCAACGGCGATTGGGGCGAACGCATGCCCATTCCGGATCGCAACGCCAAGCCCGGACCTGATCTCGACTGGAAGGCATTCCTCGGCGATGCGCCGAAAAAGCCGTTCAGTGTCGAGCGCTTCTTCAGTTGGCGCAGCTTCCTCGATTACGCGGGCGGGCCGTCCACGGACCTGTTCCCGCACGTGCTCACGCCGTTCATCAGCGCGCTCGGATTGAAATTCCCCTCGCTGGCCGTGGGCACGGGCGGCATTTTCAAATACGACGACTACGGCCGCGAAGTGCCCGATACGTTCAACATGGTGATGGATTACCCGGAGCGCGTTTCCATCAACCTGGTCTGCACCTTGACCAACGCCTACAACAGCGATCCGGTGATCCGGGGCGAGAGCGGCACGATTGTGTTGGAAGGAACGGATTTCGGCGCCGGCTTTCGCAGCATCAAACTCCATCCGCTCAAGGGCGAACCAACCGAAATCAAAGGCAGCATTCCCAACAGCACACTGGAGCATTGGAAGAACTTCCTCGAATGTGTCCGCACGCGCGCCAAACCGGTGAGCGATGTCGAGTTTGGCCTCTACGTGCAGGCCGCGATGTGCATGGCGATGCTGGGATTCCTCAAGAACAAAGTGGCGAGGTTCGATCCGGTGAAGAAGCGAATTCTGCTATGAAGTTGCTGGCTCAGAGATTCGACTTCAGTTTGCGTTGCTGGGAAAGTCCACGGCCTTGCTAGACAGAAGACGGCAGGCATCGCATTTGAAGTCGAAGATTCCAATAGGTTCTGACAAGAGCCACGATTTGCCACAACTTGGGCAAAGCCGCTTGCACTCCATCTCGTTGCTTCGTCCCCAGTATTTGTGCAGGTAGTAGAACACCGGGACGCGGACTTTGGCTTCTACCGCAGCGCACAACTCACGCCCATCCATTGTCAAACCGCTGTCAAGGCGTGACATTTGGCGATAAGCCCACATTTCCCCGAAGCCACTGCTGATAAACAGCCGATCACATGCTTGATAGTCAGATTGCCAGCCGAGAAGCGCTTCGCGAGATCTCACGTCCAAGCGATGTAAGCGGTAAAGCGGAACTGGCTGACTGCAGTTCCCACACGCCAGCGGAGAGGAGTCGTCGAACATGTGTGTGAAAAGGTGCAAGCAAGAACGGCGGCGGCATGAACACGATGGAGGCGTGTCCGCAGCCTCACCCGTGATGCTCTTGGTCGGCGGCCTCGTTATCAGTTTTCCGATGCTTCGCAACAAGGCGCGGCTCCGCTTGTCGTGGAACATGCCTTCCAGTGAGCCCCTTTCCGGAAGAATGCAAAGCAAGCGGACTCTTCTCGCTTGGCGAGAAACCGAGTAATCATCAGCAATCTGGCCGTTCCGACAGAGGGCGTGTGCGTAGAGCCATAACTCCTCGACTAATTTTTGCGTCAGGCTGCTGCGCGTTGCAACGAATCTGACTTCCGCATCAAACATGGCCGCGTCTTTCCTCAGGCGTTCAACTTCCGCTCCAGAATTTCGCCGACGAGCGCGGGATTTGCCTTGCCCTTGCTCATCTTCATCACCTGGCCTTTGAGAAAATTCAGCGCGGCGGATTTGCCGGATTGGAAATCGTGCGCGGGGCCGGGATGCGCGGCGATGACTTCATCGCAAAATTGTTCTATCGCGCCGGTATCGCTGACTTGTTTAAGCCCTTTCTCAGAAATGATTGCTTCCGGGTCGCGTCGTCCAGACTCAAACATCTCAGCGACGACCTGTTGATATGAACCAGAGTTAATCTCGCCCCTCACAAATGGGATGGTGACTCCAACAAGAGACGAAAGCCCTGGAATCGTGTCTGCCCACGACAGATTTTTCGCTTGCAGGCGCGGTCGCCACTGTTGAATCACGCTGTTCGCTACTCCCCGGAGCTCGCGACTTCTCCAATCTTCCGAAAGATTCTTGGCCAAGACAAGAGCCGCCGCTTGCTCGAAAAAGTTGCCCGCCTCAACGTCCAGCTTAAAACTCTCCGCTTGATCTTTGGTCAGTGAGTAATCCCGCATGAAGCGTTGCTTGCGCGCCAGGGGCAATTCCACCATGCGCGACTTCACTGCGGCCAGCCAGGCGTCGTCCGGCGCCAGCGGCATTAGGTCCGGGTCTGGGAAATAGCGGTAATCGTGCGCGTCCTCTTTTGTGCGCATTTCCTCGGTGATGCCGGTGACGTCGTCCCACCGGCGCGTGGATTGAACCAGCTTGCCACCAGACTTTAGCACTTCGATCTGGCGCGGGATTTCATATTCGAGCGCGCGGCGCACGCCGGAGAAGCTGTTCATGTTTTTGATCTCAATCTTCGCGCCGAGTTCCTGGCTGCCCTTGGGCCGCACGCTCACGTTCACGTCGCAGCGGACCATCCCCTTTTCCATGTCGCAATCGCTCACGCCGCCTTGCACGAGGATTTCCTTGAGCGCATTCAGATACTCGTAGGCCATGTCCGCGCTGGTGATGTCCGGTTCGGAAACGATTTCCATGAGCGGCACGCCGGCGCGGTTGAAATCCAATCCACTGTTCCGCTCGAAATGGAAACTCTTGCCCACGTCCTCCTCAAGGTGCGCGCGGGTGATGTGGACCTTCGTTGTGCCGTCGCCGAACTCGAACTCCACGAAACCATTCGCCGTGCTGGGCCGGTCGTATTGGGTAATCTGGTAATTCTTTGGCATGTCCGGATAGAAATAACTCTTCCGGTCGAACTTGGCGAAGCGGGGAATCTCGCAGTTGAGCAGGTAGCCGGTCAGCACCGTCAGCCGCAATGCCTCCTCGTTCGGCACAGGCAACACGCCGGGCAGGCCCAGGCAAACCGGACAAACGTTGGTGTTCGGCTCGGCGCCAAACGCATTGGCGCAGCCGCACCACATCTTGGATTTCGTCTTGAGCTGGACGTGGGTTTCCAGGCCGATGACCGCTTCGTATTCCATAACGTGGGAAGATTTAAGCAGCCTGGGATGATTCAGTCACGCCAGCTTTCCAAGCCGCTGCAATTCCATCAGAAACTCGATGTCGGCTTGGTCCTGAGGACGATTGGCCGCTTGCTTGGAAGCGAGCAAGTGAATCCCCGAAAGACACCTGACCGATGTCCCGTCCTCCGTGTTGCGGAGCACCGCACATCGCTCGGCTTCATCAAAACGCGGAACGCCGGGCAGCCCGAGATGAAATTGGATGACCCCCCACCGGGTTTGATAGGTTTGGATGAAATTCTCTCCTCCGGGTCCAAGAGGGATGAGTGGCATGTCGAGTTCGGCTTCCAAGAGGCGGTTCAACCGGGCGAAATTCTCGCCGTCACGCGGGGGGATGAAGAAATCCCAATCCATCGAGAATCGCGGCATTCCAGTGAGCCGCATCGCTTGACCACCAACCAAGAGGTAGCGGATGCCGGCCCGATTGAACTCCTGTAGCAGTTCATTCATTCATTTGCCGGGTGCGGACCGCGCCAGTTCCCGCAACACTGACCGCTTCCAAACGTTCATCTCCGTGTGCGAGGAGAATCGTTGGCTCTTGAATCGTGGAATTCTCACCACCACCGAAGCGGGCAGAACCCGGGGATTCTCCGCCCAGAGCCGGTATTTGGCTTTGTAGTCGTCGGTGATCTTCATGCGAGCAGTGTTTCGGCTTGAGGGTATCTGCCCTTCCGACGAATAGCAACCACGCCACACATATATCTCCCTCACCCTTAATCCCTCTTCCGCTGGGAGAGACTTCGCCGAATCCCGATTCGCGCTTTGCCCCCCGAACCGTAGCCGCTGACGTGAGGAGGCGGATTCCTCTGAACTGTAACGTTGTCCACCTCCTCGCGTTGTCGGCTACGGGCGCAGGGTTCCTGGGGAGACTCCTTTCTTTTGTTGAAGCATGCATTGGGACCATGAACCTGATGTGGGGCAGGCTTTTCAGCCTGCCGGTTCCCCGGACTTTCCAGTCTGGGGTGCCAACGGGCGACTGGAAAGTCGCCCCCACCGGCGGACAGGAATGTCCGCCCTACATTGAGAGGTTCATGGACAGGGCTGACCATTGAGGCTCTTGCCATTCTTGTGCGAAGCTGGGTCATGGTGTAACGAAATCTTCGAGAGGTGAGCAGGATCAAACTCTGTGAACGTTGCTTACCGCCGCGACGAAAGGTTGAAGCCGAAAGTCCCGCCCAACAGCCGCCGAGCTCTCACTGAAATGGTTGCCGGTCACTCACCACAATGGCGGTTGTGATCCTGACGAGTGAAGAACCATCAGGCGCGTGGCGTTTCAGCGCGGCCGGAACGCCACCGTCAGCGAATCGTATCCGTTCCAACGCTCGTAGCGCGCCTCGTGCTCAATGTGCTCCCGGGCCTCGATCACATTAATTGCCGCGACGCGTTTGATCAGGGCTTCCAGCAGACTCCGCACGATCAGCCGCGCGTGCGCCGCGCCGAGGCAAAGATGCGACCCGAAGCCGAAGGAGAGGTGCGGGTTTGGTTTCCGATCCAGACGGATTTGCTCCGGCGCGTCGAACACGGTCTCATCGAAGTTTGCCGAGGACCAGGCCAGCGACACCCGCCCACCCGCTATCACCGGCACGCCGTGAACGTTGGTGTCCGCCGGACACACGCGGCCAATGTGGGTCAAGGGCATGAAGACGCGGAAAATTTCCTCGCCCGCGAGGACGATCCTCCGGGGATCCTCGCGCAAGTACTCGAAGTCGGCGGGATTCCGGCCCAGGTGGGCGATGACGGAGGAAATGCTGTGGATGATCGTGTCGCGACCGCCGGCGAAGACGAGGTTGCCAAAACCCATCATTTCCTCGCGCGTGAGCCGGCGTCCGCGATACGTGGCCTGCGTCAGCGCGCTGAACAAGTCCTCACCCGGATTCGCCTCGGCCCGGTCGAACTGCGCGTGCAGATAGTCTTCCAGCACGATGCCCTTTTTGAACTCGCCGCCGGTGACCTTGAAGACGTGGATGCCCCAGCCGATCCAGGTGTCCGCCTCGGACTCCGGCACGTTCAGCAGGTAGGTCAACGCGCGCGATTGCACCGGCAACGCGAATTCGCTCACGATCTCGATGGACTCGCGCTGGAGCGCCTGCGAGAGCATGTCCCCGATCAACGCTGCCACCTTCGCGATCACGTCCGGCTGCTTGGCGCGCTGAAAAAACGGCTCGACGATGGCGCGATACTCGGTGTGCTCGGGCGGGTTGGTCTCGATGGGCAACTGGCGCATGGTCCGAACCTCCTCCTCCGATGGAATCGGCACCCGGAACGGCGCGTCCGAACTGTACGTCTTCCAATCCTTTGCCGCCTCGCGCACGTCGGCGTGACGCAGGATCATGGGGATGGATTCACCCTGAAATGGGCATTGCAGGACACCGTCCTTCCGGCGGGCGTCGCGGAAAGGATCGCGCAAGTTCGAGTTGTCGGCCATGCGTCCGAGTTTCTGCAAATGGCCCGCGACCTTCAAGCCCTTCCAATGAGTTTCCACCGCGCCCGAAGGAGAACGAGAGCTCGTACCGCGACAAAGAAGTTTCGTCACCTCCTGTGGGACGCCCTACCATAGTGGGAAATGTTTGTGACGCCGTTAGTAGGACAGCGCCGAGATTCGCGGCGTGCGATAGGACATCCAGGAGATGTCTTGATCGCCGGCGGGAACCGGAGGGAGCAGGGAAAACATGTAGGTGACGCGGGTGGCTGGGCCGGTAGCCAGCGAGCCCCTCCATTTGCGGAGTTCTGTATGCCCATCGGCAAAGGCCAAGCCCGCGGCTCCATTGTGATACGTCGCTGGCCAGTCAATCCATGTCGTTTGGTCCGGACTGAAGAAAGCTGGGTCGTTGATGCTGTCCGGATGCTCCTCCAAATAGACCCATGATTGCGCTGGCGACGGATAAAGAAATTCCGAGGTTTTCCTGATCTGTTTATAGATGGGACTGGTGGGAACGGTGCTTGCATTGCCCTCGCCGATGTAGATGTTGGCCGAGTAGCTGCGAACGCGTTGGTGCCAGCCCCGCGCCATTTGTGCTGGGCTGAGATACTGATCAGCGGGGCATTTGAAGAGATTTGACGACCGATGGAGGTACGACGCCAGAGCGGAATATCGTGCCTCAATCAAAAATGAGACGTTGGTGTTTTGGCTGCTCGTGCTCCAGTCCAGCCAGCCCGTCACCCACCCTGCCAATTCAGTCGGAGCAGGAATGTAACCTCCGTGGACATTCGACACGATTCGGCCGTGGTAGTCTTCCGCATACATCTGCCACGCGACGGCAAGTTGTCTCAAGTTGTGCTGGCAAAGGGTCGTTCTCGAATGGGGCTGGCTTCGGGCCAGCGCCGGTATCATCGTTAGCGCCAGCATTGCCAACACACCAACCACCACCAGCAACTCGGTAAACGTAAAAGCAGCCGAAGTCCTGCCATCGGTTTGGGCTGTGGGAGCATTGTGTTTCATGGTCGGGATGCGTTGAGTCATTCAATCAATTATAACGCGGTAAAATCTCTGGCCCGCGGCTGGCGCAAGGTCCGTCAAGAAAGCCATGTTGCTCACGATCGTCACCGTGCCCGTGACATCCAGCCAGGTGGCATCGTCCAGATTGTCTTTGTATTGAACGCGGTAGGCTTGTCCGGGAAAGGCCGGCCAACTGATCGTCGAACCTTCGCTCGGGGTGTTACCCGGGACAATGGTGGCGTACAAAAGGCCGAAAGCGAACAAGTCGCTTGTGGAGTTGAAATCCTGAGCCGCCAGGTCCGAAGCCCAGCTTTGGAACAAGAGCACCCGACCGTTACCGCTAAACACGGGCGCCAGCGAGCGGCCATCCGCGCTTGATTCGCCAGACCGGCGCTTGCTCAACAGGGTGTTGATGCCGGTCTGCCGGTCGTAGAGGAAGATGTCCGGCAGGCCGTTGAGGTCGTTGGGCACAAGGTTGGTCGCGGCGCTGCGGTAGGAAACGAAGCGGCCATCGGCACTGATGTCCGGCCAATCCGATACCCCACCCAGCGCCGCCGTGCCGTCGGCACTGTGGCTTACCAGCAAATGATCGCCCGTCTGGAAGTCGTAGAGGTAAACATCGTAGGTGCCGTTGATGTCCGCCGGAACCTTCGCCGCTGTGGTCGTGTAAGCCAAGAATCGTTCGTCACCGCTGAAACGCAGGCCAGGATGCGAACCGAAGAAGCCTGAGGTAATCACCCAGTTCGTGTTCACCAGCCGGTCAACCGCAGACAACCCGCTGCTGGAAATGTATGCCAGCCGTGTTCCGTTCGGGCTGATCGCCAAGGATGACAGGCCAGTGGCCGAATTGGTATGAACGCGCGTGGCCGTTTCTGAGTCCCAAACGAACACACTTCCGCTTTGGCCGCCAAACGCCACCCATCGTCCGTCCGGTTTCATGACTGGCACACGGGCGCCGCTCGTCGTCACGGCATGAGTGACCCCGGATTGCAGGTCCCGAAGGAAGGCGTTTTCGTTACTGAATGTTCCCGGGGCAAGGTTGTTCGCCCGACTGAGAAAGAGAACGTACCGGCCATCGGCGCTGATCGTCGGCGTGTGCGAGTCTTGATTGCCCGGACCGGTCCCGCTGGCGTTGACACTGACCAGCATTGTCGTGCCACTCTGCAAATCCCGGACATAAACGTCCTGCATGTTATTGGTGTCGTTGCCGACCAGGTTCGAGGCGCTGCTAACAAACACCACGTAACGGCCATCACCACTGATGGCAGGATCAAACGAAAGCCCGTTTCCTGACGATTGACCATCGGCCGCGACACTCACCAGCAGATTGGTGCCCGCCAGCAGGTCCCGCACAAAAACGTCCCGGTATTGATTGGTATCATTGGCCACAAGGTTGTTCGCCTCGCTGGAGAACGCGATCCGGTAGCCGTCCGCACTGGCGGAAAAGACGGACACGCTGCTAAGGGAGTTGGCTGTAACCGTTGGCAGGTCCGGGTGACGGGCTGAAATCAGTTCGTTGAAGCTGGTTCGGAGATCATGCACAAAGATGTCGGTGGCGCGATTCCGATCCTGCTCTACCAGACTCGCATCGGAGCACTCGTAGGCCACGAACCGGCCATCGGCGCTCAATCGTGCCGCCGCTGCCGGACTGACACCCGCGCCGAAGCCATTTCGGTCTTCATCCACGAGCCTCGTCGTGCTCGACTGGAGGTCGCGCACAAAAAGGTGGTATTCCCCGTTCAGCGGGTCGGTCGTTAGATTGGTGGCGCTGCTGAGGAAGGCGACGAATCGCCCGGTCGGATCCAGCGTCGGCCATTGAGAGATGGAGTTTGTCGTTACGGTGCCGTCGGTTCCCCCGCTGGCCAGACTCGTCGCGCCGGATTGCGCGTCCCAGACCAGAACGCACGTGGTTCTTCCGCTGGCGTCGTTGGTGTTCGCCACAAATGCGATGAACCGGCCATCCGCGCTCATATTCAGACTCCGCATGTCTTCGGGAGCGCCGGCATGTACCGTGGCGTTGGTATGCACCACCTCGGCGAGTCCGCTGGATTGACTGTAGCGCAGCACCAGGCCGCGGTTGGCTGTGGTGGAGGGCGGCCAGGGACTGACCGCGAAGGCGACGAACTGACCATCGTCGCTGAGGGCGTGGTTATAGGAAACGATGCTTGTTCCGAGTTGGGCCGCTTGCGCCGCCGCGCGCGCGCCTTCGCTGGCCCAGGTTGTCGTGCCGCTGACAAGATCGCGGATGAAAATGTCGCCGGCATTCGTGGCTGCGGGCACGAGGTTGGTGGCGGTGCTGTGGAAGGCGACGTAGCGGCCGTCGGGCGTGATGACCGGCAACTCCGATGCGCTTGACGGTCGAGGGCTTACCTGTCGCGCCTTGGCCCCGTCACTGACCAGCGTGGTCACACCGGTCTGCAAATCGCGGACAAATACATCAGCGATATTGTTCGTGTCATTCGGGACAAGGTTGTTCGCGGCGCTGACGAATGCCACATAACGACCGTCGGGCGTCATTACCGAGCCACGGCAGTCGCCATTGCCAACCCCGCCATTCGTGCTGACGCCAACCAGCGTGGTCGTCTCATTGACCAAATCGCGGAGGAACACATCGGTCGTGTTGTTGGTGTCGCCCGTGACCAGATCGCTGGCGCGGCTTTCGAAGAGTGCGAATTGACCATTCGTCGAGATGGCCGATGGGAGGGAGTCGCCATTTCCTCCCGCCACGCCCGTGAGGTTGACGCTGACCAGAGCGTTGGTGCCGTGGGTGCGGTCGCGCAGAAAAACGTTGAGCCGGGCGGGAAAGGCCGCAGGAATCGGAGCGTTGCTGCTGGTCAACAGCAGGTTATTCGCGGTGCTGGCGAACAGCACATAGCGTCCATCGGCACTTAGGACCGGCATCATCGAATCCCCATTCCCGCCGGCGGGCGGCTCGGCACCGCCCGCTCGAAGACTGATCGGTTGAAGGGCCGCGCAAGCCTCACCGTGAGCCAGCAGCATGGCGACCGTCAATACTCGCCACACTTGGAACACCAGAGGCCATGAATCCGCATTACGGTTGCCGGTGTTTGTCTTCATGTCGCACGCTTGTGTTGCGTTTTTCATGCGTGGGAAGCGGTTCCACAGTTTCCCGCCGACCCTCGCACTACTTACTACTCGTTAGCCGCGCCTGGATTCTTTCAAAAGAAACCACTGTTTTACAGAAATTTTATCCCCAGGCGCCCCCTGCCCCCAAAACCTGCCCCGGGCGCGTGCTATTGCCCCATTTTCAGGAGGTGGAAGAGTCGCCAGAGAAGGCCGCCAAACACACCGGCGGCGGTCAGCGCGCCGATCACTCCGATAATCGTGAACCAGCGTTCCTGGGCTCTGAGTTTCCGCGATTTCCTAACGCCGAACTGAAACGCCAGGAGGGCTGCCATCAACTGCTCGGCGCTCTTGAAGCGCCGGAGCGGATTCGCGCGACAAGCCTTGAGGATGATCTGGTTGAACTGGATCAGGTTTTGGTCCTCGACGCTCTTACCCAAATCCGCCGGCAGTGCCGGGTATTGCAGGCGGTCCATGCCGGTGCTGATTTCGTAGAGCACCTTGCCCAGGGAATAAATGTCCGCCTGCACCGTGCCCGGCCCTTGGGGTGGGATGAAGCCATCCGTCCCGACGTAGGCCTTGTCATATAACTCCGTCACCAGACCAATGTCCGCGAGTTTGGGAAAGCCATTCACGAAGATGATGTTGGAGGGCTTGATATCCCGATGAATCAATCCCCGTCCATGTAGAAACCCCAAAGCCGAAGCCAGGGCCGCTCCGAGGCGAATACATTCGGCCACCGGCAATCGTTCACGCTCGGTCAAATCGTGCGCCAAGGTTCGCGGCTGGTATTCGTGCGGATCAACGAGTTGGCCGGTTCGGACGTCGTCCGCCAGTTCCATGACGTAATAGAAGTAATCGCCCTCCCCGCCAAGGCCCACTTGCAGAATATCCACCAGGCCGTCGTGCAATCGGGACACCGGCTCAAACTGCCGGATGCCATTGAACTCACGGTCAAACGGCCGCCGGTGTTTGAAGGTGCTGGCGCGGACAATTTTAACGGCCCGGTACGAGCCCAGGACATTCCGGGCCAGCCAGACCTCCCCGGCGCTGCCCTTGCCGATCAACCGAATAAGCTCATGATCCGACACCTGAAGCATGGGCGGCTTCTCCAGTGGCGCACTTTCTGGTGGTGGGTTGGGTGAAGGTTGCATGGCGCCGGGAAAATGATGGCATACACTTCATCAATGGCGCTTCCGCTTCAACCCCATTTCTTCTGCAAGTCGCGCAATTCACTTTTCAACGCCAGGCTCACCCGGTGTTTGGCGAGATAAATCCTGGCCAGGCTCACCCCAAGGGCTTCGGCCACGTCTCGCGCTTTCCATTCCCGCAAAACATAGAGATCAAAGACCTGGTAATACTCCTCCCGCACGCGCCCTCGCACTTTCTCCAGGGCCGCCTCCAGCAGATTCGCGTTCCATTCCTCGTCCCAAATCATATCCAGCGCCGAACTCGAGGGGTCTGGAATTTGGGCCATCGCCTCCGACTCCGTCGGCAAGCCAACCTGCTCGACACTGTGCGATGGAGCGCGCTTGCGCAACTGGTCGTTGATCCGCCAGCGGGTGAGATTCCTCAGCCAGCCGCGGAAGGAACCGCGTTCCCGGTTCCGATCGAATTTCGCGATGTCCTTCGCCACGCAGACAACCGTTTCCTGGACCACATCCTGGGCCTCGGCTTCCGAGAGGCCGGACTTGATCGCCACCGAGTAGATCAACCGCCAGTAAGTCTCGAAGAAATCCCGCCAGCTATCCTGGTCATCCCAATCCTGAAGGCGACTCAACAGGCTGTAGCGAGTCGGATACAGGTCGGTGTGGGCCGTGCTTCCGGTTTGCGTCATATAGAACAACTCGCGCGTGCGGACCGTGTTCTTGCATTTCCTACCAATAAAGCCTGGGGTGCGCCAGCCCAGATAGCCGAGTGGAGAGCAACATTCACGGTGTGCGATCCGCAAACTCGATCTTCACGGTCTTGGCCGTCAGCCCGGAGTCAGCCGGGAAGACCGGCGCGATCACCTTGGTGACGGTCTTGCGATGTTCGGTCCACCACGCGGCGCGACGTTCCAGCGTCCACGCTTCCGCGTGGCGATTTTCCGCCAGCGTCTGCGCCAGTTCGCGGGCGGTTTGCGGACGGGCGGCGGGGTCTTTCTCCAAGCAACGCATCAGGAGCGACTCCAGTTCGGGATCGAATTGCCGGCCAATTCGCGCACCCGGAGCGACAGGCATTTCCTGAAGATGTTTGCGGCACAATTCCGCGGCGGTGTCGCCCTCGAACACCTCTTTGTCGGTCAGAAGAAAATAACCCAAGGCGCCCAGTGAATAAATGTCGCTGCGCGCGTCGGCCTGGTTGCAGTCGCGGATGGCTTCCGGCGCGATGAAGTTGGGCGTGCCCACGATGCCGTCCGCGCCGGGCGTTTCCAGCAGGACAGGTTGATCCGCCTGAACGTTGATCTGTTTCACCAGACCAAAATCGAGCACCTTCACACTGTCGGGGATACCGCCGCGGTCGCACAGAAAGACGTTCGCTGGCTTGATGTCGCGATGGATCAGGCCCACGCCGTGCGCCTCGGTCAGCGATTCGCAGATTTGCCGGAGGATGTGGACCACGCGGTCCTGGGGCTGCGGACCGTAACGATGAACCAGGTCGTGCAGGTTCAGACCGTCCAGATATTCCATGGCGTAGTAGAAGATCCCGTCCGGCGTGTGGCCGTAATCGAAGACCTGGATCGTGTTCGGGTGGGTCAGGCGGCAGGTCAGGCGCACCTCCTGCTCGAAGCGGGTGATGGCGTCGCGATCCGCCTTGTCCGGCAGCAACAATTTGATGGCCGTCTCGCGCCGCAGCAACGCGTGATGAGCCTTGTAAACCACGCCCATGCCGCCCGCGCCGATTTTTTCCGAGAGCTGGTATTGGCCGAGTTGCCGCGCCTTCAACTCCGCCTCGGTCAAGCGCCGTCGCCACACTACTTGCAGGAAGGACAACAGCAAAATCACCAACGACGACAAGACCAGCAGCAAAAACAGGATCGAGAACGCTTTCCGCACCAGGCGCAGGGGCCGGTAGGCCTCGCGGGCGTCCAGTTTGGTGCCCACGCCGAAGCTGTACTTCGGCAGCCAGCGCCACGCGCCCACCGTCGGCACGCCGCGATAATCGCGGAAAGGTTCGACCTCCACGCCCGCGCCGCCGGTAATGGCCTGTTCCACCATGTGGATCAGCGGCCAGGTGGAATTCGTGCCTGCCTCGAACCCCCGGGTCAAATCGCCGCCCGGGTCGCGCAATGGCAGCGTCAACGCCGAGACGGCCCCCGGCTCGTCCTTCAAGAGCCCGAGTTGCTTCAACTGTTCGTCGAAACGGCTTTTGGAAATCATGAGCCCATCGGCGTCGAACGCGAAGGTTTCGCCGGACTCGTCCGAACGCGCCACCGAGAGGATGCGGGAGAATTCCGCATCCGGATTCAGGATGAGCGAAAGCGCGCCGCGGGTGTGGCCCTGGTCGTCCTTGACCGGCGCCGCCACCTGCATGACGGCCAGATCGCGGAAGGGACGGAATTCACGGCGCATCGGCCCGGGAGCGTTGGTGCCCTCCGGGCGCGGTCCGAACCGGGGCGGAGGAGGTCCCTCGCCGGGCGGCGGCGGCGGCCGGCGCATGTTCTCCGGCGGTCGGAGTTTGAACGGCGTGATGAGGATCGGCTCGCCCGTGGCGAACAACTCCTGATACTTCGACTGCAAATCCTCGAACACCGGTTCGCCCAATCGGCCGCGGCCGCGGCCCGTGTCGGCAATGACCGTGAGATTGGTGCTGACGAGTTGCGCCATGCCGTAGCCGAGCGTGCGCAACCGCTCGGCCAGTTGTTCGCGCGCCATCGCCTGCCGCGACCACTCGGTGAACGCGGTGCGGTTCGTCAGGCCGACGGCCGAACGCTCGAACAATTCAAGCGCCACCGCCCGGAAGCGCGGTTCGCTGGCCAGCGCGGCGGCGATGCGCTGCTGGTTCTCCATCCAGATTTCCAGCGCGGTGACGTTGGCTTCGAGGGTGGACTGCAAATCGCCGCGCAACTCCTGTTGAATCGTGCGGCGCAACTGGCCGTCGGCCCACCAGCCCGCCCCGCCGACCAACAGGGCCAGGAACAACGGCACGAGCCAGATGGGTTTGCCGCGCGTCATGCGAGCATCATACGACAGGGAAAGACGCCGGCGGGAGGAAAAATGTTTCATGGATTTGGGAGCGGCGCGGGACAAGATCGCTAGTCACGGCGTTCTCCAAATCTATCAGGACTGCCGGAAACCAGTGCCAGTGCTGGGCGCTTTGGATTGCGGCGGCAGAACATCGCTGCGATACGCGCTTCGTGCCGCCGCACGCCATCCAAGTGCGGCGTGGCGATTTGCTACCCACCGTCGCTTCAATGGTGCGCCTTGCGGGGCACCTCCGCCAAGACTTCTGAGCGGAACCGTGAACTGCCGCTTGGAGTGAGATCGTGACGGGTGGGTTCAACGGCAACAGACCGACTGTTTGGGCCACAGCGCCGCTAGGGTTGTGGCACGGCGAGCCGGAAAAATCGCGGACTGTCGCCGATGGCCAACACGACGCGAAATCGTCCGTTGACCTCTTGCGGTTGTCCGATTGGACTGTTCCACGCCGTGCCCGATCCGAGTTGGCTGGCTGTCTCCAGCTCGCAGCCGGCACAGGCCAGCGGCCATTCGATGACGACCTGATTGCCTTCCCTCCAGATCGTTAACTCGAAGCCGTCCACCAGCCGCGCGCGGAAGTACTCCTCCGGGTGGGTTGTGGAGCGCAACGGCAGCGAGGTCTTCAAATCCGTCGTCATTATTGCCAGGTCAGAAAGCCAGCCGCTGGAGCTGTCCATCGCAAGGCGGCGTTCGATCTGGTAACGCTCGCCGGCGCGGGCGTAGAGGATCAAGGCGAGTTGCCGGTTGGTAGCGGGCGACGCGTCAAGGATCGGTTCCCGGCCCACGATGAAGACGCGGCCCGGAGTGGCATTGCCGGTCAGAGGCTGGACCGAAGACGCGCGTTCACCGGTCAGCGATTCGGCCCGCAACGACACCACGGCCGAGTGTTCGTTCGAGACCGTGCCGAAAGCGAGTTGCCCCAGGGGGAGGTTGCCTTGCAGGAAGGCGGCCCCGGCCCGATGGAAGCGCGTCTCAAAGCGGTTGTCGCCGAGCGCGAGGAAATCCGCCGCGCCGACTTCGGGAGCGAGCGACTGCAACTGCAGGCCGGTCAAGCGGTCGCCACTGACCGCCAGCACGAGCCGGGCGTTGGTGAGGTCCGCGCCGGAGTGGAGCACCAACGGCACGCGGGCGCTGGCTCCGCTCAACAATTGCGTGGTGCCGATGCTCAACGTGAAATCCGCCTGCGTGTCGAACACAATCACGGCCAAGGTCTGCGTGGCGCTCAAGGGCGGTTGGCCGTTGTCCGTCACGATGACGGCAATGAGATTCGTGGTGCCGCCCTGGATTTCACTGGGCTGCCAGGTGAACACGCCGGTGGCCGGATTGATTGTCGCGCCGGCGGGGGCGCCCGCGCCGAGGCTGAAGGTGAGTTGCTGCGGCGGCAGGTCAAGGTCTTCGGCGATATTGGTGACGACGAGCAACGTGCGCTCGTTGACATTCTGAACGGGCACGGCTGCCAGCGTGGGCGCGGTGTTCACGTCCAACACGATGGCGGTGAAAGTGCGGGTCGCCATTTCCTGCGGCGAACCCGTGTCGAGCACGCGCACGGTAATGACGTTGGTGCTGGGGCCGTGCGCTTCGCCCGTGATCCAGGTCAGCCGGCCGGTAATGGGATTGAGCAACACGCCCGCCGGCGCGCCGGGCAGCAGGGCGAAGGTCAGGTTGTCGCCGTCCGGATCGGTGGCCACTAGATCGAGCGCGAGCGTCTGGCCTTCGTTGAAAATCACCTCCGCAATCGGGGCGAGTTCAGGCGGACGGTTGGTGAGCGTGACGGTGGTTTGCGCGTCCGGCGTGGCGGGCGCGGCTTCGCGGTTGCCGGCCTGATCCACCGCGACACTGTAGAACGCGTAGGTCTTCCCGAAGACTCCTTGGAACGTGGCCGCCGTGCTGATGGTGCTGGACAGCCAGCGTTGGAACGGCCCGCTCTCCTCGCTGACGTAAACGTCATAAAACGCCAGGCCGCGTCCGCCTTCATTATCCTGCCCGGCCCAGATGATGGGAATGAGCGCCCGGCTGTCCGGCGGCAAGGCGGCCACGGCGCTGGTGGGCGGCACATTATCCACCGCGGGCAGCGACTCATAGGTCAGCGTGTACTCGCCGTCGCTGCTGTAATCCAGCAGATGCAGAATGTCTTCCTCCGCCGGCCGTTTGCCCTGGCCGTGGAAAGTGCGGTCGGTGGTCCAGGCGTTGGCGACGAGGGAATGGTCGCCCCGGCGCACGTTGACCAGCCGGAAGCCGCCCGCCGCCGGGTCCGGCACGCGCAAGTAGGTCCAGCCACCGGGCATGGCCGCGCTGAGTGACACCTGAAGATTGCCAGCCGTGACCGTGCCGGTAACGACGCCGTTGGTGACCACGGAAACGTGCTGCGTCGAGCCGTCGCTCAACCAGAGCGTGTCCGGGAAGTCGCGCAAATCGGGGACATCGTTGACCAGGAAATCCGGCTTGCCGTCGGCGAAGGGCCCGTCCGCGTTCACGAGTCGGATCATCTCGTGAATCTCCACCGAATCAATTAACGACAACCGCGGGTTGCCCTGGCCGTCGAGGTGCTCGAAGGTGGCGCTGTAGTTGATGAACAGCCCTTGCAGGGTCGAGGTCATCAGCCAGCGCGCGATGCCGAGGCCCTGGGCGGGGATCGTGCCGAAGTTCGCCTCCAGCGTCGGTGTCAGGTTCTGGCCGCCGACTTCCGTGGCGATAATCTTGAAATCAATCAGCAGCCCCTTTTCGTTCTCAATGATTTCCGGCTGGGCGGACGTGATGCGGAAGTTGCGCGCGTCGCCGAAGCCGAAATTCTTCACCATCACCGCGAGGTTGAATGGGATGCTCGGCTCGATTTCGTCCGTGTGCGGGTCGTCCGAGAACACGTCGCGCTCGTGGAAATAATGCAGCGCCAGTCGGGCGGTGGGATTCACCGTGATCGGCACCGGCAGCAGCGGCACGGTCACGGCGACGCTGTTGATTGTGTAGCGCATGGTACCAGAGACGAAGTATTCGACCGGCGCGGTGGGCGCGGCGTCCACCGTCGGGACGATGGTCCAGCGCGCCGTGCCGCTGCTGCCGCTCGCCACCGAACCGCCGCCGTTCACGTCGTCCAGGTTGGACAATTCGGGGTCGCGAACGCCGAACAAGTCCAACGCGTCGTTGCCCTGGCCGTCGGTGATCTGGAGCGTGACGGAAATGCTCTCGAGCGCGGCGCCTTCCTCGTTGGCCAGTTCTAGCGTGGCGCGGAACGCCTCGCGGCTCAGGACGGCCCGCTGGTCAATGCGCAGTTTCACCCGGGCGCATACGCCACCCTCCGCGCCCTGATCCGCGCGGAAGCGGATCGTTTCCACGATGGCGTTGATGGGATCGGTGAAGCCGTCCGCCATCGCCTGTTCCTGATACGTGCCCGCGGTAATGAGCTGTTCCCGCAGCGCGACGGTGTCAATGAAGTCCAGGTCCGCTCCGGGCGGAGCGTCGGCGGGCCGCTCAATGCCGAGTGCCAGGTTCTCCAGCGTGCGATTCCACCGGTCCAGAACGCGGTGGATTTCCCCGGGCGGCACGCCGGGTGGCTGGGTGCCGGCGAGCAACCCGGCACGCTCGGCGGCGGTGATGGAACGTCCACCGTCCGAAAGCTCCGTCACCGCTTCCTGGAAACGGGCGTACCATTCGCCCGTGGCCGGATTCGATTCCGGATTGATCCACACGCCATCCGGCGCCCCGGTCAGTTCGTTGAACGCATCCAATTGGGCGCGGACCCCGACTTTGTAGAATTCCACGAGGTCATCGCCTGCTCCCAACGCGTGGATTTCCGCTGGGGAAAGGAAACAGCGCAGCAACGAATAAACGCACGCCGCCTGGCTGACGACAGGGATGGGCAGGCAGCCGGCGTAACTTGCGGCGCAGTCCAGCACGGTCAGCTTGGAAACCCCGTCGTTGGCCAGTCCCCGCCCGCAACTGATCGTAGCCACGTACGGACAATGCGGCCCCGGAATACAACCCGCTACCGCCAGCACCAGACAGGTCGGATCGCAGCCCAGTTTGAGGCCGAAGGAGATGGCATCAATGTCCGGGAAGATCAGCGGTTCGCCCCCGCCGCCCGACCGGATGACCCGGCCGGGCGGCGGCGGACCCGCTTGATAGCCCAGCCCGGTACGAGGGATCAGCGAGTAAAGGAACCGCGCCGCTTCCCCAATGCCCTCCCGCACCACCTGGCCGATCTGGCAGATCCAATCGAGGCCCATCACTGGTACCTGCACCGACTTGTGAATACTCATCCCGCCGCACTCGAAGTGGAACCCCATTTCCCCACCGAGCGCGCAGGGCACGGACTCGCTCGCCGCCGCCACCCCGCCCGGCTGGCCGCCGAGCGTGTCAAAGTCACCAATCCGCCGGATCATCACCGGAATGGTCAACGAAGACTTGGCCGGCAGCCGGCCCAGGTCCTCAATGAGCGGCTTGACCTCGTAGAACGGATGCGCGCCGAACCGGAGATAATTCCCCTCCGCCGCGATCAACCCGTGGTTGCGCACCGTCATGTTCACCTGCTTGAACTGGCCCACCGACACCAGGTCGCTCACGTCCAGCGTGGGCGGGTCGAGTGTCACCACGGGCGCGGGCACGTTGGCCTCGAATTCCGTTTCGATGGTGATCTGATAGCGGTCTTCGATTTCGATGCGTTCGACCGACCAGGTGTAACGCACGGTCTGGCGCGAGAGAAAGGCGTTCACGGCGTTGGTCACGCCCGGTTCGACCAGGTGCGTGCCGCGATGATCCGAGTGCCGGTCGGCGGTCACGACCACGTCGTAGTAACCTTCCATCAATTGCGGCACGAACAGTTCACCGCCGGCATCGGTGACGCCGTTCGTGACGAGGTTGCCGGTGAGGGCGTCCCGCACCGTCACGGCGGCGTTGGTCAACTTGGGCGAACCCTCGGCGTAGAACGTGAATTCATCCACCGCGCTGATGAGCAGGTCGCCCTTCGCCTCGGACAGCGCGCGGAACTCGAAGGGCACCGCCAGCCCCGCGCCCGTGGTGTTCAACGCCAGCGTGCCATTGTAGGCGGTCAACGCCAGGTCGGCGGGCGGCGTTAGTTGCAGCGTCACGCGGTTCGTCTCGCCGGGCGCGAGCGACGGCAGCGGATTCACTGCGGCCAGCGCCAGCCACGGCACCGCCGGCAGCGAAACCTGGACCGGTCCCGTGGCCGCGCCCCCCGCGTTCACCACGTCCAGGCCTACCAGCGTCTGCGCGCCGCGCTTCATGCCGGCGACCAGCCGCGCCGGCTGCGCCACCAACCGCGGGCGCAACGGTTCGACCGTGAGGAAAACCGGCACGTCCAGTTCCGCGCCCTCGGCGGAAGTCACGCGCGCGACGAACTCAATTTGCGGCGCGGACGCATCCAGCGCCGTGATGGCCAAACTCAGCCGGTTCGTCGCGAGGCCGGCCACGGCGTTGGTTTCGAGGGTCGCTGTGACGTCCAGATGGGCCGGCAGGTTCACCAGTTGCACGGCCAGCGCCGTCAACGTGAGGTCCCCAGCGTTGACAACTTCCACGCGGCCCGTGAGCGTGCCCGTTTCCGCGATCAGCAGGTCGAGGAACGCCGGGTAAGCCCTCATGCCAAACAGCATGAAGCTGTCTTGCGTTGCGGGCGTGGCCACGCCGGGATGGGCGGCGGTAATTTCATAAAAGCCCGCCTCGCCCGGCAACGGCTGCCAGGTTGTGGCGAAGTCGCCGTTGGCGTCCGTCAACGCCGCGATGACCCGGCGCGTGCCGCGCAGTTCGATGTGGACGTTTACGAGCGAAAACGCCGCGGGCACGCCGCCGGGCCGGAAGGCGTGACCCGTCAGCGGAATGGGCGTGCCGGCGGGGGCGGACTCCACGGTCGTGGAAACGTTGGCGTCGTACGCCGGGCTGACGATGATCGGCGCGCTGGTAATCGTACGGTTGTTGTCCTCAAGCACCTCCGCCACCGCGTCCAGCACGTCGGTTTCCACGATCACCCAGTATTCGCCCGCCGCCTGCGGCATCCGCAGCAAAAACGTCTGGCTGATTTCCACACCGGACGGCAGCGGGCCGTTGAACGTGAACTGGCCGAGCGAAAGATCGTCGCCCGGTAGCGGATCGCTCGAGAGCAGGATGCGCTGGGTGATCGAGTTGGACGCCATCCCGCTTGGTCCCTGGTTGCGCAGCGTGTAGCCGATGTTCACGAACGCTTCGGTCTCCGCGGTGGCCGGCGCGGACACACCCGCCACCACCAGGTCCGCGAGGTTGATGTCGCTGACCACGAGTTGCGCCGTGCCGGACACGAACCCGTCCGCGCTGGCGATGACAGTTACGCCCTTGTTACCGTCGGTGACGCCGTCGGCAAGCGACGCGAGATTGAAACTGGTGGAGAGCGTCCCGGCAGGAATGGTCACCGTCAGGGGCACGCTCACTTCGTTGGGGTCGGAGACGGCCAACGCCACGACGAGCGCGGTGTTGGTGCCGGTGTTACGTGTCACCGTGCCGCTGGCGGCCGGATCGAACCCTTCGGCGACCAGTTGGCGGTCGAGCACCAGGCGCAGCGTGGGACCGTCGTCGTCTGTGATTGTCAGGTGGCCGGGCGTGCCCTGGGCGATCCGCAGACCGCCGCTGCTCGCCAGAATCCACGGTCGCACTTCCACTACTTTCGGCCCGTCCACCAGCGCGTTGTCCACCGCCGCCACCGGCACCGTTACGGTGGTTTCGCCCGCGGGAATGGTGACGCGGGCTGGCACGCGGGCCGCGTTGGTGTTGCTGCTTTCCAACTCCACCACCAGGATGCGCGGCGACACCGGCGAACGTGTGATCGTGGCGGTCGCTGCCTGTAAACCCGCGCCTTCGCTTACGCTGTCGGGCACCAGGCTAACCGTGACCAGCGGCAGATCGTCGTCCAGCACCGTGACCTCGGCGGACGCACCGAGATGGCCCGGGGCCGAGACGCTCACGGCGTACACGGACGGAAACTCGATCAGGGAGTCGTCCACCGCGAAGAGCAAGAAGTCCGCGCCGGTTGCACCGGCGGGAATGGTCACGGCGGCGGGGGCCAGAAGTTGGGCGGGATTGGAACTGGCCACCGCCACGGCTACGGCTTCGCTCGTGTCGCCGTCGCGCAAGACGGTAACCACAAGCGTCTGGCCCTCCAGCACCGCGTTGTTAGCCAGTTGCAGGGTGAGTTGGGGCAGGTCCACGTCCAGCACGGTGACGAGCGCGGCGGCGGATTGGAAGTTTTCCGCGCCCGCCGTGAGCGTCACCGCTCGCGCGCCGTCCACGATTCCATCATGCACGGCAAACACGCTGAACGAGGCGGAGGCCTGGCCGGCGGGGATGACTACCATATTGGTGACGGAGATTTCCGTGGGATCGCTGTTGGTCAGCGTGACGGTCAGCGGCGCGGCGCGGCTGCCATTGCGCGTGACATTGAAGACGAGGGGTTGCGAAGCGCCTTCGCTAATCTGGGCAGCCAAAGGCTGCAGCGTCAGCGCGGCCGGGATTAACGTAGCCTCCACCGCCACGCCAAGATTGTTCGCTTCGTCTTCCTCGGTAACGTCCCCACGGCTGTCCGCTTGCACGGCAAACCACAAAGCGCCGAGCGGGCTGGCCGGCGGAATCACAACGGACTGCGTACGGGTCACCGCATTGGCAACGGGCAGGACATTGGTATAGATGAAGGTGCCAAGTTCCATCGCGCCCGCGCCCGTGGCGTTGGTGGTGAGGAAGATTGTCTCCGACCAGGCGCCCGTTGCGTTGAGGCTGCCCTGATTGGTCACGCTCCAGAAAACCGTCACCGCCTGGCCTGAAAGGGCGTTGGCGGGCGCGCTGACGGTGGCTACCGCGAGGTCCGGGCGCGGAGGCAGGGCCAGTTGCAGTGCCGTGGAAATCCGGTTGTTCGCTTCGCTGCGTTCGGCCTGTTCATTGAGGGCGTCCACTTGCGACACCAGGAAGTACTGGCCGGCCGTGAAGTCGGCCAGCGGCAAGGTCACACTTTGGGTACGGGTGACGGAGGCGCCGGCTGCGAGCGCAAGTTGCGGAACGGTTGCCAGCAGGGTTGCGCCCGCAACCGAGTTTGACTGCGTGCCCAACCAGAGACGGTCGTTGAACGGGCCGGTCGCCATGTCGCCGATGTTTTCCGTGGTGAAGGTGACGTTGAGTATTGCGCCAAGTTCCGCCGGGCCGGGCGAACTGACGGCCACCGCGACGAGATCAGCGGCGGCAATCACGATGGGCATCGCGGAGTAAAGCGTGTTGTTGTCCTCATGCGACTCGACGATTTGGTTCGCGGAATCCGCGGTGACGCCGAGATGCCGCGGCCCGAAATGGCCGTTGGGCAGAATGACGTTTTGGGTCATGGTAACGCTCGCACCAGCCGCGAGCGGACCGGCGAAGGTCACGTTGCCGAGATTGAGCGCGCCCGCGCCGTTCGCGTCGGTGGCCAGATGAAAGCGCTGCTGCCACGGGCCGGGCGCGGCGCTCGTGCCCTGGTTGGTGAGCACCAACACCACGGGAACGCTGCCGCCCATGATGCCGGTGGCGGGCGTGCTGACGCCGACGACGGCGAGGTCCGCCAGTTCCACAGTGACGGCCAACGTGAAGACGTCGCCGGGTATTTCGCCGGGCGTACCGTTGGCGTTTTGGTCCATCGCGTTGCCCGCGAGGTCGGTGATGTCCGGTCCGACCGAAAGCGCGAACGCGCCGGGCGGCAATGGCGCGGCGAGCTGGATGCGGTACTGCCGGGCGCTGACCCGTTGAACATTGTTGATGGACGGCGCGCCGGGACCGGTGAGCGCGGCGTCGGCGAGGGTAAACGAGCCAATCCGGATGGCCGTGTCAAAGAAGACATCGAAGAAGCTCGGCCGCGTCGAGATCGTGCCGGCGGGAGTGGCATTGGTGATTCGCGGACCGGTGTTGTCCACGATGATGGAAACCGTCTGGGTCGCGCTGAGGCTGGGGGTGCCATCGTCGGTGACGCGAAAGCGGACGTTGTTGGTTCCCTCGGGCTGGCCCGACGGCACCATCCAGGTCGCTTCGCCCGTTCCGGCGTTGAGGCTCATGCCGGCAGGGGGCGTCGAATCGAATGTGTGGGTGAGCAGTTGCGACGGCAAATCAGGATCGCTCGTGTCCAGGCTGAACAGCAGTGTGCTTCCGGCAGCGGTGAACAACAGCGGAGACGGATTGAATTGTGGACTGCGATTCACCTCGCGAACCGTCACGGTAAACGATTGCGTATCGGTGGCCGGCGGGATGGCATTGTCCCGGACCTGCACGGTGATGGGATGGACGCCCGGCCCTTGCGCTTCCGAGGGCGTCCACGAGAAAAGGCCGGCCGAAGTGATGGAGGCACCAAAAGGCGCTCCCGGAAGCAGGCTGAAGACCAGTCCCGCCGCGGGTTCATCCGGGTCGGTCGCCGTGGCGGTGAAGCTGATCAAAACGCCTTCATCCACTTCCAGGTCGGCGATTGGGGCGAGGACGGGAGGACCATTCGCATAAACCGGGGTGGTGAAGGAGAGATCATCCATGGCCGCCGTGTCGTTGCCCTGGCCCAGGTTCACCTGCACGCGAGCAATGGCCGGGGCCTGAATCACCACCTGTTCGCGCGCGCCCGCGCCGCCGTGGTAATTCGTCGTGAACAACATTTCGCCCGCAGGCGCGTAGGCAGTGACGACCGCGCCGGTGCTTTCCGCGTCAATGACGTAGAAACTGACGAAGGTGGTGGTGGCCGGGTTGGTGCCGCCGGGAACCACGAACCAAAACTCCACTTCGCCCGGGGCCGCGGGATTCACGTTCGGGTCCGCCAGCACCTGCACGGGTGAAACCGGCACAAAGCGGGTCGGGAAATTGGTGGTCACCGCGACGTCGCCGCTGAGGGTCTGGAAGAGCACCCCCTGGCTGATGAACTGGTTGCTCAAGGCGGTACCTACCGGGACCTCCTCGAACGTGATCAATTGGTCGCCCACGTTCAGATCGGGGTAAAGAACGGCCTGCGGCACAATCTGCGCCCCGCCGTTCAACGCCGTTTGCCAACCGAATTCGAGGCCGCTGGCGCCGACGGCGTTCGCCGCGTAGAGCAACAGGATGGGATACAATCCCTCGCCCTCGAAAGACACGTCGTGCCAGGAATAGCTGAAGCCCCGGTCGCCGGAGGAGCCGAGGAAAACGCCGCCGGCCGTCAGATAGAACCCGTCATCACTGCCGACGCCCAGCGTGAGATCAATGTCCGGCGTCGCAGGGTTCAAGTCCATGGCGGATTCCACGCGCAACAAGAATTGCTGGCGGAGCACGAAGTTGCTGGCGGTCAGGCTGGCGATCACGGCGGGCGCCACCACGGTGTTGTTGAAAAAGGTCTGAAAGTTGTTCGCCACCGTGACCGTCGTGCCGGGCCGGGGAAAATCCAGGAACGGACTCAACAAGATTCCGCTGGGGGTGACGTCGGAAAGCAGGGCTGGAGTCGGCACCGCCCCGCCACCCACCCCGTTGAAGACTTCCACGACCACACCGCTGCCGGTCACCAACGGCAGTTCGCTCGTGGCGGCGCTGCTTTGGCTGATGAACGCGCCCACCGAGTATTCCACCGTGATGTTGGCCACGCTGCTGGTCACGGCGCCGAAGTCGTTCGTAACGATCACCCGGTACGGGCCGGACTGGTTGGTCTGGATGTTGGGCAATACCAGGAAGGGAGCGGTTTGATCCGGCAGCGCGGCACCGTTGAACTGCCATTGATAGTGCAGCGGCAGCACGCCGTTCACCACCGGCCGCAGCGAGAGGGTTTCTCCGCGAAACACCGTCCGGCTCGGGGGCGAAACGAGGATCGTCGGCGCGGCGTTGGAAGCACTCGTGGTGTCCACCACCTGGAGGCTCAAGCCGGTTGACGAATAAACCGGCTCGAACTCCAGCGGCGCCACGATGGTCCGATTGCTGACGGTTTGAAAGGGCGTCAACAGTGGATTGCCGGTGACGACCGCCAGGCTCGTGCCGACAGGCGGGGCGAACGCCGCGTCGCGATCCACCACGAGCGAACCGTCGAAACTGGCAGCGGCATTCACGGCCAAACGCGCGAACCCGTCGCCCACGGTCGTTCCGGCCACGCGCAGTCGCACAATCGAGACCGGCTCGGGTGCGAACTCACGATTCAAACTCAGAATCCCGGACTTGAGATCAAGCTCACCACGATTCTGCAGCAACACGCCGGAGAAAGTAGTCGTTCCCGTGCCGCCAGTCTTGCGTAATGTGCCCTCGTTGACGAACCGCGCGACGGTTCCACTCCCGTTGGAATCGGTGAGCACCCCGTCGGTTTGCGACTCAAACAGGCCATTCGCCTCGTTGAGGATCAGACCTTCCTGGAAGAAGAAGGTACTGCTGGTCTGGGTCCACAATACCTGCCCTTGATTGCGCAGCGTGCGGTTGTCCAACGTGCGGCTGGCGCTTCCTGAAACCACGAGCATCCCGGCAGGGGACACCCAGGTTTCACCGCCGCCGCTCATAGTCCCACCGGTCCAAGTGCATACCCCTGTCACCAGGAACCGTCCGGCTCCGGTCAGCGTGCCGTTACTCATCTCCCATTGATGGGCTGCCAATTCCCCGGCGCAGACAACCGTCCCGCCAACGATCCGGTACAGGCCCTCCCCGGCGCAGGTCGTTCCCGGATTCAGCGTGAACGTGCCGCCCGAGAAATTCAACACCGCGCCGTTGGTCACGGCGAATTGCCCGCTCGCGCTGCCCCCAAACTCAAACTGCACGCCGCCGTTGTCCACCTGACAGACGCCCTCGTTGTGAAAGGGCACGTTCGCCAACCGGGTGTTGCCGCTGCCCGCCGTCTTGGCAAACGTGCCCCGGTTCTGAAACACCGCCGCCGTGCCGGTCCCGTCTGAGTCGAAGAGAACGCCGTCGGTTTGCGACTCGAAGACGCCATTGGTCTCGTTGATGATGCTGCCTTGCTGAAAAAAGAAGGTGCCGCCCGTCTGGATCCACGATACCTGCCCGTGATTGCGTAGCGCGCCGGAGTTCAAGGTTCGGCTGGCATTTCCAGAGATGAGCATTTGCGCACCTGACAAAATGGCGACCTCTCCCGGCCCGGTCAACGTTCCGCCCGTCCACTCCATGGTGCCTGCTACCGAAATTTCGCCCGAACGCGTCAAGGTGCCGCTGCCAAGTCGCAACACGCCGGAAGCACCGACGAAACTATTGGCCGCCAGCGTGAGGGTGCGAGACAGGTCCATCCGCAGTTCCTGCGGGTCGCCACTCCCTCCGCCCAGCGTCAAACTGGCGATGTTCGCGTCAACGTTCAGCCGCACTTCCGCGCCGCCCACGCGGTTGATGAGCACGTGGTCCGTTGCGTCTGGCACCCGCGCGGGCGACCAATTTGCGGCCACGTTCCAATCACCCGTGGCTCCGCCCGACCAGGTAATCGTAGGCGCCGGTTGAGCATGAAGCTTCGCCGGCCAAAGACACGGCACAAGGAGAGAAATGACGATGCTGTAACTGCAAAGCTGAATCACCCTTTGGCCCCGGCGCGAAATCGGGTTCATGACGGCATGGATTGCTGATGCACAAAGTACAGGACCGTACCAGTCGAACCTTTGTGCGGGTTAATGAGGTAGCTTCTAGCCTAATTCACTCTGTTATGCAAGCTTCGAGTGGAGGAAATTGCGCCCCGTGCGAACGCAACGGTCAGCTTCTTCGGAACTGCGGATGAGCCTGCAATTGCTCCCAAGTGGCCGATGACAGTGGCGCTTGCCGATACACCGCATCCCGCAGCGGTTCGGCGCTGCTGGATCGGCGGGCGCGCTCCAGCCAGTTCCCGTCGAGCGGCGCTTCAACCAGTTCGAATGCGTTGGCGGCAACCGTTGTTTCCTCCTTTAATCCCGTTGCCACGCCGCGGCCCACGAAGAATCCCGCCAGTAGCAGGGTGACGCGCAGCATGGTACTGCGGGAGTAGGTCGTGAGGTTGCAGGGCCGCTGCGGGTCAAGTAGTTGGAAGAGGTTGGCGAACAATGGCAGCGTCCACATGGCCGGATTCTTCCGGGGCGAGAAGGCGTCGAACAGAATTGCGTGGGGTGGGGGCAATAGAATTCCGGCGGCTTTGGCACGGGCGTGGGAGAGCAGCGCCGGAAAGTCGCCGACGTGAAATTCCCAATCCACCGAATGGCCATGATCGAAGAAAGAGGTCCGTCGTTGTCTCAACAGCATCTCCACGTGCGATTCGTAGCCGTGGAAGTAACCAAGTTGATCGGCGTGTTGCCGGGCAAATGCCAGCGGCGCTGCGGTGTCATCGAAGCTCAGGAGGCGAACGGGGTTGGGTAACTCGCGGGTAGCGCGCAACACGGCAATGGCGTTGGCCGCGGCGCCGAGTCCCACGTCCCAGACCACGAATTCGCCGCAGTGCTGCGCGAGGCGCGCGCGGATTTGGAGCTGACCAACGTGGAGAGTTTCCGCTTCAACGGCGGGGCCGAGGCCCGGATGCATTTTCTCGCCGTAGGCCAGCGATTGAACCGCGTAGGCGCCGTTGGTCAGGTGGACGAGTGTATAAGCGGCGGATGGCATGAATGAGGGGCGCGGGAGGCGATTCAACTGTGGCGAGTCATGCCGTCTGTAAATACACCGCACTCCAGCTTCAGTGGAGAAGAAATCAAGAGGCGCCGATTGGTGCTCTGGCGGGGAGTGGGTGGATCGCATCCTGCGGGTCCTCCGCCGAATGAAGCTAACCCTTCATCTCACCATCGCGGTTCTGGAGAACGGGCTTTTCGGGGGCTTGCTCACGGCCGGAGAGCCTGAAGCCGGTCACAGGTCGGCACGCCTCGGGCGGACGGAGCTGTTTGCCGAGGGCGCAATCCCCGCGTCAGAACCACGCCTTTTTACCCTGCACGTAGATGCGGGCAAAATCCTCATCGCTCTTGGTCAGGTAAATGATGCCCTCGATGAGGCCGATGATTCCCACCACCGCGGCGCCGGCACCGCAAGTGAAGAAACCCAGTACGAGACTTGCCACGAGCATGATGATTCCTTCGGTGGTGTACCCGAGGATGAATTTGTGAATACCCAAGGCACCAAGGAGAATGCCACAGATTCCAGCGGCGAGTTTCTTTTCGGCTCCGGCAGGTTTGTCGCTCATAAGTCAACGAATTTGGGGTTTGAGGTTAATGAGACTTCGCCACTCGAATACCCCGCATCAACAACACCGTCAATGCAATTTCCGCCTGATGTTCGCCCGTTCCTCCGATGTCGGAGTCCAGGCCCGGCACGCTGGCTGTCATCACCAGGCGGTCCAACCACCGTCAACCATCAAGTTGTGTCCGGTAATGTAGGAGGCGGCCTCGGAAAGGAGAAAGGCGACCGTGCCCGCGATTTCGTCCGGTTGGCCAATGCGGCCCAAGGGCGACTTCGCCGCCAGACGCAGGACGAATTCCGGATGCTGCTGCTGGACGGTCGGATTGGGAAACGGACCGGGAGAAATGCAATTGCACCGCACATTGTTGCGCCCCCAATGCACCGCGAAATAACGGGTCATTTGAAGCATCCCGGCCTTGGTGACGCCGTACTCGATGGGATTGGGGTTCATCGGAGCTTCATAAAGGTTTGGATCCGGTGCCACCGAACCATACATGCTCGAAAAGAAAACCATGCTTCCGCGCCGGAGTTTCGCCATTTCGCTCCCGACGTCGCGCCCGAGCAGAAACGGAGCGGTTAATCCGCTGTGGTTCACGCGATCGAATTCTGCGCCGGTAAGTTCCGCCATGGCCTTCGCCGTGGCCGCGTAGGTCAGATTCACCAGGCCGTGCGGAACGCCGAAGGAGGTCATCGCCCGGCTGAGGAATTCCGTGAGCGCCGCTTCATCAGCTACATCACACGAGGCCGCCCGGACGTTGGGTGAAAGGTTCGCTGAAGTCACGAACGCTTGCGCGCGGTTTTCGAGATCAATGCAGAGAACTTTTGCCTCCAGGGCGACCAGCAAGGAAACGATGGCGCGCCCGAGATGGCCGGCACCGCCGAAGACCCAAATGTTCTTTTCGCGCAGGCTGAAGATGTTGGCGGGTGGTTGCACCGGGATCGGCGGCTATTTGGCCGTGTAACCTCCGTCCACCGGCAAATTCACCGCGGTGATGTATCGCGCGGCTTCGCTCAACAGAAACACGACTGCTCCGCCAAGGTCATTCTCGTCTGCCATCCGGCCAAGCATCGTGCGCTTGTGGTATCGGCTCAAGAACGGTTCGGGCTGATGATTGAAGAAGCCACCTGGGGAAATGCAGTTCACCCGGACGTTGTCCTGCCCGTAAAGGCTGGCGAAGTATCGGGTCAAATTGATCAGACCGCCCTTGTGGAAAAAGTAATCCGGCGGCGGCAGGCCCATGTCTGTTCCATCGTAAAGTTCCGGACTGGGGCCAAGCATGCCCTGCATGGAGCCGATGTTGACGATGCTGCCCTGTTTCTGTTCGCGCATGACTTTGCCGAAGGCGCGCGTCATGAGAAAGGCGCCGGTGGCGTTTACCCGCATGGATTGTTCCCACGCCGACGACGGGTCAGCCAGTGATTTCATGGGGCGAGCCACCGAGTTATTCACCAACCCGTCCACGCGTCCGAACTTCGCCAGCACCCGGTTGCGCAACTGGAGGATGGATTTCTCATCGCCCTGATCGAACGGTTCACAAGCGATGGGAAAGCCGGGCTTTTCGGCGGCAACCTGCTCCAACTGCTCGCGATGGCGGGAAGCGATGACCAAGGTAGCGCCCGCCTCGGCGATGGCGAGGGTGAGTTGACGTCCGAAAAGACCCGCGCCGCCCGTGAGCACGACGACTTTGTTCGTTAGCGCGAATTGATGGAGAATGGACATGGTTCGTCGGGGTTCAAACTCCGTGTCGCTCTGGTATCATTGATAAACGAGATTGGCGGCCAGGCGGGGGGTGTGATTTTGGAATTCCGCCATCCGTGCCTTGAAGTACTGTCCGACGCCGATGACATCCGCGCCGATGTTGAACACCCGGTAACCTTCCGCTTCCAGCGACGCTTGCGACCCAAAGACGCCCGCGGACATGGCGAATTTCCCATGCGCTTGCGCCGCGGCGGCAACGCGCTTGCGGGCGTCCACCACCTCGGGGTCATTGACTTGGCCCGGTTTGCCCAGTAGATGGCTGAAATCTCCAGGCCCGAACAACAGAATGTCAAAGCCGGGCACGGCGGCGATTTCATGCACCTGTTCCAAGGCTTGCGGCGATTCGATCTGCAGGATGAGCACGCGTTCGGTGTTGCTATGCCGGATGTAATCGGCCAGCGGCACCTGACAGTAAACGCCATCCACATTCCCGCCATCCAACGCGCGCCGCCCCAATGGATGAAAGCGGGTCATTTCGACCACGTGGCGAGCTTCCTCGGCCGTGGCTACATGCGGCACCATGATCGCGGTGGCATCCGCCTCGAATGGTTTCACGTAATCGCTGTAACTGCCCTTGGCGATGCGAACGATGGTGTCCATGTCGTAGAGTTTAGCGGCGCGCACCTGGTTCTCGATGTTGAACCAGTCGTTCCCGACGTGTTCGTTGCAGATCCAGACGGCAGACATCCCTGCCAGGCCGCACAATTCGATGATGCGCGGATCGGAGAGGTTGATTTTGGCGGTGGCACAACTGGTGCCACTGCGAAGTTCGCGTAACAGGCGACTGGGGCGCAGTTTCATATTGAATGCTCGTTATTGGAGTTCATGGCAAATTTCAGCTCGCATCACGGCGCGGCCATTTTGTTCGCGGCTGCGAATCCCGGCGATTATCAGGGTCATCAGTTCCAAAGTTTGCGCGAAGGGCAACGGCATGCGCTTCATTCGCACCATGTCAATGAACGCCACCAACTGCCGGCGAAAGGCAGTGTAAGTGTCTTGCAGCGTCAGGGCCAGTTGTCCTTTGGTCCCGTAAACATGGATGTTGCCGAAGCTGCCATAAGCATCGTGAATGGCGGCGATGGTGACTTGCGCGCCGCTCTGGTGCTTCAGGTGAACGAGGTCCGAGGCTTCTTGATGCACGGTTTGGGCGCTCATGAAGCCCGGACCGAGCAGGGGATACACCGCTTCCAACGCGTGAATGCCATACCGCTCCCAGGTTTTGCAGGTGAAACTGGTGATCCAGCGCAGTTCGCCGATTTCGTCGCGGCGCTCAGTCACTTGTTCGAGTTCCGGCATGTACCGCATGCCGCTGGCGGAAAGAATTTGCGCGCCGGCTTGTTGCCACGCGATGAACTGTTTCAAGTCGGGGACGTTGGTCGCGAGCGGTTTGTCCACAAAGACCGGCAGCCCGGCCTCAATGAACGGTTTCGCGCGGCGGACATGATCGTTGCCGTCGTCCGTCGCAATGATGACTGCGTCCACCTTACCAATCACCTCCTCAGGCGTCCGGACGATGTTTTCTATCTTGCTTGCGGCGGCTACGCGGGGTGCGTCGTCGGGATCATCTGTCCAAATATGCGTGATGCGCGCGCCAGGGATGCGCACTGATGCCAATGGCTGACGGCCGAGATATTGTGAGATGACCGGGTAAGGGCAGTCTTTCATTCGCACTGGATCGTAGCCGTTGACGATGGCCGACCAAGAGTAAGGATGCCCGTTGCCCTCGATCATGCCAAGGATCGCCAGCGAGAGTTTTTTTGATGGACTGTCCATGCGTCTGGTCTCAGTTGGAATAGCCCCGTCCCAACCTCTGGGCTTCGTGCAAAAGCGTTTTCCAGCGGATACGATAAACGGCATCGCTGCGCTGTCGCATGGCGTGCTCGCCGCCTACCCAATAGACGAAATCGCTGGCCTTGATGAAATTCGCCATGGCCTTGGTCGGCAGCGGTTGAGTCTTCAGATATGTATTAGTCTCGGTGTCATAGAGCACGGCCAAGTCCGTGAACGCATTGGCATATCCGCCGCCGAGCAGGATGTAACGGTCTGCCAACACACAACTGGCCAGCCCGCGCACGGGGAAGGGATACGGCTTGATCGCTTGCCATCGCTTCTGCGCCAGCGAATAGGCGAAGGCGGAATCCGTATTGAGGGCGCGACTATTGGTGGAATCCCAGGCCGCACCACCGAACGTGTAAAAGCGCTGGCCGACCACGGCCGCGCCGGGCACTAGGAGCTTTCCCCCTGGATATTCCGGCAGCAACGTCGTCTTGCCGTCTCGCAGATTCACTGCGTAGAAAAGGTTGGTCAGGGTTTTGAGATCATTGGGGTCGGTTCCTCCACCGACAACCAGGAGTTCTCCATTTGCGATCGCGGCGCCAGAATAACACAGGGGCGCCGTGAATCTCGCCACGGGCCGCAATTCAAGTTCGTGATTAAACAAGTGCAGTGTGTTGTGCATCTTCTGGCCGTCGCTGCCGCCGGCGAAATACACGCCCTCGCGGGTCTCGCCAAACGCGGCGTAGGCGACGGGCCATGGCAGTCTGCATGCCACGCTCCACTGGGTTGTCGCGGTGTCGAATCGCCAGATGGTATCACGCCACTGTTTGACGTCGTCCTTCCAGCCGATGCCGCCGAGCAGCACCAAATCGCCCTTCAGCGTGCCACAGACGAAGTTGCCGCTGCCTTCGGGCAACGAAGGCAAGGCTTCCCATTCCACCGCGCGAACCAGGAGTGTTGACATAAGCGAGGCAGCCAGCGTGAGGCTTTTGACGGGCAAACAACATTTTATGGGGCGGTTCATTTTGAGGATAAAGCGGCAGTCGGTGCCGCCAACGGCTGCTCGTCTCCATCGCCGAATCGGGGCAGGTTGTTCAACCGGCGCGCGAGTGGCGGGGGGAACAGCCAGCTTGCGCTCCATCCCGCCAGCAGTGTCGCGATCAAGCCAATCAGCGTGTACCACAGGAACGAAACATCACTGTGGAAACAAACCGGGATCAATACCCCCACCCCGGCCAGCCAACCGATGACCGCCCCCGGTGCGTTGGTGCGCTTGAACAACATTCCCAGCAGGAACAGGCCAAGCACCGGGCCGCCCACCAGACCCATGACCTTATTGCTGGCCTCCAGGAGCGTTCCCAACTTTTGCACCTGGAAAGCCAGCACGATCACGAGGACGCCATAGGCCAACGTCAACCAACGCGCCAGTTTGAGTTGTCCGGGATCGGAAACCGGCTCGTTGCCTTTCCGAAATCGTTGACAAAAATCCACCACGGTCGCCGAGGTCAGGGAATTGATGCCCGAGGAAATCGTGGACATGCTTGCGGCGAAGATGGCCGCCACCAGCAGGCCGGGCAAACCCAGGGGCAATTCGTTGACTACAAAATAAGGCAAGATTTGGTCGCCCTTGGAGATAAGCCCCGCCGCCAATGGATCGGTGTGGGTCTGGTAGAAGGCGAACAAGGCCAGGCCCGTGAGATAGAACACCATCAGCATCGGCAGCAGCACAGCCAGCTTTAGCCACAGCGACCGTTTGGCTTCCTTGAGGCTCTTCGCCGAGAGATAACGCTGCACGGAAACCTGATCCGTGGCCATCTGCACCAAATTGAGAAAAGCCCCCCCGATAATCGCTCCCCAAAAGGTAATCCGTGTGGTGAGACTGAAACTGAAATCCACGTCAAATTTCCCATTCGCTTGTCCGATTTCGATCACTCCACCCATCCCTCCCGGCACCCGGCTTACCGCAATCCAGAGAATGACGAACTGGCCGCCGATCAGGACCGCAAACTGCATGACGTCGGTCCAAATCACTGCCTTCATTCCGCCCAGCGATGTGTAAAGCGTGGTGAACAACCCGGTGCAAACGATCGTGACCCACAGCGGCAGACCGGTGACGGCTTCGAGGGCCAGCGCGGGGGCATAAGTCGCCAGCGCCAGCCACAACAACACCCGCACGATAAAGAGCGAGGAAGCAAGCAGCCTCACCTGGACGGAGAAGCGTTCCTCGAGATACTGATACGCCGTGTAAAACCGCGATTGATAAAAGAAGGGGAGGAAAATCAGAGTGGCGATGGGGGTGGCGATGAAGAAGCTCAGGGACACAAAGAAGAATGCCATCCCATTCGTGTAAATCTCGCTGGGCGAGGCCAGATAGCTGATGCCGGAAAAGAGAGAAGCCAGAATGGAAATTCCGATCAGCATGAACCCCATACTGCGACCGGCGAGAAAGTAGTTCTTGATGTCCTTCTGTTCCTTGACGAAGAGCAATCCGATTGAGACAGACGCCAGCAGGTAAACACCGAAGATCCCGTAATCGAGGAGGCTGAAGGAGGTTTCGCGCATGGTTCCTATTCAAAACTCAAGTCCGCGAGCCGGACCGCCCTTCCCGTGCGCGCGGATTGCAGCGCGGCCAGATTGAATCTCAGCGTCTGGATTGCTTCGTCCAGCGTGCAGATGGGATTGGGCTTTCCCTCCAGGCCACTCAGAAAGGCGGTTGCTTGTGCGGTAAAGAGATCGTCACGTTGTGCGACCGGCAGGATGCGATCATCCCATTGCTCGGCACCGAAAGGGAAAAAGGCCCAGCGCTGTTCGTGCGGTGCGATTCTCACACTGCCGCGTTCGCAATGCACCTGAATGGTCGTTTCGTTCGGTGACTGGAACTGGTTCAAGCTGTAACTGACCAGCGTGCGGCCATTTTTCGCCGTCACACTTACCGTGTCCTCCACATTCACACCCTCCAGTGCTTGATGCGCCGCCTCGCAAAAGAGCCTGTCGGTGGGCCCAATCAACCACTCCACAGTATTCGCCAGATGCGTCAAGGCATCTTGAATCGCGCCGCCGCCCGTATCGTGTTGGCTGTAATAAATGTCACGATAGGCGGGTCGAAATTTGGGAAAATTCTGGCCCGACACCACACTGACGTGCAACGGTTTCCCATAAGATCCGGCCCGCAAAAACTCACGAGCCGCCTGCACGGCGGGAACAAAGTGGTAAACATACGCGACGCCAACGAACCTTCCCGTGCGCAACGTTTCTGCCTTCAATTCATCCAATTGCGCCAAGCTCGTGCTCAACGGTTTCTCAATCAACAACGCGATATTGTGCGGCAAAAGCGTCAAGGCAATGCTCACGTGCGAATTGGCCGGCGTGCAGATGATGGCGCCATCAAAGGGGCCGCTGGCCAGCGCCTCCTTCATTCCGGCAAAAACCGGCACCGAGTAGTCTCGGGCAATTCGTTTTCGCAACCTTGCATTTGGGTCGCAAACCGTCAGATGGGCCAACTCTCCGCGCGCGAGGCAGCGCAGGTGGCGTTCCCCGATGCTGCCGCAACCGACAATCAGAATTCGCTTTGCCATGACCGATAGAATTGTGGCCGCACGTGTATCCCATCTCGCGGTTCAGCGGAAGCGGAATGAATACAAGTCAGCGTCCTTCATCACAAACCGGATGCGGATGGGTTGTCCGACGTACGGCTGCAGATCGCCGGACTCCTTCCAGGAAACCGCCTGTTCGAGCGCGTCGCCATACATCAAGGTGGAATCAGCCAGGGTGAATCCCGGCAATAGCTTTCCGGCGGCATCGAGCAACTCGCATTGGACGCTGCCGGCGGCCGAGGTGGAATAATTCAAAACCAATTCGACACGGCCCGACGTGTTCCCGGGACTGCCCGCGAACACCAACGGTTTCGTGGTGAACTCGCCCCCGGACAAGGGTGCTTGCATGGAAACAAAGCCATCCTGCCGCCAGGTGAAACGGCGCAGCCGGACGGCGTCGCCCGCGTAGTAGCCTTCGGTGGAATAGAGCGACAACTCCGGCGGCATTCCGGGAATGTCAGACGCCGTTTCGACCAGACCCCAGGCGGTCATATTGTTGCGGTTGACCCAGCGGTCGGCCTGCAGCCCCGGACGGATGATGGCTTCGCCCCAGCGTTTGAAGGACAGTCCATCGCGGCTGCTCATGAATACCCCGTCTGAGATCCCCGGCAGCGGATGGGTGGCGGCTTTGCGTTGCGGCAGGAAGCGCATGGGAAAACCGAGGAAGATATGCGGCGCGCGGTGGTACGGCAGAATTTGGTTGGTGTAAAGATGCTCGTCGGGCGCTTCCGGGTATTGGAGCCAGACCGGTTCACTCCAGTTCAGAAAATCCTTCGAGGTGGCGGTGACAATGTCACGGACGCCCTGTCGGAAGTCCCGGTGATAATCCACATACTGTTCCCGCACTCCGTCCCAGAAGGCGAGGTTCTGCGAGTCAAACCTCCCTTTGGTGATCACGGGGCTCTGGCTCATCAGCGACCAGTGAATCCCATCCGGGGATTGGAAAGCATAGAGGCCGCCCTTGCCGTGGGCCAGGGCCTTGTACTTTGCCTCTGGCGCCGCCCGTGGATTGAGATCCTTGAACGGTGCAAAATTATGCGCGCCGATGCCTCCCCAAATCACATTGTTGCGCTTCGAGCCTTTGAACTCGACGAGGTTCAACTCCGGCTTGGTCCAGTGTTTGCCGTCTTTGCTTTCCGCATAGCAGACGAGTTCGTGGGTGATTTTGCGCGACTCAATTTCATAGTGTGCGCCCCGGTAATACATCCGGTAAAGGTCGCCGTCCTTGAACACCGTGTGATACGCGCACACGTTCCCTTCCCACGGCGCATCGTGAATGATCGCTACTTCGCGCGCCGCCGGTTGGTGCAGTCTCAACTCTGCGTTGTTGCTTTTCTCGACCAGATAATCATCCAACAGCGGTTCGAGCCGCGATCCGATCTTTATCGGCTCGCCAGATTTGGACGCGTCTGCTCCGGCAGGCTTTTCGGCTACATCTACCTCTGCCAGATAGATCATGGATTTGCCGCCTTCGTGCGACGAATAGTAACTCACCCAAAGCCTGTCCTCGTGCCAAACCAGTCCGGGATAGCTGGTATCGCCACCGGATGGCAGCTTAAGGAATTCTGTCAACTTGCCCGAAGCCGGATCCAGCCAGAGCAGAACCGTCCGCGCTCCGCCGTCGTACAACCTCCCGCCTACCACAATCCGACCATCCGGCAACTTGAGCATGTCGGGGCCGCCGATGCGAATGCCCAGGTCCTGCCAAGTCCACTGGGTGTAAGGTGGTTCGGCCCGACCGAGTTGGGCCGTGGCCGTTCCCGAATCCCGCCGCAGGAGGCAGAGCAGGGTGTCGCCGTCGAAAATGATGCCCGTTTCATTCGCATACCCTTCGGTAGCTAGCGACTCGACCACCGTGTCGAATTTGCGACCATCCTGGCTCTTGTAGAACCGGGTGAATCGTCGGTCTGCACGGGTGCTGTAACCGACTCCGTATGCCGTGTCGCGATACCACTTCACCCGCCACAACCAAACATCCTTGTCGCCAACCTCTACGGGACCCTCCCACTCCCGACCATCTTTGGAAAACCAGTTGTAGGATTGATGCAAATACGGACCGGGCTGGGGAAACGCTCCCGCCCCCGTAATCATCAGGCGTGAATCTGGGGTGATCGAAATCTTTGGATCGCGCAAATCCGCCACTGGTGAGGAAATCAGCGCGGCGGATTGCCAGGTGCGGCCGTCCTTTGAAGTGATCACACGGATCTTTCCGTCCTTGGCAACGCCGTGGGTCGAGGCTTCCCGGAAAACGCAGAACCATTGGTCCTGGAACCGGATCAGATCGGTGAACGCGTTATGCGGAGCTTGGTCCCAGATTCGCTGGACTTGAACAAGTACCGGCTGCGGCGATGAAGGTTTCGTCGCGGCTAGGGCGGGTAAAGCCGCAGTGGTGAGTAACAGTAATGTGGCTATCTTGGTTTTCATTGAATTGGTGCTGATGAATTGTCGGTTACGATCTGAGGCCATGCCAGCCCCGCCGCAGGATGAGGTGTATCAAATTCACGGCATGAGCGACGAGCGGCAGGATCACGCCGTGACATTTCCTCCAATGGGGTAGTCAGGTTCATTCCGCCTTTCCGTCACGAATGGGTGGCATCTCGTCTTACCGGGGCAGATTGAAGTTATCCTCTTCGAGCCCCAGAAAATCAATCTTGGCTTCGACATGCCCATCCGCCAGCACGGAATTGGGACCGCGGCGAATGTTCTTGCGGTCCTTGGTGCCGGAGTGGCGGAAAGTGGTTTCCAGATGGTAAGCCCAGCTTTGGGGATTGGTCTGGAACCCCTCGAGGGAAGTCTTGAGTGACTGATAACCGCCGGCGATGTTCCATGTGGGGATGTGACCATCCCAGACCAGATAGGTGGTTGAGGGACGACGAATGTTTGAAGTCGGTAACGGGCCGAGATCCGGCAGGGACCACGGCACGCGCCGTTGCGCCATGCCGTAACCGACGGCATTGGCCGAGTAGTCAAACTGCACCAACTTCTCCCAATCGTTCACCTGCGTGGGCAGCAGTTGCCAGAAATTCTCCTCCGTCAACTCATACTGACGACGGTCAGCGGGACAGCGAAAGGCCGTCATGGGGATTCGCGTCTGGCTCAGGAGCAGGCCGAACATGGTGTAACCGCGGCCGCGACCGGCCGCCCCGGGTATCGGATTCGCGCTGATGGGCCGCTCCCAGAGACCCGGCATCTGGTCGTTGCGATCCAAGGCATAAAGCTGAATGGAGATGCCCATCTGGCGCAGGTTGGAGGAACAGGCAGCCTGATGGGAGGCGCGTTTGGCGCGGGAAAGCGCGGGCAGGAGCATGCCCGCCAGAATCGCGATAATCGCGATGACCACGAGCAACTCGATTAGCGTGAAACCAGCGCTAAAATGGCGAAAGGCTTTCATGGTGTTTCTTATGGCAACGTGGGCAGCTTGCGCTTTGTTGAGTCTGGCCGAAAGCAGTTTTCACTTGCCTCTTGCGGAGACATGTTTCTTGCTGAAGTGGATATTTGGTGTGATAACTGGGGATGACTTTAGTGAAGTGGCCGACGATTCCTTGTTCCAAGTAAGATGAACCGCTTACCGCAAAAAGTGTCGTTGGTGTCCCAGACCGCGGCTGTGCTGGTCGAAGAAATTGAATCGGGCCGCTGGGCCTCCTGGCTGCCCGGGGAACATGAATTGTGCGCGCAACTCCACGTGAGCCGCAAGACCTTGCGGGCCGCGCTGCAACAACTGGGCCGAAAAGGGTTCATCAAGTGTAGCCAGGGGCGGCGGCGGCGGATTGCGGATCGCCGGGCGACGCCGGGCGCTGGCAGCAGCAACCGGGTGCTGACGCTGCTGCCCCTGCCACCGGAATCGCTCAATCCGCTGGCGATCTACCTCATCAACCGCCTGCGCGAGCATTTGACCGAGGCCGGCTATGTGCTGGAGACGCATGTCAGCCGGGCGCCGTATCGGGGTGGCGGCAATCACGGACTGGAAAGTCTGACCAAAACGATGCGGCCAGCCGGGTGGGTGTTGTTCGGTCCCACCCGGTCCATGCAGCAATGGTTTGCCACGCGCGAGCTGCCGTGTGTGGTGGTGGGCTCCTGTTACGAGGGGATCCGGCTGCCGGCGGTGGACCGGGATTACGCCGCAGTGTGTCAACATGCGGTGAACCAATTCATATCCCGCGCCCATCGCCGCCTGGTGCTGCTGACTCCCGCGCCCGGTCCGGCTGGTGATTTGATTACCATGTCCAGTTTTAGCCGGGCGGTGGCTGACGCCAAGCTGCCGGAGGTGGTGGGGAGCGTGCAGGAGCACGACGGCAGTGTGGCCAGTATTTGTGCCCGGGTGGACCATCTGCTCTCGCGACCACAGCCGCCGACTGCCTTTCTCATTTCAAGGGCGCGGCATGTGCTGACCGTATTGGGGCATTTGTTGAGCACTGGAGTGCGCGTGCCGCAGGACGTGGCACTGATTTCGCGGGACGATGATTCCTTTCTGGAAGACGTGGTGCCGAGCGTGGCGCGTTATTCGCACAGCCACCAAGCCCTGGCGACGAAGATTTCGCGCGTGGTGATGGGCATTGTGCAAGGCGATACGCAAATCAAGGATTACACCATCATGCCGACCTTCATCAAAGGGCGCACGCTGGGTTAAGTACTCTGCCGCGCGATCCGCCTCAGTGTTCGCACTTCAACATGTTCCCAAAAGAGGCAAGTAAAAACTCCTTTTGGGCCGCGGGCGGGCCGGCGTAAAGTCGCATCGTTCACCTTGGTTGTTGGCGAATAAGAATCAAACCGTTATGAAACGTATGATCACACTCCGTCCGTTGTCCCTCCTTGCGGTCGCAGTCACTGCTTGTTGTCCCCTCGGCCCCCTCTCAGCCCAACCCAACCCCGATCCGGTCGTGCTATTCCACGATGGCTTCGAGAACAGTGAGGCCGGTCCGCCAGCGCTGGCCATGCCGCCCTTTAGCACGCTGGAAATCCCCGGCACGATGTCGCTCGGCGCCGCGTTCACGCTGGCCATCCACGTGGACAACCGGGAAGTGCCGGCTGATTTCACTCGCCTCTTCAGCAGTTACCGGGGTTCGGGCGGTGTCATGGCCGATCGCCTGATTCTTGATATGGACCCGCGCGGCACCTCGATTACTGGGATCCGGGCCATCATCAACAACGTCGTCACCGTCACACCATCGCCACCGGCGGGTATGAACAATCCTGGCTACCATCATTATGCGGTCACTTACGACGATGGTCAGGTAACCATCTACTTCAACGGGACAGCGGTGGCCTCTGGCATCGCCGGAAGCGGCCCGGTGGCGATGACCCAGGACTTGCGTGTTGGCGAAGACCCTCATGACACCGGTGGTACTGCCAACGAACAACTCATCGGCTATGTGGATAATGTCCTGGTGCTGGGACGCGCGTTAAGTGCCGCGGAGATTCAAGCTTTGGTTACGCAGAGCGCCATCGGACTCGTTACCCCAGCAGAAGGTGAATTGGCGGTCTATTATGATTTCGAGGGGGACAGCGGCGAAACCATCACTGATAAGTTCGCTGGGGACGGCGCACAAGACGGCGTTGTCCATCGTCGGGTTTCAGCGGTTACCGATTCCGCTCTGGCCCGGTTGGGGCAGGGTGCGCTGTGGATTCAAACGGTCAATACGCCCCCGCCCGGTGCGACCGATCCTGAGGTGGGCAGTTATGCTGCGGCCTCCACCTTCGTCCAGGTGCTGGACGGCCCCGTTGATGGCGGTCCCGCGGGAGCGTATGCGGGGGAGCAGTATGCCATGATTGATCGCACAAAAGGAGGCACACCCACGCTCAGCGCCCTGTTCGAAGGTGGCGCACTGGCTGCCAACAGCGCCAAGCTTGATATTGAGTTTCATCTGTGGGTGGCCGACGTACCCAATAACGGAGCCGTGGCCGGCCTTTCCCGCGGCACCGCGATTGATGGTGCCACCCAACTCCTCTGGAACGGATTTGGACAATTGGATGCCTGGGGGACGGAAGGCTGGGATTTTCTGGGCTGGCGTTATTACGATGGACAGTGGCACGGTCCCGGAACGCCGCTGGTTTCCGAGGCTTGGAACAAAATCCAGATTCATTGGGATGGGCTTAAGGCTACCGGAAAAGTCAACGACGGCGACCCGATGCCGATCGGACGCTTCGGTTCGCCTGGCAATCTGGTGGACCGGGTCTTCTTCTCCACACTGATCGCCGGCACCGTTTATTATCTGGATGAAATCACGGTTGTTGCCACCCCGTTCCCCGAATTGCCTGCCATTGTCACTTCCGGCAGCGAGAACCCGACCGGGAACGGTTTTGTCCTCGACGCAGAAGGGACGACGGCCACCGGTCCGGGCGACGATGGCGTTGCGCATTGGCAGATCGAGGCGGCTGCCAATGGCCGGGCGGCTTATCAAGCCGCTGTGGCCCAGGATTACTTTGCCGCTCCCGCTGGGTGGACCGCGACGGCAATGGTGCGCTTGGTGGACGGCGCCCCGGCGGACGCGGAACTCACCGTGGTGGATTCCGAAAGCGTCTGGAGCTTGCAGTTGAGTTCCGGTGCGACCGGGCTCCCCGAACGCGGCCTTTATCTGCGTACGTCCTCCGGCCTCCAGCGGTTGGACAGTGCGGACACGCCGGTGGCGCCGTCCGATTACAACACCTGCCAAATGATCTTTGATCCAATCGCCGATGAGGAACGCGGCGGGGTTCGGGTTTACGTCAATGGCTTCAACTTGACCGCCCAACCGATCACCCGCGCCGAAGTTCCCGAGGCCGGCGCGCTTTCGCCCCAAGTCCGCTTCGGTGATAACAGCACTGCCTCGGGTTCGGCCTCCGCAACCCGCTGGGCTGAGGTTCGGTTTGAAACCGGAGTGCATCCGGCGGCGCGCAGTCCCATTCCCCCTTCGGTTCGCTGGCAAGTCTTTGGTGATGACTTCGAGGCCGGCGCCGTGGGTGTCGTGCCTGGTCCGGCGCAGGTTGGTTCTTATCTTGCGACCGGGACCGCCGCCGTTGTAACGGATACCGACCAGCCCCCGGCAAGAAGCGGCACGCAGCATCTGTATCTAAACCGGCCCGCCAGCGGCACGCGGCTGGACTTCGTTTATCCGTTGTTCACCTCGACCGCCACGGCCGCAAACCGGGACCGCATCCATGTGGAGGCGTGGATTTACTGGGAAGCCGGCCTGCCCCAATTCATGATGCACAATGGAACGGCCACCATCTTCTATCAGGTGACATTCTGGGGCGTGGCCGACGGCTACAAGATCACGGTCTATGACGGCACATCGCACATTGATACTGGGTTGTTCCATACCCCGGGCCAATGGATGAAGTTTGAAGTGGAATACGTCTTGGGCGGTGATCAAGTTGTGGTTCGCACCGCCGATGGCGTTGGCGCCGTGCGGGTGCCGCCCGTAACCACAATTCAAGGAGTCCACTCCCGGAGCGGCGGCGGCGGCACGGTGTATTATCTGGATGATATTCGCGCTTGGCTGAGTTCGGTGCCGGAACCTGCGTTTGTGGAAACGTCCGGCAATGATGATCCCACCGCCAGCGGTTTCGAGTTGGTGGCCGATGGCGTCCCCACGGTGGGCAGCGGCGAAGACGACGAAAAATACTGGAGGATTGGGACCAGCACCAGTCAGCAGGCGCACTATGCCCTACCGCTGCTACTCGATCATCTGATGGATCCGCGCGGTTGGACCGCCACAGCGCGTGGCAGGGTGGTCAGTCAGTCCTCAACGAGCGATGCGCAGATCACCGTCTATGACGGTCAAAGCATCTGGTCCATCCGTCTCAGTGTTGGGGGTGGTGGTCTGCCTCCCGCGGGCGTGTATATCCTGACGCCGGGCGGTGAAACCCGTTTGGATACGGCGCTGCCGGTCAATCCGGCGCAGTATAACACCTACCAAATGCTGTTTGATCCGCTTGCGGGCGGGGGCGAAGGTGGGGTGCGAGTGTATGTCAACGGCATCAACCTCACCCCGGCCCCGCTGCTCCGTAGCGAAGTTCCCGACGGCACGGGCGCGGCGCCACGTTTCCTGTTTGGAGACGCTTTCTCCTCCGGCAGTGGTCTGGCGGAGACGCGCTGGTCTGTGGTCCGGTATGAAACCGGCCTCCTGCCGGTGCTGCCGCTGGTTCTGTTCCGTGACGGGTTTGAAAACAGCCCCGTGGCGGGCCCGCCGAATGCGGACGATCCGGAAGTGGGCACCTACGTCTCCACCTCATTCTTCGTGGAAGTGATGACCGGTCCGTTTGCGGGTGGTCCCGACGCCGCCTACGCGGGAAACAACTATCTGGCAATTGATCGTCTGGCCTCGGGCGGGACTCCCACCTTGAGCGCGTTGTTCGGCAGCCGTCAGTTCCGGGCGGGGGAAACGGGATTGGACATTGAGTTCTATTTGTGGACTCCGGGCGGAGACAACAATGTGGCCGCCGTCGGTCTGGCCCGCGGCGCCACGTTCAACAACACCACGCAACTGCTCTGGAATGGTATTGGGAAACTGGCCGCGTGGGATACCGCGGGCTGGGATTTTGTTGGCTGGCGGGCCTACGATGGCGTGTGGAATGGCCCCGGTCTGGCGGTACCACCCAACCAGTGGAACAAGTTCAATCTGGAGTGGAATGGAACCACCGCGCGGGGCCGGGTCAACGACGGCGAGTGGATGGCGATTCCGTCCTTCGGCACGCCGGATAACATCATAGACCGGCTGTTCTTCGGGACGGCGATTGCCAGCACGGTCTATTATCTTGATGACATCACGGTACGCACCGTGCCGCTCCAGCCGGTCATCGAAGCGCCTCTGCTCGAATTCATGCGGGATGGCAACACGCTCGTGCTGTCTTGGAGCGCCCCGGGATTCGTGTTGCAGCAGAATCCTGATGCAACGAATCCCGCAGGCTGGACCGATGTCCCGAACGGCCAATCGAGTCCCGTGAGCGTGACCATTGGGCCGGCTAACCTGTTCTTCCGGCTCGTTCAGCCTTGATGCTTTGCGGTGGGTTGAGGCCGGTTTGGGTGGGTGGTTACCGCTCAAACCGGCAAATTCACCTCGCGGCTGCATGAGCGATTTCAGACAAAGCGACCGCGCAGTTTTGATGGACCGGGTGTTATGATGACTGAGACCAAGGACCGTCCGTCGGGTGGTTTTACACTGATTGAATTGCTCGTGGTGATTGCCATCATCGCCATTCTCGCCGCGATGCTGTTGCCGGCCTTGAGCAAGGCCAAGCGCCGGGCCATGACCACGCAATGCAGTTCCGCGTTGCGCCAGCTCGCCATCGCCGCCACCACTTATACTTCGGACCACAACGATCTGTTTCCCAGCTACACTTCTACTGCCAGCAAAGCCAACCCCGAGAGTCTGGCTTGGAATAACCGCGCGTACATTTTCGGCAAGCGCACCAGCAACCTGTGGGGCCCACCCGACAACAACCCGCGAATCTTGGAGCCCTATCTCGGCCAGGTTGTGGCCGAATGTCCCCTTGATCGCAAAGGTTACCGGCCGGGCGCTGGATCGGGTTTGGATAACGGAGTCAGCTTCTTTGATCGCTATGGCAGCAGTTACTTGTACAACGCGTTCCTCTATGATGCCAGCCAGCCCGCCCATCCCATCCTTGCGGTCAGTGCCCGGGTCAATTTGTTTAACGCCAACCTCAGCCAGATATTCCGGCCTTCGCGGCTGGCCATGGGCGGCGATTTTACCATCGTGTTCCCCGAGTACTACACCATCGGCAATTCGCCGGCTCACTTTCGCCATACCCAGATTCACAGCGAGCGTGATGGATACAACTTGAACCTCGGGTTCGCGGACGGTCATGTGAACAGCGCCGTTATGCGCGCCCCGACGGCGCGAGCCCCCACGCAACATCTGGTGAATGAGGATTACGAGTTGATCAACGCCCGATGAGCTCAGGATGGGAACACCAGCAGAGCGCCGGTTTCAGATGACAAGGATGTTTTCACCAGGGAACAGGCTTTGCTGTTCCATACGACATTACCACGCATCACAACGCGGAGGCATAACTGACTGGAGATGGTTTCAAAACTCGTAGCCGCCGATGTAACGAGGTGAATGAGGGCATTTTTTCGAGGCTTTCCGCCGCCTCATGCTGGCGGCTACGCGGAAAGCGCAATTGTGAGAATGCTGCTCACTCGCTTCTCCTGTCGGTTGGTTTGTTGAAGCGCTGTCTTCGGATGCTTGAGATGACAGGAGTGACCAAAGGCGCAGACGCCTCTTTGTGCATCCCGGCAGCGGTATCGTGCCGGGTTCGGCGGCCACTCGCCTTGTGGGCTGTAATGCTTGCGGTATTGCCGCCCAACTTTGTTGACGCCGAGCCGTCGGCTTCGGATTCCCCGGTTTTGCTCTTCAATGGCATCCCGCGTTTTGTATCGCCGCCGACTTCGACCTTTCGCGGTCGTGAACCGATGTTGGTTCCCTACCTGACCGAGCGACCGCCGGTTGTTCCGATTGATGTGGGCCGCCAGCTCTTTGTGGACGACTTTCTGATTGAAAGCACCACCTTGAAGCGCGTGTTTCACGCCGTCGAGTTTTATACCAACAACCCGGTGCTGAAGCCGGACAAACCTTGGGAAATCGAGGGCAGGGGGCCAATGGCGATGCCATTCAGCGACGGCGTTTGGTACGACGACCACGACCGACTTTTTAAAATGTGGTATATGAGCGGCTACGCACATTCCACGAGCTATGCGACTTCGAAGGATGGCTTGGAATGGGAAAAACCGTCGCTCGACGTCAAGCCGGAAACCAATGTTGTGCAGCCGGACAAGCGCGATTCTTCGACCGTCTGGCTGGATTCGCGGGAGCCTGACGCCCGGCGGCGTTACAAGATGTTTCGCTCGCACTACGACGGAAAGAGTTGGGGATTGTCCGTGCATTTTTCTGCTGACGGAATCCACTGGGGGCCGCCGGTTTTGAGAACGGCGCCGGCGGAAGACCGGACGACGGTCTTTTACAATCCCATACGCCAAGTCTGGAGCTACAGCTTGAAAACCAAGTGGGAAAATGTACGTGCCCGTCGTTACTGGGAGGTGACCGATCTGGTTGAGGGGCCGCAATGGACGCGCGCCGACGAACCCGTTTTGTGGATTGCATCCGACCGGTTGGACCCATTGCGTGACGATTTGAACGTGACGCCGCAACTCTACAACCTTGATGCCGTCGGTTACGAGAGCCTCCTGCTCGGCCTGTTCACCATCTGGCGCGGCGACAACAACGTTCCCACGGGCCGGCCCAAGCCAAACTCCATTTTCGTAGGATTCAGCCGCGACGGTTTTCATTGGGATCGTCCGTGGCGGCAGCCATTCATTCCAGTTTCGGAAAGAACAGGAGATTGGAATTGGGGCAACGTGCAGTCGGCGGGTGGTTGTTGTTTGATTGTCGGAAGCAATCTCTACTTCTACGTCAGCGGTCGCACCGGGTCGGCGGCAAACCGGGATGCCGGCGGCGGCACCGGTCTCGCCATCCTGCGCCGCGATGGATTTGCCTCCATGGAAACGGACACGACCGGCACACTGACCACTCGCCCGGTGAAATTCACCGGAACGCACCTGTTCTTAAACGCCGCCACGGCTGCGGGTGAGTTGCGCGTTGAGGCGTTGGATGAAGCCCGGCAAATCATCCCGCCGTTCACGCTCGATAAAAGCATCCCGATGACGACCGACTCAACCTCAGTCATGGCGCGATGGCGAGGAATCGAGAATATCTCGGCGCTGGCCGGAAAGACAGTCAGGTTCCGCTTCCATCTCAAACGAGGCAGCCTCTATTCGTTCTGGGTCAGTCAATCGGACAATGGCTCCAGCATGGGGTTTACTGCTGCGGGCGGACCGAATCTAAACGGACAGTTCGACTGCGGCCCGACAAAGACAGAAACCACAACTCCATTGGATGCATCACGCAAGCCAACTGAATGAACTCTCCCTGAAAGCGTGATCTGCCAATCCAACTTGACTGGATGATATGAGGACTGAGCACAACAACCGTCCGGCAGACGGTTTCACCTTGATCGAGTTGCTGGTGGTGATTGCCATCATAGCGATTCTCCCGGTGATGCTGTTGCCGGCCTCGAGCAAGGTCAAACGCAGGGCGAAGGCAACAAGGATGTCTTCCACGCGCGATCCAGGTTTACCCTTTCACCCCACATCACCCTGCATTACAACGCGAAGGCATAGGATGACAAAGTTTATTCACCTGTCGGTTTGCTGGTTGGCTGCATTGGCTCTGGTGAAACAATCCTCCGTGTCCGCAGGAGTTGCCCGCGAGCAAACGGTCGCATCGTCCCAGGATGATGGCCAGCTTGCTTCCGTGGAGGCCCTTCCGTTGGCTTGTCAGATTCCCGCTGATACGCTGGTTTACGTTGGGTGGAGTGGCATGGACGCGGTTCGCGAGCAAGTCGCGCGGTTGCATTCAAATCGGGAGACCGACGAGCCGGCGGCGAACATCATTCGCCAGGTTCTGCCGCTGATTTTGAGTTACGTGAACTCGGAAAATCCGCGGATGGCCACGCAGATGCATGGGCTTTGGAAGCTGGCGCTCGGTTTGCGCGATTACCCCACCGGATTCTACTTTGCGGGCATGGTTCGCGAAAAGGATGGCCTGCCTTATGCCCGGCTGGGGTTCATCTCCAGGGTGCGTGACGACGCGGATGCGTTGGTGGCGCGGCTGGGTTTCCTTGATCAGCTTGGGCGCGATTTGAATTTGCCAATTCGCGTGCAAAGCAGCAATGGAATCGTGCGCGTGAGTTTGGGAGACAAATCATCCTCGGAAAAAACGCCTTCAGAAAAAGCGCTGGCTGATCTGCCCGCCTTCAAATCCCTAACAAGCAATCACACAAACATCCCCGCGATCTGGGGATACGTGAACGTGGCCCGGCTGCCCGAAGTCGTCGAGCAAAGCGCCCAGGCGCTTCCGCGTCTCGCCGCGCTTGCCGTCGGGCCATGGCGCGCAGGCAAGGAATCGCTGGCGTTGGACCAGGTGGCTGGCTTCTTTTGGAGCGCCGGCTTCGAGGACGGGCAATGGGTGGCGAAGGGAAATCTCCTGGCGTCCGCTCCACGGCAGGGTATGGCCCGATTGTTCGATACGCGCCCAATCGTGGCCGAATTACTGCAAGCAGTGCCGGCGACCGCATCCCTGGTGGGCGCATTCCAGGTCCGGCCAGACATTGGCGTGCCCGCGTTGGAAGGGTTCTTAAAATGGGCAGATTCTTCCGCCGCAATCCGGTTGGACGAAGGCAATCGCCTGGCCAAAACCCTTCTCGGCGCCGACCCACGGATGAAACTGACCCAGGCATTGGGCGGTCAGTGGGCCTATTATTGTGATCAAAACGTCGGAGGCCGCAGCCTCGACGGATTGGTGTTTGTGAATGTGTTGCGCGACGCGGGCGAGTTCAGAACGTGGCTGCCTCCGGTGCTGGCGCTGCTCAAGTCCGACCCCGCATCCGCGCAACCGGGCGTGCATGCCCGGCAATTGGATTCCGCCGGAATGACAATGTGGCGGATCGAACTATCTGGCTCGGCCGTCGTTCTGGGTGTCTGCGATGACTATCTGATTGTGAGCCGTCGGATTGAAGCCGTGATGGCCGCCTGCGACTCGATCCGCAAGGCAGAGCCTTCCATTCTCGATCAAGCCGAATTCCAAGCGATGCGAAAGAGATTGGCTGCCGAGGCGGCGGGTAGCTTTTGGTATGCAGATCTGCGCCAGAGCGCGTCGCTGCCGCGACTGGCGTGGTTTGCGATTGACGAAACATATCGAACGGCGGCCCGCGCGGTTTCTTTCAATGCGCCGTCATTGCCATCGTGGAACCGTCTGGCCAAACACGCTGGCCCCGTTGGTATGTTCATCTGGACTGATGATGATGGATGGCATTGCGCGACCAGCAGTCCCTTTCCTGGCGCCGCCTTGATGGAACCGCTGGTATTGCTTGCACCCGCAACTCTTGCCGCCGAACCACTGATTGAAATGACTCATGCCCTGCGAACGCAAAAAGAGCAGGCGGCCCGGGCGTCGGCGCGGTGAATTATAGGGGAATGGAAAATCAATCGTGCAAAACCGGTCGTGCCATCATTTCGCGGCGTTGCTGCAAATACTGAAGCGCGCTTGCGGATTATTGAATGCACAGGCTGTACCCTCAAGGCACAAGCAAACCGATATTGTAATCCTTGGGACACGCGACGAAGCTCGTTCGAAATTCAAACCACAACAGCAGCGATGTGCGGCGCATGTGAAAAGTCTGAATCGAACATGAAAAAGGGAATCCTGACACTCTTGATCGGCACGAGCATCGTGATCGGTGCGCGGACAGACCTCATTGCTGCACAGATTGCCAGTTCATCAACCGCGCCGATGGAAGTTCGCGAAATCGGCTCCCGGCTGGAGTTGTTCGTGGATGACTGGCTGATTGACCGGTTGGAGGGCACCCAATTGAAACTGCACGAACCGCAGCCCGCCGGTGTGGTCTTGCGGCTCGATCATCCCTGGGAAGGCGGCTTCAGCGGTTACTTCACCGTCATCAAAGATGATGACCGTTACCGGCTGTATTATCGCGGTCTGGCCACCGCCGGGCGCGACGGTTCGACCAATGAATGTACCGCTTACGCCGAAAGCAGGGATGGCATCGCGTGGACCAAGCCGGACCTGGGTTTGTTCGAACTCTTCGGCACGCGCAGCAACAACGTCGTGCTCGCCCATGCCGCGCCCTTCTCGCACAACTTCTCTCCGTTGCTCGATACACGACCCGGCATTCCGGCTGCCGAAAAGTTCAAAGCCCTGGCCGGCACTGCGCACAGTGGATTGGTGGCATTTGCTTCCGGCGACGGCTTGCGCTGGCGGAAATTGCGCGACGCACCCGTGCTGAAGCAAGGCGCGTTCGACTCGCAAAACGTCGCGTTCTGGTCCGATGCGGAGAATTGTTACGTGGCGTATTTTCGCACTTGGACCGGCGGAGATTTTCGCGGCTATCGCACCATCAGCCGCAGCACGTCCACCAACTTTCTCGACTGGTCCGCGCCCGTGGAAATGGCGTTTGGCGACACACCGCGCGAGCATCTGTACACCAGTCAGACGCACCCGTACTTTCGCGCGCCGCATCTCTACCTCGCCACCCCCATGCGCTTTCTGCCAGGACGCAAGGCGCTCACTGACGAACAGGCGGTCGCGCTGGGCGTGAACCCAGGCTACACCAGCGATTGCGCGGACGCGGTGTTCATGAGCAGCCGCGGCGGCCATCGCTACACGCGCACGTTCATGGAGGCGTTCATCCGGCCCGGCCCGGACCTTGGCAACTGGGCGTCGCGCGCGGGCATGACCGCGTTGGGCGTCGTGCCCACCGGGCCAACCGAAATGTCGCTCTATAAACAGGCGCACTATGCGCAACGCGATGCTCATATCATCCGCTATACGCTGCGCACGGATGGCTTTGCTTCGGTCAATGCGCCGTATCGCGGCGGCGAACTGCTGACAAAACCGCTGAAATTCACCGGGCGCGAACTGGTCATCAACTTCGCCACCAGCGCCGCCGGCAGCGTGAAAGTGGAATTGCAGGACGCCAGCGGAAATGCGCTGCCCGGTTTTACTTTGGCTGACGCGCGGGAGCAAATTGGTGATGACATTGCACGTGTCGTCCGCTGGCAGAGTGGCGCGGATGTGTCGCGCCTGGCTGGTGAAGCGGTGCGGCTCCGGTTTGTGATGAAGGACGCGGACCTCTATTCCCTCCGATTCGAACCCTGAGCCTATGACCTCACCACTTCATCATTCACGATTGCTGGAGCGCCTCCATCCGGCCTCGTGCCTTCAAACCATGGCCTCCCCAGAAACGAAATCTTCCAGTGCTCTCACGAACAGATCGTGGCTCTTACGCTGCTTCGGTATTCTCGCCGGTGTCACGTTGCTCGTTGGCTCTGCACAGAGTCAAACTCCTGCGTCTGGCGAATTAAAATTGCTTTCAGTAAAGCGCATTTGGAACGACGCCCCGCACAACGCGTTCACGAGCCTCATCCGGTTCAACGGGAAATGGTATTGCACGTTTCGCGAAGCCAAAACCCATGCGGTGGATGGCGGTCCCGGCCGCGCGCGTGTGATTGCGTCGGACGACGGTGAACGCTGGGAGTCCGTGGCACTGTTGAGCGACGACGGCGGCTTTGATGTACGTGATCCCCATCTATCGGTAACGCCGGAGAATGAACTGATGCTCATCACCGGCCGCGCGGTGGTTGTGAATGGCGTCAACAAGTTCCACTCGGCGACGCAATTCAGCAAGGACGGCTTTACTTGGACGAAACCGGTCACGGTAGGCGATCCGGACTTCTGGCTTTGGTCGGCGACCTGGCACCAGGGCGTTTGCTACTCGATCGGCTACAACACTTCCGAGAACAACCAGATCCGACTTTACCGCAGCACCGATGGGCGAAAGTTCCAGACGTTGGTGGAGAATCTTGGCATCACGAATTATCCCAACGAAACCTCGATTGTGTTCGACAAGGATGACACTGCTTATTGCCTGCTGCGGCCCAGTGGTCCGGCATTTTTCGGCACATCGATGCCGCCCTACACTGATTGGAATTGGAACAAAACGGGGGTGCCCGTTGGTGGCCCGGCGTTGATTCAATTGCCCGACGACAGGTGGCTCGCGGCGGGCCGGCACTATGCGAAAAGCCGGATCACCCGATTATGGTGGGCTGATCCCAAAGCGGGCCGACTGACTCCGGCGCTGGATCTGCCGTCTGGCGGGGACACCAGCTACCCTGGTTTGGTCTGGCACGCGGGCGTCCTGTGGATGAGCTATTACTCCAGCCATGAAGACAAGACGAGCATCTATCTGGCGAAAGTAGCAGTCGCGGATCGTGGCAGGGAAAAGACAACGCTCGACCAGCAACTGGAATCTTCAGAGCGACAGGTTAGCGAAGATCGGGAGGGTTTCGAGGGGGCGCTTATTTACGCTCATAATTCTATAGCCACCCTTGGTGACGACGTTTTCGGCGACGTCATCGCGGATTTCCGCGACCCGTCCAACGGACAGTTGCGCTGTTCTCATGGTGGTCCGGTTTGCATGGAGTATGCCAACGGAACAATCGTGGCATTCTACGCAAACACCAGTTCTCACAACGTGGACGGCTGGAGCGAGTACGCGTTCAGCAAGAACGGAGGCAAGACGTGGGATAAATACCATCCCTTTCCTTACTCTCGTCAGGCTTATGAGAAAGACCCAAAGCGTCCGGTGTGGGTCGAAGAGGGGCTTGTGACGGAGAAAGGTACTGCTGTACTGGTTCTCACCGATTTCGCGAACGGGGAGAGAGTAGGCAACAGCGTCATGCGAAGTCATGATAATGGGGCAACCTGGACCGATCCTGCGCCAGTAGCCAGTGAGGCCATCGGCTACCCGGCTGCGGTGGCGGTGTCGGGTGGCGCGAACTATGTCCTGTTCGACTGCTTGAATGGCTATCACGAGCTTTATGTTAGCACCGATGAAGGGCAGACGTGGCGTAGGAGCAGCACACTACCCCTGCAGAAGGACGCATGGTACGGTGCCATGTGCTTCATGAAGGATGGGCGACTGCTGGCGGGAGCGTACGTCACTCAGGACGAGAACCACTTCTACTACTGTATTAGCCAGGATGCTGGCCGCACGTGGGGTGAGCAGCAAAAGGCATATCTCGACAAGAAGATACGCGATCCCGAACTGGCGAGCATTGACGGTAAGTACTACCTCCACGGAAGGTCAGGGCACAGCGGCGATGGCAGTGGTCGGTTTGTCATTTACCAATCCGACGACGGTATTCGTTGGAAGAGCGGGGTGATTGTGAGTGGGGACAAGCGGCATCCCGACGGTTACAGCCATAATTGCATCATCAACAAGCACGACGACGACGCGTCGAACGACGAACTGATGATCCAGTACAGCATTATTTACACCCCCCCACGCACCTCCACATACGTTTTTTTCGTGAAGCCTGAGCGGCAGCAGTCACGATGAAGGACTGCACTTCAAATGTTCCAAATACTGCGATACTTAGCCGCTGCTAGTCTGCTCACAAGTGGAGGGGACGCAACTGCCCAGACCGACGTTAAACCCCCAAACGTCGCGGCAACATCGAGCTTTCTGCCGCAAGGGGCCGGTTCGAATCAGGACGGGGACCAGGCCACGCTGGAGCAGCAACTGGAGTCGCTCAAGGCCAACGCGGAGGTGCTGCGTTTCACTGCCTCGCGCGCGAAATTCGCAGCGGATCCACATCGCCCGCTGTATCACTTCTCTGCGCCTGAAGGACTGCTCAACGACCCGAATGGCTTTTGCCAGTGGCAGGGGAAATACCACATGTTCTACCAGTTGTATCCGGCAGGGGAAACCAAGGTGCTGTGGGCCCACACTTACAGCGATGATTTGGTGCATTGGAAGGATTTGCCGCTGGCGATCCGGAACGATCCCGAGAATAATGTTGCCAGTGGACAGATTCTGGTCGAACCCGATCGGGTGATCGCGACCTACTACGGCGGAGGACGAGGGAACAGCATCGCCATCGGCACCGACCCATTGCTTCTGAACATGGAAAAGCATCCGGACAACCCGGTGATTCCGGTCGTACCGGTGGACGCCGCGGGCAAGCCGTATCGGGTTTTTGATCCGTGCATTTGGAAACAGGACGACGGCTATTACTACATGCTTTCCGGCGTTTACCAGAATGGCCGTCGCGGCATTGATGCCGAGATGGCAAATCCGATTTTCCGCTCGAAGAATCTGTCGCAATGGGAGCATCTGGGCAATCTGATCGAAGGCGCGTTTTGGACGGAGCCGGGCGAGGACGGCGCGGTGCCCAATTTCCTGCCGATCGGCAACGGAAAACATCTGCTGCTTTTCTTCAGTCACAAACGTGCCGCGCAGTACCTCATCGGCACCTACGACCGGGACGCGCACAGGTTCAAGCCCGAGTCGCACGGACGCATGAACTACGGCCCGTGGGTGCGGGGCAGTCTGCACGCGCCGTCGGCGTTCATTGACAATTCCGGCCGCTACTTGGCGATTTTCAATGTCCGCGAGAACACGACCGACGCTGGCGACCTGTATAAGGATAAGAAAGGCGAGTTGTGGTATGGCATCATGACGTTGCCCCGGCATTATTGGCTGGATGACAAGAGCGGTTTGCGTATGGCCCCCGTTCCAGAACTTGAGAAGCTGCGTTTCAATCACCAACGCGTCGAGTCGCTGACAGTCCCGGCCAATGATGAAGTCGTGCTGGCGAACGTTGCCGGCAAGGCAATGGAGATTAGCGCGCTCATTCATCCGCGGCAGTCGCGGGAGTTTGGTCTCCACGTGCTGCGTTCGCCGGATGGACGCGAGCGCACGACCATCACCGTTTATATGCACATGTACGAACGGGGACGCCGTCAGGTCGGGATTGATGTCTCGCAGGCTTCGTTGTTGCCAAACGTCAAAGCGCGTTCGCCGGAGGTTGGTCCAGTGGAATTCCCTGACAACGAACCGGTGCGACTGCGCATGTTCCTTGACCGCAGCATTGTCGAGGTCCTCATTAACGACACGCAATGTTTGACGCTGCGCGCGTATCCGCAGCAGGAAGACAGCCGGGGCGTCAGCCTGTTTGCCCGCGGCAACGAAGCGCAACTGCTCGCGCTGGACGCCTGGCAGATGCGCAGCATCTGGCCGGAACTGAATCAGTTTGAGGGCAAGTAACCAGCAGTTCATCCGCAGCGCCGCCCGCCGAAAGCGCGGGTAGAATCGTAATTCTTGACTTGCCACCGCTACGTCACGCCATCATCCCTGCATGGCAATTCCCTTGGCTGCCCAAGGCCCGCACCACCTCCAAATGGAAGCGCACCAGACGCCAACGACGGCCGGCTGGCGGTTTGCCCGATCGGGAACACGACGCATGTGACTGCTTCCATCCTCGACACCCCACCATGAAAAGCAAACTTTCCGCTTCCCAACTGACCATCGTTAGCAACCTGAAACGTCGCAGCGAGGCGCATCTTTTCGATCACATTTTGCCTTTCTGGTCCGGACCGGCGCTGGACCGTGAGCACGGCGGCTGGATGGGTTGGTTATCGAATGACCTGAAGCCTGACCGCCGCCAGCCCAAAGGTCTGGTCCTCAACACCCGGATTCTGTGGACTTTTGCTGCCGCGCATCGCGTCCGGCAGGAAGGCCAGTATCACGAACTGGCCGAGCGTGCGCTGGAGTGGGTGATGGAGCGGTTTTGGGACCGGCAGCACGGCGGCGCTTACTGGCGCTTGGATGACACCGGGAAAGTCCGAGATGATTCCAAACAGGTTTACGGGCAATCCTTTTACCTTTACGCCCTGGCGGAATACCACCTCGCCTTCCATTCACCGACGGCGCTGGCTCGCGCCGGGGAGTTGTTTGAACTGCTGGAGCGCCATACCCATGATCCGGCAAACGGCGGCTACTTTGAGGCGCGCCGCCGCGACTGGTCATCCGCCGGCGTGCAGGCGCAGGTTGGGGGCGGGGAACTCAACGCCCGCAAATCCATGAACACGAACCTGCACGTTTTGGAGGCGCTCACGTCGCTTTACCGTGTCTGGAGGGAACCGCGTCTCGCCGGGCGACTGCGCGAAATGATCCGTGTGTTTCGCGACAAGATTCTTGATGCTCGGACCCATCACTTGCATCACTATTTTGACGAGTCGTGGAACGTGCTCTCGGACAACTACACCTATGGTCACGACATAGAAGGGAGCTGGCTGCTATGCGAGGCCGCGGAAGCGTTGGGCGACGCGGAACTTCTGCGCGAAGTGGAAATCATCGCCTTGCGGATGGCGGAGGTGGCGTTGGCTGAAGGCATGACCTCCGACGGCGGTCTGGGCTACGAGGGCAAGAGTGGGAAGGTGGTGGATCCCAAGAAAGATTGGTGGCCACAAGCCGAGGCTGTCGTCGGCTACCTAAACGCCTTCCAACTCAGTCGCGAACAGAAATATCTCGAGGCCGCGCGCCGCATTTGGGACTTCATCGAACAACATCTGGCGGATCGCGTCCACGGCGACTGGTATTGGCGAATCAATCCGGATGGCAAACCCGATTTGAACCTGCCCAAGGTCAGCGAGTGGAAAGGTCCGTATCACTCCGGGCGGGCTTGCCTCGAAGTCATGCGCCGGGCCGAACTGCTGGCTGCGGCCTGAATCATTGGGTTTTCGGCAATGGGGAACGCACGCGCGCTCGCGTGGCAAAGTTTGAAATTGCGCCTTCCAATGAGGGACATACTCTCGCCAACAAGGTGATGCACTGGACAGTACCATGCGGAGGATCGAAGCTCGGCCAAGCCGGCATCGAGCGCACGCCGAGGCGGTTGTTCCACGCACAAGTGGGGCATTTTATACGCAGCACGAGTGGCCGACAGGGGTGGCCGCAGTCATCCAGGAAGGCAAGGTCCGCACCTACGACATGGGCGGCAAAGATTCCACGCTCGACATGGCGAAGGCCATTGCGGCTAAACTCTAAGCGCAGGAAAAATGAAAGCCACCCTCACCCTGACCCTCTCCCATCCGATGGGAGAGGGAACAGCCATCGTCGCTACTCTTTTTTTCGTGAACTACCCAGCCGGACTCCGACACGCGCCATTTCAACAAAGCGGCGGATGTTTCTCCCTCTCCCCGGGGGAGAGGGTCGGGGTGAGGGCGAGCGTCGCACCATTTTGAAACGAGCACATCGAAGATGAAACGAAGCAAAGTCTTGCGGAAAGCCATCCTGGAACGGCGCGCGGCTGCGGCGGTCATCCAGGGAGGCAAAATCCGCACCTACGACATGGGCGGCAAGGATTCCACGCTCGACATGGCGAAGGCCATTGCGGCAAAACTCTGATGAAAGTGTGGCTGTCAACTAGAGCGGGCGCGGGCGAGCTAGGACCGCCGGCGTCGTTGAATTTGAATGCCAGGTCGATTAGCCAATGACGACACAACTTCCAACAGCAGAGCAGCCAGTGGTTCTCAAATTTGGCCACAGCAGGTGGACTTGGCTTTTCCTGCTGACCATATTCTGCGCATTCGGATGGGGACTGTGGCATCTGGGCATGAGAGGCATCGCGGCGCTTCTTTGGTTTGCGTTCAGCGCAGCGGTTGTCGCCTTGTTCTGCGTTTTTGTGGAGACGCAGCTTTTCACTACGCGTGTCGTTCGTATCTGGCGGTTGTTTGGTCGTATGACGGTTCGCCAGCACGAGTTCTCTTTAGCTTCTTTTCGTGGTGTCGAACAACGGCGCTTGGGCGTTGACGATGACATAAGTTGGCAAGTTGGGCTATTGCACGGTTCTGGCAAGTTCATGGTTGTTCAGGGATTTGGTGGTGGCACGGAGACCGAGCCGCCAGAGGAATGTCGGACATACAGCCGACAGCTAGCACAGGTTACCGGTTTACCACTCTTGCATGAACAACTATCGGCCTAACCGCCAGTTCCGCTCGGCAGTCGGGCGGTTCAGGGGAATTTGCTCGCGGCTTCTGCAGTCGCAGGTCGTTGGCGTCGTCGCTCGTTGAATTGAGATTTCAGAGAACACCTACATGAAGAAAACCACCGTCTTGCGGAGAGCCATCCTGGAACGGCGCGCGGTGACGGTCGTGGGTTGCCACGACGCGATGAGCGCCAAAGTCCTCGAGGCCTGCGGCTTCGAAGCCATCCAGATTTCGGGCTACGGCCTCGCGGCGGCATTGCTCGGCAAACCGGACGTCGGTCTCGTCCAGATGAAGGACGTGCTCGACATCACTTGGAACATCGCGCAGGCGGTGAACATCCCCGTCATGGCGGACGTGGACACCGGAGGCGGCAACGCGGTCAACGCCGCGGCCATCACCGAGCGGCTCATCGCCATGGGCGTCGCCGGCCTGAACCTCGAGGATCAGGTGTTCCCGAAGCGTTGCGGGCACATGGCCGGCAAGGAGGTCATTGACGCCGACGAAATGGCCGGCAAGGTCCGCGCCTGCGCCGACGTGCGCGACCGGCTGGACAAGGATTTCATCATCAACGCGCGCACCGACGCCTTCAGCGTGCTGGGCCTCGACGAAGCCATCCGCCGCTGCAATCTCTATCTCGCCGCCGGCGCGGACCTCGCGTTCATTGACGGCATCAAGACCAAGGCCGACATCGCGAAGGCCATCCAGGCGCTCAAAGGCCCGCTCTCGGTGAACCTCATGGACGCCATCTCCGGCATGAAGACCGAGCTGGTGCCGATTCCCGAGCTGGCGAAGATGGGCGTGGGGCGCGTCTCGATCCCGGTCGCCTCGTGCATGGTCGCGCACAAGGCGCTGACGGATTTCTTCAAGGCGCTCAAGGCGTCGCCCACCGGCACGTTGCCCGGCCAGACGCAATGGGTTTCGTCGTTTGAGGAGTTCACAGATTTTGTTGGACTGAAGCAATACAGGAAACTGGAGGACAAATATCTTCCCAAGCAGCGTTTGGAGGACAAATACAGGGGCGAGCAGAAGATTGTGGGATGAAAACACCAAACACCAAACACCAAAAACCAAAGAAACTTCACAGTTCAAACGTCCAACGGACTGCCGGTCGCGGTTTGAAGCTTGTTGTGTGGGATTTCTCTGGTGTTTGGAGTTTGGTGTTTGGTGTTTCGATGTTATGCGCATGACCGTAGCAGAACAAATCCTGGCGCGGGCGTCCGGCCTGCCTTCGGTGAAGGCCGGCGACGTGGTGGAGCCAAAAGTGGACCTCGCCATGTCGCACGAGAACGCCGCGCTCGTCATCAACCAGTTCAACGACATTTACAAAGGCACGAACCTCACGCCGAAGATTTGGGACTCAAGCCGTGTGGCTGTAATCTTCGATCATCGCGTCCCGGCGGAATCGCCAAAGACCGCGACCAATCAGAAAAAGGTGCGCGAGTTCGTTGGCGCGCAGAGCGTGAGCAAGTTCCACGGTATCCGCGGCGACGTGGGCGGCATCTGCCACCAGGTCCTGCCCGAGAACGGCTACGTGCGCCCCGGTATGGTGATTGTGGGAACGGATTCGCACACGACCAGCCACGGCGCGCTGGGCGCGTTCGCCTTTGGCATCGGCGCCACCGAAATGGCCAGCGTCTGGGCGCTGGGCGCGGCGGTGAACATCGAAGTGCCCGCGACCATCAAGATTGTCGTGAAGGGGCGTTTCAAGAAATTCGTCGGGCCGAAAGACCTGATCCTCCACATCATTGGCAAACTCACCGCGCAGGGTGCGAACTTCAAGGTGCTGGAGTTTCACGGACCCACCATTGAGCAGATGTCCACTTCCGGTCGGCTGGTGTTGTGCAACATGTCCGTGGAGGCGGGGGCCACCGCCGGCATCGTGCCGGCGGATGCCGAGACCGAGCGTTACCTCCGCGAGGAAGCCGGCGTGGCCGAGCCGATAGAGTCCGTGAAGCCGGATGCTGACGCGACTTACGATCAAGTGGTCGAAATCAACGTGGCCAAGCTGACGCCGCAGATCGCCTCTCCCCACACGGTGGACAACGTGAAACCCATTGACCAGGTCCTCGGGAAGAAGGTTCACCAGATTGTCATCGGTTCCTGCACGAACGGCCGGCTCGATGATCTGGCCATCGCCGCCAAGATCTTGAAGGACAAGAAAGTTGCGTCTGGCACGCGCATGTTGATTTTTCCGGCCTCGGGAAAGATCTTCCGTCAAGCGCTCACAAAAGGCTACGTCGGCACGTTCATGCAGGCGGGCGCAGTCGTCATGAACTCCGGCTGCGGCCCGTGCCTCGGCATCCACGAAGGTGCGCTGGGCGACGGCGAAACGGCGCTCTCCACCACAAACCGGAACTTCAAGGGCCGCATGGGCAACCCCAACTCGGAGGTTTACCTCTGCTCGCCGGCGGTGGCGGCCGCCTCGGCCATCACCGGCGTGATCACCGATCCCAACCAGCATCAATTGGGACGAGCTTCGGCCAACAGTGGCGAACGAGCAGTCAGACCAACTCACAATTGAACTTGTTTATGGCAACCGTGGTTTACCGGGTCGGCGATGATGTTTCGACAGACGTGATCTATCCGGGCCGCTTCATGGCCACAGTGCTCCCGAACGAGACGCCGCAGTTCGCGTTTGCTGACGATACGGCGTTCAACGGAAAGCTCCAAGCCGGGCAGTTCCCGGCTGGGAGCGTATTGCTGGCCGGACACAATTTCGGCTGTGGCTCTTCGCGCGAGCAGGCGGTCTCCTGCTTGAAGGGCCACGAACTTGTCATCGTGGCGCGGAGCTTTGCTCGCATTTTTCTCCAAAACGCCATCAATCTCGGCCTGCGCGTGGTAGCCTGTCCCGGCATTGAGGCCAACGTGGGTGACGATTTGAAGTTAAGCGAGGCAGGGATCGTCAATACGAGCACGGGTCGGGTGTATGCCGTCGTGCCGCTGCCGCAGTCGCGACAGGCGATCATTGATGCGGGCGGTTTAATTGCCTACACTCGCAAGCGGTTGATGAGCCTTGGGGCTTGAGCCGTCATTCGGCGGCGGATCAACAAAGCAAAAAATGCGAAGCATTGAGCAAGACAGGGGTAGTGCGCAGGCAACCCTTGAACCATGCTCACCGCGAAGACTGAAACGCGCCCCAAGGTGCTCGGACAGAAGACAACAACACAGAGAAAGACAGATGATGAAAAAAATTATTACGTTCGCAGTGATGCTGACCATCGGGTCAGCTATGGCGGCCTATGCGGCAGATGCCAAAACGATCTACGATAAGGAATGTGCCAAGTGCCACGGCAAAGAGGGCAAGGGCGACACGAAGATGGGCCAGAAGTTGGGGGTCAAGGATTACACCACGGCCAAGGTGCAGGCGGAAATGAAGGATGAGGAGGCAATCAAGGCGATCAAGGAAGGTTACAAGGACAAGGCGGGCAAGCAGCTTATGAAGCCGGCGGAGGGTGTGTCGGACGACGAGATCAAGGCGCTCGTCAAGTACATGCGCGGTTTCAAGAAATAGGTCCTGGCCAGAACGATGGTGCCGTGAGTGAGCGGCACCGAACTCCCCGCCGGTGGGGTGTTCCAAAAGCACCCCGCTGGTGTGCCGGTCGCCGGAGTTGAGGTGGTCGGGTCAAGAACCGGGCAAGAGGTTTTCGGGCCAGTGGACTACAGCGCAGGCTGTATCCCGGTGACCAGGGTGGCCCCGAAGCAACGCAAAGCAACAACGCAAACAAAGAACGAACCATGAAGAAAGTGATTCCAATGATAGTGGCCGCGCTGGCTTTGCCGGTGTTGGTGGTGCAGGCCCAAGACGCCAAGGCAATCTACGACAAGGAATGCGCCAAGTGTCACGGGGCTGACGGCAAGGGGGAAACGAAGATGGGGAAGAAGATGGGGGCCAAGGATTACACCGATCCGAAGGTCCAGGAAGCCATCAAAGACGAAGCAATCTTCAAGGCCATCAAGGAAGGATTCAAGGACAAGGATGGCAAGGTGCTGATGAAGCCCGTCGAAGGCATCAAAGATGCCGAGATCAAAGCGGTGGTGGCTTACATGCGGAAGTTCAAGAAACAGTAAACCGCAGCCTCCCGTGTGTGCCACAGGGGACCGGCCTCTGTGGCACCGCCAAACCAGCCTGCCAATCATGGCAAACATTGGTGCGGTGCCGTTATGAAATTAACGAAAATGCCTCCACAGGTTGTGCGGTTGGTGCTGCTGACGGTCGGTATCGTTGGGAGTTATATGGTCGCCAAGTTTCTTCTAACGCCGGCTTCATTTGGTCAATACGGTTTCTATCGCGGCGCCGCGTTGATGGAGATCGCCAGTCACCCCATCTCTCTGGCCGGGCAGAAAGCCTGCGCGGAGTGTCATTCGGACGAGGTCGAACTGCTCGCCAGATTTGAACACAAAACACTTTCCTGCGAAGGGTGTCACGGATTCGGTCAGGCGCACGTGGACAATCCGGATGTGAAGATGGAGGTGCTCAACTACAGTCATTGCGTGAAATGTCACGAAGCGAATCCTTCACGCCCCAAGTGGCATAAACAAATCAACCCCAAGGAGCATTACCCGGGTGACAAGTGTACCGAGTGTCATGTTCCCCACGCCCCTTCGGAGGTCCCATGAGCAATCCCCTTTCCCGTCGCAATGTCCTCGGCAGGCTGGGCGCCCTCGCCGCCGGACTGGCCGCCCTGCCGGTGGTCAAGACCGCCAAGGCCGCTGTCCAGAAAGTGCTTGTCTCCAGCAATGCGCCCAAGGGTTACGACCCTACCAAGCACAAATGGGTGATGGCGATTGACATCAACCAATGCATTGGGTGCGGTTCGTGCGTGGAGGCCTGCAAGAAGGAGAACAAAGTGCCGGAGGGACCTTATTTTCGCACCTGGGTCGAGCGCTATGTCATCGAGAAACCCAAGCCAGGTTCGGGTGAGGCGCGCGGCCAGACGCACGTGGACTCGCCGAACGGCGGAATGCGTGGCTACCCGGAGTTGCCAGTGGCGAAGGAGGACATTCAACATTCCTTCTTTGTTCCCAAGCTCTGCAATCTTTGCCATCACTCGCCCTGCGTGCAGGTCTGTCCGGTGGGAGCGACATTTGATGCGCCCGACGGGGCGGTGTTGATTGATCCGAAGTATTGCATCGGGTGCGGCTTTTGCATCCAGGCCTGTCCTTATGGTTGCCGCTTTTTGAACCCGGTCACCAAGGTGGCGGAAAAATGCACCCTCTGTTACCACCGCATCACGCGCGGTTTGCAGCCAGCCTGTGTGGAGGTTTGCCCGACGCAGGCCCGCATTTTCGGCGACTTGAAGAATCCGATACCCAATGACCCCATCCAGGAGTTTTACGCGAAACACCGCGTCTCGGCTTTGAAAGCGCATTTGGGAACTGAACCGCGCGTGCTCTATGCGGGAGCGGATCGGGAGGTGCAATAGCCATGAGTGGAGAAATCACCAACGTCGTTGTGGAAGTGATGCCGCACTTTGAGGGCTTCGTGTATCCCAACGAGGCGACTCACCATCCGCTTTGGAGTGTGTTGATCGTGCTCTACCCCTACATTACCGGGTTGGTGGCCGGCGCGTTCATCATGGCGTCGTTGGTGCGGGTTTTCAATGTGAAGGCACTGGAGCCGGTTTATCGCCTGTCCATGTTGACCGCGTTCGCCTTTCTCCTCTGCGCCCCGCTGCCCTTGCTCTTTCACCTTGGGCAGCCGTTCCGTTCGTATCAGGTGATGATCACGCCCCATCTTACCTCGCCGATGGCCATTTTCGGTTTTGTTTATGCCTGGTATCTGATGGCCGTGCTGTTGCTCGAACTCTGGTTTGATTATCGGCGGGACCTGGTCGAATGGTCGAAAACGACCAGTGGCTTCAAAGGAGTGCTCTATCGCCTCTTTACGGTCGGCGTCACGGATACGTCGGAGCAATCGGTGAAACTGGATCACAAGATCGGCCATATTCTGTCCATCGTGGGCATTCCCTCGGCGTTTCTGCTGCACGGCTACGTCGGCTTCATCTTTGGCTCGGTAAAAGCCAATCCGTGGTGGGGCAATGTCCTCATGCCCATCATCTTCATCATGTCGGCGATGGTGTCGGGCATCGCGTTGTGCGTGTTGAATTACATGATCCTGACGTGGATCCGCCGTCGCACGGTGGATATGCGCTGTCTCGACGTCATGGGCATGTTTTTGTTTTACGCTTTGGTGGTGGACGCGGCCATCGAAGGCTTGGACTGGATTCACCGGGTGTATTCCGCGGAGGAGGGTTTCCAATTGATGCAATACATGGCGCGGGAAAAACTGTTTTACACATTGAACGTGGGCCAGGCGCTATTGGGAACGCTGGTCCCACTCCTCGTGCTGGGAGGGCTCCAACTTTTTCGCCACCGCGTTTCGGACTTGGCGCGCCGACGGATGTATTTTGCCAGCGCCCTGTTAATCGTGATCGGCGTGTTGGCCATGCGCTGGAACGTCGTAATCGGCGGCCAGTTGTTTTCCAAAAGCCTGCGCGGGGTGATGAGTTACAAGATGGAATTCGCCGGCATGGAAGGCTGGTTCATGGCGGCGGTGGTTCTTGCGTTGCCCTTCGTGATTCTGACGATTTTGGTAAAACTGTTCTTATCGGAGAAACTGCCGACGACGGGTGTTGGCAGCGATCAGCCGGCCGCAACGCCGGCGTAACTCCAAACTCTGCGCGTGGGCACGGTTGAAACTGCTCCGGTCAGGGCAAAGAAGGTTGAGCCTTTGACAAGATGCGCGGTGCAGGATGGTAGGCGCCCGGCCAAAGTTGAGCAGTTGTAATCAAGCGACACCGCGATGGTCGCCGGGCTGGCTCAGAATTCCGGCCCGCGTCAAGCGGAACCAATCGGTGCCGCACGCCGCAGAAGGCTCCAATGACTATGAGCAGAATCTCGAGTCCCGTATTGCGGGCGGCGAGTTGGACCCAAAAGGGGTGTTGGCAATTCCTTTAGGAAAGGCCATCATTCGCGCGCGAACCACAGAATTTGATCGGTAGCCGGCCCTGATTGTGATATGAGCACTGAGAATCCAACGCCTGAAACTCCGACGCCTCCGAACGCGCGCCCCTCCCTCCTGCGCAACTGGATCAGCCTGACGGGCCTGGTCATTGTCGTGGGCAGCCTCTTCTCCTTCGTGCTGCTGTTCATGATGGACACGCTGTCCAAGACCTCAAATCCCTACGTGGGCATTCTCACGTATTTCGTCGCGCCGGCTTTCTTGTTCCTTGGCTTGTTCCTCACCCTGGTTGGTGCGCTCCGCGAACGCAAAAAGCTGGGCGAATCGGTCGGGTTGTTGCCCAAGATGGTGGTGGATCTTTCGCGGCCGCGCGACCGCAGGATCATGGGCATGTTCATTCTCGGCAGTCTCCTTTTCCTGCTCATCTCCGCCATCGGGAGTTACCACACCTATCATTTCACCGAGTCCACCACCTTTTGCGGCGAGGCTTGCCACACCGTGATGGAACCCGAACTGGTGACCTACCAGCACGGGCCGCACGCGCGGGTGGCGTGCGTACAATGCCATATCGGTCCTGGCGCCGAGTGGTTCGTGAAGGCGAAAATCTCGGGCATGTATCAACTCTACGCGACCGCATTCAACAAGTTCCCGCGTCCCGTCCCCACGCCCATCAAGAATCTGCGGCCCGCCCAGGAAACCTGCGAGCAATGCCATTGGCCGCAGAAGTTTGCCGGCGATCTGGACCGCACGTACAACTACTTTCTGGCCGACGAAACCAACACGCCTTTCACTGTGCGGATGACGATGAAAGTGGGCGGCGGTGATCCGAGTCGCGGCCCGGCAGGCGGCATCCATTGGCACATGAACATTGCCAACAAGGTGGAATACCTCGCCGCCAAGAAAGAGGATGACGTGTGGATTCACGACCCGGCCCGCCTGAGCATCCCTTGGGTGCGAATCACCGACCAGCAGGGCGTTGTCAAGGAATTCCGCATCCCCGGGTTCACCAACGAGCCCAGCAGCTTCGCCATCCGCACGATGGACTGCATGGACTGCCACAACCGTCCGGCCCATCAGTATCAGTCACCCAACAAAGCCGTGAACCTAGCGATGTCCCTGGGTAACATTGATGGCACGTTGCCGTGGATCAAGTCCAACGCCGTCTTTGCCTTGACCCAGGAATATCCCAACCGCACCCAGGCTCAGGAAGGCATTGCCACCGTCCTGGCGCAGTATTATTCCCCGGATCGTTTTTCGGGGTCGCAGGAGAAAGTGCGGGGCGCCATCGGCGCCGTTCAACAGATTTACCGGAACAACTTCTTTCCAGAGATGAAGGCTTCCTGGGAGGCCTACCCCGATCACATCGGGCACATGATCTGGGACGGTTGTTTCCGCTGTCACGATGGCCGGCACAAGACGGCGGACGGCAAGGAGAGCATTCGGGCCAACGACTGCAACTCCTGCCACACCATTCTGGCGCAAGGTCATGGGGAGGAACTCAACTTGCTCACGCCCCGGGGCCAGGATTTTCGCCATCCGGGCGACGAAGTGGATGGGTTATGCACCGACTGTCACACGGGCGGGTTGTAGAGAAACTGGATTATGAAATGGGGATTAGGGGCGGGAAACGGACTCGAGTGGCGAAAGCCGCTGATTTTTGCATTGGGATGTTTTCTGGTCGCGACGGGCCGATCAGCCGAGGAAAGTTTTACCAACGCTGACTGTCTGGACTGCCACTCGGACCCCACCACTACCCGCACGGTTGGGAGCCAGGTTGTGCCGCTGGTATTCCCGACGAACGCTTTCGAGAAGTCGGTTCACTCTTCCTTGGATTGCATTGATTGCCACGTGGGCATCAAGGACCTCGTGCATGAGAGCAAACTCCCGCCGGCCGATTGCGCGGGTTGCCATGAAGACACGGCCAAGGAATACGCCGCCAGCATTCATGGCGTCAGTCACACGTTGGGCGCGTCTGGCGCCGCCAATTGCTGGGACTGCCACGGCGCGCACGAAATCACCCCGGTCAAGCAGGCGGACTCCCCCGTCTTCAAACTCAACCTTCCGCAAACCTGCGCCAAGTGTCACAGCAATCCGGGTTTGACCAAGGAATATCGGATGAAATTTCCAGAGGCCGCATCCCAATACACTGACAGCATCCACGGGCGTGCGCTGCTCAAGATGGGACTCATTGTGGCGCCGTCCTGCAACGATTGCCACGGCGTCCACGACATCAAGCGCAGCGTGGACCGGGATTCCCCGATTAACCATGCCAACCTGGCCAAGACCTGTGGCACTTGTCACGTTGGCGTGGAGGAAATCTATAACAAAAGTGTCCACGGACAGTTGCTGCTTAAAGGCGATCCACGCGGGCCGGTTTGCACGGATTGCCACACCGCGCACGAGGTCGAGACGCCCCGGAACGGTCACTTCAAAATGGTCAGCGACCAGCGCTGCGGTCGTTGCCACGAAGACCGCCTTATCCATTACCGTGATACCTACCACGGCAAAGCCATGGCGCTGGGCAAGCCGAACGTCGCCTCGGACGTCGCCGCGTGTTATGACTGCCACGGGCATCATGACGTTCTGCCGCAGAGCAACCCGGCCTCGCGGTTATCCAAGGACAATATCCTTGCCACCTGCCAGCAATGTCATCCCAAGGCAACGATGGGGCTCACTGGCTACAAACCGCACGCCAATCCGCTGGATCGGGAAAACTATCCCGTGCTGTACGTGGTCTTCGTGGCCATGACCGGTTTGTTGATCGGTGTGTTCACCTTCTTTGGCTTGCACACCATCATCTGGCTGTTCCGTGCTTTCTACCTGTATTTGCATGACACCAAGACCTTCCGTGAGGCCAAGGTCCGCACGGAGAAGGACGACGAGTGGTTCACGCGGTTTGTGCCCTTCGAGCGGTTTTTGCATTTCCTCGTCGTGACCAGCTTTCTGCTGCTGGTTCTCACCGGCATGCCGCTCAAGTTCTACTACACAGACTGGGCGAAGACACTCTTCAGCATCATTGGCGGAGCGGAAACGGCTCGCGCGCTGCATCGCTTTGGCGCAATTGTCACCTTCCTCTATTTTGGATTGCACCTGGCGTCGCTGGCGGGCAAGGCGTGGAAAGGGCGGGTCAAGTTGCGCGATCCTGCCACCGGCATACTCCAACCCCGTCGGCTTTGGCCCGTTCTGTTTGGCCCCGACTCCATGATGCCGACCTGGAAGGACTGGCATGATTTCGTGGCCCACAACAAATGGTTCTTCGGCAAAGGACCGAAACCGGAATTCGACCGCTGGACCTACTGGGAAAAGTTTGACTACTTCGCCGTGTTCTGGGGAGTGTTCATCATTGGCTCGTCGGGCTTGATCCTCTGGTTCCCGGCTTTCTTTACCCAATTCATGCCAGGTTGGATCATCAATGTGGCGCACATCATCCACTCGGATGAGGCGCTCCTGGCCGCCGGATTCATCTTCTCGATTCATTTCTTCAACACCCATTTCCGGATTGAGAAATTCCCGATGGACACCGTGATCTTCTCCGGCCGCATTTCCAAAACGGAAATGCTGCATGACCGCAAACGTTGGTACGACCGGTTGGTGGCGGATGGTCGCCTGGACCAGCACCGGGTGCGTGACGATTGGGAAGGCTGGAAGAGCATTGCGCGCTCATTCGGCTACTTCTTCTTCGGCTTGGGGGTGTTGCTGCTGATCCTCATCATTTACGCCATGGTTTCGCGGCTGGCGCATTGAAGCGGCTTTATCTCCGCAATTTCGTGACGGCGCACGCGGGCGAAACCGCCAACGCAAAATATGCGAAGCAATGGCCAAGTGATGTAGAGCGATTCCGGGCTGGGAGCAGCAACCTGTTCACATGGGTATGGGGAAATACTGGACGGCTCAAGTGATGGCGATGGCCATTGGCCTGGCGCTGACAAATTTCGCTGCATTGGCCGCCGCCGAACTGCCGGACAGCCATTGCCTGGATTGTCATGCCGATGAATCCCTCACCAAGGAAGGTCCGTCCGGACGCGAAATCTCGATCTTCGTTGACCTGGCCAAACTAAGGGCTTCCGCGCACGCCACCAACTCCTGCATCAGTTGCCACACCGACCTCACCGAGCAGCATCCCGACGATGAGATCCCTGCCAAGCCGGTGAATTGCAGCGCCTGCCATGAAAAGCAATCGGCCACCTATGGCGCGAGTGTTCATGGCCGCGCGTTGGCGGCTGGCACGCCGGGTACCGCTAATTGCCAGGATTGTCACGGCACCCACGAAGTCGTGTCCCCCAAGTTTGCCGCTTCTCCCCTGCACGTTTCCCGGCAGGCGGAGATGTGCGGCGAATGTCACGACCAAGCCGCCCAAGACTACGCCGCCAGCATCCACGGCACGGCACTGGCCGCCGGGGTGCGGGATGCCCCCACCTGCACGGACTGCCATTATGAACACCGCATTGTTTCTTTTGTCGGCACCAAGCCACGCACCATTTCCGAGGATGTGTGCAGCCGCTGTCACGCGTCGGAACGCCTGAACACGCGTTACAATTTGCCCCGCGACCGGGTGAAGACGTTCTTCGAAAGTTATCACGGACTGGCGTCGCAATACGGATCCACCGTCGCGGCCAATTGCGGCAGTTGCCACGGGTATCACAAAGTGCTGCCGTCCAGTGATCCGGAATCCATGGTGCATCCGGCCAATCTGGTCCAGACCTGCGGCACCTGCCATCCCGGAGCAACGGAACGCTTCGTGTCCGGTAAGATTCACGTGGACATAACCTCCTCCACCCGGGGCGATGATCTCGGTGGGGCGATCAACTGGTGGGTGCGCCGGATTTACCTGGTGTTGATCGTGGGGGTGGTGGGCGCCATGCTCGTCCACAACCTGCTGTTGCTGGTGAAGAAGGTAAAAGCCCATCTGGGATCGGATGGCCGGCCGATTGTGCGGATGAACCTGTCCCAACGCTGGCAGCACGCGGTGCTGGCGGTCAGTTTCATCGTCCTGGCGGTCACGGGCTTTGCCTTGCGGTTTCCGGATTCCTGGCTGGCGTGGTTGATGGGTTCCAGTGAACCCATCCGGCGCTGGACCCATCGTATTGCCGGCGTCGTGCTGCTCGTGGTCGGGCTTTATCACATCATCTACGTCATCGTGTCCCCGGCGGGCCGCAAGCTGGTCAAGGATTTCATGCCCTCGATGAAGGACGTCTCAGACGTCTGGCAAGCGGTACGGTATCTCTTCGGTCTGAGTTCGGATAAACCCAGAATCGGGCGCTTTGGCTACGCGGAGAAGATGGAATACTGGGCTGTGGTCTGGGGCACGATCATCATGGGCGTCACCGGACTGATGATTTGGTTGAAAATGGATGTAACCGCGTGGTTGCCGCGCTGGGCGGTGGACGTGGCCCTGACGATTCATTATTACGAAGCCATCCTCGCGTGTCTCGCGATCCTCGTCTGGCACTTCTACCATGTGATGTTTGACCCCGACGTCTACCCGCTGAACCTCGCGTGCTGGGATGGCAAGGTTTCCAAGCACTGGCATGAGGAGGAACACCCACTGGACCACGAGGCTTTGGACACTGCGCATGTCGCCGAAGGCCAACCCGCACCAGCCGACAGCCAGGAGCAATCAATAGCGGGCAAGGGAGAAGCTGAAGTGCGGCAAAGTGATTCGGGCTGACAGTTGGTTCCGCCTCACGATTCATGAAGTTGCGGTGACTCCACGCCGCTGGTTCTAATGCTGTTGGTGCATAAAACCCGGAAACGGATTCAGCCCGACGGAATGGCAAACAACAGTGCGTCCTCGCCACTGGCTGGCAACCTTTTGTTGCATATGCAACAAAAGGTTGCATTGCGCTTCTCGGGCCATTGGGCGATGCTCCCGCCATGCAACCCAAGACCGAGGAATTCCTGAACCTCCTGCTCTGGTCGGCGGACCTGCTCGTGCGGCCGACCTTTCGCAACCTCACCGACTCCTACGAAAGCTGGGCGTATCGCAACAGCTTGCTGCGCCAAGTCGCCACCTTGGAGCGCCAGCAACTCTTGGAGCGCGACGCCACCGCTCCCGCCGACCGCCTTTACCGGCTCACCACGCAGGGGCGATTGCACGTCCTCGGCGGGCGCGACCCAGAGATGCAATGGGCGCGGCCCTGGGATGGCCAGTGGCGGCTCGTACTCTTCGACGTGCCCACCGGACAAAACGCCCAGCGCGAACGCCTGCGCCGTTACCTGCACGACAAAGGTTTCGGCTACCTGCAAAACAGCGTGTGGATCAGCCCCGATCCGCTGGCGCAGGAACGCGAGATTCTCGGCGGCGGGAAGATCAACGTGAATCTCTCATCCTGCTGGAGGCGCGGCCCTGCGCGGGCGAATCGGACGCGGAAATCGTCGCAGGCGCGTGGGACTTTGAGCGCATCAACCGCCGCTACGCGCGCCATCTGGAGGTGCTGCAGGAGCGACCGGGCGGCGCGCTACGGACCGATGCGGCGGCGAAGGCGCTGCTACGTTGGGCAGGAGCGGAGCGCAAAGCTTGGCTCGGCGCCGTGACCCACGACCCGCTGCTGCCGGGCCGGATATTGCCGGCAGATTATTTGGGACAACAGGCGTGGCGGACGCGGGTGGCAGTGCTGCGCGACGCCAGCCGGCAACTGCGCACGTTCAACCCCGAAAATGCCGGCGCAGGCCGCGCATGATACAGGACAACTTTTTGTTGCATATGCAACATGAAGTTGGTCAATACAATCTGCGATTGGCAGACTGGGAAGGGCTGAAAGCCCGAAAGAAAGTAGCCCTAGGTCAGGGGCGCTTGAAGCCTCGCCCCGTGAGATAATCTCATGACGACTTGCTCTTTTTCTCGGCCGTTTCAAGGGCGCGATGACGCGGACATGGCGTGAAGCTGGAGCGGACTCCCGTCTGCTGCTGAAGGTTGAGGATTCGTCACGGTCACTTGCCGCAGCATTTTTTGTATTTCTTGCCGCTTCCGCAAGGGCAGGGGTCGTTGCGGCCTATCTTGGGCGGAGCAAGGTAGGGCGTTGGTGCGGGAATGTGGGGCAGTTCTCCCGGCGGCAGACCAAAAGCGTCGTCCGGGCGGGCTTCCTGATCAATGCCCTCGTCATCGTCCCACGGACCTGTGTCTTCGTTCTCGTCGCGGAAGCAGAGCCAGCCAGAACATTCGTTCACGGCGTCAATCGGCGCGTTGCGTTCGCAAAACCAGTCGTAACGTACTTCGCGGGTCGGCGGTTTGTAGCCACGTGGTTCTCTTTTGACGTCGGGGTCAATGTCGTCCAGGCCGATGATGGTGTCGTCCACCAGGTTTTCGGCGAAGGCCCGGCGGACTTCGGGCAGGAGTTCGAGGGCGTTGAAATCATTGACCGCACTGACCAACTGCGCCCAAAGGTAGCAGTCGCCGGGTTTGGCGAGTGTGGAAAAGAGGCCGCGCAGGTCGGCGATGACGGCCTCGCGCGGGCGTTCGCCCCAGATGCACTGCACCAGCAGGCCGTCAATAACCTGGCCGCGTACGAATTCGTTGACGGTTTCATACGCGGCAAATTCACAACGGTCGGGCACGTGTTGGAGTTGTTGGAGGATTTCGGGGATGGTCATCTGCGGAGCGGGAGTTGAAAGCGTGGCGGGCGGTTCGGTTGGCGGCCGGTTGCGCAGGGCTTGCTTGAACAAGTCATAGTGACGGGCCAGGCGAGCAACATAGGCTGGGTCGGTGATCAATTCCTTCTGAACGAAGTCCAGCAGGTAGTCGGCATATTTGGACTGCGGATGGAGTGGATCAAGGCTGGCGGCGGTGATTTCGCGTCCAGCCTGCTCGTCACCGTGCATCCAACGGGTGTAAAACCCGGCGCTTTCCCAGCCGCAATTGATCGTGGCCAGGACGGTGTGCGGCGACTTCGCGGAAGTGACGCGCAGCAACACGCGGCGGCAATCGCAATCCGGTTGTTCGCAGTAATGCTCCAGGAAGCCGTACTCGCCGGGTGGCAGCGGACCGTCGGGCGTGAGGACATGGAGGCAGCGGGTTTCGCGCGCGGCCAATTCGGGGAAGCAAGAGTGCAAGGCGATCATGGGCGGAAGCGTGCCGGTTGGCTGGCTGGGTTGTTGGTTTCGACGCGGATGTTCTTCACTCGCTAGATGCATTTCATTTGGCCATCACTTCAGGATGGAGACCTGATGGTTCGGAGGCGCGAGGCCGCACGAGTGTTCAACAAGTGTGAATGTTGAGCGTGATTTGAATTTGCCATTCGAACTCTTGGGTAGCTGCTGGTTCAGATTCCTTTCCGGTTTCCAAAGAATCAAGTCAAAGTTCGGTCAGAATCTGCGGGAAGCAGACCGCGCGACAGTGACAGTGGGTTTTGCGATCCTTAACGCAGCTTGTCGCCGGCAGTCAAAATATGGCGAGCGAATGGCAAAGAATGTGAAGCCGGGTTTTGGCTGCTGACTAGACTTTGGGGCGTGACAGATCGAAGCCAACCAGGATGCGGGGAAGCGGCCGTTCCGACGGCAACGGGTCGCGGGGCAAGGCGCTTGATTGAAAGTTGGCTGCATCGCAAGAGCCACGGATGAAACTTTTTGTTGCAGGATTAAGTTACAGGACCGCGCCGGTGGAAGTACGCGAGAAACTCGCGGTGCGCCCGTCGCGGCTGCCCTGTCATGCCTGCCGCTTGAAACTGGGCGCGGGACTGGAGGAAGTGGTTCTGTTGTCCACCTGCAACCGGGTGGAGGTTTATGGCACCGCATCGAAGGTGAATGGCAACATCCACCGATTGTTCAGCCAGTTGGCGCCGCCCGAGGTTGACCTCACGCCGTATCTTTACATCAAGGAAGGTGAGGCGGCAGCGCAGCATCTTTTCTCCGTAACCAGCGGCCTGGATTCCATGGTGATTGGCGAAACGGAAATCACCGGCCAGGTGAAGAATGCCTACCAGGCTGCCCAGGCGGCGAAGCTGACCGGGCGGATCACGAATCGGCTCTTCCAGACCGCGATGCAGACGGCCAAGGAGGTGCGCACGGAAACCAACATTGGGCGCGGGGCGGTTTCCGTGGGCAGCGTGGCGGTGGAGTTGGCGGAACGAATCTTTGATCACGATTTGAGCGAGAAGACGGTGATGATCATCGGCGCCGGGAAAATGGGGGAAGCCTGTGTGCGTCACCTGGCCAAGAAGGGGGCCAGGTCGGTGCTGGTCTCGAATCGCTCCTACGAGCGGGCGCAACTGCTGGCGGCGGAGTTTGGGGGACAGGCGATTCGTTTCGATGATTGTTCCGGCGCGCTGGCGGAAGCGGACATCGTGGTGAGTTCCACCGGTTGCCCGCAAACGATTTTGCATCGCGAGGACCTGCTGCCAATTTTGCCGGCCCGGCGGAATCGGCCATTGTTCCTCATTGACATTGCCGTGCCCCGCGATATCGCGCCCGAGGTGCAGGAACTGGAAAACGTTTACCTCTACGACATTGACGACCTGGAAGCGATTGTGCGCGAGAACGTGCGCCAGCGCGAACAGGAGTTGTGCCGCTGCCGGGAATTGATCGCCGCCCGGGCGGCTGCCGTGATGGCGAAATTCAATCCTGTGACTCCGGGACGCGGTGGCCGCGAGTCTGCGCTTTCACCCGGTTGGGCGTTGTGCTCCACGCACGCTTGATCTGCGTGGCGGCGAGGGTTGTCGGAGCGAAGGTTGTTTCCTCCCAATTACCCTGACAGCTTCGTCGGCACGATGATCGAAACGCCGCGTGGCCCGCTCACCGCGGGTGAGATCGCGCAGACCTCCGAATTCCTCAGCTTAGCTACGAATGATCTCACGCAAACCTGTCTGGGCATGAGCCGCGACGATTCTGGTTCTTTCATCCCGGCCTGCACCCATCCGTGAAGGTGTGTCACGAACTTGGCCTGAGCTGTTTAAGTTGCTCGCTGTACCGTATGCCGAAGGCCCGCCTGGCTGCCGCACAAGTTGCGCTGGAGGACGAAGCCAAAGCTCCCGCCGAAAAGGCGAAGATAATCAGGGAGAAGTGAGCGCCTGCTCCCGTGGGCGACCTGGAACAGCGCAGCGGAATCGAGTTGGTGGCGTGCAGCCGAGCACTGTTGCGCAGATTCGCAGCCGACCCGAACAGCTTGGGCGGCTATGCACCTTGGTCACCGTGGCGACCGACAATGCCGAAAAGCTGGCCGCAGAATCGGTGATCGGCGGGACGCCAGCAAAGCTGGAACTGCAGTTTGCGCTGTCCGGGAATCCGCCCGCTGAAGTGGAGCGCATCGGGGCCAAACTCCCGCGGGAACCGGGATTCGCTCAAACGCCAGCTTTTCAGCACCGGCAACATTTTGCGCCAACCTTCCTCGCGGTCAATGTGGGTCAAACGCAGCCTTTCGGCCAGACGCTCGACTTGTCCACGATCGGCAACTCCAGCGAAGACCGCGATCAATCCATTGGCCCCAGGGTGCTCCATGACACAAACTTCCACCGGTCCGCGGGTCGCAAAGCCGGCGAAAAGCTTCCGACCACGGGCAATTCCGAGGCGGACACCAACGGTTGGTTCGAATAGTGGAAGCGCTGACGCCAAAGCCCGCCCGCGAGCAGCAACGCGCCTGTTACGAGAGCGGCCATTACCCACTGGGGTCGGTGCAGCCAGGCATCGTCGGAGCTGAGATTGCGGTGTGCCCAGACCAGCGCCAAGGCAACCGTGAAATTGAAGGCAAAGTGCAAGTACGGTTGTAGGGGGCCAAGGTGAACGACCTTTTCGAGCAGGGGAAAGAAACTGAATCCAGCGAGAAAGGGCACGCCGATGCCATAAAGCGACACGGCAACATTCCCGTACACCAAATAGAAGCCCCAGGTGCGTTTCAAGATCAGCCCCACCGCGCCCGCCACGGCGAGGCACCAGAATGGGACCATCATCATGGCCAAGGTGATGGCAGCTTTCGGCGAGGCGGACCACAAGATGAAGGGCGCCAGGATGGCGGAAGTCTTGGTGGCTGCGGCAGCGAGGATGAGCCATCCGGCGGTCTGAGCGGAATGGCGCAAAAATTTCGCTAAAGCAAAGCGGAAGAGACTATACGAGCAAATGGACGCGACCCACGCGCGAATTTAGAATTCGACGCTTTCAGTTTCAAGATGAGCCATCGCCAGAATGGTTTGAAGCGCAGGTCAAAGAGCATTTTCCTCCTAATTGGATTCAAAAGAGAACAAACGCCCCGACTGATGTTGCCACTGGGATCTCTACGAACAAATAACGATGTCATCCTTCCTCAACCCTGAACTTCTCCGCCGGCTGGATCCATTCCAATTGCTCGCGACGTGCCGCATTGAGTTTGTGGCCACGTCCGCCCTCACCCCGGCCCTCTCCCCCAGGAGAGGGAGAATTCTGCGCCGCTTGTTGAACATTCGTGGGCCGCTCGTCGTTCGTCAGGTGTCCTCGTTAAACCACCAGCCAGCAGCGATAGGCAATCCGACTCTAAAATCACCCCAGCGCGGCCGTTTGCTGTCTTCACTCTCAGAGGATTAGGGGACCGGGCAGAGACAATTCCGCCTGGCCATTCCACTCACGAACATTCCTCTAACATGAACCTTGTTGGCCTCAGAAGAAGTGTTTTGCCCTGGCACTCTTGCCCGGAAGCCCGTTGCACCCGTGATGGTCCGTGCAAATCCGAGTGTCGGTCTGCGACCCGCCGGTTGTAAGGTGAATTGCGATCCTCATTGACGACCCTGGCGGCCGGGCGCATACCAATGGCCATGCAACGTTGCATTCCTGCTCTGCTTTGCTCAGTCATCACGTTGACCCTTCACGCCGCGTCGCTCGATCTCGCCAGCCCGGACGGCAACGTGCGCTTTCAGTTGTCCACCAATGCGGAAGGACATTTGCTCCACTCGGTCACCGCCAACGGCAAGCTGCGGCTCGAGCCAGCCCGGGCGGGGGTGATCGTTGATGGCAGTGATCTTGGCGCCGGCGTGATTCTGGGCGCGCCGCTGTCCCGGCGCATTTCCGAGGTGTTCCCGTGGCGTGGCAACAAGACGAGTGCCACCAATCTTTGTCAGGCGTATGAAATTCCGGTGCGAACCCAGGCGGGTGTCGCCTGGACCTTCGAGGTGCGCGTGTTCAACGATGGGGTGGGTTTTCGCTATCGTGTGCCGGGGACGAGCACGCGCAGAATCGAGGGTGAATCCACCAGTTGGCAACTGCCGCGAACCGCCAAGGTCTGGTTTCAAACGGAAACGGGTGCGGCAGCCTACGAGGGCGCGTATCAATCCGCTCGCGCGGACCAGTTGCCGCGGGAGCGGGAGATTCGGAATCAGAAACGACCGGTGCATCTGGGGCCGCCGGCAACCGTGGAATTCGCTGACGGAGGTATCGGACTAATCAGTGAGGCCGCGCTCTTCAACTACAGCGGAATGACACTGAGACCGGAAGGTGACGCGAAATTGGTCGCGGCATTCTTGGACGATCCCAAGGGTTGGTCCCACGAAGGACCGATTCTTTCGCCGTGGCGTGTGTTTGTGTTCAGCGAGGACTTGAATGGATTGGTGAACAGCGATTTGATTCCCGCGTTGTGCGTTCCGCCTGACCCGCAGCTTTTTCCCGATGGCATCAACTCAGAATGGCTGCGGCCCGGCAAGGCCCCCTGCACGTGGATGGTTTATGGCAACGACGGCGCGCAATGGCAGCGTCAAAAATGGTTCGTGGACGTGGCGGCGGCCACCGGTTGCGAGTACTTGCTGGTGGACGCCGGTTGGCGCAGTGAGCGTTGGGGCTGGCTGAAGGATGGCGGCAACCTTTGGGAACGCGCCGCCGAACTGTGCCGCTACGCGGCGGAACGGAACGTGGGCATTGTCCTCTGGCACTCGTATCCCGAAGGCCGGGATGACAGTCCTGGACTGACCACAATCGAAGCGCGCGAGGAACTGTTCCGCAACTGTCAGAAGGCGGGCGTGAAGGGCGTCAAAATTGATTTCTTCAATTCGGAAAGCAAGGCGACCATCGAAGCCTACGAAGACCTGCTGCGGCGCGCGGCCAAGCATCAATTGATGGTGAATTTCCACGGTGCGCACAAGCCCACGGGCGAGGCGCGCACCTGGCCCAATGAAATCACGCGCGAGGGCATCCGCGAACAGGAGTTCGTGCTGTGGGACGTGCTGCCGCTGGCGCATTACGGGGCATTGCCCTTCACGCGGATGGTCGTGGGCCACGCGGATTTTCTGCCCGGTTATGTGCAACGCCGTTTCCTGAAGAACACCACGCCGATTTTCCAGATGGCCTCGGTGATTGTGTTCGCTTCGCCGTTTCTTTGCTGGCCGGACAATCCCGAGGCCTACCTGAACAGTCCGCTGCTCCACTTCGTGCGCACTGTGCCCGTTGTCTGGGACGAAACCCGCATTCTGTTCGGGTCCGTCATTGGGGACACGGTCATGATGGCGCGGCGCAAGGGCGAGGAATGGTATGTGGCCGTGCTCAACTGCCGTTCCGAGGCGCGCAGACTGGAGCTTGATCTTTCGTTTGCAGGCCTGATGGGAAAGGAATTGACGCTCTACCGCGACGGTTCATCCGCTGCGGCCTGTCAGGTCGAGGCCGCGGTGCAACCACCCGCAGCCGGCAAGCTGGCCTTGAGTCTGCGTCCCGGCGGTGGCTTCATTGTCCATATCAGCGCGCCCAAGACTTTCAGCGGGTGGAAATAGCGGATGCAGTGAATCCGCTCGTTGCAGTCGGCGTTTCTTCTGGCAAAGTTGCTGCAAAGCATGAACCGCTATTTGCCCCACATCAGTCTATGCTTGCTGACGATCAGCTTTGCCTCTGTGGCCGGCCACGCCGCGGAATTTCCCGCCATCTACAACAGCGAGGCGGACCCCAACGCGGCGCCGCCTTCGCCGAAGCAATCGCTCGCGATGCTCCAACTGCCACCCGGCTTCCGCGCCACCGTGTTCGCCGCCGAACCGGAGGTGCAGAATCCCATCGCGCTGGCGTGGGATGCGCGCGGGCGGCTGTGGATTGCGGAGAACTACACCTACGCCGAGAACCGGTTGAAGTTCGATCTGGACCTGCGCGACCGCATTTTGATTTTTGAAGACAAGGATGGCGACGGTCATTTTGACGAGCGGCAGGTGTTCACCGACGAAGTACAGAGGCTTACCAGCATTGAGATTGGTTTTGGCGGCGTGTGGGCGCTGTGTCCGCCGCAGTTGTTGTTTATTCCTGACCAGGACGGCGACGGAGTTCCCGACGGGGCGGCGGAAGTGGTGCTGGATGGATTCACGGTGCCGCCGGTGAATCATCACAACTTTGCCAACGGCCTGCGCTGGGGACCGGACGGCTGGCTCTATGGCCGTTGCGGCGCGTCGGCGCCCGGCGAGTTGGGCCTGCCCGGCACGCCACAGGACGCGCGCATTCCCATTCGCGGCGGCATCTGGCGTTATCACCCGCGCTGGAAAGTCGTGGAGGTGCTCACGTCCGGCCCGGTGAATTCATGGGGCCATGATTGGGACGCGCACGGCGAAGCGTTCTGCGTCAACGTCGTGAACGGGCATCTCTGGCACGTCATTCCTGGCGCGCATTATCAAGTCGCGCACACGCTGGATCCTAATCCGCGCGCCTACGCATTGATGGATCGCCACGCCGACCATTGGCACTTCGACACCGCCAAAGGCTGGACGGCGTCCCGCGACGGTGCCGCCAACGATTTCGGCGGCGGCCACGCACATGCCGGCGCGATGATCTATCTGGCGGACAACTGGCCCGCGGAATACCGCGGACGACTGTTCACCCTGAACCTGCACGGGCGCAGGGCCAATCAGGAAATCCTCGCACGCGCCGGCTCTGGTTACGTGGCGCGTCACGGCGAGGATGTGTTCTTCTTCAATGACGGCTGGTTTCGCGGTTTGGATTTGCGCTACGGCCCGGATGGCGGCGTGTTCGTGCTGGATTGGAGCGACACGGGCGAATGTCATGAGGCGACCGGAGTTCATCGCACCTCCGGTCGCATCTACAAAATCACTTTCGGCAAAGCCACGCCGCCGAAGTTCGGCGACCTGCGTGAAATGGACCTGGATGAGCTCCTCAAGTTGCAGCATCACCCGAATGAATGGTTTGTCCGCCAGGCGCGGCTGCAACTGGCGGAGCGTGCCGCGTCGGGGAGCGACGTGAGAAAAGCCATACCACAACTGCGCCGTTTGATTGAACCAAACGCTGACCCAGCAACCCAACTCCGCGCGCTCTGGGCGCTCCATGCCCTGGGTGCGGCGGAAGACTGGTACTTGCGCGCCCAACTGTGGCATCCCGACGAGCACATTCGCGTGTGGGCCATTCGGTTGCTCAGTGATTGCTGGCCGTTGGATACTGCAACCTCTGCCCGCCCGGCGCGCGCGGCGGGAGAAGGCAACAATTCGTTGCTCACGCCATCGGTCGAAACCTTTGAGCAATTCACGCGTCTCGCGCAATCTGACTCTTCCGGGTTGGTTCGGCTCGCGCTGGCCACGGTATTGCAGCGATTGCCCGTGTCCATGCGCCCGGAACTAGCCGCCCCGCTGCTCGCTCGCGCTGAAGATGCTGAGGACCACAATCTGCCATTGATGCTGTGGTATGGCTTGATTCCCGTAGGTGAGGCCGCGCCTGATCAACTTGCCGACCTCGCGATCAGGGCGAGTATTCCATTGGTGCGCCAATTCATCGCCCGCCGGCTGGCAGAGGACATTGAGAAGACTTCCGAGCCGTTGAACCGGCTATTGCGTGAGGCGGCAACCAGGAATGAATCGTTTCAAGCTGACGTGCTGAATGGAATGACCGATGCGTTGCGCGGCTGGAGCAAAGCGCGGAGGCCCGCGGCTTGGGACGCCCTCCAGTTGAAGCTGGCTGGCACCACCAACGCTGATCTGCGTGACCGCCTGCGCGACCTCAGCGCACTGTTCGGTGATGGTCGCGCGTTGGACGAAGTAAAACGCGTGGCCCTTGATTCAAACGCCGAGCTGCCGTTCCGCCGGGCGGCTTTGCGGACTTTGATTGAACAACGACCGCCGGATCTGCGCGAGATTTGTGAGCGTCTGTTGAGCGTTTCCTTTCTCAATTCCACCGCGGTTCGCGGCCTGGCGCTGTTTGACGATGCCGCCATCGGAGAACGATTGGCCGGCAGTTACTCCAAGTTCCACGCGTCGGAACGCGCAGCCGTCATCGAAACCCTCGCCTCCCGCGCTTCGTTTGCCGAGGCGTTGCTCGACGAGGTTGCCGCCGGCCGGATTCCGCGTGCGGAAGTGACGCCTTACCACGCGCGGCAAATTCGGAGTTTCAATAATGCCGCCCTCACAAAACGACTGGCGGAAGTTTGGGGCGAATCGCGTGACAGCCCCGTGGAAAAGCGGGAGTTCATTGCGGAGTTGAAGGAGAAACTCTCGCCCGCCGTGTTGGCCACTGCGGACAAGAGTGCGGGGCGGGTGGTGTTTAATCAGGCTTGCGCGGCGTGTCACACGCTTTACGGTCAAGGCGGTCAGGCCGGACCCGATCTTACGGGTTCGGGGCGCAGCGATCTGGATTTTCTCCTGGAACACACCGTGGATCCGAGTGCGGTGGTGAACGCGGATTACCGAATGTCCATCGTGGACCTCAAGGACGACCGCACGTTCAACGGCCTGATTCTCGCGCGCACTGACCGCACGATCACTTTGCGCACCATGACCGAGACACTGACGCTGGAGCGGGCGGAGATTGAGCGGATTCAGGAATCCACGCTGTCGCTGATGCCCGAGGGATTGCTTGAGGCGTTAACCGAAAAGCAAGTCCGCGATCTCCTCGCGTATCTGATACATCCAACGCAGGTGCCGTGAAGTCATCCGTCTGGGCTTCCGGGTTATTTGGATGCGGAGACGAGCCCCCGATTGTGGGATAAGTTCGACAGACCAATGCCAATCGGTAAAGTTCTCACGCAACAATCAACCAGATGAATACCAATTCGATTTCCGTCCACGCTGGAGGCAATCGGCTTCTCCCTCCGGGGCGCGGTGCCATGAACCCAAGCCACCATCGGCGACTAGATGAGTCTTTACGTCATGCCGGCTTGGTAGTCATGCTCATCGTTTCCGCACTGGCCCAATCGTCAGCCGTGGAACAAACCAATACCCCACGCTCGTCGGTCGAACGATTGGAACGCCAGCACTTGCAGGCCGTTCACGAAGCCCGCCAGCGCTTTGCCCAGGAGCGGCGCCTGCCGCCGAGCCACGGTTTGTATGATGACTATCGGGCGGTGATGCACATCCATGCCGAGGACGCGGATCACACGAAAGGGACACGCCCCGAGATGCTTGCCGCCGCCCGCAAGACCGGCGTGCAGGTGGTGTTCACGACGGACCATCACGGCCCGAAGCCCGAGGCCTGGCGCGGGGTGCGCGACGGTGTGCTGTTCATCGCCGGATCGGAGACCGGCCGGGGCACATTGTGGTTTCCGGATTTCGGACCAGACGGGCAGCCGATTCCGGACAGTGGCTACCGGTTCTTGAGTCACGTGGAGGAACGTTACGATGCCGACACGGAGGGAATGGTGGGAATGGAAATTGTCAACCGCCACACCGACGCCATTCTGGATCGGCGGTTGGAACAGTATTTGAAGGAAGCCGCCGCGGAGCCGGATCGCTGGCGGAAGGTGGTGGAAGATTTTCGATCGTTTCCGGACGAGTTCTTCGGTGCCGGCACCGATTATCGCCCGGAGATGCTGGCCAAATTTGACCGCGCGACTCAGGCCAAACACTTCACCGGGATCGCCGCCAATGACGCGCATCAGAACGTCATCATTCACGGGGTGACGTTCGACCCTTACGAAGTCAGTTTTCGCAACCTCACTACGCACATCCTGGCACGTGGGCTGACGGAACCGCTCATTCGCGAAGCCTTGACGAACGGCCAGGTCTATGTGGCGCACGACTGGCTTTGTGATCCCACGGGTTTCATGTTCGGCGCGGTGAATAATCTGGGTGTGTTCAATATGGGCGATTCGGCTCTGGTGTTGGGCCGTACCCGGCTGATGGCCGTGACCCCGCTCGCGGCAAAGTTGAAACTGATTCACAAGGGCGCCGTGGTCCATGAAACCACCGGCACCAACCTAACATTTGAAGCCAAAGAAACCGGCCCCTATCGCGTGGAAGCGTGGTTGACGGTCAATGGCGAGGAGCGTCCGTGGATTTATTCCAATCCCGTCTATTTGCGCGGCCCGGCTTTGTCTGACCTGGTCCTGCCATCCATGGAGATTTCACCCGAGGTGGAGTGGCGCAAAGATTTCGCCTATCGGGAAGGTGCGGTAGCGGATGCGGCAAAGCACAAATTGGATGTTTATGTGCCCAAGGGCAAATCCAACGCCCCCGTGTTTTTCTTCCTGCACGGCGGCGCGTGGCGGATGGGCGACCGTTCGCAGTATCCGCCGTTGGGCAACCGTTACGCGCGGGAAGGATTCGTTACCGTCGTGCCGAGTTATCGGCTGGCGCCAAAGCACCCGCACCCGGCGCAGATCGAGGACGCGGCAGCGGCGTTCGCCTGGACCGTGCGGCACATTGCCGAACATGGCGGCGATACGAATCGAATCTATGTCGGCGGCCATTCCGCGGGCGGCCATCTGGCGGCGTTATTGAGCCTGGATGATCGCCATCTTGCGGCGCATCAACTTTCACCCAAAAACATCCGCGGCGTGCTGGCGTTGAGCGGGGTTTACGATCTCACGGGCGGGGAAGGATTGGAGTCGGTGTTTGGGCGGGACGCGGAGGTGCGGCGATTGGCCTCCCCGCAGACTCACGTCCGGCGGGAGTCGCCGCCGTTTCTGGTGACGTACTGCCAGTGGGATTATTTCAGTTTGCCTGGCCAGGCACGGGCATTTCATCACGCGTTACGGCAGGCGGGCGTGGCATCGGAACTCGTGTATGTGCCGGGCGAAAACCACATCTCCGAAATGCTGAAAGTGTCCAGCAAGGACGATCTCACGGTAGCCGCCGCGTTGAAGTTCATGAAGTAGCCCATGAGTAAGACAGGGCGGATACTCGTTCGCATCTCGGCGGGTCTGGCGGCGTTGGTGGCTGCGGGTCTGGTGTTGTGTCTCGATGGGGTGGAGCACCGGCCCTATTTCCGCGAAGCATACTACACTGAAACCGTTGCCCGACTGCGAACCCAAGTAAGCATCAATCTTGTGGTGCGCGGTGAACTGTCCGCCGGCTTTGGTCGGGCGCGGCTCACGCCCACGGTGAATGTTGCGACGAATGATCCGGTTCAGGGACATTTCCGCTCCCTGCCGCTGGCGGGTTATGGCATTCGCAAGGGCAAGCCAGCCACGGGCACCCGCGACGAACTCCAGGTCAAGGCGGTGGCCTTGCGTGTAGGTGATCGCCTTGGCGTGATGATCGGCGCGGATGCTCTCATCATTCCGGCTGAGGTCACTGAATTGGCCATGGAGCGGCTGCAATCGGAGCTTAAGCTCACGCGCCAGCAGATTTATCTCAGCGCCACTCACACGCATTGCAGTCTGGGCGGTTGGGGCCAGGGCTTTGTGGCGGAAGCGTTCGCCGGTGGATTTCAACCCGGCACACGCGTCTGGTTCGCCGACCGCATCGTGTCGGCGGTGCGGGATGCCCTTGCAGACCTGCAACCCGCCGCGCTCGGACACGGAAGTTTCGACGCCCCTGAATTCGCGCGAAACCGCCTGGTCGGCGAGTTGGGAAGGGTGGACCCGGAGTTCAGCTTCCTGGTCGTGAAGCAGCACGGTGGAAAACTCGGGATTCTGGGCAGCTATTCCGCACACGCCACCGTCTTGTCCAGCAGCATCATGGAATTCAGCGGCGATTATCCGGGCGACTGGCAACGCGCCGTGGAGGCCGCGACGGGTGGGATGGCGGTGTTTCTGGCCGGCGGCGTGGGCAGTCATTCGCCGGTTCCGGGTGACAATGGGTTTGCGGGGGCGGAACGCATGGGGCGGGCGTTGGCCCAGCCGGTGATAGACCAATTGCCGGAAATCCCCCTGACGAACGTAGTCACATTCGGACTGGTTGGAATTGATGTTTCGCTCCCGCCATTAAACGTGCGCGTGAGTGACGGTGTTCGACTGCGGCCCTGGCTCGCGGCGAAACTCGTGCCCGCCGACCGCACCACCTTCCTTCAGGCGTTCCGGGTGAACGACACCGTCTGGATTTCCACTCCCTGTGACTACAGCGGTGAACTGGCCTTGGGCTTCAAGGATTCAATGCGGGCACGCGGCTATCGCGGCGTGATCACGAGCTTCAACGGCGATTACATCGGTTATGTGATCTGCGCCCGTTACTACCATCTCGATGGCTACGAGCCGCGCGTCATGTCCTTCTTCGGTCCACACGTCCCGGATTACTTCGACGAGATGATTCGCGCGATGGCACTGGCTTTGATCACCTCCGGGACTGGCGACTGAACTCAACGCCATTTTGTTACGGCATCCAATCAAGACTGAGAATGTTTCAGTCGCGGAAACCCGAGCGGTGTGAAGTGCAGCCTCAACGTCGCCCGATCCTCTCCACCGGAATGCGCTCGAAGCCGAGTTGCCACGCGGGCGAATCCGGTAGCAGAGAAAAATCACTGGCGCGAGCCTGGTCGCCGGGCCGGCCGACAAAGCGCGGATCGGCGTTGGTCAGATTGTCTTCCAGCCGCAGCATCTCCGGCTTGGCGTGCCAGTAAACGTTCAGCCATTTACCGACGGCGAGGTTGCGGGCAACGACGTTGCCCTCAGGCGGCACGCCTTTGAACGAGTCACCTTCGATGGTCGGTCCGTTCGGGGCGCCATAGTGCGCGTCCAGAGACTTCATCGCGGGGTAGCGTTCACGGTACAATGCCAGCGGCACCTCGGTGAGCCGTTGGCGCATGGTCTGGTTCACCATGCCGTGCCAGACCGGTGATTTGTCGAGGCCGCGGCCATCGAGTTCCACCGCATGATTGCAGTCCACGAAGATGTTGTTGATGACCTGATGATCCCGACCGCCGCCGAGAAACGCCGCGCGTTGCACTTTGTAGAAGATGTTGCCATAAATCTCCGTGCCGCTGACACAGTCGTCCATGTACACACCCATCGAACCCATGCCCACGCCGCCGGTGTGATGAATGAAATTGTGCCGGATGCGATTGCCGCGGTAGGTGTAGTCGCGGCCCGCGTAAATCGCGCCCACGTCGCCGGTTTCCAGGGCGATATGATGAATCTCGTTGAACTCGATGAGATGATCGTTGCCATTGAACAGAATGGCGCAGTGCGGGTGATCGTGAACCAGATTGTGCGCGGCGCGCAGCCCCACGCCGTTCATCAGCACGGCGGGCACGTAACATTTCGACCAGCGACCCTGGCGCGCAAAATGGCAGTTCTCGACAAAGTGACTACCCGGGGTCAGCGTCGGCCGGTCGCCGCCCTGAAGCGACACGCCGCCGTCACCGGTATCGAACACTTCGCAATTCACCACGCCATGATTCGTGCCACCACCGATGACCACACCACCATTGCCTAGGTTGCGGAGGATGCAGTCGGTTATCCGATTGTGACCTCCGCCACGAATATCAACCGCGTTCCCGCGCGTCGCCTCAAGCGTCAGCCCGCGAAAAGAGACATGCGACACATCGTTGAGCTTGAGCAAAGGCTGGCCGAGCAGTGACAGCAGAATTTCATTCCGCTCCAGTGCTTCCTTCCCGCCCGGCGGCCAGAAATAAAGTACACCCAGCTTGCGGTCGAGAAACCACTCGCCCGGCTGATCCAGTTCCTCCAGCACGTTGAGGAAATAGAACCGTTGATCCTTGCGGAAACCATAGTTGCCATGCGGCGGCGCCGTGCGAACCAAACGGCTTTCGACATTCAATGACACCACGCGCTCGTAGGAATTGGCCCAGTCCCACGCCCAATAACCGTGAACCCACCAGTCCCCGGCATCCCGCCAGCGCCGCGGACGATCCCCCCCGTAGAAGAAACCATTCTCCAGCTTACCAATCTTGCCCCCGTGACTGTCGCTCTGGGCGGTGGCTTCGGGGAATCCGGCAATGTGCTCCCACGAACCTTCATTCGGCCAGCGCGCCAGCGTCATCGGCTTGCCGCCGAAGAACAGTTCGGAGTGAGCCGGGGGTTGTGGCCGGCCAAAGCCGCGCGACTTCATCTCCCCGAAGTCCGTGAGGCCCAGCGCCCGTAGATCAATCTGCATGATGTGACCCCGCGCGGATTCGTCGAAACGCGACAGGACAGCGGGATCGCTGACGGACTGGAAGCGGGTCAATTTGCGGCCACCGAGCAGGCGGACTGTTTCCCCTTTGGCCGCCTGCCAGATGATCGGCGACTCCGGCGTGCCGGAATCGGCGCGGGTGAGTTCCAGCGCGTTAGTGCGGAGATAATCGCCCCCTTGCAACTGCACGGTGATACCGCTTTTGGGCAACGGTTTCGTGGAGGTGCGTTTTCGGATTTCGTCCCGCGCGCGTTCCAGGGTGGCGAACGGCTTTGCCCGGGTGCCAGGATTGTTGTCGTTGCCATTGGTGGCTACGTGCAGCTCCAACGCGGTGAGGCTTGGCGCGAAACCCAGCGCCAGAAGGAGGATCAACCGAATCTTCATGCCGAAAGATTACCGGGCGACTCGCACGCGCGCACCTTGAAAATCGCTGCACCGGGATCAGATGGCATATTTCGCTACAATCCAATCGGGAATGACCTCCGCGCGGCCCGTTTTGAGATTCACCATCGTGTAGTCGAAATAGCCGTCGCAAGCGAGCTTGCCTGACTTTTGTTTCACTATCTCGAACTCCACTTTGACGCTGTGTTTAGCCATTCCCGCCACGCGCGTGCGCACGATGAAATGCTCCCCCAGACCCAATGGCCGTTTGTATTCGACGTGGGCCGTGCGCACAAACCATCCGAATCCAAGTTGCAGGAACTCCTCCATCGGCATTCGATAACACCGCGCCATCTGGTCATAGCGCGCGGCCAGCACATAATCCATGTAGCGGCTGCCATGGACGTGCTGGTTCATGTCAATGTCGTCGGGACGCACCTGCATTTCAGTTTCAAACTGGGTACCCGGCAACTTCGGCTCGAGGGTCTTCATCGGTTCCATCGGTTGTCGGGCGATAACACCTCAATTCGCCTCAAATGTCAGCCGCGAAATGTCGGGCGCGGGCGGGAACCGCGGAAACTGCCGTTACCGGACGGCACAACCAGTCCGCGATTGACTTCGGCGTCCCGGAGTTTCTAGGTTTTCCGCCAGATGGAATCCACCGCTGCCTTTCACGGACTCGTTGAGTTCACCCCCGCCTTCGCCCCGCGCCCGGCGATCAGCCACGTGCTCTTTGACTTTGACGGCACGCTCTCGCTCATTCGCGAAGGCTGGCCCGAAATCATGGTGCCAATGTTTGTGGAAATGCTGCCGGCGCTGCCCCACGAATCCGTCGAAGCCCGGCGGCAGCTTTGCTTCGAGGACATCATGCGCCTCAATGGCAAGCAGACGATTTACCAGATGATGCAACTGGCGGAGCGCATCCGGGAGCGGGACGGCCAGCCGCGCGATCCGCTGTGGTACAAACACGAGTACTTGCGCCGGCTGGAGGAGCGTATTCGCCATCGCTGTGAGGGGCTGCGCGCGGGAGCCATGCGGCCGGATGATTTCCTGGTATTCGGCGCCCGCACGCTTTTGGACCGGTTGCAGCAGCGTGGACTGACCCTCTACCTTGCCAGCGGCACCGACGAGCAGTTCGTCAAGGCCGAGTCCGAACTGCTGGACCTGTCGCGCTATTTCGGTCGGCACATTTATGGCGCGCAGGATGATTACAAGCAGTTCTCCAAGAAGATGGTCATCGAGCGCATCCTGCGGGAAAACCGGATTTCCGGCAAACAACTGCTCGCTTTCGGAGATGGCTACGTGGAAATCCAGAATACCAAGGAAGTTGGCGGGCTGGCGGTAGCCGTGGCCAGCGACGAAGCCCACAACGGCAGCGGCCGCTTCGACGAATGGAAGCGCCAGCGGTTGTTGGGCGTGGGCGCTGACGTGGTGATTCCCGATTTCCGGGACGCCGCTCCGTTGCTCGAAGGTATCTTCAGAAACTGAGGCCATGAACGAACAGCGTTTCCAAGAGATCACCGGCAGCTACGCGCGGTTGCGCATTGCAGTCGTGGGGGATTTCTGCCTCGACCGGTATCTGGAGATTGATCCGGCAAAGCCGGAGACTTCCATCGAAACCGGATTGCCGGTTTACAACGTAACCAACGTGCGCGCCCAACCCGGCGGTGCGGGTACGGTGCTCAACAACCTGGTGGCACTCGGCGTGGGCACGATAATCCCGGTGGGCTTCGCCGGGGAAGACGGGGAAGGCTATGAGCTCTGCCGTGCGCTGGCGGCCAAGCCGGGCGTTTGTATGGATCACTTTCTCCAGACCTGCGAACGACACACGTTCAGCTACTGCAAACCGCTAGTGGTTGAACCCGCCAAAGCTCCGCGGGAGTTGAACCGGCTGGATCAGAAGAACTGGACGCCCACCCCGGCGACACTGGAGGAACGATTGCGCACCGCAGTGGCCGCAGTGGCCGACCGGGCAGACGCATTGATACTGCTGGGGCAGGTGGACGTGCCGGAAACCGGCGTGCTCACCAGCCGCGTGCTTGAAGCAGTTGGCGAAATTGCCCGGGCAAAACCGGGGCAACTAATCCTGGCGGATAATCGCCACAGTCTGCGCGGATTCCCGCCAGTCGTCTTCAAAATGAATGTGGCCGAACTGGCCGCGCTCACGGGCACCGCGCCCGCCTCGACCATCACCGAGATCGCGTTGGTGGCGGTGGAATTAGCCCGGCGCAATGGCCGTTTCGTGTTTGTGACGCTGGCCGAGCGCGGCTTGGTTGCGGCCGCACCTGACGGACACTCCGAGCACCTGCCGGCCCTGCCAGTGCGGGGCGAGTTGGACATCGTGGGCGCGGGCGACGCCGTTTCGGCCAATCTCACCGCCGCCCTCGCCGCCGGCGCCACACTACCGGAGGCCCTGGAACTCGCCAACGCCGGCGCTTCCATTGTGGTGCATCAACTCGGCACCACCGGCAGCGCGACGGTCGCACAGTTGCGCGCATTGATGCTCGGCAACGGTCAAGCCGACGGAACCGCTGATGGCGGCATTGTGTAAAACACGAGCTTCTCCGAGAGTTTGAACCTCGCGTTGCGGCTTGGCTGCAATCACTGATTGGAGTCTTTCGCCGATCAGCTTTTGGCGTGACGTCGCGGTCGGGTTCTCGCCAGAATCCACGCGATGAATTACTGGTTGGTTAAATCAGAACCTGAAGCCTACTCCTGGACGCAGTTCCTGGCTGATCGCAAAACCGCTTGGACGGGAGTCCGGAATTTTCAGGCGCGCAATAACCTTCGCGCCATGAAGAAGGGTGATCTGGTTTGCTTTTATCACAGCGTTACCAACAAGCAGATCGTCGGCCTCGCCCGGGTGTCCAAGGAGGCCTATCCCGACCCAACGGCGACGGATGGAGATTGGTCGTGTGTGGATCTGACACTAGTGAAATCCCTCGTCCAACCGGTGGGCTTGGACACCCTCAAACGCGACAATACTTTGCGCGAGTTGCCGCTGTTGAGACAATCCCGGTTGTCAGTGACGCCGATGACAGAAAAACAATTCATGCGGGTACTCGAACTCGCCGCGACCCGTGTCTGACCTGGATTTCAAAGCGGTCATCTTCGACATGGACGGCGTGATCGTTGATAGCGAAGGCCGCCACGAACAGGCGTTCCTCGAGGTGGTTCGCGAACTCGGCTATGGCGCGACCCACGGCGTGAAGTGGGAGCACTATGTGGGCCGGTCGGATCATGAGTTGTGGCTGGATTTCGTCGCAAAACACAAACCGCCGCAACCACTCGAAGAGTTGTTGCGGATGAAGCGCGAACGCGTGCTGGAAATCCTCCGACGCGAGGAACCCATCTTCGCTGGCTTACCGGAATTGGTGGAACGACTCGCGGCCGTCTGCCAACTGGGACTGGCCTCCGGCTCCGAACGACCGGTGGTGGAAGCCGTTCTCTCGCTTCAGGATTTACGGCGCTTCTTCTCCGCTACCGTCACTGCTTCGGATATTCAGCGCGGCAAACCGCAACCGGATATTTTCTTGCGGACCGCCGAATTGCTGGGAGTGTCCCCGGCCGACTGCTGGGTGATTGAAGATTCCAAGCCGGGCGTCGCGGCCGGGCTGGCCGCCGGAATGCGGGTCATTGCCATCACCAACACGCATCCGGCAAGTGAACTGCAATCGGCCACCCGCGTCGTGGCCAGCTACGCGGAGATTGAACGGCTTTTGGTGGGATAAACATCGAACGCCAAACATCAGACCCCAAACTCCAAAGCACCAACAGACACCAGTCCCCAATCTTCAAGTCGCATCGCCCGGTTGATAATTGGTGTTTGGTGTTTGGCATTTTGTCCGCTTTTCCTGTGTCGGCGATTGCTTTCCCGCGCCGGCTTCGCTAAAACGAACTCGTCCCATGCAACAACCATCGCCCGAAAAGCCGGATATACACAGTGAGGAGTTTCTGCGCTCCTTGATGCGCAAACAATTGCGCCTTTCGATTCTTTGCGCGGCGGCGTTTCTCGGCGTGTTGCTCGGCTTGCCCCTGGCCAACTATTTTCTGCCCGAACTCATGGCCACGCGCGTGTTTGGGTTTACCTTGACGTGGTTTCTGTTGGGGATCGGATTCTTTCCCGCGGTGTGGGTAATTTCGTTTTACTTTATCCGGCGCTCCATTGCGTTGGAGGAGGAGGAAGTGCGGGAGGTGACCGGGGAAAATCTCCGAACACCAAACACCAAACATCAAATAAACACCAAGCCTCAAACTCCAATGGGTGGTGGCTTGGTTGTGTTCCTGGGATTGGGAGCTTGGAGTTTCTCTGGTGGTTGGAATTTGGTGTTTGGGTTTTAATCCTATGCAGATTGACCCCTACATCCTCACCTTCAGCGCCGCTACCGTCCTCGTGACGATCTGGATGGGCTTTTGGTCGGCACGGCGCTCGAAAACGGCCAGTGATTTCTACGTCGCCGGGCGCAGCGTGAGTGTCGGTTGGAACGCCAGCGCCATCTCGGGCGAATACCTCAGCGCCGCCAGTTTTATGGGCGTGGCGGGCATGGTAATGGCCGTGGGTTATGATGCGCTGTGGTATCCGGTCTGTTACGCGTGCGGTTATTTGTTCCTGCTGTTGTTCATCGCCGGGCCGTTGCGACGCTTCGGGGCCTACACCGTGCCGGACCTGGCGGAAGGGCGCTTCGACTCGCCGCTGTTCCGCAAGATCGCTGTCGTGTTCGTGCTGTTTATCGGGTTCTTCTACACGATGCCGCAGATGAAAGGCGCGGGGACGACGCTGGCCTACATTTTCCCGGGGTTGCCGTATTGGGCGGGCGTGGTGCTGGTGGGCGCGGTCATCACGCTCAACGTCGCGCTCGGCGGCATGAAGGGCATCACGCTGGTGCAGGCGTTTCAATACTGGGCCAAGATGTTCGCCATCTCCGTGCCCATCTTCGTGCTCATGGCGGTGTTTGGGCATTATGGACAGCACCTCCAAGCCAACGATCGTGCCGCCGCTCAATACTTTGTCCCAACTGCTGAAAAGAATGCCAGCTTTGAGGCTGCGGTTGAGTTGGGAAGAAAGCAACTCCCCGAAAAAGCCCCCACCGATTCCGCCTGGCTTTCCCCCTTCGGCCCGCTCACAACTAAAGCCGCCAAGGCCGCAGGCATTACCGGTGACGATGCCAAACCCTATTCGCTGCTCTACACCTACTCGCTCATCATCGCGCTGGTCTGCGGCACGGCGGGGTTGCCGCACATCCTCGTGCGCTTCTACACCAACCCCGACGGCGTCGCCGCCAAGCGCACCACCATGTGGGTGATGATTCTCATCGGCATCTTCTACGTCTTCCCGCCCGTGTTCGGCGTGATGGGCCGCAACCTGTTCCCCGAGCTTTACTCCGGCATCGGCGCGAAAGGCACGGACAAGATCGTCCTCGAACTCCCGCGCCTGTTGAACGAGAAATACGCGCCGCTTGGCTCGATCCTCTCGGGTATCACCTGTGCCGGCGCGTTCGCGGCCTTCATGAGCACGTTCAGCGGTTTGCTCGTCTCCATGACCGGCGCGATGGCGCACGACGTCTATGGCCGGATGCTGAATCCCAAGGCGACCGGCGCACAGCGGATGCGGGCGTTCAAGATTGCGGCGGTGGGCGTGGGCGCAGTGGCGATATTGCTGGGCACGCTGGTCGAGCCGTTGCAGATCAATTTCATGGTCGGCCAGGCGTTTGCCATCGCGGCGGCGAGTTATTTTCCGCTGCTGTTCATGTGCGCGTGGTGGCGGAATCTCACGATGAAAGGCGCGGCGACCGGGATGTTGACCGGCGGCCTGCTGGCGGTCCTGGCCATCTCACTGACCAGTTTCAGCGACCTCGCGCTCGCCACGGACAAGACCGCGCCATTCTTTGAGGTGTTCAGGCCGCTAAACGATTTTTGGGCGCAGAATCCACTGTTGCGTATCTTGTGCGAACAACCCGCCATCTGGGCCGTGCCGCTGGCCATCACCCTGATGATCATCGTCTCGAAAGCCACGAAGAAGGAAGTGCCCCCGGACATCCGCATGAAGATGCTGGTGCTCCACGCGCCGGAAAAGCTCGGTCTGAAGCAGGAATACATTCAGGAGCATCAACCCGGACATTGAGCGTGAACCGGAACCGGCCCTGATTAGCAACCAGAGTCAAGGGCTGGCGGATTTGACGGAGTGGCGGGGCTTGATTTGGCGTGACAGGCCAATCACCAAACCGGCCACAATGGCCAGGCAGCCCCAGAGTTGCCCCCAGTGGAGCGTTTCCCCAAGCCATAACTTCGCCAGCAAAACTCCAAACACCGGTTGTGCGAAGATGGTCAGAGCCGCGACGTTCACTTCACCCTCGCGGATGACCAGAAACCAGAAGCCGTAGCCAAAGGCGGTGCAGATCAGGGCCAACCCCAGCAGCAACCACCACGCCTGACCCGACATTCGACTGGCCGCCGCGAGTGTGCGCGGACCATCAAGCAGCAGGTTGACGGCGGTGCCAGCCGCCAGGGACAGCGCGAGCACTTTCAAGGGGCTGGCGCGTAGAATGATCTTCTTCCCGATGATGGAGTAGGCAGTTTCCGACAGGAAGGAACAGATGAAGATCAGACTCGCGCCCAGGCTCAACCATTTGAATTCTGGCCGCCACGGGCCATTGAGTAAGACCACTCCAAGTAAACCCACAGCGAATCCCATCATGCGCCGCGGTCCAATGTGTTCCCGCAGGAAGATCGCCGCACCGACCGAGGTGATCAACGGTTCAATGGCCATCAGAATTGAAGAATTGGACGCGGTATTGAGTTGATTGCCCAACACCTGCAAACGATGCCCCGCGACAAAAACAATCAACCCCAACAGGGCGGTTTTGAGCAGGTCCCGTCCGCGCGGGGCTTCGCCCGGCAGCCAGGGCCAGAGCAGAACCAGGATGATGGCCGCCAGTCCGAAGCGCAAAGTGACGATGCCACCGGGATCGAGAAACTGCTCCAGAACCTTGTAGGCCGACAGGGTGGCGGCCCAGAAAAAGTTCAACCCCAGCAGAATAATTAAATACGCGGGCCTCATTCGGCATCCAAGTTGGGCTCAAACAAGCGAATTCGCCGCCGCGTGGCAAGCGGCGTTTTGCCGCGAACGGTCGGGAATGCTAACGTTGGCCGAAGCGGGCCGATCAGTGGCACCGTCGTTGTGGGGCGATTCGCGTTTACAGAGACGGCTGTAAACCAGTAGCTTCGTTGGTCCGAAATGGAATGAAACATCTTATTACTGTCGTAGTCATCGTGGGGCTCGGGGCCGGGGCATATTATCTCTGGGGTAACGCGGCGAAATCTGGATCGAATTCAGGGATGCCGACACGCGCCACCACGGCGCAAGTGATCCAGACCAACATCAGCTTTGCGGTTAATGCTGCTGGCGAAATTGGACCGGCCGAACAGGTGTCGGTGCGGCCCGAGATCAACGGCAAGATCGAACTCTTGCCGGTGGACATCGGCGACCCGGTGAAAAAGGGCGAACTCCTCTTCAAACTGGATGACAAGGAATTGCAGCAACAGCGCGCGTCGAATCTTACGGACATTGAACGCGCCCGGTTGAGTTTGGAGAAGGCGGAGCGGGACTTCAAACGGTCGGAACAGTTGTTGGCCGAACGGCTCATCTCGCAGGAGTTGTTCGACGACACGAAAACCGCGTATCAACTGGCCAAGAATGCCCTGGACCGGGCCCAGAAGGAACTGGCCATTCTTGAAGAACGCCTGACCAAGACCGAAGTGCGCGCTCCGTTCGATTGCACCGTGCTGACGCGTCCCGTTTCCATGGGGCAGGCGGTTTCGGGCTCCGGCGGGTTCAACAGTGGCACGGAAGTCCTGACCATTGCTGATCTTAACGACATGGTCATCAACGCCCACGTGAATCAGGCGGATGTGCCCCGGCTCAAAGTGAACCAGACCGTGGAGGTGGCCGTGGAAGCGGTGGCGGGATTGAGTGTCACCGGCGTTGTCGAGCGTATTGCCCCGCAAGCCACGATCCGGAACAACATCAAAGGTTTTGCCGCCCGGATCGTGCTCAAGAACGTGGATGCCCGCGTGCGTCCGGGGATGACGGCGAATATCAAGATTCCCGTGGCTTCAGCGGACAACGTCACCGCAGTGCCACTGGCGGCGGTTTTCACCGAAAGGAATCCTGAAACCGGTCAATATGAGCGGTTTGTCTATGTGAAACGGGGAAACACATTTGAACAACGCATGGTAAAGGTGGGGGTCTCCGATTTCTTTTTTGCCGAAATTCAGGAGGGACTTTCCGCCGGGGAAGTCGTCTCGCTGGAAATGCCCAAGGAGGAGCGGGAGAAGAAGGCGCGCGAACTGGCCGGAGAAACGACGCAGACCGCTGGCGGCACCAAGGCTGGCGCTCCAGGCAAGAGTGCTCCCGCCGCCAAGGCGGGGGAAAGCCGCCCCAAAGGCGGCAGCTAGCCAGCCCACCAGTCGAACTTGAACCAAAGCCGCCATGTCATTGGTCGAACTTCGCAACGTCAGCAAAATTTACCGGCTCGGGGAAGAGGAAATCCGCGCCCTGGACGACGTCTCGCTGGACATTGACGAGGGTGAGTTCATTTCCATCATCGGCCCGTCGGGCAGCGGCAAGTCCACGCTCATGCACATTTTGGGCTGCCTGGACTCGCCCACCCGGGGCACCATCAAACTTGACGGCGTGATGATTCACGATGCCTCGGCGCGACAACTCGCCACGATGCGCAACCGCAAGATCGGTTTCGTGTTTCAGTTCTTCAACCTGCTGCCGAAACTCAGCGTGGTGCAAAACGTGGAACTGCCGATGATTTACAGCGGCGTGTCCGGCCGGGAGCGGCGTGAGCGGGCCATGGCTTCGCTCGAAGCGGTGGGTATGGCGAATCGCGCCAAACACCGGCCCAGCCAGCTTTCCGGCGGCCAACAACAACGCGCGGCCATTGCCCGCGCACTGGTCAACGGTCCCAAGATTGTCTTTGCCGACGAACCCACCGGTAACCTCGACTCGCACACCGGCGAAGCCATCTTGAGCTTGTTTCGCAAACTCAGCACCGAGGGGCGCACGATCGTCCTGGTGACGCATGATCCTGAAATCGCGGCCGTCACCCCGCGTCGCATTGAAATCCGCGACGGGAAGATTGCCGAGAAGGTGGACCTGACGCTGGCCGGATTGGACCGGCCGCATGTGGTTCGCAGTCCCGAAGACAAGCTTGCGTCATGAGCCAGCAGTCTGAAGTCATCCGCCATTCTTCGGGCCAGCTGGTCACCACCATCACTGCCGGGTTCCGCGAAATCTGGGCGCACAAATTCCGTTCCCTGCTCACGATGCTGGGCATCATTCTGGGTGTATCGAGTTTGGTAGCGATGTCGGCCCTGGTTGCGGGCATGGAAAAGGGTGCGAAAGAGGCGCTCGTAGCGATTGGCGGACTTGAGAAGGTGCGGATCGAACCGCGCGAGGTCCCTGTGGAACAGCGGCATCTCATAGATCAGGCTGTGGGCATCACGCTCAACGACGTTTATGCCTTGCAGGAAAGCGCGCCGCTGGTGACTCGGCTCTCACCCGAAATGCGGTTGCCGGCCACCGTCTCGGGCAACGGGAAGAGTTTCCGGCCCTGGGGGTTGGCCGGGGTCTGGCCCGTGGCACTGGAGATGAGCGAGCACGTCATCGAGCATGGCCGGATGTTCAATGAAATTGACGACGAAATGGCGCGCAACGTCTGTGTGATCGGGACGCGAACGCGTGACGAGTTGTGGGGATCACCTGAACGCACTGGCATCGAGGTGATTCCCATTGGCGAAACCATTTACATCAACGGTGTGCCGTTCATCATCATCGGCATGTTCCAGCATTACGAAAGCGAGCAGGAGCGCAAGGCCCGCGAACTTGCCCAGCGCGAAGGTAATCAAACCCAGCAGGACGTGGTGACGCGCGATCGCGGTCGGGGCCGGCGTGGGGGAAACTTTGTGTTCTGGCTCAAGAACTCCACGATCTACATTCCGTTGAACACAATGTGGATGAAGTTTCGTTCAGGAGTGACCCTGACGGGATTCGGTCCCGGTTTCCAGGCCACGGGCGGCGCCGGCGGCGCCACCGGTGATCCACGCCTCTCCACGTTGGAATTGAAAATCGCCAGCGTGGACACGCTGCCGGAAGCCTTGCAGCAAATTCGCAATGTGCTGATGAGCACGCATCGGGGCATTGAAGATTTCACTTTTCGCACGCAGGAGGAATGGGCGGAGAACATCAACAACTTCATCCGCAACGCCCGGCTCAGTGGCGGTTTGATTGCCGGCATCAGTCTGCTGGTCGGTGGCATTGGCATCATGAACATCATGCTCGCCAGCATCTCCGAACGCGTGCGGGAGATCGGCATTCGCAAATCCGTGGGCGCCTCAACGGCGGATATCTTCGTCCAAATCCTCGTGGAATCCGTGGTGATTGCGGTCCTCGGCGGTTTGGCCGGATTGGCGACATCGTTTGCGCTGGTGCAAATGCTGAGTTCACTTTCACCCACGGAGAATGCGCCCATTGTCACGGTCTCCGCGATGGGGGTGGCGTTTGGCTTTAGTGTGATGATCGGAATCCTGGCCGGAATTTTTCCGGCCATCAAGGCCGCGCGACTCAATCCCATTCAGGCGCTGCGCTATGAGTAGTTGGCATCAAGATTTTCGAGGGAAGATTTGCGCTATGCGTCTAGCGGGTCACGACCATTGTCATTCGCCATTCTGCGCCCCGTGATCCCATGAACCTTTTCACCACCATTTTTGTCGGGTTGAAAGAAGTCTGGGCGCACAAGTTCCGGTCGTTGCTCACCATGCTGGGTATCATCCTGGGCGTCGCCAGTCTGGTGGGCATGGCGGCGATCATCAAGGGGATGGAGAACGGGATGCGCGAGACGATGGTCGCCATGGGCGGAGCGGATAAAGTGTTGCTTGAACAACAGGAGGTGCCATCCGAACAAGAGCACCTGGCGGATCAGGCCAGGGGCCGCACCATGACCGATGTGTTTGCCCTCCGTGAGAGCGCGCCGCTCATCCGCCTGATTTCGCCCGAAATGGAAGTCCGCAATGTGACGCTCACGCGCGGGGACAAGATGGTTTCGCCCTCTGAATGTGTCGGCGTCTGGCCCGCCGTCCTTGATATGAATCTGCACACGCTTCAGTATGGCCGTTTCTTTACCAGCCTCGACGAGGAAAACGCCAACGCCGTGTGTGTCATCGGCACCGCCATCCGGGACGAATTGTTCGGTTCGCCGGAACGCGTCGGGCGCGAAATCGTTCCGTTGGGGGAGCTCATTTTTATCAACAGTCAGCCGTTCACCATCGTAGGGATGTTTGAACACTATGAAGGCGAGCAGGAGAAGAAGCAGCGCGAACAGGCGAGGAAGCAACCACAGGTTCAAGCGGCCGGCCCCAGCCGGGCGCGGGGTTGGGGCCGCGGCAACTGGGCCTTCACGCGCAAGAACCTTACGGTGTACATGCCGCTGAACACGGCGTGGCTGCGCTTTCGCGCCGCCGCCGGTCAGGACGGCGTGCCGGATCCGCGTTTGAGCGATATTGATTTGAAAGTCGCCAGTCTCGAAGAACTGGAAACCGGTTTGCAGCAGGCCCGCAATGTCCTGATGTCCACCCGTCGTGGCATCGAGGATTTCAACTTTCGCACGCAGGAAAATCAACTGGACACCATCAACCAGCAGATTCGCAACGCGCGCATGAGCGGCGGCATCATTGCGGCCATCAGCCTTCTGGTCGGCGGCATTGGCATCATGAACATCATGCTGGCCAGCATCAATGAACGCATCCGCGAAATCGGCATCTGCAAGGCGGTGGGCGCCACCGGGCTGGCAGTCTTTACCCAAGTCCTGGTCGAAAGTGTGGTGATCGCGCTGGTCGGCGCGTTAATGGGCGTCGGGGTTTCGTTCGGCTTCGTGAAAGTGTTGGGACAAATTGCCCCGACCGCCAACTCACCGGTGATTACACCCATTGCCATGATGGTGGCAGTAGCCTTCAGCGCCGCGGTCGGCATCATCGCCGGCCTTTTTCCAGCCGTCAAAGCAGCGAAGTTGGATCCGATCCAGGCGCTGCGCTACGAATGAGCGAGGGAAACTGCTACCACGCCAACACCCGATAGAATCGCGCCGCGGGTCCCACCGAAGTGGTAAACCGATACGAACTGTCAGGGACGTTGGTGGTGAGCGCCGCGCTACCGTTCGTGGTCCAAGTGCCATTCACTTGATCGGCTTGGAGCAGTCTAAAGTTCATCGCGGCGCCGCTTGTGAGCGCGAAGTTCAGTTGCACCGCGCCGCCTACAATTTCCGGCGGATTCATCACAATGACCGGCGGGGCGTTGGTGGTGGCCGTCACGATCAACGCCGGTCCCCAATCCAGCGGGAATTCGTCAAAGATCAACGCCCGGACTTCGAGGTCATAGCTGGCTGGCAGGGCGGGGTTGAAGGTGAAGTTGGTGGTGGTCGTCGCCGTCGTATTGACTTCCGTCCAGAGTTCGGCATTCGTCAGTTCAATCGCATCAATTACCCAGCCATCACCGGGAATCTCCCCTTGGTAGTAATTACCACCGGCGAAGAGGTAGTTGAAGCGAAGTCGAGCCGGTCGGCCAACCAGGCCGCCGAGTGGAATGGTCTTGAGGGTGAAACTCGATTCTCCCATGCCACCATCGCCGGCCTGCGAATAGACGTCGAACCACGACGCGCCGTGATTCGTGGAGACCTGGACCTTGGCGTATTCGTCGAACCAAGCCCACGCCAGACGGCTTCGAAAACTCAGGACTGTGTTCGTGCGTGGATAAAAGGTCTCCGGCAAAGTGAGCAGTTGTGAAACGGGCGGTGTGCGGTGCTGCAAATTAAACGCAAAATTCCCGGCAGCCACCGGCGACGTGATGAGCACGGAGTACCCGGCGGAAGTCTCCACGATGAAATTGCCCAAGCCGGCCTCGGCACCATCGCGGAATTCATACGGGCTTCGCAATCCCGCGCGCCACTCATAGCCGCTGGCGTTGGATATGGCCGTGAACGTGTAGGCGTTCTCCTGGCCAACGACGGGCTGAAGCGGGCCGCTGATGGTTGGCGGCTGGAAGTCCGCGCCGGGAACGTCGGGATCAAAGACCGTGACTGCGTAGCTGAAGCCCGTCGTGGACAAACCCACCCGGATATTGGTGACAGTGATGCTGTAAACCGTGTCCACTCCATTGAACGGAAACTGGGTGTCCGAGCTTGCCGCATTCAACCCCATCGGCACCCAGACCAGCGTATTCTCTCCTATGTTGCCTTGTAACGGCTCCAGCGCCACCGCCACGTTCACCCCATTACTGCGCATGGTCACAGTGGCATTGGTATAAATCGCGTTCGCCAGTGCAAACGACCACCTTGGATACACGACCGGATGTGGCACATGGCCTGATGGTGGCCAGGCCACGAAGGGTTCGCGCGTGGCCGGTCGCGGTCCGCCATAGTTTGCATCGAATACCCAAACGGCATTCGCCTCATGAAATCCCCCGGCCTGGGGCACGTCCCCGGTGCCCATGATCTGCGTTTGCGGGTACAACAGCCAGCGCCGATGACCTACGGCAGTGTTGTTCGCGCCGTGATCCTGAATGTACGCGGAAATGGAGTCCGGTCCCATGGTGCCAATGGCAAGATTGGCATTGGAGGCGGCATTGGCGGCATTGGCCGTGAAACAGGGCCAGTTATTGCTCGGAAAATGACTGAGCGTGTTGTTGCGCGACATCAGCATCGCCGCCTCCTGACACTTGGCATCGTTGGCGGCGTTCAAGGTGACGGAAGCCGGCAGACCGGCCAGGGCACGAAACCAATTGATGCGGCGCAGTAATGCTTCCTTGAAAGCCGTGCCATTTGTGCCGGGGGTGCAGGTGGCCACGTTGGCCGTGGTTTGCATCGGCACTCCCTCGGAGGCGCGATACACGGCATTGTAGAACGATCGCACCTGTTCGCGCGCGGCCGGATTCACCGTGAAGCCACCGGTGACGCCTTGCGCCGAGAGGCCGCCGCCCGGCAGACCGGAGAGATCAGTGGGCGCCGGTGGCGGTTCTCCCAAAATGATCTCCGCCCCGCTGGGTGATCGCAGCAGCATCGCCAGCATGGCGACCAAGACATACCAAAGTGGTCTGACTGTTTGCATGGTGTGATTCCATGCTCGGGTGAATCTGCCGGTCTGTCAAAGTCGGAATTTAGGGAATTGGCGGAAGGTCCGACATCGGCGGTGTTTTCTGCCAGTTCCCTCCATCATTGGGATCGTTACCTTTTGCGAGGTGCTCCCGCGCGGAACACGCGCAGGGAGAATCCCCGGCCATTCTCGAACGATTCGACGCGCGCCGTGACCTCCAGCACGGGGTAACGCACCGTGGCCAGACCGTAACTCTTGTAGGTCGGTGCGAACAGTTCGGTTTCCACCATGCCCGTCCAGTCCGCCAGCGTCAGGAATTTCATCGGCTCGCCGGTGATCTGATGATGCGTGCGTTGCTCGACCACCAATCCGCACGTCACCACTGTTTCGCTAACGTGTTCACCCAGCCGCGCCACCGGGCAATAGGTGTCCCACGCCACGTCGTCGTGCAATGCAAGCGGATGTCCGCTGACGGCAAAACCGAAATACTCGGTTTCCCATTCGAGTCGTTGGCGGCGGGTTGGTTCGGCCAGCGGCAGTTGCGGCAGCGCGTTCAGGTCTGGCGGTGGCAACAGCCAACCTTGGGCGGAGCCGGATTGGCCGAAAAGCTGGTGCAGACGTTGAAATTCCCAGAACTGCGCGGTGCGGCTTCGGCCAAATTCATCAAACGCGCCCACCCGAATCATGATCTCCGCCTCCTCCGGCGCGGGATTCACCCGCCGGCAAAAATCACTCAAGGAAACAAACCGTTCCCGTTCGCGCTCGGCCAGCAGACGTTTCACCGTGCGTTCAGTCAGGCCCTTGGCGCGGGTCAGCGGAACGCGGATGGCGGTCCCCTCCAGCGAACCCATTTCCATTAACTGGAGCGCCGATCTCCGATCCGGCGCGTTGGCCATTGCCTCGTTAAAACACGCCGGATTAGATGCCGGCGCTCCAGCCACCGGCGTCGTGGCCACGGAGCGCGGACAGCCTTGTCCGCACGAACCCATGGCGGACAACTCGTGGACATGGCTGTCCGCGCTCCGAGTGGCCCGAAACTCCGGCCCCGGCTCATTCACCGTCGGCGGCAACAGCGGGATGCCCAGCCGGTGACATTCCAGCACATACACCAGCGGATCGTAGAAGCCTTTGCCGTTGGTCAGCACGGCGGCCATGAATTCCGCCGGGAAATATCTTTTGAGCCACGCAGCCTGATACGCCTCGACGCCGTACGCCGTGCTGTGCGCCTTGCAAAAGGCGTAACCGTTGAAACTGGTCACCAGTTCCCACACCTCGCGAATCTTCTCCGCGCAGTGGCCTTGCGCGCGGGCGCAGGCGGCAAACTCGCGCGCGATTTCCTGGACTGCGGACCAATTCTGTTTAACCAACGCACGCCGCAAAACATCCGCGCGACCGGGGTTCAATCCGGCAAACGCTTCGCAGATTTGCAGAATATGCTCCTCGTAAACCACCAGCCCGAAGGTGCTGCGCAGGCAGGCTTCGAGCGAAGGATGCGGATACTCGGGCGGCGCCATGCGTTGATAGCGGCGGGTAAATTTGAGTTTCTTTTGCTCGTTCGCCGCGCCGGGCCGGATCACGCTCACGATGGCAATCAATCCGTCTATCTCCCGCACGTTGCACATGCGACAAAGACTCGTCATGGCCGGCGATTCAATGTGATGCACCGCTCGCGCGCCGCCGCGCGCGATCATCTCCCAAACTTCAGGGTCATCAAATGGCTCACTCGTAGCCGCCGCCGGAAGGAGGCGGTTCGGAAAAACCGGAGAGAAAGCGGACAGGTGAGAAAGTGGTAATGCCTCAGTCTGGCCCGGCGAAAACGCTCGTAGCGCAGGTTTCCAACCTGCCGTATCGCGGATTTTCAATCCGCGGGCCTTGACAAGCGCCGGCGTTTCCGAGCGTTCGGCCGGTCTGCCGAATGGAATTCGGCGATACAGCAGATTGAAAATCTGCGCTACCGCCGGGCCAGACTGAGGCATTACAGAAAGTGCGCTTTGCCCGCTCTCCCACGTCCCTGCCTGTTCACCTGCCGGCTTGCTTACGGCCGCGACACAACGATTCAAATCCACCTCCACACCGCGCTTCGCCAGCGCCAAACGCGCGTCGCGCATTACCGCGAGTCCACCTTGGGCCAGAATATCCGTCTTCACCAAACCGATGGCCTCCACCGCATCCATGTCGAAATGCGTGGTGGGCCAGCCTTTGTTGGCGATGAAGGTCGGGGTCAATTCCTGCATCGGCTGTCGCGACAGCACCACGCCGCACGGATGCATTTTGGGATGACGCGGAAAACCGTCGAGGAACACCGCAGTTTCCACTGCCGTCTTGAACGGTTCTTCATCGAGCGGCAAATCGCGACATTCCGGGCTGGCTTTGAGTTTTTCGAGCAGATCATTGCCCAGCGGCTTGACTTCATCCACCGGAATCCAGCCGCCGCCGAAGCTCCATGGAAAATGTTCGGTGAAACGCCGGATTTGAAACTCCGCCGCGCCGAGCACTTTGGCCACGTCCGCCACGGCGCTACGCACCTGAAACGTCGAAAAACCGCCGACCACCGCGCAATGCTCCGATCCGTGTCGCTCGAACAACAATTTCACCACGTCGTCCTTCCGGTCGTGCGGGAAATCCACGTCAATGTCCGGCAATTTGTGCAGTGCCATGCGCTCCGGGTTGAGAAACCGGCGGAAGTAGAGGTCGAAACGAATCGGGCAAACATCCGAGATGCCAAGGCAATAACACACCAGACTGTCCGCCGCGCTGCCGCGGGTGATCCACTCAATGCCGTGCGCGCGGCACGCCTGCAACAAATCCCAGGTGCAAAGAAACAAATCCTCGTAACCAACCTCGCCGATGATCGCGAGTTCGGTTTCAATCTGTGATCGTACGCGCTCCAACGAAACCGTCGCGCCGGTGTCGGTGACAATTCGGCGATGGTGATAACGGCGTTGTACACCTTCCAGCACGAGTCGCCGGAGAAACACACGCGAGGTTGAACCATCCGGCGTGCGATAAGCCGGAAACTGCGGTTTGCCGAAGGGAAACTCAAACTGGCAGCGCTCGGCGATTTCCCGGGTGTGCGCAAGCCATTCGGGATTTTCCCGGCAGCCGGTCTGCATCTCAACGGGCGTGCGGAAATGGTAACGCCCGCCCGTCCGCTTCTCCGGATGCGCCTGCCGCAACAGCGTGAGCGTGCGGATGCTTTGCACAATGTCGTAACGCAGGCGGTCCTCCGGCGTGCCGTAATGAATGGCAGGGCAAGGGACAATGGGAACTGAATTGTCAGACGCGCTCCGGGTTGCCATCCGATAGAAACGCCCGGGAAAAAGCTCTGCCAGTCTGGGATCGCTCCCGACCGCGAGCAGGCCTTCGTTGAATTCCTCCAGCAACAGGCGGTGTATCGGACGGCGTTGTTGGGCGGCGACCGAACTCGCCTCGCGATTCTGATCCGCCGCGTGACGCGAGAGCAGCCGGCAAAGATTGTGATAACCGCGCGCGGATTCCACATAAAGCAGCAAGGGCTGCTGCTCCAAATTCAATTCGACTCCGAGAATCGGCTTGATGCCCGCCTTCTGCGCCGCCTGCACGAACTCCACCGCGCCGTGCAGATTGCCGTAATCCGTCAGGGCCACGGCGGGGCAATTGTTTTGCACCACCGCTTTTACCACGGCTGCCGGCGACAGCGTGGAATCCAGAAATGAGTAATAGCTGTGAACCCGCAACGGCACGAAGCGATGTAGCCGCCGAGGTAACGAGGCGGAGGGCGGAGCTTTGTCGGTTGGGTTTGTCACTGATGTCCGCCTCCTCACGTCGGCGGCTACCGCTTCACACGGTGCAGTGCGCAAACGGAAATCGTGACCCCGCAGAATCACCGACGCCCCGCGCATTTTTCGCAATTCATCCACCACGCGGGCGAGCCGTTCCCGCGCCTCCTGCTGTTCGGCGGCCCGGTCCAGTGGCAGGTCGGATCGGAAAACGCCCTCATACACATGGGTCAATTTCAAGGACACCAGCCGCAAACTCACCCGCCGTTTCCACGCCTGCCGCAGCATTTCATGCAGCTTGCCGTAAACGTCCGTTTCCAAATCGGTGGGTTCGCGCAGACTTTCGCTGCATTGATCCTCGGCCATGTCGTTGTAACGCACCTTCACCGTCAGCGTGCGGATGCTTTTGCCGTCCTCGCGCACCTTGGCGAACAGATGATCCGCCATGCGCCGCAACACCGCGTGCAGGTAGTCTTCATCCGTTACGTCCTGGGCGAAGGTTTCCTGCTGGCTGAAACTTTTCTGCGGTTCCCGCGCCGGGATGATTTGTCGCTCATCAATCCCATGAGCGAACTGATAAATGAGCGGCGCCTGGCGGCCCAGTATCAGTTCCAGCAGTTCGGGTGGCGTGCCGGCGATGTGCCGGATTTCCGCCAGACCGGCGGCGTTGAGCCGCGTCGAGGTTTTGGGCCCGATGCCCGGCAACCAGTGATTGGGCAGGGGCTGCAGGAACAATTCCTCCTGGCCGGGCGGCACTTCCCGGAACGCCGCCGGCTTGCTGAGTTTCGACGCAATCTGACTGACGAGCTTGTTCGTGCCGAGACCTTCGCTGACGGAAATCTTGAGCGATTGCCCGATGGCACGGCGAATGGTCAGCGCAATCTCCACGGGCGGCTTTCGCCGGTTCGCCGTCAGGTCGAAGTAACCTTCATCAATCGAAGTTTGCTCCACGTCCGGCGTGAAGTCGTAGCAGTAATTGAACATCCATTGGGAGAACTGTTCGTAACGCTCGAAATCGCCGGGCAGCACGATGAGTTTCGGGCAAAGCTTGCGCGCCCGAGCGGTGGGCATGGGCGTGTAAACCCCGAAGCGCCGCGCTTCGTAGGAGGCCGAGGCAATGATCCCGCGCCGTTCGCCGCCCACGGCCACCGGCTTGCCGCGCAAGCGGGTGTTGGCCGCCTGCTCAACGGACGCGAAGAAGGCGTCCGCGTCCAGATGGACAATGACGCGCGGCATGATTCATTCCTTCGCCTTGCGGATGAGCGCCTTGAACACGCCTTGGATCATCAATTCCTCCGCCGGGAGCAGGTCCGGGAATTGGGGATTCTCAGCTTTGAGGTAGGGCTTGCCGTTCTTTCGCAAAAACGTTTTGAGCGTGCTCTCGCCGTCAATCAATGCCGCCACAATATCCCCGGGCCGTGGTTCTGGTCCGTGTTCCAACACCACGATGTCGCCATCGAGAACGTGCCGCCCAATCATGGAATCGCCCGTGACCCGCAGCGCGAAGGTGTTGCGCGTGGGTTTGAAGCCGAGGCTCGCCACGTCCACGGAAACACACCCGGCCGCTTCCGGTTCGCGTTCCCGCGCAAACCCCGCCGGGACGGACCCGAACAACGGAATATCCGCAATCCGGCTGCGCAGTTTCGCCAGCGGTGAGATGACACGCAGGGAACGGGCCTTGCCCGGTTGGGATTCCAAGGCGCCCTTCTTCCGGAGCGCTTCGAGATGGCAGGCGGCGGCCCGCTTGCTGCGGAATCCGAAGTGATTCGCAATCTCCTGGTGGCTGGGCGTGGCCCGCCCGGCCTGAATTTCCGCTTGAATGAAATTCAGGATCCTTTGCTGGGCTGGTGTCAGGTCAACCATTACTACTCAAATGAGTAGTATATCACCCGGATTGTCAACTGTTGGATTGAGAAAAAAAAGTGGCGCCGGATTTTTGCCTTGGACGGTATTTGTCCCAGCGGCGGCGTTACGCTCGTCCCATGAAATTAAAGCAGCTTTGGAAATCCTGGGTGGACGAGGGCGAAGTGATTGCGCGTTTTGGTGGTGCGACGTTGATCCGGTGTTCGAACGGCAAGTGGCAATTGCGCGGTGGTTCCCATAACGACCGGCTCGCTGCGCAGGAATGGATCAGTCTCTTCCTGCACGAAGCGGTGGTGCAGATCAGAATTTGAACGACCAGGCGGGTGTGGCGTATTTCTCGCGAACGAGCGCAGCCATCCGTTCCTGGGGAAAGTCCACGCCAGGCTCGTTGGCTTGCCAAACATTCGCCAATGCTGCCTTCACGGCGGCGGCAGGGGCAGGAAGATTGGTGACAAATTCCGCGTGCGTCCGTTGCCGGCGATATTCCGGCTGCTGCGTGGGCAGAGGCAGCACGGCTTCCAGCAGGGCAAGATCGAAGTTCAGTAAGAACGTGCCGTGGAACAATAGAAACTGCCGTCGCCGCCGCTGGGAATTTCCGGAAAACTTCAATCCGTCCAGCGTCAGGTCCGTGTGACCTTGCACGAGGACCGGACGATGCAGCACTGCTGCCAGCGCAACGCGATTGCGTTCCATGATGAATTCATTGGCGGAGGAAATGGTTCTGAGCGGGCCGTCGGTTCGGATTCTCAACACCAGCGCGTAGTTCAAGCAGCCCGGCCCCTGCAGTACTGTGCCGCCGCCGGAGCAGCGTCGCAGCACGGGAATCCCGCGCGCTTCACACGCCGGAACGCTCACCTCCGTGGCGACTTTGTTGGCATAACCCACGACCACGAAATGCTCCGAAGATTCCCAGAAGCGAAGGACTTCACCCGCTTCACCCGCCTCCGCGGTGTCGAGCCATGCCTCCTCGACGGCGAGGTTTTCCGCCGGGGTTGGCAAGGAGAGGTCAAGATACGTCATTTCGTTGCGGCAGAGGGTTTCCCGCGCGGTAAGTCAGTGCAAGAGGATAAGTTGAAGTGGCAGATGCACTCGGTGTGGATTCTTCACACGGATCGAACTGCGCTCCAGTACCATTCAGCATACCTTTCAGCAAGCTTGCGCAGGCCCTTGATAGTTGGTTTCCTGTCGTACTCCGTTCGCCGGAGCAACGGTGGCGGAGTTGGTCTGGGATTCTTTCGCGTGAAAACGAACTCAAACACAGATACGAAATCGCCGAACCTGTCCGCCCCGCCCGGGGCGGATGAGCAGCTTTGGCGGCAGTTCCTGGATTCGGTCTTCCAGTTCACGGTTCAGGCGCAGGGACCGGCTCAAGCTGGTCGCCTGGCAAGTCAGGTGAGCCACCGTCTTTATGAAACCGGCGTGCCGGTGCGTGGTCCGGTAAACACGCCGTATGTAAACACCATCCCCGCCGACCAGGTGCCGGCGTATCCCGGCGACCGCGACATGGAGCGGCGCATCAAGAGTTTTATTCGCTGGAACGCGATGGCGATGGTGGTGCGTGCGAATTCCAACACAAACGTGGGCGGCCATATTTCGACGTTCGCGTCGAGCGCCACGTTGTACGAGGTGGCCTTCAACCACTGCTTCCGGGGACGCACTGATGATTTCGCCGGGGACATCGTTTATTTTCAGGGGCACGCGGCTCCGGGCGTTTATGCGCGGGCGTTTCTGGAGCGGCGTCTGGATGAACCTCACCTTGAGCATTTCCGCCAGGAACTGGCCGAGGGCGGCGGGTTGTCTTCGTACCCGCATCCCTATTTGATGCCGGAGTTCTGGCAATTTCCGACCGTCTCGATGGGGCTGGGGCCGATCATGTCCATCTATCAGGCGCGTTTCAATCGCTACCTGCGGGCGCGCGGATTTCTCAAAGGTGAAGACCCGAAAGTATGGTGTTTCATTGGCGACGGCGAATCCGATGAGCCGGAGACGTTGGGGTCTATCACGCTGGCCTCGCGCGAGAACCTCGACAACCTGATCTGGGTCATTAACTGCAACCTGCAGCGCCTCGACGGCCCGGTGCGCGGCAATGGCAAGATCATCCAGGAACTGGAGGCTGCGTTTCAGGGTGCGGGGTGGAACGTGATCAAGGTCATCTGGGGCTCCGACTGGGACGATTTGCTCGCGCGCGACAAGTCTGGATTGCTGCTCAAGCGCATGGAGGAAGCCCTGGACGGTGATTACCAGAAGTACTCCGTCGAACCCGGGAGTTACACACGCAAACATTTCTTTGGCAAATATCCCGAACTGCTCAAGCTCGTGAATCATCTTACCGACGAGCAGATTCAAAAGCTGCTGCGCGGTGGACACGATGCGCGCAAGGTCTATGCGGCGTACAAGGCGGCGATGGATTGCCGGGGCCGGCCGACCGTGATCCTGGCCAAGACCGTCAAGGGCTATGGTTTGGGCGAGGCGGGCGAAGGGCGCAACATCTCGCATCAACAGAAAAAGATGAACGAGAAGGAACTGCGCGAGTTCCGCGAACGTTTTGGGATTCCCATCAGCGATGATGTGATTGCGGAGATGCCGTTCTATCGTCCGGCGGCCGAGAGCGCGGAAACCCATTATCTCGTGGCCCGACGCAAGGCACTGGGCGGTTTTCTGCCCGCGCGCCACGTTGAAGTTAAATCTCTGGAGGTTCCGCCGCGTGAAGCGTTCGCCGAATTTTTCAAAGGCTCAGGCCACGCGCAAGTTTCCACCACGATGGGCTTTGTCCGGCTCTTGAGCCTCTTGCTGCGCCACAAGGGAATTGGCCGGCGCATCGTGCCGATCATTCCCGATGAGGCGCGGACCTTCGGGATGGACGCACTATTCCGTGAAGTGGGCATCTACGCTTCGAAAGGCCAGTTGTACGAGCCGGTGGACGTCAAGTCGCTGCTCTATTATCACGAGGCCAAGGATGGTCAGATTCTGGAGGAAGGCATCACGGAAGCTGGCGCCATGTCCTCGTTCATAGCCGCCGCCACTGCTTACGCCACGCATGGCGAGCCCATGATTCCACTGTACATCTACTACTCCATGTTCGGGTATCAGCGCGTGGGCGATTTGTTCTGGCTGGCGGGGGACATTCGCGCCCGGGGTTTCATCCTCGGAGCGACGGCGGGGCGAACCACCCTGAACGGCGAGGGCCTGCAACATCAGGATGGCCACTCCCTGCTGACGACTTCAGGCATTCCGACATTGCTTTCGTACGATCCCGCGTTTGCTTACGAGACGGCGGTGATCATCGCCGAAGGTCTGGAGCGAATGTATGTGAAAAACGAGGACGTGTTTTACTACCTCGCACTGTACAATGAAAATCACCCGATGCCGGCCATGCCCGCCGGGGTGGAAGAAGGCATTCTCAGGGGGCTGTATAAGTTCAAGCCGGGACCGGCGAAGAAAAAACTCAAGGCCCATATCTTCGGCAGCGGGCCAATCATTCAATCGGCGCTGAAGGCTCAGGAAATCCTGGCAGACCGATATGGTGTTTCCGCCGATGTGTGGAGTGCCACGAGCTATCGCCAGTTGCGAATGGACGCGCTGAATTGTCGGCGCTGGAACATGCTCAACCCGACCGCGACTCCCCGGAGGTCTTACGTGGAAACAGTCTTGGAAAAGGAAACCGGCTCTTTCGTGGCCGTGTCCGACAATATCAAGACCGTGCCGGATCAAATCGCGCCGTGGGTGCCCGGCGGTTTGATGACGCTTGGCACGGACGGCTTCGGTCGCAGTGATACGCGCGAGCGCCTGCGGCGCTTCTTTGAGGTGGACGCCGAGTTCACCGTGGTGGCGACGCTCTACGCGCTGGCGCAGAAGAGCGAACTGGCCGCCGCAGTGGTGGACAAGGCCATCAAAGACTTGGGCGTTGACCGGCAAAAAGTGCATCCGCAGATTCTCTGAGTTGGATGGCCGGTGTAATTGATTTGAATGTTATGGATGTGAAATTACCCAAGCTTGGTGAAGGCGCTGACTCCGGCGTCGTGGTGAATGTTTTTGTCAAGGAAGGCGATACGATTGCCAGGGATCAGACCATCATCGAACTCGAAAATGAAAAAGCCGTCGCTGGCATTCCGTCCACGGCGGCGGGGGTCGTGGCGAGAGTTCATGTGAAAGCGGGCGATAAACTCACCGTCGGGCAGCGCATTCTTTCCCTGACTTCCGCCGGCCAAACGGATGCGGCAGAGAGTCCTGCTGCCGGTTCGGACGACGACAAGCCTCCGGTTGAGGTCGAACCTCCGGCCTCAGCATCATCGGCAGAAGTGGAAGAGGAAATGCCCGTTCGCGTCGCTGCTCCGGTCGCTTCCCCCTCCGTGCGAAAACTCGCGCGTGAACTGGGGCTTGATCTTACCCGTGTTCGCGGAAGTGAACCGGGAGGTCGCATCGTCATTGCCGACCTCCGCGCGTACATTCAGCGGTTGCAGAAACTCGCGGCCGGATCGAAAGCAGCGGCGGCGGTGGCAGCCGCCGCCCCGGTCAAATCCACGCCGGCGGAGCAGATTGATTTTTCCAAGTGGGGGCCGGTCGTCAAGAAGCCCGTCACCCCGCTTCGCCAGGTGATTGCCCGGCGCATGTGGGAGAATTGGAACGCCATCCCGCACGTCACCCAATTCGACGAAGCCGACTTCACCCGCCTGAACGAGTTGCGGAAAAGATTTTCCCCGGCTTACGAGCAGAAGGGCATGCGCCTCACGCTCACACCGCTGGTCCTCAAGGCGTTGGTGGAGACCCTTAAGCAGCATCCTATTTTCAATTCCAGTCTGGACGAAGCTGCCAATGCGGTGGTGTTCAAGAATTACTTCCATATCGGCATTGCCGTGGATACCGAACAGGGATTGATTGTGCCGGTGATCCGTGACGTGGATAAGAAGAGTGTGATGGACCTGGCGCAGGAGTTGGAGCAACTGGCGCAGAAAGCGCGGGACCGTAAGGTGAGCGCCGATGAATTGAAAGGCGGCACATTCACGATCTCCAACCAGGGGGCGATTGGCGGCGCGCACTTTACGCCCATTGTAAACAAGCCGGAAGTGGCGATCCTGGGCTTGGGCCGTGGTGCGATGAAGCCCATCGTACGCGAGGCGAAGTTTGAGGCGCGCCTGCTGACCCCGCTGGCGCTCTCTTACGATCATCGCGTGATTGATGGCGGCGCGGCGGCACGCTTCATGGTGGATTTGGTCGCGGCAATACAAGAGTTCAAGGAGGCGGTGGTCAAACTTTAATCAGTTTCAAAATCATGGATCCAATCACAACTGAAATTGTAGTGGTCGGCGCGGGACCGGGTGGTTACGCAGCGGCGTTTTACGCCGCTGACCTGGGCAAAAAGGTCATACTCGTGGAGCGCGACCAGCGGTTGGGTGGAGTTTGCCTCAACTGCGGTTGTATTCCGTCAAAAGCACTTTTGTACGCCACCCACCAAATCACTGCCGCCAAGGAGTGTGAGCATCGCGGCATTACCTTCACGACGCCGACTGTGGATTTGGCCAGGCTGCGCGCGTGGAAGGAATCCATCTTAACCAAGCTCGGTGGCGGGGTCGCGCAGTTGGCGAAGATGCGCAACGTGCAGGTCATCCAGGGGCGCGGTTATTTTGAGAACTCGAACACGCTGCGCGTGGAAACGGATCAAGGTCAGCAGTTCATTCAATTCGAGAAAGCCATCCTCGCGGTGGGCTCCCGACCGGCGCTGCCCAAAGCTTTCGATCTGGGCAATCCGCGCATCATGACTTCCACGGAAGCCCTGGAAATCGAGGACATTCCCGAGTCCATGCTGATCGTTGGTGGTGGTTACATCGGCATGGAACTGGGCACGGTTTACGCCGCGCTCGGGAGTCAGATCGTCGTTGTTGAAGCCTTGGACAACGTGCTGGCGGGCGCCGACCCCGACCTCGCGCGTCCGGTCGTGGCCAAAGCCAAGAAGGCCTTCAAGGAGATTCGCCTCAAGGCCCGCGTCGGCAAGATGGCCACGGTGGGCAAGCAGATCAAAGTGGAGATGGAATTCGACGGCAAGAAGGTGGAGGAACTGTACGACCGCGTGCTGGTGGCTGTGGGCCGCGTTCCCAACAGCGCGGACTTGGGACTGGAACATACTGGGGTGGCGCTCGACGACAAAGGCTTCGTCAAAGTGAACGAGCGGCAGCAGACCCATGACCCAAGCATTTACGCCATCGGGGATATTGCCGGCGGCATCTTGCTGGCGCACAAGGCCCACAAGGAAGCGCGCATCGCTGTGGAAGTGATCAACGGCGAATCGAGCACGTTTGAAAACACTGTCATTCCGGCAGTGGTGTTCACCGATCCGGAACTGGCGTGGTGCGGGTTGACGGAAGCAGAAGCCAAGGAGCGCGGCATCAAATACGAAGTGTCAAAATTTCCCTGGTCGGCTTCCGGTCGGGCGTTGTCGTTCGATCGCACCGATGGCATGACGAAAATGCTGATTGACCCCGAGAGCGACCGCGTGCTGGGGGTGGGTATTGTCGGCGCTGGGGCAGGGGAGTTGATCGCCGAGGCCGTGCTGGCTTTGGAGATGGGCGCAACAGCCCAGGACATCGCGCTCACCGTTCATCCGCACCCGACTCTGTCCGAGACCATGATGGAATGTGCGGAAGCGTTCTACGGTCACGCCACGCACACCATTGCCAAAAAGCGGGCGGCGCACTGAAGCTCGCCGGACCTGCTGTAATTCTGCCCGTGAACCCTTTGCCCGAGGCGGTGATAAACCAGCCGCCTTCCAAACGCTTCGCGAGGTTGGTGACGCGAAGATGTCGCGAAGCGTTTGGAGTGCGTGCGTCTTCAGCGCCGCTCCTCGCGCGCGACTGACGCCTTGCCGGGGCAGGGGTTCCATGGGCGAAATCCCATTGGGGAAGAATCTCCCCCCTGAACCTCAACGTAGCGCGGCTCGGCAGAGCGGTGCCATTCCAACACCAGCCCGTAGGCGGCGCTCTACCGAAACGCCGCTACGGTTCCTGGTCCGTGAGCAGATCCAAACGGAACTGGGAACTCATTTTGGCAACGGCACGCCGGCTGGCGTCTGACTTTGGCTGCTAGAATCGCGAAAGGCAGCCACTTTTTCAGGCGATGCATGGCAACTACAAATCGGCGTTCCGCCAAAGTGAGAAATGCCGCCGGGCCTATCTTCGTGGTTGATACGCACCGGTTCCCCGGTAGTATCGTCGCGGGCTGGATTCCGATTTTTGGTCGGGGCGTAGCGTAGCCCGGCTAGCGCGCTTGCTTGGGGTGCAAGAGGTCGCGAGTTCAAATCTCGCCGCCCCGACCATTTTTCTTGCGTTTGCTTCCAACGATTTGCCCAAGCACTCTCTTGAGCGAACTCAGCCTCGCCAAGAGCCGGATTCAATTTGCGTGCTGCACTCTGAGACTACGGTACTCTGGGCGATTACCCGTCTGTCGAATAACCTTGCGAATGCTAATCAGCGCGATATAGGAATCCCTCCGGAGAACTCGATTATGAGAGATTGGCATTTCAAAGGCGCGGTGATTCTGCTGGGCTCACTTGTCATGGGATTGACCATTAACGCGGCGGAGTCCACCGGCTCCACCAACGGGTTTGTTTCCATGTTCAACGGCAAAGACCTTACCGGTTGGGAAGGCGCGCCGGGTTGGTGGGAGGTGCGCGATGGCGTGCTGATGTCGGAAAGCACACCCGAGAAACCCTGCCAGCAATCGCATTACCTGTATTGGCAAGGCGGCGAACCTGGTGATTTCGAGATGCGCTGTCAGTGGCGGGTCACCGGGCCGGCCAACAGCGGCATCCAGTTCCGCAGCGAGAAACGACCCAACTGGGATGCTTGGGGTTATCAGGCGGACATGGACGCCGCCGGAGAATACGTGGGTTGTCTCTATCAACACGTCCGGGGTCTGGTCGCTCAACGCGGTGAGAAGGTGCGGATTGATGCGGCGGGCAAGAAGACGATCACGACCTTCGCCGACTCGCAGGAACTGCTCAAAACCATCAAGCCTGGTCAGTGGAATGAATATCGCATCCGTGCGGAAGGGCCGAAGATTGGGCTGTGGATCAACAACGTGCTCATGTGCGAGGTGGAGGATTACGAACCCAAGTTTGCCTTGCCCAAGGGCATCATCGCCCTGCAAATGCACCAAGGGCCGCCGATGAAGGTGGAGTTCAAGGACCTCCAAATCCGTATCCAACGGTAGCCAGGACAACCAGGCTAATCACGTCGGTCGTCCACGCATCACGCGTTCGCGTTCCCGGCGCTCAAGCCCGTGCCGTTCACCCCGTGAGATAGCTTGTCGCAATGGCGCCTTCTCCCGGAGAAATCCCTCTGCGCTTCAACCCTGGCCGCACCGTTGGCAAGCTATCTCACGGGGCGAGCGGCCACGTGATCCAGATTCGCTCCCGGCTGACTGGCCAGGCCCGCCACGGTGAGCGTCCCGCTGCGCGTGGCGTTGGTCAGTTCATTTACCCCGTGAGATAACATCGGTTGGCGGAGCAGTCTCAGTTCCGCCCGGCGACTCGCGATGTCGTTTCCCGGATTGTCGAGGCGGTATCTCACGGGGTGAAGGTTGTTCACGCCAAAGGTTTGCACAAGTGCGTTGTTGGTCCGGCGATTCAAGTTCCAGGCCGCATCATACGCATACCCGAACTGTTATCGGCCAGTTTTCTTTCCAACCATTTGAGCCAGTTCTCGGTTTGGCCTGAACTCGAGCACTTGTATCTCACGCGCAAATCGGATCGGCTTGTAACTCTCGCCAAATTCGATTGAAAAAAAGCGCCCGTTGACTAGATGGGATACTGCCCAGTTGACGGTTGCGGATCCACTCGTACTAAACTTCATAGAGGCAATGCGAACATCGTTTTTTTCGGTTTCTACCTTGAGTTCGCTTGGAAAACTGACTTGACCCCGAACCACTCGGCGCATTTCAAACGTTCGCCATTCTCCACCTCGCCAAAAACTGTTGTAGCAATCGAATTGCTTCCTCAGACTGGAGGCGAATGGAGCGTCAACAAGTGCGAGCAGCCTTTCCACCAGTGATAACTCTAAAGGGAATACAGAATTATCAACAAAGCCAATGCTGCCATTTAGAATCCAGAAAAGGACTTCGGAAGCGCCTGGTTTGATGATTCTTTTCAGTGACATGGTGAACCCGCCCCGCCTGACACTGCTGCTGCGCCTCCAACGGCGGCAGCACCTCCCGCCGTTGCTTTGAGCCAAATCGGAGCACGGTTAAACTGTTGCGCCAAAAAGCGGTTTCGGGCGGCGTCTCCGATTTCGTCCGCAGCAAGCCTACGCCAATTGTCATTTAACCAATGGTCCAATTGGCTGACGTTGTTCCCATTCCACCTGCTGTTCACGAAACTGCGTCCGAGTTTGTTATCCAGCCAAGGTTTGTAATGCGGGTTCGGGTTCTTGCCGGACAGGGACCTTGGTCGAATGTACCGGTCTGGAATCCAATGTGAGAATTCTTTGGTATTCTTCACCGCTTGGCTCGCACCTTTTACGCCTTTGGCAGCCGTTCCCGCAACCCCAAAGCCGGCCAATGTCTCGCCCGCGATTGCCAAGAGTGTCCCAACACGTCCGCCTTGCTTCTGCAACGCACTTGTGTAACACGGGTCGTATAGTCCAAGACTCAGTTCTGCAGCCGCTCCTTTGAGTTCGCCGAGGAGCGTGTCGCCCACGTCGCTAAAGTATTCACCCCAGGAATCGTAAAGGCCGAATAATGCCAAGCCATCAATGTCCACGTAGGCGAGTGTGTTGTTCGCACAGAATCTATATAGGTTGATTCCTCCCGCTTCTCCAATCGGATCCCGATTCAGCCACCGTTGCAAATTCGGCTCGTAATAGCGGAAGCCGTAGTAATACAGCCCCGCGTTGACGTGCCATTCCTTGCTGCTGAAACGGTAGGTGTTCGCCTCCGCCAACGGCCCGGCCATGCCCAGCAGGTTGCCGTACGGGTCATACTGATACCGCGCCACCACCGCCCCATTCGTGTTCACCAGCGCCGTGATGTTGCCATTCCCATCGGCGTGGTAGTAGGCGTGAGCGGTTGAAGGTTGAAGGTTGAGGGTTGAGTGATCGGTGCGGGCTCGTAGCGCGGGTTTCCAACCTGCTGTATCGCGGATTTGCAATCCGCAGGCGTCGCCAGGCAGCAACGTCACGAAGCGTTCAGGCGGTTTGCCGAATGGAATTCGGCGATACAGCGGAGTGCAACTCCGCGCTACGGTCGGGGCTATCCCGAGCGTGGCATTGGTCAGTTCGTTTACCCGGTGAGATAACGTCGGTTGGCGGAACAGTCTCAGTTCCGCCCGGCGTCTCGCGATGTCATTTCCCGGATTGTCGAGGCTGTATCTCACGGGGTGAAGGTTGTTCACGCCAAAAGTTTGCACAAGTGCGTTGTTGGTCCGGCAATTCAAGTTCCAGGCCCCATCGTACGCATACCCGAACTGTTCCTGCAACCGCGCCGTTGACCCGCCGGCTTCCCAGCCCTTGGCGGTCTGCAACTGGCGGATGTGGTCATAGGTCGTTTTGCGTCGGCGCACAACTCAAGCCCTTACAGACAGCGCTTCAAAGTCTCGGAAGACACACGGAGTTGGTCAGGAAGCAATATCGCAATGGCGCTTTGCGAATTTGCTCTTGCCTTGCGGGACATTCAAATGCTCACATCTGACCAGCTTGAAGTCAGGTTTCCGGGCAACACTAATGGCGCTTAACCAATCACCACTCATGGGCACATCTACCAGGTCAATCGAACAATCCTACAAACTCGCGCGCGAACGTTATGCCGCTCTGGGCGTGGACACGGACAAGGCGATCCGAACCTTGGCGCGGATTCCCGTCTCGATTCATTGCTGGCAGGGCGATGACGTGGGCGGATTCGAGAACGCTGGCCAGGAACTGGGCGGCGGCCTGGCGGTCACGGGCAATTATCCGGGCAAGGCGCGCACGCCGGACGAATTGCGCGCCGATTTCGAGCAGGCGATTTCTCTCATTCCCGGCAGACATCGGTTCAACCTGCACGCGTGCTATGCGGAAACCGGCCGGAAGAAGGTTGAGCGCGATGAGTTGAGCGCGGCGCAGTTCCGGCATTGGATTGCGTGGGCTAAGGCCATCGGCCTTGGCCTGGATTTCAACCAAACCTGCTTTGCGCATCCCAAGGCAGCCGACGGAATGACGTTGTCGCATCGGAACAAAGGCATCCGCCAATTCTGGATCGAACACGGCATCCGCTGTCGGGAAATTGGCGCGGCCATCGGTAAGGCATTGGGAAACACGTGTCTGACCAATCTCTGGATTCCCGACGGCATGAAGGACACGCCCGCGGATCGTCAAGGACCGCGCGAACGGCTGGCGGAGTCGCTGGACGCGGTTTTCCAGAAAAAAATCAACCCGAAGTTCAACGTGGATTCGGTCGAGCCGAAACTGTTTGGCATCGGTTCGGAAAGTTACGTGGTGGGTTCGCACGAGTTTTATCTGGGCTACGCGGTGAGCCGGAAGATTCTGCTGACCCTCGATGCCGGACACTACCATCCGACGGAAGGCATCGCGGATAAAATTTCGTCGGTGATGCTCTACCTGCCGGAGATTGCGCTGCACGTGAGCCGGGGCGTGCGCTGGGACAGCGACCACGTGGTGACGCTCACGGATGAATTGGCGGCCATCGCGCAGGAGATTGTCTGGGGCGGACATCTCGGTCGCGTGCGGATCGGGCTGGATTATTTCGACGCCAGCATCAATCGCGTGGCGGCGTGGGTGATCGGCACGCGCAACATGATCAAGGCGCTGTTGCTGGCGTTGCTGTCGCCGATTGCGCGGCTCAAGGCATTGGAGGCGGAAGGCGATTTTACCTCAAGGCTGGCGTTAATGGAGGACGCCAAGGTGCTGCCGTTTGGCACCGTGTGGGATTACTATTGCGCGAAGCAGGGCGCCCCGGTGGGCGACTCCTGGCTCGCGGAGGTGAAACGTTATGAGCAAACCGTCTTGAGCCAGCGCCACTAACGCCGTCGCACCCCTTCAAAGAGCACGATCATGGCGAATCCTTTTCTCGGTGTTTTCTTCCACTGGCTGGGCGGGCTGGCGTCCGGGAGTTTTTATGTGCCCTACCGTGGGGTAAAGAAATGGTCGTGGGAAACCTACTGGCTGGTGGGCGGTTTCTTCTCGTGGATCATCTGTCCGTGGTTGCTGGCCTCCGTGATGACCAGCGATCTGTTGGGCGTTCTGCGGCAACAATCCTGGGGCACGTTGTGGTGGACGTATTTTTTCGGGGCGATGTGGGGCTTTGGCGGATTAACTTTCGGTCTCACGATGCGCTACCTGGGCATGTCCTTGGGGATGGGCGTGGCCCTCGGCTACTGTGCGGCGTTTGGAACCTTGCTACCGCCGGTGTTCAAGGTGTTTATTCCCACGATTCCCGTGCCGGAAACGATTGTGCAAATTGCCTCTACTGTGCCGGGACAGGTCACGCTGGGGGGCGTGTTGGTCTGTTTGATCGGCATTGGAGTGGCCGCGCTGGCAGGATTCACGAAGGAAAAGGAAATGCCCGAGGCAGAGAAAAAGAAGGTCATCAAGGAATTCAACTTCACCAAGGGCATCCTGGTGGCGACCTTCTCCGGCATCATGAGCGCGTGTTTCTCGTTCGCGCTGACGGCGGGCAATCCGATCGGCGAAGCGTCGGCTGCCCTCGGCACCTCCACGCTCTGGACCGGTCTGCCCAAGCTGGTGGTGGTGTTGCTCGGTGGTTTCACCACCAACTTCCTCTGGTGTACAATGTTGAACATCAAGAACCGCACCGGTTACCAGTATCTCGCCTCTTACGTGCGCGTCGAGCATGCTGGCTTGAAGCCCTCGGGAAGCGAACCGGCGGCAGCCGCCGATGCCGCGACCAAAGTTTCGCAGGTGGACCTCAAGGTGCCCAAGTTAAGCAACTACCTTTTTTCGGCGCTGGCGGGAACAACGTGGTACCTCCAGTTCTTTTTCTATACCATGGGTGAAACTCAAATGGGCAAATTCGGATTTGCCTCGTGGACGTTGCACATGGCAAGCATCATAATCTTCAGCACGATGTGGGGCTGGATTCTTCACGAATGGCGGGGCGCCAGCAAGAAGGCGCATGGCCTGATTGCCGCCGGCATCGCCACGCTGATCCTCTCCACCATCATTATCGGCTACGGCACCTATCTGAAAGGTCTAAGCGGAGCAGACTGAGCAACGACAACGCTACCAACCATGAGCAACGAAACCCAAACACATCACGCCGGCGACGAGTTCGAGCGCGAACCCGTGCCCGAGAAATCCCGGAAAGGCGCTTCCGCCTTCTGGGGCATGTACGCCGGCGAACACACTGCCGGCACGGAATTCATGATCGGTCCGCTGTTCGTGGCGTGGGGCGCGAGCGCGTTCGATCTCATCTTCGGATTGCTGCTTGGCAACTTGATGGCAGTGCTGACCTGGCGGTATCTCACGGCGGAGATTGCCACGCAGAAACGGCTCACGCTGTATTACCAGTTGGAAAAGGTCACGGGCCGCAAGCTCGTCACGCTGTATAATTTCCTCAACGGCGTGTTGTTCTGCTTTCTCGCGGGGGCCATGGTCACGGTTTCGGCCACGGCCGTCGGGGTGCCGTTCGGCGAGAGCATCAAGATGCCGTCCTTCAGCGACACTTTGCCAACCGGCCCGGTGTGGGTGCTGACTTGCGTGCTGATTGGTGCGGCGATGACGTTTGTGGCGGTGCGTGGATACGGATTCGTGGCGCGGGTGGGACACATCGCCGCGCCGTGGATGTTCCTGGTGTTTCTGGCCTGTGGTGTGGTGATGATGGCCAAACTCGGCACGACCAATCTGTTTGAGTTGATCAAACCCGCCGAAGACCAGGCTTCGCGCATGGGCTTCTGGGGCGTGGTGGCGTTCTCCTGGTTCTGCAACTCGGCGATGCATCTCGGGATGTCCGATCTTTCAGTGCTGCGTTTTGCGCGTAAATCAAAGTACGGCTGGGCCTCCGCCGCGGGAATGTTTCTCGGCCATTACATCGCGTGGATCTGTGCCGCGCTGCTGTTGATCTACTGGGTGCGCGTGCATGGCGTGGACCCGACAAAAGGCAAACCACCCGGCCCCATGGTCTGGGACGCGGTGGGTTGGGCCGGTTTGTTGTGTGTGCTCATTGCGGGCTGGACGACGGCCAATCCCACGATTTATCGGGCGGGATTGGCGTTCCAAGGGATGTTTCGCAGAATGTCGCGCACCACCGGCACGATCATCGCGGGCACCGTCTGCACCGTGGCGAGTGTGTTTCCCGCGTTCGCCATGCAACTGCTGGATTTCGTGGGCATTTACGGCACGATCCTCGCCCCAATGGGCGCCGTCATTGTCGTGGACCATTTTCTGGCGCGGCGCATGGGCATTCAGGCCGAACCGGCCGCGCAACGCGGCTTGAGTTTCAACGTGGCCGTGCTGCTGGCGTGGCTGCCAGTGGTGGGGATTGCGCTGTGGTTTGCCACCGCCCGCAATATCCCGCCGTTCTTCCTGCCCCTGCCATGCTGGCTGGTGTGCGGCGCGCTTTACATCGTCTTCAGCAAGCTGACTCAACCTCGCGAGGTGAAGTCATGAATCATCCTGCCGTTCCACAAGTCGCCCGGGTGCTGGGCTTGCTCGCGCTCGCCGGCACCATTGTTCCGCCGGTGTTGTTCCTCTGCAACACGATCGCCATTGAACCAATGAAAACCATCATGCTGATTTCGGCGGTGATGTGGTTTGTCACCGCGCCCTTGTGGTTGAAGGGTGGCGAGCAGTAGATCGTCTGGGCAATCTCACTCCCTGAAGCTATGTTCATGTCAAACTTGATCAGTGGCGCTTGTGCCGTGACAAACCTATTTCGCGACAAGGTAGGGCGCGCCACTCCGCGGGAAGTAAAGAAGCTTCCTCGTCGGAGCATTAGTGGGTGGCTGACAGTGGCCGCCGGACTGATGTTTGTAGCTGCCTGCGCTTCAGCATTGCCGCCCGGCTTGCCTGCGAATGTTCAGCGCGGCGCTGAAGCCTCACCGCTGCGCTCGTGGTTCCTGCCGCCGGTGCGAATCGTCTGGCAAAGCGATCAGGGCGTGCAGTACGCCGCGAGCCTGCTTCAACCCAAGCCGGGCCAGGCCTTGCTCAGTGAACCAGTGCCACCGTGCGTGTTGACTTCGAGTTCAAACCAGACCGCCGCCATTCTGCTCGACTTCGGCGTGGAGGTGCAGGGCTACGTCGAGTTGTTCACGCCCATGACCAAAGACCAAACGCCCGCGCCGGTACGCGTGCGGTTCGGTGAGTCAGCTTCCGAGGCCATGGCCGAACTTGGCGGCAAGCAGAACGCGCAGAACGATCACGCCATCCGCGATCAGACGCTGGTGCTGCCGTGGCTGGGGAAGAAGACGGTGGGTCCGAGTGGCTTCCGCTTTGTGCGATTGGACGCCGTGGATCCCATGCATCCGGTTTCTTTGAGTCAGGTGCGCGCAGTGCTGGTCCTGCGCGATCTACCCTACGTCGGTTCGTTCCGCTGCAACGACGAGCGGCTTAATCGCATCTGGCAGGTCGGCGCTTACACGGTTCACCTGAACATGCAGGAGTATTTGTGGGACGGCATCAAACGCGACCGGCTCGTCTGGCTGGGCGACATGCACCCCGAAGTCAGCACCATCAACGCGGTGTTCGGCTTCGACGACGTCGTGCCGCGCTCGCTCGACCTGATCCGCGACGTGACACCGCCGACCGAATGGATGAACGGCATCAGCAGTTACTCGATGTGGTGGGTGATCATTCACGAGGACTGGTGGCTGCATCACGGCAACCGCAGTTATTTGGAGGCGCAGAAGGATTACCTCCGGAAGCTGCTTCGGCATCTGGCAAAATTCGTTGGCGACGATGGCGCGGAAAAGCTCGATGGCATGAGGTTTCTCGACTGGCCCACGCTCGAAAACAAGCAGGCCGTCCACGAGGGTTTGCAGGCGATGTTGTTGAAGACGATGGACAGCGGCGCACGGCTCGCGAAGTTGCTGGGTGACTTGGAAACGGCGAGGCTCTGCGAACAGACGGCGGCGAAACTGCGCCGGCACGCGCCACCAGTCAGCGGCCGCAAATCTCCGGCGGCATTGCTGGCACTGGCCGGCGCACGCGACGCCAGGGAAGTCGCCGACTCGGTCCTGAAACGCGACGGTCCGAGCGACATATCCACTTTCTACGGATTCTACGTGTTGCAGGCGCTGGCCAAGTCCGGCGATTACGACACGGCCCTGGATTTCATCAGCACCTACTGGGGCACGATGTTGGATTACGGCGCAACCACGTTTTGGGAGGACTTCGATCTCGGCTGGACGAACAACGCGGCGCGCATTGACGAACTGACGCCGCCCGGCAAGAAGGATTTGCACGGCGATTGCGGCGCGCATTGCTATGTGGGCTTCCGGCACAGCCTTTGCCACGGCTGGGCCTCCGGCCCGACGGCGTGGTTGAGCCAGCATGTACTCGGCGTCCAACCGCTGGAGCCGGGCTTCAAGCGCGTGCGCATTGCTCCGCAACTAGGCCGCCTGGAATGGGCGGAAGGCTCGTATCCGACGCCGCAGGGAGCGATTCGGGTCCGCCACGAACGCCGGGCTGACGGCAGTATCAAGAGCGACATCAAAGCGCCGAAGGGGGTGGAGGTGGTGCGTTGAGGTGGAATGTCAAAATGATGAGGGCAAAATAATGAAAACAGAAGGGACTGGGTTTAAGCAAACGAACCAAAGCGCGCACGCGCCGATTCACCATCAATCAGTTTGACCCCATCATTCTGACCTATGGCTTCCTTGAGAACTGTCCTGCTGCTCGGCTTGGTTTCGCTCTTAGTTGCATCGAGTCAATCCATGGCCGCCGTGGAAGTGACCGCGCTCCGCACGGAATACTTGCGCAACCCACTGGGCATTGATCCCTCCGCACCACGGCTGCAATGGCAGCTCGAATCAAACGAGCGCGGGCAGAAGCAGACCGCCTTCCGCATCCTCGTGGCCTCGTCGCTGAAGCAGCTCGCGGCGGGGCAAGGCGATCTTTGGGACTCAGGCAAAGTTCCGAGCGATGCCAGCATCCAGATTGCCTACGCAGGCCGGCCTTTGTTATCCGGTCAGGAGTGCTTCTGGAAGGTCCAGGTTTGGGATCAAGCGGACAAAACCTCTCGCTGGAGTGAACCGGCGAAATGGAGCATGGGATTGCTCGAGCCGGACGATTGGCAGGCGCAGTGGATTTCTTATCGCGATGCGGCGCCGTTGCACAAGGGTCGCAACGCATTGTTCCTGCCGCCGGCCCGCCATTACCGCAAGGATTTTGCATCAGCCAAACCCGTCAAGCGCGCGATGATTTACGTCTCGGCGCTCGGCCTGGTGGACGTTCACCTGAATGGCAAACAAGTCACCGAAGCGTTCTTCGAGCCGGGCTGGGCGGATTACCACAAACGTGTCCACTATCGCACGCACGACGTCACGCATCTGATTCGCAAGGGCGAAAATCGTTTGGGTGCCATCGTCACGGACGGCTGGTACTCGGGCTATGTGGGCTACGGGCTGCTGGTCGGTTACGGACCAAACAAGGTGGGCCGCTATTTCTATGGCAAAACGCCCGCGTTGCTCGCTCAACTGGACATTGAATTCACCGACGGCTCGCGCGTAATCATCGGCACGGACACGACTTGGCAGGTGAGCGCGGACGGCCCGATTCGCGAGGCGGACCTGATCATGGGTGAAGCTTACGATGCCCGACGCGGAGATGCGAACTGGTGTATTCCGCTCTCGCTCACCCGCCATGCGCGGGGTCCTTTGCCGGAATGGAAATGGGAAAACGCCATCCGCGCCGAAGACAACGGCAGCACCCGGGCGACGTATTCCGACACCCTCGGCAACCGGGAAGTCGAACTTGGCTTTCAACGTCCGCCCAAGTTGCAGGCCTACGTCGCACCGCCGATTCTGGCGACGCAGGAACTGAAGGCGCTGCGCCTCACTGAGCCGAAACCCGGCGTTTACATCTTCGATCTCGGCCAGAACATCGCCGGCGTCATCCGGCTGAAAGTCAAAGGGACAGCCGGCACGAAGCTGCAACTCCGCTACGGCGAAATGTTGCACGAAGATGGCCGCCTGATGACGGAGAATCTTCGCAAGGCCCGCGCCACTGACTTTTACACGCTGCGCGGCGATCCGAAGGGCGAAACGTGGATACCGCGCTTCACCTATCACGGATTTCAATTCGTGGAGATCACCGGCCTGCCCGCGAAGCCTGGACTGGACGCGGTCACGGGAATTGTGCTTCACAACGACACCCCGCTGACGGGCGAGTTTGCCTGCTCGGACGCTGTCATGACGCGCTTCTGGAAAAACACACAATGGACGCAGCGGGCAAACTTCATCGAAATGCCCACGGACTGTCCCCAACGCGATGAGCGCCTTGGCTGGATGGGCGACGCGCAGATCTACGTCCGCACCGCCAGCTTCAATGCGGATGTGTCCGCTTTCTTCACCAAGTGGCTCGAGGACGTGGAGGAGGCGCAACGCGACTTCGGCGCTTACCCGGATTACGCGCCCTATCCGATGGCACACGGCGCGCCGGGGCAGACCTGGGGCACAGCCTGGACCGACGCCGGCATTATCTGTCCATGGACCATCTGGCAAGTCTATGGCGATACGCGTCTCCTCGAGCGGCAATGGGGTTCGATGACGCGCTTCATGAACTGGCGGAAACAACGGGCGCCGGATTTTCGCGGCCGCAATGACGGCAACACCTGGGGCGACTGGCTGAATGTGAACGAGGCGACGCCCATTGAATTGATTGACGCCGCTTACTTCAAGCTGGATGCCGACTTGATGTCGCAGATGGCCCGAGCCATCGGTCGCGCACCGGAAGCGGAGGATTATGCGAAGCTGTCCGAGAATGTTGCAGCGCAGTTCACCAAGGATTACTTGAACGACGACGGCACGCTGAAGGTGAACACGCAGACAGCGTACGTTCTCGCCTTGGAATTCGGGCTCGTGCCGGAGTCGGCACGAAAGGAACTGGCCGCCCGGCTCGCGGAACGCATCGCGAAGAATGACTTCCGCATGGCGACCGGATTTCTCGGCACCAAGCCGTTGTTGCCGGTCCTCTCGGCGAACGGTCACCACGATCTGGCAGTGCGACTGTTCCAGAGCCGCCGGTTTCCCTCGTGGGGTTACGAAGTCATGAATGGCGCGACGACGGTCTGGGAACGTTGGGACAGCTACACCCGGGAACACGGCTTCAACGGCGCGAGTGGCGACCAGAACGCCTCCATGAACAGCTTCAGTCATTACGCCTTCGGCGCCGTCATGGAGTGGGGTTTCCGCTCGCTGGCCGGCATTGACACCGACGGGCCGGGTTACCAGCGCATCATCATCCGACCAGCACCGCCCACGCCAGAGAGCAATCCTGAGAACGAACCCATCCACTGGGTCAAAGCGCACTACGATTCGATCCATGGTCGCATCGTGAGCAACTGGCAGCGCGCCGCGGATGGGTTCGAGTTGGAAGTGAAGATTCCCGCGAACACCACGGCCACAGTCTTCCTTCCGGCAGGCAGCGCGGACGCGATCACCGAAGCCCGCAAGCCGCTGACGAAGGCGCGCGGGGTGACGTTTCTGCGCATGGAAAGGGATTGCGCGGTGCTGGCAGTCGAATCAGGAAGCTACCGGTTTTTTTCAGGCTTATGAACCAACAAAACTGCGTGACTGAAATCGTGTTGCGTATGCAACAAAAGCTTGCACGGTGGCTTTGGCTCGTTGGTCTGGTGGTAGCCGGCGCGACGCTGATGTTCGCCGTGCCGCTCGACACCAACGAGTGGGCATTCCTGGACAACGGGCACATCCGCATCGGCGTGAAGAAAACCTCCGGCGCATGCATTGGCTATTTCTCCCTGAGCAGTTCGAATCGCAACCTGCTCAATCACCACGACCAAGGGCGGTTCATCCAACAGTCCTTTTACGGGGATGCGGACGGCACGTTGTGGAACAAGCAACCCTGGCGGTGGAACCCAGTTCAAGGTGGCGATTGGAAGGGCAATCCGGCAAAACTGCTTTCGTTCAAAGCGGAGACGAATTCGATTTACGCGCGCAGCCTGGGACGCCATTGGTCCGGGTGCGTGGATTTGCCGGAGGTCGTCTTCGAGGAGTGGATTTCGTTGACCGGTCGTCTGGCGCATATCCGTTACCGGATGACGTACACCGGCGACAAGGACCACGCGATTCGTGATCATGAGATTCCGGCCGTTTTCGTTGAACCCGACCTCGATACGCTCGTGCTCTACGATGGCAACGAGCCATGGACGGGCGGGGCGTTGAGCCGTTCGCGGCCCGGCTGGCCGAACGAATCGCGCCGGTTTTCCGAACAGTGGGCGGCTTACGTGGACGAGACCGACTTTGGCGTCGGCGTGTATGTGCCGGCGGCGACGAACCTCACCTGTTATCGCTTCGGTGAAGGGGGCAGCGCACGGGGGGCGTGCTCTTATTTCGCGCCGCTAATCAGGCTGGCGGTGACGCCCGGGTTGGTTTTCGATTATGACGTCTATGTGGTGGTGGGCACGCCTGGGGAGATACGCGGTGAATTTCAGAAGCTTCGCCACCCACGTCCGCATCGTGCGGGTCAGTGACTCGACCAAAGGTGGATCGCCTTTGTACTTTTTCTGCGGTTTCCTTCACTGCATACTCGGCGTATGGAACCCGCGTTGGTGGTGGCGTTGGTCGTGATTCTGGTTTCCGCCGGAGCGAGTTTTTTCTTCGCACTGGCGGAGACGGCGCTGTTTTCTCTCAGCCAGTGGCAGGTGCGGCAGTTGGCCGAGCGCAACCCGCAGCTCGGGGGCGTCATCACGCGGTTGTTGACCGAGCCGCAAGATGTGCTGGCGACGATGGTGCTGGGCAACACCTTTGCCAGCGCCGCCATGCTGGCCGTCGGGTTGGGGATGGCGCTGAATGAACATTGGTATCTCGTGCTCACGGTGGTGGCGTTGTTGCTGCTGGCCTTGCTGGGCGGAGAAGTGTTGCCCAAAACCCTCGCCGTCAGGCGGCCAGATGAGTGGTCGTTGCGAGTGGCCCGGCCGCTGGCGCTGTTGCACCGACTCGCGCGGCCCCTGCATCAAGTGGCGCAACGGCTCAACCGCTGGTTGTTGCGCGCCGTGGTGCCGCAGTCGGTCCCGCCCCAGTCGGGATTGACGGACGCGGAGTACAAGGAATTGGTGGAATTGGCGGTGCAACAAGGAACGCTCGCCACCTCGGCCCGGGACATCATTCTCCAAATCATCCGTCTCGATCACCGGACGGTGAAGGAAGTGATGAAACCCCGTCCGCAGATGGCGGCGATCTCCGATGAGTTGTCCGTCGAGGAAATGATTTCCGCCGCCCGCAAGTATCGGCATCGGCGCCTGCCCATCTACGATGAGACGCCCGACACCATCGTGGGCATTTTGAATACGCGCGCCTTGTTACTTGATCCGGAGGGGGATTTGGCGGATGCCATCGAGTTTCCCTCGTTTGTGCCGGAGACGATGAATCTGCTGCAGTTGCTGCGGAGCTTGCAGCGGCAGCAACGCGGCATGGCCATTGTGCTGGATGAGTTTGGCGGCGTAGCCGGGCTGGTGACGATGGAAGACATCCTTGGAGAAATGGTCGGCGCTCTGCGCGGCGAGGTGGAATCCGCGGGGTTCGTCCTGGAAAAGCTTGGGCCGGGCCGCTGGCGGGTGAACGGCATCATGCGGCTGGACGATTTTCAGCGCGAGTATCCGGTCCTGGGAGAGGTGGCCGAGGTGGAAACCATGGGTGGATTGATGATGAGTTTACTGGACATGGTGCCGGCGCAGGGTGACACGGTCACCTTTCGCGGTTTGAAATTGACGGCGCACGTGGTGGACGAGCGCCGGGTGCGAGAAATGATCGTGGAACAGGTGAAATGAAAGCCTCCAGCAACGTCGCAGCGCAACGCAGGGTCGTCCGTGGCGCGGAGCTGGAAGACGGGAGTTCAATTACAGCCTGAAATGGAATTCAATCCTTTGCTTTTCCTGCTGCTGCTGGTGTGCCTGACGCTTTCCTTCATCCTTTCCGGCATGGAGGCCGGCGTGTTTGCCATCAGTCGGCTGCGCATCCGCCAGCAGGCGCGTGCGGGACGACCCTCCGCCCGGGCCCTGCTCGCTTTTCTGGAGCATCCCGAGAGTTTTCTCTGGACGATTGTGGTGGGCAACACGCTGGTGAACTTTGCGATTGTGGGCTGGCTCTTCGCCGTGCTGCATGCACAGCCGGCCTTGCGGCGCGGCTGGTTTGTCTTGGTGTTTCTGGCGCTGGTTTTTCTCTTCTACACCTTCTTCGATTTGTTGCCGAAGATGCTTTTTCGCACGTATCCCAATCGCCTGTGTCTGGGGCTGGCCCGGCCATTCCGGCTGATTCATCTCGCCTTGCGCCCCGGGGTGGCTGTGGTGGAATGGGTGTCGCGCACCCTGTTGCACTGGACGGGTGGCAAAGTGTTCAGCGGTCATCTTTTCGGCAATCGCGAAGAACTGCGCCTCGCCATGCAGGAATCCGCCCAGGCACTCAGTTCGGAGGAACGCACGCTCATCAACCGGGTGCTGGAATTGGAGAACCAGACGGTGCGCCAGATCACGCGCACCCTGGCCGAAACGGTGACGGTGAACATGGAAACCCCGGTGCTCGAGGTTCTGGCGTTGTGTCGAGAACGGCGGCTCACGCGCCTGCCGGTATGGACCGTCGGGGATGGCCGTCGCCGCATCGTTGGCATGGTGAACGTGAATGGACTTTTGTTTTCCGCGAATTTGGATGCGACACGGCCGGTCGGCGAACATCTTAAACCGGCAGTATTCCTGGATGAATCCATGCATTTGGACGCGGCGTTGAGCCGGATGCAACGGAGCGGCCAGCGTCTTGCGGTGGTCTTGGGACGCGATGGTCGCGAGGTCGGGGTCGTGAGCTTGGAAGACATTCTGAAGGTCATTTTTGGCGAGGTTAAACTGTAACATGGACTGGAACGCCATCAGCCTGATCGTCCTGAAACTCCTCGCGGTGTTCGTGCTGGTGCTGCTCAACGGATTCTTCGTGGCGGCAGAATTCGGGCTGGTGAAGATTCGCGACACCCAACTGGTCACGCTGGCAGCCAAGGGGCATCGGCGCGCGCGGGTGGCGCGAAAAATTCTCAGTAATCTGGACGCGGCTCTGAGTGCCACGCAGTTGGGTATCACGCTGACGAGTCTGGGGCTGGGTTGGATCGGCGAACCGGTGTTTGCGAGCCTGCTCGAGCCGGTGATGGGCTGGTTGCAGATTGAATCGCCGCAGGCGCGACATTCCATCGCCTTCGCGGTGGGGTTCTCGGTCATCACCTTCCTGCACATTGTCGTCGGGGAACTCGCGCCCAAGTCGCTGGCGATTCGCAAGCCGCTGCCCGTGTCGTTATGGGTGGCGATGCCGTTGGACTGGTTCTACAAACTCTCCTTTCCTGCCATCTGGGTGTTGAATCACGCGGCCAACTGGTTGTTGCGGCAATTCGGCATCCAGCCGGTCAACGAAATGGAACTGGTACATTCAGAGGAAGAGTTGCGCCTGATCCTTGGCGCCACGCGGAAACAAACCGCCTCCGCGCCGGTCGCGCGCAACCTTGTGCTTAATGCCCTGGACTTGCGGCAGCGCATTGTGCGCGAAGTGATGCGACCCCGGCAGGAACTGACGGTGCTCAGGATGGAGGCCAGCATGGCCGAGTGCCTGGAAGTGGCGGAAAAGACACGTTACTCGCGCTTTCCATTGTGCGAAGACGGTGATCTGGACCGCACCCGCGGCGTGGTCCACATCAAAGACCTTTACGCGATGCGGCTCAAGGCGCGGACCGGCGCGGAACTGCTGCCGGTGGCGCGTAAGCTCATTTACATTCCGGAGACGGCGCACCTCGAGAAGCTTCTGCAATTATTCCTGGAACGGAAACTCCATCTTGCCCTGGTCGTGGATGAGTACGGTGGCACTACCGGCATGGTGACGCTGGAGAACATTCTGGAAGAATTGGTCGGTCAGATTCAGGACGAGTTTGACCAGGAGAAACCGCTGCTGGTGCGCGGCAGCGAAACGACCTGGGAGGTGGCCGGCGCGTTGCCGTTGCACGAGCTCGAGGAAATTGTCGGCGTACCGATGCGGGAGGAAGGCCTTACGACGACCAGCGGCTGGGTGACCCAGCGGTTGGGTGGCTTTCCCAAAGCCGGCGACACGCTGGCCGTGGGCGGTTTTGAGTTGCGGGTCGAAGAAATGGATGGCGCGCGTGTCGGGCGGCTGCGCCTGACGCAGATGCGTCCCCCGTCCGTTGAGTAGTTGCAGGCGGAGCAACCTTGCGCCTCGAAGTTGTCATCATTGGCGCGCCCCGCGGAGGGCGAAATAGCCGACCGCCACGCCGCTCAAACCACAAAAGACGGTCGCCGACCACAGGCCGTGGGTCGCGGAGCCGAGAGCGAAGAGTGCCAGTGCTCCGAGCCAGATTCCAAGCGGATGATAGTCTGGCGGCGAGGGTCGGGGCCGCGGCGACTTGTTGATGAGCATGGGCGTTGCGAAAGCCAGGATCAGCAAGACCGCCAGCAACCAGCCCAGGAAATTCACCAGGGGCGTGCCGTGCCAGGAAACGGGTATTCTGGTTGGCAACCAGAGCCAGTAGCTTTGCACTCGTGTGGCGAACGGTTCGAGGGCCGCGTCAAACACCACCGTCAGCCCGGCGGTGACACCCAACAGCCAGAAGCCGTAGTTCTGCAGTTTGCGCCAGGGGCGCAGGATCAAACGGGCCACCCCGCGCGAACTCAGAACTGCGATGATCCAGAGCGCCGGGATTGGCCAGGCCAGGACATTGAAAATTCGAGGTCCGGCGTTTTCTCCGTAGGCGAAAGGTCCAAACGGAACAGCGGTCAAGACGCCCAGCGTATGGACCAATCCGCCCGACAGCGCGATGACGCCGGCGGCGAGGATGACGTTTTGTCCCGGCAAATGTCTTCCCAACGCCAGCAGGGTCGCGGCGGTGCCGGCCAGCACCAGCACAGCCTCCGGCCAGCCGGAGTGGCCGGGGATGTTCCAGGAAGCTGCCAGTGCCACCACGAGCAACAGCCAGCACCCCGCCGTTAAGATGGTAGCCACCCACAGACTGAATCGCAGCAGTTGTGCGGCGGGATTCAATGCTGGGGGCATTGGTTTGCTCTGAATGGTTCGATGCCCAAACACGCGGCCAGCAGTCTAATGCCCCAATCAGCCTGGCGCAGTCGAAAAGTGGACAGCCTTCAGTTGGAATATGGATTCCGCAGCGAGTAAGCTTTGGGCATTATCGCGCGAATCCATGGAAGAATTGAGCAATCCCACTCCCCGCAAAACCGCTTGTCTCTTGGCACCGAAACTGGTTGGTTCCCAGCCGCAAAAGGAAACAAATTATGACATTGGATGAGATGGTTCGACAGGTGCGCAACTGCGCCACGGAGATGAACGCCCGCTATGGCCGCAGCGTGTTCGACGAGTGGGCCATCGTCTCCCTGGCGCATCAGATGGCGAGGATTCTTGCCTACAGTGGACCGCGCAACGACGCGTTTCTCCGCAACTTCGCCAATGATCTCGGGGCGCTCCGGGCGGAGTTGTTGGACGCGAAGTATCACGTGGGAGACTTTGAATTCGCGCGCGAGGCTGCGGGCACACGGTTCGAGGCGTTCATGGTGTTGGGCGATGGACTCTACCTCATCTGCAACAACACCACTGGCACCATGAACGACATTGCCAAAGACCCGCGCTGGCTGAATGCCCAGGTGCCGTTCGCCGAGTTGAGCGACAAAGTGCGCGCCAATCCGCTGGCGTGTTCCGTCTGACTTCAGCGCAGCAACCCCTGATACAGGAAAAACCCGTAGGCGGCCATCATCAGCCAACCCATGAAGCGCGGCAGGCCGCCGAACACGATCACACACGCGAAATGCACCACCGTCGCACCGGCGAGCACGAACATTCCGGTTTGAAACACCGCCGGCACCGCGAGCGGGTGGTACAGAGCAAAGATTCCGACACACAACGGAATGCAGATGTGGCCGTCGCCAACTTGTGAAGCATAAACCACCTCGGGATTTCCGCGCCAGCCGTAGTACAACGCCAGTAGCGCATTGGGCAACACCATCAACCAACCGCTCAACCAGCCCATGTTCTCCGCCCGGATAAAGCCGGTGCGAATCCCGGAAAGCCAGTCCACCAGCCATTCGATGCTGAGATACGTACCCACGGCCCCCACACCCAGTAAGGCCAGGTCCACGGGCAACATCCAGTTGAACGATTTGTTCTGACGCACATTACTCTTGAGCACATCGAAAACATGGAAGCACTGCCAGAAAAGGAACAGCCCCACCAACACCAGGCCGTCGCCGAAATCCAGTCTGCCATCGCGCGCCAAGGCCCAGACGGCGCCCGTGAAAAACAGCACGGCGGTCAGCGTGAGCAGCAATGACAGCCGATTGATTTGATGCTCCTTTTGGTTGGTGCGCTTCCGGGTCCGGCTTTTCGCCGCCGGCATCACGCTCAGACCCCAGATCACCGCCGGCAAACCAATCAGCAGCGTCATGTTCGTGACGTTGTTGACCAGGGCATTGGTCATGACTTCCGCGCCCGGCCCGCCCTTGCGGCCCAGCACAAAGGCGAACACCAGATTCCCGACGCCCGAACAATAGGGCATGATCAGCGTTCCCAGCACGGTGCCCTCGAAACCGCGGTCACTCATGGCTTCCAGCCGCCAGATCATCAGCGCCGACGCGGCGATGAACAACGCCAGAAACAGCCACGGCGCCCACGCGCCGGTGCCTTCGATCTGGTGAATCCACGAATTCAAGGCGCGCAGTTAAACAGCCGGGGCCGGGCGAGCCAAGCCGGATTGAAAGTGGCTAGAAATCGCCAAGCTCCAGTCCCCAGGCATGCACAAGTGTGCAGTTCGTGTTGCTGTTATGTTGGTTTCCGGCGGTTTACCCTCAGTAGCGCTTGGACGGATGAAGACGCTGAACCGATGCGCTCGCTCCTACCATTAAACGGAATGTCGTACCACGATTTGGCGCGGGGAAAGCGGCGCTGAAGACGCGCGCACTCCAAACGCTGGCGCGCGGTAGCAGGGGCCCGGGGAAAGCGAAGCGTCGGGAGTGCGCGCGTCTTCCGCG
>JAHCLO010000049.1 GCA_026125285.1 Verrucomicrobiia bacterium | reverse complement strand
GGTTTCCCAAGCGAGTGCAGCAGACAGTGCGGTGACAAAGCATGCCGTTTTCATAATTTGCAGGGTGTAGAAGGACTGACAGGCCATCGGTAGGCGGGAGTGGAGGGCAACAAGCTTGCGACAAGGAATGGCCATTGAGGGGTAATGGACTTCCAACAGCCTGGAATACGCATCAGCCGATCCACCCACACCCAAACGCTTCTTGATCGTCGCCATGGCACCCGCCCTTCGCCTTCCGAATCTGGGGGCAGTTCTAACCGATCAGCCGGAAAGTTTGCATGCAAAAACTAGTCGTTAACGACATGGCGGGATTTCGAGCTTCCTGCTCTTTAGACCCACCATGCTGGCTGGACAGCAACATCGCCGTCTCCTTGGTGAAGCCATTCGTGCTCAACGCAAGAGAGCCGACTTCAGTCAGGAGCAACTTGCGGAAAAAGCAGACCTCTCGACTGTTTTTATCAGCCGGGTGGAACGCGGAAAGGAGTCTCCGTCCGTGGATTCGCTTGTGAAGATCGCCAAGGCCCTGCGCCTCCGCGTGCATGATCTTACGGAAGGTTTTTGACCCTGCCTTCTTGTCAGAGCGGTGCCTCATTCCCTCCCAGTCCACACCGGATGTCATCGGGACCCATACTTCAGCAGAGACGAGGTTCATGGGATTACTGAGGAGTCCGCAGCTTGAGCTACGAACCGGGCCAGGAATTGGCCGCGAAAAAGCGCAAAAAGCGCAGAAATATGTATCCTTTTGCGCCTCTTGCGCTTTTTCGCGGCTATCCATTTGTATGCTATTCTGCGGTCTCATCAGTAAGAGTCTGGGATTTGTCGTTTTGTCTCGGTTTGGCAGTGTTTGGCCAGTCACCTGTCTGATCAGGTCAGAAACAGGTGTTTGATTACAGCCTCCCCTTCCGGCATCCTCGCCGCATGACCAGCCAACTCGATCAGTTGAAGCAATTCACCACCGTGGTGGCCGACAGCGGGGACTTTGCCACGCTCAGGCAGTACGCGCCCCAGGATGCGACCACGAATCCCTCGCTCATCCTCAAAGCGGCGCAGATGCCGGCATACCAGTGGCTGGTGGACAAAGCCATCGCCGATGGCCGCCAATCCGGCGCAAGCGGCGCGGCCCTCGTGCAGCGTGTGCTCGACGATTTGTTAATCCGGTTTGGCGTCGAGATTCTGAAGATCGTGCCGGGCCGCGTGTCCACGGAAACGGATGCGAGTCTGTCCTTTGACCTCGGGGGATTGGTGAGCAAGGCGCGGCAGTTCATCGCCCACTACCAACAGCAGGGCATTGGCCGCGAACGCATCCTGATCAAGATCGCCTCCACCTGGGAAGGCATTCGGGCGTGCGAAATCCTCCAACGCGAAGGCATCCACTGCAACATGACGTTGTTGTTCTCCCTGCCCCAAGCCGTGGCGTGCGCGGAAGCCGGCGCCCAGTTGATCTCGCCGTTCGTGGGCCGCATTCTTGACTGGCACAAGAAGCACACGGGCAAGGATTACGCTCCGGCCGAAGACCCGGGCGTGTTGTCCGTGAAGGAGATTTACGCCTACTACAAGAAGTTCGGTCACACCACCGAGGTCATGGGCGCGAGCTTCCGCAACAAGGGAGAGATTTTGGAACTGGCCGGCTGCGATCTGCTCACCATCAGCCCACAACTGCTGGCCGAGTTGCAGGCCGATAGCTCAACGGTGGAACGCAAACTCAGTCCGGCAGCGGCTCGCGCAAGCAACCTCGAACGCCTAAGCCTGGAGGAAAAAGCCTTCCGCTGGTTGCTGAACGAAAATGCGATGGCCACGGAGAAAACCGCCGAGGGCATCCGCCTGTTTCACGCCGACGCGTTGAAATTGGAGCGGTTTATCGCCGGGCGGATTTGAGCGAAGGTTCGGATCGCCCGGAGTCGTCACGCCAGGCTACGGCGACTTGGCCGGGGCTTTCGCGCCCCGGATCCGCGTCACCAACATCCCCACCAGCAGAATGGTCAGCGTGCCAATGACGGTGACGAGAAAATTGTGGAACGGGCTTTTCCACGCGGCCCACTCGCCCGACAACTTCGGCGATACACTCATCCACACAATCACGCAGACGCCGAGCAGCACGCCGGTGGCGGCCGCCGCGTTGGTCGCGCGCCGGGAGATCAATCCCAGCAGAAACAGTCCCAGCATCCCGCCGCTGAAAATGCCGGCCAATTCCCACCAGGCATCGAGGGCGCTTTTCACGCGGATCATCGCCAGCGCGGTCAGCGTGCCCACCATGCCGAAACCCAGCGTCGCGAACCGCAGCACGCGCATGGATTCGCGCGCCTCGGCGTGTGGCCGGAAGTAACGCTTGTAGAGGTCGCAGAGCGTCAGGGTGGCGGAACAATTGATGGAACTGGCCAGCGTGGATTGCGCGGCCGCAAAAATGGCGGCGATCACCAGGCCACTGACGCCCGCGGGCAGGCCGGCATGGATAAAGTGCGGAAAGACCGCGTCGGGTTTGTCCTGCAAACTTACCCCCGCCGGCAGCAACTCGGGCCGGGCCGTGTAGTAGGCAAACAGCGCCGTGCCGATGAACAGAAACACAGCGGAGATGGGCAGATACATCATGGCCCCGAGCCAGACACTTTTCACCGCCTCGCGTTCCGAGCGGGCGGTGGCGTAGCGTTGCACGTAGCTTTGATCAATCCCGAAGTTTTGCAGGTTGATGAAAATACCGTAGATCAACACCACCCAGACCGTTGGCGCGGCCAGGCTCGGGCCAAAACTGCCGAGGCTGAACTTATCCTGTTCCGCCGCGATGCGAAACAACTGGCCCGGCCCTTCCGGCATGCCAAACAACAGCAGGGCCGCGCACGCCAGCGCACCGCCAATCAACACGATGCTCTGCACGACTTCCGACCAGATCACCCCTTCGATGCCACCCACCAGCGTGTACAGCACGGTGATGACTCCTGTCACAATGATGAGCGTGACGATGTTCCAACCGGTCAATGGCGCCAAGGCCAGCGCCAGCAGATACATGATGGTGCCCATGCGGGCCAGTTGCGTCAGCAGATAGCACAATACGGCGTAAGTGCGCGCCCAGGCGCCGAAGCGTTGTTCCAGGTGATGATACGCAGACACCTCTCCGGCACGGCGGTAGAAGGGCACAAACCATTTTACCGCCGCCACCGTGGCCAGCGGGATGGCCAGACTGAACACAAAGCGATTCCAGTTTCCGCCCACGGAACTGCCCGGCAGTGCCAGAAAGCTGATGCTGCTGACGTACGTGCCGAAGATCGAAATTCCCACGGCCCAACCCGGCACCCCGCCGCCGGCCCGCATAAACTGGTCCGGCGTGCCGCTGCGCCGACTGAACCACAGCCCCATCGCGACCATGCCCGCGAGGTAAAGCACGATGACGCCCAAGTCTATCAAGGGAAGTTGAGCCATAGCGGTGCGCTGGTTTCGCAGGGATTGAACTGCCTGACTCAGTTGGGCCACGCGCCATCCGCCATCGGGCGCAACTGGAGTTTGGCCGGCTCCACCACCAGATGTTTCACGCGCTGGCGCTTCCAAGTGTAAGTGATGTGAACTCGCCCATCCCGACTTTGGGTGACGGCCGGATAGGAGTACTCGCCCGGTTCATCCTCCAGCACGAGCGCGGCCTGCCAGTTCTGGCCGTCGGTGCTCACCGCGACATTCAACGGACTACGGCCCTTGGCCACGTGATTATAGACCAGCAGATGTCGCCCGTCCCTGAGCGTGAGCGCATCGGTGCCGGAATTGGGATTCGGCAAAGCCGTCGCCGTCATTGCGCCCCACGTCTGGCCGAGATCATCGGAAGCAATTTGAAAAACCTTGCCCTGGCGCGTGCGTCCAAGGGCCAGAAGCCGGTCACCGCCCAGAAACAGAATGCTCGGTTGGATCGCGCTGAATTCGTTTCCATCATTCACGGCGTCCGTCCGGCGCCACGTCCGGCCCAGATCGCTGGTGCGCTCGAAATGCACCCGCCAGCCGTCGTGTTCGGTGCTGGCGGGACACAGGATGTCGCCATTGGCCAGTTGCACCGGTTTGTTTTTCACCGGCCCGTCAATGTGCTCCGGCAACCGCCGCGGCTCGGACCAGGTTTTGCCGCCATCGGTCGAGGTGGTCAACATTCCCCACCACGTGCGTGGGTCGGGACCTACTTTGTAAAACAGCATGAGCGGGCCCTTGCGCGGCTGAAACAACACCGGATTCCAACAGGGATGTCGGTGCGCCGTGCCATCCCCCTTGAGGTATTGCACGCCGTTGGCCACTTCGACCGGAGAGGTCCATTTGCCCCGTTGCAGCCGGGAAACCCAGATGCCCACGTCGGGATGCTTTTCCCGCGTGCCGCCAAACCAGGCCGCGACCATGCCGCTCTTCGATTCAGCGATGGTGGAAGCGTGACATTGCGGGAACGGAGCCGTTTCGTAAATGAAGCCGGAGGTTACCAGGCCGGGTTGGGCGAGGATGGACGTGGCCATGATCAGGAGAAACCCAACGCACCCGGAAAAAGTCCCCCGAGCAATTGCCCGGGTTGAAAGACCGAAACGTAGCCGCCGACGTAAGGAGGCGGATTTGGGCGTGTCGAGCCTCCTCCGCCTCCTCACGTCGGTGGCTACTGGCGGGTTGAAGGAAAGATCAAGGGTGGTTGGGTTCATGGCGGGATTCAGTTTTTGAGACTCACGATGCAGATTTGATTGCTGGCAAGACCGGCTTGGGAAAGATGGCGCACGAAGGCAATCTTGCGGCCATCGGGCGAAAAAACACAAGCCTCGGGGCGCGGCGCGCGCGCGTCATCCGTGCGCGCGGTCACTCGCCTGGTTTGCCCGGTGGCTGCCTCGGTCACGCAAACGCTGTTGTCCATCACGTGCGCAATGAGACTGCCATCCGGACTCCACGTAAATGCGGACGCAATTCCGTGTTGATTCCGCGTAAGCTTTCGGGGGACGCCGCCGCGCGGGGAAACCGTCCAGAGTTGCACCACGCCTGCTTCATCCTTCATCAGGAACGCGATGCTCTCCCCACTCAGCGAAGCGCGCAGCCAATGTCGCGGTCCCTGAATGCCGGGAAACTTGCGGTGGGCGGTAAAGGTGAGCCGCTGTTGCTTCACGCCTTGAGGTGGAAATGGCGCGCGCGTTGCCGTGCCCGCCAGCGGCCCTTCCCCCGGCTGCGACAGCTCATCAGGCAGATCAACGATGAACACCTCTGAAATCGTCTCACCATCAGTCGTAACCACGTTTCCTTGGAAAGCCAGCGCCCGCCGCTGCCGCGTGCCATCGGTGCGGACATAACCGTTCGTACCCACCCACCCCTCTTCGAACGCGCGCTTGATTTGGTCCGAGCCGGGTTTGGGATTCGGCGTGGTGCGCGCCGCCAACACGGTGAAGTATTCGCCGTCATGGTTGCGCGGGTGATCCTTGGGCACCCGCACGCCCCCCGGCAACGGAACGCTCACTCCGAGGTTGCGCAAATTAACGTCATTGGTCGCACTCGCTTCCTGGAATTGAGCGAGGATGTGATCTTCGTAGGTGAAACTCACCCAATCACCCGCCGCATCCCAGACATGCACATGCGAACCGCCGCGCAAAGCCCCTGGCGTGAAGGGTGGCGTGAGATCGCGCGCGTCAAGATTCATGGCCGCCCCGGGCCGTGCTGTATCCACGATCACGCCCTGCCGATGGTAGGCATTGTACTGCCAGTCCGGCGTGGGGTTCTCCGGCCCAAGAATGAAGACGACCTTCTGCTCGCGCGGATGAAAGGTCACCACCCCGCAGTGGGCGCCGTTCTTTGTGCGATACAGCCCGCGGACTTCGCCGGTTTCGACGTGGACCATTTCAATCGTGGAGCCGTCGAACTTTTCACCGGCTGCGTCGCTGCGCGTGTCATACACAATCCATTGGCCGTCGGGCGACCAGACGCCGGTGTTGGTGAGCAATCGTCCACCTGGGCCACGCGTGACTTGGCGTTCCTGGGCGCCAGGCAGGCCGGTGGTGGAATTCGTGTCGGTTGCCACAGTCAATTGCGGATGGAGAATGATTGCGGTGCCGACCAGCATGGCGCGAACAACACCAACGATCTTGAAACCACCCGACACAACCATAGTCCGGCATCGGGCTGGAGCGAGGACAGCTCTGTCCGTGGTCCTTGCACACTGGGTTCGCGCGGACTCAGCGGTCCGCGCTCCGGGAAACATTTCTTGGGGAGCTTCGACTTCCGAGAACGGACGCGCATTGGCACCATGCACCGTAGCGGCGGCTCGGCAGAGCGCCGCATACTGGCTGGAGTTGATATGGCGGCGCTCTGCCGAGACGCCGCTACATCGAGGTTCATAGGAAGTTGGTCGAAAATCCCAAAGCATGGCATCCATCCCACACGAGTTTTCACGTCAACAACCCCGCCTGGCGCAGAATTCCGCGGACCTTGCTGCGTTCGGGCTCCCGGAAGCGGTGGAACGGTTCCGCCATGAAATCATCACACAGTCCAAGCAACGAACACGCGCACTTCATGCCTTTGACCACGGACGACGCGTGCCGCCCCACGGCGTAAATTCCGCTCAAACCGAGTAACTGCCTTTGGAGTTCGTTCGTCCGTGCGCCGTCCCCCCGCGCCACGGCGTCAAACAGTTCCACGAACAGCCGTGGATGATAATTCGCCCCGCCGTTCACCCCGCCGTCCCCACCGCGCCGCATCGTTTCGGCGAGCAACTCTTCCGGGCCCACCAGCACGGACCAATCCGGCCGCTCGCGCTTCATCGCCAGCAACTGGTCAAAATAACCAAGGTCGCCTGAACTGTCCTTCACGCCCACCACCTGCTCGCGCTCGAGCACACCCCGCAGCGTCTCCGGCGCAAACGACACCTTGGTCATCTGCGGCATGTTGTAGAGAAACAGCGGCAGCGGCAGTTCAGGCAGCAGGTGTTCCAGATATTCCAGCAACTCCGGTTGGCCCGCCGGAAAGTAATACGGCGCCGACAGCACCAGCGCTGAGGCGCCCGCCTCCGCCGCGTGCCGGGCCAGACCCAACAATTCCACCAACGACGTATCCGTAATCCCGACCAACACGGGCACGCGCTGCTTCACCTGACGGCAGGCGCGGTCAATCAACTCACGCCGAAGCCGGTAGCTCAGACTCGGCGCCTCCCCGCTGGTGCCCAGAATGAAAAGGCCATGAACGCCGCCGGCGAGGATGTGCTCAATCAGCCGCTCCAACCCAGCCACGTCCAGATCGTCACGACCCCGCAAGGGCGTGATCATAGGGGGGACAATCCCCCGCAACGGGCGTGGCAGGGTGTGGGTTCGTGGTGACGGCACCAAGGGTGAAGGTTGTGTAGGGAGGGAACTCGCGGTGCTCATGGCTGTGCTTGGGTTTGAGTTGCGCCGGGCTGATTGGCGGCTGGCGGATTCGCCTCCGGCATGGGCACTGAATCCGCCATCGTCAACGCCCGAAAGTTCTTCCAGCGATGGAACGTCAGGAAGTTCGCATCGTGATTGTTCCGCGCACCGCCTTCCGCATCGTCGAAGGCCGTGCGCACCACGGCGATGAGATCGTCACCGTCGAAATGCCAGTCGGAATACTGAAAGCCATGTTTCGCAACATCCGGGTGATATCGGAGAACGCAGCGGGTGGTCCACTGGCGCAGATCGGGCGAAGCCACCAGGGCCAACGTATTGCGGATGCCGCCGGGCCGTCCGCCGCTCTGATGCCGCTCCGGCACAATCGTCGCCAGCGACCAATAGAGGTCGCTCGGCTTGTCAAAACGGATGGTGAATTTCTTCGCGCCACCGGGGAAATCAATGAACCCCCGCTCCGGGTCAAAGGAGGATGTTTTCCCATCGGCACTCACATTGACAATCGCCGCCTTCTCCGGGCAACCCGGCGTGTCCACGCGCAAAATGTTCACTATGCGTCCGTCGCGGGTGACGACCGCGTTGCCTTCCAGCCAGGCGCGGAAATCGCCGTTGAGCCAGGCGGCATCGCGGAACAGGAAATTGCTGAACGTCCAGTTGGCGGCGTTCAGCAAGTCCGCATCCACCGGAATGGACAACATGCCAGCACCGTAGCGTTCGCCCCACTTGTTCCCGCCGGACGCATCCTCGAACGCACGCCAGAGCCGGCCGTTGTGCTCCACTACCGGCATCGGCGCGGTGTGATACTCGGCCCGCGCGGTAAGCAATCCGTTCGCGGCATCGCGCGGTTCGGTCCAAGTCACACCGCCATCGGTCGAGCGGCGAATCACGATACGCCCGTGATGCTTGTCCGTTCCCATGAGGTACGCCGCGCCGTGATGCGTGAAGAGGTTCGCCCAGAAGAGACATTTCAACCGCGTCAGTTCCTGCCAAGTCGCCCCGCAGTCAGTGGATCGAAACACCGCCACGGTGGGACATTCGTGCTCGTTGCTCTTCGGCCCGAAGAAATCGTGCGAAGCAACGTAATCCCCATTGGGCAGCACCGTGAGACTCGGCGAACCGATGTAAAGCCCCGAGGACTTGGGGCTGTAATCAATCACCACTCCCGGGGGGGCCGCGATGGCTGAAATCGCAACGGCCATGACCGATCCAAGAGTCAATAGCCAACCACTCAGTCCACGCCGAGGAAGCCTGACTGACTTGGACAACAATGCTGGTGGAATATGCTTCATTGGTCTTCTCAGATTCCCCATCTGGCCCGCGATTGGAACAGTACGCAGGAGTCCACAAACATTTGCCTGGGTTGCGATGGGTGCATGAATGAATTCGGGTTCGACCTGCGGCATCTTGGATTCGAACTGCTTGGCTTGTCAATCCACGGATGAGTCATTGACGATCCGGGTGGCCCGTGCGAACCACCCTGCGTTTGACCCCGCCGCGCCTTTCCCGCACAATCCCGGCATGGCGAATTCCTTCGGTCATTTGTTCCGCATCACCACCTGGGGCGAATCTCACGGCGGCGGCGTGGGCGTTGTCGTGGACGGCTGTCCGCCGCGTCTTGCGCTGTCAGAGGCCGACATTCAACCCGATCTGGATCGGCGCCGTCCCGGGCAATCGCGCATTGTCTCCCCGCGCAAGGAAAGCGACACCGTCCAAATCCTGTCCGGCACGTTCAATGGCCGGACGCTGGGCACGCCAATATGTCTTTGGGTGAAGAATCAGGACGCGCGGCCGGAGGCGTATTCCGAAATGGAAAAGAAATTCCGCCCGTCCCACGCGGACTACACCTACTTCGCCAAATTCGGCATTCGCGCCTGGCCGGGTGGCGGACGCACCAGCGCGCGAGAAACCATCGGGCGCGTGGCCGCCGGCGCGATTGCCAGGAAAATTCTGCGCGAGCAATTCGGCGTGGAAACGCTGGCCTACGTGAAGCAAGTCCAACGCATCGTCGCCAACGTGAACCCCGACAAGGTCCGCTTCAACGAAGTCGAAAGCAGCATCACCCGCTGCCCCGACCCCGTCGCGGCGGAGAAGATGATCCGGCTCATCGAAAAGATGCGCCGGGCGGGCGACACGGTGGGCGGCATTGTCGAGGGCGTGGCCCGTGGAGTGCCGCCGGGTTGGGGCGAGCCGGTGTTCGACCGTCTGGAAGCCGACCTGGGCAAGGCCATGTTGAGCCTGCCTGCCTCCAAGGCGTTTGAAATCGGCTCCGGCTTTGGCGGCGTGCAGATGACGGGCCGGCAGCACAACGATCCTTTCCGCGCCCGCCGCGGCCGGGTCTATACCACCACGAATTACTCTGGCGGGGTGCAGGGCGGCATTTCCAACGGTCAGCCGATCTTCTTTCGCGTAGCTTTCAAGCCCGTGGCCACCGTCATGCATTCGCAGGACACCGTGGATGAGGAATTGCACAATACCACCCTCACGGGCCGGGGCCGTCATGATCCCTGTGTGTTGCCGCGCGCCGTGCCGATGGTGGAGGCGATGGCGGCCTTGGTGCTGGTGGACCATGCCCTGCGACACAAAGCCCAATGCGAACAGGTTACGGCCGCGTGAACGGAGGCCGGGACACGAATCATTTGAAGTTGAGCGCTCCAACCACCAAAGGATTGGGGTTACAGTTGCGTCCGACCAGATGGCTTATCCACCCAGAAGCCGTTTCCACCAGGGCAGTCGCGGCTCGAAGCGTTGCGTGGCCACCAGCCGGAAGTCGCGGAGGAGGCGGTGTCGCGCCCAGACGCCGAAGCCGATGTCCGCCGCCAAGCCCAGCCCGAACCACACGGCGATGAAATGACCCCAATCGAGTTTGGCTTGCAGTTCGGACGGCGCCAGCGCCACGAGCATGAGAAACAAGGCAAACGCCATCCACGGCAGGACGAGAATCCGGGTGGTCGCGCCGCTGAACGCCCGGCGCGGATTTTGTGAAGCCAGCCCCATCCACATGCCCACCCAGTAGAGCGCAACCAGGTCCGCCACCAGCATGATAATCACGGCCAGTCCCAGCCAAAGCCACAACGGACGATCCCCGCCCGTGGTCCAGTGGCTCGCTCCCGCCATCAACATGAGGACCTCCGCCCCCAGCACCACGAGCACCGGTCCCAGGAACTGGCGCTGCAATGCGAGTCGCTGGCCGCGCAGAATATCCGTTACGCGGAGGGGCGTGGAGAGCAGCAGTTCCAACGCGCCCATGCGCCGGTCATCGCTCAACTGCCGCCCCGCCTCCGAGGCCAGCGAACCCTTGAGGACGGTGTTCAACAGCAACGCCGTGGCGGCATAGATGGTCTCGCTGAACCAATCCGATTGATAGCGGAGAATGCCCCAAATCCACGCGCAACCCACCAGGCCCAGGAAGCTCCAAGTCCACAGCGGCTTGAGGCGCGGACGCGCGGCCAGCCAGAAGAAGGGATTCCGGTTCAGAAGTTGTTGGCGAAACGCGGCTCGCTCTGCCGCATTGCCGTGCCACCACACGTGCCAGCGTTCGCGCCAGCGCACGCCTTGCGCCCCGGCCGGACGATCCTGCCAGGCGCGCGGGGCCACCAGACTGGCCAGCAACAATAGGAGCCAGGCCACCGTGTGGATCATGGCGAAAGACCAGTAGAACGCCTCTGGCCTCGCGGAAAACGCGCGATCCAGCGCCGCGAGGTAGGCGGTCACCGGGGAGGGACGGAGAAACCACGGCGCGAGTTCCGGCGCTTGGGCAATCCAGGAGAGCCACGCGCCTAGCGCGGGCGTGCCCGCAGTGAAGAAGAGCAAGATGCCCAGCGCGCTCCCGACCGCCCTCTGCGTCGTCCGGCTCACAGCCGAGGCGAACATTCCCACACACAACGACAAGAACAAGGTGTTCACCAATACCGCCGCCACGCGGCCAAACTCGCCCACCGTCACGCCTCCCAGCAACAGCGGAATACCGAGCACCGGCACCACCGCCAGCACGCCATAGAAAGCGTTGAGCGAATTGGCCACGAGCTTGCCGAGCACCACGTCGTAACCCTTGAGGTCGGTGAGAAACAACAAACCCAGCGTCCCCTCGCGCTTCTCTTCGCTGAGACAATCGGCGGTCGCGCGCACGCCGGCCAGCCAGCAATAGATCAGCAGCGCGGCGGTCAACACGAGAAAGATGATTTGCCCCACCTCGCGGGGTGGTTCACGCAGCAACATTAGAAAGACCCAGGCGGACGCCACGATCACCCCCAGCGCAATGCCCGAGCGCAGCCAGTACGTGCCGGGCCGACGCGCCGCCAGCCGCAGTTCCCGTTCAACGATGGGTAGGAATCTCATGGCGTCGCACTCAAAGGGCGCAAGTCGGTGGCGCCGCCAGCCGTGGCGGGGCCGGTGGCGGGATGGCCAGTTTGACCGGCATCACCGCGCGCACGGCCAGTTCGCGGAAGTTGCCAAACAACTGCTTGCGGGCCAGAAGAATGAAAAACACGTCCTTGCCGAGCGCAAGAACGACCGTGACGGCGGTGAACAGAATCGGAAACCAAGCCATCCCGCCGGCAACGCTGTTGGGCGTGCCGGAGCCGATCGCGCTCTTCAGCAACGCGGGCATGATCAGCAATGGAATGATCATGGCCGAAGCGAACTGAATGACCAACCAGGGAATGACCTGTACGAACAACAAGGCCTTCAACGTGGCGAAATTGGCGCTGCGCGAAGTCAGCCCCATCCACATGCCAAACCAGGCCAGCGCAATGAGGTTGGCCGCGATCACGAGCGTGTTGCCCAGCGTAGCAATCAGTGCCGCCGCCACGCCGGGGCCGGCATCGCCCATTGCCGCCAGGGCGCCCCACGTGGCGTGATAAGCGAGCAGCGCAGCGGCGAGTTGTACGCCGAGAAACACCGTCACCGGCGCGGCGAACATCCGCACCAAAGCGCGCCACTGGCCCTGCACGATTTCACGGTCGTTCAAGGGCGCGGCGAGCAACAGTTCCAGCAAGCCGCTGTGACGCGCGTCCACCAGGAATCGGCCAGCCTGCGAAGCCGCCGCCAGATAAAACAAGATCGTCAACGCACCGCCCAGGTAACTCCAAAACAGCCACAGTGCGGAAGGCGTGTCCGCCAGCAGCAGCGCAAGGAAACCGCCCGCAGTCAGCAAGCTCACGGCCCAGACCACCGCGGCCTGCCAACGCTCGCGACCCGCCAGCCACAGGAGCGGATGCCGGTTCAGCAGTTTCTGCCGCAGCGCCGCCCGGCGTTTGGCGCTTCCGAAGCGCCACGCGTAAGCCCAGCCGCCCGGCGTGCCGCTGTGCTTGGCACGGCCTTGCTGCCAGGTTCGTGGGATCAACATGCAGGTCAGGCCAAGCAACGTCCACGCCCCCGCCTGACTCACCGCGAGGCTGGACCAATATAAGTTGCCCGCCCAGCGGCCCGCCTGCACAAAAACGTAACCCGGACTCGCCAAACTAAGGACCGGTTGATAGCCGCGACCCGTGACGGCGCCGAGCACGTTGTCCACCAGCGGTGCGCCTACCAACAGCAAGAGCATCACGAGCAGGGTCCCGCTCAGGGCTTTCTGGGAGTCGCGACTGAGAGCGGACACGAACAAGCCGGCCGCGAGTGAACAAAACAACGCGTTAACCAGTGCCAGCAAGGTCTTCCAGAATTGCGCACCCGTCACGCCACCCATCAACAGGGTCGTCGCGAGAATCGGAAAGATGGCCAACAAAGCGAAGCAGCCCCGCAACGACGTGGCCAGCAGCTTGCCCAATACCACGTCGTACCCGCGCAAGTCCGTCAGAAAGAGGAATCCCAACGTGCCCTCGCGCTTCTCTTCGCTCAAGCAATCCGAGGTGAAAAACAACCCCGCGGACAAAGCCGCCGCGAGACTCATCCAAGTCAACACACCGAACAGCGCGCCGCCGATATGCGCGGTGGCAAACTCCAGCGCATGGCTCATCGTCAGAAAACCGGCGCCGATCACCAGGGCCACCAGCGCGGCAATGATGCGCACCCAAAAGGTGTTGCGCTTCCGCGCCGCGACGCGCAGTTCACGATCCACGATGGGCAGGAACGTCATGGGAGAACTGATCGGTGGAGTTTCATACACGAACTCACGGCAGGCGTTCGATCTGATTGCGCATCACGGAGCACGCAGCACCTGCGTTTACTGCGTTTCTCCCTGTGTCACGCGCATGAACACTTCTTCCAGTCCCAGTTCTTCCTCGCGTAACTCCACCAACTTGGCGCCGCCTTGCACCAACCGCGCTGCAATGATGCTGTGATCGGTATCGTGGCTGGCCAGTGTCACTTTGAGCCGGCCATCCAGCGCGCTCACCTCCACCACTTCCGGGCTGGCTTGGAGCAAGGCCATGGCGTGCGCCGGATCACTCGCCACGCGCACAAAGACCACGCGGCCCTGCGACATCTGATCCCGCACGCCCTGCACCGGCCCGGAATAGATCAACCGGCCTTTTTCGATGATGGCCACGCGGTTGCAGATCGTTTCCAGTTCGCTGAGGATATGCGAACTGATGATGATGGTTTTTCCCAGGCGTTGAAGTTCGCGCAGAATCTCCATCATCTCGATGCGCGCCCGTGGATCCAGTCCGCTCGCCGGCTCGTCCAGCAGCAACAATTGGGGATCGTGGATCAACACACGGGCCAGCCCCAGGCGTTGTTGCATGCCGCGGCTCAACGCGCCGATGAGCACCCCTCGCTTCTCGCTCAACCCCACCAGTTCCAACACATCGCTCACGGTCTTTTCGCGTTGCGCGGCGGGAATCCGATAACAGGCCCCGAAGAAATCCAGATATTCCGTCACTTCCATGTCCTTGTACACGCCGAAGAAATCCGGCATGTAACCAATGACATGCCGCACGGCGTCGGCGTCCTTGACCACATCGTGACCCAGCACCACCGCGCGGCCCGACGTGGGTGCGAGAAACGTGGCGAGGATGCGGAGCGTTGTGGTTTTTCCCGCGCCATTGGACCCAATGAACCCGAACAAGTCGCCTTTGTTGACGGTCAGGTCCATGCCCGAAAGCGCCGCCATGGCGCCGTAGAAGCGAGTGAGGCCGAACGTCTGGACGGCCGCGAGCGGAGGAGCAGATTCAGACATAGGACGATGCAGGTTTGATGCGGGAGTGGAGTAAGGCACGCGAAGACAACCGTGAGCTGGCGGGTGGTGTTCTTCCGGGATTCAGGTTTGGGTTTATCCAGTTTGGCATGCGCGCGTTGAGTTGGAATTAAGGCGACCGCTCCACATTCACAGGCATCCGCCACAATGTATGGCGATAACTGCGCCGCGGCTTGAAACGGTTCAGCGGCTCGACCGGCGCAAAATCCGGCACCCAGGCCAGCAGTACCGCATTGCCGTGTTCCAACACTCGCGCCAAGTCCAAGCCGCGCGGCAGGACGAAGTTCAGGTGCTGCTGACCGCCACCACCTTGCGTCAGGAAGGATGTGGCCATGCTGACATTCGGCAGGTCGTCAAGCTGTCCGCGTTTGCTTTCCCCGAAGGCATACTGCCGCTGTTGAACCACGTTGCGGAACGACTGGGCATGTTTCGCGACAAACTCCCGCAGACCCAAACCATCCTGGGCCGCGAGCGTCACTGACCTCCCCTGCCCTGGCGGCAATTCACCCAGCGGGATGATTTGTCCCCCAACCACCAGTTGCGCTGCGGTCATTGGGCGATCTGTAAGATTTCGCACGTTTACCTCCCAACCTTCTCCCTGCGACACCACCCTGGCCACGAGTGGCCGCGAACCAGCCTGACGCCAATCACTGATATAGAGCTGGCTGGTCCACACGGGCACGAGCAGTTCGGCGGTGAACCGGTCGCCTGTCACCCGCACAGTCGTCCGGTCCCCCGTCTGCGAACTGCTGCCACCAAGTGATTCTCCACGCAACGTCGCCTGCCTCTGCGCCGAGGCCACGGGATATTTCTGGTTGGAAGGCGAATAGACCGAAGCATAGGTGCGGCCGCGAAACTCGGCGCCGGAGCCATTGGCCAGCACATCCACCACGTGCAGTTCGTTGAATTCCGTTTCGCCGGCGCGCAAGCGGTAGCCAAGGTAGTAAATCATCAGCGCGAACAAACCCACGTAACAGGGAAACGTGATCCAGGTGAGCATCGGTTTGCCAATGCGCTTGAGCCACCACTGGTCCAGCGGGCCAATGACGACGAGATACACCACGAGCAACATAAGCAGCCAGCCAATTGGCAGTTTGTGAACCTGCCGGCTGTCAATCATGGCGCCAAAAATCCCATCCGCGCTCTGCCCGTAGCCGCCGCTGAAATCCGACGAGGCATACAGCGCACCGGGCACGCCGGCCAGCTTGGCCCAGAACGTGGGCAGATGTTCCCAGGAGCGCATGGGTTCACGCTCCGGACTGAAGAGCAGCGTTGTCACCCGACCGTATCCACGGTTGGCGGTGACGATTAGTGGCAACTCGCCCGCCGCCAGCCTCACCTGCCCCTCGGTCACCCGGGCGCGGATCACCGGCAGAACTGCGGATTCGAACGCCGCATCCGACGGCAGCTCCGCGAAAGGTTGATCTGCCGCGACCGGCGAATAACCACCCCTTCCGCGCGGTGCCACCAGCACATTCGTTGTCCACCCGGACTGCAACCACGCGTGCAGTTCCGGGTGTTTCGGCAGCAACTGCATTGCCTCCGGCTGGCAGGGCAGCAACTCCTGCAACCACGGCGATCCCGAGACATCGCCCGTTTGCTCCAGAGCTACCATGAGGTGGCCGCCTGCGTCCAACCACTGGAGCAACGCCGCGACTTGGGCACCGCGCATACTGACGGCCACGTCGGAATTGAGGTAGATGGCATCCAGCCCCTCCAACAAAATGGAATTGTCTGGAAACGATTCGGGCTTGAGCAGCGCCACCGCCGGTTGACCGTCGGTTTGCTCTCGTTTGATGGGTTGCAGTGCTGGAGTTCCGGCGGCAGTTCGCGGCAACGCACCCAGGAGCGTCGTTTCCCAGCCGATTTGACGGAGTGGGCGCAAGGCCAACTGCTCCGCACGCACGCGGCCCCGATCATCCAGCAAGCGCGCCGTCCACATCGCGGGATGTCGTCCCGCGGCAAACGCCGGCAGCGTCACGCGCTTGTGCGTTCCGGTCGGCAGTTCCACTGCCAACTGCTGAATCTGTCCCCGCGAATAATCTCCCGGCGACCATTCAATGACTCCGGCAAACCCAGCTCCGTCATTTTGGATTTCGCAGACCACCGGAAACCAGCTTGCCTCGCGCACGATGCGGTCGTAGCCGAGGGATACCTCAAATTGGAGTTCCGCCCGTACCGGAACGACCAGCCACGCAAGTAGCAGGCAAATCACTGAAACGCATTGCCGCCGACGATCCGGGCGGGAGCGCGAATGACTTATTGACCGCAGTGGCATGGAATCCTTGTTGCCATTTGAATGGCCAACATATTCGCAGACCAGCGCACTCGTGCAACGTTCAATTCGGTCGTTCAAATCACTCCTGGTCCGGCACTGATACGGTTTCCGCCGTATTGTCAGACCACCGCCAAGTATTGCGGATGCGCCACTGACCAGGCGCACTTTTTGCATTTCCCCGAAGCTTCAACCAAGCGAAGCGCCGGTCTGGGAACGGCTGTGTCCAATCGGATCAGCCCAAGCCGGCTGCCCGCCAGAGCATCTGCGAACTGGTGTGAAATCTTCGACCTACACGCTTAAGATTCCGCCCTGACTCGCGTTAGTCACCAGCTTGCGGTAACGCGCCAGCCAACCGGTCAGTTCACGTTGCACGGGTTGCCAGGTCTGTTTGCGCGCCGCCAGTTCGGCCTCGGAAACCAAGACGTCCATCCGACGATTGGGAAAATCAATACGGATACGATCCCCCGCCCGGAGCAATCCAATCGGACCGCCTTCCGCGGCCTCCGGTGAAACGTGCCCGATACAGGCACCCGCCGTCCCGCCGCTGAAACGGCCATCGGTGATCAGCGCGCACTTGTCGCCCAGCCCCATACCCACGATGTAACTGGTGGGCGAGAGCATTTCCTGCATTCCGGGGCCGCCGCGCGGACCTTCGTTGCGGATGATGACCACGTCGCCCGCCTTGACCTGGCCGGCGAGGATTCCCGCGCACGCTTCATCCTGGCTTTCGAAAATCACACATGGACCTTCAAACACGAATCCCTCGCCACAGTTCTTTTTGAATTCATCGCTGATGCCGGCGGTTTTCACCACGCTGCCCTCGGGCGCAAGCTGGCCGTAGAGAATCGAGAGCCCGCCATCTGCGGTGTAGGCGGTTTCCTTCGTGCGAATGCAATCGTTCGCATCGAACAGGAACGCCGAATCGTAGGGCATCAGCCCCGCGGGCACGACTTCCTTGAGCGAATTCTCGCGGTAATCGTGATACACCTTGCTGAACGTCCAGCCACGCAATCGCCCGGTGCGAAGCAGGCAGGCCATCTTCTTCTCCCCGCCGGTGTATTCCCAAACGATCAACACCGGCGAACCCTTGAGACTCCCCAACTCAGCGCGAACCCGCCCCTTGAACTCGACGAACTTGCCTTTCAACCCCGCCTCTATCTCGCCCCGCCCCTTCCAAGTAACCGTGCCAAGTTCAAGCGCCGCAGTCTTAACGCCCTCTGGTGTTATCTCGCTACCCTCGGCGATGTGACCCGTGTGGGGATCATTCTGCTTTCTCACTTCGAACTCCGCATCTTCCGCGAACAAACACGCGGCGGCGGCAGCGTCGCCCACGTTGAACGCCGCGGCCAGACGCCACAGCGTGAGGGCACGAATGTCGCCGGGCAGGAACACCATCGGTTTTGGCGCCAGATTGCCACTCGCCGTGCGGGTCGCCGCGCCCATCTTGTCGTTCGGGTCAATCACCAGCGCCGAGGCACCGGAAACGCGCGTGATCTTCGCCCACGGGGTGCATTTTTCGGAACGCACATCCCATTCATCAATGTTTTCGCCCAGCGTCTTGCCGGTCACCGTGCGGCAATTCACGTTCAACGCGCCCATGCGCTTCAATTCGCCCAGAATCGTGTGAATGCCCCCGGCACGATGCACGTCCTGCACGTGGTAATTCGACGAAGGCGACACTTTGCACAAACACGGGATGCGGCGTGAAATCTCGTCAATGCGCTTGATGTCATAGGCAATCCCCGCCTCGCGGGCGATGGCCAGTGTGTGCAGGATTGTATTGGTCGAACCACCCATCGCGACATCGAGCATCAGCGCGTTGTCGAACGCCTCGATTGTCGCAATGTCGCGGGGTTTGATGTCCTGCTTGACCAATTCGATGATGGCCCGTGCGGCGCGTTCGTAGAGCGCCTCGCGTTCCTTGGACACGGCGAGGATGGTGCCGTTGCCGGGCAACGCCATGCCCAGCGCTTCGCAGAGGCAGTTCATGGAATTGGCTGTGAACATGCCGGAACACGAACCGCAGGTCGGGCAGGCCGATTGTTCCAGCTTCTTCAGTTGCTCCTCCGTGATCTTGCCAGCCTGCAATTCGCCCACCCCTTTGAACACGGAAATCAAATCAGACTTCCCGGCCGCCGGCTGAAGATGAGCCGCCAGATCTTCGTGCGTCGCCTTTTGTTCGGCGATGCCCGCCGCCATCGGCCCGCCGCTGACGAACACGGTGGGGATGTTGCAGCGCATGGTGGCCATCAACATCCCGGGCACGATCTTGTCGCAGTTCGGAATGCACACCATGCCGTCGAAACAGTGGGCTTTGAGCATGGACTCCACGCAATCGGCGATCAGCTCGCGCGACGGCAGCGAATACAACATGCCCGAATGGCCCATGGCGATGCCGTCATCCACGCCAATGGTGTTGAAGATGAACGGCACACCGCCGGCTTCACGCACGAGGCGTTTGACCAACATGCCAACCTCGTTCAAATGGGCGTGGCCGGGGATGCAATCGGTGTAGGAATTGGCGATGGCGATGAACGGCTTGTCCCAGTCGGACTCGGATTCGATGGCGCCGGTGGCACGGAGCAGCGAGCGATGCGGCGCGCGTTCAAAGCCTTTCTTGATGATGTCAGAGCGCATGAGCGTTTTCGGTTTTCAGTTTTCGATTGATGATTTCAAGGGCACAAGAGCCGGGCATAGTAAACCTGCTTCCCGGCGCTTTGTCACGCCTTACCACACAAACCGCAACGCAAATGCTGGCGGACGTGAAATCGGATGCCGCCGCACAGCCGGTTAGGTTTGCGCCATAAGAACTCAAAGGGGCGGGAAGCAGGTCGTTTCTGAATTAAACGAGATACGCACCCCGGCCTTTCACCACTGCCAGGCGCATCCGAACCGCGCGGAGCGTCTGGACTGCGCGCGTCTTCAGCGCCGCCATCTGGGACGTGACAATACATGGCGGCTATATTGGAAAGTCGAGATTCTCCATTTTCCCATTTCCTCCCAAAGACATTTCACCCATCTTCTCCGGCACGAGTTTCTATGGCTGAAAAGATCAAACACAATTACGACGAGAGCAAGATCAAGACGCTCAGTTCGCTGGAGCATATCCGGCTGCGCACCGGCATGTACATCGGGCGCATCGGCAACGGCAATCATTACGACGACGGCTGCTACATCCTGCTCAAGGAGGTCGTGGATAACGCCATTGACGAATACATCATGGGCCACGGCAAGGAGGTCGAGATCACGATTGATGGCACGCACGTCTGCGTGCGCGATTACGGTCGCGGCATTCCGCTCGGCAAGGTTGTGGATTGCGTTTCCAAGATCAACACCGGCGCGAAATACAACGACGACGTGTTCCAGTTCAGCGTGGGCCTCAACGGTGTCGGCACCAAGGCGGTGAACGCACTGTCAAAGGCGTTCATCGTGCGCAGTCATCGTGATGGCGAATATGCCGAGGCGCAATTCAAGATCGGCAAACTCAAAAAGGAAGACTCGGGAAAAACCAAAGAGCCGAATGGCACTTACATCGAGTTCGAGCCGGACCCGGAGATTTTCAAGGAGACGGTATTCAAGCCGGAGCACGTCGAGAAGCGGCTGCGGCATTATAGCTACCTGAACACGGGGCTGAAGTTGATTCTCAATTGGCCTGGTGGCACGGGCGTCCCGCCCGTTCGATCCAAAGCAACCCCCGATATTGATTCGACAGAAACGAACGGGCAAGATGCCCGTGCCACTACAAAGATTTTCCAATCGCGCCACGGTCTGATGGACCTCGTGATGGAGGATTTGTCCAGCGACGGCAGTGAACCGCTGTATTCGCCGCTGCATTACGCGAGCAAGACGCTGGAATTCTGTTTCACGCACAGCAATTCGCGCTACGGCGAGACGTTTTATTCCTTCGTCAACGGCCAATACACCAGCGACGGCGGCACGCATCTCAGCGCATTTCGCGAAGGTTTGCTCAAGGCGGTGAACGAATACGGCAACAAGAAGTTTGAAGGTGATGACGTGCGCGAGGCGATGGTGGGTGCGGTATCCATTCGCTTGAAAGACCCGGTCTTTGAATCGCAAACCAAGAACAAGCTGGGCAACACCGAAATCCGCACCGAACTCGTCAACAACGTGCGCGAGGAGTTATTGCACTTCTTCCAGCGCAACAAGCAGATCGCCGAAACCATCCTCGCGAAGGTCGCGGACACGCAGGAGTTGCGGAAGGAATTGCAGAACGTGAAGAAGCTCGCGCGCGAACGCGCCAAGGCGATCACGTTGCGCATCCCGCAGTTGAAGGACTGCAAGAATCATTTCGACAAAAAGAAGGAGAAGGGCAAGGGCACGATGGTCTTCATCTGCGAAGGCCAGTCCGCCGCCGGCTCGATCACGAGCTGCCGCGACGTGAACAATCAGGCCGTGTTCGTGCTCAAGGGCAAGCCGCTCAACGTCTGGGATCTCAAGCGCGACGTGATGTACAAGAACGACGAGATGTACAACCTCATGCAGGCGCTCAACGTCGAGGACAACCCCGAGGGATTGCGTTACGAGAAGGTCATCCTTGCCACCGACGCGGACGTGGACGGCATGCACATTCGCAATTTGATGATCACCTACTTCTTCAAGTTCTTCGAACAACTCGTGCAAGCCGGCCATGTCTATGTGCTGGAAACGCCGCTGTTCCGCGTCCGTAACAAGGAGAAGACGATTTACTGCTACAGCGAAACCGAGCGCGACAAAGCCGTGACCGAACTCGGCGGCGGTAGTGGCACAGGCGTCTCGCCTGTTCGAACCGAAGCCGACGGCGGAATTTCACCAACGAACGGGCGGGACGCCCGTGCCACCAGGCGATTGGAGATCACGCGCTTCAAAGGCCTGGGCGAAATCAGCCCGAAAGAATTCGCGCAATTCATCGGCAAAGAAATGCGCTTGAGCAAAGTGGAATACGCTCCGCGCGCCGAGTCCGCGCCGATCTTCAACTTTTACATGGGCAAGAACACGCCCGAACGCAAAGATTACATCATGGACAAGCTTGTTGTGCCGGTGGAGGAATGAAATCTGACGCAACCCCGCACCACCTTTTCGGCAATTGAAACAGCGACGGAAGTTCGCTAGGTTTTCGGTATGAATCGCGTTGCCGTTCAACCCAAGTTGCTGCGCTGGGCTTGCGAGCGCGCGGGGTTTGATCGCACCGATTTGGAGGACAAGTTCCCTCATTTAACTTCGTGGGAAAGCGGCACGGCTCAACCAACACTGAAGCAATTGGAGGCGTTCGCGAAAGCGACCTACACGCCAATCGGTTATCTGTTTTTGCCCGAACCGCCGGTGGAGCGAGTCCCGATTCCGGACTTTCGTGCCCCGGCCAACGAGCGCATCGGTCATCCGTCGCCGGATCTGCTGGATACAATTTACGTTTGCCAGCAACGGCAGGAGTGGTTTCGGAACTACGCGCGCTCAATGGGTGAGAGTCCGCTGGCGTTTGTCGGTTCGGTGCGTGTGCAGGACGACGTTATCCGCACAGCAGCCCGTATTCGCACGGCGCTGGGGTTCGACGTAAATCAGCGCCGGCAGATGCCGTCCTGGACGGAAGCACTCCGCCATTTCATCGAACAGGCGGACGGCTTGGGCATCCTGGTGATGTGCAACGGCGTGGTTCACAACAACAACTATCGGCATTTGGATCCACAGGAATTTCGCGGCTTTGCAATGGCCGACGACCTGGCGCCGTTGGTGTTCATCAACGGTGCGGATACCAAGGCGGGGCAGATGTTTACACTGGCCCATGAGTTGGCTCACATTTGGCTGGGCCAATCCGCTGTGTCAGATTCGCAGCCGGTATTGGTGCCAGATCAGGCCGTGGAGCGCTGGTGCAATGAGGTCGCCGCCGAACTGCTCGTGCCGCTCGAATTGATGCGTCACGAATTTAATTCCGCTGCCGCAGTGCCGGATGAAGCCAATCGGTTGGCCAGACGATTCAAGGTGAGCACGCTGGTGATTTTGCGTCGCATTCTCGACGTGGGCGGGCTGACCCGGCAGGAATTCTGGGATGCCTATCACGCGGAGGTGGAGCGACTGCGGGCGATTCCGCGCGGCGCTGGAGGGAACTTCTACCTGACGCAAGCCGCCCGCGTGAGCAAGCGCTTCGCGGCAGCGTTGGTTACGAGCACGCTGGAAGGTCAGACACGTTACAATGACGCCTTCAGGATGCTCGGGTTCTCGAAACTCTCGACGTTCAAAGAATTGGGACGAAGCCTGGGGGTGGGGTTAACATGAGTTATCTCCTAGATTCCGATGTGTTCATTCAGGCGAAGAACCTGCATTACGGTTTGGATTTTTGTCCGGCGTTTTGGGACTGGCTGATCGCGGCCAATGCGAAGAAGTTGGTTTTCAGCACTGAAAAGGTCGGTGATGAAATTCAAGCAGGCGCAGATGAACTCGCAACTTGGGCAGCCGGACGGGGCGACACTTTCTTTCTGAAACCCGATTCTGCGATCCTTCCAGCTTTGGCAACGGTGAGCAGTTGGGCCACCGGCCAAAACTACGAGCCGGCGGCGGTCAGCACATTCCTGCAAGTCGCCGACTTTTATCTCGTCGCACACGGACTGGCTCATGGGCACACGGTGGTGACGCATGAAGTGGCAGCGGCGTCCACCAAGAAGATCAAGATACCGAACGCGTGCATCGGTGTTGGCATCAAGTGCGTAAACCCTTACGAAATGCTTCGCGTCGAAAAGGCGAGGTTCGTTCTTGGGACGTGAACGAAATCATGCGCCGCACGCCGCGTGCAAGCACCTACGCCCGGTCAGCGTCCACGAAATGATTCTTCCTCTCCTCCGCGAACGTGGAAAGGGCCGGGGTGAGGAGTCGGTATTCTGTGCAACCGCAGATAAAACTCCGACGAACGCGGATCACGGTCCGGTCAGCGACTTGATGCGCGCAACAAGTTTGCGGAGTTCAAAATCACGATCCAGCCACCAGTTCGTTGACCAGATGCGATGAATCTTCCAACCGCGGTGCTCCAAAATGCGCTGACGCCAGACATCCCGAGCGCGTGCCGTCCATTCGGAATGATACGATTTGCCGTCACATTCAATACCGAGCACGTACCCCCGCTCTGGATTGGGATGGACAACAGCGAGATCAATTCGAAACCCGCTTTCGCCAACTTGTGACACCGTTGTGTGGCCGAGCGCGGTGAGGGCATCACGAACTTCAGCCTCAAAGAGTGAGTCTTCCTTGCCTGCGCTAGGCATTGCGCCGGCCATGGTCGCCAACCTGCCCACGAGGGTAAGCGTTTGCTGTTGCGCGTCCGGGTCTTGGTTGGAAACAGCCCTCACGTATTGCATGTATGCGTGAAGGTAGTCGCGTCCGCCAACAGAGATGCCCACAGGCACGCCGCCGCCAGCCAGTGCGTCCGAGATTTCGTGAAGCGGCATCGAGGTGATGACATAATTGCGTTTCTTCGCGCGAGTGATCGCCACGTTGAGACGACGTTCACCGCCAAGTTGATTGATCGGTCCAAAGAAACGTCGGAACTGTCCTTGCGGATCGCGCCCAAAAGTTGTCGAAAAAATCATCACGTCTCGCTCATCCCCCTGCACCGACTCCAAGTTTTTTACGAAGAAGCCGACATCCTGTTCGTGTTCAACCCGATTTCGTTCTTCGACGTAGCGAGCCTGAAATGCCGAGTCTTTTGCTGCTTCGTCCAGCAGCATGTCTTCAATCAGATCCCGCTGCACTTCGTTGAATGTCACGACACCGACTGTCGGAGGTTGCCCATCGGCCAACCAGATTTTCCGGAGCAGGCTGACGACTTGTCGGGCTTCGGCCACATTCTGCTTCTTATCATAGACACCATTCGCCTCAATCAGCAGCAACGGCGCATTGGACACTTTGCGGTGAACCGAGGGCGGCATTTGCAGTCGCCCGGAATAGAAAGCGTGATTGGAAAACGAAATCAGCGTCGGATGCTCGGAACGATAATGAATGTTCAGCAAGCAGTCGCGCAGCAGCGGCTTCGACGCCTCAAGTAAATCAGTGACGGCCAGCGCCTGTTGCTGGCTGGCTGCGGCGAGTTGCTCATCCACGTCCACGTTCTCGACCGACTCCTGCTCGCTTTCCTCGGCCGGTTCATCCCCGAAGCTGAAGCCGGATTGGAAGAACGCAGTCGGCGGCAATTGCTTTTCATCACCGGCCACCACAAGACGCTTAGCCCGATAGATGGCCGGGACTGCCTGCTCAATTGGACACTGCGAAGCTTCGTCGAAAATCACCAAATCAAACGACTTCTCCGCGAGCGGCATTATCTGGCTCGCGGTGTTTGGGTTTGTCAGCCAGCAAGGACGGAAATCAAACAAGCCGACGGCCTGACCCAACTCCACGACTTGGCGAAGTCGTTTGCTGTTTGGTCCGCGGGTGACGAGGACGCCGTTAAAGTCGCCCTTGCGCCGCGTCGCTTGCCGCTCGTGCCAAACTTCGCGCACGAACGCCACTTCCAACTCCCGCTTTTCTTCGAGCGCAGTCGCAAGCCGGCGTTGGCTCTGCTCGAATTGTGCTACGTTCATGCGTCGCAACACGGGGCGTTGGGTTTCACAAGTCTCCTTCCAACTTATGAACGCTGATAATTGCACGATCTTCCACCAGCGCTCTGATGTGCCTGGCTTGGGAACAGTCTCCGGCTCGTCCGTTTCCAAGATTTCCAAAACGTCGCGGATTAATTCGTCGCGGTACGGACGATTGAGGTCAAGCATTTGAAGCGCGTCCAAACCGGCGAAGCCCTCGGCAATCTCGGTGATCCGCTCTTTGAGGGATTCTCCAGCACAGACTCGCTTCCGCAATGCAGCGACAAAGCCCGCCTTGAACCAACGGTTCAGCCCTTCAAGCTCTTTCACAACTGCGGCGACCAAAGGCGCTCGTTCGATGGTGAGGGAGAGTTGCTGAAGGTCGGTTGCCAAATCCGCAGCGTTGCCTTGAGCGAAGTGGCTGATGACTTGTTTGAACCACGGCTCGGATTCGGCCTCGGCAGCCAAGGCAAGAGAAAAGCACAAGGCCCAATACTGGCGGTCGAGCCACACCAGCCAGAACCCACGCAACCGCTCCAACTCCTCAGGAGTCGTTCGCCCGAGTCGCCCAAGCGAAACCTTCAATTCTTTGTGCAGGCGATGAAACGCGGGACTGAACCAGCGCCACCATTTCGTCTCCAACTCGACCAGCGCAGCGGTGACTTCGAGCCGATGCTTGGCAAGCGACACGTCCATTGAACGGAACTCTTGTGCATATGTTTCGTCGTAACGATCGCGAGAGGTTGAAGCGAAGCGTGCAAGCAATGGTTGTATTTCCGCAACGGCACTATCGAGCGGGCCACGCCCATCCGTTGTCAACCGGCCCAGCCAAAGACAACACGCCTCGAAAAGACTAGGGCCTGTCGCCGACTTGATTTGTTCCAACCACCGCGCCTCTCTTTCAGCAAAGTCATGGGGATCGCTCGCGATGGCGAATCCCTTGCCCCGTTCCACGACGAATTTGGTATGCGTTTCGTCGGGAGAAGAAATCGCGGCCAAGTCCTGCTGGAGTGAATCTCGTGCGATTGGATCAATCGAGACATCCGCGCTACGAAATCGCCACGGATTGGTTTTCGGTCGAGCGCGTTCCCACAATTCGCCGGTGGCTTTGATTTCACCTTCAATCTCCGCCAAATCATCGAGCGTACGTCCGACAAAAAGTGATTTGAGTCGGTCGTTCGGATGAACGCGCTCGTCTCCGGCGCACAGCTTCGCGGCCTTTGCCAAAAGGTCGCGATATGGCAAACCGAAGCTGCCCAACCCACAGACCGCCTCGCTATACTCGCTCAATTGATTCTCAAGCCGCTCGATCTCCTTTGCCAATTGCGAACGCCGGATTGTGACGGTGGTTGTGGTCGCCCGGCTGTTGAAATCCGCAATTTGGCTCTTGATTCCGAGAATCGTTTGAGTTCTGTCCGATTCGCTGTCGTGAACCACGCAGAACAGTTCGCCGAGTCCGTGCGCCTTTAGGCGCGCGGCCACCACATCGATGGCGGCGCGCTTCTGGCAGATGACCAACACGCGCTGCCCGTGCGCGAGAGAATCGGCCACCATGTTCACGATGGTTTGTGACTTCCCTGTGCCGGGCGGACCATGAACAACCAGCCCTGGCCCGTTGCGAGCAAGCCAGACGGCTCGCTCCTGCGAAGGGTCGGCGTCCGTCACATGAAAACGGTCGTGCTCTGGCGGGATGACAATTTCGCGGTTCGTTTCTCGGCCTCTACCGGAGAGAAAATCATTCAGAAGTTCGGTCGTCTTGCTGTCCTTCAGCAGGTTTTCCAAGTCATGCGTCAGCGCTTGGTTCTCCCATTGTATCAAGCCCAAAACCCCGGAGTTCAGGACGCGAGGCGAAGACGTTTTTTCGAGCGAATGCCGATCTGGAATCGGGAGCGGCTCGCCCAGCAGCGAGACAGCCGGCGCTGGACGCAGCCCTTGGTAAAGCCGCCTGACAACTTCTTCCAACTGCGCGCGCGAAATCTCGTCGAACTCGGCGCGGCTTGGGTCGTCGGGATTGAAGTTCAAATGCTTGGCGATCCAAATGTCGAGAGCCTTGTTGTATTTCGGGCCGCCCGCGTCTTGATCTCGTGAGATGACAACTCGTCCTTGAAATTGCAGTGGAGCTTCAATCTTGACCGGCCAAAGAAAAACAGGCGACAAGATGTTCGTGGACTTGCCCGTCTCATCTTCGACGCGGGCATAAAACAACGGATACGCCAGCCACAAACTTCGCACTCCCGTTTCGCGTTTGAACGCTTCTGCGGTTCGGGCCAAGCCGTTGGTCAACGCGTAATAAAGTACTTGTTGCGCGCCATTTTCACCGCCTTTGGTCAGCGCAGGAGTAGGCTGACCGCCTTGCCCAGTGCCTTCCTCTTCGAACTCTCGCTGAGAAATGTCCAAGTCGAACTGAAGTCTTCCACTCTCACTCTTGACGAGCCGGGTAATCGCCTCGTTTGGAAGCGACGCGTCGGCCACACGAAGCCGCGTCAAGTCGAGGCGCTTCACCGATTTTGTCGGAAAAGCGTAAAGCAAACCGCTGCGTCGAGCCGAGTGATGCAGCCGGTCCAAATATCTCTGAATGACGATGTCGTTCGCTGCTGGCATGGTTTCAAAACTGATTCGAGCGTGCCGCGCAAACGATACTCAACAGTTGCGTGCCCCGACAAGCACAGGAGTTCTGCCACTCCACGGCTGTCAGTCTTTTGAATCACTGTCCATCGGTGCGATCCGTACTCGAAATTCTCCGCGCCTTCACGTTGAACTCGGATTCGACTGCACGGCCCGCGCACGTTGTCCGCGTGAGGCCCGACTGCAAGCTGGACTCACGAACCGGTTTTTAAGAGAACTTGCCCCGTGGGATAATTGACCATCGGTTACATTTTCCGTGCTGCCGCCTATCCCACGGGGCGAGTGGCGCGTTCACCTCATCCGGCTTTGCCACCTTCTCCCCATCCGATGCGGAGAAGGGTTTTTTGCCCGAGCGGAAAACGTTTTTCCAAAAGCATGAACATTTTTCGTCGAGACCATCATCGCGAAGGTCAAAGACACGCAGGAGTTGCGGAAAGAGTTGCAGGCGGTGAAGAGAGCTTCGCCGCGCACCTCACCCCCAGCCCCTCTCCAATCCGATTGGAGAGGGTGGCCATGCCAAGGCGATCACGTTGCGCATCCCGCAGTTGAAGGACTGCAAAAATCATTTCGACCAAAAGTAGGAAAAGGGCTCGCCCCGTGGGATATGACAGCAATCGCATTCAAGATCACTTTTGGCGGTTTATCCCACAGGGCAGGGGCACGATGGTTTTCATCTGCGAAGGCCAGTCCGCCGCCGGCTCGATCACGAGCTGCCGCGACGTGAACAATCAGGCCGTGTTCGTGCTCAAGGGCAAGCCGCTCAACGTCTGGGATCTCAAACGCGACGTGATGTACAAGAACGACGAGATGTACAACCTCATGCAGGCGCTCAACGTCGAAGACAACACCGAGGGCCTGCGTTACGAGAAGGTCATCCTCGCCACCGACGCGGACGTGGACGGCAGCCGCTCTTGTCAGCGAATGAACCGTGTGTTGTCAATAGACTCTGCGAAATGATGATTTCCGGCCTTGCCCTGTGCATACGAATACGGTAACGCCGTAGTTGGAAACTTTAACCGTCGCCGCCTATGAAAACTACAAACGGCCTGCTGCCGATCTTCACCCTCACCATCATCGCCGGCCTGCTCCCTGGCAACGTGGCCCGGGCCGCGGACAATGTTCCGCCCGCGGGCTTTGTCTCGCTCTTCAGCGGCAGGGATTTTGCCGGATGGACCATTCCCGTGGGCGACAATGGCCATTGGAAAGTGGTGGACGGCGTGATTGACTACGATGCGCGCAGCGAAGCGGCGGGCGACAAAAACCTGTGGACAGAGCGGGAGTACGGCGATTTCATTTTGAAGGTGGACTGGCGGATCAAGGAGACGCCCTACATCAATCCTCACGTGCCGTATATTCTGCCCGACGGCACTCATGCGCGGGACACGCAAGGCAAGCCGCTGACGCTGTCACTCCCCGATTCTGACTCAGGCATCTTCCTGCGCGGTCAAGGGAGGTATCAGGTAAACATCTGGTGTTGGCCCATTGGTTCGGGCGAGATGTACGGTATTCGCATGGACCCGAAAACGTCACCGGAACTGCGCGCCGCCGTTACACCCCGCATGCAGGCCGACAGGCCGGTGGGCGAATGGAACCACTTTGAAATCACCGTGCGCGGCAACACAGTCTCCGTGATCCTCAACGGCAAGAATGTTCTCCCCGGCGCGACGATTCCTGATCTGCCCCGCCGGGGCCGTCTGGCGTTGCAGCATCATGGCGCTGAACGCAACGGCCAGTGGACCAGTCCGCCGAGTCTGGTTCAGTTCAGGAACATCTTCATCAAGGAACTTGGCGATTAGTGCTTGAAGGGCCGGGCCTGTGGAATCCCGGCGACCGATGACGACCACTTGCGTATCTTCCGTATGAAACCGCACTTCTCCGCACCAGAAACTCGACCACAAGGTTTATCACGACGCAACTTTCTCATCGGGGGCACCGCGGCCGCCACGGCTTTTTCCCTCGTGCCGCGGCACGTGCTGGGCGGTGCGGGAATCGTGCCGCCTAGCGAGAGGATCACGCTGGCTTGTATCGGCTGCGGCACGCAGGCCCTCCGCGAATTGCCCAATATGCTCGCGCTGCCGGAACTCCAGTTTGTCGGGGCGTGTGATCCGGTCAAGGACGGCCAGGACTATGTGGATTGGTCTCGCGACGGTTTGCGCGCCGCACTGGCCAGCGCGATGGGCCGGCCAGAGTGGCGTCGCGACCAGTCAGGCATCCCGGGCGGACGCGACGTCGCGAAGGAGGTGATTGAAACGGTCTATGCCCGCCAGCGCGGCACGGAGAAGTTCAAGGGTTGTGCGACCTACTCCGATTTTCGCGAATTACTTGAACGCGAACACGACGTGAACGCCGTTTGGATCATGACGCCGGATCATCTCCACGCGACCATTGCCATCGCCGCCATGAAGAAAGGTCGTCACGTCCTGATGCACAAGCCGCTCGCCAACCGGTTGCGCGAAGCGCGGCTGGTAATCGAAACCGCGCGGCAGACGAAGGTTGCCACTCATTTCGCGCCGGCGAGCGAAGGTGAGCCTATTCAGAAGATCAAAGGCTGGATTGATGCCGGGGCCATCGGCACGCTGCGTGAAATCCACAATTGGTCCAACCGTCCCATGTGGCCGCAATTCGCCACGATCCCCACGGATCGGCCGCCGGTGCCTGCGGGGTTTGACTGGCCACTCTGGCTGGGGCCGTCGCGTGATCGTCCGTATCATCCGCATTACACCCATGCCGTTTTCCGTGGTTGGTATGAGTTTGGCGGTGGTGCTTTGGCAGACATGGGCCACTACAGTTTGTGGCCGGTGTTTCAGCACTTCGATCTGGACGCGCCGCTCTGCGTCGAATCCCGCCCCAGCCATGTCTGCACGCTCGACGGCAACGTGGCGTTGCGAATTCGCAACGACTATTCCTTTCCGGCCGCCAGCACCATCCGCTTCCGTTTTGCCGCCAAGGGCCAGCGCCCGGCGTTGGACCTGTTTTGGTACGACGGCTCGATGCGGCCAGCCACACCCGAGGAACTGGAGGCAGCGCAAACAGAGTTGGAGCCGGAAGGCATGATGTTCGTCGGCGACAAAGGAAAAATCCTGGCGGCATTTCGGGGCGACAACCCGCGCATACTCTCAGGCAATCGAGCTAGGGTTGCAACGTCGCTCAAGGATGAGTCGCCGTCCGCCGGAGCACAACCCGGCCGTGATCGCTCCCGGCGAGCGGCTTCCTGGATCACGGCGATGAAAGGCGGCGCCCCGACTTATGGTGATTTCCTGCTGGCAGGTCCCATTTCCGATGCGTTCAATCTGGGCGCCATTTCACTTCGCATGGGCGGCCGGCGGTTGCTGTTCAACAGTGCCGAGGGCCGGATCACAAATGTTGCCGAGGCCAACAAGCACCTCACCCGCGAATACCGGCCAGGTTGGGAATTGTAAGCCCGCGGCAACGTTTGCCATGGCGCGCCCGTGACCGCGAACGAAATCCTGGAAATCATCCTTCTAACCTGATCGCAATCACGTCATGCTGCGCTGATGGCAAAAAGCACGAGTTCAACCAATCGAATAGAGGCTGCGGGCACACGCGAGGAGTGGTTGGCGCGCCGCACTTCCCCCACCCTTTCGCGCCGCGCGTTTGTTGCCCGGGCGACCGCTGCCGTGGCGGCCACAACCCTGTCGCCGTTGGTTTGGCGCGCATCCGCCCGAACCCAGCCGGTGCGAATGACTTTGTGCCTTTCACCCGGCGCCATCGGTGTCCAAGCCGACCAACTGGAAACCATTCGCCTCGCCGCCAAACACGGCTTCACGGCGGTGGAACCTTTTGCGCAATTCCTGGCCGGACTCGACGACTCCAAGCGAGAGGAACTCGTTGGGGATCTCAAAACCAAAGGGATCGCCTGGGGTGCAGCGGGATTGCCCGTAGATTTCCGCGGTGACGATGCCCGATTTGAACAAGGACTGGCGGAACTGCCCCGTCTGGCAGCGGCTCTGCAACGCTGCGGGGCCACTCGCGTGGGCACCTGGATTTCTCCGGGGCACAACACCCTGGATAAGGACGCCAACTTTGAGCGCCATCAGCAACGGCTGAAGAAAGTGGCGCAAGTTCTCAAAGATCACGGGCTGCGCCTGGGATTGGAATACGTGGGCACGCCATCGTTGCGCGCACGCTCCAAGCACCCGTTCCTCTACAACCTGTCTGGCACGCGCGCCTTGATTGCCGCCATCGGCACCGGGAACATTGGGCTGGTGCTCGACAGTTGGCACTGGTGGACCGCCGGTGACACCGAAGCGGAGTTGCTCGGGTTGCGCAACGAAGACGTGGTGGCCGTGGACCTCAATGACGCCCCAGCAGGCCTCACGCTGGAGCAACAGCAGGATGGCCAGCGCGAATTACCGACCGCCACCGGCGTCATCCCGGTGGCGAAGTTTCTCACCGCACTCCGGCAGATCGGCTGCGATGCACCGATACGCGCCGAACCGTTCAACAAATCACTTAATGACCTGGAGAACGATGCCGCGTGTGCTGCAACAATCGCCGCGTTGCGCAAAGCGATGGCGTTGATCGAATCCAGCCCGACCCGGTGAGGAAGCCAGTTCCCTCGTTTCGGCTGGCAGCACGAGGTGTCTCGCGCCCTCAGTGAACTTGCTGGCAAGGTCATCAAACAAAGCCTGCGATGCTGTTCAGATCATTACCGACCCAAGGGCTGGATTAGTCATCAAGAAAAGTGCAGGCTGCGATCCCATGAGACTTTGCTTGGCCCTGCTTAGTGCGACGCTCGGTTTGACCACCAGCCTGGTTGCGGCGCCAGCCCGGCCCAACGTTCTGCTGCTGTGCGTGGATGACCTCAAGCCGACCATCGGCTGCTATGGTGATGCCCTGGCGAAGACGCCGAATCTGGATCGCCTGGCCGCGCGCGGGATGCGTTTCGACCTGGCTTACTGCAATCAGGCTGTGTGCGCGCCGTCACGCAACAATCTCATGCTGGGCACGCGTTCGACCACGCTGGGCATTTACGATCTCGGCACGAATTTCCGTCGCGCCATTCCAGACGCCGTCACGCTCTCGCAGTATTTCATGCGCCACGGCTGGCGTACCGAGGGCATTGGCAAAATCATGCACACGGGCCACGGCAATCGCGACGATGCCGCGTCGTGGAGCGTGCCCTTCCAGTTGGACAAGGTCGTGGAGTATGTCCTGCCCGAGAATTCCGCCAACGGCCAACTCACCCGCGAGGAAGCCTACTTCACCAACCAGCGGCTCGGTGAGAATCGCAGTCTGCCGCGCGGCGCCGCGTGGGAAATCGCCGACGTGCCGGACTACGCCTACGCGGATGGACGCATCGCGGACGAAGGTATCCGCCGGTTGCAGGCCGCGAGCGGTCACACAAATCAACCGTTCTTTCTCGCGCTCGGCTTTGTGAAGCCGCATCTCCCGTTCACCGCGCCGAAGAAGTATTGGGACCTTTACGACCGGCAAACGTTCAAGCTCGCCACGCGCCAAACGCCGCCCGACGGCGCGCCGCCTTACGCGGGCAAGACGTTGCTGGAACTGAATCAATACGAGCCCATTCCCGAGCGGCCGCCATTGACGGAGGAGATGCAGCGCACGCTCATTCATGGTTACTACGCGTGCGTCAGTTTCATGGACGCGCAACTGGGTCGCGTGCTCGATGAGTTGGATCGCCTGAAGCTCGCCACCAATACGCTCATCGTGCTGTGGGGTGATCACGGCTGGCACTTCGGCGATCACGGCGCATGGACGAAGCACACGAATTACGAGCAGGCCAACCGTATTCCGCTGCTGATCATTGCGCCGGGCGTTGCCAAGCCCGGCACGAGCACGCGGCAACTGGCGGAGACGGTGGACATCTTCCCCACGCTGGCAGAACTGGCCGGTTTGCCGAAACCTGACGTTCCGCAGCCGCTCGACGGGGTGAGTCTCGTGCCGGTGCTGCGCGATTCATCGCGCCGCGTGCGCGATCACGCGTACCACACCTACCCAAGGCAACGCGCCGGTCAAAATGTGATCGGCCGCGCGATTCGCACCGAGCGCTATCGTTTGGTCGAGTGGAAAACACCCGGCGAATCCGCCGATACGGCCGATCTCGAACTCTACGATTATCAAACCGATCCGGCGGAAACGAAAAACCTGGCCGCCAGCCAGCCGGATATCGTCAAACAAATGCGCGCCATCCTCGCGCGGCATCCGGAGGCCAAACCGCCCGTTCGTTGAATCATGAAATTGGACCAACCACCCACTGAATTCATAGTTGTGGCCAAAGCCGTTGACCTGGCCATTCTTTTGTTCGTCACCCCGAGCTGCATCTGGTAATTAAGCGGCGTTGTGTCGAAGCCTCTAGCGCCCAAGTCACCGCCGGTCAGGAAGTACTTCCTCGCTGGCATCTTCCTGATCGTGGTGTTTGCTTTGGGAATGGCGGGCGTCTATTGGGCGGCCAAGCAGGACCAGGCCAGAGTTGAACGTTCCAAGCTCTCCACAATAACTCCGCCCGGGGCGGATGCCGACGCCGCCGTGTTCGCCACCTACGGCACGTCGCCCACCTGCAAGTCGTGCCACGAGGAAGCGTACGAAAACTGGGCGCGCTCGCATCATGCACTCGCGGAACGCAGCCTGGACCCGGCGCTGGACACGCCCGCCTTTGATCCGCCCTGGCGCATCACGCATGGCACGCAAAACTCCGAGGCGCGGCTGGTGGAAGGGAAATTTCAACTCGTCACGCAGGGGTTGGGCGGAACCAACCAACCGTTCGAGGTGGCGCGCGTCATTGGCGTGGACCCGTTGCTGCAATACCTGATTCCAACCGAGGGCGGACGTTTGCAGGCGAGTGAATTGTGTTACGACCCCAATCATCCCGGCTGGTTCAATGTCTATGGCGAGGAGGACCGGCAGGCGGGCGAATGGGGGCACTGGAGCGGGCGCGGCATGAACTGGAACAACATGTGCGCCAACTGCCACAACACGCGCCTGCGCAAGAACTACGACGAAGCCACCGATACCTACGCCACCTCGATGGCGGAACGCGGCGTCGGCTGCGAAGCCTGTCACGGCCCCATGGCGGACCACAACGCCTGGCAGGCCAGGTTTCCCAATCAACGCGGCGATCCCACCGTGCGCCGGATTTCCCGCGAGGAGATGTTCTCCGCGTGCGCCCAGTGCCACTCGCGCCGCGCGGAGTTGACCGGCGATTACCGGCCACCCGAGAATTTCTTCGATCACCACCAGCTCACGATCCCGGACGAGACGGACATTTTTTATCCCGATGGCCAGGTGCGCGATGAGGATTACGAGGTAACGGCGTTTCTCGGCAGCAAGATGCACGCAGCCGGTGTGCGCTGCGTGGATTGCCACGAACCCCACACCAGCAAGGTTCGGCTGCCCGGCAATTTCATGTGCCTGAGTTGCCATAGCGGTCCGCTGCCCACGGCCATCACCAACGCGCTCAACACCGCGCCTGTTGGCCCGCGGATTGATCCGGAAACGCACAGCCGTCACCAAGTCGGCACGCGCGGCGATTTTTGCACCGATTGCCACATGCCGCAAACGGTGTACATGCAGCGCCACCCGCGGCACGATCACGGTTTCACCAGTCCGGACCCAAGATTGACCAAGGAACTCGGCATCCCCAACGCCTGCAATCGCTGTCACACCGAACGCACCGCCGACTGGTCGTTGGATTACGTCATTCAGTGGTACGGTCCGCGCACGAACAACACCGTCCTGGACCGCGCCACCACGGTTGCCAAAGCTCGAAACGCTGACGCCGCCGCCGTGCCGGGTTTGTTGAGAATGTTGCGCGAGGAGAACATTCCGCTCTGGCGCGCGGTGGCGGCGAACCTGTTAAAGCGCTGGACCCAGGAAACCAACGTCACCGCCGCCCTGCTCTCCGCGGCGGGCGACACGAATGAACTCGTCCGCGCCATGGCGGTGCGCGGATTGGAACCCATCGCCCAATCCGGCGGCGCAACCGTCCGAACGATGTTGAATGTCCGGCTGAACGACCCGGTGCGTTCCGTTCGGGTGGACGCCGCCTGGGCTTTGCGCCATCAACTCGATACCAATTCCACGGCCGGCACGGATTTGATTGCGTACCTGCGGCACAACCTCGATCAACCCGGCGGTGCCATGCAGATGGGCGTGTTTCAGATGGATCGAAGCAACCTCGCCGCAGCGCTGGTCTATTTTGAGCGCGCGGTGAAGTGGGACGGCTTTTCCGCGCCGTTGCGTCATGCGCTGGCGGTGGCATATAGCACCGATGGTCGCGGTCGCGAAGCGGTGGAACAATTGCAGGCGGCCGTGCGGTTGGCGCCGGAGGATGCGGAATATCGTTATCTGCTCGGACTGGCCTTCAGCGAAACTGGCAACCTGCGCGGAGCGCGCGACGCACTCGCGGAAGCGGTGAGACTGGATCCGTCATTTGCGCGGGCGTGGTACAACCTTGGCCTGGCGCAGTCGGCGCTGAATCAACCGGAGCCGGCAATTGAAAGTCTGCTGCGCGCCGAATCGCTGGATGCCCATTCGCCAATGTTCCCCTACGCCCGCGCGACCATTCTGGCACGGCTGGATCAGGTGGAGGAGGCTCGCCTTGCTGCGCGGCGGGCGCTGGAATTGCGCCCCGGATTTGCGGAAGCGCAACAACTCCTCCAGGCCTTGTCGCGCTAGTCCCTCAACAAGCGTGATTTTTTCATCGTTTCCAAGAAAAAGCTCGAAATGGCCGTGAACATTGGTTGGAATGCGTTTGTCACAACAACCAACCAACCAACAAAAGGTCATTTCGAGTGAAGAGAAGCTACCGCAAGATTCTTCGTGATCGCAAGAACAGAATCGCCCGGAGATTGTCTCCCAAGCAGTGGGCGGACCAACCGCGGCCGATGCTCAAGGCCAGCAACATTCACTACGAGATGGCCGCGCGGGTGCAGGCGGTCAGTTGCGGCGGCATTGGTGCGATGCATCTGATGGTGCAGCGCCTGGGATTGATCGAGGACCTCAATCAAAACCTCAAGTTGCTCAAAGTGCATCTGCCCTACCACGAGAGCGATCACGTGTTGAACCTCGCCTACAACATCCGGGCCGGCGGCGTGCGCCTGGAGGACATTGAACTGCGGCGGCAGGATGAAAACTTTCTCAACGGCCTGGACGCGCAACGGATTCCCGATCCGACCACGGCGGGAGATTTCACCCGGCGCTTTGACGAAGCAGATATTTTGCAACTGCAGGAATGTTTCAATCGCTCGCGGCGAGCGGTGTGGAAAGTGCAGCCCAAAGGATTTCTGGCGGAAGCCTTCATCGACGTGGACGGGACGATTGCCGGGACGCTGGGGGAATGCAAGGAAGGCATCGGCCTGTCGTATAAAGGCATCTGGGGTTACGCGCCGCTGATCGTAAGTCTGGCCAACACCAAGGAAGTGCTCTACCTGCAAAACCGGCCCGGCAACTCGGCCAGTCACAGTGGCAGCGTGGCCTGGATTGATCGGGCGGTGGAGTTGGTCGTAAAGGGGTCGGTCAATAGTATTGACAAGTCCGGCCGCGGTTGAGACGTTGCCGGGCATGGCGCGCAAGTTGAGAATCCAGTATCCAGGCGCGATTTATCACGTCATGAATCGCGGCGACCGCCGCGAGCCGATCTTCAAGGATGAGGCCGATCACGAGCGTTTCCTGGCCACGCTCGGGGAGGCCTGCGTCAAGACCGGCTGGGA
>JAHCLO010000048.1 GCA_026125285.1 Verrucomicrobiia bacterium | reverse complement strand
GAGGGGCTTTGCGATCCACTATCTACCATCCTCCATCCTCGTCCCCAAGGCCACCGCCACCGCCTCCGCCAGTTGCTGGCGGAACGCCGGGTCGGCGATGCGTTGCGCTTCCGCCGGGTTCGAGAGGTATCCGCCTTCCAGCAGGACGGCTGGCCGTTGTTGTCCCTGGAGCACCGTCATGAATCGTGCGCGGCGCACGCCGCGATCCATCTGGCCGGTGGCGTTCAGCAGCGCCCGATGCAAGCGCATGGCCAGTTGGAGGTTTTGTTCATCGAAGGCATTGTTCGGCAGAACCAGATTGACGTCGTCGTCGTAATTGCGGGTGACGCTGGAGGGCAGGCCGGCGGGTGTAAGACAGTAGGTTTCGACACCGGCCTGATGGTTGCCGCCGCCGGATGAGTTGAAATGCAGGCTGAGAAACAAGTCGGCGCGGCGTTGTTCGGCGAACGCCACGCGTTGAGACAACGGCACATCCGAGTCATTGGTTCGCGTGAGGAAAACCTGCCAGCCCTGCGCCTGCAGCAGGGCGCGAAGCCGGAACGCCCAGTCCAGCGTGTAATCCTTCTCCCAACCGCCATTGAAGGCGCTACGGGCGCCGGGACTGGCACCGCCATGACCCGGATCGAGCACGATGGTGCGGGCGGCTTGCGGCACGGGTGGCAGTCCGGCCAGCAGCGGTTCCACATTCTTGCGCAAATCGAGCGCATGCACGAACACCTGTTCACCGATCAATTGCGGCGCGAAGCCCAGCCGGATTTCCAGATTGTCCCACTGTGCACTCAGACTGCGGGCCCGGAAGACGAACACGCCGCTGCTGGTTGTCAAAGCCCACGCCGGCAACGGCGGACCGGAGAGCCGGTATACTCCACCCACACCACGATCCGCGGCCCAGCGTTCCAAGGAAATCCAGCTTGCACCCAAAGTGGAAACTGGCGGCGCAACTGGCGAACGCACCGGCGGTGGCGGGATCATTATCTCATCCGGCGGTGGCGGGAACTCCGGCGTGGCTTCCCAATCCGGCGGTGGTGCTTTCGCCGGACGGGTCGCGGTCGAACTGCAACCCGCCGCGAGCACCAGCACGCAGGCCAGGATCGTCGCCGCTTTGAACACGCGGCCATTGTGCGCAGGATGCGACGTGACTCAAGCCCGCGTTTCTGCCGTCCGGTGTGGCGCGAGCACGTTGTCTCATCGCTGCGGCGTGACAGGAACACTCAACCCCAGCTCCGCGCGGACGAGCGCCGGCAGGTGTTTCATCGGTACCGCGCCAGGAGCAAGCACCGCTTCGTGATACCGGGCCAGATTGAAGCGATCACCCAATTCCCGCTGGATTTGCTGCCGCAGGCGGTAGTGGGCCATGCGACCGGTAAAGTAGGTGGACAGTTGCACGGAACTTTGTTTGCTGCGGATGACTTTGAGCCGGGCTTCGCCCTCGGATTGGAAAGACTGGTTGACCAGCAGGTTCATGGCTTCTTCGTCGGTCATATTCTCGCAATGCATGCGGTGATCCAGAATCCGGTTGGCCACGGCGCGGAGGTAGAACTTGAGCTGGCTCAGGCGCAACGCGAGATTGCCGGCGCCGTAACCCTGGTCCAGCAGCGTTTGCTCGGTATAGACGGCCCAGCCTTCGATATAAACACCCGAACCGAGAACTTTGCGGATGAGCGACGGGTTGCGATTGGCGTATTCCATTTGCACGTAATGTCCGGGGTAGGCTTCGTGAATGGTGAGGATTTGCAGCATGTGGCGGTTGTATTCCTCAAGGTAACTCTTGACCTTGGCGGCATCCCAGGACTTGGGTGGCGGACTGATCGCGTAATGGCCGGTGGCGGACGGGTCGAGGGGCGGCGGCGAGGCCATGTAGGCAATCGAGTTGCCGCGCTGGAATTCCGGCATCTCGATGATGCGGCAGCGGTCCGGCTCCGGCAGCGTGAGGATGCCGGCGCGGGTGATGAACCGCTTGAGGTTGGCCACGTCCGCGCGGGCGTCGCGCACCAGATTCTCCGGCCGGCCGTGGTCCTGGGCGACGCGGTGCATGACCCGCTCGATCGTCTGGCGACGGCCTTCGACGTCATCGGGCGGCAACACTTCACGGGGAAAATAGCCGCTCCAAGCCTGGCGAGCCACGACATACATCTCGCTGCGCACCCGATCGAACTCAGCCAGCGCGTCCGCGTAATTCTGTTCCGCCGTGATCCCGGCGTCAGTCTCCAATTCAAACTTGCGGTAAAACTTCTCGCGACCGATCCGCCATTCCCCGTTGGCGCGCGGCAGCAGGTCATTTTCCAGGAACGCTTGATAGTCGCGCAACGCGGGCAGCAATTCTTCGGCGGCGGCCTTGAGCGCGGCTCGCTGCTTCGTCCGGCCCGCGAGTTCGAACAGCTGCGTCTCGAAGAAGCGAAGGTTGCCGCGATTTTGCTGGATGGCCGTTTCCACATAAACCCGGGGCGGATTACGGAGGCTTTCTTTCGCCGCGGCAACGACTTTGGGCATTTGCCGAATGCGGGCAATGCTGTTGGCCACGTTGGTTTCGAGCGGTTGCGTGGATTGCGTGAGCAGGCCGAACACCGCGTCGCCGAGCAACCCGTTGTAGCTGCGCGGATCGGTCACATAGGGATCGAAATTCTCCGTGCGCCAGAGCGAATACCGCAGGCTGTGTTCGAAGATTTGATAATCCACCTGGCCGGCGGGACTGAGTTTCGGGAAATCCACTCGGCGGGGTAACGCGGCGAGTGTGTCCCGGGTGTGCTGCTCCCAGCGGGCGCGCGCGGCGGGCGAAACGTCGTCCAGTTGACCGTCGAAGCGCCGGTCGCCCAGCCGGGTGGCGGACGTGGGACGCAGGTGAAAACCGGCCTCGAGCTGTTCGCGGAAGAAGGCGTCCAATTTGATGTCCTCACTTTGCGCGCCCGCCGTGGCAGCCAGAAGGTGCAGGCCGGGAATGAGGAGCCAACCGAGCATTGGGATGATTTTCATGACAGTGGGGTGGGGGAACGGATTGGGATTAGATCGTGAGGATTGGCGGTCAGCGACATCGCTCGCAGGTTACGGTTGCGCCGCCGGACCAATGTATTCCCGCGCGATCACGAGGTTGTCGAAGAACACAATGTTCGTGGGATTCTTCGTCCAGCGGTCAGTGACGTAAGATTCGAGTGTGAGCGCATTGGCTTGCAGGTTGGCGGTCTTGCGCCAGTTGATCCCGCGCCAGTGGCCGAGCAACCGGCCATCAATCCAGAACGCGTGTTCGCCGTCCGGCTCGCCCGGCGTATTGTGCTTCAACATGAACTCCGCGCAAATCCAGCGGTCTTTGGGAATTACATCTTGTGACTCCACCGGGAAGGAATTGCCCCAATACTTGCCGTCGCGCGACACCTCCATTTCGTGCCAGTAACTGTAGAAGTTCCATTTGCCCGGGGCGGGCCAGCGGCCCCAATTGCCCCACGGTTCGAGCGCGGTGGAAAAACGCTCGTCGCCCGCAGGGCGCAAACCGGCGCCGCCAAAACCACTCCAACGGTCGCCGCCCCGCAGGCCCTTGTTGGCGCGCAGCGTGACGAAGTGATGCACGTAATCGCAGCCCGGATCGAAGAGGACATAAAATCGCACGAACACTTGCGCGACCGGCTCGAACCATTTTGTCAGGCCGTCGCCCTGATTCTCTCCCAAGCGCGCCTCCACCTTCATGCAGCGCTGACCACACACTTCTCCGCCAGCAGGCGCGAAGCTCAAAGCCTGTCCCTTGCCAGCGCCTTTTCCGTCCCAGCGCTCGCCCAATTCACCCTGCTCGAAATCATCCGCGAAAATGACGGCGGCGTGCGTGGCGATCCCGACATCGGCCTTGAACTTTGCGGCCAATCCCCGGCCCTGCGGCAGCTGGCTCGACGCGGCAAGATTCGGAAAACGTTCTTCCTCCGCCGCGAAACCAATCCTTGCGGCAAGCAGCAGGACGACCAATGTCCGGCAAGTCATCTTCCAGTGGTTCATGCTTTCACCCTCCACGCCGCGAGTTCGCGGCCTGCGAGATCGGTCATGGTCAGGCTCAGTTCCTTTGCCGTAACCACCCCCTGAATCAACGTGGCGGCTTCGGGCCGCGGGCCGCCGCCAATGATCTGCGCGTAAGGCTTCATTTCGTCCGGCGGGAAGCAGGCATGCCGATGAGTATGCCCCGAAATCACCGCGGCGAATTTGGCCTTGGCCAGCAGTCGGTGCCACTCGGACCTTGGATCATCGGCATCGCCGGCAAAACCACGGTCCTGCCACCAGAATGGAATGTGGCTGAACGCGACGCGGAAACGGGCCTTGCGCAAATGCGGTTTCTTCAATTCCTGCTCCAGCCAGGCGGCTTGTTCGCGATAGAAAGCTGTGAAATCGCCCAAGCCGGCATACACCGGGTGCGAGTCGGGTTTGTCCTCACCCGAATCCAGCACCACCCCGGCCAGCGGGCCGTGACGAAAAGAGTAATAGGACAGGCCGCCCGGCGTTTCTTGAAAGCGCGGCAACGCCCGGGCGACGGGGCCGCGGGCGTCGTGATTGCCGCGCACAAATAGCAGCGGAGACTCGCGCGTGAATGGTTGGTTGCCGGCGCCGAGGTAGTGGGCCACCATGCGTTCTTCGCGATAATTGTCATTGGTCACGTCGCCGTTCCATACCCGGAAATCAGCAGGCAGCGGCGCAGTCTGTTCCATCAGACGCGCCAGCGTGGTGGCGTTCTCGTGGGTGTCGTTCCACACCACGAAGCGCGCTTCCGTGGCGTTCGGATCGAACGTGCGAAAGCTGAAGATGTCGGTGGCAACCGTCTCCCCGCGCCGGATGTCGTAAGCATTGCGGAAATCAATGGCGCAAGCATGAACGCGATAGAAGCAGCGTTGGCCCGGACGCAGGCCCTCGATCCGAATCTGGTGTGCCAGGGAATCGTAGGGTTTGAGTCCGTGCCGCGTGCCGGAAGCGAGGCGGCCCAGTTGCTCCGTCTCGCCATACTCCACCCACGCGGTGCTCGGACCGCTCACCCCAATGGCCACGGTCATCGCGGTGGCGCCGGGATTCTGAAGCGAGGGCGGCGTGGTGAACTTGAGACCAGCGGAGGGGCCGGTTTCGGGAGCGGAAGATTGGGCGAAGGCGGGCCAGGCGGCAGCCAGCAAACCGCCCGCGCCGGCGTGTTTGAGGAAATTCCTGCGATTCATGTTGGGAGTTTAGTCTTGATGCCGCTCCCTGGAAAGTTTGAACACGCCCTGAGTTCTGCGCCCGGCGAGTGGAAGAATGGAAACTCGGCGGATCCGACCCGCTTGGGGAGGTGCTGCGTTCCGGCAAAGCGCCGTTCCGGTCGGCTGATCTCGCGTGGGCTGCCCAGGGGCGCAATGTGGCGGGTGGATGCATTTGTTGCACCCTGATCGCAACTTGTTCGCAAGGGCGGGTTGGGACATACTGCGCGCGAACAGAAGCAAGCTTTGAAAATCCTTATCGCCATCACCGGAGCCAGCGGCGCGCTTTACGCGCAACGCCTGCTTGATCACTTGGACCCGCGCACCCACGAAGTTCATGTGGTATTGAGCCATTACGCGCAGCAGGTGATTGCCGAGGAACTGCCCGACGGCTTGCGTTTGCGGGAAGGCGTGCGGAAACACAACGTCAAGAGCATGAACGCGCCCTTTGCCAGCGGTTCGAATCCGCCGGACGCGATGGTGGTGATTCCCTGCACGATGGGCACGCTGGGCCGCGTCGCGCACGGCTACAGTGAGGACGTGTTGCTGCGCGCCGCAGACGTGGTGCTGAAGGAGAAGAAGAAACTCATTCTCGTTCCGCGGGAAACGCCGTTGAGCCTCGTGCATGTAAAGAATTTCGAGTTGCTGCTGCTGGCCGGGGCGATCTTGCTCCCGGCGAACCCGAGCTTTTATTCTGGCGCCAAGACCATCACCCAACTGGCCGACACAGTGGTGGCGCGCGTGCTCGACCATCTCGGCGTGCCCAACCAGTTGGCCCCGCGCTGGGCGGAGGAAAGCGAATGAGTATTCAACGCGGTGGCGCCGCGCGGACGAGCCGCAACCCACCGGACGGTCAGGACTGGGATCCAAAGGCGACAGATGTGACGTCAGGAATCCCAAAGCGGAGGGAAAAATAGGAGGTGGTCTGAGACTTTTTGGTTCCTGCCGCCACAACCGCTCTCCCAGGGAAGGCCACGACACGGCAGACTTGATGACAGCAAGGCCCTCACCTGTGTTTTGAGTTTCCGGGCAAGAAACTCAACACTTGAGCATCATGATCGTACATGCCTGGTTGATAATGTCGGGAGTATACCCGGCCGCCAGCAAAGTCTGTCTTCCAGCGTCTCCTGCCCGCTGGATGTATGCCTGTGCCGTGGCGAGTTCTGTGGCAATGCTCAGTTTTTCGTCCGAAATGCTCCGCGCCCAAGCCAGTGCGATGTGTGGATGATCGCCCGCAATGGCACGGGCATAGTGCTGCACCATGCTCTCGTGGAAGGGATGCAGCGGATTTTGGTTCAACCAGTTGCCCGCACCCTGAGAGTCCTGTCTGGCCCAAACATCCATCACTTTTGCAGCACTATTGGACAACTGACTGGCATTGAGTTCGGAGAGAGAACTGAGCCAGTCCAAGGTGGCCACAGGCGCGGCTTCCGCCAGTTTGGTCGCAGTCTCCGACACAGCCTTTCCCTCGAGAAACGGTTCACTGACGTTATCCGCAATCCACTGGGCGGCTGCGGAAGGATTGCGGTAGAGCATGATTTGGATGACCTCACCGAAAGCGCCCCGTTTGTTGCCGAGGTTGTCCTCGCCGTCAGACATGCTTTGAACCCACTGTTGAGCCGCAGCGATGCCTCCCGAGGCGAGTGCCCGCTGGAGTAGCAATTGGCGGAATCGCGTGTCTCGTACGCCGTTGCGGGGAAGCGATTCGGCATATCTGGCGGCGCTGTGGAAATCCACCGTCGCCCAACCATCCAACAATCCATACACGACCGCTTCCGTTGCGCTACCTTCTCCCACTGCTTCCACCCACGCGCGAGCCTCTTGTGGGTGGACGGATGCCCAGCCAGCCAAAGCCGCCAGGATTTCGGACCGGTTCTTTATTCCACCGGCGGATTCGACCGCGTGTTCAAGTGCCTCGCGGCCAGCCAGTCGGCCCCATGCGCGCAAGAACAGATGATGCTCCTCACCGAATCGAAGACCGGATTGGCGCGCCTGCTCGAATACTCCAGCAACCATGGGCGCTGTCTCAGGCGTCAGACTCCCAATCAACTCGGCGATGCGCCGTGAGCGTAATAACGGGTCCGGCTTGAGAAGAGCGCGCTCCCACTCGGTTAGAAGCCGTGACGCATCCATCCAAGTGGCACCAAGAAAAAGGTCTTCTGGTTGCTGGGCCAGACGGACGGCGGCCTGTTCTCCATTCGCCAGGACCATCGGCGTGAGATTCGTTGTCGTCGTTTCCCGCGGGATGGCTTCGGACCGGGATTGTAGCATGGCAATCTCGTTCTGGAGGCGGCTGTTTTGATTCCATTGGATCGCGATGGGGATGGAAGCCGCCAGAAGCACGGCGGCCATCCCTCTAATGTTTGCTTGGGTCATAATTTCAAGGGGTCGGATGAGTATTGTTTTGAGCGCGAACCTGGAAGCGCCCGCCACCGCGCCTTGGGAGATCGCGGCAGCCAAAGCTGCCGGGACCGCCTGGGTGGCGCTGGTCGCCAAGCCAGAGGCAAGCACCGAGGCTGGAACGGCCACCCCTTTGCGGCGCAGGAGACGGCACAGCCTTTCCAGCGCGCGTTCGCACTGCTTTTGGGCGGCGGCTTCGCTTTTGCCCAGCCCTTCACCAATCTGCTGAAAGCTCTTTCCGTCAAAAAAGCGGAGCCGGATCATGTGCCGATCTGCGTCCGGCAAGGACTGGAGGACTTCGTCCAGAACCGGCAGCGCCTCGTGCCAGACGTTTTGGCCTTCCGCATCAATCAAAGCCTGTTTTGAAAAGGAATCCATTGTGCGTTTGCGGGACCGTTCGCTGCGCATGATTTCGGAACATTCCAGGAGCGTGGCGCGATAGAGCCAAGCAGCGAGCGACGGTTTTGCGCTTAAGCGACTGGCTTTGGCCGCCAAGGCCATGAACACATTCTGCGCCACTTCTTCGGCCCGGCCATGATCGCCCGTCCGACGCAACGCCACGCCCAATACCAAGTCACGGTGGCGGCGTACCAACTCAGCCAAGGCCGCCTCCGACCCGGACTGTTCCAAGACCCGCAACAGCGCTTCATCATCCTGACCAAGTTCGATCACATTAGGCTTCATACGAATAACTGCATCTGGCGTGTGAAATCCGACATTTATTTTGCGTGTCCCCATTCCGAGTCGCCTGCTGCCACATTCGCGCTGCTCCTACGTCTGTCAAGTGCTGTAGATCCGCAACCGAAACTCCTGACAGCACGGGCCGATGGAAGAGCCGGCACGCCCTGGATTGATCCCAATTCCGCAGTTTGGCTGTAAGAAAACCGGGCTTGCTGGTAACCAGTTGTAGAAACGACTGAAATGGACGCATCAGAACAGGAATCCATCTTCCGCCACTGGCTGGCCAATCACGCCGGGCTGATGTGGAAGGTCGTGCGCGCGTTCGCCGCCGGACCGGAGGATCAGGAGGATTTGTTGCAGGACATCGCGCTGCAACTGTGGATGTCGTTGCCGCGATTTCGTAATGAGGCGAAGGAAACCACATGGATTTATCGTGTGGCGTTCAACACAGCACTGGTCTGGAAGCGCGATGAAAAGCGCCGCCACACGAAACATGAAAAATTTTTTCAACTGAACGCCGCGCCGGGAATTGCGGCGGAGCACTCCACGGCCATGCGCGACGAAGACCGGGTGCAACAGCTCTACACTGCCATCCGTCAGTTGCCGAAGCCGGACGCATCGCTTGCCCTGATGCATCTCGACGGATTGAGTTATCGCGAGATGAGCGACGTGTTGGGAATTTCCGAGAGCAACGTCGGCGTGAAACTGAACCGCCTCCGGAAGCGGCTCGCCGGGATGTTGAAAGGAACTGGCCATGAATCTTGACGATTTTCAGAAATCCTGGCAGTTGCAGGACACCGCGAGGCAAGTTTCCATCAACGCTGACGTGCTGTTGAATGAAGTCCGCCGCAACCAGCAGTCGTTCCGGCGGACGATCTTCTGGCGCGACGTGCGCGAGGTCAGCGCGGCGGGCTTGCTGGTGCCGATCTTCCTCTACGCCGGTTGGAAAACGCATTGGACGCTGTATTTGTGCGCCTTTGCCTGTTTCGTGGTCGGCGCGTTCATGTTGCTTGACCGCCGCCAGCAAAAGAAGAACCCGCCGGATTTGCACGGCTCGCTGACCGATTGCGCAGCCACGGCGCTGGCGGAAGTCAGCCATCAAATCTGGCTGCTAAAGAATATTCAGTGGTGGTACTTGTTACCGCTGGCCGTGCCAATGCTGGTGTTCATTGGCTGGATCACGTTAAACGCACCGGGGCATGTCGCGGCGGGAATTGTTGCGCTGCTGCTTCTGTCTGGGTTTATCGTGGTGTTGTATGCGGGCATTTATTGGCTGAACCAATACGCCGTGCGGAGATATCTGGAGCCGCGCCGACAGGAACTGCGGAAGCTGTTGAACGAACTGGAAACCGAAAATCATTCATCATCCATGAACACAAAGAAACCACTCGGTCCGCTGCTGCTGGTGCTGGTCGTCTGCGTCATCGCTGTCATCGCCCACGCCGTCAAGGCTGCGAAGGCGGAATCGCTCTCGGTGGCGTATGAGGATCCCACGTCGCAAATGCTCGAAACCATCCGCGTGAAACACAAGTTTCCTGCGCTCGCTGCCGCCGTGGTGGTGGACGGGAGGATCGTGGCCACGAACGCGGTCGGCACCCGCAAGCACGGCGGCACCGAAGCTGTCACCGTGAATGACAAGTTTCATATCGGCTCGGTGACCAAATCCATGACCGCGACCGTGGCGGCGATGCTCGTCGAACAGGCCAAGATTTCGTGGACGACAACGATTGGCGAGTCGTTTACAGAACTGGGAGATCGAGTTCATGCTGAATATCGCAGCGTCACGCTGGAACAACTTTTGTCGCATCGCGGCGGCGCGCCGGGCAGTGCGCCGAAATTGTTATGGATCGAGGCGTGGAATGCCAGCGGCCCGCCGGCCAAGCAACGCCGCGATTTTGTGAAAGGCATTCTGGCGCGCAAACCGCAAGTGAAGCCCGACACCAAACACATCTACTCCAATCAAGGATACGCAATTGCGGGCGTGATGCTGGAAAAGGCCGCTGGAAAGCCGTGGGAAGAATTGATGCAGGAAATGCTCTTCAAGCCGCTCGGCATGCACTCGGCGGGGTTCGGCGCACCGGCTGCTCCCGACCAAGTGGATCAACCGTGGGGACACACCAAGGCGCGATTCGACGAAATCCAGCCCGTTCCTCCCGGTCCACGCGCCGACAATCCGCCCGCCATCGGCCCGGCTGGAGCGGTGCATTGCTCGCTGCCTGACCTCGCACAATACGTCGTGTTCCACCTGGCTGGGGAGAAGGGCGACACCGACCTGCTGACTTCCGATTCCTTCAAGAAGCTCCACACCTCCGCCGGTGACGACTACGCTCTGGGCTGGGTGGTCTTGGAGCGAAAATGGGCCGGCGGCCGCGCCCTGATGCACAACGGATCGAACACGATGTTCTATGTTGTCGTCTGGATGGCCCCCGATCGGAACTGCGCCGTCATCGTTGCAGCGAATATCGGGGGTGTGAATGCGGCGTTTGCCGGGTGCGATGAGGCGGCGGGAAAATTGATCCATCAGTTCTTGCTGAAGTAGCTCGAGAGACCGTAAAAGCGTGTCAAGACCAGTCCGTTCTCAATTCTGACACTGCGGAAGCAAAATGAAACCGGGTTCCGCCCCGGCGCCGATCCTGCAACAGTCCACCGACCACCGGATGAACCCTCAGCCAACGGTATCGCCAGTTCACAACCCTCACAGCGGTCCTCCTGAAGTCTCCTTCTACATCTACCGCCTGGTGGTAACGCCGACATTCGAGTCCGCGGGTGTGCTGGCTGGGAAATCGGCGTTACGCCATTGCGGTTCCCGGTCTGTGTGCGTGATTCCAGACCGCGACTTCTCATGCCGCAGCATTGTGGGCTTCCTATGCACTGGCCGTGGCGGGTGTCAGCGATGGCTGTGAGCGTCGCCGTCCGCCGCTGGTCGGCGGGGCTGAGAAGGGCTGAAGCCGCCGGGAGGAAGGCGGAGGAGGCCTGGCAAAGCGCGAGAACCCGCTACGGGTTCGCGTTCCGAGGAAAGCCCCGTTATGGCGGACCTTTTCAAACCGTCGTCGGGGCAAGAAGGAGATGGTCGGAGCGACAGGATTTGAACCTGCGACAGCCAGCTCCCAAAGCTGGTGCTCTACCAAGCTGAGCTACGCTCCGACGAACGGTTGCATCATTGCAGGAATCCCGGCCGGCGCAATGTCTATTTGGCGGGTCGCTGCTTTCGGAGGCGCCAATCCGCCATGTTGGTAGGGCGCGTCACTCCGCGTGCTTCGTCCCGGTCGGCTACATTCTTCGGCGCGCACGGAGTGCCGCGCCCTACCTCTTGGATTCATGGATGGAGAGAAGCACGGAAACCGTCACCGGACGCTGAAGTCGCACGGACTCCAAACGCTGCGCGTAGTCCGGACATCACAGCGCCGCGCGGAGCGTTTGGAGTGCGTGCGCGTTCACCGCCGCTCTTTAGCTGGCGCGGAGACAAGGGACTGGTGGCTGGGGCAGGGTAGCGCGTTGGGAAAGAGGTGCTGAAGCCACCGCACTCCAGACGCTTCGCGACATTGCAGCGTCAACCAACCTCGCGAAGCGTTTGGACTATGGGGCAACGGCGGCTGATCTGCGACACAGCGCTCCATGAAATACGCCGGCTAACCGCCTTCACCCACCGAATTGAGAGGCTGGCGTTTCAGTTGCCGCAAGCGCTGTTGCTGGCGCAGCAATTCCAGTCGTTCCGCTTCGCCGATTTCGGGCAGGCTGCTGCGGTGCGTCAGCGCGGCGAGTTGCCGGTCTAAGAACTGGTTGCGTAACCTCATTACTAGATCGTTGAGTTGCCGCGCGGGGTCGGGGATCTCGCGTTCCTCGGCGGAGGCTTCAGTGATAAGGTTCTGCGCGTCCCCCGCCTCGAACTCGTCGAGAAACGCCGCCAGCCCCCGCCAGGTCCGGTTCTCATGCGCCGCCAGTCGTCGCCTTAGAATGTGTTGGACCTCCGGGTGCTGAATCCAGTCGGGGTCCAGATGGGCGGCGACCCAGTCCAGTTCCGCTTCGTATAACATCACGAGTTTGAGCAGCCAAAATTCCGGTGCCGAGGGCCGCGCGGCTGCGGTTTCGGGCTCCTCAAAGGAATCCTCGGCCGGCACGAGCGCGGTTCGCGCGGTGGGGTGTTTCTGGAACTCGGCGCGCACGGCTTCGGGTGAAACCCCCAGGCGGAGGGCAGTGGTTTGCGCGTGTTTGTCCAGCAACACGGTGTTGCCGGTCTTGCGCACGGCTTCGGCCATGCCGCGCACCACGGCCAAGCGGCCCTTGTCGGTGGCGAGGTCGTGGCGCGCGCACAGCCGGTTCAGATAATAATCGAAGAACCCTGCGGCCTTTTCGACGAGTTGGCGGAACGCATCCGGGCCGTGCTCCTTGATGAAGCTGTCTGGGTCGTGCGGCGACGGCACCACGGCCACGCGCACCGCCAATCCGGAAGCGAGCAAGCTGTCCAGCGAGCGGGTGGCGGCGTTCTGTCCGGCTTCATCGGAATCGAAACACAGCACCACTTCGTCCACATAGCGCTTGAGGATGCGCGCGTGATCGGCGGTGAAGGCGGTGCCTTGCGGGGCGACGACGTTTTGCACTCCGGCCATGTAGCAGGCGATCAAGTCCAACTGCCCTTCGCAGACCAGGGCGAAGCCCGCGTCCAGCACGGCGCGCTTGGACTTGTCCAAACCGAAGAAGACCTTGCTCTTGGTGAAGATCGGTGTCTCCGGGGAGTTGACATATTTGGCGGTTTTCTCGTCGCCGGCCAGAACGCGGCCGCTGAACGCGATCACCCGGCCTTGTTCATCGCAGATGGGAAACATGAGCCGCCCGCGGAAGCGGTCGTAGTGGCGGCCAGTTTCCTCTTTCTTGAGGATCAGCCCCGCCTGCTCCATCAGGGTGAGATCGCAGCTCTTGCTTTTGGCCCAGTTGACCGTGTCGTCCCAGGCCTCGGGCGCCGCGCCAAGCCGGAACAGTTTGATGGCCTCCGCCGAGACACCGCGTTGGGCGAGATAATCCCGGGCAAGCTGGCCGGCGGCTTCGTTGGCCAGACAGTTTTGCCAGCGCTGGGTGATCTGTTCGTGGATTTGCAGGAGTTGATCCTTGAGATGCCGCGTCGCTTGATCCGGCTCGCCCCGGCCGAATTCGAGGGGAATCTTCGCGCGTTCCGCCAGTCGCCGCACGGCGTCCATAAAGCCGATGTTCTCGTATTCCTTGACGAAGGTGAACACGTCGCCGCCCTTGTGGCAACCGAAGCAGTGAAAAATCTGGCGTTGCGGATTGACGTGAAAGCTGGGGGACTTCTCCTTGTGGAACGGACACAGGGCCACGAAGTTCGCGCCGGCGCGCTTGAGCGGCAGATACGAGCCAATGACATCCACGATCTCACTGGCGGCGCGAATCTGTTCGAGATTGTTCTGGGGGAATGACCCGGCCATCCCGACCATCAACGCCGAAATTGCGCCGCGCGTCTAGGGCAATTTCGTTTCCTGCGCCCGGCGGATGGGCCGGCTTTCCGGCGGCGTCGGTTTAATCAGGAGAAAGCCCATGTATTTCTTGATCGGCGGGCCGGTGAGGGAATGTTCGAAGACTTCGGCCTGCACGGTGTGCAGACCGGGAAAGAACTGGCTACCGTAGTTGTCGTTTTGAAATTTCGCCATGGCCTGGATCTCCTCGGAACGATATTGCCGGGCGTTCAACAGCGCCAACGCGGCGATGAGGATGCAGGCAAAGCGCACCATGCCCGCCGGCATGCCCAGGTAGTACTCCGCGCTGCCAAAGGTATCGCTACCGATCAGTTTCCCCCCCACCGTGCGTTTCAAAAAGAGAAACACTCCGGCTACGGCCAAGCCCACCGCAATATAGCAGAGGATGAAGGAAAACAACCGGCTGAACGGAGACATGCCGGTCAACAACTGCCCCAGCGGCTCGTAGGCCCACGCGCACGCCACGACGATGGTCAACCACATCAGCGAGGTGAGGAATTCTTCGGACATGCCGCGCTTGCGCCCGCGCTGCAAGCCGATCAGGAGCAACACGAGCACCGCCGCGTCGAACCAGTTGATGGGCAGACTTTTCATTGTATGGCCTGTTGAAACCGTTGTCGGCACGGCTCGCGCCGTCACCGGATGCCCAAAACTTAGCCAGTTCCGTGCCACCAAACCTACGGCGGATGGGCCACCAGCCAATACCGTATGGCTGTAGCCTGGGCGTTCCGCGGGTCAATCTCCAGCACCTTCAGGTAATGTGTCCGGGCGCGGGACGAATTGCCCAATTGTTCGGCATACAAGTTGCCCAAGACCAGATGCGCGCGGGCTTCCTGCGAATTGGCCGCCACGAGCTTTTCCAGCTCCCGCGCCGCATCCACCGGATAGTTGGCCGCTTTCAGCACGAGAGCAAAATTGTAGCGGGCGTCGGTTGAATCTGGCCGCAAGGCCAGCGCCGTCTCCCATGCCGCCAGGGCCTGACGATGATTCCGTGCCTCGTAGGCCGTTAAACCCAGACTGTAGTAAGCCTCGAAGTAGGCCGGGTCCGCGACCGTGGCCTGCCGATACGCCTGCATCGCCTCACTGAGACGATTGGCCTGCTGTGCGCGTTGCCCCTGCGCAAATGCGCGATCCGCCTCCTGGCGATTTCCCGCTGCCGGGGCGCTCGGCGAAAGATAGGGGTAGCGCAAGAATGAACTCGCCGCTGCCGGCTGGGCCGAATCTGGCGGGGCCGACATGGCGGTGACGGGGGCGTTGGAGATGGATTTGTCCTGGACACGCTCGCGCTCTGCCGTGGCCGCGTCCACGGCGGCGATGGTTTCGGACGGCGGCAATGTTATCGCTTGCGGCGGCGGTTTGCTTTCTCGCCGAAAGACTCTGAGTGGATTGACGCGCGCGAAGAAGCCCGGTTTCTCCGCCTCCGCCGTGGTTGGAGGGTCAACAGGAATCAGGGGTAGTTTCGCCGGTGGGACAGCCTCGACAACTTGCGTTTCCGCCGGGATGGCAATAGCCACTTCGGGTGTGGCTGGCGGAGTGATCTGGAGGACTGGCTCGGAGGGTAGGTCAACGATTTCCGCCGGCGCGGGTGAAGAATCTGGCGCAACCGGCGTCGGCTTGGCGACTGGCGGCGGTGGATCAACTTTTACAGGGCTTACCACACGCTCTACTGCCGTCGTGGCCGGTGGCGTAACGTTGGTTGCTGTGACCACAGGTATCGTGGCTGTTACCACAGGTGGGGTTGAGGTGACCACCGGTACGGTGGGGGTCACTGTTGGCGTGGTTGCCGTGACAGCAGGTGGGACGGGGGACACCGTGTTCGTAGGTAGCAGGGCACGTTGCGCGGCGGCCAGTTGTTGTTCGAGCGCTTGCGCGAGCGCGCTGACGGCGTTGAATCCCGGAGGCGGCGGTTTAAGTGCGAGATATTCGCGATAAACCTGAAGAGCACCCGGAACGTCATGGAGTTGCTGATGCAACACGGTGGCCAGATTGAGCCGCGCCGGACTGTAATCCGGCCGTTGCTTCAGCGCGGCGGAAAAGAACTGCACCGCTTCGCGCGGGCGATTTCGTTGGGCCTGCACCAAGCCCAATCCATTGAATGCTTCGGGATGTTGCGCGTTGATCCTCAACGCTGCCCGGAAACTTTGCTCCGCCGCGGTCAGTTCGCGCAGCCTAAGTTGCGTCGTGCCCAGCTTGAGCCAACCCTCCACAACGTCTCCCCGCCGCAAGGTGTAGGCGGTGAGTTCGGTCTTCGCCGCCTCCAGGCGGTTTTGCTCCAGCCACAGCGCGCCCAGATTGTAACGCGCCTCCACCAGTTCGCGGTCCAGCGCCACCGCCTTCTGGTAGGCGACCACGGCATTGGAATGTTGGCCGGTCCGATGGTACGCGAGGCCCAGATAATTCCACGCCGACGCATTGGTGGTCAGCACCGAGGTCGCCACCAGGAGTCTCTCCACCGCCTGTTCGCTTTGGCCTTTATCCAACAACCGTCGGCCCTCGATCAGGGCGCGCGGGCCGGGCGGCATGCAGCCCGCGAGAACCCCCGCGAGCAACAGCAGAAACACTGAGCCTCTGCCGGCCTGATTTTTGGTGGCGACCATTGCGTGTGGTGGTAACATTCACCCCCTGACGTGTCAAGAAACGCACTCCGCACCGGACCGAATTTGCGACGCTGGCTCGCCGTGGCAGCCTTGTGTCTTGGCTGCGGTCTTGGGCTGCCGTTTGGCGCAAGGGCGACGCCGTTCAGCACTTCGCGCAGCGACGCGCCGGCGCGGGTGGTCATTGTCGAGGATGCTGCGGCCACGGAAATCTTCCGCCCGCGCCCGGATCGGATCGCGCCCATGCTCCAGCGTGGCCTGACGAATCTCACCGGCAAAGCCACCATCCAGGAGGCGTGGTTGAGCCTGATTTCAACGCAGGATGTGGTTGGCATCAAAGTCTATTCCAAACCCGGTCCGAACAGCGGTACCCGGCCCGCAGTGGCCGCAGCCCTCGCGGCAAGTCTGATTGCCGTGGGTCTGCCTGCGTCCAACATCATTGTGTGGGACAAATCAGAAAGCGATTTGCGTCGGGCCGGCTTCCATGAACTCATCGGGGAACTGGGCATCCGGGTGGCCGCGAGCGCGGCGGCCGGTTACGACAGTACGAATTACTACGACACCCCGCTGCTGGGCAATCTGGTCTTTGGCGATTTTGAGTTTGAGCGAAGAGGCGAAGGCGTGGGGCGGAAATCGTTCGTCTCCCGCCTCGTGACCGGAGAGCTCACCAAGATCATCAACTTGAATCCCCTTTTGAACCACAACGAAGCCGCCGTTTGCGGCAGCTTGGTGAGCCTGAGCCTTGGCAGTGTGGACAACACCCTTCGCTTCGAGGGCGATCCCCGCCGGCTGGCCGTGGCCGTGCCGGAGATCTACGCCCTGCCCGCCCTCTACGACCGAGTGGTGCTCAATATCGTGGACGCTTTGATCTGCCAATACGAGGGTGGCCAGCGCGGATTGCTGCATTACTCCACCACGCTGAATCAACTGCGCTTCAGTTTTGACCCCGTCGCCCTGGACATGCTTTCAATCAAGGAACTGGACCGCCAACGCCGCCTGGCCCGCGCGCCAAATGTCCGCCCGAACCTGGAACTGTACCGCAACGCCGCCCTGCTGGAACTGGGTGTGAGCGAGTTGCCCCGGATGCAGATAGAAACATTGAGATAAGCAATCAATGAACGCCATCCAGCGCGAAGAGAGAAACTCCGAAATATCCGTGAGAATCCGCTGAGAATCCGCTTGCCCCGCAGCCCGCCCGGTGCTTTGCTGGCGCGGTCTGAACCAAATCCACCAAATTATGAAGACCCAGTTGCTCGTTGCCCTCACTGTGGGTTCCTTACTCTTGACCAGCCAGCCGGGCTTGGCCGCCGAACAAGACACGCCCGCCACAGAACTCAAGGAATTGATCACCAAAGTTCAGGCCAAGTTGAAGGACGGCAAACGCTCCGAAGCCGACCTTACCGCCGAACTGAAGGAATTTGATGCCCTGCTCGCCAAGTACAAAAGCGACAAATCCGACGACGTGGCGCAAATCCTTTACATGAAAGCTTCCCTTTACGGGCAAGTCCTGCGGAACGAAACCATGGCGGACGAGTTGATGGCCCAGCTTAAATCGGAGTTTCCCGACAGTCGGCAGGTTGCCAACCTCAAAAAGCAGGAGGAAGCCAAGCGGATTCAAGACTCGCTGGCTGTGGGCACGAAGTTTCCCGAGTTCAACGAAAAGGACCTCGACGGCAAGCCGCTTTCACTCGCCAACTACAAGGGCAAAGTGATCCTGATTGATTTCTGGGCGGTCTGGTGCGGCCCGTGCGTGAAAGAATTGCCCCATGTGCTGAAGGCCTACGAGAAGCACCACGACAGCGGATTTGAAATCATCGGCATCAGCCTCGATCAGGACAAAGGCAAGCTGGAAGCTTTCATCAAGGAAAACAAAATGCCGTGGCAGCAATTCTTCGACGGCCAAGGCTGGAAGAACAAACTCTCCACCCAATACGGCGTGAACAGCATTCCGGCCACCTACCTCCTTGACGGTGAGGGAACGATCATTGGCAAGAACTTGCGGGGCGACGCGCTGGAAACCGCCGTGGCCAAGGCCCTCGGCAAAAGTTGACGCCGTTCGTCTCGTTCGTCCAGCACTTCAACTGAAATCAGCCCGGTCGCGCGCGAGGCCGGGCTTTTTCTTTCCGGCAGAAGTGCTTTTCTTCGATTTGAGTCTGGTTGCCGCAGCTCACCAATGTCTGTTTAATCCCGCCGATGATTGTCTATCACAATGGTCGCTTCCTGCCGAAGGACGAGGTTTATCTTTCGCCGGATGATCGCGGATTTCTTTTCGGTGACGGCGCCTATGAAGTTGTCCGCGCCAGCAAGGGCAGGCTCTTTCGCGCCGCCGCACACTGGCAACGGCTTCAGCACAGCCTCTCCGCGATCGAAATCCAATACCCGACACCAACAGAGCAGCTTGACCACGTTGCGGCCGCGTTGCTAAACCAAAATCAACTGGCCGCCGCCGAAGCCACCGTTTATCTGCAAGTGACGCGCGGGGTCGCCCTTCGCAAACATTCCTATCCGCATCCGCCAGTTGCGACCACTGTATATGGTTTCGCGGCGCCGTTCGTGCCGCCGCGCGAGAAGTGCCAGGCAGGCGTGGGGGTGATTACGGTTCCGGACCAACGCTGGTCCCGTTGCGACCTCAAGGTGATTTCGCTCCTGCCGAATGTCCTGGCCAACCAACAGGCGCAAGCCGCCGGCGCCCAGGAGGCGGTCTTTGTTCGTGATGGCGTCATCACGGAAGGATCGCACACGAACTTTGCCGCCGTCCGCGAAGGCGCGCTCCTGACGCATCCCGAAAGCTGCGTCATTCTCAGCGGCATCACCCGCCGCGCCGTGCTGGAGTTGTGCGACGAATTGCACGTTCCCATCCTTGAAGTCCCGCTCCGCGAATCGGAACTGGAATCGGTGGACGAAGCCATGCTGCTGGGCACCACCAGCGACGTCATGCCCGTGATCCGCATCAACGAGCAGCAGATCGGTGTCGGACGCCCTGGGCCAGTGACGCGCCGGTTGCAGCAGGCGTTTCATGAGTTGTTCACGCGCGAGACGTCGCCGAATCCAGATTCGCACTTGGAACCCCCGAACCGTAGCCGCCGATGTGAGGAGGCGGATTCTCCTGAGCTGTAACGTTGTCCGCCTTCTCACGTCGGCGGCTACGAGCGAAGGGTTCGGGGGGAGGTCGCTCCTCAGCGGCAGGAATTCGCAATGGCGGCGTTGCGCTTACTGGCTCATCGTCGCCAGATAACGCTCCGCCTCAATCGCCGCCGCGCAACCCATCCCGGCAGCCGTGATGGCCTGCCGATAGACGTGGTCGGCGCAATCTCCCGCCACAAACACGCCGGGCACATTAGTCGAGGCGCCGTGCTTGGGAATCACGTAGCCATTCTCGTCCAGATCAATCTGACCCTTGAAAATCTGCGTGTTCGGCACATGGCCGATCGCCACGAAAACGCCCGCGCAGTCAATTACACTTTCCACGTTCGTCTTCACGTTCTTTACGCGCACCCCGGTAACCTTGTCCTGCTGCACATCGAGCACTTCGGTCACGACCGAATCCCACACCGGCTTGATCTTCGGATTCGCCAACGTCCGTTCCGCCATGATCTTCGAGGCGCGCAAGGTGTCGCGCCGGTGAATGAGATACACCACTGAACCGAAACGGGTGAGGTAAGTGGCCTCCTCGCAGGCCGAATCGCCCCCGCCCACGACCACGAGCGGCTGATTGCGAAACACCGGCAAAGCGCCGTCGCACGTCGCGCAGTAGGTCACGCCCTTGTTCTCCAGTTTGTGCTCGCTCGTCAAGCCCAGGTGACGATGACTCGCCCCGGTGGCAATGATGACCGTCCGGGTTTCTACCGGTTCCCCATCTACGGTGAGCATGAAGGGCGACCGGGACAGATCGGCGGTTTCCACCGTGCCGAAACTGGCCCTGGCGCCAAACCGCTCCGCCTGTTTCTGCATCCGCGACATCAGTTCAAAACCGTCCACCCCCTCGGGAAAGCCGGGAAAATTCTCCACGATCGTGGTGGTGGTGAGCAGTCCGCCCGGTTGGGTGCCGGTGAGCACCAGAGGTTGCAGGCCGGCGCGCGCGGCGTACAGCGCCGCAGTCCAACCCGCGCAGCCGGAACCAATGACGACAACATTTTGCATAGGGCGCGCAAGGTAGATTTGGCGGCCCGCCAAAGCAAGCGACGAGTGCCCGGAAGTTTGGACTTTGGCCCGCGCGTGGCCGTCCCTAGACTCCGCGCGCGATGTCGCAAATGCTCAAGTCCTCCGGCGCGATGGCCGCCGCCACCCTAACTAGCCGCGTGCTGGGCATGGTGCGCGAAATGGCCTACGCCAGTTTCATGGGCGTGGGTTGGGTCACGGACGCGTTCATGCTCGCGTTCATGGTGCCGAACCTGTTCCGCCGGTTGCTGGGCGAGGGCGCGCTCACCGCGGCCTTCATCCCGGCTTTCAAGGAAAAGGAAAAAACCTCCACTGCGGCGGAAACCTGGCGGGCGGCGAATGCCGTCATCTGGGGACTGCTCATGACCACGGGTGTGATTGTGGTTCTGGGCGTGCTCGGGATCACCGTGGCGCTGCCGTGGGTGGACGCGCAGTACCACGCGGAGACGCATCTCATGCTGCGGTTGTTGCGGCTGATGCTGCCCTATGTGCTGCTGGTCTGCCTGGCTGCCGTGTTCATGGGCATGCTCAATGCGCGCGGCCATTTTTTTGTGCCCGCCCTGGGCGCCGGCATGTTGAACATCGTCATGATCGCGTCAGTTTTCCTCATCACGCCGCTGATGGGATCGACCCTGGCGGAGAGGATTTTTGGCCTGGCCATCGGGGTGTTGCTGGCGGGGGTGGTGCAAGCCGGCTTCCAATTGCCCCTGTTGCACCAGGAAGGTTTTCGCTGGCAATGGGTCGCGCCGTGGCGGGATGAAACCGTGCGGCTCGTGGTGCGCCGGATGATCCCTGGCACAATTGGCGTCGCTGCGTTCCAGATCAATGTGCTCCTCACCCAGGGCATGGCGTTCTGGGTGGGCGAGGGGATTGTTTCATCGTTCGGCTACGCGGTGCGCTTGTTGGAACTGCCACAAGGTGTGTTTGGGATTTCGCTCGCGGCCTACCTGCTGCCGACGTTGTCGGGCCTGGCGGCAGAGAAGAAATATGACGACTTTCGCATGACCCTGCGGCAAGGCTTGTCGTATCTGGTGTTTGTGAATCTTCTGGCCTCGGTGCTCCTGTTCGTGCTGGCCGAACCGATGGTGCGGCTGCTGTTCGAGCGCGGGCAATTTCAGCCGTACGACACCCCGCGCGCGGCGCTGGCTTTGACGTGTTTGGCGCCGGGCTTGGTGTTGTTTTCCACCGTGAACATCCTGGCGCGAGCGTTCTTTGCGTTAGGCGATACCCGCACGCCCATGCGGATCAGCGTCTTTTGTCTGACGCTGAACATCGGGCTGGCGCTGGCGCTGGTATGGCGGTTCAAGGAAGGCGGCTTGGGCGCGGCCAATAGCATCACCTCGGGGGTCAACGCCGCCTTGCTGCTCTACGCGCTGAAGCGGAAAATGAAAAAGCTGGAGTTGCAGTCGTTGCGAGCAATCTTGCTGCCGCTGGGCATCGCGACCCTCGCGGCGGGTGTGGTTGCGTGGGTAGGGACGCGCGCCTGGGAACAGAGTCTTGGCCACCAGACTCTCGCGCTCAAACTCGGCGCGGTGTTCGTGCCGGCAACAGTCGCCGCGTTGATCTACTGGCTTGTGACCGTGTGGCTTAAGGTCCCCGCTGCAAAGGAGGTTAGCGGCCTGCTGCGGCGAAAGTTTGGGGCGCGGCACCAGATTTGAATGGGCGGGAGCGGCGGTACCGCATGGAAGCGATTTTGTGGTTTTTGTCCGTTGACAGGTGCTTGAGGATGAAACTACTCTCCAACCCTGAATTCTTGCCGGGACCGGTCCAAACCAACCGGTTTCCTCCAGAAAGGAAGTGAGACAGATTGACCGAGATTAAACTGAAAAAAGGCGAGTCGGTGGACCGGGCATTGCGCCGGTTGAAAAAGAAGATTGACCGCGAGGGCACCCTGAAAACGGTGCGCAGCCACCGCCATTTCGAGAAGCCCAGCGAACGCCGCCGCCGCAAGGAAAAAGCCGCGCGCTTCTCTGCCATGTTGAGCGCCCGTTACGCCGATCTGTAACCGATCTGGAGTTTACCCCGCCGGTTGCGGTGCTTGTCCTGGCCGCACCCGGCTTTTTTGTATCATGTATTCGCTTTCGACCTGCTGGAATTCGCACCGCCACAACGATGGCCGCGCCCTGTTGCGCGAAATCCGCGAGCTGGGGTTCACGCACGTGGAACTGAGTCACGGCACGCGCATCAGTTTGCTGCCCGGCATCCTCGAAGCCGTGGCCGCCGGCGAAATGAAGATTTCCAGCCTGCACAATTTCTGTCCGCTGCCCATGGGGGTGAATCGCTCCGCGCCCAATCTCTATCAGTTTTCCGCCGAGAAGCCGCGCGAGCGCGAACTGGCCATCCGCTACACGCTCAAGACGCTGGAATTTGCCGAACGTGTAAACGCCCCCCTCGTCGTCCTACACTTGGGGAGCATTGAGATGAAGGATTACACCGACAAACTCAAGGAGTTGGTGGCGCGCGGCGAGAAGGACTCGCCAAAATACCAGCAACTTTGCGAGGAGATCATCGAAAAGCGCGAAGCCCGCAAGGAGAAGTTTGTGGAGCGCACGTACGACACGCTGCACAAAATCCTGCCCGAGGCGGAATCGCGTGGTATCAAGTTGGGCGTGGAGAATCGCGAGGCGCTGGAAGAAATCCCGCTCGAAAGCGATTTCACTTTCTTCTTTCGCGAATTCGCCAGCCCGGCCATCACCTACTGGCACGACACCGGCCATGCGCAGATCAAGGAGAACCTGGGCTTCATCCACCATGTCCTGCACCTCGAATCCATGGTCGACCGCCTTGCCGGTTTCCATATCCACGACGTGCAGCCACCTGCGCGCGACCATTGCGAACCGGGCACGGGCACGGTGGATTTCGCCGCGCTGAAGTCGTTGGTGCAACCTCACCATCTCAAAGTTTTTGAGTTCAGCCCGATGCTGACCGTGGAAGAAGTGACGCGCGGCGCGGAGCACATCCGGCGGATTTGGGGACCCGATTGAGCCCGCCAACTAAGCCTTCGCTACGTGGACTGGCTTTGCAGATCGTCCGCCGCCTGCAATCCGCCGGCCATCGGGCGTTCTGGGTCGGGGGCTGTGTGCGCGATTTTCAACTCGGACGCGAGCCGCAGGATTTCGATGTAGCCACCAGCGCGCTACCCAACCAGATTGAAGAACTCTTTCCGCACACCATCGCCGTGGGGCGGAAGTTCGGCGTGATGGTAGTGATCGAAGGCGGTTGCCAATTTCAAGTCGCCACGTTCCGCGCCGAGGCCGATTACCGCGACGGCCGGCATCCGGAACAAGTTGCCTTCGGTGATGCCACGGCCGACGCCCAGCGCCGCGATTTCACGGTCAATGGTTTGTTCTACGATCCCGTTACGGAAACGCTGCACGACTGGGTCAGCGGAGAGGCGGACTTGCGCGCCCGAATCGTTCGCACCATCGGCGCGCCGGAGGAACGCTTCGCCGAGGATCATTTGCGGTTGTTGCGCGCCGTGCGCTTTGCCGCGCAACTCGACTTTCAGATCGAGTCGAAGACTTTTTCCGCCCTGCAAGCCGGTGCAGCCAGCATCAACTCCATCAGCGCCGAGCGGGTCCGGGATGAATTGCTCAAATTGTTTCGACCGCCGCACGCCGCGCGCGGCCTGGAATTGCTGCGCGACAGTGGCCTGCTCGAAAACGTACTGCCGGAGATCGCCGCGACAATTGCGTGCGAGCAGTCGCCAGACTTTCATCCCGAGGGCAGCGTGTTCGCTCATCTGTGTTTGATGCTGAAACTGCTGCCGCCGGACTCAGACGCCCTGCTGCCGTGGGCCGTTCTGATGCACGACGTGGCAAAACCCGTCACCGCATCGCGCGATCCACGCACCGGCAACATTCACTTCTACGAGCACGAAAAGATCGGGGCCGCGATGGCGGAGCGAATTCTGGAGCGTCTTCGCTTCCCGCGAAGGCAAATCGAGGACGTGGTGACTGCCGTGCGTTATCACATGCAGTTCAAGGACGCTCTGCAGATGCGCAAAGCCACCCTGCGCCGGCTGTTGTTGCGCGATACTTTTCCCCTGGAACTGGCGTTGCACCGCTTGGACTGTCTCGGCTCGCACGGGCGACTGAACGTTTACGATTTCCTCATTGCCCGGGCGGCAGAACTGGCGCAACAGCCGGAGATTCGTCCGCCGTTGCTGACGGGCGGAGATTTGATCGCGTTGGGGATCAAACCCGGCCCCGCCATGGGCGCGCTACTGGCCGAAATTCGTGAACGACAGTTGGAGGACGAATTGCGGACGCCGGAGCAGGCGCGCGCCTGGGTCAAGGCCCGCATTGCCTGCAGGTCGTGAATCCATCACGCGCGCAGCAGAGATGCCAATCGCTCGAAGAGTGCGCCCTCGTCCACCAGATGAGCATGCGCCCGCGCACCCGCGGCGGCAACCAGTCCGAAACCCGGTCCGTAAGCGGGACCATTCGCCACGCAAACGTCCGTAAGGCAGGTGGTCAATTGCAGTTCGGCGGCGCGCAGCACTCCGGCTTGGTCGCCGTCCACCTCGTATTTCCAGCCCAACAGCTTGGCCGTCGGATACCAGGCGCGCAGTTCGGCAAGGATTTTTGGTGTCGGCACCAATTCGGCCAGCAGCGCGCCCTGCCGCGTGGAGATTTTGCCGGACTTCAGTTCCGAAAGCTCCCCGTCGGGAGAACGCAACCAGATTTTGCCAAATGCAAAATCACTCACGGCGGCCGCGTGAAAGACCGCCCCTACCGCCGGGTCGGCCAGCGAACGTAGGCGCGTGCGCAAACTGTCCGTGGTGCTGAAGGCTTCCACCGTCTGGGCCCGGCCTTCACCGGAATATGTGGCCTGCTCGCCGCGGAGCAGCGTGACGTGATGCCCGCAACTGACCAGGAAATTGGCGAGTTCCGTGCCCAGCCGGCCCGTGGAGAAATTGGTCAGCCGGCGCACCTCATCCATCGGCTCATAAGTCGGTCCGGCAGTTACAATGCAGCGCATGATTGATCTCTCTTGCTATAACAACTGACGTTCCTCTCGGAACACGTTGACCGACCCGGCTTCGTCTGAATGTAGGTTTACTTGCTCTTCGCCTAACGAGGCGAACTCTGCCTTCCCATGCCATACAACTGCGCGAATCGTTTCCGATGCAACTCGCCGTCCAGAAAATCATAGTGGCTCGGCACAAGCCAGCGTGGATTCAGGCGGCGGACCTTTTCCACGCTGATTGGAAACAACTCCGGCACGCTGTTCAAGATGGCGGGCGGACGGTGAACGTTGAAAAAGTAACTCGCAAACAGGTCGCCGCTGAACAGCAGATCGTGCTTCGCGCTGTAGAATCCGCAATGACCCTTCGTGTGGCCCGGCAGATGGATCACGCGCAGTCCGCCCCAGAAGGGCAGTTCCTGGCCGTCGTGGATGAACTCATCAATCGTTGCCGGACGATAACGGAACAAGAGGCGCCCCGCCGCCTCCAACCGTCCACACCAGCGGTTGATCCCCTGGTAAGGGTAGGTCCCGTTCACGTGGAGTTGTTCCTCCGGGTGAGCAAGAATCATCGCTCCCGTCCAGCGCTTGAGCCACGCCAGATTGCCCGCGTGATCCAGATGTCCATGCGTGAGCAGGATGGCTTTGATGGAATTTGATTTGAGCCCCAGCCGGCGAACGAGCCGGCGGATGAAGAACGGTTCACCCACCATGCCGGTATCAATCATCACGCTCGCCTCGCCGTCTTCCAACAAGTGGCAGCAGCCCATAATCCCGCGAACGGTGTGAAGCCCTGGTGGAACGTTGCGCACGCCGGTTTCATATCAGCGGTGATGCAAACACGAAAGCGAAAGTATCTTCAATCTTCCCTCGCCGCGTGGCCTCATGCAGCATCAAGCCGTGAGTAAAATAGTCGGCATTGATCTTGGCACTACCAATTCGCTGGTCGCCACGGTGGACAGCGGCATCCCGTACGTCATCGCGGACGCAGATGGACGGCGGCTAACGCCGTCGGTGGTGCATTACCCGGCACCGGACGCGGCTCCGGTGGTCGGTCACCCGGCCAACCGGGTGCGCGCGGTGAAGCCGGCGGAAACGGTTTATTCCGTGAAACGGTTCATGGGCCGCCGGGGCGCGGAGATTTCCAATGAGGAGAAGTCCGTTGGCTTTCCGCTCAATTCAACCGGCGCAGGCAGCGTCACGATTCCGCTTCACGGCCGGAAGCTCACCCCCGAGGAAGTTTCCGCCGAGGTGTTGAAGAAGTTGAAACGCGATGCCGAAGCGGCGTTGGGCGAACCGGTTGCCCGCGCGGTGATCACGGTGCCGGCATACTTCAACGATGCCCAGCGGAACGCCACCAAACGCGCGGGTGAACTCGCGGGGTTCGCGGTCGAACGCATCATCAACGAGCCTACCGCTGCCGCCTTGGCCTATGGCTTGGACAAGCTCAAGGAGAAATCCAGGATCGCCGTGTACGATCTGGGCGGCGGCACGTTTGATCTTTCGATCCTCGAACTCAATGAGGGGGTGTTTCAGGTTCTGGCCACGAACGGCAACACGCGACTGGGGGGAGATGATTTGGATCGGCGGTTGGTGGATTTTCTGGTGACAAAGATTCGAGAGTCAGGCGGGCCGGTCTGCGTGCCGCGCACCGGCGGGCAGGAATTGACTCCTAGCCGAGGACGTGAGGCGGTGGACGACCCAAGCGTCAACTCGGGGAATCCGCCTCCTGACGTCGGCGGCTACGACAGATCGGCCATCCTCGCGCGGGTTCGTGAGGCTGCGGAACTGGCCAAGATCAGACTCTCCACCGAGATGGAAACGGAAATCACCCTGCCATTTCTGACCCGGGATTTCAGTTTCCATTACCGCCTCACGCGTTCCGAACTGGAACACCTGACTCGTGACATCATTTTGCGCACGCGGCAGCATTGCTTGCGGGCGCTCGCGGATGCAAAGCTCGAACCGGGTAACTTGGATCAAGTGATTCTGGTGGGCGGGCAGACGCGGATGCCGTTGGTGCGGCAACTCGTGAGTGAGTGGTTCGGTTGTGCCGAGTTCGAAGAGACGCGCGGCAACCTGCGGCTCGGCACGGAGTATCACCGGCTAGCGGGACCCCAGTTGAACACGTCGCAAAACCCGGACGAAGCCGTGGCCCTTGGCGCGGCGATCCAGGCGGAGATACTTTCGGGCGGTTTCAAGCAGGTGCTGTTGCTCGACGTGACCCCGCTTTCACTGGGCATTGAAACCTTTGGCGGCTTGATGAACGTCATCATCCCGCGCAACTCAACCATTCCCGTGAAGGCCGGCGAGTTGTTTACCACCGCAGTGGATCAGCAGCGCAGCATGTTGATCCATGTGTTGCAGGGCGAACGCGAGCGCGCCAAGGACAACTGGAGTCTCGGCAAGTTCACGCTGGAATTTGAGGCGGCGCCGCGCGGCGTTCCACGCGTGGGCGTGCAATTCGCGATTGATGCGAACGGGATTCTTCACGTCCTCGCCCGCGACACGCGCACCGGCAAGGAACGGATCGTGGAAATGAAATCCGCCGTGGACGTGGATGATGCCGCTGTGACGAGAATGGTTGAGGAATCAGTCGAGCATGCGTTCGAGGACCTGGCGGCGCGGCGCTGGGTGGAGATAAAGCTCAAAGCCAATGAACTGCTGGCCGCCACGCGCAAGGGATTGGCGGATTGCGGAGCGGAACTGGAGGCGAACTATGCCGCTCAAGTCTCCACGGCCATGGCGGAGGTTGAGCGGGCCTTGACCACGGAAGCGGCCGCCTCGGGTGCGGGCGACACCAAACAGCTACAGGCGGCCTGCGCGGCTTTGGATGAAACCACCAAGCCCCTGGCCGACGTGCTGATGGACAAGGCCATGGAGGCCATGCTGCGCAAGCGCGGCGCAATCTCTTGAGGGGACGGTCGGTTATCTCAGAATAAACCGTGAACTGGTCATGAACCAGATGAGGACCGCAACGATGATCAAAGCGATGATGAGGAAGAAACCCGCAAATAAAAGGCTTTGGTTCTGGCGGCAAAACCGTCGCCATTTTCGGCCCCGCTGCGGATGGGGGTTCATGCGCGGCATCATCCTGCAAGGGATGGCGTCCATCAAGCGGGATTTTTTGCCGCGTTTCTGGAGGCGGCCGGCGCGGGTGATCGGGGTCGTGACGCTGCTTGTTTGCGTCCCGACGGTGCGCGCCGAATCTGCCCGCGACGAAGCGACCTTCCGCCTCGCCAGCCCGCATCTGCAAGTTGGGTTCGATGTCCGTAGCGGCCAACTGCGGGAGCTGGTGGATTTGAACCTCGGCTACAATCTTCTCGGTCGCTTCCCCGGTCCGCTTTGGGAGGTTGAACTCGCCACTGCTGAAGGCCCATTGCTGCTCGCGCCCGAGCACGCCGGCTCATTCAAGGCCGAACCGCTTCCTCAGCCACAGCGCGGTGGACGCCTCACGTGGATGGACTTTCCCGCCGCTCACGCTCAGAACGTGAGCGTCCAGGTGGAAGTTCATCTCGACGAGTCCGCTCCCCTGAGCCGCTGGTCGTTCGCCCTCGCCGGATTGCGTGATCAGGTCGTGCGCCAGGTGAGGTTTCCCCGTGTGCCTGACATTGCGGCCCAGGATACCGAACGCCTCGCCGTGCCGGTGTGGCAGGGGCAACTCGCCACCCATCCGCGTGAACTTCTGAATCCGGCCGGCGGCAATCCGCGGCGGCATCAATGGGAATATCCCGGTCGGCTCGCGCTGCAATGTCTTGCGATCTATCGGCCCGATGGACCGGGACTGTATCTCGCCTGCGACGATACGAACGCCAACCGCAAGACCTTCGCCGTGTTCGGCGGCGCGAACACCAATCTCGGCTGTGAGATTGTTCACGAGCCGGAGGGTTCCGGCACGTCGGGGCATTTCCAGGTTTCTTACCAGGTGGTGCTCGGCAGTTTCACCGGTGATTGGTTCACCGCCGCCGAACGTTACCGCGCGTGGGCGCGCGATCAGGTTTGGGCCCGGGAGAGCCGGTTGCGGCAGTCGGCAGTGCCGGACTGGATCCGCAACACAGGGATATGGGTCTGGAATCGCGGACGCTCCACCAACGTGCTCGGACCGGCAGTGGAGTTGCAGAAGCAACTCAACCTGCCGGTGAGCGTGTTGTGGCATTGGTGGCATGGCTGTTCGTATGACACCGGTTTCCCGGAATACCTGCCGCCGCGCGAAGGCACAAAGCCCTTTCAGGCGGCGCTCGCTGCAGCGCATCAGCACGACGTTCGCGCGCTGGTCTATATGAACCAGCGCTTGTGGGGCATGACCACGGCCAGTTGGACCAACGAGCACGCGGAACGATTCGCGGTCAAGGACCCAACCGGCCAGATTCGGCCTGAGGTCTATAACACCTTCACCAAGGCGCCCTGCGTGCCGATGTGCATGGGCACGACGTTCTGGCGTGACACTTACGCCGGGTTGGCGGAACGCGCGATCCGCGAACTGGGCGTGGACGGCATCTACATGGATCAGGCCTGCACGAGTCTGGCTTGCTACGACTCCACCCACGGGCATCCGCTGGGGGGCGGGACTTATTGGATGCACGGCTTTCGTGATCTGGCTGCGGATATTCGCCAGCGCGCGGGAGTCAGTGGACGTCGGCCTAAACTCGTGTCACCCAGATTCTCCGCCAATCTGACGGCGTCGCCGCGTGTCGCCCTGGCTGGCGAGGGTTGCGGTGAGCCGTGGCTGCCGTACCTGGACCTGATGCTCAGTCTGGAGATCAGCCGTGAACGCTACGCGCCACCGGACGGCTGGGAAACCATACCGTTCTTCAACGCTGTTTATCATGATAGCGTGATCACCTTTGGCAATTACTCCTCGCTCACCCTGCCGCCCTACGATGATTTGTGGCCGGCCGAGTTTGCGCCGAAGGAGCCGCTCAAGCTTTTGGACCGGAAATTCTCGCGGCAGTTTTATCTCGAACAGGCGCGGGCGTTCGTCTGGGGACAACAACCAACGGTGGCAAATTTCCTGCCCCGGCACTTGCAGGAGCGACCGGAGGAAACGCAATTCGCCACGCGCCTGGCAACACTCCGCTGCCGCGCCGCAAAGTATCTACAGCACGGGACCTTCCTGCGTCCGCCGCGGATTGACGCTCCGGAGGCGACAATAGACATGTCGCGTCTCTCGATTTACGCCGGCCAGCAAGGCGGCCTGACGACGTTCCAGAAGCGCGTACCACTTGCCCTGGCCGGTGCCTGGCGCGCGGCGGACGGCACGACGGCCATCGCGCTGGCCAGCATTTCGGACGAACCGATGGAACTATCGTTCAAGCTTGAGGCCAAGGAATACGCTTTGCCGAAACGCGGATGGATTTATCGCCTGGATGAAACAGGCCGGCGGGGCATGAGTGAATTCACTACCCCGGAGGCTTCGGTGAAACTGACTCTGCCGCCGCGTGCTGCGTACATTCTGGAATTCCGTCCGGCGACCAGTCATTGAGTGATCGCGACTCAGTTTGCTATCGGATCCGAATCACTTTCAATGAACCGGTGCCCGGAGCGCGGACCGCTGAGTCCGCGCGAATTTAAGGACAGCAACTCGCGGACTCGGCGATCCGCGCTCCTACGGCTCCTGATCCCAACGCGCGCCCGATCTCGGGATTGGAGATGCCCCAGTCTCCCTGAGCCGGGCCGCCCGTCTGCGTGCCCCGCGCCGGCAGGTGCTTCATTTCGACTCGCCCAATCGCCAGTCGGAATCCTGCTTCACGTAGAGCGTTTGCGTCGGGAACGCAAAACTGATGCCTTCGGCATCGAATCGCTCCTTTAAGGAGAGGTTCATTTCCTGGATGCCGCCGAGGTATTCGACGAAGTCAGTGGAGTTCCACCAGTGAACCACGAGAATGTTCAACGAGGAACTTTCGAATTTGTTGAAGCTGATGATGCAGTTGAAGGATTTCGGATGATTCTTGTAAACCTCTTCGATGATTTTCAAAGCGCGTTTCACCTTGGCCGCCGGCGTGTCGTAGGTGACGCCGATGTTCATCACGGTCTTGATATTGGGCCGGGCGCTGATGTTGGTGATGGTGGCGTTGCCCATGGTCTTGTTGGGGATGGAGATCAGGTGGCCGTCCAGGTTGCGCACGCGGGTGCTGCGCAGGCCGATGCTTTCCACCGGACCATCCACACCGTCGAGTTGCACGCGGTCGCCGATGCGGAAGGGTTTGTCGAGGAAGATGGAAATCCCGCCAAACAGGTTAGCCAAGGTATCCTGCGCCGCGAGGCCCACGGCCAGACCACCGATGGACAGCGAAGCGATGGCGGCGGTGATGTTCACCTCAAGGTTGTCGAGTGTCACCAGCGCGGCGACCGCGACGACAAAGAACTTCAGGCTCTTGCGGATGATGGGGAACAACTGTTTGTTGAAGGCGTCGTCCTCTTTGGCCGCCGCGCGCTGCCGCCAGTAGTTCATCAACAGGTCAATGAACTTGAGGACCATGTAGGTGATCGCAATCGCGACGACTACGGTGAAGCCTTTGGCCAGGATCTTCTGCACCATTTCCGGCCAGTCAAACACGTCCAGCCCGATCCGCAGGAAGATGATGAAGGCGACGACCTTGACCGGACCGTTCAACAAGTCGAGCAGCAGGTCGTCGAATTTGGTTTCCGTCCGATCAGTGAGTTTCTTGAGCCAGACCCGCGTCAGGTAATCGAGCAGTTTCGAGACGTAGAAGGCCAGAAAGATGTAAACCAGCGAGAAGATGTATTTCCACAGTTCGTTGCCCCACAGGGTGGTCTTCAAAAACGGCAGCTTGACCGCCAGCTTTTCGATCCATTCCGGCGTGGGCATTGGCAGTTTGGGTGGGGTGAGGACCCGATCCGTTGCGACGTTCGTGCCCCCGACAGCGGTTTCCGTTGCCGTTGGCGCGTCGGCGCTCGCACCCTGCGCGGAATTCTGCGCCTGGCTTTGCCACACGGACCACACCAGCAACACCACCAGCACGAGCAGCAACCCGCGGTAAAACGTTTCAAATTTCAACTTCATGATGCTTCAGTATTATTCAAATGTCGGCGGCACGGACAAGCCTTTATCCGGCGCCAGTGCGATGCGCGGCGGAATCCAACCTCGGGCGCCATCATCCCCCAGCCACGATTTTGACAATTTCCAAACGATCACCCGCATTGAGAATGCGCCTGGCGAATTCCGAAGGTGCCACCGCCTCGCCGTTGTGCTCCACCACCACGCTGCGGGGCAAAAGGTGTTGAACCACGAGGAACTCCTCGAGCGTGCAAGGCAGGTCAGCCGCAACGGGCTGGCCGTTGGCAATGACGTGATTGGTGCTCACGTGAATAGATTGTCGAACTCGTTGTGCGTGCCAATCCAGATCAATTAAGTCGTATCTTGGAGATCACAACTTCGCCGGATCCAAGGGTGCGACGGGGCCTTCGCGCAATGCCTCGGTCACAAACTTGTCCAGCTTTGGATACCCGCGCTTATCAGCGATGATGCGCTCCCACTCGCGGTCGCCGGACTGTTGCTGAGGGAAACGCGCAAGATCCACCAGTTCGCGGGCCTTGTCCTCCGGGAGCGCACCGACAATTTCAACCAGTTCCTTTGCGACGGTTGTCATAGGTGCAAACTAACGACACTACCGTAACTGGGCAAGTACGTGCTAATCGCTTACCCAAACCACAAAATCATCATCACCAAGCTTCGCCACCTCACGTCCGTAGAAAATGCTTTGGGGATCCGGTGGCGAAAATAATCTGGTTAACACCTGAACGTGATCAAATGGAGTTTTCACTCGAAGTATTTGGTATTCGAACTTGCACGGCAATTTCTGGCTCACATTCTCGCGCCAGTCATCCTCCAAGACTCGCGTTAACGCTTGAACAACCACTTCCAGACTCCCGGCGACGTCTGGTTCCCAAGAATTGAGCTTCCATGCTCGTGCAGACGGCTTGAGAGAAACCAATTCATTCTTCAGCGCCACGTAGAAGGCATCATCTGGCGCAGCAATTGCACAGATCAGTCTTTCCATAGGTGGATTCGTTCAAGCCATCAACGCCGCGTCCCAGTCCTTCCACACCGGCTCGTAACCGAGACGTTGAATGTGTCTGGCTACCTCCCCGGCGGAACGTTCATCGGCGATGTTGAACTGTCCGGTGGCATTGGTGACGAGCCCGTTCGTAGGTGTGGCCCATTCACTTGCGCCCGTTTCCACAATGCGGCCCCGCACGGTCTGATGAATGTTTTGCTTGCCCGCGCCCGTGTAACCACCCGGTTCCGTGTGACTGCCGGCGCTGATAAGCGTGATGCCCAACGGGAACAAACCGTCGCGCAGCCTGGCCGGCTCGCGCGTTGAGAGTACAAGGCCAACGTCGGGAAACGTGAGCCGGAACGCGCACACCAATTGCACCAGTTCGCGATCGGAGAGATGCGTGAGCGGTTGGAACTCGCCTGCGCAGGGACGTAGCCGTGGCAGGGAGATGGTGAGCGACGCCTTCCAGCAGTTGCGCAGCAGGTAATCCGCGTGCGCCGCCACACTCAGCGCTTCGTAACGCCAGTCAGCCAGTCCGAACAGGGCGCCAATGCCGATGCGCCGGAAGCCTGCGGCATAGGCGCGCTCCGGGGTTTCCATGCGCCAATCGAAATCCCGCTTGGGGCCGGCGGTGTGGAGATCGTCATAGACCGCGCGGTCGTAGGTTTCTTGATATACCACCAGACCGTCCGCCCCGGCGGCGACCAGCGGCCGATATTCGTCGGCTTCCATGGGACCGACCTCCAGCGACACACTGGGAATCTCCGCATGCAAAGCCGCCACGCAATCGCGCAGATAACCGTTGGAAACGAACTTGGGATGTTCACCCGCCACAAGCAGGATGTTGCGGAAGCCCTGTGCCGCCAGTGCCCGCGCTTCCCGCAGCACCTCGTCCACCGACAGCGTCACGCGCAGGATGGGATTGTCGCGCGAGAAGCCGCAATACTTGCAGTTGTTGATACATTCATTGGAGAGGTAAAGCGGCGCGAACAGGCGGATGACTTTGCCGAAACGCCGCTGGGTGAGCTGCTGCGAGCGGCGGCCCAGCGGTTCGAGCAAGTCCCCGGCAGCGGGCGAAATCAACCGTGCGAAATCGGTCAACAACAGCGAATGTTTCGCCAGGCTGGCACGCACCGCCGCGGTGGTGGTGGAAAGCGATTCCCGCACCAGATGGGACAGCGACAGGCCATTGAATTCAGCAACAAAGCTCACGCTGCCAACGTATCAAACACCGCCGGAATGTCGAGGGACGCCACGCGGCGCCGGGACTTTCCAAACACGGTTGCCGCCGTCCGTTTTGGAGGAAGGAGTTGAGTGACAATTGCGACCGGGAGGCGGGGAAGCTCCGAGGCAATGGAATCCGAACAATCCGGACTTCATCCTCCCCAGATTGGCAGAGCGGGCTGATCGCTGTAATCGGCCGCTGGGTGGCAGGCACTCGCATCTGCACAAGCTCTCGGCCAATGAACCTCGCAGCAGCGGACGTGAGTTCACCCCAACTGCATTGGGGGAAAGAGGAGCGTCATGGAATTACTGAAGGTCTGAAAAGCATGTCGCACTGCCAGCGACGAGAATTTGCCAGGCGGTTATTGCCTACTGAGTCGCCAGGACCAAGCCCTCACGACGATCGTGCAGCGCGTGATGCTCTAGCGCGATTTCATCCCCCAAAGTGGTTTCGCGGGCAAAGCCCGGCGCAGGTTTCGCAGCAATACCGACGAGCGCTAGACAAAGTACAATCGAGATGCCGGTCCAGAGGGATATGATAAGCGCGATCATCATGCCAATTGCATAGCAGACTGTGTGCCCCAACAGTCTGCCGAGGAGTCTGAATATCCCCAACACGGCACGCCCTGCAAGCCTGGCCACCGAATTGGAGCACGGACTTGGAAAAGCCTGATGCCGAACGAAGGTATAACCAGTTTGGCAGTAGCGGTTAATCGTCAACCACCAGCCGGCATACCCCATGAAGTTCCACACATTCCTGCGCCCTGCCCAACTCAAATAAGATGACCGAGCGACTAACGATGCATCGGACAACAAGTGTCCACAAAAGAGTCATTTCCCGCCTCGACGTGAGACATGCCGTGCCCGGCGATGGGCAGTCACCGGCGCAACGTCATCGAAATGCCCGGCGCAAGTCAGGTAGTGGAGACTTACCAATGCTACCCCTCGGGTCTGTCAACGGGCTGGTGGATAACCCTGTCGCCGAAGAAACCGGCGACACGGTGATGAGTGGTCCAGTGGCCTGTCGAGAATCTGTCGCAGACTAGCCCCAGCCGCGGCCCAAAGCCTCCCGAAGTCTGCCGCAATTCACCTCGGCCCCCCTTGCGCCGGCGCTGTTCATCAGGCCAAATCCAGCATGTTCGCATCCAGCTTCACCGCCGCCGCCTGATTGATGAAATCCAGCCGCAGCAGGACTGTTGCCCGGCCATACCGCTGTTCAACCCAACCTTCCAACCCCTGCAACGGTCCCGACCTGATACGCACCCGCATCCCTTCGCCGATGGCTGGAGCCAACCGCACCTCCAGATTGGACTCCAACGCCAGAAGGATGTCCTGCAACTGCCGATAGAATGACTCCTGATCGAACACCTCGAGCAAATTCGCCACATGGTCATTCTGGCGGACGGAATCCCGCTGCCCGGTTTCCAACTGCAAAAACACATACCCGGGAAACAAGGGCTTTCGGAACACAACGGTCTTTCCCCGATACTTATGCACTGAATCAACGCAAGGCAGCTTCGCGGCAATGCCCTGCCGCTGGCAGTAATCCACCAGCTTCTTCTCTCGTCGGGGTTTGGTATGGGCAACGAACCACTTCAACTCTGACACGCGATCAGAGGATTCGCGACCACCTCCAAGAAGTCAATCCGAAGCTGAGTAACGGTCCAAACGTAAGCAAACGCACGCGTACCTGTGTCGCTGCGCGACCTTCCGGCGACGGCCAATCTCCACTCGGCGTGCCCCCGTGATCAGCAAGTCATTTCCGCCATCTCATTTGCTTGACGCGCCCGCCCGCCAATGATGTAAATGAGCGTGGCCTTCGGGTCCGCGCTTGGGAACAATTTCGAGCCGGAGGAGGCACAGACTGGTGGAAAACCGGAGCAATTTTATGAGTGACATCAAGTTTTCCTGTCCCCAATGCGGTCAACATATCACCTGCGATCCCAATTGGATGGGACATCAATTGTCGTGTCCGGCCTGTCAAAACCAGATCACGGTACCCCAAGTTCCGGTCGCCGCACCGCGGCCTGCGGCACCGCAGGTCCGCATGGTTGCGGACCCCTCCCGTGGCTCGAATATTCAGGGCCCGCCCCCGCCGCCGTCGAACCAATCCAGACTTTCATTAGGCCGACCTCAAAGCAGCGGAGCCGAGGGTGAATCGCCGTCGCGCGCAAAGCCTGTCTATCGGGTCTATTCCTCCAATGAGACTGGGAAAAAGCGAGGCCCGATGCAGTATGTCTCCATCGGCTTGGCTGTGATCGCGCTGGGCGTGCTTGGCTATTTCGGCTACGGCTACCTGCTTGATTACCAGGAGAAAGCCAACGCCGAACGCCGTGAAGCAGAGCAGAGCGCGGACGGCGGGCAGATGGGGCACATCGCTGACCTTCATCAGGGCTTGGACGCCACCGATCCTAACCGTGAGCCGGCCGTCGGCAGCGGGCGTTCGGGCACGCCCAGATCTCCGAGCGATAGCGACACCGCACGACCGCCAGAGAGGGAATTGCCCTTGCTCACTGCTGTCCATACCCTTGACCTTGCTGCGGCAAGAATCCCGGAAGGCCGGGCCAACGGCATGATTTCCGGCACGAATTTCGTCGTTGAAACTGCGCGCCTGGACCTTGCCGGTACTTCGCATCTCTTGCGCCTGACGCAAGGGTCAGGCGTCTCCCCGGATCGGGAAATCTTGGTTTACCTTCGTCCGAAAGCCGGCGAGCCGCTGGCGGGGAGCACTTGGGCAATTTCGAGCGACATGAAGGGACCGAACGTGCCGCAAGTCGTCAAACGGTGGAAGCCCAACCCTAAATTCGCTCCTCAATCGAGACCGTTTGCGACGGGTTACACGATGAAGCTGGAATTGGGCGAGATGACTGATGGCGAGATTACCGGAAAGATCTTCTTGGCCCTTCCCGATCCAGAGAAAAGCGTGGTCGCTGGCATCTTCAAGGCCGTCACCGCTTCAACCAGCGCCAGCCCCGGCGGCACCGTCGCGCCAGTCGCCGCCCCGGGGATTGCTCCACCGCCCGGCAATCCGGAATTCGAGGCACGTTACGGCATCAAACGCTAACCAACCGCGACTCCACTCAAGGCAAAAGCCACGTTGGCCGGGACACCAACCACCACCGGAGTGGCGATTGTACTGCGCGCACCATTGCCGTAGTCCAGCTTCTTCTCCAATCGTTGCCTTGTCGAAACGCAACTTCATCAATACTGAAGTTACCCTATTCGCCGCGAGCCGATGCCATGACGGAGTTGTGAGGGAATCGCCAATTCAAAGAAACAACATTCGGACATCATGGCTTTGCCATTTTGTAACGGATTATCATGCTCACACTGTTCGGGTCTTGGGTGAATCCGACGATTTGCAGCAGACCACGGCCGCCCTCACGAGTCTGAATGACGTAACTGGCCGACATGTCGCCCTTGGGGAACATGATGGCGGGCGTGCTGGGCTTGGCGGTCGCGAGATAGTAATCCAGGCGAGCGGAAGTCATATCCCATTCGTTCCGCGGCACCGGCACGGCCACCATGTCGAAGCCAACCAGGCCGGAGATTGCCGGACTGGCGTCGCCCGCCGCGTCAATACCCTTTTGTTTCACCCATCGCTGAGTTTCCTCCGGGCTGGGTTCCGCCGCATCGAAAATATCTGAGGCAGCAAACTGGTCACCGGTGTCGAAGTCAATGAAGCGTTGGCGAGTATCGCCTCCGCCGCTGACCACCCGCTCAATGATTGGGCCAAACGTGTGCGCGGATGCCTTCTCGGCGGTGAAGCGTGGTTTCAGGGCGATATTCCGTATTTCCCCGCGCACCCAGGGCGTGCGCTCGATGACCATTTCCTTCACTTGCTGCAACCAATCCTGCACCTCCCGCTCGCTGCCATGAATGAGGGCGAAGCCTTTGGCCGGGGAACCGGTGAGCACGCCGGTATGAAAAACCAACTTCTCGCTGCCACCACTCCGCAAGCGGGCAATCATCCGCAAAGCGTGTTGCTCCCTATCCGCGTCGTGCATGACGTCAAAGCGCAATGCGCCCTGTTCGTAGCGCGGTTCACTCCAGAGGGCCATCACGCCGCGCTCAAGATCGCGCGTAGTCTTCGTCTCCACATCATAAACGGAAACCGCTTCCCACGGCCCGCAGGCAACTGCCTCCTGGTAATCAACCGTGTCCGGTGGTTCTGCGAAGCAAACCAATTGCGCGGACGCGCGGGTCTGGCTGCCAATCTCCCGTACCGTCGCCGGCATTTCGATGTCCCTGGGCCGGGGCGTGAAGCGGGGCTGAAAACTCTCGAGTGCCAGACCAGGCGGCATCTGGCGGCGAACGTAGAACAGAAACTCGTTCTGCGGAATGATGGTGATTTGGGATTGAGTTGTGGGCGCCAGCCTGGGCAATTCGACGATTTCGACCGGTGGCGCAGCTAGCGGCGTCCCGTCGGGCTGCCACCAGAGATTTGCACCACGCGGGTTGCGGGTGACCGCCACGACCTCCATGGTGAACCCGTTGGTGAGAGTTACCTTGAACTCGCCCAATTTGGCTTGCGTAAGCGACGGGACGGATCGTGCCGATGAACTCGAAGTCCCCTTCGAGCCGAGCAGGTGAATACCGATGAAGCTGGCGTATTCAAACCCATGCTGCCGCGCCAGCGCGGTTGCCTTTTGAAACCACTCGTTCTGTTGCGCGACGGTAATCTGGTCGGACGTGAAGGCAAACTCCAATACTGTGTTCTTCCGATCCGGCACGTTGGCCAGCAGCGCACCCAGGTTCCCCCAACTCGCGGGCTGCCCCTCGAACGTCAGCGCCGTTTTGTCCGCCACCAACCGCACGAATCTGCGTTGGGCGTTCCGGTTCGCGGCGCCCATTCCCCCGGACCGAGTCGCGCTGCGCAATCGCGCTTTGAACTCGGCATAACGGTTCACGAACTGGGTTGCCGCCTCTTTCAGGATTGGTTCGCGCTCGGCTTTGGAGCGGCGACTGCTTCGAGCAATGTCCCGCATCCGTTCCGAAGCATCCTCCAAGGCGGCAATGCTGTCCGTGATGGTTCTGAACTCGTCCGCTTCCTGGATTCCCCAATCTTGCAGCGTGAAGGGGGCGTTTTGATTCTTTCCCTGGAGTTGGTCACAGAGTTCGTTGAAGTGATTGAACACATCCGCCTGTTCCGATAATTGCCCTCGCGCCGCAGCCTCTTTGATTCTTTCAGCGGCAAGATCCATTCCTGCCAGAGCGGCCGCTAGATAGCGGTTGGGAACGTCTATTCTGATGGCATCGGCATCCGGATTCCTGAGATCGGGCGACGAGACAGTCACGCTTCCACCGCCCCCGCCGCCGGCCAGTTGCGTCAGCTTATAGCGCAGCTTCATGCCGCGCGGTTCGTTGGTGAACAAACCGGTGATCTGTAGCCAACCCTGTTCGCCGTTCGCGGTGAGGAAGGCAAAAGTCAAGGGCGGTTGAGCGTTCGCGGGCAACAGATAAAGCGTCCCTTCACGGTTTTCACGTTTTTCCAAGACCTCGCTCTCCGGCCATACTCCGCCCCAACCGAGGTCGGGTTCGCGCAGGTCGCGAAATCGCACGCCCCGGCTCATCAGCCCCCAGCGGTCGCGGGCGTAATCCACCAGCAAGTCAACGCGATTGGAGTTCAGCCAGCTTTCACGCGCCTCAGCCGTTCGCTGTCCGAAGTCGGCGGGCAACGACAGCAACTGGCCGCTCGTCAGATTCAAGGCTTCATTGCCTCGGTTCTCGTCCAGATCGTTCAGCACCCGTTCGACAGCCGGACCGAAGGTCACGGACACGTGGCTTGCCTCGGATTGTTGCTGCATCTTGACCTTGGCTCGACTCAAGGCCGGCAGCGTGATGCTGAGCAGGAGAGCGCCGACCGGGATCAAGATCAGTGCGAGCAGAACCAGCGCAATCGCCACCGCAAAGCGTCGCCAGAATCGGTCAGGGCGCGGCACTGACGCAGCGACGGCACCCGACCCCAGCAATTCCGGCGGAAGTTTTCCATTAAACGCCTCGCGCACTTCGCGCCGGCACAGCACCACCAGGCACCAAATCCCGATCGGCAGGCCGATGATGTTTCCGGGCGTGATGAGCATCGCGAGGATGCTGCCGATGATGGCGAGGCTGTAGGCCTCCAGCCGTTTCATTTTCAGCCCGGCGACGATCATCGCGCTGCTCAGAATCATGACGAACAACGGGATCAGCAGCGTTAGCGCGGGGGAGACCCTGCCCCCTTTCCCGGCTACAATGCCCAGGGTGACGAAAAGGATCAACGGGATGGCAATCCAGTTCAGAATGCCCGTGGCCACCAGCCAGTTGGCTGGGGTTTTGACCATGCTGTGGATCGTGGCAGCCGACGTGAGCCGGCTCTGATCTTCAGTTGGAGCGGACGGACGTCCGCTGCTACCAGACGATGGCGTCATCGCAATCGTCTCCACGTCCGTCTTCACCTGGCTCGCCTGTTGATAGCGCCGCTCTGGTTCCTTTTCCAGCGCATGCAACACCACTTCATCCAACCGCACGTCCATTTGAACCTTCCTTGATGGCGGCTGGAATTTGCCCAACGGCAGTTCGCCCGTGAGCAGTTCATAAAACACCACGCCCAGCGAATAGATGTCCGCCCGATGATCCACCGTGGAGGGCTTCTCCACCTGCTCGGGCGCCATGTAATGCGGCGTGCCGAGCACATCCTTCGCGCCCGTGAGCGAGACCTTTCCCGCTGGCACGCCCACAATCTTGGCGATGCCGAAATCGGTGATTTTTACGCGACCCTTTTTGTCCAGCAGGATGTTCTCCGGTTTGATGTCGCGGTGGACGACGCCTTCGTTGTGGGCGAACTGGAGCGCTTCGCAGATTTGCGGCACGATCTCCAGCGCCTGTTGCGGCGTGAGCCGGCCGGCCTGTTCCACCTGCCGCAGGTTCGGGCCGTCCACGAATTCCATCACCAGATACGGCTGGCCACCAGCCTGGCCGAAGTCATGCACGGCCACGATGTGCGGATGATTCAGCCGCGCCAACGCCCGCGCCTCGCGATTGAACCGCTCCGCAAAGCCGGCGTCGTCCGCCGCCCCGGGCGGTAGAATCTTCAGTGCCACCAAGCGATCCAGCGCCATCTGTCGCGCCTTATAGACCGCGCCCATGCCGCCCTTGCCGATCAGTTCCAGAATCTCAAGCTGGGGGAAGAGCTTCCGCAGTTCCTCGACCGAGGGTGGCACAAAGCTGGATTCCTTGCCGGGGTTGCCCGGCTCCGTGCCGGTGTTGAAGCCGGACTTGATCAGGCACTCGGGGCACAATCCCAGCGGCACGTCGGTCGGCAACGGCTTCTGGCAACTCGGACATATTCGTGTCGTTTCCATAATGTCTTCCACCCATTACTTAGGAAACGGCGGCGGAAGGTTGCGTGAAGAATGCCTCAAATGCGTAGCGGCGCCTCGGCAGAGCGCCCCCCAACCAGGGTTTAACCCA
>JAHCLO010000047.1 GCA_026125285.1 Verrucomicrobiia bacterium | reverse complement strand
ATGGAAGCAGCCAGGCCAGGTGCAGTCCGCAGTCGAAGCCCCATTCCCTCTATGCATACAACCCAAGCCTGAGTCGCTGTCGTGGAAAGGGCAACGTCGTAAATGCCACATTACTGCCATAACTTGGCCCGGCAATATTGTAGGCCCCAAAGCGGTAATGGTACGTGGTGCCTGGGGCAAGCCCGGTTAACGAGAAAACAATCTCCTGGGTGCCATTGCCGGTGTTGCCAGAAGGGTAATGTTCCCATAGCTCTCTGCCGTCCCATACCTGAAGTGGACCACAGAGTTCAAACCCTTCGGATTAACATAGCCATTCAGGCGGGCTGAGACGGTTGTGACGGAAGTCGCAGGCAGAGTCGTCACCGCGGGTGCGTCGGCGGGAATCTGCTTAACGATGGCAAGACAGTGGGTCGCTCCCGCCGCGATTGCAGACACGTGATTCACCCAAAGATTTAGCCACTTGGGCACCGCACTCTGGTCAAACCGCCCCCAAGAAACCACTGTGCCATCCGACTTGAGTGTCAGGCTGCAAAAACCACCTCCCTCCACGGCCACCACGCCGTTCAACTCCCCGGGCACGTTGCTTTCTCCATTTTTGTTGGATCCCCAAGCGAACACTTTTTCCTCAGTCGTTAGTGCCAGATTATGCACCATTCGTGCGGCAATGTTGGTAAATACCGTACCCGGCTTTAAGTCAGGCAGCATCTTTCTGCCCCACTCCACCACTTGTCCAGGTGGGGAGTCTGCAACAACTGCTGTCGGGGCAAGGAGCACCCAAAGGGTCGCGCACGTGAATACGTGGGTCGGGTTGATCAATCGTTGACTTGGCACAAAGATTTTACCCGTGTTTGTCGAGAGTCGTTTCCAGTTCATGGCTGTCTCTTGGTTTGCTCTGAAACCTGTTCGCTAGTCCGCCGCAATATCAACTCCTTCTCAAAAAGGCATCTTAATTTGAGAGTAATTTTGGAGGTAGATTCTTTGAGTGGCAGGACGCACACATCGGGACATCAGTCGCCCCTTCGCCAGCCTCACTTGGATCAACCCCCGCTCCGCACGTCCCACGCATCGCGCAGGCCGTCGCCCAGAAAGTTCAGCGCGAGCAAAGTCGAGACCAGCACGCCGCCGGGGAAGACAATCAACCACCAGTAGATGCGAATGGGGTTCATCTGATCCGCGCCCTCGGCGATGAGCGAACCCCAACTGGCCATCGGCGGTTGGATGCCCAGGCCCAGGTAGCTCAGGAAACTCTCGTAGAGAATGATCGCCGGTACGGTGAGCGTGAGATAAACGATCACCACGCCGAACACGTTCGGGATGATGTGCCGGGCGAGAATGTGCCCCGTCCCCGCGCCCAGGGCGCGGCTGGCATCCACGAATTGCCGCGTGCGGAGCGACAACACCTGTCCGCGCACGATGCGAGCCATCGTCAGCCACGACACCGCCCCGAGGCCGACGAACAGAAAGATGAGCCGCGCGAACTTTGCGAGTGTGACCGAACCCACCGCCTCCAATCCTTGCTGAAGCAGTCCTTCAAGAGTCGTGATCAAGACGATGACGAAAATGATGGAAGGAAGGGAATACAGGATGTCCACGAACCGCATCATGGCGCTGTCGGTGCGGCCGCCGACGTATCCGGCAATCGCACCCCACAAGACGCCGATGACCAGACTGACGCCCGCGCCGACTACGCCGACCAGCAGCGAAATCTGTGCGCCGTACATCACGCGGGAAAGCAGATCCCGCCCGTGAACGTCCGTCCCGAACCAATGTTGCGCGCTCGGCGGCTGGAATTGGTTGTCGGAAAGCGCGTTTGGGTCGTGGGGTGAAACGAACGGCCAGAGCAGCACCAGCAACACGACCAGCGCCAGAAAACATGCGCTGAACCTAGCGGGACGATTCTTGAGGAAACGTCGCCAGGCGCGTTGGTTGGGGCTCGCTTCATTCATAGTTGACCCTCGGGTCCAGCAAGGTGTAGGCGAAATCCACCATCAGGTTCAGCACCACCAGCAGCGTCGCGTAGAGAACCACCAGCCCCACGACCAGCGTGTAATCGCGATTCAACGAACCGTTGACCATGAACACCCCGAGGCCGGGGATTTGAAAAATGGTTTCGATCACGAACGAACCGACCAGCAAATCCGCGAGCAGCGGGCCGGAATAGGAAACGACCGGCAGCACGGCGATGCGAAAGGCGTGCTTGAGCATGAGGGCGTTTTCGCCGAGGCCCTTGGCCCGCGCCGCCGTGATGAATTCGGCCTGCATCGTGTTCAACATGCCTTCGCGCATCAGCCGCGCGATGCGGCCGGAAAAATAAAGACCGAGCGCGGCGACCGGCAGGATGGCATGCAGCGGCGAACCCCAGAGCGCGACGGGCAACAGCCGCCATTGGATCGCGAAGAACATGATGAGCAGCGGCGCGATCACGAAGCCGGGAATGCACACCATCAGAATGGCAAAGAAACTTCCGGAGTAATCTTCCCAATGCCCGCGTCGCACGGCGGTGAAGTAGCCGACGGGAATGCCCACGCCCATCGCAAAACCGAACGCCATCATGCCCAGCAGCATCGAAACCGGCAGGCCCTGTTTGATGATGTCGGCAACGCTGTGGTTGCGGTACTTGAGCGATGGGCCGAAGTCGCCCTGCACCAAGCCGCCGAGGTAACGCAGGTATTGCTTCCAGACCGGTTCATCCAGATGAAACTTAGCTTCCAAGGCGCGCTTGATCTCGGGAGACGCCGGCTGGCGTTCGCGGTCAAACGGTCCGCCGGGCGCGACGCGCACCAGCACAAACGCCACAAAGCTGATGACCAGCAGCAGCGGCACGAGCGTGGCAAGGCGGCGGAGGAAATACATGGCTTTTCAGCGGGGAAAATAGTCACCAATCAACTCCCAGGAGCGAACATTGGAGCTATGACTCAAAACCTTTGCCCGGATCAAAAGATCTCCCTTACCCCTGTCCCCTCCCGCAGGGCGAGGGGGAAGCGCGCGCCAGGACTTGAACGCTTGAGAGTCAGGGTGTGCCTCGAGATTCAGCCTTGTTCGTGTCCAGCGACTGCGTATTCCTTCTCCCCGAACCCTGCGCTCGTAGCCGCCGACGTGAGGAGGCGGACGGGCTGGAGCGCGCGTCGAATCCGCCTCCTCACGTCGGCGGCTACGGTTCGGGGGTTCACAGCGCGAACTGGGGTTGGGAGAAATCTCTCCCTGCAGGGGAGGGACAAAGGGTGAGGGAGAGAACCTCACCGCAAGACCAGCCTTCGCGCGCGATCCAGAACGCTGGCGCATCGTATCTTTCTTGTAGATATACTGCAACGGATGTTCGTCCAGAAGATTCGGCCAGACGCCGCCGATCTTATCCGGATGGTAGTAGCTGAAGCCGGCATAGAAGTAGAGCGGAACGATAGGCGCTTGCTCCGTGATCAAAATCAGTTCCGCGTCGCGGAAAATCCCGGCCCGCTTCTCTATGTTGGTTTCCAAATTTGCCTGCTGGATAAGTTCATCGTACCGCGCGTTCTTCCAGCCCGTGCGGTTGTTGCCGCTGAAACTGGTGAACAGATCAAGGAACGTGTTGGCGTCGTTGTAATCGCCAATCCAGCTGGAGGTGGAAATGTCGTATTCGAGGCGCGATTGCGAGCTGTAGAAAATCTTCCTTTCGAGTTGCCGCAATTCCACCTCAATGCCCAGCGCATCGCGCCACATTTGCTGGAGTTCGACCGCAATCTTGCCGTGCATCTTCGCGCCCCCGGCGGCGGCGGCGGGAAAAGTGTAGGTGGTCCGGGGAAATCCCTTGCCGCCGGGAAAGCCCGCTTCGGCCAGGAGTGCTCGTGCCTGCTCGATGTCATACGCCGGCCCGGGCGGTGCGGCGTAGTTGGCCACGCCGTCGGGGACGAAGTGAGGCGCTGGTTTCTCTCCGCCCAAGGTCAACTTGGTCGTGAGGCGACGCTTGTCCGTGGCCAGGGCGAACGCCTTCCGCACGCGCGGGTCATCGTAGGGAGGCTTCGTCACATTGAAGCGATAGAAATACGTTCCGAGATAATCGAACGAATGGAAATCCGGTCTCTGTTTCAAAACCTCGATCAACTCAGCGGGCACGAGGTCCTTGTCCCACACGATGTCTGCCATGCCGGTTTCGTAAAGATTCAGCGAAGTGCTCGGCGAACCGGTGGGGAGCACGTCAATGATCTCCGAAGCGGTGTTGGCGGCGTCCCAGTAGCGCGGGTTACGGAGGAGGCGGACCTTGTCGTTCACGCGCCAGGCACCTAGCGTGAATGCGCCGCTGGTGGGCAGCGGCTTCGCGTGCAACCAACGGTCGCCGTATTGCTCGATGGCGGCCCGCGGCACCACTGCCAGCGTCGGGAACGCGCACAAGTCGGGGAAAAACGCGAGCGGCGCGTTCAATTCCACGCGCAGCGTGTGATCGTCGAGCGCCTGAATGCCCAGCCGGGATGGGTCTTTCGTTTTGCCGAGGTACCAATCCTCCGCGCCCTTGATGTAAAACAACTGACCGGCATAGTCGCCCGCCGTCGCCGGACTCAGCGCGCGCATCCAGGACCAGACCACGTCGGCCGTCGTAATCGGCTCCCCCGTGGACCAGACGGCGTTGGTGCGCAGATGAAACGTATAGACGCGACCGTCGGGCGAAACGTCCCAGCGCTCCGCCAGCGCGGGAATGGGCCGCGCCTCGCGCGGGTCCAGCTTGATCAACCCGTCGAACAACGCCTTGGTGATCCGCATTTCGGGGATGCCGGTGACGATGTGCGGATCGAGTGATTCCGGTTCGGTGCCGTTGATGACGGTGACATCGGCGGCTGGTTCGCGGTGGCCACAACCCCATACCATCAGGCTAAGGAGAAGCACCGGCCCCAGCTTGAGAGTGACATGCGGTGCAGTGTATCGCAGATTTGCCAGAGACATCCGCGCAAATCTGCGGAGAACCCGGCCCTTCGTCAACCCGTGTTGATTCCGTGTCGCTTGGCTGAGGCATTGCCCACTAAGCCGTGCGAACGCACACCTGCCACGGTTTTTCAATGGGTTGCCGAGAAACCGCGTGCCAGAGGCGCAACCATTCGCTAAAATTCCGGGGTGGACAGCACACGGACCATTTCCAATCTCGCCCTCATCGGTTTCATGGGCACGGGCAAATCCTCCGTGGGTCGGTTGGTGGCGGACCTGATGCACTTTACGTTTCTGGACACCGACGACGTGATCGTTGCCCGCGCCGGCAAGTCCATTGCGGACATATTTGCGCAGGAGGGCGAAGCGGTTTTTCGGGAAAAGGAACGCCAACTCGTGGAGGAACTGGCCCGGCGTACCCGCACGGTAATTTCCACGGGCGGCGGCCTGCCGGTCAACCCGGAAAACCTGGCCAGTCTCAAAACCCACGCCCTGGTGATCTGTCTCTGGGCGGCCCCGGAAAGAATTTGGGAGCGCGTCCGCAGCCAAAGTCACCGCCCGCTGCTGCAGGAAGCGGATCCGATCCAGAGAATCAAAGAGCTCCTTGCGGTGCGGGAACCGTTCTATCGCCAGGCAGACGTGTTGGTGAACACGGAGATGCGCTCCATGCGGGAGGTGGCACATCAGGTGATTCATCAATATCGCCTGGCCCGCTCCGGCCGCTGATGAAAGAGATGCTCCGGCAACGCGCCCGCGCCCTGGGCTTCGACGATTGCCGTTTCACCACGGCTGACCCGCCCGCCAGCGCGGCGCATTTTCAAGCCTGGCTCGACGCTGGCCGCCATGGAGAGATGGCCTATCTACAGCGCAATGCCGCGAGACGCCTGAACCCGCAACTGGTGCTGCCAGGAGCGAGGAGTGTGATTTGTCTCGCCGTCAGTTATGATTCAGCGATTCCGAAATCTGAAATCCGAAATCCGAAATCAGGTTTGATCGCTCGCTACGCCCGGTTCGCCGATTACCACGAGGTGCTGGGCAAGAGATTGAAACACCTCGCCGACTTTGTGGACCAACTCGGCGGCCCCGGCACGCGCTCGCTCTGGTATGTGGACACGGGGCCCGTGCTGGAACGGGAGTTCGCACAACGGGCCGGCGTCGGCTTCATCGGCAAGCACACCAACGTCATCAATCGAAAGTTGGGCAATTGGATTTTCCTCGCCGAGATTCTCACCACGCTGGAACTCTCACCCGATGTGCCGGAAAAGAATCGCTGCGGCACCTGCACGCGCTGCCTTGCCGCATGTCCGACCAACGCCATCACGGCGCCGTTCCAACTCGATGCGCCCCGCTGCATTTCCTACCTCACCATCGAACTGAAAGGCCCGATCCCGGTGGCATTGCGCCCGGCCATTGGCAACCGCATTTTTGGCTGTGACGATTGTCTGGCCGTCTGCCCCTGGAATCGCTTCGCCCATGCCGGCAGCCTGATGTCAGACCACGCGCGCCGCGAACTGGGCACTTTGGATTTGCTGGAATTGCTGGAACTGGACGAGGCCCGGTTCCGCGCAAGATTTGCGGGCACGCCGCTGCTCCGGACAAAACGACGCGGCCTGCTGCGCAACGTGTGCGTGGCGTTGGGCAATGTCGGCGATGCTGGTGCGTTGCCCGCACTGCGCCGGGCCGCGATGGATGCTGAACCGTTGATCGCCGAACATGCGCGGTGGGCAATGGAACGAATCACCGCGAGGGCGTCAACAGGAACGGCACCAGTTCAGCCTCATTGATCGCCGAAAACCATCAGGACCGGTGTACGACAAATGAACCGGCCCGTTCAGCGAGCCACGCGTTGCTTTGCCGACCGCTGCTTGATGATTTGGTCCGCCAGCACGCCGAGGAGCGCCACGGCGCGCATGACCGTGAAGTAACTAACTGGGGATGCCCAGGAGGTTTACAGCGTTTTGCAGGACTTGGAACAGCGCCGTTCCGAGACTGATGTCGGAAACACACGCGGCTGGTTCATTGTACCGCGCCAACTTCAACCTTTGCCGCGGTTTACCTTGCGATACCGAGCGGGCTGAAGATGATGTAAAGAATCACCGTGACGACGACCACCACCACGCCCGCAATCTTGGCGCCGCGGGAGGTTTCGAGGTTCAGGCGGCTGTTGGTTTTGAATTCGACGGGCTGCGGCAACGGCTTCGCCACACCAATCAGCCACATCACGGCCATCACGGTGAAGAAGCAAATGGCCATGCGATCCAGGAACGCAATGTCCGGCGCGAAAAAGGCCATGCCACCATAAAGAACCGGATTAAGCAACAGCCCCACCACGCCGCTGACGCCCGGCGCGCGGCGATTGATCAGGCCAAATACAAACACCGCCAGAATACCGGGCGAAACGTAGCCCTGGAATTCCTGGATGTACTTGAAGATGCTGCCGAACTGATCGAGTAACGGCGCCAGGACGCAGCCGGTCAACGCAAATACGCCCACGCAAACGCGACCGCAGCCGACCAGACCCTTCTGCGACGCCCCCCGGTTCACGTACTTCTGATAGATGTCAATTGTGAAGATGGTGGAAGCGGCGTTCAACACGGCCGCCAGCGAACTGACAATCGCGCCCAGCAGCGCGGCCAGAACAAAGCCGACCAGACCACTGCCGGACGGCAGCACTTTCTTGATCATCAGGTTCAACGCGGCATCAAACTTATAACCGCCCTTGATCTCAGTCTCCTTCACCGGCTGGCCGGAGGCCTGCACCTTAGCGTTGTGTCCGGCAATTTGCGCGGCCAGTTCGGGATGCGCAGCCTGCCAGTCTTCCGTCACCTTGAACACCACGACCGACGCGGCACTGGCGATTTCCTTCTGGATGGCGCGTTCGTTGGCCCGTTCCTGCGCCACGGCGAGGTCCTGGCTGTAAAGGTTGAAGGCAATGATGCCTGGAATGACCACCACAAACGGAATCAACAGCTTCATTGCGGCGGCGAACACGATGCCCTTCTGACCTTCTTTGAGGGAAGCGGAGCCGAGAATGCGCTGGGTGATGTATTGGTTGAGCCCCCAGTAGTAGAAGTTCGGAATCCACAGCCCGATGATGAGCGCCGTCCACGGGATGTTCTTGTCGTTGCGGGGCAAGACCATGTTGAATTTGTCGGGATTCAAGGCGAACAACTTCGCGAGGCCGCCCGCGCTGTCGGCCACTTCTTTCGGGTTCGCACTGCCCGCCGTCAATTCGGCCACCGGGGTCATGCCCAGTTTGGCAATGGCCAGATAGGAAATGATCGCCCCGCCGACGATGAGGGCAATGCCTTGAATCAGATCCGCCCAGGCCGAGGCGTTCAACCCTCCGGCCGCCACGTACAGGGCGGCGATCAGGCCGATGATCCAGCACCAGCCGGTGAGGCTGAAGCCGAGCATCGGATGGCCCGCGAACAATTCGCTCATCGTCAGCCCACCTGCGTAAATGACCCCTGTCAGCGAGACGCCGATCAAAATCACCATCATGCACACGGACATGAGTGTGCGCGCCGTGGCGTTGTAACGGTGTTCCAGGAAATGCGGCATGGTGAAGATGCCGGTCTTGAGGAAGTAAGGCAGAAAGAAAAATGCCACCACCACGAGGGTGATGGCGGCCATCCATTCGTAACTGCCGATGGCCATGCCCAGATAATCCGCCGCCTGCCCGGACATGCCCACGAATTGCTCCGAAGAAATGTTCGCGGCAATGAGCGACACGCCGATGAGCCACCATTTCAAGCCGCGCCCGGCCAGAAAGAACGACTCGCTGTCCCTGCCCTCGCCCTTGCTCTTGTACAGGCCCAACGCAATGACGCAGCCGATGAAAACGAAAAAAATGACCAGGTCCAAGGGGAGGATTTTGAATGCTTCGGTCATAGACAGATGGTGTTAGCCCAGCTTCTCGCTTGATCACCCCAACCGCCAAACCACAATCACCTGGCTCGGCGTTTCAGGCCGCGTTGCGCAGGGGTTCTAATAATTTCCCACCGGCATGTCAATTACTCTATCAGGGGCGACGGCGGAACACGTTCACGCGCACACCCCTCACTTCCCTGACGGGGCGGCACTTCACCAGCCTGCGCCCGAATCCCGCGGCAGCCAGACAAAGCCCCGGTCTGGCCGGGGCCTGCAATGCCCAGGAAGCCGCGATGTCTATTTGAGCCAGAAGCTGAAGTAGAGATACATGCCTCCGACCAGCAGCAGGATCAGCCCGACCATCAGCTTGTTGCCCCAATCCCAGCTCTGCTTGATTTCCTCGGCCGCTCTGCCTTCGTGGATTGAACTGTAGGTCAATCCCTTGATTTTCTCCGCCGGCGGCGGCGGCGTCATCAGCGAGGCCACAACCATGATGATCGCACTGGCCGCAAACAGCGCTCCCGAGGCGTAGAGGAAGTTGAAATCGCCGATCAGTCTCAACCATTCCGGGTTTTCAATCTTGCCCGTGCCATAGAACGCTTGAACGGTGAGTTTGAACATGCCGAGGAAAAACCCGCCCAGCAATCCGCACGTGGCGCCGACCGAATTGATGCGATTCCAGAACAGGCCCAGGAAAAACACTGCGGTGATCGGCGGGGCCAGATATCCTTGAACGCTCTGCAAATACTGGTAGAGGCCACCACCCGATATTTTCGCCATGACTGGAATCCAAATCATGCCCAAGCCGACTACGACAGTCGTGGCAATTCGGCCCACCAACAGCAGATGCTGCTCGGACTGCCCGGGGCGGAACTTTTCATAAATGTCCACGGTGAACAGGGACGCGCTGGAATTGAACAGCGACGCCAGCGAACTCATCAGTGCCGCCAGCAGACACGCCACGATCAACCCGCGAATGCCTGCCGGCAACAGGGAGGTGACGAGCGTGGGGAAAACCTGGTCGCCCTTGATAGTCAGCGCGAACATGCGTTTGGTTTCACCCGACTCCATCTTGATCTCGCGTTCCTTCAATTCGCGCGGGATGAAGAAGCCGGCCGGTTTGCCCTCGGAAGCGGTGTTCATTTCGCGGAGGCGCGCATTCGCCTGGACGACGATCTCGGTTTGTTCGGCTTTGGAGATGTCCAGATTGTAGGTTTGCATCATCGCCGGGTCGTGCTCGGCCGCGTTGTATTTCTTGTCCAGCGCCCAACCGATCATGCCGGGGATCAGGAAGATCAACACGGGCCAGACCTTGAGCAGGCCGCCGAACAAAGCGCCGCGCCGGGCGGTCGCCAGATTCTTTGCCGAGAGCGCGCGTTGGACGATGTATTGATCCGTACACCAATACCAAAGCCCGATGATCGGCGAAGCGATCAGGATGCCCAGCGTCGGGAAGGCATTGGGGTCGAAAATGCCATCGAGAGTTGTTGGACGCCAGAGGGCGAAATCCGCCGCGTTGGTCTTGCTGGCCGCCACCAGTTCGCTCCAACCCGCGATCACTCCCGTACCCCCGCTCAACTTGGAAAGGCCGATGAACGTGATAACAAAGGAGCCAAACAAAATAATCACCGCCTGCGGCGTGGCGGTATTGATGATCGCTCTCATGCCGCCAAACACCGTGTAAACGCCGGTGATGATGACCGTGGCAAACGCGCCGAACCAGAAGGCATTCTCAGGTGAACCGAACGTGTCCGGCAGCAACGCCTGGAACACGATCGCCCCCGCAAACACCGTGACGCTGACCTTGGTGAAAACATAAGCCACCAGCGACACGCAGGAGAGCACCAGCCGCGTGCGGGCACTGAAGCGTTTCTCCAGAAACTCAGGAATGGTTTTGACTCCCGATTTGTAATAGAACGGCACAAACAAGCCCGCCAACACGATGAGACACCAGGCGTGGAGTTCCCAATGCGCCATCGCCATGCCGGTCGCCGCTCCCTGGCCGGCCAGACCGACGATGTGTTCCGAGCCGATATTGGAGGTGAAGATGGAAGCTCCAATCACGATCCAGCCCGCGTTGCGGCCGGCGAGGAAGTAATCGGTCGTGTCCTTTTGGTGACGGCCATACCACCAGGCAACGAAACCAATCAGGCCGAAATACAGAACAATCACCACCCAGTCTATCGAGTGCATCGAGTTCCTCTTTGGTTGACGTGATCAGCGGGTGCTGAACTTGTAGATGATCGTGTTCTTGAACGTTTCACCCGGGCGCAGGACGACCGACGGGAAGTTCGGTTTGTTGGGCGAATCCGGATAATGTTGCGGCTCCATGCAGAAGGCATTGCGCCGTTGATACACCGCGCCGCCCTTGCCCGTGATGGTGCCGTCGAGGAAATTGCCCGCGTAAAACTGCAGACCCGGTTCATCGCTCCACACTTCCATGACCCGGCCGGTGGTCGGTTCATACACCCGCGCCTGCAATCCAAGTTGTCCAAGGGGTTTGTTGATGACCCAGTTGTGATCATAGCCTGGTCCGTATTGAAGTTGGGAGTCGGGATCATCAATCCGCGCGCCAATGGCCGTCGGTTTGCGGAAGTCAAACGGCGTGCCGGCAACCGGAGCGTATTCCCCGGTGGTGATCAACTCCTTGTCCACCGGCGTGGTTTTGTCGGCATTGATGTAAACCTCGTGGCCCAGGATATCGCCCCGACCCTGGCCGCGCAGATTGAAATAAGAGTGATGGGTCAGGTTGACGACGGTCGGTTTGTCCGTGGTGGCCGTGTAGTCCAGCCGCAAAGCGTTGTCCTCGGTTAACGAGTAAACCGCTGTCACCTCCAGATTGCCCGGGAATCCTTCCTCTCCGTCCTTGCTCACATACGTCAATTCCAGCGCCGGGCCAGCCTTGGTGACCAGCGTCCGCGCGTTCCACACAACTTTGTCGAAGCCCTTGAGTCCCCCGTGCAACGAATTCGGGCCGTTGTTGGCCGCCAGCGTGTAGGTCCGGCCATCCAGGGTGAACTTCGCGCCCCCGATGCGGTTCCCGTAACGTCCTACCAGGCAGCCAAAGTACGGATTGTTCGCCACATAGCCCGCCAGATCATCGTAGCCCAAAACCACGTCGTCGAAATTGCCATGACGATCCGGCACGCGGAGCGACTGCACAATGCCGCCGTAATTCATGATGCGCGCTTCGGCCCCCTGCGAGTTGCGCAAGGTGTAGAGCGTGACGGCCTGGCCATCGGCCTGGCCAAATGGGGTTTGGGTGATGGAAGGACTCATGTGGCGGGAGGTTGAGGTGGTACAGCCAGTGATCCAGAGCGCGGCAACACCAGCGCTCAAGATCGCGGCCCAGTTGATGAGGTGTTTCATGGTGGTTATGGCGGTTTTCGTTGTCGGTTGGTCGAATCAGTGTTTGCGGCTCTGCCCGTAAGTAGCGCCCGGACCATGTTTGCGCAAAAAATGCCGGTTGAGCAAGGCTGATTGCATCGACTTGACCTTGGGATTGACGCGCAGCGTTTCACTGGCGAGACGGGCGACAAATTCCAGCACCACGGCGTTGTGAACCGCGTCCGCCACATCGCGACCCCACGCGAACGGTCCGTGACTGGCCACCAACACCGCGGGATGCTGCCTCGGGTCGAACTTGAGCTTCTTGAACGTCTCTACCATGACGCGGCCCGTGTTGGCTTCGTAATCCCTCTTGATCTCGGCGGGCGTGAGCTTGCGAGTGCATGGCACGTCTCCGTACCAGTAATCGGCCTGCGTCGTGCCGTAGGCCGGCAATCCCTTGCAAGCCTGCGCCCAGGCTGTCGCGTAAAGACTGTGGGTGTGAACGATGCCGCCAATCGCCGGGAACGCGCGATACAGCACCAGATGGGTCGCCGTGTCGGAACTCGGCTTGAGATCGCCTTCGACGACTTCTCCGCTCGCCAGCGACACCACGACCATGTGTTTGGGTTTCATGCCATCGTACGGCACACCGCTGGGTTTGATCACCACGAAGCCGCGTTCGCGATCAATGCCGCTGACGTTGCCCCAGGTTTCGATGACCAGACCTTTGGCAACGAGGTCGAGGTTGGCCTGACAGACTTGTGATTTGAGTTGGTCGAGCATTGGAGTGTTGAGTTTTTTTGGACCACGAAATACACGAAACACACGAAAAGGGTTCAAAGCACAATCCGCTCGTATTCGAGCTTGGGGTAATGACCGAAATTGACAAGCAATCCGAGTTTCATGCCTGCGGCGCGAAGTTGATTTTGGACTTGCGCCCGATGTTCGTCAACCAAACCGCTGACAGCCTTGATTTCGAGGACGACCTTCTCGTGGCAAATGAAATCGGGTTTGAATTTGCTCCGCAGCGGTCTGCCCTTGTAGGTGAGCGACAGTTCCGACTGCGCTCTGAATGGAATGCTGCGGTCCGCGAGTTCGATTTCCAAGCACTCCTGATAAACCGATTCGACAAATCCGCTCCCTTTCTCCTTATACACTTCAAAACAAGCGCCCATGATTTCGTAGCTTTCAAGTTTATAGATGATGCTCCCCATAGGTGTTTACTTTCGTGTGCTTCGTGTGTTTCGTGGTTGAACAAATATTTCCTCACCAGAAATCATAATCCACCGTCTTCCGCGGCGCCCCTGACGGATGGCCGCCATGGCGCCGATGAGGATGCAGTTTATGCCTTCCTCCCGGAGCGCTTTAAGGAAAGCGCCGAGCGGGCTGTTTTGAGACTGAAGCGGCATCGTTGTTCAGGCGAGATGGCGAAAAACAGCGCATGTTGCCAAAGCTCGTCGTTGTCCAACCCGTGCGCGCCCTTGAGCGCGGCAGTAAATCCGCGCGGCCAGATCGAATTTGCGGTCGGCCTTGACTGACACGCCCACAGAATGCCCCCATACGAAATCAGTTACAAGCAGACTGTGCCAAAACCGCTTCCTTGGTATCCTCCCCGATATTGACCTACCCGGCTTCGGGTTCTAGTTTATTGCCATGAAAGCAGTAAGTGTTCATGTTTCGCTCAACCCGGAATTGGCGGAGTTTGCCAAGAACGATTCGCGCAGCGGCGCGTTCGATTCGGTTGGTGATTACGTGCGTGATTTGATCCGGCGACGGCGCGAGGAACAAATCGCGGCGGACGTGGCTTTGCTGCAATCAGCCATCCAGGATGCCCCAGCGGGCGATCCTGCCGAATCGGAGTTTCGTGAGATTTACCGGAGCGCTAAAGCATCGCGCCGAAGGCGATGAAGGTGGTGTTCGACGCTGGGGTGGTTTATGCCGGCGCCGGCTGGCGCGGTGATGCCTACCTGACTTTGGTTTCACTGGCACGACGCCGCGTGGTCGCCTATGCCACAGTCGCCACGCTGGAGGAGTTGCGTAATCTGGTGAAGACGCGGGCCTTCAAGTGCCGCCACAATCCGCGCACCATTCTGGACTGGTATTACCGAACGGTGCGGCTGGTGGATCCCGCCCCGCTCGGCAAACCACGCAGCCGCGATTTGAAGGACGATCCGTATCTGGCTTGCGCCTTGGGCACGGGTGTCAAGTGCATTATTTCGCGCGATGAAGATTTGCTGGTGCTACAAAAGCCCTTTGGAATTTCCACCATCACGCCGCGCGGGCTTCTCGCCAAACTTCACTAAGCCTACGGTAAGTCCGCGCGGACAAATCGTCCTGAAGTTTGCACGTCTGTTTGGTCGGCACGGATGACCAGACGGTTTGCATCGGCGTCTTGCGCGAGCGTCCAGTGGCCACTGAGCGCGATGGCGGCCGAGGCGGCAAGTGACCGGATTAGGGGTTTCATGTTTTTCTCACGGTGTTGCGAATTTGAATCAACTCCTTCATCACATCGAACAAATTCCCGTTCCACTCCTTCGTTCCAAACGCGTCGTGGAGCTTCCGGTAGAGCGGATAAAGCCGACGGTAAATATCGTGGGCCTTCGGGTTCGGTTTGAAATCCCGCGGCTTCAAGCCCGTCATCGCTTTCTGGGCCGAAGCGTAATCCTGGTGCGCGCCGCCCACCACCGCGCCCGCAATCGCCGCGCCCAGCGCGCAGGTCTGCGCCGAGCGCGACACTTTCATCGGACGGCCCGTCACGTCGGCGTAAATCTGCATCACCACCGGATTCTTCTCCGCGATGCCGCCGCAGTTGATGATTTGCTCAACTTTGACGCCGTATTCCTCGAAGCGATTGATGATCGTCAGGGCGCCGAACGCCGTCGCCTCGATGAGCGCGCGATAAATTTCCGCCGGCGTCGTGTAAAGCGTTTGCCCCAGGAGCAAGCCGGTCAGCCGTTGGTCCACCAGAATCGTGCGATTGCCATTGTTCCAATCAAGCGCGAGCAGGCCGGATTCGCCGGGCTGGAGTTTCGACGCGGCTTTCGTGAGCGTCTCGTGGGTGCCGGTTTTGCCGCCGGGCTGAATGTAGTTCACGAACCAGTTGAAAATGTCCCCCACCGCCGACTGACCGGCTTCGAGGCCGTAGAAGCCCGGCAGGATGCTGCCGTTGACGATGCCGCACAGGCCGGGAATGTCCGCAAGCTTTCCCGTAGTGGGACAGGCATCCTGCCTGTCCGCCCCCGCACCCTGAACAGGCGAGACGCCTGTTCCACTAACAACTGGCACGACCATCATGTCGCAGGTGCTCGTGCCGATGATCTTCACCAGCGCGCCCGGTTTGATGCCACAGCCCACTCCTCCCAGGTGCGCGTCGAATGCGCCAACGGCGACGGGAATTCCCGCAGGCAAACCCGTCCGCTTCGCCCAGTCGGCCGTCAGCCCGCCGACAGACTCGTCAATTGACTTGGCCGTTGGACGCAGACGGGCGCGCAGCGCACCGAGTTTCGGATCAAGTTGGGAAAGAAATTCGGCGTCCGGATAGCCGCCCCATTCCGCGTTGAACATCGCCTTGTGGCCGGCGGCGCATATACCCACGGTCAACTTGTCCGGCGCCTCCGTGCCCGTGAGCGCCGCTGGAACGTAGTCGGCCAATTCCACCCAGGAATGTGCGGCGTCGAACACCTCCGGGGCCGTGCGCCGGCAATGGAGAATTTTGCTGAAGAACCATTCGCTCGAATAAGTGCCGCCGCATTTGGCCAGATACTGAGGCCGGATTCCTTTAGCGAGATCAGTGATTTCAGCGGCTTCAGCCACGCCGGTGTGATCTTTCCAGAGCCAGGCCATCGCCGCCGGGTTCTTGGCGAACTTCTTCTGGAACGCGAGCGGTTGGCCGTTCGCATCCACGGGCAACGGCGTGCTGCCGGTGGTGTCCACGCCGATACCGATGACTTGCCCGGGTTTGAAGCCACGCACGTTCCTCTTTGCGTCCGCGAGCGCCCTCCGAATGGTGACCTCCGCCCCTTTGACGTAATCGGCGGGATGCTGCCGGGCGAGATTCGGGTCGCGCGACAGGATGACGCCCGCCGTGCCGTGTTCGTAATTCCAGACGGCCGTGCCGACTTCCCGGCCATTGGCGGTGTTGACGACAAGGGCGCGAACCGAATTCGTCCCGTAGTCCAGTCCGATGGTGAAGGTAGCGCTCATTTGTTGTCGGGGAGTGAATCAAAATGCTGCGGATTCGCAAGCGATACTGCTCGGGGCAAACACGGGCAGCGGGCGGAGGTAATGCCTCCGTCTTGTCCAGTTGTAGCGCAGATTTCCCATCTGCTGTCTCGCCGAATTCCATTCGGCAGACCGACCGAACGCTCGAAATCGCCAGCGCTCGCGAACCCTTGCGGATTGGAAATCCGCGATACAACAGGATGGAATCCTGCGCTACGAGTGTATTCGCCGGGCAAGACCGAGGCTTTAGAGGCAATGTTGAATTGCGGTTCGCCATATCGGGAAAGAGTGGCCATGCTTGCGCCTCTTATTTCACCATCGGAATCCGCAACACCATCATGGCGTGCGCGGGAACGAGTTGTCGGAACGTGGGTGTCTTGATGTCAGGCGCAAACTGGCGCGGTGACAACTTGTCTGGCTCGTCCAGAGTGTTCACATACGAAAGTTTTTCACTCGTCAGGAGAAACGCCTTAGCGCCGGACCTGACGCGTTTCACGCCTTCAAGTCGAATGTCCAAGGCACGTGGATGCGGGGCAGCATTGACCACTTTGACGATCACCTCGCGCGCTGCGTCGTCGTGAACGGCGCTGGCGTAAAGTCCTTCGCGCCTCGGCAGGAGAATCTCCGCCGACTGAACCAGTTTGTCGTCGAGGTAACAGTCCAGGCGCGGGCCATTGAGTTCGATACGGACGTCATACCAGCGATCCGATTCGATGCGGCCGGGTGTTTGAGCCACCAACTGATCCTGCACCCCGAGCGTGGACTGGATGCCGTGCCGCGTGTTGCCCCAACCGCCCACGTTCCATTGCACGCGGGTGTTCTGGTGGCCGTTGCGCACTGCGATGATGAACCCTTCTGACCCGCCGATTTTTCTGGCTCTGAGCGAGACAGTGTAATCGGTCCAGGAAACGTCCTCCGTCCAGGCTGTGCTGATGGCCCGCGGGTCGGACTGCACGAGTGCGCCATTCGCCGTCGCCCATTTGCCTTCGCGCGGAAGCTGCCAGCCCTTCGCACCCGTCGCAAAGTCGGCGGCAAGCAGCGTCTCGCTACCGCGCGTCACCCGCACGTCCTTGAATTCCACGGCCGTGCGGTAGGTGCCCAGGCCGACGCCGCCGGTGGAGACAGGTGGGACTTCATCCGGCACGGAAAGCTGGACCGGCAGCACGGTGTCGCCGCGATTCCGCGCAAACAGCGCCTGCACGTGATAATTCGGCGTGCCGTGCGCGCGCAGATTGTCCACCCAGATCAAATTGGGCCGCCATTGCCAGCCGTCCACGTGACCAAAGAGCGGCGCGTAGCTGGCCAGATGCACGACGTCGGCGTTGCGTTCGATGCCGGTCATGAACGCCGCTTCGGCGAGCGCACATTCGAGGTTGTTCTCGTTGTTCACGCTCACGATGCGGTCGCTCTGGGCGGCGTATTCGCCAAAGAACACCTTTGGCCCGTTGCGATCATAGTGGTCATAGCGATTTGCGTTGCTGAGAAACCAGATCGGGTTCGCGTAACAATGCTCGTCCACGATGTCGGCGTTCAACTCGCGGAGCCTGGGCCAGAGGAAATCAAACCGTTCATCCGCCGGCGACGGGCCGGAGCCGGAAACCAGCGTGATCTCCGGGTGCTTTTCTTTCAGCACACGATGGAAGATGGCGTAACGCTCGACATATTGCGGTCCCCATTGCTCGTTGCCGATGCCGAGCAGTTTCAAATTGAACGGTTTGGGATGGCCCAGGGCGGCGCGCTTTGCGCCCCACGGACTGCTGACCGGACCGTTGGCGAATTCGATCAAGTCCAGCGCGTCCTGGACGTACGGATCGAGCTGATCCAACGGCACGAGTTCGCCGGAGTTGAACTGGCAGGCCATGCCGCAGTTCAGGATGGGTAACGGTTCCGCGCCGAGGTCTTCGGCAAGCTGAAAGTACTCGAAGAAGCCCAGGCCGAAGGATTGATAGTAATCCGGTGTGGGCCGATGCCGGAACTCGAAGTTCCAGCGGTTCACGATGAGCTTGCGTTCCGCGACCGGACCGATGGTGGTTTTCCACTGGTAACGGTTGGTCAGCACGTTGCCCTCGACAATGCAGCCGCCGGGGAAGCGCAGGAAGCCGGGTTTCATGTCCGCGAGCAACTGCACCATGTCCGCGCGCAAACCGCCCGGGCGTTTCTTCCAGGTCTGTCGCGGGAAGAGCGAAACCATGTCGAGGTCCAAGGTGCCCTCTCCTTCAAGAATCAACTCCAATCGCGCTTTCGCCTCAGTGGCGTTGGCGCGCAAGGAGACCGTGCGCAATCTCCACTCTGCGGAAAATCTACTCAGCCGTGCCGTGCCGAGCAGCCGGCCATCCGGCGCCGTCAGTTGAATGGCCAGCGACGGTTTGCCGGTCACGGCGCGGACCTGCACCGAAAAGTCATAGCGCTCGCCGCCCTTCACGCCGATGCCACGAAAGCCTTCGTTGAACACCCCGGTAGCCGGCCCTCCCGCCGAGCGCAGGCGCAGGTAGTGCGGATTCGCGGCATTGAAGGGCGAGTCCGTGCGAATCTCGGCGCTGCCGGCCGGGCCGCTCGACGCCTGCCAGCCCATCATCGCATCGGGGAATTCAAACGACCGGTTCTTCACCATCTCGGCATAAAGCCCGCCATCCGCGCCGAGATTGATGTCCTCGAAGAAAACGCCCCACAACGCGGGGTTGATTCGTGCGCCGGGTTGATCGGCCTGAACCACCAGCGAGGCCGCAGCGGTCGGTTGCACGCCGGAAGCTGAGGACGCCAATGCGCAGAACGCCGCGAGGCTGAACAGTAGTCTCCGGTTCTGCTTCATGGGTTCCTGACGCCACGATCAGTTTACCCGGATGACTGCTGCCGAATGGGCGGGCAGATCAAATCGAATACGCTTCTCCGTCAAATGGACGACACCGGACTTGGGATGCACGGCGGTGGGCGCCGCCAGCGTGTTGCGGGCGTTAAGCGATCCGGGCGCGACCACTTGTAGAGAGGCGGTTCTCGGAGTGAAGTCGCCTTGCAAGTCCACCTCCACCGTCATGGCGCGGTCTTCGGGATTCACGGCCTTGAGCACCACCATGTCGCCATCCTCGCTGCGGGTGGCGACGAGGTTTGCGCCCCGCTGATTCCCCGCCACGGGCAGAAATCTCGGGGCGAAGTTGTCCCACCAGAGTTTCATCACCACGTAATTCGGCGCCGCGAACCAGCCGGTGTGGTCGAAGTTGATGAAGGCATTATCCCACGCGCCCGCCGAGGTGTGGCGCAGGAACAGGGCCGGGCCACCGAGCGTGAACTTGCGGCCCTGGCGTTCGTAGGCGTTCAGCAACCCTCCCGCATACAAACCCGTCCGCCAGTCCGTGGACTGCGCATTCCATTCCGAGTTGTAGATTTCCATGGCGGGATTGGCTGACTTGGCAATGTATTCCGCAAGTTCAACGAGCAATCGCTCGTAGCGCGCGATAGCGGAGCCGAAGTTCCGCGGGTTTTCATAGTGGTGGATGCTGATGTAGTCGAACAGCGGCGCGCAGGCATCAATCAAGGCGCGGTTCCATTGCATGTCGAAGCCGTTGCCGCCGCAGGCAATGAGCTTGATGGGCGTGCCCAGTTGTTCGGCCTTGGCGCGCATGGCCGGGGCAAACTGCTTCACGATGCGGATGTAGGCCTCGACGCCCGCGCCCCAGGTTTCATTGTCAATTTCCCAGTAAACGACGTTGTAGGGTTCGGGATGGCCGTTGGCGGCGCGCAAGGCGCCCATCGGGGTCGAAGCGTCGCCGTTGCAGTATTCCAACCAATCCAACGCGTAGGGAAGATAATCGTCATCCGACGCGAGCCGGAACTGACCGGGGGCGCCACAGCCGGCCTGCAGCAGGCCGGTGTTGATTACCACCAACGGCTCCGCGCCAGTTTGCCGGCAAAGTTTCATATACTCATCGGTGCCAAACGAGTTGATGTCCTGGTCCTCCCACATGTGGGCCGAATAGATCCGCCGCTGATGCTGAGGACCGACGGCGTCGCGCCAGAGATACACCGAGGCAAAACAGCCGCCCGGCCAACGGATGATTGGCGGACGCAAGCCGCGGACGGCCTCGAGCAGATCGGGGCGGAATCCGCCGTTCGCCAGGGCGTCCTGACCCATCATGGTCACGTGGTCGAGTTTCACCGGGCCTTTGCCCAGCACGGTCATGCGCAGCGTGCCGGCCAAAGTGTTGCCAGTGGAATCAATTTGAAACGGATGCTCGGTCCAGCCTCCGCTGGGCGGCCCCACCACGGTCGTGCCCAGGACCTTGTCGCCATCCAGCAACTCAAGACGGACGCCTTCGGGTAGTGGCGCTTTCGATCCTTTCATCCAGACCGCGCCCTCGTAACGTTGCCGCGTGAAACGGAAGTTCCCCTGTTGAATGCCGGTGGGACTGCCGTCACTCGTCAATTCGATGCTGAAATCGTTGTTGAGCGCGTCGCGCACCCGCTCCGCCTTGCCGGAGCCAAAGTGCGTCCAGAAGTCCACCTGGAATACTTCTGCAGGCAGTTTGGGCAAGCCGGAGAAGAGTTCTGTCGAGCCATCGAGATTCTTGACCTGGAGGTTGCGATAGCGCGCGTGCGTGCCCCAGGTGCCAAGCCCGATCATCCCCGTCAGAAATGGGTTGTTGGCGTCCCGCAGGTCAATGACCTGCTGTCCATCCAGCCAGCATTGGATGCGATTGCCTTCGCAGCGAATGCGAATGTCGTGCCAGCGCCCGGTTTCAATCCGGCCATCGCGGCCGGCGCCAATAACGCCGCGCCGACGATTGACTTCCTTTTCGATGGCGTGCCGGGTGTTGCCCCAACCGCCGAGGTTCAGCCAGTAGAAGTTGTCCTTGTCCCGGGCGCGAAAGAGAACGATGAAGCCCTCGGCGCCCCGCTCCTTGCGGGCCTGGAGCGTGATTTCGTAATCGCCCCAGGAGGCGTCGCCAAACAGGAAGTTGACATCGGTGCTCAACGAGGATTGAACGAGCGTGCCATCCTCGATCGCCCACTGGCCGCTGCCGGAACTGCTCAACTCGAAACTGCGGTTCCAGACCAGTTCGCCCCAAAGCCCGCCGTTGACCGAGTGGTAAATGTGCTCCAGGAAATGACCGTAAACATTCGGGTGGACGTTGTGCGTCGGATTGCCGGTGTCCACCGTCAGTCGGACAGGCGTATCCGCCGATTGCGCGGTGGCCGAAACGCTGAAGTAAATGGACAGACCGACAGCCACGAACTGGGTCACGAGGCGATGACGGTTTTTGGTGTTCGGTTTTTGGTTTTCGGTTTTCATTGGCATAAATTGCGTTTTCGTTCTATTCGGAGGCGGTTTCCAAATCCGTAGCAGTGGACGTCAGTCCGCTCAAACTTCCCGGAGCAAGGAGCGGACTCACGTCCGCTGCTACGAAGCGCCTTCACGCCATCATCCCACTGCGAAGATGGTGATACACTTCGTTCCAGCGCAGCGCCTGGTTGAACTCGCGCAACCGCGTGTCGGCGTCAATCACCACCAGTTCGATGCCAGCCATCGTGGCAAAATCCTCGAGCATTTCCGTGGTGACGGCCTGGCTAAAGCCGGTGTGATGCGCGCCGCCGGCGTAGATCCACGCGGTCGCCGCCGTGGCCAGGTCAGGCCAGCAACGCCAGAGCGTGCGGGCCACGGGCAGCTTGGGCAAAGGCCTCGATTTCACCACGTCCACCTCGTTGACGAGTAAGCGAAAGCGATTGCCCAGATCAATGAGCGAAGCGTTCAACCCCGGCCCGGGCGGCGTGTCGAAGACCAATCGCACTGGATCCGCTTTGCCGCCGATGCCCAGTGGATGCACTTCCAGCGATGGCCTGCCCTTCGCGATGCTGGGACAGATTTCCAGCATGTGCGCCCCGAGGACCAGCTTGTCCGTCGGGCTCAGGTGGTATGTGTAATCCTCCATGAAGGACGTGCCGCCTTGGAGACCGCTGGCCATGACTTTCATGGCACGAACCAGCGCGCACGTCTTCCAATCTCCCTCCGCGCCAAATCCATAGCCCTCCGCCATCAGCCGTTGAACCGGGGTGCCCGGTAACTGCACCAGACCATGCAAATCCTCGAAGGTGTCGGTGAAGCCCTTGAAGCCGCCCTCGCTCAAGAACGAGCGCAGACCGGCCTCGATGCGCGCCGCCTCGACCAGCGACTTCCGCATCGCACCCTGCTTGCGCAATTTCGGGGCGACGGCATAAGCCGCGTCGTATTGCTCGACCAGCGCGTTCACTTCGCTCGCGTTCGCGGCGTTCACATGTTGCACAAGATCGCCAATGCCGTAGCCGTTCACGGAGTAACCAAACTGCATCTGGGCCGAGACCTTGTCGCCCTCGGTCACCGCCACTTCGCGCATGTTGTCGCCCAGCCGGGCAAACCTGGCTCCCTGCCAGTCGTGCCAGGCGGCGGCGGCCCGTGACCATGCGCCGATCTGTTTTTGCACGGTCGCATCCTGCCAAAAACCAACGACCACCTTTCGGTTGAGTCGCATGCGGCTCATGATGAACCCGTGTTCACGGTCACCGTGAGCGGCCTGGTTCAGGTTCATGAAATCCATGTCAATCGAAGACCAGGGGATGTCGCGATTGAACTGCGTGTGCAGATGGACCAACGGCTTGCGCAACTGTTTGAGTCCGTTGATCCACATCTTGGAGGGCGAGAAAGTGTGGCACCAGGTAATGAGGCCGATGCAATTGGGCGCTGTGTTCGCCTGCTGACAGAGGGCGGTGGCCTCCGCGGGCGACTTGACCACCGGCTTGAAGACCACCTTCGCCGGAATGTTGCCTGAGGTGTCGAGCGTGGCAGCGATCTTCTGAGAGTTGGCGGCGACCTTTCGGAGCGCCGCTTCGCCATAGAGTTTCTGACTCCCGGTGATCAACCAGACCTCGAGTTCCTTTAATTCAATCGTGTTCGCGTTCAACTTGGCTCCTCTCGTTTTTTTTCACGCTTTGCCATACGTTCCCTGAAGCCACCCCTGTGGATTGGCCAAAGATTCATTCGCCCCTGCCCGGCTCGGTCCATCCGAGCTTGAATGTCGGGCACCCGCCGGCCAGCGGCTCATCGAATCTGACGACCTGCCGGCCAACCACCAGGGTTGGCATCCCAGCGCCGACTCTGACTTGGGGAGAAGGGCGCCGACAACGCCACTTTGCGAAAAAGAATCACCATTTTACGGCGCAGACCGGGAGGTCTGATTCCCCAATGACTTCCGATAAGCCAACGGCGTGACTTGCTTCGCGGCGCGGAAATATCGCGCGAAATGCTGGGCATCGTCGAAGCCCAGCGATTCGGCAATCTGACAAACCGGGAGGTCGGTTTCCACCAACATTCGCGCAATCTGATCCGTTCTGGCCCGGCGAATCTGGTCCAGGATGGAAGCGCCGGTTTCGCTGCGCACGCGCCGTTCGAGCGCTCGACGCGAGAGGCCCGCCGCCCGCGACACTTCCTCCACCGAAAGCGGGCGGCGCGCATGATCCCGGATGAAGCGCAGGGCCTTCGCCACTGGCACATCCTCAATTGCTACGACATCCGTGGAGCGGCGCGCTACGATGTACGTGGCCGCCACCGGAATGCGCGACGGCACTTTTTTCGAGCCGCGCATCAAATGATCGAGAGCCTGGGCTGACTCGTAACCCGCCCGCTCGAAGTTGATGGCGACACTCGACATCGGCGGGTTGGCCAGCCCGCAGACAATTTCGTCGTTATCCGCTCCGACCACGCCCACCTGATCGGGCACGGACAAACCCGCCACTTTGCAGGCTTCCATCACCTGCACGCCGCAGTCGTCGTTGCACGCCATCAAACCCACAGGTCTCGGCAGGGAAGCCAGCCAACGGGCGAGGCGCTTGCGTTCCTCGGGCCAGTTTTGTGTGGGCGCGCTGCGGATGGAGAACGTGTTCACGGCGAATCCCGCCTGCTGCAAGCGCGCGGCGAAGTGTTCCTTGCGCAGTTCCGACCAGGGAATGTTCTCGGCGGCCGGCGTGGCATGGCCACAGTAAGCGAAATTCCGGAAGCCGCATTGCAGCAGATGCTCGGCAGCCATGCGCCCGATCTTGGGAGAATCGGTTACGACATTCACCATGCCGGCCACCTCCTTGCGTTTGTGACCCACCACAATGGCGGGGATGCCCAGCGCCAGCACCTCCTCCAGTTTGTCCACGTCCCGCATGATGATGCCATCCGCCTCCAGGGTCTTGAGCACCGGCCAGACCGTTTCCAAACCGCCCGGTTCCCAATAGAACGACCACGGACCATGGTAATGAGCATAGCGGGCCACACCCTCCAGCAGGGCCCGCCCTGAGCCGCGGGAGGACTCGATCAACAACACGACTTTGGGAAACTGGGGCATGTCACCAGAATAACTATACTTGCGCCCGGAACGCGTCAAACCGGACCGGCAGCACTCCGGAGCTCCGGGTCGAATTACCGGTTGCCAAACTCGTTCACCAGCGCTTCCCATTCGGTTTTGCGCAATTCGATCATGCCACCGTGCCGCGCCTTCGGGGGCGTCGCATAATCCTGCCAGTACACTTCGTGCCACGGGCCATGCAACGACGTTGCGGTAGCGAGACTGTACGACATGCCGGGATACTGCTCGCTGTAAAGATACCAGCCCTGGCCGTCTGGACGCGCGATGAGCATGGGCGCTTCCCTGAAGTTGGCGGAAAGCGCGCGTGACAGTTCGCCGAACGGCCCGGTCAGGCTTTTGCCCATCGCCATGCGAATGGTCTTGCCTGTCGGCCAATCGAAGGACGGATACCGTTCGTCCTTCAAAGTGGCGTCAAAGCTCGGAAACCAACTCCATCTGTAGTTCGTCCCGAAAAGCAGCAGCCTCGGGCTTCTTTAGTTCGTCCAAACACACAACCGCGCCAAATGTCCGGAATATGCTCTGAAATCGTTCGTAGTTTTCTCCCCAATAAATCATGGCGCAGGACATGGGTGCGCCTTTCCCGCCGTCCTTTCCGTTGACGAGAAACTTGAGCCGCGTGTCGTAGAGAAAACAAACTACCTTGGCCTTGCCGAAAACGTATTTCTTCCAATGACCCGTATTTGTTGCAACGGGGACGAGAGCAAGAATTTCCGAGCCATATTCCTTGTGAGCGTGGGCACAGCGGTAGAGCCAGTTCTTGATGCCCGTTCCCCGTTTCCGGTCCAGTCCGTAAGGCGGGTTGACATAAATGCGCTCGAAGTTCCATGTATCCTTGAGCCCGTCGCGCTTCGGCAGCATGTACTCCACCCTGGCGCCGACAATGGAATACGGGTTGGAACATGGGGCGAGATCAATTTCCCCGTCGAAGAATTCCCGGATGGCCGCGACATATTTCTCCGGCGTGCCCCAGTCCTGGCTCAGAGTATTGATTTTTCGGCCGGCACTCATGCTCCAAGGATATTCCTCCAATCCTTTTTCGCCAGGGCATCAATCTGTCGCTGTAAACCCTCCACCGAGGAATGTTTCGGGGAGACGACATTAAACCACCTTTCAATGCGCCGAAGGTTCGCGGCAAAGTAATCCTGAAGAACCCTGTCCGCGTCCAAATCCATTTGAACTTTGGTGAACCGGTTTTCCTTTTTCTTCGCAGAATAGCTGGCCAGAAAAGCCGCTTTAGCGGGAGCGACCCCGGGTTTGCCCGACTGGAGGATATCACGGATGAACTCCGCCAGACCGTCATCGGTAAGGAACAGTAGCCAGTCGTAAGACTGGGCCAGGACGCGCAGTTCCTTGTTTGGATCGTCCGACTTGAACCAATTGCCATGATTACTGAGCACGCCAACAGTCAGGATGAAATGGCGAAGCAATTCAGGATCATTTGACCGCACGACTTCACCAATCAACTTGGCATACGGTTTGGAGTAGAGCGTACCGTCAGGTTTCGGAATCACGCCGAGCAGTTCGCCGGAATGAGTGCGAATCTTCTGAAGCGACGAAACGGTTCTCGCCACGTACGCGCCCTGCTTGGCCTTCTCAATTGTCTGCGGCCCTTTCTTGTTTCCCTCTTCGACCCCGACCCGCTTGCACTCGACCATGGCCTAAGGCGAACGGAATTGGCCGATCAAATCCAATTCGAGGGACTCCTTTTGCAGATGTTCGACCAAGCCGACCAGCACCACGTTGTTCGCGTGCCCAAACACGCAGCAATTCCTCAGCACACCCGACGAGGAAAGCAAAGCATTTCCTTTCTTCTCGAAGGCGTGGAGGTGTTTAAGACGTTCGCCGAAATATCTGAAGACTTTGGCCGGTGTGATCGGAAGGTTTGGGTTGGCGATTTCGAGCCGCTCGACAAACTTTACCGGGTGGAGAGAATACTCAACGTTATGGGTGATGCCGGGGTTTTGGTATTCCGCAAGTCCGCGCTCAATGGCGACACTGGGGCCAAGTCCCCAACTCTTCAGCAGGTAAAATGTGATGATTTCGACCAGCGTGCCCAAGGCGCGGCCAGCAGCCTTCTTTTTGTCGTCTGCGTAAGTGAAGACGGTCTTGGCGAGCGTCTTTTGGAGTTGGTCAACAGATTTATAGGCCATCTCAGTTATTCAGGATGGAAGGCGGAAGAAAAGCAAGCCGCATGTCGAAGCAGCACGGCTTTCAGCTTTTGACCATTACCTTCACAACCCCATCCGCGTAGGCGGTGTTAAGCTTGAAGGCTTCAGGAGCTTGCTTCAACCAGAAGCGATGGCTCACCAAGCCGTGCAAATCCACACGCCCGGTCTCTGCCAGACGGATCGCTCGCGGGTAGGTGTGCTTCATGCGCCGGCTCATGACGATGGTCAGCCCTTTGCGCCGGGCGATGGAAGCCGGGAGTTCCAAACGATTCCCACCGGAGATGCCCACCACCACCAGCCGTCCGCCCAACCGCAGCATCTCCGCAGCCTGGGCGACGCTTTCTTCCGCCCAAGCCGCTTCAATGGCCACGTCCACGCCGCGACCATGCGTTTCCTTCATCACCCGCCGCGCCGCGTCTTCCTGGTCGTAACGAATCGGAATCCCGCCCCATTGCCGCGCGAGCTTTAGTCGCCACGCGAACTTGTCCGTAACGAATATGGGATCAGCGCCGGCCAGCCGTGCAATCTGCAGGATGAGCAGACCAATCGGCCCCGCACCGAGAATGGCCACGCTGCAACCCACGCGTAGCCTGGCGAAGTCCACCGCGTGAATCGCCACGCCCAACGGTTCGAGCAAAGCGGCAACCTCTTGGTCAATCTTGCGCGGTACGGGAAAGCAACTGCGCGCGGGCATGTGCATCCATTCGCACAAGCTGCCCCCGTAGGGATAGTTACCGCAGAAGGCGAGATGGCAGCAAAGATTTGGATGACCCTTCTCGCAGGATTCGCAATGCCCGCAAGGTTGCGCCGGGTCCACTGCCACGCGCGTGCCGGGTTTGAGCGGTTGGAAATGTCCATCAACCGAGCCTGGCCCCACTGCCTCGACCAGCGCCGAAAACTCGTGACCGAGAGTCAGCGGGCCGCCGATGGCGGTGTCGCCGATGCGCGCGTCCAGATAGGAATGTAGATCACTGCCACAGATGCCGGTGGCCTTCACGCGCAGCAGCACCTGCCCGCGACCCGGCGCGCCCGGATGCGGCACGCGTTCCACGCGCAAGTCGCGCGGCCCATGCAGCCGCGCGGCGAGCATTCCGGTCTTGGCGTGTGTTGACGGACGCGACATCAGCGTAGCGCAGATTTAAAATCTGCCGTATCGCCGACTTGCAGTCGGCGAACCGCTCCCCACTCCATGCCCAGATTAGCCAAAGAGTGATCCGCGGTATATAATTCAGCGATGCAGCGCGGCGCGGCGAATCCGCAACCCACGGAGCGCGGACAGCCTTGTCCGCATGTTCGTTTGCCAGCACTTTGGACTCGCGGACAAGGCTGTCCGCGCTCCCAGAAAGCCGTCGCAGCCCGCGACAAAGCCGAGCGATACTGACAGGCGGGCACGTCTGCGCTACGACGATCTTGCGGTTGACTTAAGGGCAGTTGCACTTTCATCACTGTTCCTCCGCTTCCATGACTTTCCATTCATGTACGCCAGTGGACCAGCCGTCCTGCAGCTTCACCACCAATCGCAGCGCGGCCGTTTGCACCGGCTCGAACTCAACCTCGCACCACTTGTCTTTCGCAACCGAGTAGTTTCCCTTCGCGGCAACCGGTTTCCAGTTCTGGCCGTCGAGGAATTGAATCCGCCACGAAACGGGAATACGGCATTGGCCACGGCCCGTGTCATCGAACCAGTACGCCTTCGTGCCGGTGACGGTCACCGGCTTCGACCAGGTGTATTGGACCCATTCCTCGGTGCCTTTGCGCGGCCACCAATGACAATTCGCCGCCGGTTGTTCGCCGCTGCTCTTCGGTTCGATGCCGTCGTTCACACCCTGCGGCTGACAATTGTCGTTGGCGAAACTCATCGTGACTTTCGCCTCCGCTTCAAGGCCACCGACGGGCGGGACAAGCGGCGCAGTGGGCAGCCAGACCTTCATCGCGCCGGCCTGGCGATTGTCCCAAGCGTAATAGGGAATCGCTTGGAACGGAACCCGCCGGGAGACATTGGCCGGTTGGTAGAGTGTTCTCCGCCAATTCTGATCTTCGGCGATTTCCGCCATCCCCTTGATGGCCACCACGCCACCGAGCAACGACTTCTGCTTTTCCGGTTTCAACTCCGCGCCCGCCGGGACGAACATCGCCGCCAAAGGCTCGCTTTGATCGCACTGTTCGAGACAGTAAACCAGCGGCCCGCGTTGGATGGCCAGCAAACCATGATTCGCTTTGACGTTGGGATTGGCCGCCATGCGTTGAACGGGCATCGGCAGGTTCAGTTCAATCTTGTCGCCGCGCTTCCACTTGTCCTTCACGACGAGGTAGCCTTGCTCGGTCTGGAGCGGAGAAATCCTTCGCCCATTCACCAAGAGCGATGGAGTCTCGCACCAGGCCGGCAACCGGAGGCGAAGTTCAAACGACGTCGGCTGTTTCACGACCGGCTCGATCACCACCTTCCCATCCCACGGATAATCAGTTGTAACCTTCAGTTCGACCGGTATTCCGGCGACTTTCGCTTTCACCGAACCCTGAATGTAAAGGTTCACCCAGAGCGCATCGTCGCTCACGGCATAGGCGTAACCACCGAGCGACGCAATTGTGCGCGCGACATTCGGCGGACAACACGCGCAGCCGAACCACGGCTGGCGATGGTGCCGCCCGGCACTTTCCAGCGGGTTAACGTAGAAAAACTTCGTGCCGTCCTGTGAAACACCCGCCAGCACGCCGTTGTAAAGCGCCCGCTCAACCACGTCGGCATACTTCGCATCGCCGTAGAGCAATGCGAGGCGATGACCCCACTGGGCGAGTGCGACCGTGGCGCAGGTTTCCTGGTAAGCCGTGGCGTTGGGCAGATCGTAATCCACCGTGAAGCCTTCATTGTGCGCGCTCGGGCCGATGCCGCCGGTGAGGTACATGTTACGCTCGGTCGTGTTGCGCCAGACGCGGTTCAACATCGTGAGCAAACGTTCATCGCCGGTTTCCGCCGCGACATCCGTCGTGCCAGACATCAGGTAGGCGGCGCGCACGGCGTGGCCTTTGATGTTGCGGTGCTGGTAAATCGGCACGTCGTCCTGCCAATAACTGCCGTCGTAACGGTCAAGCGGAGTCTTATGTTCCTCGGCAAAGAATTTGCGCCCACGATTCTCCACGAAGAAGCGCGCCAACTCGAAGTAACGCCGCTCGCCGGTGACGCGCCAGAGTTTGATCAGGGCCAGCTCGGTTTCGGGGTGGCCCGGATAGCCCATGCGCTTGGGCGGCGAACCGAACACCGAGTCAAGGTTGTCGGCCAGCTTGATGGCCACATTCAGGAAACTGCGCTTGCCGGTGGCCTGGTAATGCGCGACGGCGGCCTCGAACAGGTGGCCCGCGCAATACAGCTCGTGCCAGTCGCGCAGATTCGTCCAGCGCTTCGTCGGCTCCTTCACAATGAAGTAAGTGTTCAAGTATCCGTCCGGCTGTTGCGCGGCGGCGAGCGTGGCGATGATTTCATCCAACCGCGCGTCCAAGGCCGGGTCAGGATGCGTGGCGAGCGAATACGAGGCAGCCTCCAGCGCCTTGTAAGCGTCGGAGTCCATGAAGACGGGACCTTGATAACCTTCGCGCGCGCCTTTGGCGGCGAGGCGAAAGTTCTCCAGATTGCCCGCCTTCTCCAGGTTCTCGAGATTCACCGGAATGGAGGCGATGCGGTTCGTCTCCTGTCGCGGCGACCAGAAGGCATCGGTGATCTTGACGTCGGTGAACGGAACGGCGCGGAGCTTTGCCAAAGTCCCCTGGGCAGTGCCAACCGTGGGTGCGACAAATGCGATGATCCCCGCGAACCCAGCAGCCCAAAAACAACCCGTTGTTTTCATGGCCCGAAAGCTTAACGGGTCACGAAAGTTCGTAACAGGCAAATCTGCTGGTCGCCGTAATGCCTCCGTCTTTGTCCGGCAGTAGCAGAGTTGCACACTATCAGTATCACTCGATATCGTTGCAGGCCGCGACGATTCTCCCGGAGCGCGGACAGTCTTGTCCGCGATTTGGAACTGGTCGCAGCAGTAACGTGCGGACAAGGGGAGCGCCCGCGCCCTCGCGTGCGACGGTTGACGCCCTCGTCAACCGCGCTCGTTTCGACGCGCGATGGTGCGCGTCGTTTCGGCTGCGCGGCGCAGCCGGACGCACGCGAGGCGCGTACGCTCCCCAAGCGTTTTTGTTATGCGCCGGCGTTTTGTGATCGTTGGCAGTTGCAAGCTTGCGGGATTTTCCGCGTTTGCCCATGCTCCTGCGCCATGGCTGAACGGCCCGTCGCCACTCTCAACAAACCGGACGCCGCGTTGGAACTGACGCTGCGGCCGTCGCTCTTTTCCGAGTTCACTGGTCAACCCAAGGTCAAGGAACGGCTGGAAATCGCCGTAGCCGCCGCCACGCAACGCGGCGAGGCCATTGATCACATTCTGCTCAACGGACCGCCCGGTCTCGGCAAGACCACGCTCGCCAACATCATTGCCAAGGCGATGGGCACCAACCTCAAGAGCACCAGCGGACCGACCATTGAAAAAGCCGCGGACCTCGCCGGGTTGCTCACCAATCTCGAAGCGGGCGACGTGTTGTTCATTGATGAAATTCACCGCCTGCAAAAGACCATCGAGGAATACCTCTATCCGGCGATGGAGGATTTCAAACTGGACATCATCATTGACCAGGGACCGAACGCGCGCAGCGTGCGGTTGAACCTGCCGCGCTTCACGCTCATTGGCGCGACGACGCGCAGCGGGTTGCTCACGGCGCCGTTGCTCACGCGGTTTGCCGTGCGCGAGCGGCTGGATTATTACGTGGCGGAGGATTTGCAGAAGATCGTCTTGCGCTCCGCAAGGTTGCTGAACGTGGAAGTCGAGGAGGACGGCGCGTTTGAAATCGCCCGGCGCAGCCGCGGCACCCCGCGCATTGCGAACAATCTGCTTCGCCGCGTGCGGGATTACGCTCAGGTGCGCCATGATGGCCGCATCACACGCGAGGTGGCCGACCGCGCGCTCGCCATGCTGGAGATTGACCAGAACGGGCTGGACGAAATGGACAAACGCATCCTCGAAGCGATCATCGTCAAGTTCGGTGGCGGACCGGTGGGGGTGAGTTCCCTCGCGGTGGCGGTGGGCGAGGAATCCGACACGCTGGAGGAGGTCTATGAGCCGTATCTGATCATGGAAGGCTACCTCAAGCGCACGCCGCAAGGGCGCGTGGCCACGGAGTTGAGTTACACCAAGCTGGGGATCAAACCAACGGGCGGGAATCAGAGCAGATTGTTTTAGCAGCAAGCCTGCAAGGCGAAGGCTTTAGAACGCCGGGGTATGCGCGCAGACTCCGTTTCCTCAGTTCGTCGCCAACATGCTTTTTTGTCGGAGTCACAGCCATCCTCCAAGAAGCCGGCGACTATCCCGGATGACAGCCGGCGCGGCGGGTGATACGTTTCCGCCAAGTATTATGTTTGTTGAGCACTGCAACGGCACCAAGGAATCCAGCAAGGCTACCTGTCAATCCCGCCGCAAACGGACGCATTCTCCGCAGCTCAAGTCGTGGTGCGGCTTATCGCTGATTATCGGCAGTTGCATCCTGGCATCCGCCCAGGCGCAAGAAACGCTGATTCCGTTTGGCTCGAGTTGGCGCTGGCAGAAGGGGACAAATGAAGCTTCCAATCCCACCACCGCGTGGCGGCAACCGGGTTTCAATGACTCCTCCTGGCTCTCCGGCAACATGCCTTTCTACTACGGACTTGGGGGCATCACCGGCGGCACGGTCCTCTCGGACATGCGCACCAGCTACACCACCGTTTACCTGCGCCGGACCTTCCTGGTCGCCGATCCCGCGGCCATCACTTCGGTGATGCTCCGGGAGGTGATTGATGACGGATTCATCGTCTGGATCAACGGGGTGGAGGTTCAGCGCTTCAACGTTTACGACGGAGAACAAGCCTACAACGCCGGCGCCCCGGTCGCGATTGGCACCGCACCGGTCGAAGTCAGCGTTCTGTTGAGCGATGCGGCCAGCCTCCTGGTGCCCGGCACGAACTGGATGGCGGTGCATTTGATCAACCGGAATCTGACAAGCAGCGACTTGCATCTGAACCTTGAGATGACGGCGACTTTGCTCAACACGAACCCGCCAGTCATCACGAGCGTCAATCCGCCTGCCGGAGCGACCGTGACCGCGTTGACGCAGGCCACCGTTTATTTCAACAAACCGGTTACCGGTGTGAGCGCCTCCGACTTGCTGATCAATGGCTTGCCGGCCAGTTCCGTGAGTGCCACGGGGAGCAATGGTTACATCTTTGGCTTCACCCAGCCTTTGCCGGGGATCGTGCAGATTCAGTTCGATGTCAACCAGGCAATCACCGACCTGGAGGGTTACCGCTTCGATGAAGCCGCTCCTGGAGGATTCTGGGAGTATTCGCTAACCGACACGGTCCCGCCGGTGGTAAGCGTCGCGCTACCGGTGCCCGGGGCCACGGTCGGGGCATTGGATCGAATTCAATTAACCTTTAACGAACCGGTCAGCGGTGTGGATGCAACGGACCTTCTCATCAATGGTCAACCGGCCACGGCGGTCAGCGGCGAACTGGCCGGACCATACACCTTTGAACTTGCGACACCAGCCCCCGGCGCGGTGGCCATCACATGGGCGGGCGGGCACGAGATTCGCGACACCTCTCCGGCGGCCAACCTCTTCGGTGGTGCCGGGTGGAATTATCTGCTTGATAGCAACGCCGCCTTTGGCGACATCGTCATCAACGAGTTCCTGGCCGACAACCTGACCGGCTTGCTGGACGAGGACGGACAAAAGCAGGACTGGATCGAACTCCGCAATCGCGGTGCGAACAATGTCAACCTGCTCGGATGGTCGCTCACCGACGATCCCGCCGTGCCCGGCAAATGGACGTTCCCCGCCATCACGCTCAACGCGGGACAATACCTTCTGGTGTACGCCTCCGGCAAAGACCGCAAGCCCACCGCGCCGGGGGGAAAACTGCACACCAATTTCCGGCTGAATCTGGCGGGCGATTATCTTGGGCTTTACAACGCCCAGTTCCCGGCCCAGCCGGTCCATGAGTTTGCACCCGGCTTCCCTGAGCAACGCGGGGATATTGCCTACGGATTGACCGTCAGCAACACACCCGCGTATTTCGCCTCGCCCACACCCGGAACGGCCAACAACATGGCCAGCCTGGTTTCTGGCTTCGTGCAGCCGCCCGTGGCGTCGGTCAAGAGCAGTTTGTTTGACCAACCGTTCAATTTGGTGCTCTCGACCACGACCTCTGGGGCGCAAATCCGCTATACACTGGACGGCAGCGTACCCACGGCCAGCAGCCCCCTCTACACCAGCCCCATCAGCATCGCCGGACAGCCGTTCAAAGCGGCCGTGCTGCTGCGCGCCGTGGCATTTCAGACTGGCTGGCTGCCTTCCTTGCCCACGACCCACACCTACCTCTTCCCGGATCACGTCGTTACTCAACCCGCCAACCCGGCCGGGTTCCCTGCCGTCTGGGCCTCCCCTGCTCCCAAGAATTCCATTCCGGCGGATTATGAGATGGACCCGGACATTGTGAACCAGGGCGACAACGCGGCGGTGATCCGCGCCGGATTGCGGCAATTGCCCTCGCTGTCCATCGTTACCGACGTCAATTTGCTTTTTGGCACGGCCCAAGGAGTCTATGTGCGGCGGGAAGATTGGAATCAACAGCCAGTGAACGTTGAGTTGATTCTGCCCGATGGTTCACAAGGTTTCAGCGAACCGGCAGGTCTGGAAATTCAGGGTGGCACCAGTCCCGATGATCAGGGCAGCACCTGGAAATCGAAGAAGCTTTCCATGCGGCTCCTGTTTAAGGGCAGTTTCGGCGCCCGCAGTCTCCAATACCCGCTGTTCCCGGACTCGACGGTGACGCGGTTCAACACCCTCATTCTCGACAATGGCCTGAACTATGTGTGGCATTACAACGGCGGATCCAGCACCGAGGACCAACGCGTGCGCGCGCAGTATGTGCGCGACACGTTCATGAGCGACCTGCAACTGGCTGCCAGCGGCGTCAGCGCCCACTGGCGCTTCATGCACGTCTATCTCAACGGCCTTTATTGGGGCATCACCGGACTTCACGAGCGACCGGACGACCAGTTCGCGCGGGATTACTTTGGGGGCGATGATTCCGAATACGACGTGCTGCGGCACAACCCGAACAACGTGGTCGCCGGCAGCAATCAAGCCTACAATCAGATGTTTGCGCTGGCGCGGAGCGGGTTGGCCAACCCTGCCACTTACGAAACCCTCCAACAGCATCTCGACCTGCCCTGGTTCGTGGACTACATGATCATCAATTACTGGGCGGGCAACAACGATTGGGCGCACCAAAACTGGTATGCCAGCCGCCGCCGCACCGCCGAGGGACGCTGGCGCTATCTCAGTTGGGATGCCGAGCACGTGCTAAAGAGCCTCAATGAAAACCGGCTTTCCATCACGAACAATGGCGGCCCCACCGAGTTGTTCCAGTTGCTCCGCGCCAACCCGGAGTTCCGGCTTCGCTTCGCGGACCACGTGCATCGGCACTTCTTCAACGGCGGCGTTTTTTCAGTGAATTCCACTGCGCCCGTGCCGCTGGACAACCCCGTTGGCAACCAGCCCGCCGCGCTCTATTTGAAACGCATCCGCGAGATTGACGCGGCCATGGTCGGTGAGTCCGCCCGCTGGGGCGATTCCGGTGACTACGGCACGGACCGGTCGAACAACCCTCTCACGCGCGAAGGTGACTGGATACCGGAGCTGCTCGCCCTGCTGGGCTGGACCAACACTTCCGGCCATGCGGACAGCTACAACTACTTCCCCACACGCACAACCACCGTGCTCAATCAGTTCAGGTCCGCCGGAGTCTATCCCGCCGTCGTCGCCCCGGGCTTCAACCAGCACGGCGGGCGCGTAGCCGCCGGCTTCGACCTCACGATGTCTGCCCCTGCGGGAGCGATTTACTACACCACCAACGGCGTGGACCCGCGCCTGTACGGCAGCGGGGCGGTTTCGCCACAGGCGGTTGCCTACAACAGCCCGGTGCAACTCAACAACTCCGTCGTCGTCAAGGCGCGGGCACTCGTCGGCGGCAACTGGAGCGCGCTCAACGAGGCGTCGTTCACCGTCGGCGAGTTCGGGCTGCCGTTGCGCATTACGGAAATCAATTACAACCCCATCGGTGGCGACGCGTATGAGTTCATCGAACTGCACAACGTGGGCGCATTGCCGTTGGATCTGAGCGGGTTCAGTTTTCAGGGCATCAACTACGTGTTTCCAGTGGAAACGATTTTGCCACCGGGCGCGGTGTTGGTGCTGGCAAACAATGCGAACCCGGCGCTGTTCGCGACTCGTTACCCAGGCGTGAGCGTGTCCGGTTATTTTTCCGGCAATCTCTCCAATGGCGGCGAACGCATCGCCATTCTCGACGCGAACGGGAACACCGTCATTGCCGTGCATTACGATGACGAGGCCGGCTGGCCGACGGCGCCGGATGGTGGCGGTTATTCGCTCGAGATCATTGACCCGCGCGGCGACCCGAACGCGCCCTCCAACTGGCGCGCGAGTTCTGTGGTCAACGGCACGCCCGGTTTGCCGCCCACGGCGCCAGCCTTGGGCGACGTGGTGCTCAATGAAATCGCAGCGGATAACGCAGGCAGCGTGACCAATGACGGCACGAATCCTGATTGGGTCGAGTTGCACAATCGCAGCGGCAGCCCGGTGGACATCGCAAACTGGAGTCTCACGGACAGCGGCAATGCGCAGAAGTTTGTGTTCCCCCCCGACACCGTGATTCCCGCGAACGGCTATCTGGTGATCTGGTGCGACAGCGCCACCAATTCGCCCGGCCTGCACGCCGGGTTCGCGCTCGGGAAGAACGGCGAAACCGTTTCGCTCTACGACGCGAATACGAACCGGGTGGACGCGCTCACGTTTGGTCTGCAACTGACCGACTACACGGTGGGCCGTGTCGGCGATGAATGGCGGCTGACGATTCCCACGCCAGACGGGGAGAACGAGGCGACGCCACTCGCCGCGCCCACCAACCTCGCGCTCAACGAATGGCTCGCGGATTCGCCGCCGGGCAGCGAGGACTGGATCGAGCTCTACAATCGCTCCGCCACGTTGCCCGTTGCCTTGCGCGGACTCGGGTTCGGCACGAGCAATCAGTTGTTTCAGTATCACGCGCTTTCCTTCGTGGCCCCGAACGGTTTTGTGCAATTGTTCGCCGACGAGTTGCCGGGTGCGAGTCATCTGGAATTCAAACTGCCGGCCGCCGGCGGGAGCATTGTGCTCTACGACGAAACCGCCGCTGAACTGGAGCGGGTGACTTATGGCCCGCAAACCGAGGCTGTGTCTGAAGGCCGCCTGCCCGACGGTGCGGCGAACATTGTGGCATTCCCGGGCAGCGTGAGTCCGGGCGGGCCAAATTACGTGCTTTCCTGGACCGGTCCGTTGCTCAACGAAGTGCTGGCCCGGAATCAGCGGGCCGTGGTCAGTCCGTGGGGCAACTTCACGGACTTCGTGGAACTGTTCAATGGCAGCGGCAGCACGGTGGACGTGGGCGGGCTCGGAATTGGCCGCTCCAGCACGGCGAATGGGCGCTGGATTATTCCGTCCGGCATCAACATTCCAGCGAATGGTCATCTCGTGATCTGGTGCGACGGCGCGCGCGCGGCTTCGACGAGTGCGGACGGCCCGCTCAACGCCGGCTTCAATCTGCCGGGCGAGAGTGGTGCGGTGTATTTGTTCAACCTCGCGGGCCAACCCGTGGACTGGGTCGAATACGGTTTCCAACTGGAGGACCAATCCATCGGCCGGACCGCCGGTCAGTGGCGGTTGCTCATCGCGCCGACGCCCGGTGCGGCCAATACCTTTGCCGCCGTGCTCGGCCCCGTTACCGCCCTGCGCATCAATGAATGGATGGCCGCACCGTTGTCCGGCGATGATTGGTTTGAACTCTACAACACCGGCACGTTGCCCATAAACCTGAGCGGGCTGTTCATCACGGACGATCCTTCCATCACTGGCATCACCCAGTCGCCCATCGCGCCGTTGAGTTACATCGGCGGGCGCAAGTGGGTGCAATTCACCGCGAGCGGCAGCAAGAGCGCGGGCGCCAATCACACCGCGTTCGCGCTCGCCCGGGATGGCGAAACGCTGCGCCTCTATGCCGCGAACACCAACTTGATTGACGCCGTGGATTTCGGTTTGCAGGCGGATGGCGTTTCGCAGGGCCGCCTGCCGGATGGCGCCGCGAACATCGTGAGTTTTTCAACCACGCCCACGCCCGGCAGCGCGAATTATCTGCCGCTCACCAACGTGGTCATCAACGAAGTGCTCACGCACACCGACGTGCCGCTCGAAGACGCGATTGAACTCCACAACCCGACGGCCGGCCCGGTCCACATTGGCGGCTGGTATCTCAGCGACAGCCAGAGTGATCTCAAACGCTATCGCATTCCCGATGGCACGACGATTTCGCCCGCTGGCTTTGCGGTGTTCTATCAGTATCAATTCGGCCCACCGGACGGTGAAGCCGACGTGCCACCGCTCTTCAGTTTCAATTCCGCGCTCGGCGATTCTGCCTATCTCTCGGAAGCCGATGCGGGCGGCAATCTGACGGGCTATCGCGCGGGACTTTCCTTTGGCGCGACGGCGAACGGCGTGTCGCTTGGACGCCACCAAACGAGCGTCGGCGTGGATTTCGTCGCGTTGCGCCAGCGCACGTTTGGCATGGACAGTCCAGAAATGATCGCGGAATTCCGCACCGGCGCCGGTGCTACGAACGCCTATCCCCTCATCGGCCCGGTCGTGATCAACGAGATCATGTATCACCCGCCGGACTTCGGCACCAATGCGCCGGACATGGAGGAATTCATCGAACTGCTGAATCTGACTGACACGCATGTTCCACTGTTCGACCCGGCGTATCCCACGAATGTCTGGCGGCTGGCCAACGCGGTGAGTTTTCAGTTTCCGCTGAATACCGTCATTCCACCGCACGGCACGTTGATTGTGGTGCCGTTCAATCCGGCGACGGATGCCGCGGCGCTGACGGCGTTTCAATCCCGCCACGGCGCGAGTGGTTCCTTGGTCGGGCCGTTCTCAGGCAAATTGGACAACGCCGGCGAAACCCTCGAACTCTGGCGACCCGATACGCCGCAATCGCCCGCCCGCCCGGATGCCGGTTTTGTTCCGCAACTGCTCGTGGAAAGCATCAGTTACGATGACGACCCGCCGTGGCCCGTGGCCGCCGACGGCGGCGGCGCTTCTCTCCAGCGCATCGTGGCGGCCCACTATGGCAATGATCCGGTGAACTGGCGCGCGGGTGCGCCCACAGCGGGTGCGCCCAACTTGATTCCGCCGACCGGCACGGCCAGTCTGCCCGGTAACGGCAAGGTGCAATTGAGTTTCGCCGTCCAGCCTGGTTTCACCTATCAACTCGAATGCAGGGATGATCTTGGGGATGCGGGCTGGCTTCCGCTTGGGCTGCCGGTGATGGCAGAAACCGATTCATTGGTCATTGAAGATGAAATCAGCGGTCAGCCGCAGCGGTTTTATCGGTTGGCAGTAATGCCATGACCCGCTTTCGCCCGTGCGAAGCTCGTGCGGCGAAAAGATGGATTTCGCCCCGCGCTCCGGTGTAGTCTCCGCGATGCTGCCGCAGCGACAACTTAGTCTCTTCACCGCCACTGCCCTGGTCGTCGCAAGCATGATCGGGGTAGGTGTATTCACGACCAGTGGCTATCAGTTGGACCATCTTTCCCGCGAACAATTGCTTGCCGCATGGTTCGTTGGTGGATTGTTGGCGCTCTTGGGCGCACTTTCCTACGGAGGTTTGGCCCGCCGAATCCCGGAATCCGGGGGCGAGTATATTTTCCTCGCCCGCACGCTACATCCGGCGGCGGGATATATCGCCGGGTGGATCTCATTGCTTGTCGGTTTTTCCGCCCCGCTCGCGGCGGCGAGCCTGGGGTTTGGGGAGTACCTGAAAGATTGGTTGCCCTTTTCGACCCCACGCTTGACCGGTTCGGCCCTGATCCTGTTGTTTGCCGCCCTGCACGCGACCCACGTGGGGCGCGGGGCGTGGGTCCAGAACTGCGCCGTCCTGGCCAAGTTACTGTTGATTGCCGGTCTGGTGGGAGTGGCGGCAACCCGGCTGGAGCCGGGAGCGCCCGCCGCCGCCACGGAAGGGTTTCCCATCGCCGCCTTTGCGGTGGCGCTGGTGTGGATTTCTTTCAGCTATTCCGGGTGGAACGCGGCCATCTATATCGGGGGAGAGATTCGCGACCCGGAGCGCAATGTGCCTCGCGCCATGGTTTGGGGTGCCGCCGTGGTGATGGTTCTTTATCTGGCATTGAACACCGTCTTTGTTTATGCGGCACCGGTTGAAGTGCTCGCGGGCAAACCTGAGGTGGGACGAATCGCGGCTCAGGCCATCGGCGGCGCCGCTTTTGCCGATTTCACGACGGCGCTCATCGGGATAGCATTGGCCACGTCCGTCTCATCCTTGTTGATGGCGGGGCCGCGCGTCTATGCGCGCATGGCGGAGGATGGTTACCTGCCCGGGTTTCTCCGGTTCCCGCCGGAAGGCCCGCCCCGTGCTGCCATTCTGTTCCAGACATTCTTGGGCTTGGCCATCCTGTGGTCGTCCGAACTTTCGCAATTACTCACCTACATCGGATTTACCTTGGGGCTTTCCACCGCCGCAGCCGTGGTGGGGCTGATCCGGGTGCGCCTCAAGGAAGGACCAGAGGTGCATGTTCCCGGCTGGCCCTGGGTGCCGGCTTTGTTCCTCATTTTCGTTCTGGCGGTATCGGGATTCAGCATCGCCGGCAATCCAGGGCCAAGCCTGGCTGGCCTGGCCACGCTTGGGATCGGCTTGATCGCCTGGCGAATTGCCTATGGCCGGCGCCAGAAACCGGAGTAGATTGGGGGCATGAAAAGCCATCGCCTGAACCGCTTTTTGGGGCTTGCACTTGTTCCGGGGTTCGCGTTCCTGTGGAGTTGTGGGCACGGCCCGGCCAACGGCGCCGTAAGCCCCACTCAGGATCGGTTCGCCGTCGAACGCAAACGCATGGTTCAAGAACAACTATCGGGACCGGGACGCGGCATCACCAATGCGCGCGTGCTGGCGGTCATGGAAAAGGTTCCTCGCCACGAACTCGTGCCGGCACAGTTCCGTCACCAGGCGTACGGGGACCATCCGTTACCCATCGGTCACGGCCAGACGATTTCACAGCCTTATATCGTCGCCTTCATGACCGAGCAGCTTGATCCCCAACCCACCGAGCGCGTGCTCGAAATCGGCACGGGCTCGGGTTATCAGGCCGCAGTGCTCGCCGAACTGGTGAAGGAAGTTTACACGATCGAAATCGTCGAGCCGCTGGCTCAACGCGCCGAAGCCGATCTGAAGCGCCTTGGCTACACTAACATCTTCGTGCGGGCGGGTGATGGATACCAAGGCTGGCCGGAAGCCGCGCCCTTCGATGCGGTCATCGTTACTTGCGCACCCGAAGACGTGCCGCAACCGCTCGTGGCTCAGTTGCGAGACGGCGGGCGGATGATCATCCCCGTCGGTCCTTCGGGAAATCAGGATTTGATCCTGCTCACCAAACGCGGCGAGAAAATGGAGCGCCGCGCCGTCCTGCCCGTGCGTTTTGTGCCCATGACCGGGCGGGTGCAAAGAGTATCCGAATGAGCGCTCCCGCAGTTCGGGTGACCGGCTGCGATCTCAGGCCAGCCTCACAAGTCGGATTTCTTTCGAGCTTGGGACTTCAGGTTTTTCGCGGAGCGTTTTTCCCTCTCGCTTTCAGCGCCAAGTCTGTGTTTCATCTGAGCCGTTTGAAGCGTGCTGCCGCGCGTCCCGCCGGCAGAACCAACTGAAGAATGCCCAAACGCACTGACATCCACAACGTCCTCATCGCAGTGGCACAGGCGTCCCGCCTGTTCGACTCGCACACGCTTTCCGCCAGGAATTTCCATGCCCAAGCGAACTGACATCCACAGCGTCCTCATCATCGGCGCCGGCCCCATCATCATCGGCCAGGCGTGCGAATTCGATTACTCCGGCACCCAAGCCTGCAAAGCCCTCAAGGAAGAAGGCTACCGCGTCGTCCTCGTGAACTCGAATCCGGCCACCATCATGACCGACCCGGAGTTCGCCGACCGCACCTACATCGAACCCATCACACCCGAAGCCGTCGAGAAGATCATCGTGCGCGAGTTGGAGGAGATGAAGCGGATGGGTGTGCCTGTCGGCGTAGCGGGGGGGGGGGGGGCGGCGCGCCAAGAAAAAGCGGGGGGGGGGGGGGCGGGGGGGGGCGCCCCCC
>JAHCLO010000046.1 GCA_026125285.1 Verrucomicrobiia bacterium | reverse complement strand
GGCCACGGCTGCGCGCCCAAAATAACTGGGGCTAACCGCGGCGAACGCCCTCGACGCCGCTACGAAATAAACTCGTCCTCCTCCCCACCCTCGGCGGCCAAACCGCCCTGAACACGGCAATGGCCCTCCACCGCACCGGCGTGCTGGACAAATACGGAGTGGAAATGATCGGCGCCAAACCCGAGGCCATCCACAAAGGCGAAGACCGCGAAGCCTTCAAGCAGCTCATGTTGAGCATCGGCCTCGACGTGCCCATTTCCGGCACGGCCCACAACATGGACGAAGCCCGCGCCGTGGCCGACAAGATCGGACGCTTCCCGCTCATCATCCGGCCCGCGTTCACCCTCGGCGGCACCGGCGGCGGCATCGGTTACAACCGCGAAGAATTTGAAGAGATTGCCAAGCGCGGCATCGAACTCTCGCCCGTGAACGAAATTCTCATCGAAGAATCCCTCCTCGGTTGGAAGGAATACGAGATGGAAGTCATGCGCGACAAGGCCGACAACTGCGTCATCATCTGCTCCATCGAAAACTTCGACCCCATGGGCGTCCACACCGGCGACAGCATCACCGTCGCGCCCATCCAGACGCTCACCGACAAGGAATACCAGATCATGCGCGACGCCAGCTTCGCCGTGATCCGCGCCGTGGGCGTCGAGACCGGCGGCTCGAACATCCAGTTCGGCGTCAGCCCAGAGAACGGCCGCATGGTCATCATCGAGATGAACCCGCGCGTCAGCCGCAGCTCCGCTCTGGCGTCCAAGGCCACCGGCTTTCCCATCGCGAAGATCGCCGCCAAACTCGCCGTCGGCTACCTGCTCGACGAAATCAAGAACGACATCACGCGCGAAACCCCCGCCAGCTTCGAGCCGAGCATTGATTACGTCGTCACCAAGATTCCGCGCTTTGCCTTCGAGAAATTCCCGCAAGCCGACCCCACGCTCACCACGCAGATGAAAAGCGTGGGCGAAGCGATGGCCATCGGGCGCACGTTCAAGGAAAGCCTGCAAAAATGCCTGCGCTCGCTCGAAATTGGCCGCAGCGGCCTGGGCGGCGACGGCAAACCGTGGCGCATCGGCACGGAAGTCTATGGCGACCGCGACATCCTGCCGCGCGACGTCATCAGCCGCAAACTGAGCGTGCCCAACGCCGAACGCATCTTCTTCATCCGCCACGCCCTCCGCGCCGGCTTCACCATCGAGGAGATTTTCAACCTCACGAAGATTGACCGTTGGTTCTTGGTGCAGATAAAGGAAATCGTGGATTTCGAGGAGGAGTTGGCGCGGGCGAAGAATTGAAAGCCGCATACCTCCTTGCAAAGACACTGAGCGCTATTTAGCCTGCGCAAGAATGTTGCGACGGTTAAGAGTTCAAAGCTTTAAGTCCCTTTCCGACGTTGAGGTTGAATTACCGCGCCTGACGGTGCTGTTTGGTCCCAATGCCGCCGGGAAATCCAATGTTCTGGACGCGGTCCAAGCGCTTTCCCGCATCGGCACAACAAGAACAATCTCGGACGCCCTTTCAGAACCGATTCGCGGCTATCCGATCGAAGCGTTTTCATTTCCGCACGGCGGGCTGGCCGCTCTGCTAAGCAGTGAGTCTGCGCGATTCTCCCTTGAAGCGGATTTGGCTGTTGGCAAAGAGCTTTTTCGCTATCGGGTGGCGGTGGAGATTCAGCCTGGAAGCGGTGGCCTTTCGGTTCAAGACGAGTACCTGGCGGTTTTGGGGAAGCGAGGCGATCCAAAGGGGAACCCTGCAATTGAGCGGGTCGAAATCCAGAGTAGAGACAATCAATCAAGTTCAGCCGAACTCCGAATCCGTCGCAAGAGCCGCCCGGCACACCCTCGTCAGGAGCCCATAGGATTGAATCACTCGCTTCTCTCAGATCCGAGGTTGAGTGGAGTAGAGTACCGTCCGGTCGAACGTTGCCGGAATGAATTGGCCGGCTGGAGAACGTATTACTTGGACCCCCGCGTGGCAATGCGTTCAGCGCGCCCCCCCGCCGATGTTCGCGATATCGGCGTACTTGGGGAGGATATTGCGCCATTCCTCTATCGCTTGCGTGGCGAATTCCCGAAGCATTTTGAGGCGGTGAAACGCACCCTGCGCTCGTTGATCCCAAGCGTGGAAGATTTGGTTGTGGATTTGGATAAAAGGCGGGGAACACTCGACATCCAAGTAAGGCAAGCAGGCACAGACTTCTCATCTCGCATCGTTTCGGAAGGAACGCTTCGCGTATTGGCGTTGTGCGCAATTGCGGTCAATCCATGGAGTGGCGGGCTGTTGGCCTTCGAAGAACCGGAGAATGGCGTGCATCCTCGCAGACTGGAATTGATTGTCGAACTGTTGTGCGCGCTGGCGCTTGAGCAGGGCCGACAACTTTTGGTGACGACGCACTCTTCGCTTTTCTGCGATGCAATGCTCAGGCGAGCGGAAAAACGACCGAGAGAGATTGCGCTCCTCCGAGTCCGACAGAAACCCGGAGGTAGCGATGTGGCTCGTTTTGATGTAACGGGGCCGCTGTTCCAGGATCGGGAAATCGCTCAGGCGCTTACTACCGGGAATGAAGATGGTTTGTTTGAGAGTCTCATGCTTCGGGGGATGTTAGATGAGTAGTCTCCTCACGGCCGATCTTTTTGTCGAGGATCGCGCGCATGAAGAATTCCTGAAGGCAATCCTTACGCGAATAGCCAAGCAAGAAGGAGGACAACTCGATCTTCATATTCGGTCTGCGCGCGGCGGGCACGGGCGAGTTCTTCAAGAATTGGTTGTTTATCAGAAGAGCGTGCTGCGGTCTCCGCAGTCCATCCCGATGCCCGATTTGCTTTTCATCGCTATTGATGCAAACTGCCAGCGATTCACCAAGGCTCGCGAGTCAATCGTATCTAAGGTTGAAAATCCGTTTCGCGAACGGGCCGTCATCGCATGCCCTGATCCACATATCGAGCGTTGGTACCTGGCAGACCCCGAATCGTTCGTGCAAGTCGTCGGAATACGACCGCAACTCGGCAAGAAGAAATGTGAACGTGACTGGTACAAGGCGATGCCTGCAAAAGCGATTCGCGAGGCCGGTCATCCGCCCACACTTGGAGGTGTTGAGTTTGCCAAAGAACTGGCCGACCAAATGGACTTCTTCCGAGCGGGCAAAACGGAGAGTAGTCTCCGGCATTTCCTCGATGAAACGATCAAACGTCTCCGTCAGATGAAGGCATGACGGCTTCGCCATTTGATCAGAAAAGATTGCCGCCAAACTCGCCGTCGGCTACCTGCTCGACGAACTCAAGAACGACATCACGCGCGAAACCCCCGCGAGCCTCGAGCCGACCATTGATTACGTCGTCACCAAGATTCCGCGCTTTGCCTTCGAGAAATTCCCGCAGGCCGGCATAGCGGCTTTCGGCAGAAAGCCGCCATTCAAAACTCCCAGTTCAGTTTGCGGCGCTCTACCGAGACGCCGCTACGATGAAAAGCGTCGGCGAAGCGATGGCCATCAGGCGCACGTTCAAGGTAGGGGAGCACACGCGCCCCGCGTGTCGGTTTCGACGCCCTCGTCGAAACCTCGTCACACGACGCCCGATTCGGTCAGCGGGGCGTTGACCGATGCACGCGAGGGCGCGGGCGCTCCCCGCAGCGGCCTGGGCGGCGACGGCAAACCCTGGCGCATCGGCACGGAAGTCTATGGCGACCGCGCTGTAAGTATTTGTTTCACGACCTCCCTCACCCTTACCCTCTCCCCAAGGCGAGGGAACAGCTATCGTCCGACTTCTGATTGCTCAATGCGCGTCCGCCAATAGCCGACTCACGGCATTCCAAGAAACCGGCGAACGATTCTCCTTCTCCCCGGGGGAGAAGGCCGGGATGAGGGCGAGTGTTGAACAAACTTCGGTTTCGTGCCATCCAGCGCACGTTCGTCACGCTGCCGTTTCCAACACAATCTTCGGATGTTTGGCGGCGATTTTGAGCAGCACCTTGGCCGGTCCAGCGGGCTTGCGTCGGCCTTGCTCCCAGTTTTGCAGCGTGTCTTCACTGATGCCGAGCAGTTTGGCAAACTTGATCTGTGGCAAGCCAAGCTTGTGGCGCACCCGCACAACGTCATTGGCCGTCTTGACCTCGAATTTGCGCGAGGGCTTGGCTTCGCCGCGTTCGATGGCGGCGGCTTCGTTCACGCTTTTCAAAAGTTCAGCAAAAAGTTCTTTTTTCATAATTCAAATCTCCAGCGCTTTCCGAAGTTGATTCACCTGATCCGCACTCAAATCGTCCTGCCCGTTCTTCGGATAAACGAGCAGCATCGAAATCCGATCTTTGGCAATCCACCAGTAATAAATCACACGCAGTCCGCCGCGCTTGCCACGTCCGCTTCCGGCCCATCTGAGTTTCCTCATGCCGCCCGAGCCCGGAATCACTTTCCCACCATCGGGATGCTTTGCCAGATACATCTGCAACGCTGAGTAATCCTCATCCTCCATCAATTGGAGAACGCGCTTCGTGAACGTGGGCGTTTCGACAAAGACCACGCGAGAGACGCTACGCCAGAGGCGTATGCACGTCAAGTCCCGCAAGGTGCTGGCGCACGGCCACCCTTCCCGCTCACCACACAGATGAGTGGGTAGCACAGGCGACTCGCCTGTGGCGGCGGGCGCCCCGCCCGGCGCATAGTTCCGCATTAGGCGTACGTTCAAGGAGAGCCTGCAAAAATGCCTCCGTTCGCTGGGAATCGTTTGCAGCAGCGGACGTGAGTCTGCTCTGATATCCCCCGTTTCAGTTTGAGCCAACTCACGTTGGCTGCGACAGCCCAAGGTTGATCACGTGTTTGCCGGTTTAGCGGTCAAGCCTTGCCCGGGATTTCATTCCGGGCATACTCCGGCCATGAATCCAAACCTGACCGGCGAACTCATTTATTCCTACGACCTCGACATCACGGGCATGACGGATTACGGCGTGCAAATGCCGGACATCCTCGGTGGCAAGACCCCGATTCCGGCGCAGGGCGCGCGGTTTGACGTGGCGTTTGCGGGGCGGGCCACTGGCCGGCTGACTGGTGCAGTGCGCGGAGTGGACTATCTGGTGATGCGAGCGGACGGCCGCATTGACCTCGACATCCGCGCCACCATCGAGACGGACGACGGTTGGCGCATTGCCCTCGCTGCCGATGGCGTGGCGTTGCCGCAACCGGGCAATCCGGTGGTGTCGTTGCGGGAAAATGTGCGCCTCACCACCGCGGCAGCAAAATACGCGTGGGTAAATGCGCGCCAAATCTGGGCCGTCGGCACGGCGAACCTCGCCACGGGCAAGATTCATATTGACGCCTTCCAACAGTGATTGCCGAGGGGACGTAATTCGATGACAGTGGCCTGAGCGAAGCGGGAATCATTGATATGAACATCCATCACCTGGAGCTTTTCTATTACGTCGCAAAGCATGGCGGCATCAGCGAGGCGGTGCGCAACATGCCTTATGGCATCCAACAACCGGCCATCAGCGGGCAGGTCATTCAACTGGAGGAATTCCTCGGCGTGACCTTGTTTCATCGGCGGCCGTTTTCGCTCACGCCGCAAGGCAAGGAACTGTTTGATTTCATCAAACCGTTCTTCGACAACCTGACGCCGATGGCGGAGAAACTGCGCGGGGGCATTTCGCAACACCTGCGGATCGCGGCGTCCGAGATCATGTTGCGCGATCATCTGCCACCGATCCTGCAAGAGTTGCACCGGCAGTTTCCCAAACTCAAAGTGACCCTGCGCGAGGGGTATGATCCCGAGGTCTTTCCCTGGCTGCAGCAGCAGGAGATTGACCTGGCGGTGTGTCTGTTGGGGGCGCGGCCACCGGCGGGCATCAACGTGATTCCCTTGTTCAAAATGCCGCTGGTGTTGCTGGTGCCCAAGCGCAGCAAACTGGCCGCCGCCGAGGAGTTGTGGGAATGTGACCGCATCGAGGAATCCCTGATCACCGTGCCCAGCAACGAACCGATCCGGCGCGCGTTTCAGGAGGGTTTGAACAAATTGAAAGTGGATTGGTTCAGCAGCATTGAAGTCAGCACCGTGGAAATGGTCCAGACTTATGTGGCCAACGGCTATGGCATCGGGGTCACGGTGCGCGTGCCGAAAATGAAATATCATCCGCAAGTGCGTTTGTTGCCGCTGGACGGATTCGAGCCGGTCACGTTTGGCGTGTTGTGGCAGGGGCGGCGGACCGTTTTGCTGGAGGCACTCTTCAAGATTCTGGAGCAGGCAGCGCGGGAGCAGATGACGGGAGAAGACCCGAGCCTGCTGTTGCTGAAGTAAGGTCCGCCGGCCAAGCGGAACTCGCCCGGCGCCCCAGCAACGAGACAGACGCGCCTTGAGTCAGGACAACCAGCGGGGCGGATGCAGCCGACAAACACACCCGAGGCCATGAATCTTCCGCCTCGCCGACCATCGCTGGCGATATGGCGCGGCTGTTGCTGATTACGTTCACGATCAGAAGTTGGATCTGTCCGGGCGAGCGATGTGTGTCGCGTATCCGCCGGCGGGGCAGATGCTACTTGCAATGAATTGTCGAACCAGATAAGAGACGGACATGGCCCTGCCATTTTTTGAACGCGGATCAAGAAAGCGGCGAGACCAGATGATAGCGGTGGACCTGGGCAGCCGTACTACGAAGGCTGTCCATCTGCAACGGCGGGGCGAGAGTCTCGCCTTGTGCCGCTATGCCATGCTGGACGCGCCGATTTTTGAGAAGACTCTCTCCGTTGACCTGCTGACCGAGCATCTGAAAACGGTCAGCCAGGCATTGGATGCCCGCTTCAAGTCGGTTTCCCTCACCGTGAGCGTCAGCGACGCGCTGGTTCGCCACGTGGAGATGCCACGCCTGCCCGTGGAGGACATGCGCACGGTCTTGAAGCTCAACTCTCGGAATTATCTCCAGCAAGACCTGGCCAATTACGTATTCGACTGCCACGTGCTGGCCGGGCGGAACGGGGCCAAAGGACCGGAAGCCGCGCGGGCGCTGGCCGGCGGGGCCAAGCAGCGCGTGCTGGTGGCCGGGGCCAAGAAGCAACTCGTGGATGATTATTCCGAGGGAGCGAAGGCTGCCGGAATGTCCGCCGAGTGTATCGTCCCCGGTTTGATCAGTCCGGTGAATGCGTTTGAACTGGCGATGCCGGATGTGTTTTCCCGCGAGACGGTGGCACTGGTGGATGTGGGCTTCCGGTGCTCCTCCATTTGCATCGTGCAGGAGGGCGAACTGATGCTCTGCCGCGTGGTGGGCATGGGCGGCGACCGCATGACGAGCGCCTTGAGCGAGGCCATGAGCATCAGCTACGCGGAAGCCGAGGGCATCAAAGTCGGCATGGCCTCGGAAGTGCAACCAGCCTTGGATTCGGTGCTGGTCCCCTTGGGACGCGAGTTGCGCGCTTCGATAGATTTCTTTGAACATCAGCAGGACCTTCCCGTCGGGCGGGTTTTCATCGCCGGCGGCTCGGCTCGATCTGAGTCCATTTTGCAGTCGCTTCAGAACGAACTGGTAATCGAATGCCGGACCTGGAATCCGACTTCATTCATGGAGATTGCGCTGCCGCCGCAGCAGACGGCCGAACTGGATCAAGTGGCCCCGCAACTGGGTGTGGCGGTGGGTGCGGCCCTGGCCGCCCTCTGACTAGGATTTGACCTATGCCCATTCGCCTCAATCTTCTTGCGGAAGCTCAAGCGGCCGAAGAAATGCGCCGCCGCGATCCGGTGAAGCGCGCCATCTGGGTGGCGGCCTTGTTGATCTGCCTGGTGCTCGTCTGGAGCAGTTCGCTGCAACTCAAGGCCATGCTGGCCAGAAACCAGTTGGGCCGCATTGAAGCCTCCATCAATGCCCGGACCAACGAATACCAGCAGATTGTGAACAATCAGAAAGAACTCGCGGACGTGAAGCAGAAGTTGGGCGCGTTGAGCCAGCTCGCCACCAATCGCTTTCTCAACGGCAACCTGCTCAACGCCCTCCAAGACACCAGCGTGGACCACGTGCAGTTGGTCCGGTTGCGCGCCCAGCAGACCTATACCTTCATCGAGGAAACCAAGCCTCGCACCAACAACAACCGCCTCGTGCCCGGCAAACCTGCCACCGTCACGGAAAGAATCCTCGTCACGCTCGATGGCAGTGACACCTCGCCCAACCCTGGGGATCAGGTGGACAAGTACAAGGAAGCGGTGGCGGCGCATCCCTATTTTCAGACCTTGCTGGAGAGGACCAACCCCGTCACTTTGAAACAGTTCACCCTGCAATCCTCTCCGGAGGCGGGCAAGGCGAACGTGCTCTTCTCCTTGGAATGTCGCTACCCGGAGGTGGTTCGATGAAATGGAGCAAGCTGCCCAAACAGAAACGCAACCAGCTTGTCATGGTCGTCCTCCTGACCCTCGTAGTGTTGGCCGGGCTGGGCTACGGTCTCATCAAGCTCCAATTCGACAAACTCGCGCAACTCGCCCGGCAGACCGAGGAAGCGGAACGCAAACTCGGGCAGATGCAGGAGCAAATCAAACGCGCGGACCACTTGGAAGCGGAACTGGCCGAGGCGCGCGGGGTGCTCGATGGCCTGGAGCAAGGCATGGCCCACAGCGATTCGTATTCCTGGATTATCAACACCATCCGAACCTTCCGCGTGGAGCACAAGGTGGACCCGCCGCAGTTCAGCCCCTCGGCAGAGGTGGGCGCCGTCAACCTCTTGCCGCGGTTTCCCTACAAGCAGGCGCGGCTCTCTCTCTCCGGCACCGCGTACTATCACGACTTGGGCGCTTTCGTGGCGGATTTTGAAAACCGGTTTCCCCATATCCGCATTCTGAATCTCGACGTGGAGCGCAGCCCCGGCACCACCAAGGACCAGGAGAAACTAACATTCCGGATGGATGTCGCGGCGCTCGTGAGACCCAATCCTTTATGAACCTCTCCCGCGTATCCATCACCTTGCGACGCGCAATCTCCCATTGGCAGGTACGGCTCTTCGCCGTCCTGCTGTCTCCGCTGTTGTTATCCCCGGCGCTCGGCGCGCAAGCCAAAGCCCCAGCCAACAAAGCGAAATCCGAACCGCCAGCAGCAACCGCGACGACGGACGAGTCGGTAACCGCAATGTCGGCGATCCCCCGTTCGGAATTCAAAATACCAACTTCGCCCGCGGAGGGCAGAGATCCATTCTATCCCGCCTCCACTCGCATCTACGATCTGAACAAGGAGACCAAGCCGGTGACGGTCCCCAAACCTCCCGCCGTGGTGGACCTTGTGCTCAGTGGCGTTTCCGGCTCGGCGGACAAGGCGCTGGCCGTCATCAATAATGTCAATTTTGGGGTCGGTGATTCACTCGAAGTGGTTTCCGGCAAGGAACGCGTGCGCGTGGTCTGCCTGGAAATCAACGTGCAGGCTGGTACCGCAGTGATCGAAGTGAACGGCGTGCGGCGCGTCCTGCGGCGCGCCGAGAGCAACTGATTCTCGCTCCCGAACGGGACACCCGCGCCTCACGCGCTTCGTCAGCTTGTCTTGTTGCGGGACAAAGTTCTTTCGGAAGTTTCGGAGTTGTACCGCCCGTATTGGAAACCCGCCCCTTTTTCGCCGCGTGGCATCGGGGCTGCTAAAAAATGCCCGAGTTGAGCAGCATTTTTTAATCGTCAACCAGAAGCTCAACCTCAGAGAAACGAAAAATGAAAGCAAAACTCGCCGTTGTGACCCTCGTGGGGCTTGTCGCCTGCAGTTTGGCGTCGGCCCAGACCAACCCCGCTGGAGAACCCTCCACGTCGGGCGCGGCTTCTTCAGGCACCATCATTCCCCTGATCCAGTTTCAGGATGTGCCGTTGACCACGGCCATTGAGAACCTCGCGCGCCAGGCCGGCATCAATTACATCTTGGACCCCAAGGTGGGCTACGGTCAGCCTGATGAGCGCGGCGTGATCAAGGTCCAGCCGAGCATTTCCATCCGTTGGGAAAACCTGAGCGCCGAACAAGCCCTCACTGCCCTGCTCATGACCTACGACCTGCAACTGCTCGACGATCCGAAAACCCGGATCGCCCGCGTCACGGTCAAAGACCCCGCGGCCCCGGACCCGTTGGTGACCCACGTCATCCAGCTCAAGTATGCCGCGCCTTCCAACATTCTCACCTCGGTCCAAACCGCGCTTTCCGACAAACGCAGCAAAGTGGTGCCCGATGTCCGCACCAGCCAATTGGTGCTGCTGGCCACCGAGAAGGAAATCGAGGGAGTTGAACAATTGGTGGCCCAACTCGACACCCCCACCAAGCAGGTGCTCATTGAAGCGAAAATCCTCGAAACCACTTTGAACCCGAAGACCGCCAAGGGCATTGACTGGTCCGGCACGCTCGAATCGCAGAAGTTTACTTTTGGCAACGGCCTGACCGGTAGCGAAACCACCAGAACCACACCGGGAGGCACCACCACCACCACCCTGCCCGGCGGCCGCTCCGTCACTTCCACCGCGCGCTCTTCCACCCGGTCGGAGACGACCACTGTTTTGGACCCGCTCCTGGGAGGCCTCAGCCTCAATACCGCCAGCGGCTTTAATCCCTCCACTGCGTTCCTCAATGCCGATGGCGTCAGCGCCGCCCTGTCGTTCTTGAACACTTCCTCCGACACCAAGACCATTTCCGAGCCGCGCGTGGTGACGCTGGACAACCAGAAAGCCACCATTGATGTCGGTCTCTTGTTCCCCATCGTGAACGTGCAAGCCGGCACGGCTAACACCGCCGGCGGTTCTTCCATCTCCTACTCCAACTTGACCGTCAGCCTCGATGTCACGCCCCGCATCACGGCCAACGACGTCGTCGAGATGAAAGTCCAACAGGGCATCCTCAAGCTCGGCCCCAAATTCTCCAGCACCGTCGGCGATTTGGCGAACAACGTGGACTCCTTCTACACGCGCAAGATGGAGACCACCGTGCTGATCCCCAGTGGCAACACGCTGGTCATGGGCGGTTTGATTTCAGACGACCTCAACAACGCCAACAAGAAAGTCCCCATCTTGGGCGACCTCCCGGTGCTGGGCCTGGCCTTCCGCCACGAGAGCAAGGAACGCAATCGCCAGAACCTCATCATCTTCATCACCCCGAGCATCGTGCAGGACACCGACTTTCAGCCCACGAGCAGCGCCTATCTCAAGTCTTCTCCCGTAACGGAAGAAGACCCCGATTGGACCCCTTGGGACAGTGCCAAACCACTGGATTGGAGCAAACCGGTTCTGGATGAATCCTACACCGGCCATCGCAATCCCTTCCAATGAACCTGGCTCACGAGGAACTAACTGAATTTCACTGCTTATGAAACCCTTGAACCTTTGCCACGCCCGCCGCTCCTGGCGGCTGCCGTCGGCGCCGTCACGCCTGGGCCGTCTGGCCGCCGCGTGGGCGTTGGCGCTGGCCTCGGCTGGCTCGCTTTTGGCCGCGCCGGAAGTCACAACCTTGTCAGACATCCCTTATTTTACGCATCCGGGCTATTCCGGTTACGTGGATGGCGCTACTCCTGCCTCGCGATTCTCCACCCCGCAAGGCATCACTGTGGACAGCTCCGGCCAGTTCCTGTTCGTTGCGGACAGAAACAACAACGCCGTCCGCGAGATCAAGCTCGCCTTGAATCAAACCCTCACGTTTGTCCCCAATCCGACGCTCGCCGGAAACCCGTTGAGCCAGCCGGTTGGCGTGGCGGTTGACGGCCAGAAGAACGTTTACGTTCTCAACCAGGGCAACGGCAGCAATGGCTATGTATTGAAGTTCAACCAATACGGCGAACTCGTCGCCACCAACCTCACGGGTCTGGTCAACGCCGCCGGAATCGCGCTCGACGCGGTCACCAACATCTATGTTACGGCGCGTGGCAACCAATTGATTCGGGTGACGCCGAGCGGAGTGGTGACCACCAACGCCACCATCACGCATGCCGGGGCTTCCTTGCAGGGCATCACCGTCAAGCGCGACGGCAAGATCGCCGCCACCGATGCCGGACGGCATGGGATATACATCATTGATCCCTCCACCGGCGTGGTGTCCACCAACACCGGCTTCAACGGCGTAGGCGACTATACCGGCCTGAATAATCAAGGCGCCACCAAAGCTAATGCCAAGTTCAACCAACCCTCGGGCATCACGGAAGCCGGCGACGGCAGCCTGGTCATAACCGATACTGGCAATCACAAGGTTAAAGTCTCCCAGCCCAGCGGCGTGGTGACCAATCTTTACGGCGTCAGTTCCAGCAACTGGGTTGGACCGCTGAATCCCGGCGCCAACGTCTTCCCCGGTTGGTGGGATGGTAGCGTGACCAACCTCGATATTTATGGCACCGTGGAAGCCCGTTCTCCCGTCGGTGTGGTCTTCGCCCCGAACGGCACGGTTTACACCACGGAGACTTACTACCACGTCATCCGCCAGGTGACCGGCAGCGGCCTTCCCTTGCCACCACCGCCGCCGACAGCAGTGTCCCCACCGCGGCTGGGCTGGGTGGATTTCACCATCCCTCCCGCCGTTGTGGTGTCGGTGCTTCGCACCGGTCCTTCGCCCAACTTCAATACCTTCACCTTCAACAACGATCGAACCATCGCCATTGAAGGCATCGCCGGCACGGAAACGCACTTCACCTTCGGCGCCACGCCAGAGGGTGTGGACACTGTTCCGATTCCCGGGCCTACCACCGGCAGCACGCCTCCGGTGTACCGCGATGGGTTGTTTCCCATTGATGTACCACCGTCCATCATCCCGCCGCAGCCCGATGTGACGGTCAAGGCCATCAGCTTCCAGACGGGCCGCCCCAGCAGCCCGGTGATTCAGGCGCGGTTCATCTTCAAGGCCGCCAGCCCGGTGATCATTGGCGATAACGCCGCGATGTTCAGTGTGGATACCCAGACGGTGGGCGCCGAGATGTATTACACCACCGACGGTTCTGAGCCCGGGCCAGACAATCCAGCGAGCGAAGGGCCGATTTCGGCACCGCGGAACATTTCGCTCAATATCACCACCAACACTGAGTTCCGCATTCGCGCGTTCCGCAACAACTATCAGCCGAGCGAAATCGCCAGCCGGGTTTTCTCACCAACAAACTTCAATGCCAACAAAATCTCGTTTGGCTTTGAATCCGGGGAGGCATCAAGTGACTTCGTAGCGTCGCCGGGCCAGTTCTTCTATGCGCCGGTCACATTGAACGTCCTGCCGGAATCGAGAATCTACAGCCTCCAGTTCAACATTACGGTGACCAATGCGGGTCCCAATCCGGGGCCGGCTGTAGCTCCCGGCGCGGTGGGCTTCCAGTCGTTCTTGGTGAAACCCATTCCGGGCATTACGCCTCCCGTTTACGAGACGATTCCGCCACTGAGTTTCCTGGGAAACCAGGTGAATCCCCCACCGATGGATAAAATCGTTTATTACGACGGCCTGCCATTTGTGGACATGACATTCACGAACAACAATGGCAACTTGCTCGGCATCGGCTGGCTTGAACGTTTCACGCAAACCAATCTGTACGACACAACCAAACAAGACTTGATCAAGTATTCTCAACCGCATGACACGCTGTTTGACGAGAACAACGGTAAGGTGGTTTTGGGTGGGTACGCTTTCCGGGTGCATGGCAACGCGCAACCCGGAAACACGTATGAGATTCGAATTGGTTTGCCCTCCGCCACTTCCGATGGCATTGGGGCACCCGGCTCGGAGGTGTACATTGCCACGCCTACCAACGGTTCAACCGGAGCGGGCGCGCTCAATTCCTTCAAGCACGTCACCGTCGGCCAACGCAAGTATCTCGCGGGCGACAGCGCACCCTTCCGTTGGTTCAATGCCGGCGATTTCGGCAACACCAACCTCGACAACGCCGACGTCATGCAGGTTTTCCAGTCGGCCATCTATTCCTTCAACATGCCGCCCCCAGGTAGCGACTTCTTTGATGCCATGGATTCGTGCGGCGGCACCTACAGCATCCACCCCGACGGTTATCTCGTGTTCAACACCGACATTAGCGGAGACACGTCCACGTTGAACGGATTGTTCAATGGCAACGACACCGTTATCAATCAGATTGCCTTTGGCGACGGGAACCTGGACGTCTGCGATGTGTATGTGACGTTTCGGCGTTCGCTGGATCCGACGCTGGTAGGCTTCCGCCGGTTCTGGACCAACGGCGTGCGCGGCGCGGAAATCACCGGCAATTTCGCCCCGCAGCCCATAGTTCTTCCCACGGTTTCCGCGGCGGCGGCGGTGAACTTCAGCAGCGGCGACTACCTGGCTTCGGCTGGACAAACCATCCAGATTCCAGTGAAAGCCAAGATCGAGGGCAATTATCCCATCCGCACTCTGATGCTCAGTCTCAGCGTCACGCCGCTGGATGGCTCCGCTGCCCTGACCCTGCCGGTGCAGTTCACACCGAACCCGGCATTGGGGCTGCCCACGCTGACTTCCTCGAAAGGCTATGGCAGTTACGCCGCCACCTGGTTGAATAGCTACATCCCCGGACTCACCGGTAACGCCACACTCGGCACCTTGACTGTGCATGTCCCCGCTGGCGCCGGCAGCAGCGCGGCCTACGCCGTCCATTTCGAGCACGCCTCCGCCTCGCCCAACGGCCTGGCGTCGTTCCCAAAACAGACGAAGACCGGCCTCATCACGTTGTCAGATCGTTCGGATTCGTCGTGGTTTGACGCCATCCCGGACAGTTGGCGTTTGCGCCACTTCGGTTCCATCTACAACCTGCTCTCCGCCGCCACCGCGGACGCCGACGGTGACGGGGCCAACAATTACGCGGAGTTCACCGCCGGCACGAATCCGAACGACAGCGGCTCGGTGTTGCGCGTGTCCTCGGGCAACCAGCCGCGAACCGTCCGCTGGCCGTCGGTGGAAGGCAAACGCTACGCGGTGGAGCGCTCCGTGTCGCTGTTCGGCGGTAGTTGGAGCGAGGTGTCCACGCTGGATGGCACCGGGTTTGAAATGGAATATCAGGACCCCGGCACGGGCGGTCACGTCCACTTCTACCGCGTGCGGGTGCTCGAATAATCTGGTGCAGGTTGGGGTTGGGTTGGTTCCTGGAAGGTTGCTCGCAGCCTTCCAGGAATTTTTTTGTCCGTCGTAACGCCGGTTTTCTAACCGGCAGCCCGCGCCTCCCCCGTCAACTGAAAGCGGTGCTGAAACCACCGCACTCCAGACGCTCTCGCGACATCCGGGCCTCACCGTGCCACGCGCAGCGTCTGGAGTGCGCGCGTGTTCACCGCCGCTCTCCCCAGCCGTAACGCCGGTTTTCCAACCGGCAACCGCAGCCTCCCCAGCAAGTCAAAAGCGGTGCTAGGAACGCGCAGATGGCCGCAAGGAAAGTCTATCAAGGCCTCCGCCCATCCCCGCATTGGTTGGTACTGAAGTGCCCGCACACCACCTGTGAGCCTTGGCCAAATTACTCGACCGTCAGTGATACTCCTGTACCGTTTTCACGCCGTAACCGCTCTTCTTCAGCGCGCTGATACCCAGTGCCGCCGCCTTGGCGCCACTTAGCGTTGTCATGATCGGGGTGCCGGTATAGACGGCTGTGGTGCGAATTCTCACTTCATCTGCGCGTGGCGTCTGACCGGTGGGCGTGTTGATCACAAGTTGGATTTCCTTGTTCTTGAGCAGGTCAACGGCATTGGGTCGGCCTTCGGAGAGTTTGAAAACCCGCTGAGTCTTTAGTCCGGCCTTTTCAAGGATTGCCGCCGTGCCTCCCGTGGCGATCAGTTCAAAACCCAAGTCGGCAAATTGCCGCGCCACCGCCGCAACTTCGCTCTTGTGCGCGTCGCTCACGCTGATGAATACCTTTCCGCTCGTGGGCAGCGGAGAGTTCGCCGCCATCTGAGATTTCGCGTAAGCAATGCCAAGGTCCGCGTCCAGGCCCATGACTTCGCCGGTCGAGCGCATCTCCGGTGAGAGCAGAATGTCCTGCCCGTGAAAGCGGTTGAATGGAAAGACGGATTCCTTGACCGTCCAGTAGTGCGGCCAGACCTCCTTCGTGAACCCGAGTTCCTTGAGGGTCTTGCCGGCCATGACCTTGGCCGCCAGTTTGGCGAGGGGAAAACCAATGGCCTTGCTCACGAACGGCACCGTGCGGGAGGCGCGCGGGTTCACTTCCAGTACGTAAACCGTTTCGCCCTTGACCGCGTACTGCACGTTCATCAGGCCCACGACGTTCAACTCGCGCGCCATCGCGTGGGTGTAGTCGCGGATCGTCTGGATGACGGCGGGGGACAGCGTGTGCGGCGGCAGCACCATCGCCGCGTCGCCGGAATGAACGCCCGCGAACTCGATGTGCTCCAGCATCCCGCCGATGACGATGTGCCCTTCGTCGTCGGTAGGGCGCGTCACTCCGTGCGTGCCGCTTTTGGCGTTCGTATCCCCGGCGCGCACGGAGTGGCACGCCCTACCATCAAAGCGTCCCACGTCCGCGATGCAATCCACATCCACCTCGGTGGCATCCTCCAGGAACTTGTCCACCAGCACGGGCCGCTCGGGCGAGGCTTCCACGGCGACGCGCATGTAGTGCTGCAACTCCGCATCCGAGTAAACGATCTGCATAGCCCGGCCGCCCAAGACAAAACTGGGCCGCACCAGCACGGGGTAGCCCAGGGCTTTCGCGGCGACGAGCGCCTCGGCTTCGTTGGTCGCCAGACCATTCGGCGGTTGCGGAATGTTCAGCTTGTGCAGCATCGCCGCGAACAACTTCCGGTCCTCCGCAATCTCAATGCTCTGCGGCGACGTGCCAATGATGTTCACGCCGTTCTTCTGCAAACCGAGGGCGAGGTTCAGCGGGGTCTGGCCGCCGAACTGCGCGATGGCGCCCCAGCATTTCTCCCGCTCATAGATGTGCAGCACGTCTTCCAGCGTGAGCGGCTCGAAGAACAGCTTGTCACTGGTGTCGTAATCCGTCGAGACGGTTTCCGGGTTCGAGTTCACCATGATCGTTTCAAACCCATCCTCCTTGAGCGCGAACGCGGCGTGGACGCAGCAATAGTCGAACTCGATCCCCTGCCCGATGCGATTCGGCCCGCCGCCCAGAATCATCACCTTCTTCGCTGGGTTGCCCTTGACTTCGTCGTCGCCACGATCGTAGGTCGAATAATAGTAAGGCGTATAAGCCGCAAACTCCGCGGCGCAGGTGTCCACGAGCCGATAGCTCGGCACCAGGCCGAGTTGCCTCCTCAAAGCGCGGACTTCGTCCTCGGTTTGGCCGGTAAGATGAGCGATCTGCCGGTCGGAGAAACCGAGCGACTTGGCTTTGGCTAAGTGTTCTGCGTTCATTCGTTTCGGCCGCAATTACGTCCTCCGAAGCAAACCGGAACGGCGTGCGAGTGTCGAGATTGAAAAGGCGGCCGGTTTCTGTCACTCTCGGGCCAATATCGCTACGCACCGCACATCCACAATTCGCCGATATCCTTGGCGGACATGGGCTCTGGCCTTGTGCCTCGGTACGTTGACGACGCTCCACGCGCCGGCTGCCGGGCCGCGGCGCGTGTTGATTCTACATTCCCACGGCCGGGAGTTCGCCCCCTTCAGCATCATCTCGGCGACTTTCCGCACGGAGTTGGCTCGTCAGTCTCCCGAACCGTTGGAGTTCTACGAAGCGTCCATGGAAGCCTCCCGCTACGAGGAAGCCGCGACCGATGGGCCGCTGGTGGATTACTTGCAGACCATGTTCGCCGAACGCCAACTGGACCTAATCATGACGACGGCCGAGCCATCCTCGTTGTTCATGGCCCGCAATCGGTCGCAGGTCTTTCCCGATGCGCCCTTGGTCGCGGTGGTCAACCAACGTATGATTTCGGCTATGGCGGGCACGACCAACACCACCATTGTCCCCGTTTACATCGAGCTTCCAGTGCTGATTGAAAACATCCTCCAAGTCCTGCCCGCGACGACCAACGTTGTCATGGTTCTCGGAAAATCGCCATTCGAACTTTATTGGACTGAACAGTGCCAGCGCGAGTTCGCGCCGTTCACCAACCGCGTCGCGGTGAATTATGCCAACGAGCTGACGTTCGACCAGATTCGCACGCGCGTCGCCAACTTGCCACCGCAGTCGGCGGTGCTCTACGGCATGTTGGCCATGGACGCGGCGGGCGTGCCGTATGAACAGGAGCGGGCTTTAAGCGACCTCCGCGCGGTGGCCAACGCGCCTGTGTTTGGGGTGCTGGAACATCACCTCGGCAAAGGGATTGTCGGCGGGCGATTGGTTTCGATGGAAGCGCTTGGGCGCGAGGCCGCGCGAGCCGGCTTGGCGCTGCTTCGTCATGAGCAGCCCGCCGACATTCGTCCCACCGCGCCGGCCAAGCCCGTGTATGACTGGCGCGAACTGCGGCGCTGGAACATCAATGAATCGAGCCTGCCGCCGGGCAGCGAAGTGCGCTTCCGCGTGCCGTCGTTCTGGGAGCAATACAAATGGCAGCTTATTGCGATCCACACGCTCTGCCTGGCGGAGGGGCTGCTGATTTTCATCTTGTTACGGAATCGCCGGCGATTGCGGCGCACCCAAAGCGAACTGCGTCAAAGCGAAGAACGCCTGAGTATGGCCACGACCTCGGCCAAGGTGGGGGTTTGGTCCTGGAAAATTGCCAGTGGAGACATTGAAGCGACCCCCGAAGCCAAACGCATGTTTGGTTGGGAGGCAAACGAGCCGGTGACCTTCCCGATGTTCCTCGCGCGGTTACATCCCGACGACCGGGCGGCCGTCCAGGAGTCGGTAGATCGCGCGTTACAGAGCCAGGCGATCTACGATATCCAATACCGCATCGTCCTGCCCGCCGGCCAAACCCGCTGGATCTCGGCGCGCGGACGTGCCCAGTATGAGAACGGCTCGCCGGTAAATATGCTCGGCGTGTTGCTTGACGTTACGGAACGCGAGCAGGCGCAAATCGAGGCGCAGCGGCAGCGGGCGGAGTTGGCGCACGTTGCGCGCGTGTCCACGATGGGGGAACTGGCGGCCTCGGTCGCGCACGAATTGAACCAGCCGCTCGGCGCGATTCTCAGCAATGCGGAGGCGGCCGAGATGTTTCTTCAACAGGATCCGCCGGCGCTGACGGACGTGCGAGAAATTCTCACGGACATCCGCAAGGACGACGAGCGGGCGGGCGAAGTCATCCGCCGGATGCGTGCCCTGCTCCGGAAACGCGAAATGGAGATGCTGCCGCTCGATTTGAATTCGGTGGTGGAAGATGTGTTCCGTCTGATCAGCGGCGACGCTGCGCTGCGCAAGACGACCCTCACCGCGGAACTGGCTCCCCGGCTTCCAGCGGTGCTTGGCGACCGTGTTCACTTGCAACAGGTTTTGCTGAACCTGACGATGAACGCACTGGAAGCAATGGCCCGCCAGCCGGCCGAAACGCGCCGCCTGATGGTGCGCACCAGGATCAATGAGGACGGCACGGTGGAAGCGGAGGTCACCGATACTGGCCCTGGCATCGAGGCGGACAAACTGCCCCATGTGTTTGAGCCGTTCTTCACGACGAAGCCCAGCGGCATGGGTATGGGGCTTTCGATTGCGCGGCGAATTATTGAAGCGCATCAGGGGCATGTCTCGGCGGCAAACAATACGTCGGGCGGCGCCACCTTTCGCGTGACGCTACCGAGCCCGGCGGAGGAGTTGAAGGCGTGAATTCCGGGAAGCCAACCGTGTTCGTCGTGGATGACGATGCCTCCTTTCTGACGGCCATTACACGGCTGCTGCGCGCCGGCAATTACTCGTATCAGACCTTCACGTCGGCCACGGAGTTTCTTAAGACGCCGCCAATGGACGAGCCGGGCTGCATCATTGTGGATTTGCACATGCCTGGCCCCAGCGGGCTGGAGTTGCAGGATACGCTTGAAAAAGGCGGGAATCCGCTGCCCATCATTTTTCTCACAGGCCACGGAGATATCCCCACGTCAGTTCACGCCTTGAAGCAAGGCGCGGAGGATTTCCTGACCAAACCGGTGAAGCGAGCAACGCTGTTCGCCGCCATCGAACGGGCCCTCGCCCGTGACGCTCGCGAACGCGAGCAACGTTCCCGTCGGCGCGAGCTGCGCGCACGCTTCGGCGCGCTCACGCCGCGCGAGCGTGAAGTGCTGTCGCATGTCGTGCGCGGCCAGTTGAACAAGCAGATCGCCGGCGACCTCGACGCGAGCGAACGCACGATCAAAGCCCATCGTGCCAATATCATGGCCAAGCTTCAGGTGCGGTCAGTCGCCGAACTCGTGCGCTTGTCGCAAGAGGCGGGAATTAACGGTTAGGCGCGCGGCGTTCACGCCGCTTCACTGCGCGAGCGCCTGCGAGTTCCGGTCGAAAAGGATCACGCCTTTTTGTTCGAGCGCTGAAACGGTGTGAGCGCCACGCGCCGCTCCCGTACTGCACCAAAGGACAATAGCCGGTCTTCCTCCGCCTGCGTTAGAGTCGCACCGAATTCCAAACCGGATTCGACTCGGATGAGCGATGGCAGAACTTATGTGGCAGTCGTGGACGACGATGATAGTTTCGCGCGCGCGATCAGCCGCCTGTTGCGGGCGGCGGGGATCGAGTCTGTCGTGTTCGCCTCAGCCGAGGCGTTTCTGCGCGACCCCACACGCCCTGCGGCGGACTGCCTCGTGCTCGACATCCAATTGGGCGGCATGTCCGGCTTGGACTTGCACCGGCGGCTCTCGTCGCAAGGGGAAATCACCCCTGTCATCTTTGTCACGGCGCATGACGAACCCGACTCGCGCGTTCAGGCGCACGAAGCTGGTTGCGTGGCCTATCTCCGCAAACCCTTTCGCGGCGAATTGCTGCTCGAGGCCATCCGCCACGCCGTCGGCGGCAAACCCGAAACCCCAAAACCCTGACCCAAGCATGAATGACGAAAAACGGCTCACGATTCACTTCAACAACGGCACGACGATGCCCGTGGTGTTCCCGACGCAAATCAAGAACTCGCTCGGCGCGCTCCTGGAAGCCACCAAAAGAATTCTCGAGTCCGACAAACTGGTCATCCAGACGGAGGGAAAAGTCCTCATCGTCCCCTGGGCCAGCGTGAAGCACATCGAGGTCTTTGGCGTGCCGGCCAGTGCGTTGCCGTTGGGTGCGATCAAGGGCGCGCAGGTTGTCACCACAGCAAGCCCCGCTTGAACGGAAGCAAACCCGCAACCACCGGTAAGGCCAATCCTCAATCACAATCATGAAAACCACAAAATACATCACAGCGATCCTCGCGGCGGCGCTATCCTCCAGCCTCGGTCTGACGGCCTCGGCCGCCGAGAAGCAACCCAACATTGTTCACATCGTTGCCGACGATCTCGGTTGGAAAGACGTCGGCTTCAACGGGGCGACGGATATCAAGACGCCCAACATTGATGCCCTGGCCGCCGGGGGCGCGAAGTTCACCCAGTTCTACGTCCAGTCCATGTGTACGCCCACGCGCGCGGCGCTGATGACGGGCCGTTACCCCTTTCGTTATGGCCTGCAAACGATTGTCATCCCCGGCCCGGCGGGCTACGGCCTCGACCCCAGCGAGTACCTCATGCCGCAAACCTTGAAGGACGCCGGCTATGCCACGGCCATCATCGGTAAATGGCATCTTGGCCATGCGGACATCAAGTACTGGCCCCGGCAACGCGGGTTCGATTACCAATACGGCGCGATGATCGGGGAACTGGATTACTACACGCACAGCGACGCGGGCGTGCTCGACTGGTTTCGCGACAACAAGCCGGTAAAGGAAAAGGGTTACACCACGCAACTCATCGGCGCGGACGCGGTGAAATACATCAACGCGCAAAGCGCGGGTAAACCGTTCTATCTCTACCTCACCTTCAACGCCCCGCACACGCCGTATCAAGCGCCGCAGGAATACGTGGACCGCTACCAGCACATCGCAGACCCGACCCGCCGCACTTACGCCGGCATGGTCACCTGCCTCGATGACGAAATCGGAAAAGTGGTGGCCGCACTCGACAAAAAAGGGTTGCGCGATAACACGCTCATCCTGTTCCACAGTGACAACGGCGGTACCAAGAATGCCATGTTCGCCGGGCAGATGGCGGATCTTTCCAAGACCAAAATCCCTTGTGATAACGGCCCCTATCGGGATGGCAAAGGTTCATTGTTTGAAGGCGGCTGTCGCGTGGCTGCCTTGGCCAACTGGCCCGGCCGGATCAAGGCGCAGACGGTGGACGGACTCATTCATGCTGTGGACATCTACCCCACACTTGCCGCGCTCGCCGGTGCGCCTACGGCCAAGTGCAAGCCGCTTGATGGCGTAAATGTCTGGGACACCATCGCTGCGGGCGCCCCCTCACCGCGCACTGAAGTGGTCTATAACGTCGAACCGTTTCGTGGCGCGGTGCGGCAAGGCGACTGGAAACTTATTTGGCGCTCGTTAATTCCCACGAGCGTTGACCTCTACAATCTTGCCGAGGATCCCTACGAGCAGAACAACCTCGCTGCGGCGCATTCCGACAAAGTGGCCGCGCTACAGGCGCGCATTGAGGCGCTGGGCCAAGAGGCCGCCAAGCCGCTCGCGCTGATGTACGTCTTCAAAGTGGGCTTGGCGCATGGCAAACCGGCAATGGGTTCGGTGGACGGCAAAGGTGCGGTGACGGTCAATGCCGACGATCCCTCGATCACCGATGAGGGCATTGGCTCCCGCGACATTATTCATTGAGTTCCCGCTCTCGAACCCATGAACGAATACCAATGAACCCAAAACAAACCCCCATGAAGCACACACTCTGGATCACTCTGGCGCTGGCCGCCGCGTTCACGCCGTTGGCCCTGCGCGCCGACGACGAAGCCAGGAAATGGCACTTCGATATGTCGCTTTACGGCATGGCGGCGGGCATGTCCGGCGACGTCACTGTCAAGGGGATCAAGACCGACCTCGATGTCCCGTTCAGCACGGTGCTCGACAATCTGGAGTTCGGCGCGTTTGGCCGCGTGCGCGCGGGCAATGGCCGCTGGGCCGTCGCCACCGATGTCATTTATGCCGGTTTGGGTGCGTCCAAAGGTCCCGTCAGCGGGGACGTGGACCAATGGCTCATCTCGCCCACGCTCGAGTACGAAGTCTGCAAGTATTTCGACGCCTTTGCCGGAGCGCGCTACAACAATATCAGTGCCGAGATCCGCGGACCGTTTGGCCGCGTGCGCTCTGGCACCGTGGATTGGTGGGAGCCGGTGGTTGGGGGGCGCGTGAAAGTGCCGCTCTACAAAAGCCTGAGTTTTGAGGTGATGGGCGACATCGGCGGGCTGGGGGTGGAGGGCACGGGCTTATCCTGGCAAGTGGAACCGGTCCTGAGTTGGCGGTTCTCAAAGCACGCATCGTTACAGGCCGGCTATCGCTGGATTCAATCGGACTTTGAGCAGGGCAGCGGCGCGAACAAGTTCCGCTACGACGTGCTGATGCAGGGACCGCAGATCGGGCTGACCATGCACTTCTAGCGGCAGGTCCCGCCTGACGGACATGTGTTCGAACCAGCAAACAGCCGAAAGCAACGGTCCAATCGCTCCAACGGTTTGGGGAAACTTGGGGGTGTATTTGCTCTTGGTCGCAGCGCAGACCGTCGGCGCCGCCATCGTATTGGTGAACGCCGTGCCGATTTATCGGCAAATGGTCGGCGACTTTTCCAGGCACCAGCCTCAACCCGGAATCCTGTGGTGGGCCGTAGTGGCGGTCGTGCTCATGCAGGCGGCCTATTGGCTCCGGGTACGGCTTGGCCTGCCATTGCCCGCGGGCGGACATGTCGTGATCGGCCACCTTGCTGCCTTCGTGGCCCGACTCAGTTTCATTCTAGCCAGCGCAATGTTCACTGTAATCTTCTTCGTCCGCTTTGAAGAACTACCGCTCTCACCGCAACGCATCCTCATGGTGTTGGCCCTGTTGTTCTCCATGTTTTGCTGGACGCTGGAACTGGAGCGCCTCGCCCGGGCTTTACACGGGATCGAAGGAAAACCATGAACCTTTTTGAACTCATCAACCATGAATATCACATCAACCCTAAATAACATCTCAAACAGCAAGACTTGCCGAACTGCCGGGCCGCTGTTTCTCGCCCTCTGCTCCGCCGGAATTGCGCTCGCGCTGACGGGCTGTTCTACGCCGCGAGTTCACACCGAACACGACGGGGAGGTCGGCATCGCCGCCTACAAGACATTTTTCGTGCTGCCGCTCGCCGCGACTGGCGTCGGAACTGATCCCGGCGAAGCGCTCCGCTTAGCCGGGCCCGCCCAGCAAGTCGTTCGCGAAGTCCTCGTCGCCAAGGGCTTGACCGAAGCCGCGCGCGACCAGGCTGATTGCGCCGTACTGGTGCGTGGCGAATCGTTACCGCGCGTTGAAGTCACGGATTGGGGCTACACGCCTTATCCGGCTGGAGTCCGGCGGCGCGGCTGGGTCTCTTACGGCGGTTACCGCGATGTGGACGTGAACACCACGATGGACCGCCGGCTTGTCATTGAGATTTACGACAACGCCTCACACAAGCTGGCGTGGGTTGGCTGGGCGGAACGTTCCGGCAGTGGTCCGGTGAAGCCGGAGAAACTGCAGGACTGCATCCGCAGAATCCTCGCGGACTTTCCGCCTGGCTCCAAGCGACCCTGAGCGTCGCTGGGAAACTCACACAGCCCATTCACAGAAACCGTTTACCCCATGAAACCAAATCAATTGATTCTTGCCGTGCTGGCCACCGTGCTGGCGTTTTCCAGCGGGGCCGATGTGCTCGAACTCAAAGACGGGAAGGTCTTAACGGGCAATTACCTTGGCGGCACGTCCGGAACTGTCCGGTTTGAGACGGTCGCCGGCCCACAAGTCATCGAGACCGGCAAAGCGTTGGCGCTCACGTTCACCGGCGGTGAAGCCTCGGCCTCTGCGCCACCGGTGGTTGCACTGCCCGCCACAGCGCCAACCCCCGCCGCGACGGGTTCTGTCGTCGTGCCCGCCGGCACGATGCTGCTCGTGCGAATGGTGGATGGCGCGTCGTCGCGCGACCCGATGGGCAAACGGTTCACCACCACGCTGGAGACCGACCTGGTCGTTAACGGTGTCATGGTGGCGAAAGCCGGTTCGCGGGTCTATGGCCGCATCGCTGGCTCGCAACAGGCCGGGCGCTACGTGGGCCGCAGCGCGCTGGACCTGCGCTTGAGCGAATTGACCGTTGGCGGCGTGTTGGTGCCCATCGCGACCGGCCCTTACGTGGAGGCCGGCCAGGGTTCGCTTGGCAAAACAACCAAGACCACTGCTGCGGGCGCTGCCATCGGTGCCATCGCCGGAGACGCGGGCAAAGGCGCCGCCATCGGTGCGACGGCATCGGGACTCAAACGAGGACAGACCGTCGGGGTTGGACCCGGTGAGTTGCTCCAGTTCACTCTTCAACAGCCGGTCACGATAAAAAGCTGATTGAACGTTCTGCTACAACTACAACCGCATTCAAACCATGAAAATGAAATCTGTTATCACGGTCCGCAACCTCGTCGTGCTTACGGCCGCGCTTCTGCCCTTCACCGCGCCAGCTGCCGACTTGCCGAACGTGATTGATGAAATCGAAATTGTGCGTAGCGTCCTCAAAGCTGACCGCAAAGTTGTCATCGCCGAGGGCATGAAACTCACCGACAAGGAAAGCGCCGCTTTCTGGCCGATCTACCGCGATTACCGCGCCGAGATGGACCGGATTGGCGACGACCGTGTGAAGCTGGTGCTTGAGTATGCGGACCTTTACCCGGAGGTGCCCGACGCCCGCGCCCAAGCGATGCTCAAGCAACTCAGTGCGCTCGAAGTGAAGGCGGTGGCGATCCGAAACAAATACCTGAAAAAGTTCGGCAAGGTGCTGCCCGCCGCGAAGGTGCTGCGCTTTGCCCAACTCGAAAACCGGCTCGACCTGGCCGTGCGCCTCCAACTTGCCGCCGCCGTGCCGTTGGTGCCGTCCGACACCCGCAAGCCGTAATGCCTCGGTCGTGTGAAACCGAACCAGCCTGATGGAAAATGCCCGCCATGAAGCCATCAAAATCAACTTGTGCTTTGCTCGCGCTGGCTTTGGCCGCGCTCGCGTTCTGCGGCTGCCGCTCTCTGGACCAGCCGGCCTCCGCGAGCTTCGCGTCCGTCGTGGTCCCGAATCGGAGCGTGGACGAGATTCGGCGCGCGACTCAAGCCGTGTTTGTCGAAGCGGGCTACGATGCGTTTTCATCCGGCGACAGGGATTTGATTTTCGAAAAGGAAGGCACTCGCAGGAATCAGGTCGCGCACGGCAACTGGATGGAAGACAGCCCGGTGCGGGAGCGCGTGCGCGCGGAGATCGTGCCGCAGAATGACGGTTCGCTGCGGTTGCAGTGCAAGGCTTACATGGTGCGCGACGCGGACAGCGCATTAATTGAGGAAGAGGTGCGGCTCGCGCATTTCCGCGCCCGGCCGTACCAAGAGTTGTTAAACCGGGTGGCTGCGAGGTTGCGATGAAGCCAACAATAGCCCTCGAGACAATCCCGGCTCAATGATGACTCGCCTCAAAAGACGCTGGCTGACGGCGGCAAACTGGTGGCCCACTCTGGTCAGGCCATGATGGACGTCTATCCGCAACATATCACTAATGCCTCGCGAACCCGCTTGCGGATAGCCGGTCTGCTGCTGGCGCTGTCCGGTGTTTGGGTTCCGTCCCCGGCTCCCGGCGCCGCCGAGTGGGCGGGCGGTCCGCAGGCGCAGCCGGTGGTGACGAACCTGGTCGTCGTTACCAATGCCGTGATCGTGACCGTTACCAACTACATCGTCACGACGAACATCGTGGTCACCACCAACGGCCCGGTGGCCGAAACGAAGAATAGGTGGAGGGGGAAAGATTCAGTATCGGTCCAGCCGCCCGATTTGGGCTGGGTGCCTCCGGCGGACACGTTGGACTGGATTCAACTCAAGTCCGGCGAGTGGCTCCGGGGACGCATCAAGGGGATGCAGAAACGGGAACTCGAGTTCGACAGCGAGAAGCTGGACATCCTGACCTTTGATTGGAAAGACATTCGCCAGGTGCGCGCCTTCCACACCCTCGACCTCCTGTTTGTGGACGGCGAGAAAGTGTCCGGTCCGGTCATGGTCACCCCTGACCTGGTGACGGTGAGCGGCGCGACACCACAGGTCCGCCCCCGCGAACAGCTTCAGAGCCTGACGCCGGGCGGCTCCCGAGAGCGAAACCACTGGTCGGGCAAGGTTTCCCTGGGGTTGACACTCCGGGCCGGCAACACCGAGTCGGTGGAATACAACGCCCAGGCGCATCTGGAGCGTCGCACCCCGGCCACACGCCTGAGTCTCGATTATATCGGCAACATCAGCAGTGTGGGCGGCGTCGAGAGCGCCAACAATCACCGCGTCAACAGCGAGTTCGACGTCTGGCTCTCGCGTCGGTTCTACCTCATCGTGCCGTTCGCCGAGTATTACAAGGACCCGTTTCAAAACCTGGCGCATCGGGTCACCGGCGGGGTCGGCGTCGGCTATGACCTCGTTGACCGGCACAATCTGGAATGGAACATCACGACCGGCCCGGCCTTTCAGAAAGTGTGGTTCGAATCCGCCCAGCCGGGAGAGCCAACCGAAAAGATCGCGGGAGCGCTCGCGTTCGGATCGCGCTTCGACTGGGACATTACTCGCCGCATTGAGTTGATCCTTGAGTACCGCGGCCAATATACCAGCAAAGAAGTCGGCGAAACCACGCACCACGGTGTCGCCACGCTGTCGCTCGAATTGACCAAGCGCTTCGATCTGGATGTCTCGCTGATCTGGGATCGCGTCTCTCATCCCAAGGTAGGCGCTGACGGCGTTCAACCCAAGCAGGATGACTTCCGCCTCGTCGTCGGCTTGGGGGTGGATTTCTGAGATCACTCCCAAGCCGGACGTTGACGCCGGCGCCGAGTGAAGTCCATCATTCGGTCATGAAATGCGCGTTTCTCCGCATCGGCTGGCTGGGGACCTTGATCTTTGTCCAACTCTGCCCGACGGCTTCCGCCTCGCCGACCGCGCAACTGGACCTGGGCCCGATGCTTGGTCACGTCGGCCCCACCGAAGCGCGCATCTGGGTGAAAGCCGCACCGCGCCTGGGCGGCGCGAAGGCGGCGCGCCGCTCCGTAGCCGTGTGCGTCAGCGAGCATCCGGATTTGTCGCGTGGACGCACTCTTCGCACGCAGACGCTGCACGGGCCGGAGTATCTTGGCCAGTTCCACATCACGGGCCTCAAGCCAGCCACGCGTTATTATTACTGGGTGCATGTGGACGGCGAATCCGGCATGGCCAGTCCGGCGCCTTCGTTCGTCACCGCCCCGGCGGAGGGAAGCCGCGGGCGACTTCGTCTTGCGTTCATTTCCTGCGTCGGCCGCAACGCCTTTGACCCGGCAGCGGCGTGGGGCGATCTGGCCGCGCGCACGCCGATTGATCTGTTGCTGTTCCTGGGCGACAACCATTACGCCGACACCACCGAGCCTGCTGGACAGCGCGCGGCCTATTACGTGCAACGCCGGCTGGCCGGTTTTCGGGACCTCTCCCGCCGCGTGCCCTGCTACGGGATATGGGACGATCACGATTACGGTCCGAACAACAGTGATGGCACCGCCGCGGGCAAGGAACGGTCGCTTGAAACCTTCAAGGAGTTCTGGGCCAACCCCGGCTACGGCCAGCGCGATGATCCCGGCGTGTATTTCAAATTCACCCGCGGCGACGTGGATTTCTTCATGCTCGACGTGCGGTATCATCGCTCGCCCAACGCCGCGCCGGACGACGGAAACAAAACGATGCTCGGCGCGGCGCAGTTGGCCTGGCTCAAGCGTGAATTGCTCGCATCGAAAGCGACGGTCAAGTTCCTCGCCAGCGGCAGCGAATGGCAGTCCAACGGCAGCGAGGATTCCTGGTCGCGCTTCAACCGGGAGCGCATGGAGTTGTTTGACTTCATCCAGGAACGCGGCATCCCGGGAGTGGTGCTGCTCTCGGGCGACCGGCATTTTACCGCCGCCTATCAAATCCTGGGCCGCCTGATCGAGGTGACCTCCGGCCCGTTCGGCAGCAGCAACAGCACCCGCGCTCAGCCGACACCCGAGGCCATTTACTTCGTGAACACCGGCAAGCTTTACTGCGTGTTCGAGGTGGACACGACCGGTGTTGAACCCAGACTCACGTTGGAAGTCTATCGTGCCGCCGAAGGTCTCATCCACAAACGCGAGTTTGCATGGAACGAGGTTCTGGGCGTGACGAAGATCCCGCCGCTCGTGTCTGGAGGCAGGTGAATTGCTACGCTGACCTCAGGACAATCTTAGGAATCGTAGCTTAATGACAAGTCTGCGCACCCCATGGCCTGTGGCGGCGATTTGCACAATCGTTCTCGCTTCATTCTCCTCTGGGTTATCCCAACAAGAGCGAGAATCCGCGGCTCCAGCGCGACTGGATCGCACCAACCTGCTGCTCTATCGTGACGCCAAAGGGCAGATTCGGCTCGTCACATCCAAGTCTGACTGGCAAAAACGCCGCACAGAAATCCTGCGCGGAATGCAGGAAGTCATGGGACCGCTGCCGGACAAAACCCGGCGCCAGCCTCCCAAGGTGCTAATCGAAGAAGCAACCGATTGCGGCTCCTACGTTCGGCAACTCATCACTTACGAATCCGAACCCGGCTCGCATGTGCCGGCTTATCTGCTGATTCCCAACGCCGCCCGGAAGGGTCGGAAACAGTTCCCTGCGGTGCTGGCGCTGCACTCGACAGACATGCAATTCGGCCATCGCGTGCTCGTTGAACAGGTGAACAAAAACTACCGCGCCTACGCCGACGAACTCGCCAAGCGTGGCTTCATCGTGCTCGCGCCGGCCTACCCGTTGATGGCGAATTACCAGCCGGATCTCAAGGCGCTGGGCTACGAGAGCGGCACGATGAAAGCCATCTGGGACAACCTGCGCGGATTGGACCTGCTCGACTCGCTGCCTTATGTGAAGCGCGGCCGTTATGGCGCACTCGGCCATTCACTCGGCGGCCACAACGCCATTTACACGGCGGTCTTTGACCAGCGCATCAAAGTCATCGTCTCCAGCTGCGGCTTTGATTCATTCCTCGATTACTACGGCGGCGATCCCAAGAATTGGCAGCTCGAGCGCGGTTGGTGTCAGATGCGCTACATGCCCAGGCTGGCCGAATATCGCGGACGACTGGAGGAAATCCCGTTCGATTTCCATGAACTCATCGGCGCGCTCGCGCCGCGATCCGGGTTCGTGAACGCGCCGTTGGGTGACTCGAATTTTCAGTGGCGCAGCGTGGATGCCATCGTGCAGGCCGCCTCTCCGGTTTACCGGCTGCATCAGGCGGAGAAGCACCTGGTGGTCGAGCATCCGGACACCGGGCATGATTTTCCGGAGGCACAACGCGAACAAGCGTATCGGCTGTTGGCGGAGACGTTACGCTGACCACGGCCCCCCAAGTGTCTGCTCCCGCCCTCATGGGAAATGAATCCCGCGTGGCTCGCTCCGCCCGTCGCAAGATTTGTCTCTTGTTTCGGCGATGGTTCGACTAGGCTGGGTCTGTCGAATCAACATACTGCATGACACCAAAGCTTTTTACGGAACTCGGCCTCTCGGACGATTTGCTCAAGGCCATTGACCGGCTCGGCTTCGAGCAGGCTGCGCCCATTCAAGCCGCCGCCATTCCCTTGCTAATGGCGGGGAAGGATATTGTGGGCCAATCCCAGACCGGCTCGGGCAAAACCGCCGCGTTCGGCATTCCCGCCGTGGAGCAGGTGGATTCCGCAAAACGCGTCGTGCAGGTGCTGATTCTTTGTCCAACCCGCGAACTGGCGATTCAAGTTTCCGAGGAGATTCACAAACTGGCGTTCTTTAAGCGCGACGTTCACGCGCTGCCGATCTACGGCGGGCAGTCCTACGAACGCCAGTTCGACGGCCTCCGGCGCGGCGCGCAAATCGTCATCGGCACGCCGGGTCGGATCATGGACCACATGCGCCGCGGCACGTTGCGGCTGGAAACGGTGAAGCTGGCCATCCTCGATGAAGCGGATGTGATGCTCAACATGGGTTTCCGCGACGACATCGAGTTGATCCTCCAAGCCGTGCCCTCGGAACGGCAGACGGTTTTCTTTTCGGCCACGATGCCGAAACCCATCCGCGAACTGATCGAGAAGTACGCGCGCGATCCGCAGAACGTAAAGATCGAGCAGAGGGCGATGACCGTGCCGACGGTGGAGCAGGTTTATTACGAGGTGGATCGCCGGTTCAAGATCGAGTTGTTGACGCGGCTCATAGACATTCACGATCTCAAACTGGGGATCATCTTCTGCAACACCAAGCGCATGGTGGACGATCTCGTGGATCATCTCGAAGCCGCCGGCTATCTGGCCGACCGGCTGCACGGCGACATGACGCAGAACATGCGCGACCGCGTGATGAACAAGTTCCGCAAATCCAGCCTGGAATTTCTCGTGGCCACGGATGTCGCCGCGCGGGGGATTGACGTGGACGACGTGGAAGTGGTCTTCAACTACGATCTGCCTTACGACGGCGAGGATTACGTGCATCGCATCGGGCGCACCGGCCGCGCGGGCCGCAGTGGGCGGGCGATTTCGTTCGTGTCGGGCCGGGAGTTGTTTCAAATCCGCAACATCGAGCGTTACACGAACACGCGCATTCATCGCGCGCGCATCCCCACCGAGGCCGAAGTGGAGGAGGCGCGCGAAAATGTCTTCCTCGACAAACTCCGGGCCACGCTCCAGGGCGGCGAATTCAAGAACCAGGAACATCTCCTCGAACGGCTGCTCGAAGAGGGCTTCACCTCCAGCGACATCGCCTCGGCTTGTCTGGCCCAGTTGCAGAGCAGCGAGGCCGCGGCGACCAAGCCGCGCACTGAAGATTACGAACGCCCCGCGCGCGAGGAACGACCACATCGCGGTGGTTTTCGCGATGACCGGCGCGAGCGATATGAAGATCGTGGCCCACGCTTTGAACGTCGCGAACGTGTCGGCGTGTCGGCGTCCCGACCGGCGCGGTCGGAACGACCAGTCGTCCAGCGAGCAAGACCAGCGGCGGGTACGCCCATCACAAGGCCGCCGACGGTTAAGCTGGCGGCGGCCGTTCCGCCACAACCAGAGCCGGTGACTCCTCCAGGAGCCGATTTGGCGGTAAGCGCTCCGGCCAGTCGCGCGCCCGAGAAGACTTTCTCGGATGAAGAAATTCTGGCTTCGGTCAAGCCACCGGAACCGGCCCCAAAAAAGCACCTGCCCCCTTGGGCGGACAAGAAGCGCGAGGAGCAAAAGCCGTTCGCCAAAGGCAAACCCAGCCGCGCCACGCCAAAGCACCAAACGCGACTCTGGATGAACCTGGGCGAAGCCATGGACATCAAGCCCATTGACATCGTAAACGCCGTCGCGGGGGAGACGGGCTTGCCCGGCAAAGTCGTCGGCACGGTGGACGTCCGCGAGCGGCATCTGTTTGTGGACGTCTCCGCCGAGCACGCCAAAGGCATCATCGCCAAGCTGAATCGCGCACAGATCAAAGGTCACAAGGTGAAGGTCAAAGTGGCGTGAATTCATCTCCTTCGCGGCGACTTGGTTTTGGGGAGCGCACGCGCCCTCGCGTGTGAACCGGCTGCGCCTCGCCGCCGGGATGACGCGCGCCACCGCGCGTAGAATCAGGCGCGGAGGCGCACCCGTGCGGTTGACAAGGTCGCCAACCACTCCACGCGAGAGCGCGTGGGCCGCGCAATGCAACAAGTGGCATCCGCGCAGCGGGGCGACACTGTTGACAAGAATCTTCCTCAGGGCGTAGTTTCAGGCCGGTATGAAGGCGAACCCCTTCATTCGACTGTTCCATCGCAGTATCCGCGCGGTGGGTGTAGCGGGCGTCTGGTTAACCGCGTCTGCCTCCAACTACGTTATCACCGACCTCGGCACGCTGGGCGGCGACCACAGCAGCGCCACTGCCATCAATGGCGCCGGGCAAATTGTTGGCGTCGCGCGCACTACCGATGGCCATGACCGGGCGTTTCTCTGGCAAGATGGCCAAATGACGGACTTAGCCACCTTGGGCGGGACGATCAGTCATGCCGCCGCGATCAACGAGTCGGGCCGGATCGTGGGCTGGGCCGAATCCGCAGATGGCCGGATTCGCGCCTGCCGGTTTGGTATCGCGACGAATATGGATTTGAGCGGGGGTCACGCGGGGAACAGCTATGCTGCGGACATCAATGATCAGGGACGAGTGGTGGGGTGGATAGAAGCTCCAGCGGCCGGCGAGGATCAACCTCGGCCCATCGCAGTCGTGTTTGGCAGCACTCCGGCCTTTCATGTTCTCAGCATCTGGAGCGGCACCGTCATCCGAGGCCGCGCAACTACCATCAATAACAACAACTACGTCGGTGGTTGGACGGGCGATGCTTTCTGGTTCTGGGGGCCCCGTGATCGGGCAACTTCCTGGGAGAACTTGAACTATTCGGCCCTAACGCGCGTTGGTGGCATTGACAGTTTTGTGCGCGGCATGAATGAAGCCGGGCAGATGGTCGGCGAGAGTGGTTTGCTTTACGCCACCAAGCGCGCTGTGGTGTGGTCCGGCACCAATTACGTGAGCCTGGGTTCGTTGGCCCTGGACGCCAGTTCCGCCGCCGCAATCAATCAAGCGGGCCAGATTGTGGGCAGCGCCGAGGCGTATCGGTTTGGCTTCATCACCAACCGGGTTATCTTCTACCCCGGCTGGGAAACCAACGGCCCGCCACCGCCACCGCAGGTCTATCCAGGCTACATTCCGAGTCGCCACGCGTTTCTCTGGCAAAGTGGCGTTATGTCCGATCTCAATGACCTGATCCTCACCAACTCGGACTGGGAATTGACCGAAGCGACCGCCATCAATGACGCGGGCCAGATCGTGGGCACGGGCCGGTTCAATGGCCAGAACCGCGCGTATCTCCTCACGCCCATTCCCAATCCAAACAGAATACCATTTGTCCGCCTGCTCGCACCCGCGGATGGCGATTGGGTTTCAGGAACAAACGTCGCGTTGTACGCCGAGGCCAGCGATCCGGACGGTCAAGTCCAGAAAGTGGAGTTCTTTGCGCAACGGGTTAGGCGCCGGGATACACAAACAGGAAGCATCCTGGTCCAGTATGCGCGCCTGTTAGGAGGTGGGAATTTGCATCCACCCGGTTATCTCGGCACGGCCACCAACGTTCCATTCGCAATTAACGTGACGAGTCTCACGGCAGGGAACTATTTCATCCTGGCCAAGGCGACGGACGACCAAGGCGCCACCGCCTGTTCCGCGGAGATATTGGTGCGGATCAATGCGCCGCCGCACCTGCACTTGAGTCGAGGACCGTTCGTCGTCCCGTATCCTCCTCCGCCGCCGGACAACACGTTGAACTTGCGCCTGGTGAACGACAACGAAGAACTGGCCTACGATATCGAAGCTTCGACGGATTTAATCAATTGGACCAACGTCGGCTTCCTCAATCCATCTGCATCCTCAGCGATCAACGCGTTCACGTTCCGCATGGCGGAGCCAACCAACTCCAGCCTGTTCTATCGCGCCGTCTCAAAGTGACTGGCAAACCTCAATTGGCCTGGTCACTTGGCTATTGGCTATCGCCCCGCAGCTATTTACCTTGCGCCCGTGAACATTCTGGAAGAAATGGACGGGCGCGGGTTAGTTGCCGATTGCACGGATCGCGTGGAGTTGGCCAAACGCACTGCCAGCCCGATCACCCTTTATTGCGGCTTTGATCCCACCGCCGAGAGTTTGCACGTCGGCAATCTCGTCCCCCTGCTGGGACTGCGGCGGTTTCAATTGCTCGGTCATCATCCCATCGCCTTGGCTGGCGGGGCAACCGGTTCCATCGGCGATCCCAGCGGCAAGACCGCCGAGCGCCAGTTGCTCACCAAGGATGTGCTCGATCACAACATCGCCAGCGTGAAATTGCAGTTGGCCAAACTGCTCGACTTCGACACGAAACTGAATCCCGCCCGCCTGCTCGACAATATGTCCTGGACCGCGGGCGTTTCGTTTCTCGATTTTCTGCGCGAGATTGGGAAACATTTTTCCGTCAATCAGATGGTCGCCAAGGAAAGCGTTCGCGCACGCATGGAAGATCGCGAGGTCGGCATCAGTTACACCGAATTCAGTTACATGCTCCTCCAAGCGTTTGATTATTACGTCCTGAGTCGCGATCACAATTGCGAACTCCAGATTGGCGGCAGCGATCAATGGGGCAACATCACCGCCGGCATTGAACTCACGCGCAAAAAACTGGGCCGGACGGTTTATGGCCTCACGCTCCCGCTCATCACGAACACGGATGGTTCGAAGTTCGGGAAGACCGCGGCGGGCGCCATCTGGCTCGATCCCAAGCGGACGAGTGTCTATCGCTTTTACCAGTTCTGGATCAACACGGACGACCGCGATGTGATTCGCTACCTCAAGTTCTTCACCTTTTTCTCCCGCGAAGATATCATGGCGCTTGAAGCGAAACACACCGCGAATCCCGGCGCGCGTGAAGCGCACAAGGCCCTGGCGAAATCCGTCACGGACTTGATCCACGGCGAAAACGCGACGCAGGAAGCCATGCGCGCCAGCGAAATACTTTTTGGCGGGAAGCTCGATGGCATCTCCGAAAGCACCTTCAACGAAATTGTTGGGGAAGTGCCCACGAAGGAAATCGAGAAATCCAGATTGGACGGCCTCGGCACGCCGTTGGTGGAATTGCTCGTTCACGCGGGGCTGTGCTCCTCCAAGGGCCAGGCGCGAAAAGACATCGAAGGCGGCGGCATCAACGTGAACAACGTCCGCGAAGCCAACGTCGCCCGCGCGGTGACTGCGAACGATCTGCTGTTTGGCAAACACGTCCTGCTGCGGAAGGGGAAGAAGAATTACACCGTGATCAAGGCGGTATAAGGACTACCGGGCTTTCCGTTTCAAATCGGGATGCTCGCGGTCGAATTGGTCGAACCACCACTTCTCGTTCGGGTAGGTACGGCGGATGGCACTCGCTCGTTTTCCCAAGTGCTTCAACCGATAAAGTTCGTAGAGGCCGCACGTACCACGCCGGGAACCGCGCGAAGTCCGTTCGAGCAGGTCAAGGTAGCCGGCCATGTCCTTGCTTGCGATCCTCCCGGGCGGCAACCCAGCCAGGTAACGTCGAATGGCTTCCCAACATTCCACATACGCCCCCACCAGGATCCTGCTCCCTGATTGGTCGAGCAACCGGGCAGCATCCCGTGAAGGAAGTCGGGACGTTGGCACGATCTCCTTGAGCCTCGCATCCAGAATCGCGGTCAATTCGTCCAGCCAGGGCGCGACATCTGTTTCGGCCAGCTTGGCGACGAACGCAACGTGGAATCTGGGGGTGTCGAGGTTTGCCTTGAGAATGTCCGCGACCTGATCGGCACTGAATCTAAGCAACGCATTGCCCGCGTTGGTATGCACCTGTCCCGCGGCATCGGCAAAGAGGCTGGCCAACACGGGCAGCAGGCGCTCCAGCCTGCCATCGCCGATTACGGCAGCAACCGTGGCCCGAACTTGTGCGGAATCGTCCGCCGCCAGTTCACGCAGGACCTCCACCGAGAAATCACCGGGATAATCCAGCAACAGGCGCGCGGATGCCGCCCGCACCTCCTCAGCCGGATCGCGAATCCAACGGCGCAACTCGCCTTGCACCGCGGGCAGTCGGGGGCTAGACAACACTGCGATAGCAGCCGCTCGCCGCGAGGCCGAACCTGCGCTGTTCGCGGTCTCAATCAACGCCTCCGCGTGGGCAACGAGTTGAGTCGCACATTCCGGAGCAACCTTGAAACAGCCGATCGCGGCGATGGCCACCTGGTCATTGACGTTCGCCAGGAGCGGCCTCGCGGCGTTCATCACGTCCTCGCGTGCGAAATCGCGGCTGTTTTCCCAAGTCTCGCCGCAGATCGCCGCCATGCTGCTCAAGCGTTGAATCGCATAAAGCTGGTTGGTGTGATTCGTATCGTTGAGCAGCAGATTCAACTCAGACCAGTGAGCTTCCTTTACGGAAAGGCCCTCAATCGGTCGTGCGTCCGAAGTGCCGGTGATGGCTTCGGATCGTCCAGCAGTTTCGACGGGAATGAACTCATTGGGATGATTCGCCGCGCTGCGCAGGAAGGGATCCCGGCCCCCATTGTCGGCCTTTGTGGCAAAGATCAGGTAAGAACGTCCTGTCTCCAGCTTGTAACGCGGTCCAGTCGCGAAGCCGCTGGCAATGATTCCTCCCGGATCGGCTTCGAGAAATCTTCCCACTGCACGAGCCGATCTGGCCAGCTCTCCATAGTGTTTGAGAACGATTTCATCAGTTGGAATGTCTCCTTTCAGAACTGAGATTACCCTGAGCTTCGTTTCAAAGACGCCCCACCGAAACAGGTTCGTATTGGTGACTGGTTCGTTGGCAAGCACCTGGGCTTTGCAGACCAGGTCTGCCTTGGCCGCCATGATCTCCAGCGGACCGCGAGGCGGGACAAACACACTGGGCGGCAGTTTGCCGGTGGTGATCGCCAGGCTGAATTTGTTGCCGGCGGCGATGGCCACAACATTGCTCAACCCGGTTGGGACCGAAGTCTGGCCAGCGTCATTGTTTCCCCAAGCCACGACGGTCCCGTCGCGCTTGAGCGCCAGACTGTGGGCCTCCCCCACTGCAATCGCGATGACGCTGTCCAGATCGGCGGGCACGTTGGATTGCGGTGAGAGATCACTCCCAAAGGCCTCAACCCTGCCGTCATTCCGGAGCAGCAGGCAATGCTGTGGCCCGCCGGCTATGGCCACGACATTGCTCACGACTTGGTCTCCGACCATCAATTCCCGGGCCACTTTGTAATGAACCGCCGGCACCATGTCGGTCGTCGGCACGACATCTTCAATCGTGTCCACCGAGATGACGGCGTATGACGCATGCCATCCGGGATCCCGAGCGGTCAAATAAACCACGGTGCCGTCATTCTTGAGCACGAGGGGAGAGCCGCGCATCGAGGTCAAAGCCACGGCATTGCTCAGAATCCTCCCTTGAACTGTCACCAAGCCAAACGGAAGCGCGGTCGTCGGTCCAGAAGCGCCTAGGTTCAAGGCCAGCACGAGGCCGCTCTTCTTCAAGAGCAGGTAACTCTCACGGTGGACTCTATCGCCTCCCCGGATGATCGCGGTTACGTTGCTCAAATCGGCAATCAAATTAGCGCCGTGCTCAGGAATGTCACCGCCAACCACTGTGCCGTCGCCTCGAAACACCCAACTGTAAATGCCGTCCGTCGTGATCGAAACGGCATTGGTCCCCGCAGGAGGTGCGCTGGCTGTCCCCAATCCGATGACCCTGCCCTTAGCGAGCACGAAAGCCTTGTCACCACCCGCCGCCACCGCGACCGCGTTGTCAACGATGCGGTGGTCACGAATAACGACACCATTGGTTTCAAAGGAAAAACCTCGGCTCAGAAGTCCACCCCGTCCCCACCACACGACCTTGCCATCCGGTAAATCGGCGCAAAGCGCTGGCTGAATGAAAAAGCAGAACAACAGTGAAGCCACTCTCCAAAATGTCATCGCCGACTGAATTGGTTCTGCATTCATGCAACCCTTTCCTCGTTCGACCACATCATCGGACGACTGGCCGGTGGCGCAAGGGCAAAGATTGAAATCCAGACCGTCGTGGCGGAGGCGCAATTCTGGCAGGCTTCGGTCAGAGTCCTTACTCCTTTTCGTGATGGTGCCGCCCCACTTTGTCGAGGCGCACTTCCCACATAGACTGGAACGCCACGACCTCCTCGTTTGGCAAGCCGCGTGAACCGTTGGAGCAGCGTTGCGGGGCGCCCATCACAGCCGCAACGAAGGGTTGCATTGCGGGTGTCGCCAAAGAACCGGATCATCGTTGCCGCAGCGTCGCTAAAGAGCTTAGACAGCCCCTACCGGTCGAGTGCCGAGAAGCCACCCTGCCAGCGCAAATGCCGACCAGGACAACGCCGGGATATAAAGGCCGAATTCCAGCAAGCCCTGCAATGCCCATCCCAGCAACCCCAGCCAAACGGCAAATCTCAGAACTCCCATCTGGCCCTGCGGCCGGGCGTATCCCCACCACAACAGGCAGACCACAAAGCCCGAGTAAATCACACCGCCCAGCACCCCGGAATCCGAGACTTGCTGCAAGTAGTCGTTATGCGCCAATCGGGCCATCTCGGACTCGGGTTTCTTGACGGCCTGATAGGCGATGGAGAAGGTGCCCGGCCCGGTGCCGAATAGCGGGCGAGTTGCGGCGGTTTGCCCGGCGGCGCGCCAGTAATCAAACCGGGCGCCGACACTGGTTGCGCCGCGCTCAAAGAACGCCGCGTAGCGAATCAAGAAGCCGGCCATGCCCAACACACACACCGTGCCCACCAGCAGCCATTTGGCGCGATTCGACCAGCGCAGGTGCAGTAAAACGACCAACACCAGAGTCAATGCCAGCAGCCAGCCGCCCTTGGAGCCGGACCAATACAAACACCCCATGGCAGCCCCGCCGTACAGACTCGCCAGCAGAATCCGCGAAGCAACCGTCAATCGTCCGAAGTACCGCCACACCATCACCAAGGCTGGCGGCAGCAAAAGCAGAATGGCCCCGGCCAGGGCGTTGGGATAGAAAAGCGTTGAGAAGATGCGGTCGCTCGAAATCTTTTTCAAATAGTCTGGCGACACGGTTTCCATCCGAGGATACAGGTAAGTGTAAAAATAACGCCGCGTCTCCTCCAACCCGCCGAAATGTTGTTCGAGGCCCACCAAGAAGACGATGCCCAGCGCCGCCAGGATGCCAGCCCAAAGAGCACGGCCCGAGGTATCGCGACTCAAACAGAATGCGCCCAAGTAGAAGCAAACCACGCACGCCGCAAAGTGTTTCAGCGTCGGCCTTGTCAACTCAGGCTCCACACTCTGAGTTGCGGAAAGCAGTTGCCAGCCAAGCCACAGCAGGGGCAGCGCCAGCAACCATTTCGGAACGCTCGTCCGGAACTGCACACTGAACAACCCGACAACGACCACCAACGCCAGCAGCCAATAACCAACCTGAATTGGCCATGCGCTCAACATCCATTCCGCCAACTCGCCCGGTGGCTCGACCAACTTCTCCATGATCGGCGGGTTGCAGAATTTCAGCAGGGCCACACCCAGAAATGCCCCCATAATGGCCGAAAAGACCCACGGCGGAAGCCGCGGCGCCGTTTGTCCGGTAGCTTGACGGTCCGAATCCATCAGGGTTTCGTTCGGTGTGAGGGCTGCTAGAGATGCAGTTTCAGCAAACCCACCTCCAGGGCCAGGGCCTCCTGTACATTGGTGTGGAGCAATCGCTGGGTCTGCTCCATGACCCGCAGATTCTCCAGCGCCTGCCGGCCGTTGATGCGGCCAGCCACCTGGGCCGCTCCCGTAAGTTGGGGGAAGTTCAGCAATTCCCGTCCGTCGGCCAGCGTGTGCAACCAGACATCCCGCAACCACCACTGCACTGCCAGCAACGCGTCCGTCCGCTGCCGCCGGTATTCCGCTTCGATGGCCGCCTTCAGTTCATCCTCCCACTTGTCGCGCAAGTCTTTCTCCACGTCCTCATAACGCTCCAAGGGCGAGCGGGCGGTCAGCGTTTCCTCCACCGCCGCCTTCATTCCGTTCAATCGCTGGAGTAACACATCCATCAAGCGGTAGCGACCCAGCAGACTTTTCTGTTCGGTCCCGGCCAGTTCACTGAATTTCGCCAGCCATTCCAACTGTGCGGCATCAAAACGCAGCACGCCCTCGCCCGCGAAATTCAACCGCAGACAACGCGACAAAATCGTTTCCAACAACCGTTGCGGCTCGGTGCTCAACAAAATCAACACCGATTTTGCGGGCGGCTCTTCGAGCGTCTTGAGAAAAGCGTTCGCCGCTTGCACGTTCAACCGATCCGCCGCGACGATGACCGCCACTTTGAATTCCGCTTCCGCTGGTTTGAGGTTGATCTCCTGCATCAGCTCGCGCATCTGTTCCACGACGATGACGCGCGATTTCGACTCCGGCCGCACCCAATGGACATCCGCGTGATTGGCGTTCTCGATCTTGCGGCAACTCAAGCACCGGTCACAGCAGTCTATGCTCGTCCCGCCCGCCGTTCCCGGGGCGGTGCAGTTGAGCGTCTTGGCCAGCGTACGGGCCAGCGCCTCCAATTCATCCAGTTGCTGTCCGGTGAAGAGGTAGGCATGCGCCAGCCGGCCACGCTGCAACGAGCGTTGCAGCAACTGTACGCCTTGCTCCTGGTCTGGGAAATCATTGAACGCCATCGCCCCGCCATTCTCGCCAATCGCAAACAGCCGGACAATAGATTTTGCAGTCCGATATTGCAGCCCGACCAAGCCCGTGCCGGCCGAAGGACCGGCCCGCCCGCCGGTTAGATAGTTTTCGAGTGCCGCCGTTCGCCGGCGGGCGCCAGCGTGTTGTCGAAACACATGGCGATGTTGCGGATGAAGAGCCGCCCCGCGTCGGTGACTTCGAGACCAGTGTCGGTGCGGCGAACGAGACCGTCGGCTTCGAACGGGGCGAGCGAAGCCAGTTCGCTGGCGAAATGTGGCTCGAACTTGATCCCGAGCCTTTGTGACATTGAGGAAAAATCGAGCGAGAGATCGCACATCACGCGCATGATGGTTTCCCGACGGATTTTATCTTCCGGGGTCACGAAATACGCCTTGTGCAACGGCACGCGCCCGGCGTCCACCGCCGCCTGGTACTTCGGCAGTTCCTTCTCATTCTGCCAGTAGGCGTCGGGGACTTGCGACACGCCGGACATGCCGAACGCGTAGATGTCCGAGCCAGCCCGGGTGCTATAGCCCTGGAAATTCCGCTGCAATTGCTTGTGGCGTTGCGCCACGGCTAGTTCGTCGTTCGGCTTCGCGAAATGGTCCATGCCGATATAGACGTATTGCTCGTCGGCGGTGAGCCGTTCGATGACGAGCTTGAGCACTTCCAGCTTCGACTCCGGCGTAGGCAGGACTTTTTGCTCCAGGATTTTTTGTGACGGTTTGATCCACGGCACGTGCGCGTAGCTGAACACCGCCAGCCGATCGGGCTTCATCGTCAGCACGGTATCGAGCGTTTCGTTGAATGACGCCGGCGTCTGGTGCGGCAGGCCGTAGATCAAATCAAGATTGATCGAGCCATAACCCAACTCACGCATCCAATCCATTGCCTGCTGCGTCATCTCGCGCGGCTGGATGCGGTGAATCGCCTGCTGCACCTGGGGATTGAAATCCTGCACGCCCATCGAGGCGCGATTGAACCCAATCTCGCGCAACGCCACCATGTGTTCGCGGGTGAGCCGGCGCGGGTCCACCTCCACGCTCGCTTCAATGTCGGACGCGAACGTGAAATGCTTATGGATGATCTCACCGAGGCGACGGATTTCGTCAGGCCGCAGGAACGTGGGCGAACCACCGCCGAAGTGAAGTTGAACAACCTTGCGCGCCGGATTCAACTGCGCCGCCATCCGCGCCACTTCGCGCCCCAGATAGTCAATGTAGTCGCGGCCCTTGTCGTGATTGAGCGTGATTACCGTGGTGCAACCGCAGAACCAGCAGAGTGTTTCACAGAAGGGAATGTGGAAATAAACCGAGAGATCACGTGCGGTGCGGTTGTTCTCCTGCAGCTTGAGCGCGAGTTGTTCCCACGAAATCGTGTCCGTGAATCTTGTCGCCGGCGGGTAGCTGGTGTAGCGCGGCCCGGCCACGTTGTATTTGCGCACCAGTTCGAGATCAACGTTCAGCGTCTTCATTCGGCGGCAAATCGAAATCCAGCTTCGCGCGGAGATGGTTCGCCGCGCTCCGGGTGACGGTGCATGGGCAGCTTCGGCCTCCCTCCATGGAGGCGCATCGGCGCCATGACTCGTAGCGGCGGCTCGGCAGAGCGCCGCATACTGGCTGGGGTTGGAATGGCGGCGCTCTGCCGAGACGCCGCTACATCGAGGTTCATAGG
>JAHCLO010000045.1 GCA_026125285.1 Verrucomicrobiia bacterium | reverse complement strand
GACTTCTTCGTCGAGATGCTTCGGCAGGCGATAGACGCCAATCTTGTTCGTGTCGCGGTTCTTCCACAGGTCCAATTGCGCGAGGCATTGGTTGGTGAAGCTGTTGGACATCACGAAGCTCGGATGGCCGGTGGCGCAGCCCAGGTTCACAAGGCGGCCTTCGGCGAGCAGATAAATCGTGCGGCCATTGGGCAACACGTATTTGTCATACTGCGGCTTCACGTTAATGCGCTTCACTCCCTTCAACGTGTTGAGTTTGTCCACTTGGATTTCGTTGTCGAAGTGGCCGATGTTACACACGATCGCCTGGTCCTTCATCTTGAGGATGTGGTCGAGCGTGATGACGTCCATGTTGCCGGTGGTCGTCACATAGATGTCGCCAATGCCGAGGGTATCTTCAACGGTGGCAACTTCGAAACCTTCCATCGCGGCCTGGAGCGCGTTGATGGGATCAATTTCGGTGACGATGACGCGCGCGCCGAATCCGCGGAGCGAATGGGCGCTGCCCTTGCCGACGTCGCCGTAGCCGCAAACGACCGCGACCTTGCCGGCGATCATGACGTCGGTGGCGCGCTTGATGCCGTCCGCGAGCGATTCGCGGCAGCCGTAGAGATTGTCGAACTTGGACTTGGTGACGGAGTCGTTGACATTGATGGCGGGCACGAGAAGTTTGCCCTGCTCCAACATCTGATAAAGGCGATGCACGCCGGTGGTCGTTTCTTCAGAGACGCCTTTCCAATCCTTCACGACTTCGTGCCAGAAACCGGGGCGTTCCTTCGCGACGCGCTTGAGCAACGCCTTGATGACGGCGACTTCGTGGTTGTCGCTCGGCGTGTTGACCCAATCGCTGCCGTTTTCGAGTTCGTACCCTCTGTGGATGAGCAGCGTGGCGTCGCCGCCGTCGTCCACGATGAGTTGCGGGCCTCTGTTGCCGGGATGCGTCAGCGCGGCGAGGGTGAAGTCCCAATACTCCTCGAGCGTCTCGCCTTTGTGCGCGAAGACTGGCGTGCCAGCTTTCGCGACGGCTGCGGCGGCGTGGTCTTGCGTGGAAAAGATGTTGCAACTGGCCCAGCGGACGGACGCGCCGAGTTCCTTGAGCGTCTCAATGAGAATCGCCGTCTCAATGGTCATGTGCAGCGAGCCGGTGACGCGCACGCCTTTGAGCGGTTTCTTGGGCCCATACTTCTTGCGGATGGCCATGAGGCCGGGCATTTCGTGCTCGGAGATGGTGATGGCTTTGCGGCCGAATTCCGCCAGCGAAAGGTCTTTGACGGCGTAGTCGGGTTTGGTCTTGCCGTTGCCGTTGGTTTTGAGAACGGTGCGGCGGGAAGGGGAGAGCTTGATGGTGGCCATAGGATGATCCGTTTTGCGTGTTCTGTGTTGCGTCAAGTAGCCGGTCAAATTGCTTTTTGGAGAGCCGCGACTTTGTCGGTCTTTTCCCAGGTGATGTCCTTGTCGTTCTTGCCGAAGTGACCGTAGTTGGTGGTCTTGGAGTAAATCGGGCGGAGCAAGTTAAGTTGCGCCACGATATCGGCGGGTTTGAAGCTGAACACCTTGAGGACGGCGCGCAGAATCCGCGCGTCGCTCACCGTGCCCGTGCCGAACGTGTCCACATGCACACTCACTGGGCGCGGATGACCGATGGCGTAGGCGAATTGAATTTCCACTTTTGCCGCGAGCTTCGCGGCGACGATGTTCTTGGCGACCCAACGGCCCATGTAAGCCGCGCTTCGATCCACCTTGGAGGGGTCCTTGCCGGAGAATGCGCCGCCGCCGTGACGGCCCATGCCGCCGTAGGTGTCCACGATGATTTTGCGACCGGTCAAGCCGCTGTCGCCCTGCGGTCCACCGATCACGAAACGGCCCGTGGGATTGATGAGAAATTCGGTATTCGCTGTAAGCATCCGCTTGGGCAAAACCTTCTTGACGACGTTCTCAATGCAGAACTTTTCAATCTCCCGATGCTCAACGCTGGCGGCGTGTTGGGTGGAAATAACAACGTTCGTAATGCGTGTGGGTTTGCCGTCCACGTATTCGACGGACACCTGCGACTTCGCATCGGGCCGAAGCCAGGCGACTTTGCCGGATTTGCGAATCTTCGTCAGTTCGCGGCCTAGACGATGTGCGAACATGATCGGCGCCGGCATTAGTTCGGGCGTTTCATTGCAGGCGTAACCGAACATGATGCCCTGGTCGCCCGCGCCCTGTTCGGCGGTCTTCTTGCCCTTGGCCTTCTTGGCATCCACGCCTTGCGCGATGTCCGGCGATTGCGTGGTGAGGTAATTGTTGATGAACACCTTGTCCGCGTGGAACACGTCGTCGTCATTCACATAGCCGATGCCGCGAATGGCATTGCGGACGACGCTGCCAACATTGATCACCGTGTCGAGCGGCTTGGTCGTGCCCGTGGCGCGATCCTGCAATCTGGGAATGGTGATTTCCCCACCCACCACCACCTGATTGCTTTTGACGAACGTCTCGCAAGCAACGCGACTGGTCTTGTCCACCGCGAGGCAGGCGTCGAGAATCGCGTCGGAGATCGTATCGGAAACCTTGTCCGGATGGCCCTCGCCGACGGACTCGGAAGAGAAGATGAATCGGTTGCTCATGTAATTGCAGTCAATGTTTTCAATGGTCGCCAATGACATATTGACGTATCAAGATTGGATGATATAACATTTTTGTCGTGCGTCAAACGGATATTTGAAAAATATAGAGAACGGCGATGGTCTATGTCACCCACACTTAAGTCCCTGCGTGCCTTGTCGGACGCCACGCGTTTGCGCATCGTGGCGTTGCTGGAGCGCGATGAACTTTCCGTCAATGAACTCCAGGAAATCACCCGCCTGGGGCAGTCTCGCATTTCCACTCATCTGGGACTGCTGGCGGACTGCGAACTGGTGAAATCGCGGCGCGAGGGCAAGCGGACGTTCTACAAGCTCAATCCCGACGCAGCGGGAACGATCGCGGAGTTTATTCAACTAGCCATTCGTGGCGCGAGGGAGCTTGGTGAACACTCCAGCGACCAGATCAATCTCAAGCGCGTACTGGCCCGGCGGCGCGAGCAGGCGCAGGTGTTTTTCAATCAGGTTGCGGGACGATTCGACCGGGTCTATGGGCCGGGCCGCTCGTGGCAGGCATTTGGACATCTGCTGTTGCGAATCCTTCCTCCGCTCACGGTGGCTGACCTCGGCGCCGGTGAAGGGCTGTTGAGCGAACTGCTCGCGCGGCGCTGCAAGAAGGTGATCGCCGTGGACAACTCGGAAAAGATCGTCGAATTCGGCGCGGCCAAGGCGAAGAAGAACGGATTAAAGAACCTCGAGTTTCGGTTGGGTGATTTGCAGAACCCGCCGATTGAGCCGGCCAGCGTGGACCTCGTGATCCTAAGCCAGGCATTGCACCATGCTGAGGATCCGGCGGCGGCGCTCATGAGTGCCGCAAAGCTGCTCAAGCCGCGCGGACAAATTCTGATTCTCGACCTCCTGGCGCACAAGTTTGATGACGCGCGAAGGCTGTACGGCGACCGTTGGCTGGGCTTCGCGGAGAGCGATCTCCAGCGCTGGCTGGAGGCTGCGGGTTTCAAGAAGATTGAGATCAACGTGGTGGCGCACGAAGAACAGCCGCCGCACTTTCAGACCGTTCTGGCGGGCGGAGAACGGTGAGTTTGCGCCCACCGTCGCCGATTCGCCTCAAGGCTGCCTACAGAAAATGGCTGGAAGTTGTCACCCGTAACAGGGTGGAGATTCAATAACCCGCGAGCTTCTGGGTCTTGCGGTTCGTGAGTTGGGTTGATTCCTCGGATATACTCAAAGCCAGCACGGCCCAACTCGTGGCGGTGGCTGAAATCCACGAGTCCTTCCCGTGCGGAAAGCCGCTTTTCATCGTCGTTGGCTGGAACGGAAAAGCCCGGCGGCGCACGTGCCAGGTGCCGTCCTCAAGTTGAGTCTGGAGCAAGTAGCGACGCGCGCGATCCAACGCGGCATCCTGGACCGGGAATCCTGCGCCAACATGCAAGGCATAGACGGCCTGTCCGGTGGCGTAGGCATCGCTCTGATTGCCGGCTAGTTGGGACCAGCCGCCGTCGGCACGTTGTTGTGCGAGCAGTTTCCGCGCGAGTGATTCCAAACGCTGGGGAGACTCGCCGGCCCAAGCCAACCCGAGAAGTTGGAACGCGCTTTCGTCGTGGTTTGCCGGTTGCACCGTCCAGAGCCAGCGGCGGGCGCGGTCCACTCTCCCGGCAAATTCAGCCTTGCGTCCCGGCAACGGATACTTCCGCAGGGCGTGGATGCCCAACGCCGTAGCACCGACATCGCCGTTCTGGATGGGCGGGCGTGGCAAATTGGCAAACCAGCGGCCATCCCGACCTTGAATCGCGGCGAGATGATGAACCGAAGCGTCCGTCAGTTCATCCGCGGGCAAGCCGGCGAGAGCATATCCAAACAACGTGTAACCTTTCGTGAAGGCGGCGTCGGGGTGGAACAGCGGCTGCCAGTCTATCTCGCGATCTTTAACCTCACCGTCACGCACCATGGCCACCAATTCGCGCTCACGATTCTCATCCACATTCGCTGCGATCTGTTTGGCCATGCCCAGTGCGGCCAGCGGCATATACTGCTGATGACACGAAGTGCAGTCCTGACGCGACTCATGATTTACGAATGCTTGTTTGGAGCGGATCGAACTCTCCTGGAGGGGCACCAACGCCTGGCTGACCGCGCTTCGCAACGTTGCGCCGTCGAGCCGCAACGGCAGCGGTCCCGCAGGTGGGCGGCGATCCTTGATTTCATCCGGTGTTTCGTTGGTCGCACCGGAACGGATCAACGTGGTGAGCACGGGCGAATCGCCCCGTCGCTTGGCGAGCATGAGCGGGGTTTGGGGAATGTCCATGAACGCGTCCAAGTTCTCGCCGCCTTCGATGTTGGGATTTGCACCATGTTGCAACAGCAGCTTCACCAGCGTGGGATCGCTACTTTCGGTCGAGGCCGCCCAGTGCAACGCGGCGAAGCTGTCGCCGTTTGATTTCTGGTCCACCGCGGCGCCGTGCGTGAGGAGCGTTCGTGCGGCCTCCGTGCGGTCAGCCCATGCTGCCTGTGACAGTGGTGTCCCGAGGTAACTTTCCCGGTTAACGTCCGCGCCAGATTGGAGCAGTTCCCGGAGAATGTCCGTATGTCCACGGTAGGCAGCCCACATGAGTGCGCTGCGTCCACCGCCGATAATGAAGCCCGGGTCATCCAGGGTGGGAATGGCATTGATGTCTGCCCCCTGCCGCACCAACTGGCGTACGGAAACGGCATCTTCGGCCGCGACCGCCGCCATGAGTGCAGTAGCACCCCAATGGTTGGTCGCGCTGGCTTCTGCGCCGCGCGACAGCAGGAAGGCGACGGTGCGATGTGAATTGGCCGGTCGCGCCGCCAGCATCAGCGCGGTGTTGCCGAATGCGGAACGGGTATTCACCTCCGCGCCGCGCTCCACCAGCAGGCGCACCTTGTCATAATTTTGCGCGGCCCGCATCAGCGCCGTTGCCCCGGTGTGGTTGGTGACGTTGACTTCTGCGCCATGATCGAGCAATAGTCGCACGCAGGCTGCATCGCCATAGACGGCGGCAAGCATCAGGGGCGTGTTGCCCTGAGCATCGTGAGCGTTGACCGGCGTACCGCGATCGAGCGCCGCGCGGAGTAGGCGCGCGTCGCCGCTACGCAGCACCTTGAAGAATTCGGAGTTGATAGGTGAAGGCGCAGGCGACTGTGCTTGCGCGGTTAATTGCGCCGCCAGCACCCAGGCGCCACACCATGAAAGAAGTTTCGTCACATTCATACTTGATCTGCAACTTGCGGCGCGGAGGTTGATTGGGGCCGCACCTGCTGCACAGGCGCGTATCCTAAGCGGCAGCGAAGTTCCCACAATGGAACGAAAGACCCAATGATGGCAGCGTAGGAATTCCAAACGCCTCCCTAAGCTTCCTGGAAGAACGGTGTGACTGACGAGGTCTCTCGGGGCGTCGGTGTCGGGGCTTCAGACCGCGACGATGTTCACCATCTTCCTGGGCACGATGATGATCTTCTTGACGACTTTGCCATCAATGAAGCTTTTGACCTTCGCGGAAGATTTGGCCGCCGCTTCGAGCGTGGCATTGTCGGCGTCAGCGGCCACCTTGATGACATCACGCATCTTGCCGTTCACGGACACGGGGATTTCGATCTCGCTCTCGATGAGCAACGCGCGATCAAAAGAAGGCCAGGGTGCGTAGGCCAAGGCTGAAGGCTGAAGGCTGAAGGCTGAATGGACCTTCGCCCAGAGTTCCTCGGCGAGATGAGGAGCAAACGGGCCGAGCTGTTGCAGGAAGGTTTTCATCACGGACAGCGGCTTCGTCGGCCAGTGCAAGGCGGCGTTGACGAACTCCATCATGGCCGAAATGGCAGTGTTGAAGCGCATCGCGTCGAGGTCTTCGGTGACTTTCTTGATGCAGGCGTGGAGCGTCTTCAATTGTGCCGGCGTGGGCTGAACGTCTTGGATGCGCGCATCGAGCTTGATCAAGTTCAGCAATTCTTTGTGATCTTGTGTGGCCAATGTCTCCGCCTGCTCGAATTCCGTTTCGCTCTTCTCGTCCACGAACAGACGCCACACGCGGCCGAGAAAACGATAGACGCCTTCGACGCCCTTGGTGCTCCACGGTTTGGTGTCCTGCAATGGCCCCATGAACATCTCGTAAAGCCGGAACGCGTCCGCGCCGTATTCTTTGAGGATGTCGTCCGGGTTCACCACGTTGCCGCGGGACTTGGACATCTTCTGCCCGTCTTCGCCGAGGATGAGGCCCTGGTTGACGAGCTTGAAAAACGGCTCGGGCGTGGAGACGTAACCGAGGTCGAACAAAACTTTGTGCCAGAAGCGGGCGTAGAGCAGGTGCAACACGGCGTGCTCCGTGCCACCGACGTATAAATCAACTCCCGGTGTAGCAGCGGACGTGAGTCCGCTCTGACATTTTGAATGGAGCGAACTGACGTTCGCTGCTACGGAATCAGAACCCATCCAGTAGCTCTCCGCCTCCTTGCCCACGAACTCCTGCGGGTTTCTCGCATCGAGGTAACGGAGATAATACCAGCACGAGCCGGCCCATTGGGGCATGGTGTTGGTTTCGCGCGACGAGCCGTCGGGGAGATTGACCCAATGCTTCGCGCGGGCTAGGGGCGGTTGGCCGTCGGGGGTGGGTTTGTAATCGTCCAGCGGCGGCGGTAGCACGGGCAATGCGGCTTCCGGCAACGCTTCGTGATAAAGATTTCCCGCGGCATCCTTCTTCCAGACAATCGGGAACGGCTCGCCCCAGTAACGCTGCCGGCTGAAGAGCCAGTCGCGGAGTTTGTAGTTGATGGTGCGTTTGCCGAGGCCTCTGGCTTCGAGCCAGTCGGTGATTTTCTTTTTGGCTTCGGCGGTTTTCAGTCCGTTGAGCGAAATCTCTCTGTTCTTTGAGAAGGCCGCTTCGCCTTCGCCGGTGAATGCAGACTGAAAATCTTCGGGGTTATTGTGGTAACGAGTTTCCAACTGCGAAAGCAAACGTGGGTCGCTGCTTTCCTTTTTCATGTCAGCGGGAGCGTTTTCAGCAAACCAGACATTCTGAGTTGGCAGCACGACAACCTGAATTGGCAGCCGGAATTTCTTCGCGAACTCAAAATCCCGCTCGTCATGCGCCGGCACGGCCATGATCGCGCCCGTGCCGTAGCTGGCGAGAACGTAGTCGGCGATCCAGATGGGGAGCTTCTCGCCGTTGACGGGATTGATGGCGTAAGCACCGGTGAACACACCTGTTTTTTCTTTCGCGAGTTCAGTCCGTTCAAGGTCGGACTTCTTGGCAACTTCGGCTTTATAGTCGGCGACGGCAGCGCGTTGCTCCGGGGTCGTGATCTGGTCCACGAGCTTGTGTTCCGGCGCGAGCACCATGTAAGTCGCGCCGAATAACGTGTCTGGCCGCGTCGTGAAAACGCAGATTTTCGATTCGCCCTCGTAGCGGCGCCTCGGCAGAGCGCCGCCATCTCCACTCTCAGGGTCGGCGGCGCTCGGCCGAGGCGCCGCAAACACCAAATACACCTCAGCGCCATCGCTCCGCCCGATCCAGTTCCGCTGCATTTCCTTGAGCGAGTCGCTCCACTCAATCGTGTCGAGGTCGGTTAGAAGCTTTTCGGCGTAAGCAGTGATGCGAAGCATCCATTGGCGCATCGGTTTGCGCACGACCGGATGCCCGCCGACTTCGCTCTTGCCGTCAACGACTTCCTCGTTCGCGAGGACCGTTCCCAAAGCTGGACACCACCACACCGGCGCGTCAGTGACGTAGGCGAAGCGTTTGGAATCGCGATAGGCGTGGCGGGCGGCTTTCAGGTCAGCCTGGTAGGGCGCGTCACTCCGTGCGCGCCGTTCTGTTGACTCCGACAACGGCACGCACGGAGTGACGCGCCCTACCTGTTCGTCGCTGGTTTGAAGGTCTTCAGGATATTTCAGCGTCTCAATCGGTTCAGCCTTGTTCGTCTCCGGATTAAACCACGAGTTGTAGAGCTTGAGAAAAATCCACTGTGTCCACTTGAAATAATCCGGGTCGGTGGTGGCCAGTTCGCGCGACCAGTCGTAGCTGAAGCCGAGGCTTTGGATCTGGCGCTTGAAGGTGGCGATGTTTTGCTCGGTGGTCTGGCGCGGATGCTGGCCGGTCTTGACGGCGTATTGCTCGGCGGGCAGGCCGAAGGCGTCCCAACCCATCGGATGCAGGACGTTGAAACCCTGCGCGCGCCGGTAGCGCGCAAGAATGTCCGTGGCGGTATAGCCTTCGGGATGGCCGACGTGCAGTCCCGCGCCGCTGGGATACGGAAACATGTCGAGAATGTAGAATTTGGGCGGCAACTGAGCGGCGGTGACTTTGCCGGACACTTGGTGGCGTTGGGCGAAGGGATGGTCCGCAGGGATTTCATCGCCGGGATTGAACGCGCGAAAAGCCTCCTGTTCCTCCCAGGTGTTCTGCCACTTGGGTTCGATCAGGTGAAACGGGTATTGTTTGCGACTGCCTGCCATAGAGCGCGGGATGATGCGGAAAGCGCGTCCGCCCGGCAATGGCGGAGTTTGACATGGCGGAGTTTGCGGCGCGAATGCTTGCAGTGGTTGCGATTGGTATTAGTCGGAGCGCAGCAACTTTTTCTGGAACTTATCTTGAAGTGGCTCATCTTAGTGAAGTTCAGATGTTCGCATTGCCGGCGGAAAAGGGCGGGAATTGCGCGGATTAAGAAATCAGAATCAGTTGTCAATGAGACGCTTGAAGTACGAGTAGGCCGCCAGCACCGTGACAACAGACTGAACGAAGAACGAAAGCCAACTGAAATTCCAACAACCCAAATCTATCGAATCGGAGCGCAGTTTATGAAAAGAATCCTTCTCGTCACCCTCACTGCCTGCAGCCTCGTGTCGGCGCAGGGGGAAATCCATTCGTATTCGGTGACCCTTGACGGCGCCAACGCCGGCACCGGGTCGCCCGGAATCGGCAGCGGGACAGTGAACTACGACGACGTCAACCATTTGCTGCAACTGCAAGTGACTTTCAGCGGGCTGACGGGTAACACCACCGTCTCGCACATTCACGCACCCACCACGTCGCCATTCACCGGCACTGCCGGGGTGGCAACCACAACGCCGACGTTCGACGGCTTTCCGGCTGGCGTGACGAGTGGTTCGTATTCCAACACACTAGACCTGACTCTGGCTTCGAGTTGGAATGCAGCGTTCGTGACCGCCAACGGCGGCACCCTCGCCACTGCGGAAGCCGCCTTTGCCGATTTCCTGGCAACGGGCAGAGCGTACTGGAACATCCATACGTCAACCTCTCCCGGCGGCGAGATTAACGGCTTCCTGACGCCCGTGCCGGAGCCTTCCAGTCTGGCTCTGCTTGGATTGGGCGTGGTCGGGCTGGCCTTGGGAGTCTGGCGCAAGAACCGCGCAACCAAAAGCTAACCTGATTCGGCTCCAAACCTCGATCCGGACACATGCAGCGCAAAGTCGGTTTAACGACTTTGCGCTGTTTTGACGTCTGCCGTAGCCAGTCCATACAGGATTGGGTAAACACTGCCGATGGCTGGTCTTGAGGCCGGGTACAATTTCCAACAATCAGGGCTTTACGTCGTAAGCAATCACCGTTAGGAGTAAGTACATCAACCCGGCAGAATTTCAGACTGACCATGAAAGGTCCATTTGCAGTGCATAGCTCGGCGAACCTGGATCGTAAATCCAGGTCTAACGCCTTCACGTTGATTGAACTACTGGTGGTCATCGCAATTGTAGCCCTTCTCGCGGCCCTGCTGCTGCCGGCCCTGGCCAAAGCCAGGGGCCGGGCGCAAGGCATGGCGTGCCTGAACAACAATCGTCAACTCGCCTTGGCGTGGCTGCTCTACGCAGATGATCACCATGGCCGGCTGGCTTACAACCTCGGCGGCAATACCAGCCGCAGCACCGTGGCCCAACGGACGAATGTCAACTGGGTCAATAACATCATCACTTGGGAACTCGATTCCGATAACACCAACACGCTGACGATCACCGAGGCCAGCCTGGGCGCCTACGCCAACCGAGCCATCATCATTTACCGCTGTCCGTCCGACCGCGTGCTCAGTCCGGTGCAACGGGCGGCCGGTTGGGAGGCGCGCGTGAGAAGTTATTCGATGAACGCCATGGTGGGTAACGCGGGCGAATTATCGCAGGCCGGCTACAACCTGAACAATCCGGGCTACGTGCAGTTCTTCAGCCTGTCCAGTATTCCGCAACCGGCCCGCATTTTTGTCTTCGTGGATGAACACCCGGACAGCATCAATGACGGCTATTTCATCAACCGAGCGTATTATCAGGAGTGGGTGGATTTGCCGGCATCCTATCACAACGGGGCGGCCACATTCGCCTTCGCGGACGGCCATAGCCAGTTGCGCCGGTGGGCGCACCCGACCACTAAACGCCCAGCCCAACCCGATGCCGCGGGCTTGCCCTTCTATGTTCCGGCCGCCGAAGCCGCAGACTTCAGGTGGGTGATAGAACACATGAGCGTAGATCGGTGATGGCGTCGCCGCTTACGGAAACGCCGCCGGTCAAAGATACTGCCGGAGGAATTCTTCGTCACCTTCGCCCGCGAGAATATAGGTCTTGTCCCCGACGCTCCAGCTTGCGGTCAGGAGTTTGTTCACCCGGGCGAATTGGGGTTCCGTAGCGGCGGGCGCATCGGGCAGCGCGGAGCGATCCACGACAAACAAATATAGATCGCTCTTCTGTCCCGGCTCCAGAGGCTTGCCCGTGAGGAAGCAGAGCATGGAGACACGCGTGGCCTGCCAACTGAGCACGCCGCAGCCGGCCAAGGGAGTCTCCGCAAGTTTTTTCGGCAGCACATACTCCGCGGGCGCCTGGTGTTGCGCCAAGTGCGCTCGAATTTCGGCGACGCTGTTGGTCTCGAGGCTCATGGCGTAATTGCGCAGGACGGCGGTGGCCATCCGGCTGCGGTAAGTGGCAAACGCTTCGGCTTCCTCCTGTGGTGAACCAGCCCGCCACCACAAGGCGGCGATGCCCAGCAGCGCGGCCACCACTGCCGCCGCCGCCAGAACGGCAGGTTCACGCCACCAGACCGCGACGGAGCGAGCCTTGGGTTCGGAAAGAATCTGTTCCTTCAACCCTCGGGGCACTTCAATCTGCCGGAATCGCTGGCGAATCGCGCGTTGCGCGGCGCAATGCTTCTCGAACCACCGACCCAGTTCGGCGTCTTCGCGCGCCAACGCCAGCGCCTCGGCGAATTCCGGATCGTTCGCGTCGGCGGATTCGGGCCGATACAGCAACAGGATTTCTTTGGCTTGCTGGCGGTTCACGATTTGACGTCTGGTTTGCGGCGCGGCGCTGACAACTCATCCGCGAGCAACGTTTGCAGTTGCCCGATGCCGCGGGAGATTCTGGATTTGACGGTGCCCATCGGCACCTCAAGGATTTCAGCGATCTCCTTGTAGGAACAATCCTCCAGATAAAACAGAGCCACCGGCGCCTGATACACTTCATCCACCTGCTGCAACGCCTGGAGGACGTGCGTGGAATCGAGTTGGTTGGCCATCTGCGGGGTGATGACGGGCAACTCGTGACTCACAGCGTCCAGTTCGTTGTGTGGAAAGCGGGATAACCGGCGCCGCGATTCGAGGAATTGGCGGTGCAGCGTCGTAAACAGCCAGGTCTTCACTTTTGCCGGGTCGCGCAATTGATGGCCCTTGGTGGCCCAGACATAAAACGTCTGCTGCGTCAGGTCGCAGGCATCGGCCTCCGCCCGCGTGAGGCTGAAGGCAAACTGATACAGCGGCTCGTAATAACGAGCCACCACGTTTTCAAAATCCAAGCCGTCAGCCATGTTGCCGCAGCAATCGTAGGAGCGTCCGCCGCGCGAAATGTTCCCGCCCCGGACTCAAGTGCTGTTGCGTGAAGCTTGGGCGAAGTCGGTGATCAGTTCGAGCGCAAAATCGGCTTCCGCCAGCCTCCACCGGTGGTCCTGTTGCGGTTAGGGAGGGCCAGATTGCGGTCATCCGTTTGAGACGAAGCCCGTCAACAACTGGAACATTTGGAGTTTTCAGGCGTCCTATCGTCGTGAAAAAGCTCTTCGCGTTGAAGCCCTGCACTGCCCGCCAACGGACAGTCGCAGGTCGCGAAAACTCTCTCAGGCAGCCGGGCAAGCGCGGGGTTTGCTTTCGAAGTCACATCGGAGATGTTCCCTTCATTTTGCCCCTGAGCCGGCCCGGTCGGCGTTGCGTCCGTCGGGCACAGGTGCCCCAGCGAATTGAAGTCAGCACTTGGCATGCGGATTTCTGGACGAAAGGCGTGGCCCTCTTCTGATGAACCACCAGCGCGGAGGAACAGGGCATTGCCTTGGCGCAGCGTTTCTGCTGTTCGTCGGGTTGTTCGTCAGCCTGATCGCCAACTCTTGTTCCTCCGTCCCGCGTTCTGTGTTTGCGCCGCCGGAGATTCCGGGGGCGACGTTTGTTGGTAACCGCGCGTGCTACGAGTGTCACACCAATTACGTCCGCACGTTTCCGGCCAGCCCACATGCCCGCGTCCATTTTTACGCAGCTCCAATGCCCGATCAGGCAGGATGCGAATCCTGCCATGGTCCGGGCAGCAAGCACATCGCGGTGGGCGGCGGCCGGGGTCAGTTTATCGTCAATCCCGGCAAGGACGCGGCGACCTGCTTCCAGTGTCACCTGCAAACGCACGCGGAATTCAATCTACCGCACCACCACCCGGTCCTCGAAGGGCGGCTGAACTGCGTGGACTGTCACGACCCGCACGGGAGCGACCTCTTCAAGCCGTCCGGCGGGCTTGCCATGGCGCGCCTCAACGAAAGCTGCGCGTCCTGTCATCGCGAGCAAACGCGTCCATTTGTGTTTGAACACGAAGCCCTGCGCGAAGGCTGCACCGTGTGTCACACGCCGCATGGTTCCGTGAACCGAAAACTGCTGGTCGAGAGTGATTCGAATCTTTGTCTCAAGTGCCATGCGCAGGTTCAGGGACCGGGCGTCGCTCCCGGGGAAATCTACATCGGCAGAATCCCGCACGCCGCGTTTCTGCGCCAGGGCGGTTGCTGGACCGCGGGTTGTCACACCGCCATTCATGGCTCGAATGTGGACCCGCGCATGAGGTTCTAATGGTGTGATAAACAAACTCCGAGCCAAGGGAGGGCGCGGCACTCCGTGCGCGCCGTTGGGAAAGCGATGTGCCGGTTGTGGCGCGCACGGAGTGACGCGCCCTACCCGCGCCCCGCAGGATGCAACGAAACTGCCGTGTCGCGGCACCAGCGTCATTGCCGCCGTTCAACATGGCGCACGCTTAACCTTGGGGGTGGGCTTTCTTGCACTGGCCACCACGCTCCACGCGAACGATGCGATTGACCCGAGCCGACTCCCGCCGCCTGCCAACGTCGCGGTGGATTTTGACCGAGATGTTAAACCCATCTTCGCCGAATCCTGTCTGCGCTGTCATGGACCGGAGCGACCCCGCAGCCGTTTCCGATTGGACAATCACCACTCGGCCCTGCGCGGCGGCGACCTGGGGGTGGACATCCTTCCGGGCGATAGTGCCAACAGTCCGCTCATCCATTACGTGACGGGCGTGATCGAAGAAATGCAGATGCCCCCCGCCGGACACGGCGAGCCGTTGACGGCGGAACAAGTCGGCCTCTTGCGCGCGTGGATTGATCAGGGGGCCCACTGGGGTGAGGGCGACGCACTGGGGAAAGCCGTGTTCTCGATTTCTCCAACGTTCCGCTGGCTGGAAGTCAGTGGCAACCGAAACAAATTCCGCGAGTTGGAAGGAATGAAGGAAGGCTGGGTCGGCGGAATCGAGCATTTTGAGTATGCCGATCAATTCGACCACGATCGGCGATTGTCAGTGGGGGGACGGGTCTTGTTTGAGGAGCACGAGACACGGATCAACCTGACGCTGGAGCAGACGGACTTCGGTTTTATCCGTGCCGGGGCGGCGCAATGGCGCAGTTGGTATGACGACACCGGCGGTTACTATCGTCCGTTTGTTCCGCCCACTCGCGACCTCAATCGTGAACTCCACCTGGAGCACGAGCGTGCGTGGATTGATCTCGGCCTGACGCTGCCGCACTGGCCGCGCCTGGTGTTGGGCTACGAATTTCAATCGCGCGAGGGCGACAAATCCACCCTGCAATGGGGCACGGTCACGCAACCAGGCAGCGGTTCCCGAAACATCTACCCGTCCGCAAAAGGCATCGAGGAACGCACGCACATCATCAAGTTCGATTTGACTCACGAGGTTTCCGGCTGGCGGATTGAGGACAGCGCGCGGGTGGAATTCTACGACCTGCACACGCACCGGGATCTGGCGCGGATGGTCGTGCTCGGCCCAACTCCGAACCGCCTGGAGCGCGTTCACGAACGCGCCAGCCACATCCAGGGGGCCAATTCCATTCGCGTGGAAAAGCAGTTACGGGAATGGTGGCTCGGGTCCGCCGGTTATTTCTACTCGCGGTTTGACGGCGATTCCCAGTTCCGCCTCGCCACGCTTGATGCGGCCCAACAACCGGTATTTGGACGTCATTGGCGCACGGAAGACATCGTTTTGCGCCGGGAGTCGCACGTGGCGAGTCTCACCAGTTTGTTTTTGCCGTTGGACGTGTTGAGCGCCTCGCTGGGTTTCCAAAGCGAATGGACCCGCCAGGAGGGGTTCGGCAACATTCACCTCGACTCGGGCAATCCCAATGTGCCGGCTTCCTTTCTGTTGGAGCCGGCTACGATCCGAGCGGACTTGGACAAATCTCGAACCATGGAAAATGCCAGCCTGCGCTTTACCGCCATCCCGCGCACGGTCGTCTTCGCCGAAGCACGCCTCGAACAGGAAAGCCTCGGCCAGTTTGAAACCACTGCGGGGGAGACGTCGCAGGCGTTCTTGCGCGACACGGACGCCACGAACGACCGCCGCGACTGGCGGGCGGGTTTCCACGTTTCTCCGTGGCGCTGGGTGTCGTTCAACACCCACTATCGCGACCGGTTCAGCGACAGTGATTACGATCATCGGCGGGACATCGCGCTGTTGGGCGAAGGTTATTCCGCTTTCATTCTGCGGCGCAAAATCGAGGGCCAGGAAGTCGAGGCAAAACTGGTGTTGCGACCGGCGCGGTGGCTCAAGACCACGTTGACCTATCAATTGCTGGCCACGGACTACGTCACGGTCGCGGACGGACTGCCCGGCGAGATCGCACCCGGCGGCCGGGTTTTTGCGGGCAACTACGACGCCCAGCTCTACGGCCTGAACCTCTTGCTTACACCCTGGCAGCGGTTCTACTTCTCCGGGACCTTCAATTACGGGGAATCGCGGACCGCGACCGCCGACAACCAGAGTCCGGGAGTCGTCGCGTATCGCGGGGAAACCTTCAACACTCTGATCAGCGCCAGCTACGTTCTGAACCCGGCCACCCACCTGCACACGACGTATTCCTTCACGCGCGCGGATTTTGGCCAGCCCAACGTGGCGACCGGACTGCCGCTGGGGCTTGATTTCACACGGCACGGTCTAATGGCGGGTGTGACCCGTAAACTCACCGAATCGTTGAGCGCCACGGTGCGTTACGGTTATTACCAATACGATGAACCGACCAGGGGTGGTGCCAACGACTACGCCGCGCACGGCGTCTTCGTGTCCATGAACTACCACTGGCCGTGACAAATTCGCTTTGGCCTTCACCTGCCTCAAGCTCAGTCGTGACAACGCTATCTTCGCGTGGTTACGCTGATTGGCAATCGCATGAACGCAGTAACTGCTCCAGTGATCCTGCTCCTGGCCACACGCAACGCGCACAAGGTTGGAGAAATCCGCGCCATTCTGGGTGGCGGTTTTCGCTGCCTGACACTGGATGATTTTCCCGGCGCCCCGGAAGTTGTCGAGGACGCCAGCACCTTTGCCGGCAACGCCACAAAGAAGGCGGTGGAACTGGCGCGCTGGATCTCAAGTTCCCCCCTCACGCCTCACGCACCACGCATTACGCCGGCTGATTTCGTTTTGGCCGACGATTCCGGTCTGGAGGTGGATGCGCTGGCGGGCGCGCCCGGTGTCCATTCCGCGCGCTTCGCGGCGTTGGATGCCAGCACGCCGGGCAATTCGCACGATGTCGGCAACAACGCCAAATTGCTGCGCTTGCTTGCGGAGGTGCCGCTGGAGAAACGCACGGCGCGTTTCCGTTGTGTTCTGGCCCTGACCCCGGGGATCTCGGAATCGGTGGCGAACGCGTCGCCCGTTTGCTACGCGGATGAATTCGAAATGCAAACACAGTTGTTCGAGGGCGCATGCGCGGGGCATATCCAGTTTGCACCCGGCGGGAAGGGCGGCTTTGGTTACGATCCGTTGTTTGTGCCGGACGGGTTTGCGCAGTCCTTTGCGGAGCTTGGGGAGGATGTGAAGAACCGTTTAAGCCACCGGGGCAAGGCACTGGAAGGACTCAAGCGGTATTTTGCCTCCACCTTGCGCTGTGGACGGTGACGGAAGCGGAGTCTAGCGACTGTTTGCTTTGTCCTCACGGCCGCGAGAGCACGCGGAATGCCTCTATGATCCACGGCCGAAACTGAGCGGGGCACGGATACTTTCTCGGGCTTTCGCTGTTCCGCTCACGCATCGGCAAGCCTAGCTCCGACTTCACGTGCGCGATGTGACATGTCTTTACGACTCGCTGATGACGCTTCTTCACAAAATCCTGAATCTCGCGATATGTGGGCATAAGAAACCTCATTCACCTAACTTGAACTCGTATTGGAGGGTGAGTTTTGCAGCCTGGTATGCAGGCTCGTTTTTGATTTTGTGCTTGGGAGAATTTTTTGTCCAGAGGAATACATGAGCGCCAGGAACGTTCCCGGCCACCGCAAAAGGCGGCGTGCCTTCCTGGGAGGATTCACTGCAAATCCCAAGCCCAAGCAGCGGACTATCTCTTCAACCGAAAGAATTCGCGGCTCGCAGTGTTGGTATGGGTGAGGACATGGTCATAGCCGTCGAGCGCTGGGGGATGGGTGAGCGTGAGCCAGTGGGGCGTGGCCAGATTGGTGTGGGACTGAACCTGGTATTCGGTGGCCCAAGCCGGCCAGTGCAGGAGATAATGTCCTCCATCGCGCGCGATACTCAGGTGGGGTTGAACTTGGGCACTGGACCGGATCGTGGCCTCTGCCCCTGACGCGCTCTTGATGGTGACGTAAACGGGATAGTCGCCGGCGTTGGTGTAGGTGTGTGAACCGCGAACCTCCTTGCGCCCGCTGGCATCCGCGGTAATCGTGCCGCTGCTGATGGAATTGTCACCCCAATTGATCAAGGCGCTGAAACTGGCAGGCGGACTGGCGGGCACGCCGTTGGTGAACGTGGCCAGCAATTGGCCCGTAAACTCTCTCAACGGTTGCGCCACCAGTTGCGCCGGAAGCGCGGCAATGGGGGTGTCACCGATGCCGAAATGATAGGTTTGGGAATCGTAGGGGAACACAGATGGGAACAAGTTCCAGAGCGGACTTGAACTGACATACACCGACAGCGTCACCGTGCCGACATGATTCGAATTCGGCACGATCACCACTTGGAGTTCGCCGTTGGGACCGACGCTGTTAAAGGAGTTGGTGGCGTTGGCCGCGGGTGACAGAAACCAATAGCGTGGGTCGCCCTCCGCATCCGCTGCGGTGAAGACATTGGTTAATCGCCCATTCATCGGCGCGACGAGATTAGTGATGGCCGTCGGGTAGATAATCGGCTGGGCGTTGAAACCCGTATCCGCGACGGTGGTGGCCGTAAACACATTGGTGGCGCGGCCCCCCAGGCCGTCGTCGGCGACAATTTGAATCACGCCGGAAACGCCGGCAAGGTTTGTGCCGGTCAGAGTAATGGCGGTGTCGAACGGATTCGGCACCAACGAGGCGCGAGTGATGATCACGTCGGCCAGGGGCCGGTTGTTGGTGCCGGTGGGGGTGTTGATGAGATTGGACAGCACGTCGAATCCGCGAAGCAGTTGGCCGCAAATGGTGTAGCGGAAATCGAAGTTCCGCTGGGGCCCCTGCGTCACGAAAAACTGCGAGCCGGCGGCATCCTTGGTGGCATTGGCCATGGCCAACTGACCGTTGCCGCTGAACAGGGCGCGTGGGTGGAATTCATCATCCAGACGAAACACGGGGCCGCCCATGCCATTCGTGCCGGGATCGCCGCCTTGGATGATCGCAAACGGCGAGGCAACGATGCGATGGAGGATGGTGTTGCTCGTGTAAAGCCCGGCGGCGGTAAAGCCCTGAATGGCATCCACCGTATGTGGTGCGCGGTCGCGCAGCAGCATGAACGTCAGATCGCCAACATTGGTTACCATCGCCATTCCACCGCGGAACGGCGTCAGAAAGGCGCCCGGCGCGTTCGACGGCGCGACCTGTGCCACGGACATTTTCCAGAATGGATTGTTGCGGTGAACCTCCACCGCGATGCGATTGGTGCTGCTGGTCACGCTGTATGTCAGCGGATGTCCATTCGGCGAACTGGCCGTCACCGGCAAGATCAGGGATTTCCCGGCGGGAATCTTCGCCTCGGGAATGGGGTCAATCATGGGGGAGGCAAGTGCCCGCACGGCAAGGATCGAAACGGCCAGCAACCAAGAAGCTCTCATGGGCGACACCTCACTTCGGCACTGGGACGCTGCGGTGAAGCCGGCCATTGCTCGCGATCATGCGAAATCGGTGTTCCCCGGCGATCGGCTCGCGCCAGAACCTGCCGCCCGCACATTCCACGATCAATCCACCCGCGGCGATGTCCCACAGATTGATGCCGCGTTCGAGGTAGGCATCGAAGCGGCCCGTGGCCACATAAGTCAGCGCCAGCGCCGCCGAGCCCATGATGCGGACCTTCCGCACACGGCGGACGAGGGCATTGAACAGCGGCAGCGATTTCTCCAGACTTTCCCGGGTCTTCGCAAAACCAAGCGAGACGATGGCATCACCCATTCTGCGCCGGTTACTGACGTGAATGGGCCGGCCATTGAGACGCGCGACCTGACCGCGAATCGCCGTCCATAGTTCATCGGTGAACGGGTCATAAACCACGCCGAGAATTGTCTCGTACTCAGGACCGGCAGACGCGGGTTGTAGCTTCGCGGCTTGGTTCTTTCGCGCTCCCAGCTTGGCAGTTCTTGCTTGCAGCGCAATGGAGACGCACGCGTGCGGGATGCCGTAAGCGAAATTCACCGTGCCGTCAATTGGGTCCACCACCCAGCGACGGGCTGCCTCCGCGGCGCCGGCAACGCCTTCTTCGCCGAGCAAGGCGATCTGCGGAAAGCTCCGGGACAAGCTCGTTTCAATCAGCTTCTGACACCGCACATCCAGTTCCAGTTTGATGTCGTGCGCCGTGGCGCAGTTGATCGTTTTGGCCGCGCGCAGATTCGCGCGCATGAGTTTCCCGGCGGCCCGCGCGGCGCGCACAGCCGCGGCCAGTGCCCTCCGCGTTTCTGATTTGTTCATCACGCGAGGATTCTGGCGAACGGGAGTCATTGAGGCGAGACTTTGCTTCCGCTCCGTTTCCACTGGCTTACCGGCCAAGGCTCGGAGGACTGAAGCAGCGATCCCATTCGAACTCAACTAATCCAGCGGTGCGGTTATTTCCTCGATCTCCAAACGGTAGGAGTATTGGTCGAAGTAAATGTTCTGATCCCCCCATTCTAGTTCGCCGCGCTGGAAATCCACGTCGTCGGAACGGAACGATCTCTTGGGCGGAGTCAGCGCTTGATTGTGGTCGCTATTGGCCGCCATGCGGTAATAGTCCAGCCCGCCGAAATAAAAATCGCGCACCTCGCGCTTCTGTTCGGGCGTGAGCGTGAAGGCATACTGCATCGCCCAGATACCTTTGTAGTTGTCCACGGGAATCCAGCCATAGGGGGCGAGGTAAATCTCGCACCAATCGTGAATCGTCTTTGCGCCCGGAAAGGTGTTCCAGCCGGATTGCCAGCGCGCGGGAATGTTATTCATGCGGCAGAGCGTGATGAACAACAGCGCCTCCTGCCCGCAATCGCCGTAGCCCTTCGCGCGGCAGTAATCGCCAATGTTCCGAATCGTCGAGTATTCGAGCGCGTAGCTGTACTTGATGTTCTCCGCGATCCAGTTGTGAAATTTTTGGGCCAGCCGCGCGGGATTCTTCTCGCCCCCTGCGATCTGGTCGGACAACGCGCGCATCTCCGGCGTAAACACGACGTGCGGAGCTTCACGCAGATAAGGCTGCAACGCCGGATCATTTGTGTTCGCCGGCATCACGGCGTCCGGCTTCACTTGAAACCAGATGCCGCGCATCGTGTATTGGTATTCGATCCTGAACTCCGTCGGCTGGTCCGCTTGTGCTGGTTGTTCGAGGTACACGGAACGGATCGGGCTGAATTCGTCATCAATATGCCGGGCCAGCGAGGAAGTGTTTCGCAGCCGGAAATCCGTTTGAAACGGATAGCGGCGCGGAATCGGCAACCATGCGCGAATGATTTCGCCGTTGGACGCGGCGCCGGCTTTGACTGTAACGGTCATGGTGTGGCGGAAACGTTTGGGCAACACGTAGGGCGTCTGCTCCGCGAGCGCGGCTTGCTGGATGGCCACGCAGGTTTCCCAAACGGCGCGGTCGTGTTTGGTCGTATCCTTGGGCGGCAGTCGGCGGGCGTTCAACTCGGGATGGCGGAAGAACAAATTGCTGACGCTGGCATTCATGAAACGTCGTTCCCCATCTATCTCGCGCACGTCGAAGCGCCCCTCGGCTAGCCACTTCTCGAACTCCGGCAGCGTGAGGTCTTTGACGGCTTTTTGCAGTTCCCGAAACAACCCCGCCTGCGTATAGGGGTAATCCCGCTTGATGCGCCCTAGCCGATCCAGCTCAAACGCCAGCTTCCGGCGTTCCCCCTGCGACAGTGAATCGTCTGTCATGGCCGTTCTCAAGATGCCAGCAGCTTGTTGGAAGCAGCCCTCCAACTCAAGCTGGCTCGCCTGGTCAATCGTGTTGCCCAGGGCCAGACTCGCAATCGTTGCGGCAAAACCTGCGCCCAGGAACAAGGCGGAATGAAATTTCATCAAGTCGGAATTGTGCCGCTGGCCAACCGTTCAATCAACCCGCAATCGGCCATTGGCGATGATCGTTCCTGACGCCAGCGTTGAAGATCGCAGCCTCAGCTTCCTCGTCCACAGGGATTATGTTCCGCGTCTCGGACCTCCCGTCAGAAACTCCGATCTCTCGCCCATACGCTTCAGCAGGCCAAGGTCTCTGCCGGCACGCAGGACGGTTGACGTTTGCAGCCTCATGGCCCGCGATGTACGTCAGCGCAACCTTACGGTCCATGATGCCCTTGGTCGCCGACGATCGGCACGAACTCAAAGGCGGACGGAGCGCAAAGCGCCCCGCCCGCCCGGCTCCGAATGATCCCGCGATGAAAGCAGCCGCAGGTTCAGACGGACAATTCCCGGCCCAGCGACACCAACCCCTTGGAAAGGGCGTAACGGGTCAGTCCGGCGACGGAGTGAATATCCAGTTTGCGCATCATGCGCTCGCGATGGGTTTCCACCGTGCGAATGCCGACGCCGAGAACGCTGGCGATCTCCTTGTTAGTAAGGCCCTCGGCGATGTGGGTTAGCACTTCAACTTCGCGGCCGGTCAGCCGCGCCCCCTCGGCTGGTTGCCGCTGGTGATGCACGAATTGATTCAGCGCCACCCGGGCAACGTCCGGGCTGAAGTACGCCTCGCCGGCATGGACGATTCCAATGGCCCGCACCAGTTCTTCCGCCGGTGCTTCTTTGAGCACGAAACCCCGGGCGCCGGATTGAATGATGCGGAGCACGTATTCCGTGTTGCTGTGCATGGACAGGATCAGCACCTTCACGTCGGGCAATTCGCGGTGCATCCATTCTGCCGCGGCCAACCCGCTCATCTCCGGCATGTCTATGTCCATGAGCACAATGTCGGGCTGCAAATCGCGCGCCCGCCGCAAGGCTTCGCGGCCATCGCCAGCCTCCCCCACGACTTCCAACTGCGGATGACGCGCCAGACACAGGCGGATGCCTTTGCGCACAATGGGATGGTCGTCCACGATCAAGAGGCGAACGCGCGCTGACGCCGGTCGGTCTGTGGGCGCGGCAAGCAGTGGCTGTGATGCGATCATGAGCAAGTCAGGTCCGTCAGAAGCGGCGTCGGCCACGTGACGAATTGAGTTTGATGGGGACAAGCCGGGGGCGGTGGGCAGCCAACGAAACGCGCAGCATGTCGGGGAATGCCATAACAAGATGACTGATTCTCCCTGGCAACGAAGAAATGGAGTCAAACGTCCTCCCCCGGATCAAGCGGTAGGGTGTCATAGTCTGCTTGTGTGTTCCTCGCCTTTCGATACCGCATCCTAGGCGGAGTGGAGAGGGGTTACAATCGGGGCCGGGCAGGTTTGTATTCCCGGTGCGGGTACGGAGCCCTGCCCCGGAGGATTTCGGGGGGAGACACGGACAATGTTACCGTGGGGGCAGGCTCAAAATGGGGAACCTTATACGGGAACTTCGCGCGCGGCCCAAGCAGTGGCAGATTGGGTCAGTTCGGAGGCATCCCTAAGATTCAGCTTACGCTTGATCTGTTCGCGGTAATACTCAACCGTCTTGACGCTCAAGTGCAGTTCGGAGGCGATTTCCTTGGTCCGCTTCCATTGCCCGATCATTTGAAAAACCTCCAGTTCCCGATCACTCAAGGCCTCCACGGAAGATTCCTGAACGTCCACCTGGCCCCGGATGCGTTGTTGAAGCATCTTGGCCGCCAGCGCGTCGCTCACGTAAACATCGCCCTGCAAAACCCGACGAATGGCGACCAGCGTTTTCTCCAACGCCTCCTGCTTCATCAGGTAGCCCAGGGCGCCCGCGCGAAAGGCGATTTCCGCGTAAATGGCTTCATCATGCACGCTCACCACCAGGACGGGGAGGCGGGGATACTGCGCCTTGAGATTGCGCATCAACTCCAGACCGCTGCTGTCCTTGAGGGTAATGTCCGCGATCACCAGGTCGGGTGAGGTTGCCTCGATGGCCGCCATGGCGTGCGAACCATCCTCCGCTTCGCCGCACACCACCAGGTCACTCTGGCGATTGATGAGTTGCGCGATCCCGAATCGCACGACGGCGTGATCATCCACCAGCAAGATGCGCTTGCGATTGTCCGTCCGTTCGCCCGCCGCAGGAGAAGTCCGCGCGCCGCCATTCGGTCCCGGCTTGGGCAAGGCTTCGCAATTCTTGTTGGAACGTAACGCCATAAAGTCATTCCACTGCATTTTGGGCGCCAACGCAAGCGGTCTCCCGTTTTGGTGCAGCCCGGGCATCCGATGCTGCCAGGACGACCTCTGATTGTCTCCGGCCGGGACATTCGCGTGCTGAAGAGAGACACCATCGCCGTCGCTCGCCCGCCGGCCGACGCCCCGACGGGACCCAGGCCAACATTCACAATCCTCGCCCGTCTTTAGAATCAATTCATGCGGCGCAATTTCCTTCCGGCTGGCGCTCGCTTGACTCGCCACCGGTGGCAACTAGACTCGCGCGATGTCATTTCAAGTTTACCGCCGCGCCGCCATCGTTGCGCTGACCTTCGACGCATGAGGAAGCCTTCCGTCCTGGTCATCTTCCTGACCGTTTTCATTGACTTGGTCGGGTTTGGCATCGTGCTGCCCCAACTGCCGCTCTACGCGAAGAACTATAACGCGAATGGCTTTGAACTGGGCTTGCTCATGGCTTCGTTCTCCGCGATGCAGTTTGTTTTTGCACCGTGGTGGGGACATCTGTCAGACCGAATCGGGCGACGCCCGGTGCTGCTCATCAGCATCGCGGGGTCCGTTGCGGCCTATGCCTGGTTCGCCCTGGCAACCCGTCTCACGGGGGCCACGGCTTTGTGGATGATCATCGCCTCCCGGACGTTTGCCGGCTTCTGTGGCGCGAACATCACCGTGGCCCAGGCGTACATCGCCGACATCACGCCGCCCGACCAACGCTCGAAACGCATGGGATTGATCGGCATGGCGTTTGGCTTGGGATTCATCTTCGGGCCGTGGATTGGCGGACGGAGCGCGGATTGGCTGGGGGAAGGCGGGCCGGGCTGGGTGGCCAGCGCGCTGTGCCTGGTCAATCTCGTCCTCGCGTGCTTCATTCTGAAAGAAAGCTGGACGCCCACCGCGGAACACGTTCCCAACCGTGCCCGCCTCGCGCAATGGAAACACACCCTCCAACAGCCGGTGGTCGGCGCGCTGGTGATGATCTTCTTTCTCGCCACCTTTTGCTTCGCCACCTTCGAGTTGACGCTCGGCCTCCTCATTTCGCGGAACTTCGGCCTGGACTTGCAGAGTCAGGCTGACCTGCACATTGCCCGTCGGATCGCCGGCACCTTGTTCATGTATTGCGGCATCGTGGGTGCGCTGGTCCAAGGCGGGCCCATCGGCAAACTGGTGAAGAAATTTGGCGAGCGGAAATTGATCATTGGGAGTCTGATCATCACCGGCGCCAGTCTCGCGCTTATGCCGCTCGTGCAAGGAGACATTCATCTGCACGGCGAACTTTCCTGGAAGTTGCTCTTCAGCCGTGATGGCGGTGCGTGGTGGGCGCTGCTGGGTGTGCTGGCTTTGCTCGCCATTGGCACGGGCTTGACGCGCCCGCCGCTGTTCGGATTGTTGTCCAATCTCACCCCCGCCAACGAGCAGGGCGCGACGATTGGCATCGCGCAGGGAGCCGGCAGTCTGGCCCGGATTGTCGGGCCGATGTTCGCTGGGGCATTCTTTCAGGCGCATCCAGGGCTGCCCTACTTCGTCTGCGGGGCCATCGCCATTGCCACGGGGCTTGCGTTCGCGAAGCGCATCGGGTTTTCGGCTCAACCTGCCATCACGCCTGAAGCCGCAAACTCAGCGAAATAACGCGACGCCATGATTGGGAAAATGGCCCATTCCGTGACCTGCCTCCTCGCCGTGGCGTTACCGGGGTACTGCGTTGCCAGCGCGCCTCCCTACCCGCCCAACGTGGTGTTCATTCTTGCCGATGATCTGGGTTGGGCGGACCTGGCTTGCTATGGCTCGGACCTTCACGAGACGCCGCATCTCGACCGTCTGGCCCGCGAAGGAATGCGCTTCAGTCAGGCGTACGCCATGCCCGTGTGCTCGCCTTCGCGCGCCGCCATCCTCACCGGCCGGCATGCGGCACGGCTGCAAATGACGATTTGGCGCGAAGGCGCCCTGAAGCCGACGGAAAATCAGAAGCTGCGGCCGGCCCCGGCAATTTCTGACCTGCCACACGCGGAAACAACCATCGCTGAAGCCCTCAAAGCGGCGGGCTATCTCACCTTCCACATCGGCAAATGGCATCTCGGCGATGCGGATCATTCGCCCGAGACGCAGGGATTCGATCTAAACATCGGCGGCACGCACTGGGGCGCACCGGCCACCTTCTTTCATCCCTTCCGCGGCGAATTCGGGCCGGAGCGTGAGTTTCGCTACGTACCGGGCCTCGGCTTGGGCAAGGCGGGCGATTATCTCACCGACCGCCTCACCGATGAGGCCATCGCGTTGATTGACGCCGCGCGCAACCGACCGTTCTTCTTGAATCTTTGGTACTACAGTCCGCACACGCCGATGGACGGCAAACCGGAGCTCGTCGCGAAATACCGGAAACGGATCAAGTCCGGCATGAAACATCAAAACCCGGATTATGCCGCGATGATCGAATCGCTCGATGCCAACGTGGGGCGCGTCCTGGCGCAACTCAGAAAGCGCAAACTCGAGGGCCGAACCCTGGTAATCTTCGCCTCGGACAACGGTGGCACGATCATCCAACATCGAGGCCGACAGGTTACCGACAATTCGCCGCTACGCTCCGGCAAAGGCTCGCTCTATGAGGGCGGCATCCGTGTCCCGCTTATCGTGCGTCTCCCCGGTGTTACATCGCGCGGCTCAGTGTGTGACGAGCCAGTGATTTGCACCGACTTCTACCCGACCATCCTTGAGCTGTGTGGTGTGAGCGCCGCAAGCCGGCCCGCAGCCGGCCCATTGGATGGTCAGAGCGTGGCCCCGCTGCTCCGCCAACCAAACGCCCGCCTCAACCGCGACGCGCTTTACTTCCATTACCCGCATTATTACATGACCACGACGCCGGTCAGCGCCATCCGCGCGGGCGACTGGAAACTGCTGGAGTATTTTGAAGACCACCGCGTGGAGCTTTACCATTTGCAGGATGACCCTGGTGAGACGCGCGATCTGGCCGGCCAACAGCCAACCCGCGCGGCGCAACTGCGGGACCAGCTTGACGCGTGGCGGAGCGCGGTTGGCGCAAAGGTGCCAACCGCGCGCTGAAATCCTCGCGACACCCGTTCGAGCATCTTACTTCGCCTCCCTGGCAATTCATCACAGCGCCGCGCGGTCACACCCCCGCGATCCGCTTCTTGTATTCCGCCAGTGCCTCGTCCAGTCGTTGGCGAGCAGTCGTGTCACCGGGAACATTGTGCGAGGGATGGATGTAAAGCTTCACGCCGCGGTCGGCGAGAATTTCCGCCACGGTGCAAACCGTCATCCACACGCAGGTGACAAAGGCCATCGTCGAAACCGGGCCGACTTTGTCCTGGTGGTGCTTGAGCGGCACGGCGGAGTCGCCAATCGGCGCGCAGGTGTCCACCACAATGTCAGCGATCTCGAAAATATTCTTACCGGAAGAGTGGCGGGTTTGCTTGCCTTTGGCAGCTTCCGCCGAGCCGTAGGCAATGACCTTCATCCCGCGCTTCCTGGCCTCGAGTGCCACGTCAATGTTCACGTTGTTGATGCCGGAGTGGGAGAAGATCCACATCGTGTCGCGGGGGTCGAAGTTGTAGCCTTTCATGATCTCGACGCCGTAGCCTTCCACGCGCTCGAGAAACACAAATTGATGCACACCCATTTCACCGGTGATGCGCGTGAAGAAAGTGAGCGGCAACTCGACCATCGGATGAAACCCGACGAAACCGCCGATGCGCGGGTACATTTCCTCAACGGGAATCGTCGCGTGGCCGCAACCGAATGTATGGACCCAGCGTCCGGCCTGGATGGAGTCCGCCATGACTTCGGCGGCGTGGCGGAGGTTGGCCATCTGGGTTTGCTCGATCTGATCCAGGACGGCACGGGAATGGTCGAGCCATTGTTGGGCGAGGGTTTTCATGATTTCAAATTCGCGGATGAGGATTGCGGTTGATGATGTCGGAGTTGTCGAACGACGAGGCCCAGAAGCATCGCCGAAAGTGCCAGGCAACCCAGCATGACCCAGGTGTATTGCCGGAGTCCGTGAATCTGGGCCAGCGCGCCGAAGGATTTGTTGATGGTCATGTTGCCAATGAGGGCGATGAAGAAGATGGTGCTGAACGCCGTGCCGGACTGTTGCGGATAGAGATCGCCGATGTAACTCAACACGACCGGAAAAGCCGCCGCCAAACCCGCGCCCAGCAACAGCGCCGCCGTGAGCGAAACCAAATACGTGCCGGAGGTCATCAGCAAAATGGCGCCCGCGGCGGTCACGCCGATGCTGGCAAACAGCACAATCTGCGAGCGGACTCGCTTGAGCAGGCCGCTCAAAACCAACCGCGCCACGACCATGGCCCCGGTCACGGCCACAAGCCCAAGTTGGGTTTTCCATTCGGCGGCATGTTCGTTGGCCAGCGTGACCTTCTTGAAGTAGCGCGTCATCCAGTCATTGGACATACCTTCCATGCCGCTCTGGATGGCGAGCGCCAGTCCGGCGAACAGGAAGATCGGGTCTTTCAACAGCCCGAAGCTTTTCGTAACGGAAAACTTTTCCATGGACTGCTTCGGCGGCGGGAAGGCGATCAGCAGGAAATAGCAGACCGGCACCAGCACTACTGCGCCGATGCCCGCCACGATGGCGGGCAGCGAAAAATGGTGCGACAGCAGCGCCAGCGTGCTCGGCATCGTGAGCGCGCCGATGCCAAAAAATACTCCGAGCAAGGCGAGCTTCGCGCCGCGTTCGCCGGCGCTGACATCGGCGGCCAGGGCATTGGTCGCGCCATTCAACACGCCACCGCCAAAGCCGATGAGGAACACGAAGAATTGAATCCAACCCTTGCCACCCGCAAACGCCATGCCTTCCAAGCCGGCACCAACGATCAACGCCGCGCCAATCAGCATCCAACGATAACCGAACCGGTCCACCACCGGTCCGAAGACGAGTGAGCCAGCAAGGATGCCAAAAGGCAGCAGCGCGGTCAGTGTGCCGATTTCGTTTTCGGTGAGCTGGAAACGCCCGGCCAGCATGTTGTTCACGGAACCGAGGGACAGGAAGACGATACCGAAAAGCAACATTCCCGCGCACGCGGCAGCGAAGACAAGAGGCTTGCGATACATAACTGGCGCGGAGATTTAACGCGAGTCGCCCGCCAATCGCAAAGCCAAATACCCCGCTCCGCAAAGCGCGGCGTCGTTGCCCAGTTGCGAGGCGACAAACCTCACCTGACGGATGGCAACTGGTTGCGCCCACTTCTGCGCCTCCATTCTGATGGCTCTGAGAAACTGCGTGGCCGGACCAAAGACCCCACCGCCGAAAATGATCTTCTGGGGATTGAACAGGCTGACGAGATTGGCACATGCCGCGCCCCAATATGCCACGGCCGTGTGGAGGACGCGCGTCGCGACTGGATCACGGGTCGGATAGGCGGCGAACAAATCGAACGCCGTAAGTTCGCGCTTTCGTGTCAACGGGCCGTTGTAATCCGGCATTTGCGAGATAAGCTCCACTGCGGCCTTCGCCAGACCCGCGCCGGAGGCATGTGACTCGAAATCGCCGCAACCGGAATAAGCCGGGTGATACGGCCGGCTCAAGGCCCACCAGCCAATGGAGCCGGCGATGCCGCAGGCACCCCGCAGCACCTGACCGTCCACCAGAATTCCCGCGCCAATGCCGGTGCCCACCGCGAGAAAGATCGCATGACGGCAGCCCCGTGCCGCGCCCCGCCAAAGTTCACCAAGAATGCAGGCCGCCCGGTCATTATCCACCACCACGGGGATCCCGGCATCGGCCACAGCGGCGAGGATCTCGGTGCGTAGCGGATAATCTTCCCATCCAGGAATGTTCGGCGCCCAGACCCGGCCAGTCTTCGCGCGCGCAATACCCGGCACGCATAGACCAATGGCTGCAATGCTGATTTGCCGACGGCGCGCGGTCGCACGCAAGGTGCCAAGCTGACGTTGAATCAGTTTCCCAACGGCGTTCCCCGCACGACCGGCGAGGTCAACCTGCAACCGGGACAGAATCTTCCCACGGGCGTCAAAAATTGCCCCCGCCACTTTGGTGGCTCCCAGGTCAATGCCAATGACGCCCATGGTGGACAAAATCGGTTAACGCAGAAACAACTCCGCGGCCGCATCGGCGAACCGCAAACCGGAGCGGGTCAGCATAAAGCGATCGCTTGAGCGCGTGCCCCAACCGCGCTCCGCCAACTGGTCCATGTCCGTCGCCCAATGCTCGCGCAAATCGTGCCCGGTCACGCGCCGGAATTCTTCAAAGGGCCAGCCGCTCACCAGGCGCAGACCGAACGCCGCCGTCTCGCCCGCTCGCGCCAGCGGGGAGAGCGCTTCGCGCGATTCGATGGCGCGTCGGCCGTTCTCCAGTTGTTCACAGTAGAGTTGTGTGTTGGACCAGTTTTTGGTGCGCACCCCACCTATGTAACCGGCGGCGCTGGGACCGAGGCCGTGATAATCTCCACCCCGCCAATAGTTCACGTTGTGCCGGCACGCAAAGGCCGGCAGGTCGCGGGTGTAGGCGGCGAGGCTGGAGGCACGGTCGCGGGCAAAATTCGCGACCTCGTATTGGTGATACCCCGCGCTGCCAGCGCGTTCGACCAATTCCTCATACATGGCGCAGGCCAGGTCTTCATCCACGTCGAATTCTCCGGCCCGCAACTGCGCGAACAGTGGGGTGTCGTCCTCGTAAATCACCTCGTAACTGGAGAGATGTTCACTGCCCATTGCCAGAACCTCGGTGAGCGTGGCGTGCCAGATGTCCATGGTTTGTCCAGGGATGGCAAACATAAGATCCAGGTTGATGTTCTCAAAGCCGGCCGCGCGAAGGGTGTCAAAGGACTTGAACACCATGCCGCGGGAGTGGACGCGGCCCAAGCGGTCGAGCAATTGCTCGTCGAGCGACTGGACACCCATGGAGATGCGGTTGACACCATAGGAACGAAGCAACGCCGCCTTGTCCGCCGAGACGGTGGCGGGATTACATTCGACCGTGAACTCCTTCGCCCCAAGCAACCCCGCCCGCGCCATCGCCTGCAGAATCTGTTCCCACTGCCGGAGGTTGAGAATCGAAGGGGTGCCGCCACCAAAAAAGACGGTGCCAAGCCGGCAATCCGACGCGACGATGTCAGTTTCGCGCAGGAGCGCCGCGACGTAGCGATTGATCAACTCGCCGCTGGAAGCCTCGGAGTAAAAGGCGCAGTACTCACACTTCTGCGCGCAGAAGGGCACATGAACATAAAGGCTGGCAACCGATGCGGCGGACATCTCCGGCATGAACCCAGCCTATGCGACCATGCCGGTGGAAGCGACGGAAAAACCTCCCGTCCGTGAAATGAATTCACGACCGTACCGGCAACCGAAATGACAACCGCCGCTAAGAAGCTTGCAGCCGTTGGACGTTTTGGGCTTTGAGTCCCTTATCGCTGGGAATCACATCGAAGGAGACCTCTTCGCCTTCGTTCAAGGTCTTGAAACCGGCACCGACGATGGACGTATGGTGAACGAAAACGTCCTGACCTGATTCCTGGGCGATGAAACCAAATCCCTTTTTGTTGTCGAACCACTTGACTTTGCCGCTTGCCATATATCGCTCTCCTGAGTGCGTGACACTGCGCCCTAAAAAGCAAACGGACACCACTGTCGCACCAGTGTGTGTCCGCATGGGATTATTTAAGGCTGCATACGCCGCAACTGGGTCAGAGAATAAAAACTCGTAATGCCCAAGTCAAGCGTTTGTTTTCCCAAACCGTCTCCCGCGCCGCTGCCCCGTTGACCCGGAATAGTCCTCTCCCGCCCCCTCTGATCCGCAGAAGATTCCACACGGCAAATCCTCGGAGGCTTCAATCGCCGGTAACAGCCAGCTCCCTGTCCCTACCCGGCCTGATTCAGCCAGCGTTTCGGTCAGGAAATGTTTGCACAAGCTCAACGACCGGTTTAATTGAAGACCTGAAACGCACACGGATTCGCCTGAAAGACCAAAATTATGAAACGCTCCACTTATCGCTCACTCCTGCCATTGACTCTGGCCGGCCTTGCAAGTTGCTTCACCGCCTCGGCTGCGGATGCCAGCCTTGGCGTTGGCGCCAAGCCGATTTCCGGTGCGGAGGCGATTCTGGACGGCTCGCGTGAAATGCTCAACGCGAAATGGACCTACTGGGAAGGGCCGGGGTTCAATTCGTCGCTGCCGATCAAATGGAAGATCGTGGACGACCCCGTGGACCCGGGAACGTGCGTGATGACTGACGACCGTGCCGCCGACGGCGGCAAGTACGGCGCGGCGGATATTGTCACCAAGAAGGCCTATCGGGATTTCCGATTACACATTGAGTTTCTGATTCCGCAGCCCGGCGGCAACAGTGGAGTCTATCTGCAAAATCGTTATGAGATCCAGGTGCTCGACGGCGACCGAACCAAACACGGCATGGGCGCGGTGATCAATGAAACCGAATCCCCGTACCACGCCTACAACGGGCTTGGCAAATGGAACGCCTACGATCTTGTGTTTCGCGCGGCGCGGTTCAAAGACGGTCAGCGCATCGAAAAGGCGCTGGTGACGATGTATTTCAACGGCATCAAGGTCCACACCAACGTCCCGATCAACCAGGTCTGGGGCGGGCCGCGTTCCGGCATTGATGGTGGCAACGACGGCGGGAAAGGCATCACGGACACCCCCGGCGGCCTCAAACTCCAGGCCGAGGGCCACGACGTCCGCTATCGCAACGCGTGGATCAAGGAACTGGATTTGAAAGAGCCGGATACGGATTTTTGAACCGCTCATCTTCACTGAGAAACACCGGGCGAGACGGCTATGCTCCATTCACTGAATGGGCATGGATAGCTCGATGTGCTCGCTACCGCGGAGCACGGTGGCATGGACTTTTTCGCCGGGTTGATGGTTCTGCAGGAGATGGCCGATCAGTTCACTTTCCGTCATGCGCTTTGCGCTAATCCAGTCTTAGGCAGCATCTATGGAACTGCATCAACTTCGTTACGCGGTGGCCGTGGCGATCGCGGGCAACTTCAGCCGCGCGGCCGAACAATGCCACGTCTCCCAGCCGTCGCTCAGCCAGCAGATTCAGAAATTGGAGGACGAATTGGGCGAACGGCTTTTTGATCGCCTGAGCCGTCAGGCGCGGCTTACCCCGGCAGGCCGGCGGTTTGTGGACCGCGCTGCGCGCGTGCTGGAAGAACTCGACGTGGCCCTGCGCGAAGCCCGCGCCGAGAAGGAACTCACCCGGGGCCGCGCCGTGCTCGGCGTCCTGCCCACCATTGCGCCCTATCTGCTGCCGGAGGTCATCAGCGCGTTCAGTCGGCAATTCCCGGGCGTGGAAATTGTGGTGCATGAAGACACCACCGCGCGGCTGTTGAATCTCGCTGCGGCGGGTGATTTGGACCTGATCCTCGCCAGCCTGCCCGTCAATGATCCGCGATTCGAGGTCCGCAGGCTGCTCATTGAGGAACTGCTCCTTGCGTTACCGGCGGATCATCCTTTGGCCAGCAAACGCACCATTTCCACCGACGACCTCGAAGGTGAACGTTTCATCCTCATGCAGGAAGGCCATTGTCTGGGGGATCAAATCCTGCGCTTCTGCACGCGGCGCGATTTTCATCCGCAAGTCAGTTGCCGCAGCGCGCAAGTCGAAACCGTGCAAGCCCTCGTGCAGGCAGGGCTGGGCATTTCCCTCATCCCAAAAATGGCGCAGCAACCGGCTCAAGCCAGACGCCTGGTTTATCGTTCTCTGCAACCACCAAGGCCCACGCGCACCATCGTGGCGTTATGGCTGCGACAACGGCCACCCGGCCGGGCGGCGAAGGAGTTCCTAAACTGCCTCACAGCCCGCCTGGCTGCCTCTAAGAGTTGAGCGCTGGACTGCGATGGCGTGGCCATGGAGTCAACCGACCTCACCATTCGGTTCCGCCCGCCTCAGCTTCCGCCGCCTCCAGAAACGCTTTCAACAACTGGATGCGCGGCTCCGCCAGCCGGCGCGCGGAAGCGAGCCGCAACTGCGCGGGCAATTGTTCGAGGTTTTGCCGCAGGACGGTCAGCGCCTCGCCAAACCGGATGAACCGCGTGTCGCGGCCCACTTTGCTGACGGCGCGCAAAATGCCGACCGCGCCAAGTTGTTCCAAAATGTCGGCGTCCCGCATCAACGCGCCTTCAAACGAAGTTGGTGTGCTTGAGGGAAGATGCGTGCGGATGACTTCGACGACGGCGGGGATTTTTTCTGGAGGAAATCCAAACTGCCGCAGCAGTCCTAGCGTCTCGCTCCTGGCATACGCAACGTTGTCCCACCCCGCGAGTGCGGTCGGGTCTTCGGGACGGTGGCCAATGAACACGCCCAGATCGTGCATCCACACCGCCGCGAAAAGCACCTCGTCATCGAACGGTTGTTCCTCGGCCAACTGCCTTGCCAGTGCGTACAGGCGCGGTTGATGGCTGAATTTGTCCGGCGGATTCGCATTCGCGCGGATGTAATCGGTGATGGCTTGGCGATAGGTTGATGTGTTCATGCCGCAGTTTGCGGCAATTACACCGCTTTCCCGGTACCCTTCCAAATGAATTTTAGGATACTCTCGAATCAGCCTGCAAATGGAAACTCGTCGGTTACACCACCACGGAAGTCCCCAAAACCGCCGGCACCGTTAGGTCCCAATTTTTGAGAAGAATGTTCCAGTCAAACGCGTGTTCCTTCGGCGAGCCAAACTCGAACGATTTCACGCCGCCGAAATGCGAGGACCACGATTGGCCGAAATGAACCAGATACGCGCCCCGCTCGATCAGCCAATCCACGGCGGCAAAGGTGGCGGCAAGGCTCACGCCGATCACCAGCACGGGTACGCACAAACGGCGGAAGGACTCCAGCACGTTGGTGGGCGCGAACGAACCCCTCACCCGGTCTAAAGACCACCCTCTCTTGGGCAAGGTAGGGCGCGTCACTCCGTGCGCGCCGCCTGGTGTGGGAAGCTCCGGCGCGCACGGAGTGACGCGCCCTACCGCTCGCAGCCACACGATCAGCGGCGCCAACGGCAACAAATACAGCGGCACCAGCTTCATCAGCGCCGCGAGGCCGAACAAAATTCCGCAGAAGATTTCCGCCGCGTGCCAGCGCCCGGGCCGCACGACAACCAGAACACAAAGCCCGGCAAGGGCGGTGGCCAGCGACGGTATCTCCAACATGCACGAGGAACTCAGTTCCAGAAAGCCCGGCGAGACGAGCAGCAACGCGGTGGTCAATGTGCCCATCAGAAGCCCGGAAATGCGCCAGACGATGACGAACACGCTCACCAGCAACACCGCAGTAAACGCGCTCGTCACCAGCCGCGGTCCCAGAATCGAGTAGTGGGACAGCGCATCCTGCCTGTCAGTGTGGTCGTGGGACAGCGCGTCGCTCCCGTCCGTCGTGCCCGGTTCCGTGGCGGCGGACGTCAGTTCCAACTCGGGTAGCGCCGGTTTTCCAACCGGCGACCGCGCCGACTGGAAAGTCGGCGTTACCAGATGGCGGCTCCTGTTCAGTTCCGACCTCCACCAATGGACACGCATCGGGGACATGAACCGTAGCGGCGTCTCGGTCGAGCGCCGCACACTGGCTGGGGTGGGAATGGCGGCGGTCTGCCGAGCCGCCGCTACGTCGAGGTTCTTGGGCGGGGGCTTGTTCCACTGAATTTTGAGGACCTGGGTAATCAACCACGTATGCAACGGCGGCTGATCATTCCACACCTCGCTGTAGAGCTTGTGTCCGTGCAAACACAACGTGGCCTTGGCCACCTCGAACCCTTCATCCGCACCGATTTGGACGGCGCTGCGCAGCGGAATCCAGCTTTGCAGCAGAAAGAACGCACCCAGCAGGACGGCCACGATGACGACAGGTTTCGCGGATTCGCGTGCGCGCCTTGCCGCGCTCGCCTCTGCCGGTTTCGGAATTCGAGTCGGAGCGACGGCCGCAGGCGGATGGGGCGCAGCGGAAGGCATGACTTCAAGGCAGCCACGGCCCGCCGGGCGGACCGGAGGGTGGCGAACCGGAATCCCAAGTCCGGTGCCAGGAGAGCGTTCGCAGTTCCGGCAGCTTGACCCGTTCCACGTGGCCATCAACGAAAGCGACGTTCACCCCCCAGTTCCTCGGTAGCGGTTGGTTGCGCGGCCAATTGCGGGGCGCGCTGGCCGGCGGCCGGGAGCCGTGCCGGGCGATGGTCACGCAGCCGATGGGATACAGCGGATTGTATCTCGCAACGTCTCGCTCGCCGAAAAACAGGTTCTCAGCCGGCAACTGATTTGGCTGGGGCGAGACGAACACCCAGGTTCCATCTGCAAAGACCGGGGTTCTGGCCGAATTTCGCACGCTGCCCTCTGAGACGAAGGAATACTGCGGACTGAACAGAGAATCCACCCTGCTGGGATACACCCAGGCGTTCAGGGCGTAAGTGCCCGTTGTGTCATACTCCGGATCCAGCGGAACACCAGGCAAGGACCAGCAATGGGCTGCGGTACCGGGGTTGAACGGATTCCGCATGCCCGGCGTGTTGTATGCCACTGGCTGCGGCTGGCTGGCGACCGGACATATCCGAATGTCGCTTGTGCTGGTCTTGGACGCCCCGAGACGGCGATACCAAATCCGGTCACCGTTGGTATCCAGCGGCAAGCCCCGGTCAAACTCCTGCCAGTACATCAACGCCATCTGATCCAACTGCTTGAGATTGCTCAGGCAGGTGACCTGATGCGCCTTGAGCCTGGCCGAGGAAAGCGCCGGCAGCAGCAGCGCCGCAAGGAGCGCGATGATGGCGATCACGACGAGCAGTTCGATTAACGTAAACGCGGCTGTCGTAACCTTGAGTCTGGCGACAGGCACGACTCTGGAAACGCGGTCATTCATTTCGTCGAGTCCGAAAGCAAAAGATCGAGGTTCGTGAATACCAATGGGGACCGAAGAATGTACTTGGATTCCTCAACCCGCAAACTTATCAACGTTTTAGTTGGAGCGAACAATTTGACCGAAGCAGTGCTGCCCTGGCCATCACGGCGATTTTCCTCTGATACCCAATATACGTCATAAATGGGAACAAATGTGGTTTCCTTTTTCGGGTTGGCTGCATTCCAGTATGATTCGGGTTCAACTCGGATCTGACAATCCCGATGCAAAGCCGCAACATCCATCTTGGCGGCGGCAAGCCATTGCGCTGCCAACTGATAGGCCGCGTTGGTGTCAATTCGTGATCTCGGCCATTTGTATTGCTCCATCCATCTCCGGCAATCCTGATCTTGATGTGTCCCTTCTACATACGACATCTTGTACCCGACGGACACATAATAACCATATCGCTTGGTGTGGATCATGCCAATCGTTGGGCGATGTTTAGTAATCCCGTAGGGGGCAATGAACCGCTCGACAATGTCCTCCTGGGTAATAGGTAACTTCTCAGGCAAACGCAGATCTTCCGCTATCTTATTTGCCTCTTGCAGCACGAGCCTAAGTGCCTCCTTGTTGTAGGCTGGAGTTGTGAACGTGATTTTCATCGGAGGGGCTTTGCTGTCCGATCCAACAGCGTTTGTACTGATGATTTCCACAATCACTCCATTTAACTCAACAGCATTGGAACTGAACCCGCGTGAGCCCGCTTCGGCGGGAAGCCCCTCCTGCAACGGAGTCGCACTACTGACGAACAACAACCAATTGATGATGTATCTCATAAAAGTGGAATGCCTCATGACTAAAAACCTCGGTAGTGATTGTCTAAGTCATGCCGACAACCGGTCCTGGTTAGGCCGGGGTGGCCGCTAACTAGAATTTCGGCAGTGGATTTATATCCGCTAATTCGATATGTCTTGCCGGGTCTATAGAATTCCCACGGCGTCCTCCTCCTAGTCCTGTCATTTTCTGGAACTGGTAGCGGCATGGCGATCCCAGGGTTACTGGGATTTGATGCATACTCGATGCATTCAGCAAGTGCCTTCCCGTGCATCCAATCCGAGTAAAAGATACACAAGGTGTCCGCGTAGGCTTCACAGAAAACATCGATTTCGGGGTCAACCCCGGCGAAAAGCGAACTAACTGCGCGTGACCAGCCTACAAACGCCTGCGGGCCAAGCTTGTGTCTCTGGGCCTCCCCCTGAGCTCCGAGCCTAACTATCCCAAAGGCTTGTCGCCACTTGTTCCCCCAACCCGTGCTGCACCCGTCCACAAACACGAAACGATAAGGGGTTTTTAGATCCAGTTCGTACGCGCCGCGCGGATTGACCTTGTTCGTCAGCCACCCGGCAACGTCTTTTGCATCCATATACGCGCCACCGAGCAAGGCATGCCAATCGCCAACCAGTCCGTCGTTGCCGTGCCCATGAAAATATGCCTGTCTTGCCTCGACCCCTTTCAAAGCAGGACGCAATCGGTCCAGGACCTCCTGTCTCGACCTCACGTAGCCGGCATCAGGTCTTGCCCCACCACGATACCCGTTGAAATCGGAAAACAAAGGCTCGTAACCCCATTCCGGCATCATCAGCACGTCCACGACGTTTAACATGTAATGCCAGACAGAGCCTCCAGTATCAAAGGCAGTTCGGCGTGTCTCGTTCGTTGGCGTGTAGAAGTAAGCCCATGTGAAATTGCGCCCGACTTCTCTAGTGCTTACTTTCGCAATCCCTCTCCTGCCTGACCCCGACTGTATTGGTACTCCTGCAGCATTCAGAAGAGTCACATTGAAGACTGCTCGAATTCCCTTGCCGACATAGCCGTTCAACTCCCAGTCCTCTTCTATCTTCCCGTTCGACGTGCTTTTTGGGCCAATCGTGGCTATGAGCGCCTCGGTATCCAGATTGTAAAGCTGGATTGTGTAGGTCGCGTTTGCTTCGGGAAGATCGGCATCAAGGTAAGCTCCGCTCTCGTCGAACAACGAACCAGCTTCGAAGAACTGAAGCACATTATCAGAGTAAAATGGATACATTGGCCCTGCGGCTTTAAGCACGCTTCCTTCAACTCCAGAAGGCATTGATTGCAGCTGCGCTTGGAGGTAGTTCTGGCGCGGCGAGTCGAAAAGGGTGTTCCAAACCAGGAGGCTGTTTCCATCAGGAGCCATATCGCCCTCCTGCAGGGTGGCGTCAGCACCATTCACGTTTAGCCTCAAACCACCAATGTCCTCACCGAGTTGGTGGTTAACGAGCACCTTAAACTGGAACACACTTGGCTGTATCTGAGTTGGCTCCGCGAGCGTCAACGGATTGTCAGGTGCAAGCGGGTCCGTCCCCAGAGCCTTTTCAAACCGGCCCACCATCCCGTCGCCATCAAGATCAATGTCGTCATAGATTGCATTAACCGAATCGTGCGTGCTGGGGTCAGCGAGAGTATAGGCGGCATTGATCTTGGTTTCCAAGCCTTCATCCCATTGGCCGTCGCCGTTGGCATCCTCGACATAATCGGGAATGCCGTCGCTATCGGTGTCCTTCGGCACGGGGCTGCCTCCACTGACCGTGGCGACGTAGTGCAAGCCGATGCTCACCGGCGAACCCGCATTGTTCTTGGTTTGGTTGGGCTGAATGGTGTACTGGGCCAGCCCGGCTTCCGCCGCCGTCCGGCTGCCGCTTTGGAACAGCGGACCAGAAGGAGCGCGATAGTAATTTCCGAGCGGGCCGACGTAATACGTCGGTGCCGAAGTCAAAACCCGGTCGTTCGCGGCAGCCGGGGACAACCGGTCCGTTTCGTCAAGCAGCACATAGCCGTTGTAATCGTGGTCGAGAGGCACGCCGGGGTACTGCTCAAAGGCGACTTTGTCGAAGAAGTTATCCTTGAACAGCCAGAGGGTCAAAGAAATGGGGACCAGGTCCCCGGGAAACGCATCTTCCAACAGCATGCGGTTGAGTCGCTCCAAATAGAGGCCGGTCGGATTGAGCGCAAGCAGATCAAGGGTTTCCTGGCGCAATGTCACACCGGCAAACCGGTTCGCGTCGTAAATGGACGGTCCCATGATAATGGTGCTGAGGTCTAACGCCAGTTCCCACTGAAGGTCCTGATCATACCCGCCGGTGTAATTGGCCAGGAGGGTTTTCGTATGGGCGGAAAGAAGGCCATACACGTAAACGGAAACCGGATCGGCCTGCGCGGCAAGGGTGGCGGCAAGATGGGGCAGGTTCAAGATTCCGGGCAGATAGGGGTGGATGGTTGCCTCTGGCGTGGGGATCAATCGGAGCGCACATTCCCGGAAGAGATTGTTCCGCGCCTTGAAATCAAAAGCCACGCTGGGGGACGCAGGGTCGAGGGCTGGATTGAGATCCATGGTAACCCGGTCAAAGAGGTTGTTCTGCCAGTCCAGGTTGGCAACGCCCGGGTACTGCGCCGGAGGTTGGCTGTCTGGAATCCAACTGGCATAACCCAAATCTATCGTGCCTCCAGTAATGCTACAGTCACGCAACGACAGCCCCAAAGATGCAGTGTTGAGCCATGAGATAGTCATCCAATCCCGGTAAGGATTGCCGCCAGTGATAAAATGATAACACCACTGGGATGGCACGCTGAAGTTGGAAAAGCGAAAACTCAAATTCGGCTCCGGGTCGAATCCGGCGATGGTGAACAATTCTGCCCGGCAAGGTTTCCACGGCCACTTCCCAAAAGGTGCGCCGTACTGGGAAGGCGTGCCGTCCTGAACAAGTTCAACCGTTGTGAAGGTGTTGGGTGCTTGGGGAGTGCCCTGGCTGTTGAAGGAAGAGCCGTCGAGAAGAACGAATCCCCATGATGTGCTGCCGTCCCCTGGTTGGCCCTGGCTGTCATAATAGATGTACGAGTCGTTCCGAACGCCCACCGACGTTCCCGGCTGCACCGTGATGTTCCCGCCGTCCAGGATCATCTTGGCCACGGTATAATCCAGGGCGTCGTACCAAAAGCCCAAATCCGGCGGCCCATTCACGTACCGCGGCGTCTGTGGGAACAGCGTCAACTCACCGGACAGAACCATGAAACGTGGAAATTCGATTGGGGGCTGGGTGGCTTTCGACTTCAACGCTGTCAGCAGAGTGGCGGGAAGGCCAACCGTAGTGCCTTTCGCACGAAATTCACTATCGGCTTTGAGGTAAAATGCGCCCCCGCCTGAAGTTTGAAATGGATCGTCATTGGAGATTGTTTGGTAGGTACCAAATTGCGTTTGCACGGAAGAAAACCCGTTGTAACTGCCGGAGGGTGTCGGGGAGCCCAACGAAGCCACGCTGGCGAATATGGAGTTTTTGAAAGAGGTCGGGAAAGACTGGGCCGCGCTGATGAGCACGTTCGCCTGTGCCACGGTGCAATGGTTGAAGGTCGCGCTGCCGCCCGAGCCGCTGCCCGTGCTGTAGCTTTGGGTCAGCGCCCAACCCACGTTGGCCAGCAGGGCGTTGTTCACCGTGAGGTACACGCCCGCCCCGCTGGACCCCGAACTCACCACCACGCTGACCAGATTGATGCCGCGAATGCAGTTGACCAACTGCGCGTGAGCCAGCGTAGCGGTTACATACGCGCCTTCCAAACGAATGGCCTCCTGCGCATAACAAAAGCGCAGATTGCTCAGGTTGGGGCCGCTGACCCAATAAGCCCAAAACGCCGGGTTGGCGTAACCGGCGGGGTCTGATGCGCCTCGCAGGGTGGTTGGCTTTGGAGATGGACCGACAGGATTCCGTGGCCGGGAAATCGAACTTGTGCCATTTGCCTTCATGAACCTTTGGGGCAGGTTCCGGCTCTCGCAAGTGAAACGGCGCGCCTGTGAGGCAGGAAGCCTGCCATGCAGACTGTTCATCCTACCGCAGGCCTCAAGTGTCAAGTGTCATGATGCATTTTGGGCAAATCATGGGGTGCGCGGATTGGCGAGAATGCCGATAGCACACGATTCCATCCTGCCGCAGCGCGAGTTTCTTTCGGCAGACCGGCCTGGCGCCCGTCAACGCCGGGCAGGACTGAGGCACTCCGCCAAAGCCAAGCCAAAGCCAAGCTTGAAACGGGTGGCGTTCTCTGCTTTACCTTGGCGTCAACCATCCGCCCAAGGCTGCGTTGTGAGCGGTTGCGGCGTGAATTGCCATGAAGATTGCCGAATCCCTTCCGGGTCTTGCCGCGTTGTCGCTGGTGGGCCTGATGTTGAGTCCACCGTGGCTGGTTGCGGCGGAACCGTCGCCCGTCGGCCACGACATCTACCAGCAACAATGCGCCAGTTGCCACGGCGCGTCCGGCGAAGGGGTGAAGGAAAAACATGAAGGCGCGCTGCAAGGCGACCGCACCCTTGAGGGTTTGACGCGTTACATTGACCGCGCCATGCCGGACGAAGACCCGGATTTGTGCGTGGGCGACGACGCCGCGGCCGTGGCGCGTTACATCTACGACGCGTTCTATTCGCGCGAGGCACAAGTGCGCAACCAGCGGCCCCGCGTCGAACTGGTGCGCCTGACCAATCGCCAATACCTCAACACGGTTGCCGACCTCTTCAAGCACTTCACCGGCGCTGATGCAGCGGTTACGACGGAGCGAGGTTTGCGCGCGGTGTATTACAGCGAGAAGGATTTCAAACGGGACAACAAAGTCATTGAGCGCGTTGACCGGCAGATTGATTTCGAATTCGGCGAAGGCACCCCGGATCAGGAGAACTTCCCGACGAACCAATTCTCCATGCAGTGGCGCGGGGCGCTGCTCGCGGAGGAAACCGGCGATTATGAATTCATCCTGCAAACCCCGAACGGCGCGCGGCTCTGGCTGAACGATGAGCAGGAGCCGTTGATTGACGCGTGGGTGGCGTCGGGGGAACTCACCGAACACCGAGCCTCGATGCGGCTCATCGGCGGACGCGCGTATCCGCTGCGGTTGAATTATTCCAAGTTCAAGGAACCGCGCGCGGCAATTTCCCTGCAATGGAAACCGCCGCACGGCACCCGCCAGCCCATCCCCGCGCGCCATCTGGCCCCGGTCAATGCCACGCCCACCTTCGTCATCACCACGCCCTTCCCGCCGGATGACAGCAGCGTAGGCTATGAGCGCGGCGTGGCGGTGAACAAGGCCTGGGATGAAGCCGCCACGCACGCCGCCATCGAGGCCGCCAATCATCTGGCAAGAAACCTCGACCGCTTCTCGCGCAGCAAACCGCAGGACGCTGATCGCGCGGCCAAGGTGGAAACGTTCTGCGCGGAGTTTGTCGCCGCCGCCTTCCGCCGACCATTAACCGACGAGCAAAAGCGTGTGTTCGTGGCGAATCACCTACAGAACGCGGAGCGGCTGGAAGATGCGGTCAAACGGGTGGTGTTGCTGGCCCTGAAATCGCCGCGCTTCCTTTATCTCGGCCTGGATCGCAGCAAGCCGGATGATTTTGCGGTGGCAGCGCAGTTATCGTTTGGGTTGTGGGATTCGTTACCCGACCGGGAGTTGATGCGGCAGGCCGCCCGCGGGGCGCTCCGGACCCGTGAACAAATCTCACAACAGGCTCAACGCATGTTGGCTGATCCGCGCACGCGGGCCAAGATGCAGTATTTCCTCCATCACTGGTTGCAGATGAACCACATCGAAGACCTCGCCAAGGACGACCAGCTTTTCCCCGGTTTCACGCCCGAGATCATCGCGGACCTGCGCACGTCACTGAATGTCTTCCTGGATGATGCCCTCTGGGGCGGCACTTCGGATTACCGCACGTTACTGCTATCCGACGCCCTCTTCGTCAACCACCGTTTGGCGGAGTTTTATGGACTCAGCGCAGACGCCGCGGAAGATTTCGTAGAAGTGCCGCTTGATCCCAGGGAACGTTCCGGCGTGTTGACGCATCCGTATCTGCTCGCCGCGTTTTCGTATCAGAAATCCACTTCACCGATTCATCGCGGCGTTTTTCTCACGCGGAACATCGTGGGCCGGGCGCTCAAGCCGCCGCCCGTGGCGGTGGCCTTCAAAGACGCCGAATTCGCACCGAACCTGACGATGCGCGAGAAGGTCGCCGAACTCACGCGGCCTCAGGCCTGCCAGAGCTGCCACTCGGTCATCAATCCGCTGGGGTTCAGTCTGGAGCATTACGACGCCGTGGGCCGTTTTCGCACGAGCGACAATGACCGACCGGTCAATGCGGAGAGTGATTACACCACGGATGAAGGCCGGACGATTCGCCTTACCGGCGCGCGCGACGTGGCGGAGTTCGCCGCCCGTAGCGAACAGGCGCAAAACGGATTCATCGAGCAATTGTTTCATCAAGTGGTCAAGCAACCGATGCTGGCTTACGGCCCGGACGTGATGAGCCAATTGCGCCAGTCGTTCGAGGCTTCAGAATTCAATCTCCAGAAGCTGCTGGTGGAAATCGCGACGCTCTCGGCACTGCATAGAGTGGAGAAGCAGGTTGCCCAGAAGGATTGAAATCAACCGCGGACGAAAACGCCCTGACCCCGTCCCTCTCCCATCCGATGGGAGAGGGGGCAGGGGTGAAACTTCGCCGAATCCAGATTCGCGCATTGA
>JAHCLO010000044.1 GCA_026125285.1 Verrucomicrobiia bacterium | reverse complement strand
GCGGGACAAGGGATTGAACCTTGTCTCCACCCCTCTGATCAGTATTACTGGAAACGCTCTAGCTGCCTGTGAGGCGGGGCAGATAAGCTCCGCAGGATTTGCGGACGACAAGGTGTCGGGTCAGGTAAATGCTTCGGGCTGGTAAGGTGGGATCGGCTATCCGTTCCACCCTGGTGCGAAAGGCGGTGGTGGCTAGATCGCAACAAAGTTGATGGATGGTGGTTAGTGCTGGCGTAACCAGGGTGGCGTATTTGACGTCATCAAAGCCCACAACTCTAAAGTCTCGCAGGACGGGAAACGTATTTGCTTCCATGGACCGCATGATTAGCACGGCCGTGTTGTCGTTGGCTCAAATGAAGGCATCGCCGACTCGGCTCGCGAGGAGGGCACGTTGAAATTTCAAATCAGCGGGGTCGCCATGACGCACCTAACCGGGATCGGGTTCGATGCCGTGCCGAGCAAAGGATTCACGCACTCCGGCGATGCGCGCATCCACCGTAGGGGCCGGAAGAGAGCGAGCGACAAAGGTGATTCTTTTGCATCCCCGTTTAATGAGGTGTTCGGCCAGCGGATAACCCCCTGCCATATTGTCAATACCCACGAGATCGAAGTCGCTCCGGCCCGAGCAGGGCTGCAGATCACGGTCGAGCAGGATGACAGGAATTCCCGCGTCGCGAAGCAATTCGGCCAGCTTGCGGTTGGCTTCGCCTTGCCCGGTAGTCAATTCCACCGGGGCAAAGAAGACGCCGCTGACTTTACGCACGATAAACTGCCGGCACAGTTCCTCGGCATGTTCGAAGCTGGCGTCAGTATCCTCATGTGGATGGGTGGACCCGCCCCATAGAATCCCATAATCACGAACTCGCGCGAGACTGGCGATTTCACCGCAGATGCTCTGGAAAATTTCCACGGTGGCGATGCCGACCGAGCACAAGCTGCGTTTCTACGGATCGCCCAATCGCATGGACTGGACGCAGTTCAACGAGTTTGGTCCGGTGGGGGCCACCGGCGGCGTGTGGGAATGCCCTGACTTGTTTGAACTTCCAGTGAATGGAACTAACGAGAAACGGTGGGTACTCGTGGTCAACCACAATCCCGGCAGTGTGGCGAGTGGATCAAGCGGACAATACTTCATTGGCCAATTCGACGGGACCCGCTTCACTGCCGATGCGGATTCACCGTTCAAAACGGCGCCAAACCGCGCCTCCGAATCGGCCCTCTGGTTTGATTACGGTCCGGAATATCACGCGGCTGATTCCTGGAGCGACATCCCGAAATCCGCTGGCGGCCGGCTCTGGCTGGGTTGGATGAGCAATTGGGATTACGCCCAGGACGTGCCCACGTCGCCTTGGCGCAGTGCGATGTCCATTCCGCGCGAAATGGGCCTTCGGAAAACCGCTGAAGGAATTCGCCTCGTGCAGAAGCCGGGGCGCGAGATGGAAAGGCTGCGCGGAGAGCATAGGACGTTCTCGGCGGGAGACATTGCAGGCGCGAATGGGTGGCTGGCGAAGGAACAAATCAAAGGCGACCAGCTCGAAATCGTGGTCGAGTTCGCGGCGGCTGTTGATGGTGGGCAAGGCTTGAAAGTCTTGCAGAGCGGAAAAGAGGCGACGGTGATTGGCGTGGACGGCACGCGCGGCACGGTGCTTGTGGACCGCACCCAATCCGGCAACGTGAGTTTTCACCCGAAGTTCCCAGGTGTTTACGAAGCGCCACTCGCGTCGCCAAACGAGCCCGTGACGTTGCACGTTTTCGTGGATGCCAGTTCGGTTGAAGTGTTCGTCAACAACGGGGAGCAAGTAATCACGGCGCAGGTTTTCCCCTCCGCCAGCAGTCGCGGCGTGGAATTCTTCGGTTCGTCTTCCGGTGCGACGATTGAGTCCATCAACGTTTGGAAATTGAAGTCCTGCCTGTGAATTCAATTTGCTCGCCCCGCGCCGATTTGCGGGCAATACATCGAGATCAACGCCTTTCAAGCGGGAAGCGATCGCGACTGGACGACGACTGGCGCGGCGTTTGGCCTGCACCTGAGCCATGGTGGAACGCGAGGCATTGCAGCCGCCGTTCACGCTTCCTCCCATCCGAAGCCGACGACATGCCGGTGCGCCGCCTGATTCCACTGAGACGTTATCGCAAGTATTTCAGCGCGATGAATCCGCCGATTAGCAGGATCAGGAAGATCAAGGCTGCCCAGTCAAAATATTTTTCAATCAAAGCCTTCACCCGCGCGCCAAAGAGGTAAATGAAGCCCGCCACACAAACGAAGCGGAAGGTGCGGCCAATCACCGAGGCGAGCAGGAATTGTCCGAACGGAAAGTGGAACACGCCGGAAGCGATGGTGAAGATTTTGTAGGGAATCGGCGTGATGGCTGCCGCCAAAGTGCCCCAAAAGCCGTAAGTGTCGTACCAGAACTTGATCTTCTCCATGACGACTTCCCCGTGATACATGCGTACGATCGGCTCGCCGATGAGCGTGTACCCCCACAGCCCGATGCCGTAGCCCACGATGCCACCGAGAACCGAGCCCGCCGAGCAAATCAGGGCGAAGCGAAAGGATTTCCGGGGCGCGCCCACACACAGTGCCAGTAGCAGCACGTCCGGCGGGATGGGAAAAATGGAGGATTCAATCACAGCAATGAAGAACAACGCCCACGAACCGCCGGGCCGTTCGGCCCAACTCAACGTCCAGTCGTACATCCGGCGGATGAGGTGCGGTCGTTTGGCCGGCGTTGACGTTGCGGTTTCTTGATTCATGCGGGCAAGAGGGAACTGAATCACGCCCGCCCCGTCAAGCCGCTGGACCGTTGCTTCGCCAGTTCCGGTTGGCTAATCCCGCACGTGGATGAGCGTCTTAACCGCATGATTACCCGCCCCCATGGATGCAAACAAAGCCGGCAGCCGCGACAATGGACATTCCCCATCCACAAAATCACCGGAATGAACCACCCCGGTCTCGATGAATTCCAACGCCCGGCGAATGGTGTGCGGGGTATGATGAAAACTGGCGAGGAGGGTCAGGCTGGAATAATGGATCAGCGTCGTGTCGAGCATGATGCTGGTGCCGGCGGGACAGCCACCAAAGAAATTCACGGCGCCACCCTTGCGCACCAGATGTACCGCCGCCTCCCACACCTCCGGTTTGCCCACGGCTTCGATGACCGCGTCGAACCGCGTTTGCGTGGCTTCGCGCACTTTCGTGACGAGGTTATGGCCGTCGCCAATGTCAATCACCTGCTGCGCGCCCAGGCGTTCCGCCGCGCGCAGGCGAACCTCGCGCCGCCCAGCCACCGTCACGTTGCAGCCGAGATGCTTCCCCAACGCCGCGAACATCAGTCCGATCGGCCCCGCGCCGAACACCAGCACCTGCTGCCCCGGTTGCAGGTGGATGTCCTCGAGGCCCTGCACGACACAGGCCAGCGGTTCCACCAGTGCCGCATCGCGAAACGCGGTTTCCGGTTTGAGCCGGAGCAGATTCTTCTGCACCAGCCGCGCCGGCACCACGATGGTTTCGGCGTAGGCGCCATTGAGGAAGAGCAGGTGTTCGCAGAGGTTCTCCTGGCCGGCCCGACAGTGGAAGCACTCATCGCAGGGAGCGGAATTTGCGGCCACTACGCGATCTCCCACGCGCCAGCCTTGTTCGCCACTGCCACTGCCCAACTCTACGATGACGCCCGCCAGTTCGTGCCCAAACACCGCCGGCGGAACGATCATCTTCGCGTGGTAGCCGCGCTTGAAGACCTTGAGGTCGGTGCCGCAGGTCAGCGCCGCCTCGACTCGGAGACGCACTTCGCCGGGCTGAAGCGCCACCGGTGTGATTTCTTCAACGCGTATGTCTTCCCTGCCATGCAGAACCGCTGCTCTCATGCGCTGTTTATGGCGGCAAAACCGGGAGAGTGAAAGCAAAGACTTTCCTGGGCAGCCATCTGGTTTTGACGGACGCGGCTGAATTTCAGCATCGCGAAGATTCAGGGTACGTCCATTTGCTCGTTCGCCCTGGCAAGGATCCGGTCGAGGCGCGGTCGCAAAGGTGGGAGCAGTTCCTGCATGGCTTCGCAAAGCCGTTTGACTTGCTGCCATTCTTCGCGGGAACCGGCGGTGTTTGCCGCCGTGGAGGATTCTACCACTCGCACCGCCCCCAGCCCGGCTTCCTTGATCCAGAACAGGTCTTTGGTTTCGCCTTCGCGCAGGTGCTTGGCGTAGAAGACATCGAGATAATGATCGCGCGCCAGTTTGAGCAGGGCTGCTTTTTCGTTGCCGGCCTTTTGTCCGGCCAACCCTTCCACCACTCTGGCCAAGCCCACGGCGGCCTGGCTGCGCAAGGCAACGCCTGCCTGCGGGGCGTTCGTGACGTGGTGGAAGGCGTTCGAGGCGGCCAAATACGCGGACGGGTCGCGGACCGCGAGTTGCAGATAGCAGTTCCCGATTTCACCCCAAGCCTGCGCAGCCGACGGGGTGCCCGGATACAACTGCGGCAGAGTGCCAAAGACTCGAATCGCCTCCTCGAAGTTGGCCAGCTTGTTGGTTTCCGCCGGGGACAGCAGCATCAACGCACCACCGTAAGCCAGGGTGGCCTCGATGCGAAGGTTCACCGGGCAGTTTGTGTCGCTGGTGAGCCGGGTGAAATGATTGCTGGCGTTCTGATAGTTTCGCCAACCGACGGCCGCGCGCCCGGCCATCAAGCCCGCCGGATAGGCCAGTTCGGAACTGCGCCAGGTCTGGAAGATCAGTTTGTAATTCAGTTCCGCGTCCGCGAAATCACCGCGGCGCCAATGATAATCGGCCACCCACCACTGCGCTACAGGGGCGAGGGCATCGGTGGCAAACCGGGCAACGAAATTGGTGAACGCGGTGTGGGCGTTGGTTTCGTTGCCACCGTGAAAATGCGCCATCGCGCGCGCAAACTCCGCCTGCGGCCGCAGCCGATTGGTGGCGAATCGCTCCAACCACGAATCGTACTGGGCAATGGCCGGTCCCCACTCGCCCTTTTGCTCCAACGCACCAGCCAGCAACAACTCCACCGCCGGGCGGTCTTCAGCTTCGGGAAATTTCTCCACAAATTCCTTGAACAGCGCTTGCGCCGGCTCCGGTTCGCCTGCGTCGGCAAATCCCTGGCCGGTCAACAGCAGACTGTCCGCCGCCACTTTGCTGTCCGGCGTGAATTCCAGAATGCGCCGCATGGCCTCGGACGCCGCGGCCCGGTCATTTAACTTCAGCCCCGCCCGGAGCGCCTGATAGAGTGCCGGTGGCGTCAACTCCCCTTTCGCGCGCGGCCAGTCCGCCGCCACTGCCAGGGCGCCGCGGTAATGCTCCAGCGCGCCGGCGAAATCGTTCTGGACAAAGAGCGTGTCCGCCAGTTTGAAGCGGGCCACGGCCAAGTCCTCTGAGGTTGGCAATTGGGCCGCCGCCGCCTTGAACGCTTCGGTACTCGCGGGCATCTGACCCGCCAGCCAGTAACACCATCCGCGTCCTAGCTGTGCCTTGCCGATTAGCGCGCTGTTGGTAAAGCCGTTGATCACCCGTTCAAAATTCGCCAAAGCCTGCTGCAACTGGTTCGTCAACGGCGCAGGCGCACCCGTCGCGTTCGTGGGCGCCAGGGCCAGATGCTGTTTGAGCTGTAATTCGGCCAGTGTCAGCAAGGCCATATCCGTCGAAGGCGCATTGGTGAAACTGCCCAGAAACTTTTCAAGTCGCTGGATCGCCGTGGGAAGTTGATTCTGGGCGAGCGCCAGTTCGACGATTTTTGCCAGTGCCTGCCGCTGGCGTTCGACAGGCGTTTCCGGCGCCAGATTGAGTTCGTAAAACGCGGCCGCCTTGCCCAAGTCACCGAGCCGCTCGAAGATGCTGGCGCGAAGCGCAACACTTTCGCCGATCAAATCCTGCCGTTTGCTAAACCGTGCAACGGTCAACAACTCATCGCTGGCCAGCAGCGCCTCCTGAGTTCGGTTTACCTTCAAATGAATCCGACAGATCAAGTAATGCCGCCGCCAGCCCAGTTCCGGTTTGAGCTGGGCGTCCTTGACCGGTTGCAGCGCGGCCTCGGCGCCCGCGTGGTTGCCCTGCTGCAACTCCGCCTCCGCCCACAACAGGAAGCCCCGCGCGGCCAATTCATTGCCTACATTGCCAGCAGCGGCTTGCTGGAAAGCACCCTCCGGTTTGCGGAGCAGGTCAACCACAATCGTCCATTGCCCCAACTCGACGTGAGCGGCGGCTTCACTGACGCTGGCCACCAGCCGGCGTTGGGATTCCGGGAACGTGGCTGTCAGCTTGCCAAAGGTCTCGGCGGCCGCAACGTAGTTGAGACTGCGAAACTGCGCTTCACCAATCCAGTAAAGATACTCGTCCGCCCGTTTGTCGGCTTGAGGCAAACGCTCTGTCAACAATGCAATGGCCTCGGCGAATTTTCCTTGCTGAATCTGGGCCTGCGCCTGCAAAAGAACCGCCTCGGCCAGGTACTCCGAAGCCGGATGATTCGTGGTGAACTCGCCCAACTCCCGTTCCGCACGATCTAGAAAACCATCATTCAGCGCATTGGTTGCCGCGCGGAAGGCCTGCGTTTCCGCCGGCGTGGCGGCGCGAAGCTGACCGCCGCTGACCAACAGCAGCAGTCCCAGCAACCAGCATTTGCGCACCATTACCATACGGGCAATCTAAGCCAACCCGTGCCTCAGCGAAAAGGGATAAATCGAATGTTCACGGCCTCAGCGTGCGGCGGTAAGTCGCGGTGCCAGCACTGACTTCAGATAGCGCCCCGTGTGGCTTTCGGCACAAGCGACCACCTGTTCCGGCGTGCCTTGCGCTACCACGCGGCCGCCGCCCTCGCCGCCTTCAGGGCCCAAGTCTATGATCCAATCCGCAGTCTTGATCACCTCGAGATTGTGCTCAATGACCAACAGCGTGTTGCCCGAGGCACGCAACTTAAAGAGCACTTCCAGCAGTTTTGCCACGTCATGGAAATGCAAACCAGTAGTCGGCTCGTCGAGGATGTAAAGTGTGCGCCCGGTTTGTTTGCGGCTCAACTCGGCGGCCAGCTTGATGCGTTGTGCCTCGCCGCCACTCAACGTCGTGCCTGCTTGCCCGAGCCGAATGTAACCCAGTCCGACTTCTGCCAGGGTCAGCAGCGGATCGTAAATCTGCGGCACCGCACGAAAGAAATTCACCGCCTCGTCCACGGTCATGTCGAGCACGTCGGCAATGTTCATGCCTTTGTAAGCGATTTCGAGCGTCTCCCGATTGTAGCGCCGGCCATTGCAGGCTTCGCACGTCACATAAACTGGCGGCAGGAAGTGCATTTCTATCTTGAGCACACCATCGCCCTGGCACTTCTCACAGCGCCCCCCCTTGACGTTGAAACTGAATCGGCCGGATTCGTAGCCGCGGATTCTGGCCGCGGGCAACCGCGAAAACAAATCGCGGATGGCGTTGAACATGCCGGTGTAGGTGGCGGGATTGCTGCGCGGGGTGCGGCCAATGGGCGATTGATCAATAACCACGATCTTCTCCAGGCCCTCGTAATTACGAATCTCACGGTGCGCGCCGGGTTTCTCCTTCGACCCGTAGAATTTGCGCATCAGCGCGCGGCGCAAGACGTCGTCCACCAGGGTGCTTTTGCCGGAACCACTCACGCCGGTGACACAGGTGAACAGGCCGATGGGAATTTGCGCATCCACGTGGCGCAGATTGTTCTCGCTCGCGCCGAGGATCGCGATCGCGCCGCGATCCTTTGAGACCGGCTTGCGCGTTTTCGGCACGGGCACATTCAACTCGCCGCGCAGATACTTTGCGGTGAGGGAGCGCTCGTGCCGCAACACTTCGGCAAACGATCCGGCGGCGACCAGTTCGCCGCCCCGCACACCCGCACCCGGACCCAGATCGAGCAGATAATCCGCCTGGCGCATCGTGTCCGCATCGTGCTCAACCACGATGACCGAATTACCGAGGTCGCGCAGCCCCTTCAACGTCACGAGCAACCGGTCGTTATCGCGCTGATGCAGGCCGATGCTGGGCTCGTCAAGGATGTAGAGCACGCCGACGAGGCCCGCGCCGATTTGCGTGGCCAGCCGGATGCGTTGCGCCTCGCCGCCGCTCAACGAACCGCTTTCTCGATTCAAAGTGAGATAGCCCAGCCCGACATTCTTGAGAAAACCCAATCGCGCCCGGATTTCTTTGACAACGTCATGCGCAATTTTCTCCTGGAACTCCGTGAGCTTGAGCTTGGCGAAAAACTCGTCGGCCTTCTCGACGGACAACGCGCATACATCCATGATGGAAAGGCCGGGCACTTTGGCGTGCGGCGACCTGTCGCCGCTTTTGGCGTTTTGCCGACTGGTCGGCAAAGCAGAGCCGCGTCCGGGCGATCCGGCGAACTTCGGCCCCGCCGCCACATTCAACGGCAACGGGTCGCTGGCAGAAAGCCGTGACAAGTCACCGCCCTCCAAAGTCACCGCCAGAATCTCCGGCTTCAGTCGCTGGCCTTGGCACGCGTCGCAAAACTGCGGACTCATAAAGGCCTTGAGGCGATTGCGCGTGAACTCACTTTCGCTTTCGGCATAGAGACGTTCCATGTTCGGCAGCACGCCCTCGAAGGGCCGCTTCACCGTGCTCATTTTGCCCGCGCGCCAGAAATGAAATTCGATCTCCGTATCACCCGAGCCGTGAAGCAGCTTTGCCTTGAAATCGTCCGGCAGGTCCTTGTACGGCTTTTCGAGGCTTTGTTGATAGTGGCCAGCGATGGCCCGCAGCATCGCCTTGTAGTAAACCACCATCCGCTTGCCCCCACGCCGCCAGGGGAGAATCGCGCCTTGATCCAAGGATTTCTCTGGATCGGGCACAACCAAATCGTCGTCGAACACCATCTTTTGACCCAACCCGTGACAGACCGGACAGGCCCCGCTCGGGGCGTTGAAGGAGAAGTGCTTTGGCGTCGGCTTCTCGTAGCTCTTGCCCGTCGCCGCTGAATACACGCGATTGGAGTGCAACGTTTCGATCCAGCTCTCGGACGAGGCGGATGCCGTAAGCTGGCTCGGACCGCCGGAAGAAGAAGGAGCGGAATCACGTCCGCCGGTTTCGGAAGCGGGAGGCAATTGATGCAGCGCCAGCATAACGCCCTCACCCCATCGCAAGGCCGTCTCGACCGAATCCTGCAACCGCACGCGCACCTTGTTGTCCATCACCAACCGATCCACCACCGCCTCGATGGTATGCGCCCGCTTTGGATCCAGTTTGAGGCGCACGTTCGGGTTGCCCAACTCGACCAACTCGCCATCCACCCGTGCCCGCACGAAGCCTTCGCGTTGCAGGCGCTCAATCACGTCCCGGAACTCGCCCTTCTGCCCACGCACCACCGGAGCCAGCAGCATCACTTTGGTTTTCTCCGGTAACGCCAGAATCTTGTCCACGATGTCACTGGTGGTTTGCGCCACAATGGGTTCGCCGGTGTCCGGACAATGCGCCTGGCCGACGTGGGCGTAGAGCAGCCGCAGGTAATCGTAAATCTCCGTCGTGGTGGCCACCGTGGAGCGCGGATTCATGCCGGAACTGCGCTGTTCGATGGCAATGGCCGGCGACAACCCCTCGATGTAATCCACGTCCGGCTTCTGCATTTGGTCGAGGAACTGCCGCGCATACGCCGAGAGGCTTTCCACGTACTTGCGCTGCCCTTCCGCGTAAATCGTGTCGAACGCGAGCGAGGACTTGCCGCTGCCGCTCAAGCCGGTGATGACCACCAGTTTGTCGCGCGGGATTTCGAGCGTGAGATTTTTGAGGTTGTGCTCACGCGCGCCGCCAATGCGGATGAAATTCCTGCTCATGTCCTGCAAATTCCGCGATTCAAATAATCGGCAAGCGTAGGCCAGGGGCCGGAACGAGGAAAGGAAAGAAACGAACTGATCGACCAGAGCGCAGGCCAGCGGGGAAATCCTCGCTCGACCGTGTTGATGCTAAGTGGTAGCGTTCTGGCATGAATGGCACCGGGGCTTCAGGGATTAGCCGCTGGACAAGAACTCAGCAGCTAAGATCGATTTTGTTCGCGTTGTTGTTGAGCATACTTGGGCTTAATTCACTCACAGCAAGCTCCGATACGGTTTATGTTTGGTGCGGCGATGGGACCATTCAGCAGTTTTCAACCTATGGAATAGGATCGGTCTTGGCGAGTGACGTCAGCGGTTGGAATGGCCCGGTGGGATTGGCAGTGGACGCGGCCGGGGTGCTTTATTCGGGATGCCCAGGAAATAGTACGATCACAAGTTACACAACGAATGGCGCAAGCTCGGTGGTTGGTTTTCCCGTGGATAGTGTTTCAGCCCTGGCCTTTGATCACGCGGGAAGTCTTTATGTGACAGTTCCCAACTATATGGAAGTCGCCCGCCTGGCTTACGGAGGATTCTACGGGTATTACTTATCGCCTTTTGAGTATCGCTCGCAATCGCACCTCAACTTGCCGACGAGTCTGGCTTTTAATAAAGCTGGCGACGTTTTCATCGCAAATGGCGTGAGTGCGTTTCCCAATCACAACGGTGGTTTCACGAATACGATTGCCAGATTCTCATCTAACCTCACTTACATCGTGGACTTTGCGACGAACCTTAATCATCCGTGGGGGCTGGCATTCGATCGCGCGGGCAATCTCTTCGTCGCAAACTCTGGCAATAACCGAATCTACCAGTTTACAGAGGATGGCATTCGCCATCTGTTTGCGATTTCCGGCGGCCTGAGTACTCCCAAAGGCATCGCATTCGACAGCGCAGGCAGATTGTACGTGGCGAACTCAGGCAATGGTACAATCCAAAGGTTCACGCCGGCGGGGCTTGGAATGGTCGTTCCCGGCACGGTCATCGCCAGCAACTTGAACTCGCCAATGTCCATTGCCATCTACCCCGGCCTGGCGCCTTGGAAGACGCCAGCTACATTGAACGAACCGAAGTCCTTGCCGGGTGGCGTTGTTCAATTCAATTTCAGCCACATGGTCGGAACGAGTCTCAGCGCGTTAGCTGCCACGAATCCGTCGGCACCGCTCAACACTTGGACCGAGCTTGGTGGTGTCGCGGAAATCCGCCCCGGCCAATTTCAATTCACCGATTTGCAGGCCACAAACTACTCACAACGGTTCTACCGCGTCCGGGCAAACTAGTCGGCACAAGCATTCCTCACTGCATGGTCGCAACGCCGGAGGTTCCACGGAGAATCCCGGAAAACTTTCTTTGCAGATCACCACAGAAGCTTAAGCTCCAAACGAATTCATGTTCGGGCTCATGGCAAAGGTTGGTTCTGTTGCCGGTGAAATCACCCGGGCCGCAGTGTGCGGCAGCCTGGTGTTGGCGTTCACGCTGCGCGCGGCGGAGGACTTTTCCCGGACCCAAGGATTGGTGGTACGAACTTGGGGCACGGAAGCAGGTCTGCCGCAGAACACCGTCAGCGCCATCGTGCAAACGCGCGAAGGCTATCTATGGCTGGCGACACGCGAGGGATTGGCGCGCTTTGACGGGCTGCGTTTCACTGTGTTCGGTCTGCGCGAGGGTTTGGAGAGCGTGGCGGTGCAAACGCTTTTTGAAGACCGGCAAGGAATCTTGTGGATCGGAACTGACGGTGGCGGACTGAGCCGCTTGGTCGCGGGACGCATCGAGACGGTCCCGCTGCCACCATTGGGCGCGGGCGGCGACAGCATCAACGCGCTGGCGGAAGATGCACAAGGCCGGCTTTGGGTGGGCACCCGCGCGGGCTTGGTGGTGTGGGATCGCGACCGGTTCGTGCCTGTGCCAGCACTGGCCGAATTGAGCCGGACGAGCATTTACGCCCTGTTCCAAGGGCGCGACGGCACAATGTGGATTGCGACGGCGGTCGCCGGTCTTTTCGAGTTTCGGAACGACCGACTCACCAAGTGTGAAAACCCGCCGGGCAGCGCGCGCATCGCGGCTTACTGCCTGTTGGAAGATCAACAAGGCCGGCTGTGGGCAGGCATCGGCAACGGCATGGTACTATGCCGGCTGAACGGGCAATGGCGCATCTACACCCAGGAGGACGGCGTGCCTTATGCCTATGCCACCTGCCTGACCGAAGCAGCGGATGGTACGATCTGGTTGGGTTCCGTGGATGAAGGAATCCATCGCCTGCGCGGCGAACGGTTCGTGGCCGTCAGCAGCGAGCCGGTGCGATTGTCGAACGCGATTCGCGCCTTGCGCTTCGATCGGGAGGGCAATCTCTGGGTCGGCACGCGCACCAGCGGTCTGAGCCGGCTCAATGAACGCAAGTTGATCGCTGTCGGCGCGGCGCAGGGTTTGACCAACGATTTCACGCGTTCCGTCGCCGAAACCACCGATGGCACCCTCTGGGTCGGCACCACGGGCGGCGGACTTTATCACGGTGGCGTGAACGGGTTTGAGCCGTTCGGCACCGGGGGCGTGTTCCGCTTCTACTCGGTGGTGGAATCCGTGCTGGCGGCGCGCGACGGAAGTTTGTGGTGGGGCGGAGCGCGGGCGTTGCTGCGTTGGCAGGACGGCGAACTGGCGGGGTGTTACACCAACCTGCCATGGATTCGCGAGGCGCTGGTGACCGCATTGTGCGAAGACCAGCGGGAAGGTTTGTGGATCGGCACCTCCCTCGGACGACTGGTGCATTTTGACGGCCGTCAGTTTGTGGAGTTTCCGCGGGGCGTGGCCCGAGGTCCGGTAACCGCGCTGGCCCTGCAACCGGATGGCGATCTCTGGGTCGGCTCACTCGCGGGCGGTTTGAAGCGTGTGCGCGCCGACAGTGAGGTGGTGGATTCGGTCACCAATGGCTTGTTGAGCGCCGCCATTCGCACCCTGTATCTGGAAGCTGATGGCACTCTATGGATCGGCACGGCAGGCGGTGGATTAAGCCGCTGGCGAGATGGAGAGGTAGCCAACTTCACTTCCAAACAAGGCCTCGGGGCGGACACGATCTCGCAGATTGTGGAGGATGAAGAAGGCAATCTCTGGCTGGGGTGCAGCCGTGGAATTCTCCGGGTCAGCAAACACCACTTGAATGAACTGGCCGCCGGGCAGCGCGCGTTTGTTCATCCGCGCAGCTTCGGGTTGAGCGACGGGATGCCCGTAGAGGAATGTTCGAGCGGTTTCCATCCGGCTGGGTTGAAGCTGCGCTCCGGTTGGCTGTGTTTCTCCACCGTGCGGGGGCTGGTGTTCATCAATCCGAGCGCGCAGGAAACCGACCTACCCCCACCCGCCATGTTGCTGGAGGAAACGGTGGTGGACGGGCAGACGCGTTATCCGGAGATCATTGGTGGCTCAGGCAATGGGGGTGCATCGAGATTGCACTTGAGAATCCCCCCCGGCCGGCGCGACGTGGAAATCAACTACACCGGCTTGAACTTCGCGTCCCCGGAGAAAGTGCGCTTCCGTTACCGTCTGGATCGTTATGATGGCGATTGGGTGGAGGCCGGTGGAAGGCGCACAGCGTACTACTCGCGGTTGCCACCGGGGGACTTCACATTTCGCGTCATGGCCTGCAACGCCGACACGGTCTGGAGTCCCGAAACCACGCTGGCCATCACGGTGCAACCGTATCTCTGGCAAACCAGTTGGTTCCTCGCGCTGGCCGTGCTGGCCGGGATCGCTTCGTTTGCCGGCCTGCTGCGATTCATTGAACGCCGGAAATACCGGCAGCGGCTGGTGCTGCTCGAAACCCGCCATGCGGTGGAGCGTGAACGCCTGCGCATTTCGCAGGACATGCACGATCACATCGGCGGCATGTTGACCCAGGTTTCGCAGTTGAGTGATCTGGGGCAGGCGGCGGCGGCGCCCGCGGACTCGCACGGGCATTTTGTACGCATCGGAACGCAAGCCCGGGCCGCGGTGCAGTCGCTGGACGAAATCGTCTGGGCCACCAATCCCAAGAATGACAATCTCCCGCGGTTTGCCGATTATGTCAGCCGGTACGCCGATGAGTTCTTCGAGAACAGCAGCGTCCGGTGCTGGCAGGAAATGCCGCCGGGTCTGCCCCATCTGCCGTTGCGCGCCGATCTGCGACACAATGTCTTCCTCGCACTGAAGGAAGCGTTGAACAACGTGCTTAAACACTCGGGCGCCACCCAGGTCTGGCTGCGGTTAACCCTGGACGAGGAATCCGTGCGACTGGAAGTGGAGGATAATGGTCGCGGCTTCAACCCGCACCAGCCGGCACCGGGCGGGAACGGAGTCGAGAACATGAAGTCACGCCTCGCCGAGTGTGGCGGACGCACGGAACTGCTCAGTGAACCCGGACGCGGCACGAAAGTGCGCCTGCAATTTCCCCGCCCCTTCGCAAGTGAACCGGGCAGCTAACCCAAATGTGGTATGGTGCGGAAGCCGCTCCAGCAATTATGAATACACCCCGCCGAGTGAACAAAATCATCCAAGTGGCACTGGTCGAGGACGACGCCGGGGTGCGTGCCAATCTGGCCGCGATCCTGAACGGCGCACCCGGTTTCCAGTGTCAGGCCGCCTACCCGGACGGCCACGCGGCGCTGAAGGGGATTCCACCCAATCGTCCCGACGTGGTGCTCATGGATATCAATCTGCCGGGGATGCTCGGGCCGGAATGTGTGCGCCAGCTCAAGACGTTGGCGCCGGGGTTGCCGGTGCTCATGCTCACGGTGTACGACGACAGCGAGCAGGTGTTCAAATCCTTGATGGCCGGAGCGACGGGCTATCTACTGAAACGAACACCGAAGGAGAAACTGTTGGAGGCCATTCGCGAAGTGCATGGCGGCGGCGCCCCGATGTCCCGCCAAATTGCACGCCGCGTGGTGCAGTTCTTCCAGGAAATAGACCAGATGCCCGCCACCACGCAACGGGCGCCGGAAATCGCCACCCTGACTGATCGCGAGCAACAAGTCCTCGCCAGTTTGGCCAAGGGGCATATCTACAAGGAAATCGCCGACCTGCTGAACATCAGCTTTGAAACCGTGCGCACCCATGTGCGCAGCATCTACGAGAAGCTCCACGTTCACAGCCGGACCGAGGCGGTGCTAAAGTACCTGGGCCGGTAGTTCCCTGCTCATTCTCGCGACGCAGTCGTCCCTTTCCCCCGGGCAACCAATCCGGTCGCGCCCGACCTGACAGCCGGCCCTGGAGTGCGCAGTTCTCCTGCTACTTCAGCAGAACCACTCCATGGCACGAAGGCGCAAATAACTTTCGTTTCTTGGCCAGTCATAGAACCACACAAAAAACTGGCCGGGGATGTCACTCCCCGGCCTGTTCCCCTGCTCAACCCTGGCGACCGGACATTGCTGGACGGTCGCCTCATCCTCAATCAGAATTACCGCTTGATCCGGAAGTACTGCTGGTTGGTTTTGGTGGTGCTGATCACTGCCGCGTCGCTGCCGACTCAAAAACAAACTCACCCGGTCAATGCTGCACCCGCTGGCTTCCGCATGCGTGCTGGCAGCACCTCGTTTGGCCCGCGTGGCGCCTCCGCCCGTCGCACTGAGCATCAACGGACGGCTGGTCACCGCTTCCGCGGACGCTGCGGCTCACGCACCTCACAAACAGACTCCACCAGTTGGTAAATCAAGCACACGTTGCGCGCCGCCACCTGGCAGCAAATCCTTCGTCACAAATCCGCCCCCAGCCCCATTGCCGCTTGAGTTCGTCAATCGTGTTCTCGCTGTCAGCCCCGCTCACGATACAGCCGCGCCAAGCCCGCCAACTCCCAATCGGTGTTGGTCACAAGATAATATTCATACGGCTCGACAGCCTCCACATTCATCAACTGCGGCTGCTGCAAACCATCGGTCAGTTCCGGGGCCCGCCGGGGACACCCGCCGCCGCAACACGATCACCCGCCGGGATCGGCTCCAGCCCTGCAAGCGCAAGGAATCTTCCCGGCGCCATCCCTGGCCGCACTCGTTCCACGGCCCTGGCGGCTCAATCCGCTCAATCAGGCGCTGCCCGCCCGGCTTTAGCGCAGGGCGAAACAGATACGGCTGGCCGTGGCTTTCACAGTCGAGCATGAAATGCTCGTTGCCAAAGCCGCAATCGGCCCCACCAGCGGGCCGGCAGGAGGCCGGCAGTTGTCCCACCAGGGCCAGAAGGTTTGGCTCACCGCCCGGCTGTGAAATTCCTTGCCCGGGGCACCACCACATCAACGCCAACCGCAGCCGGGGAAGAAAAACGTGTGATAGGCGTGCGCCGCTCGTCCGGGTTTGTGAGGATTGTAACCCCTGGCCGCCTTCCTGCCGGCCGTACGGTCTGATGGTCACATCAGATCGCAAATCCATTCTTCCCGGAGCACCGGTTCGACACTGCGCAACAGATGTTGTTGCTGCCATTGTTCAAGGGTGCGGACGGCTCGTCCTGGAAGGCCCGCCGCACCGCGTCGCTCTCACCCGGCTCATGCCCAAGCCTGGGGATTGACGGTGTCGCCCCGCAGCGCCGTCACGTGGGCATAACGCCGGTTGCCCGCCAGAATGGAGAGAATCGTGCCCAGCACATCAGCCCGCTCGGGGCGTTGGGGCTGGGTGTAGTGGAGCGGACAGTCGGCCACCCCTCTCCAAACAGTCCGGCGGTGGCCAGGAACTGGCTGAAATAGACCAACTGTCCCAGCGGCGTCACCGGAGCGTGGGGATCCCATTCCACGTAAACCCGCTGGCCATGCAGGTCCAACGGAACGCGCGCCGGCAGCAACGCGCCAGAGCTGGGTAGTAACGTGGAAAGGGGGTCTGGTGATGGCTCACCCGCAGGGTGAGACGGCATGGAAGTCGGTGGCAGTAACATGCTCCAACAAAATCAGCCTTCCCCGCGCTTGACCAGCTTCTTCAACCGCCGTTTTTAGGCTGATTCGGTTGCTGGAAGCGGCTCACCGTTCAGTTCGGTTATTCCACGCCGATTTGCCATCGTCTTCCCGAGGTCCGAGCGGGCAAAGCCGGCCACCGACCGGTGTTCCGTACGGTTGACGCTTCCTGCGGTGACTGAGATCTACGCGCTGAAAAGCAACCGGGCCGGGATTGCTCCCGGCCCGGCGTGTGTGGTTGGATAATTTGGTTACAGCTTCACGCGGTAAAACTTGCTGCCCGCTCCCACCGTCACCTTGTGATAAGGTGCGGCAGCGCCGACCACCGGCGTATAGGGCCCGCCCACATTATCGGCGGATTCCAGCGTGCCGGCTTCCCAGATCAGTTCCAGTTCGCCGCCGACTTTCTCAATCGCAAGCGAAACCGGCCCGAAGGTGTCGAAGCTACGACCCTGTGAGCCCGCCGCATAGAGAGCAGTGACTTCCAAGGGGCTCAATACCCGCCGCCAGATTCCCATGTCGTCAATATCCGCCTGGCCATTCTCCTGATAAGCCCCCGTGGCGTCCTGGCCAATGGTGAAGGGCGACCCGGTGTCCATGTTCCCGACCGTGGCGATGGAACGGGTATCCACGGCGACGCCGTTCAGGTAAGTCACCGCGTTCCCAGTGCGGTCAAACGTATGGACGAGGTTGTGCCAGTTGCCATCGTTGATGCTGTTGGCCGGACCGTAGAGACCCACGGAGGTGGCATCGCTGCCCAGCCAGTAAGACCATCCACCCAGGTTGTACGACGGGGCAAAGGTCAGACCGAACGCACCGTAAGAATTGACGGAAGTGCAAAGGAAGGGCAGATCGCCGGGCAGGCCCGTAAATTTCACCCAATAGGCGACCGAGAAGCTGGCGTCGTAACCAAACTGCAAGTCGGTCGTCGCCGGGACGGCAACGTAATTGTAGGTGCCGGTTTCAATTACGGTGTTGTAGCGCAACGCGCTGCCCACCTGGCCGGGAACGAAACTGGGCGTTCCCATGAGGGTGCCGTTGTTGCCCCGACCCGAGGAATCCTGCGCGTTGTCATCGAACTTCAGATGCAACACCAGATCGTTGGTCAGGTTGGCGAACGTGGGCGGAGCCAACACGGTCAGCGTGGCCGCCTGGCTGTTGGTAAAGCCCTGCGCGTTCGTGATACCGACCGTGTACGAGCCCGCATCCGAGTAATACACATCCGCCAGCGTCAGGGTCTTGCTGGTGGCCCCCGGGATATTCACCCCGTTGAGCTTCCATTGATAAGTCATTGGCGCGGCGCCAATCGTTCCGACCGTCAAGTTGGCCGTCTGGCCCGCGACCACCGTCTGCGAGGCCGGCTGGGTCACAATCGCCGGCGGCGTGGGTCCACTGATGCCCATCAGCGACAGGTTGACGATCTCGTCTGGTGCAAGCGCGCGTTTGTAGATGGCCACCTCGTCAATGTTGCCCACCAGTGGCCGGTCGGTGCGGTCGCGGCCAAGGAAGAGCGGATCGCTCAAGGGCGTCACGCCGTGGGTGGCATCGTTCACCGCGGAAACCAAGCCACTGCCATCGTTCATGTAAAGTGTCCCCCTGCCCGGCTCCACCACCAAGGCAAGGAAGGTCCACGTATTAAGCGGTACAAAGATGCCGGAGGCGAAGCCCCATTGCCCGTCCGCCCAATGGTAGCGCAATTCGCCGGTGGACCGAATATCCAGGCCGGAAGCACTGATACCACGCGAAAAGACCACGCCGGACAAATCCTCATCGTAGCCAGTGAGATTGACCCACGCGGTGAACGTAACGGTGTTGGTATTCCAATTGAGCGGCGCTGCGGTGATCCAGCCGTCTGTGCCATTCAACTGGCGCGCAACGTTCCCCGCTTCAAAGCCGGGGCGCGCCGGCGGACGCGGGCCCTCCACGCCATTGACGACCGAGGCGCTATTGGTGCCATTGAGGCCGCCTGCGTCGTCAACGGCAATGTCGCCCGACGTTTCATTCAAACGCCAGTAAGCCTCCGGTTGGCCAGCCATCACCACGGCAGCGTAATTCGCGGCGGGTTGCACGGCGAGCGAAGCAACGGTAGTGATGTTGGTCCCGTAAGGATTTATGATCACCGCCCGATAATCGCCCGCGTCGGCGGAGGTAATTCCCGTAATGGTGTAACTGGCAGCCGTCGCGCCCGGAATGTCGCTTTCACCTTTCTGCCACTGATAAGTGAGCGGGACGCTGCCGCCAGCGGAAACGCTGAAGGTGATCTTGCCCCCCTCCAGGCGCGTGCCGCTTTCGGGTTGGGCAAAGATAACCGGCGGGCCGGCGACCACATTGATCACGGAGACGGCGCTGGTCACGGAGTTCGCCCCGTAAGTCACCACCACGTCGTAACTGCCCGAATCACCGGTGCTGACGTTGTTGAGCGTGAGCGTCGGACTGTTGGCGCCGATGTTGCCGCCGTTCTTGCGCCATTGATAATTCACCGGGCCGCTGGCGATGCCATAGGCGGTGAAATTCACCGTCATGCCTTCGTACACTGGATCAGCGGGGGTGCGCATCACCAACGGAATTGCCGGCGTGGCCGAGTAGAACAGATTGGAAACAGTTGTCGCATCCAGCGCAGTGCCGAAGAGCGCCACTTCATCAAGGTTTCCTTTCACCATGCGGGCGCCGGTGCCGTCGCGTCCAATTTGCAGCGGGCCGCCACTGAAATCATGCGGCGAGTGACCACCCGTGCGCGTGGCGGATCTGAGGCCGTTGGTCGAACCGATGTAGATTGTGGCTTCCGTCGGAGAAACTGACACCGCAGCAAAGGTCCAGACGCCGTCCGGGATGAAAAAGTCCGCGCCGGGGTTGTAACTGTAGGTGGCGGCATCGTCGTTCCACACGTAGCCCAGCCGGTTGTTGAAATCCACCACCAAGCCTGTAGCCGGCGAACCTGTGGCCCGCTGCAGGAGGATGGGCGAGGCATTCACCTGGTTGCCATCGCGTTTGATCCAGCCAACAATGGTGGCGGTGTCGGTGAAGGTGGCGAAACCGGGGATGCTGATGTAGCTGTTGACCGCACTGAAGGCCGCCGACTTGTTGTCCGTTTCAAATCCGGCGAATTGCGCCTTCACTGGTCCGATCGCCCCGGAACTTGCACCACCAACATAGGTGCCGTTTTGGGCGCTACCCAGCGACCCAGAATTGGTGGCCGCGTAGGGAATGTAAGGCGGCAAGGCCGGCTCATTCATGCGCCAGTAAGCCGCCGGGTTGAGCCCCTGAATCTGAGCGCCGTAGCCAGCCGGGTTGGCGGAAGCGGCAGCGTAATTGGCCGCGATCTGGGCTGCCGAAAGAGCGGTCGGATAAACTGCCACTTCGTCAATCAGGCCGGGGAAGAAGAGCGTAGGGGCGGCTTCCGTGGTACCCGCGCCGATGCGCAGCGGCGTGTTGGTGTTGGCCACGTAGGCACCCGGAACCGCGGGACTCGATTGCACACCATTGACGTAGATACTGATCTCCGCGCCGTCGTACACACCCACCACGTGATACCAAGTGTCGGCCTGAATATCGGGCCCGAAGGTGTCGGTGACCGTCACGCCGGCGGTGCCGTTGTAAACCCGGAACTGCCACTTGGTGTTGCCGTTATTGACAAAGAACAAATAGCCAAATTGGCCGGTCGGGCCACCAGCCACCGTGATGTAGCGCGAGACCACACCGGATTTGGCGCCGGCCGAGGCGTTGGTGAGATTGGCCCAGAATTCAACCGTGAACGGACCGGTGGGATTCAAGGCTGCATTGTAAGGCACTTCGGCATACTGACTGGTGCCGTTGAAGTTTGCGGCGTTGTCGGTACTCAACGCGCCGGGTTGAGCCAAGTTGGGAACGCCATAATACAAGCCGTCAACTGCGGCTCCCAAGGTGCCGGAGTTGCTCAATGGATAGGTGGGCACCACGGGTTGCGTGGGTTCGTTCAGCCGCCAGTAGCCCAAGGGATTCAGGCCGGATACAGTTCCCGCATAATCCGCCATCGCCGCCCCCGCGCTCCACACTAGAGCACAGGCCAGCGCCATTCGTTTCAGATAACCGCCTTTCAGGAGTTTTGTCTTCATCATTTTCTTCGGGGTTGTTTGGTATTTGCTGGGCAAAGCACCAAGGTTTCGCTCGGTTGCGCCATCTGGCTTCCGGGTCGCTTGGTCAGGCGGAGAACCACCACCGCCAGCTTGCGACGATTGTCCAATCTCCGGCCTCTCGCACTCAAACAACGAGGGACGCCAAGCCATAATCATACCCGCCTGAAGCTGGGTCGCTATCACCCAAATTAGGTAGGGAAACGGGACAAGGGGTGCGTCGCCAACGCGACGCGCGGAAATCACATACTGCGTCCGGGAAGTGTTCCCGCGTCAAGCTGTACGGCGACACTGCCGGCCTTCACGCCAGCTTTCAGCCAGGTCGCTGGCGGTTGACCCGCCTGCATCGCTCGCGCCACCGCCGCCAGCAGAGCATCCCCGGCCCCTACGGTGTTGCGCGACTTCACCCGAGGTGGCGGGACGAAACTGCAACTGTCCTCGGAGTCATTGAGCAAAAGGCTGCGTTTGGCGCCGCGCGAAACCAGCACCCATCCCCGGATCCGTTGGGACAACGCGCGAGCGGCGCGGATGATCTCTGCCTCCGTTCGCAACGGTTTCCGCCACCATTGGGCCAGTTCGTGAAGGTTGGGTTTCACCAGAAACGGGCGTTCCGCCACCGCCGCCGCGAAGGCCGGCCCGTCGCAATCCAACAACGACTTCACCCCGCAGCGATGCGCGAGGCGAAGCAACGCCGCGTAAGTGTTCACCGGCAAACCGCGCGGCAGACTGCCTGAAAGAACCAATAGATCGCTGCGCGTAAGTTCCCGTTTTGCTGCCGTCAACAACCGGCCCCACTCTACAGCGGAAATCAACGGCCCAGGCGGATTGAAGCGCATCTGGCGGCCCGCTTTGGTGGTGATAATGACGTTGACTCGAGTTGACTCGCGAAGTCGCACCACTTGAGTGGGGATTTTCTCCGCTCGCAGATAACCGGCAAGTTCCGCTCCCGTCCGGCCTCCAAGCGGCACCAGCAGCAGCGGCTGGCCACCGAGGTGTTTCAGCCAACGGGCGACATTGATGCCCTTGCCACCCGCCCAACGCCGCTCCGAAAGGACGTTGTTTTTCTCCTCCCACTGCACCTCGTCCACGCGCCACTCGGTGTCAATGGAAGGATTGAGCGCAAGAATGAGCGCCGGCATCAGGGCAGTTGTTGCAGCCGGTAGTAACGCGTGACACCAAACCCGCCGGTCTGCGTTCCGTCGTCCACGAAGCGGAACACGCCGGTGGTGGAACTGACGATTTCCGAGAAACTCGTCCAACTGGGCGGCGCCAGCACCGGGCTCCACTGGACCTGGTAGGTCGCGCTCACCGGGCCCGTCCATTCCAGCACGATGGTATTGTTCGTGTGCGTGATGCTGGTGATCACGGGCGCGGCCACCACGGTATCCAAAGCCAGGCCTTCCACCACGCGGAAGAAATGGAACGGCGAAGTCGGCGGCTCACACCAGCTCGTGAAGTAATCCACTGCCGTAATCGTCGGCGAAAGAGTCACCCAGTTGGTGCTGTTCAGGTTGGTCAGACCCTGCACGTAGTAATGCACCCCGGGCAACGAGGTCCAGGTGAAGCAAAAGCCATTACCCGCCACGAAGGCATTGGTGATGGCGAAGGGCCGTCCGGTGGCCGGCCATTCGGTGGCGGTGATGGAATACGTCACCGGCACGCCCGTTAGGTTCACCGCCGCCAGGAACCATTCGCCGGACGATAACGGCACCGGCGCGGACGTGTCGAACACCACAATGAGTTCGTCGTTGGGGAAAGCGTTGGTGCTTTGATAATCGAACGTGGCGAGGTCGGGCAACGGCAGCCCCTTGCGCGCCAGCAGGGTCATGTCGCCCGAGGCATTGTTGATTTCAAATTGGGCCCGCACCGCGTTGGTGCTGACCCGGTAGCGATAGTAATCCATTGCATTGGCTGGCCCGGGATTGACGCCCCCATACGGAATGGCGTTGGTCAATGTGACGATGGTGGGGAACACATTGGTGTATTCGATCGCGAGAATCGTGTAGTCCGCCGGTACGAGGTCGGTGTTGTACACGCCCAGATACCAGTGACCAGGGCGCAGGGCCACCGGGGTGGAATCGGTAAAGACAATGATTTCTTCATCGTTGGTGCCCGCGTTGAAACTGCCGTAGTCGAAGGCCGTCAACGTGGGCGGCGGTGCTCCCTGGCGGGCAACCAGATCGGCGTTGCCGCTCAGGTTCAATAGCTGATAACTCACCGCCGTGGCGTTGCTGGAAACGTCGTAGTAGAAGTAACGCGGCAGCGTGCCGACGGCGACCGTGCTGCTTACCGGCACGCCATCGAACAGTTGCGTCAGGTCAAATTCCACCATCAAGGCGTAGGTGACCGTCGCGGGGCCGCCATTGCTCACCCCCAGGTAATAGCGCTGGCCCGGCACCAACGGCGGCACCGAGGCCAAGTCCAACGTGCGGCTGCCACCCGTGGAGGTCGGCCCGATCAGGAGGAAATCGCCCGCATTGGTTCCAAAGGGAGGAGTGGTTTGATTGAACAACACGTCCACGCCCGTCGGAGCGGCGAAGATCAGGGTATTGGTGGCAAACTGCGCCCACGACGGGACATCCACCACATGATAAGCAATCTGGCCGGGCGGCACAGAATTGGTCACGGGCACGCCGTGCTCAAGGATGCTGGGCAACGGAATCTCCGTCTGATAGACAAACTGCAACTGCCAGTCCACCAGCGACGTCAGATTGCTGGCCCCGGTGCGCGTATCCAAGATTTCGAGCCGCCACTCGCCATACGCGTTTTCGTTGCGCAACGCGCCCAAGGATTCTTCCGGCAGGTAATAAACCGAGCTTTCCATCTCGGTGAGCACAAAGGTGTCCAGGAGGATGCCGGACTGGCCGCCGGGCAACGGCGACAGCATCAGCGGGGTTGCGCTGCGCCGCGCGACGAAGGATAGCGAGTTGGTGAGCCAATTCGTGGCGGCCCCTGTAAAGGTGTTGGTCAGGATTCCAGGGATGACGAATTCCGCACCCGTCAGAGCACAGAGCATGGGCGGCGTTACCATGCCGCACTTGCCGGCGGCGCCGGCGGCGTAGATGTCCTGAATCTCAGCGGCACTGAGCACGCGGTTGTAATAGGCAGGCTCATCAATGGACCCGTAAAGTGGATTGCTGAACCCATTGTCAGGCCGCGCTCCGATGGCAGCTTCGGATGAGAACACGAAGGGAGGGTCGTAAGGTGGCGCAAGGTACGGCACGCCATTCAGATAAAACACCACCGTGTCACCGGATTTGGTGATTGCGACGTGGTTCCAATTGGTATCGGTGATACCTGTTCCAGTCGAAGTCCAACCAATGCCAACCTGGGTCAAGAACAGATCGCCATTGTCGAACAAGGCAAAACTTGGCCCGCCAAACCCTCGCGCATAAATAACACCGCCCGGGCCGATCACTTGGTCGAACGACGCAACGCTGGGACTGGAGCGCTTGATCCAGGCTTCAATGGTGAAGTCTGGCGACTGCAAGTTCGTCGCCAGCCCGACCGGCACACCGGAACCACGTTGTCCATTCAAGACAAAAGCCGTGCCCACGATCCCCGGACCATAAGCGGCACTCCCGACCAGGGTTCCATGATTTCCGTCCACCACATCACTGGCATTGCCGTCACCTGGCCACCAACTGACTATTCCCTCCAGGTTCGGCGGTTGGCGATAGGCAAAATCAAGCTGATAACCCCGGCCGAACACCGTCGGCAGCACTCGCTGAATCTCACCCTGCAGCAGGGCCAGACTCTTGGTGCCCGTATGCACCAACAGCGGATCCGCCAGCACCGCTACCCGATTGGAGGTTAACACGCTCCAGCCGTCCACCACATCCGGCGCGGTGTAACTCCCGGCAGCCGCTGGCTCAAAACCACTGAGCAGGAAGTTGGTGGGCGGCAGGGAGGAACTGTACGGCGGCGCGGCAAACTTGATGGGCGCGCTCGCGCGATTGGTGTCCTCGGTGAAGGTAAGGTAGAAGTTTTGGGTGACCACCAAGGTTTCCGTCAGCACGAAAGAGTCGAGCAGCAGCCCGGATCGGTCCACGGGTTGGAACACAAAGGGCGTATTGGTTTGGGTGGCTTGGAAACTGATCACGTTGGTCGCCCAATTCGTGCTCAGAGCGGTGATCGGCTGGTTGATGACGCCCGCCACCAGGCGGCCAGTGTGGGAGGCACAAACCTCGGGGGGCGCGGGCATTCCACATTTGCCGGCGGAGCCGGCGCTGGCAATGGAGAAGATCTCGGCACCCGTCAGGGGCCGATTGAAGACCGCCAGTTCGTCAATCGCACCGTAGAAACTGTTCGCTTCATTGTCCCCGCGCATGCCAATCCCAATCGGATTGATGAAGGCGAATCCAGGATTGTAGCCGCGCGGCACCGTGGCCAAGCCATCAATGTAGAAATTGATCAATCCCCCGCTCTTGGTGACCGCCACGTGATGCCAATTGGTATCCGTGATCCGACCGGACGAAATCACCGCGCTGTCCCGCACCCGGGTCAGGAGCAGGTAGCCGCCGTCAATCAGGCCAAAACCATAGCCCCGATCCCCGAACGCCAGAATGTATCCGCCCGGACCGAGTTCTTGATCGAATGACACCTCGGTAGCGCTCCTCCGCTTGATCCAGGCCTCGATGGTGAAATTGGACAACTCCAAATTGGCCGGACTTCCCAGGTTGACACCGTCCTTGTCGCCATCCAGAACAAACGCCTGACCCACCACACCAGGGCCGTAGGTGGTATCGCCCACCAAGGTCCCGTGGTTGCCATCGGCGATGTCATCCGCGTTGCTCTCGCCCGGCCACCAACTGATCAGCCCGCCCATCGTGGGCGTCTGCCGGTAGGCGTAACTGAATTCATAGTATGCTCCCGGCACGGTCGTGTAATTGCGCCGCAATTCCCCGTCGCGCAGTTCCAGCGCGCGGTCACCCGTATGGGCCGCAGCCGCGTTTTGCAGCACTCCCACCGAATTGCTGGTTACTGCCCATTCCTCCAGGAGCGAGCCCGCGGGGTACAATCCCGCCGGCACGGTCTCGAATCCATTCTCCCAAGTCGTGACGTTCGTGGTCAGGATGCCGGTGCCGGCGCTGATGCTGTTGGTGCCACCGCGGCTTTCCATCAGCAACACCCGCGTGCCTTGCGGACTGATCAGGGTGAACATCAGGTCCGAAATGCGCGGGTGATCCACGCGCAGGCCCACGCTGGCCTCCGCAATGCGCGCCCGGTCGTTCACGAAGATGCTCGAATAAGTCACCGCGTCGTCCAGCAGCGGCTGGTCTCCGGTGGATTGAAACGTGATCGGAGGCGGCTCTGGCCCCAGTTCCACCACCGCCGTGTAAACATAGGTCTGGGGCGTTGGATTGCCATTGTACAGACCGATGAAATACCGGCCGGCCGTCAATGGTGGCAGGGAGGCTTTGTTGATGGACAGGCAGCCGCCCGGCGGATTGATGGGCATCGTCCAATCGTATTCGGTTTGCGAGGGGCGGGCTTCCTTCCGGATGTAGAGTTGCATCGGCAGCGGATTGGGCGAGATGATTTCCACGCAGACCGTCAGATTGGTCGCGTTGATGGGCACGTCACGGGAATAGTACTGCCAGGCGTTCGGGCCGATGGTGTTCGTGTACGCGCCTTCCAGCGGCACACGTTCCACTTTGATGCGCAGGTCGTTCACGCGACCCGTTTGCGTGAGCGAATCGTCCAGAATGTGAAAATCCCAAATCCCGCCGGGCTGCTCACCCACAAAATCCCACAAGGTGCCGGGGCCGTCGGATCGGAGGGCAAAGGGGAAGTCACCCTCTTCATTGTCTTCGTAGAGCAGTTGGAAGGGACCAGGCGCCGGGGGAAACGAAGGGTCAAAAGCGAGGTGGTTGTAGAGCACCGCCAATCGTGAATCGTGACTCACAGCCAGCAGCAAGTCTCCGAAATTCTCATGCACCACGGAGTTGGTGACGATCACCCGACGAACACCCTCGGCCACGCCGGAGATGGAATTGAACAGGAGCGCCCGCAGCCGTGCGCGGCCCGGATCGGCGTTACTACCGTCCGGAATGTCAATCGGGACCATAAACGCCTGCACGAACCCGTTCTCGTCCTCCGCCCCCAAAGGCAGCAGGCTGAACACCCCCCAGAACTCAAACTCCGCCGCCATCTGATCTTCCGATTTGACGCCGATGTAATAAACCCGCCCAGGCACCGAGTTGCTGTAAATGATGATCTCATCACCGTTGAGAATATTGCGCCCAAGCGATTTGTCCGCAGCGGCAATGGCCGTTGGGTCCAAATTCAGCAGGCCCGGGTCGGTCGAGACATACAAATCTACGTCGGCAAACGCCCGCGTGGCGTTATTCACCAAGGCTTCCCGCACTCCCAGCCGCGGGATGGCCAGGTCGGTGGCCGCCCCCACCATGAACGTCGCGTTGGTGAACGACGTGGTGTTGGTCATCACATAGAAATGCCACTGATTGGTCATGCCGCTGGTCGTCCCCAGCAAGGGAGTGTTGGCGCCCACTCGCTGGTCCAAGAGCGTGGCTCCGGACATGGTCGGGCTGTTGAATGTATTGGTCACATACGTCACCGTGGGCTGTATCCTCCGCACCAGCGGCTGCGTTTCGACCAACTGCATCGCGTCAGGCACTTCACCGTCGCCGACGCTGATCACCAAGGCAAAATCCTGCGCCACGTCGTCCGGGTGCGCCGTCACGGCGTTGACGTTGACGTGCCGCCCCACCACCGTCACCGCATAGTTGCTGCCCAGTTGTGGGATCACGAAAACATTTTCCACGTTGTTCACCACGTCCAGTTCGGCGGGTGCGTTGGTGTTCCACGGGAAGGTGAAGTTGCTGCCCTGCGCAATGTCGTTGCCCAGGTAAACGTCGCCGGTATCGAGGTTCGTGACCACCAGATCGAGATTGTTCACCAGTTTCACGCCGGCGACCGGGTTGCCCGGCGGATCGGTCCAGACCAGCGTCACGCGCAAGGGCAGGTTGCGGCCCTCTTCGGTCACGCTGAAACGCCAGGTCCGGCTCTGCCCCGTGGCCAGGGCGTTGGTGGGACTTTGATCGAAGAGGATCACCGAACCGGGACCGGTGCGCGTGACGCCGTTCAGCACGTTGCTCTGGGCCACCGGCAGGCTGTTGGCGAGACTCGGCAGACCCCAACCTTGGAAATTGACACTGCGGCGCACGGCAAAATCGTACAGCGTATCCACCGAACGAGCGCCATTGATCAACAGCGCCTTGTAGAACGCCGGGCTGTTGGTCACGCCCAACCGCTGTTCAAAGAACTCCTGCATCAAGGCCAGCGTGCCCGCCACGTCCGCCGCCGCCATGCTCGTGCCCGATTCGTAACGGTACGGCCCCAGCGTATTGTTCAAATTACTCAAAACCTCCAACTGATTACCTAGGTCATTGGTCGTGACGATGTCAGTGAGGATGTTGAAACTCACATTCTGGGTCGTGCTGTTGCCCACGCTGTAGAACCAGTACGTTCCCACGTCGTTGGGCCCCAGTGCCGGCCCGTGGTCCGGCGGCATCGCCACTGCGTTGGTCACCACGAAATCAAAATCGTTGGTTTGGGCAATGTCGCCCCACTTGACGAAAATGGGCAGGTCCGGGAACGGACTGGGCGAATCCGCGTTGGGGAAGACATTGATGTACACCGCCACCGCGTTTTGCGGGACAAAGAGGCTGTAGGCACTCAACGCGTTGGTTAGCACCACCTGATCGGGAATCGTGTTCAGATGATGATTGGTCGGATTGTAATACGCCGCCTCGTCCCACTCGGTGGAACGCGTCGAAATGACAAACGTGCCTGGTGCCACCAGATCGGGTTTGAACCGGCCAAAATCCCCCTCCCTACCGATGCCCGTATTGCCGCGGCCGGAAAACGCCGCGACCTGGTTGTCCGAACTGGTCATTCCCGCCCACGGCCGGTTTGTGCTGGAAGCGCGCACGACTTCATTGGTGATGTCGCGCGCTTGTTCGATGGCCCCCACGGTGATCACATTCTTCGCCGTGCCGGGCGAACGCACGGACTCCGAATCGCCCCCCAGGCCAAGGTCATTGCCGGCGCCCGCATTGCCGGCGGGAAACACGAAGAGCACGGGTTGCGACCCGGTGATGGCCGGCAAGGCATCGCGCACCGCCGCATCGTAACTGGCCGCCCGGATGCCGTAGGTGTTGTCATTTCCGAAATGCCAACTGTTGTTCGAGATCAACGCATTGGTGCGCGCCGCGGACTCCTGCAAATAGGCATCCGATCCCGACGGACCAGTGGTCAGGCCCGCCGCCATGGAAAAAATCCGCGCTCCTGGCGCTTTGCCGCGGAAATCCGCGTTGGTGACCGAGCCGCTGGCTTCGGCGCCGACGTTCACCGGATTGGTGCTCGACAATCCGCTGCCCGCAATGATCCCCGCCACGTGCGTGCCGTGGCCGTTGAAGTCCCGCAAACTGGCCGGCGAATCTCCGAACACCCGCCCCGCCAAATCCGGGTGCGCCGCGTCCACACCCGTGTCATTCACGTTCACCAGCACGTTGCTGCCGGTCAACTCCAAGTGATTCGTTGCCACCAGAGTGTCCTCCGAAACGCCCAAACGCACCCGGCTCAAATCATTCGCCCGCACGCGCGCCTGCGCCAGTTCCACGACTTCCACGCCCGGCCATCGCGCGAGTTCATGCCACCCGGTCCTCGCCGGTCGCACCGTGAAGACCGGGCCAAAGGGCGAACGTTCCTCAGCCATGACCTCCACGCCCTGCTGCGCGAACGACGCCAGTGTTTCCGTCCGCGCATCCGAAAAGACGAGCACATCCAACAAACTGTCCGCCGGAAGTTCCGTCTGTTGGACCGCCATTTGCAGCAAAGTTCCCCGCAGCTTGTAGTACGGCTCATACGCGAGCACTGCCGCCGTTTGCGGATTCGCCCGCAAAGTGTCCGCTCCCGCTGCCGTAACCCGCACGAGATATGCATGGTTTGGAATGTAGGAAACAATCGCCGCCCCGGCCGCGCGTAACGTCGCACGGAAGTTTTCATCCACCGGTCCGCGCGCCTGCACCACGTAACTGCCAGGATCGTCCGTTGACCGCAGATGTTCCGGGATAACGAAATTCAAGGACTGACGCGTATCAATCAAGGCGTTCTCCAGCAGAATCGCGCGGTCCTCGCGCACCAACTCGCCGACGGACCGGGTGGTGTTGGCCAGCCGATGAGCCAACGGATCCCGTTTGGGAGTCTCGGCGGTGGCCGCCGCCGTCGTTTCGGGCAGGCGCTCCGTCAACATGAACAGCGGCGCGGTGGACGCGGGCCGAACCGCAGCCAGAGCCGGCCGCGCCGGGGAAGCGCCCGCGTTGGTGACCACCGTGGGTCTAATCTCCGGCGGCGCCGGTCGGGAACTGGCTTTGCGTTGTTCCGCCCACTGCCAGGTGTACCACGCTCCCGTGAGACACAGCAGGCTCAACACAAACCACGCTAAAGGTCGTTGACGCATAATAAAACTCAGGTCAATCCATTACATAACCACCGGACAATTTCATCTCCCGTTAAAGCCCACCCCACGACTCCGCCCTACGAGGTGTCCGCATCCACCAGGCCTGTGGCCTTAATCTCAGTCCGGCGGCAACAGGTTAAAATTCTCGGTCACCACGCGCGGCGGATAGTTCGCCTGGGTCGGGTCCGGGCTGCCCTCCACGCGCATCACGGCGCGTATGGCCGTTTCTGCCGTTACCTGGTAATTGGTGCAAATCCCGGCGTAGGGCCCGGAACTGATGATCGCCCGGGCCAGGGGCCGCAACGTCTGGCCGTAGGAATACACGACGAAACGCGGCTCTCCCACGCGCAACAGGCCCATCACCTGTTGTGGCAGCCACTCGTAAACCGCATCGTTCAGTCCCTTCTGCGCCTGCAGGGCAGAGGCTTGATTGAGGAACGGCGAACGCTCGGTCAGCGCTGCCGCCGAGAGCACCTCGCCCACGTGCCGGAAGGTGCCGCCCGGGAAATTGGTCCGCGCGGCGTTGATGCCGTAGGGGCCGTCCACCAACTGCCACAACGGCGAATTCGTGCCGGCCGTGCCGACGGGATCAATGATCCAGGGATTGAACCGCAGCAGCGGCGTGAAGCGATTGAGTTCCGCATCCGTGGAGGCGTTGGTGAGGGCCACCACGCCGCTGAAGACGGCGGACCAGGACGCGAGGCCGGATTGGTTGACGGACTGCTGGCCGCGCGTGGCGTTGTCGTTGAACGCCGTGGTGAACACATCGAACAGCCGCCAATCATTCGTGGGCTGCGTGAACAGGGCATCCACCGGATTGGGATTGCCGGTCCAGTTTTGCCAGGTGTTGGTTTCCACTGCCGAAGCCTTCAGATAAACCGTCTGCCAGGGAGTGCCGCGGTGAACGCGGCCCAGCCAGCCGATGTTCGGGAATTGGTTCGTCGCAAACTGCCAGTCATCCGAACTGCGCACCAGCGGGTCCTTGAGCGCGAGATTGAATTTGTTCGCATCCGTGGCCTGATGAGGATTGCCGCCCCACGGGCGGTAACGGTCGTTGACACGGCCAATGTTGGGGATCGGAGGGTCCTGACTCTTGAGCGATTCCGGCTGGAGGCCATCACCCCGCTCCAGATAGCGTAAATCGCCACCGGTGTAATGCACGAGCGGATCGTTGGCCTGCCAAGTCAGGTACTGCGAAATCCGTTTGGTGGGCGTGAAGGGAACCTGAGCCTTGGTGCCGAGACCGCTGTTCAAGATGGGCGATGGCCATTGCCGCAAAGGGCTAAGCCCCATGAAGACCCGAAACTTGTCAATCTCGTATTCCTTGCTGTTACCCGTTGGCTGCCCCAGGCCATAGCCGGTCCAATCCGCCGTGGTGCCGCCCTGATTACCCAGCGAAATGTCTATCTGGTTGATGAAGCCCTGCGGTACATTGCCGCGGGGCCGATTGGTGCTCCACAGTCCCGCGAAGCCGATGGCATCATCCGGGTCGCGGATTTCCTCGCTCAGATTGCGCAACGCGTCCAGCCCCTCCAGCTGCACGTAGTCAATCAACCGGCCCGTGTCGTGATCCACCATCATGAACTGCAGCCGGTTGGTGATCGCCAGTCCCCATTGCGGAGTGGGAAACGTCTGCGATCTGTCCCACGCTACCGCCCAGTTCGTGGTGAAACCCACGCCCGGGACAAAAGCCGATTCCGGCAGGAACGGGTAATTCGTCTGCAACGGGACCACAAATGAAGGACTTTCGTACAGGGGCTGATAAGCCGGCCAAACGGGGTTGGTGGCGTTCGGCACGGAGAGCACCCGGCCCATGATCGGGCTGAACGACCGGATGAGACCCGATTCATTGGTCAGGCTCATGGTCAGGTAGTTGGTCATGTAAATATCCACCGGCCGGGTGTAATTGCTGCGATAGGAATTCCAAGCCTCGACGCCAATGACATTGGAGATGCCCATCACATACACCATGTTGGTGCGATAGGTGGAGCGCGGTGCCGCAGGACTCGAGCGTTCAATCTCCAGTTTGCGCGTGATCTGGAACGTGCTCTGCATGGCGAACTCGTTGAAGTTGGGCAGCCCCTTTTTCGCGCCAATCACCAAAGGCACTCCGAAGATGAGATCGTTCGGCTGGACGGCATTGGCCACGTTGGTATCCACGAGACTGCGCAACGTGCCGGAGAGCGACCGCCAATCGGTGACTTCCACAAAGTTGGTAATGTAGATGTCACCATTGCGATTCTGGAAAATGGGCCGGAACACGGTGGGCAGGTTCGAAGCGGTACCGACCATTCGATTGGTCATGCTGTCGTAAATGTTGGCCGCCAGTTGCAGCAACCGATGAACGCTGGGTTGATACACCAAACCGCTGTTGGTGCGCCAAAACACGGGAATGTCGCGCACCCCGAAGCCGTAGCCCGCCGCGCGCAACAAATTGTCCACCGCGTTGGTGAAGAAAACCTCTGAGACAGGCCGTCCCAAGGCCGCAGCCACTTGGGGATCGGTGGTGGTCCAGGGAATAAAGTTGGTCGCCGCGAAGCCGCCGACGTTGATGTAATTGAGGTGCGTCTTGGGACCGGCATCCGGGGCGGAAGCCGTGCCCAACTGTTCCAGCAGCCGGTAATAGGTGGTGCGGTCGTAGGTGGATACGTTGGTGCCGGCCCGCTCGATGCGGTCGGTGAAAGTGATGTCATTCCGGCCAACGGCGGTCTTGGTGCGGTCGAACAAATCCTGGGTGGTAAAATAGTGAAACGGATTATCCGCACCGGCCCACGGGCGCGTGACCATGGCGGTGTCGGTGTCCACGGAAACGTTCCATCCCCAGTTGGTGATCATCAGCGGGCCGCGGGTGTAACCATCCACAAAGTCCCGGCCAAACGCGGTCACCCCGGGCACGCCAAACAAATCACTGACGGAACTGAGGGTGCGCGCGTCATTTGCGTAGCGATAACGGAGGAGCGAGAACGCATCGGCAAATGCCGCGCCGCCACTCTCCAGGTTCACATTCGTGAGATACTGATAGGGCGTGGTGTAGTTGATGTCCGAGTACCAGAAGTTCGTGTTCAAATCCGCCAGGAAGCCCGCGAGATTGATCTCCCACGACCCCACCCCCTGGTTGCGCAGGAAGCCTTCCGCCGTCGAGCGGCTGGGCAGTTTGGCCTGATTGTGAATGTAATTCACATCCAGCGTGCGACCGGACGGAACGACCAAGTAGGCGTAGCGCGCGATGAACCGGTTGCTGGAGGAATGAGGCAGTTCCGGCCGCTCCAGGATACCAATCCATTCGGGGTCGCCCTTGAAGTAGTTGCTCAACGTGTTGCCGGGCTGGAGCGCAGCGATCCAGTTGCCGGCCAGATCGTAGAAGCCGCCGTTGGGATTGATGACCGGCTGCCAGCCGTTGGTGTCGTAAACCCGATTGCGATTCAGATCGTAGTAGAATCGGAATTCGTTGGAGTTGGCAAAGTAGCGGTTGGTGACGATCACCGGCACGCGCGGGTTGAACAGCAAATTGGCAATGTTTTGCAGTGCATCGCTGCCGGTCAGGGGACTGCCGTTGGGATACTGAAAGCTGACGTTCGTGGGATTCGCCCCCAGCGTCCGGTCGAAGCCCAGCGGATTGATGTAGTTGGTGGAAACCATCATGCCAAACGCGTAGGCATTGCTGTGGGCCGACAAACCGGCGATAAACTCCGCCTTGACGCGGTCCAGCGCCGCGTCCGCGGCGAACTTGGCGATGGTCTGTTCGGTCATCACGGTCACGGCACCCTTCTCCCGCCGGCTCAACGCGAGGAACGTGACCGCCAGAAACGTGATCACCGACAACAGAATCAAGGTGATGATGAGGGCCATGCCGCGCTGCGAGGGGAACGTCACGGATCGAACCGCCGACGGCGAACCACTCACCGACGGCAGCGCGAACCGCTCCTGGCGGCGGGATGCTTTCCGACTATGACGGTTGACTCTCATGGTTGATACGCGGTGGGGTCAACATTGCGGATGGGCACGCGCATCCGGAACAGATGCACCCGGCTGGCCTGTTTCTCCAGATAGGCCCGGCGCGCGGCGACCGGGATGGACCGGGCCCGTTCGAGGACGCGATTCTCCAGCACGCCCAGTTCAAATTCCACGAACGCCGGTACGGCATTGGAATAGAAGCGCAGGTCGCGGGCCTCGCCGAAGGCGAACGGTTGAGCCAGAATGTTCGTCACTGCGGGGCGCGGATGATCCGAGTTGATCCACACGCCGTTGGTGTCGAAGGCACGAATCTTGAAATGCACAACCCCGTCAACGATGCGGCTCATATTGGTCAGCGGCGTGCTCAAAAAGGTGTTGTATAGCAACCCCGGGTCCTGGGAGTTTGTGCCTGAGTTTGTACCGTAATAACGGTAGAGAGCGGCAACCCCGTCGTCCCGCGGTGTCACCAAGTAACCGATCCCCGCCCAGGTCCGGTTGTACCGCGAGAGGAAGAAGAGTTCCTGGAGCAAGTTCAACCGCTCCACCGCCGGCGTTGCGCTGCCGGGCAGGGGTTGGCGCAACGGCACGTAACCCGCCATGTTCGGCACCCCCGCGTAAAAGTTGACGCCGTAGTTCACGCGGTTGCTGCGGGGAGCATGGGCCGGGGTCATCTGCGCCAGTTCGCGCGCCAGCATCTCGGTGGCAGCGCGACCGGACTCCAGCACGTCCACCTGCGCCAGCCCGGTGCGGAACGCTTTTTGGGTCTGGTTGAACATCATCAGCAAACCCAAGATGATGATCGAGAGCAGCGCCACGACCACGAGGATTTCGATGAGTGAAAATCCCTGCCGCTGGCAACGGCAAACGTGAGTCGCAACCGCGCTCGTGGACGTTTCTGGGTTCGCGCGGACGGGCGACAGAGCGGAGCGCCGTTCTGCGACCGGCTTTGGGCACGCCGACCGCGTCAGGCCGACGGCCATCCGGCGAGCCTGTGAGCCGCCATTCAACATGCCGCGGGAGCGAGAATCACCCGGCACGCGCTGACATAGTTGGTTTGAGAAAGCAGTGTTCACGGCGCGGCGTTCACGGTGGTGAAAATGGCGGGTTGGAAGAACCAAAGCGGGCTGCCGGAAGGGTAATTGGTGTGAATGCCACCAACCAGCGAGCGGTAAACCTGGCGGCCATTACCGGTCTTGTTACCGGGCAACAGCGGCCAGCGAAAGAGCAGCCGCACTTCGTGCATATTGGCCTGAAGATTCCGGCCGTGCGCCGAATTGGTGTCGTATGTGGCCAGCGGAACGATTTCCGAAATAATGCGGTAACTGAAACCAAGGTCCTTGATCGTGGGATCGGTTTGCGGGAATTTTTCCGTGGCGGGCCCGCTCAGGGAACGAACATGGGCGACCACGTAATTACTGCGGAACCCCCCCGAGCCGGTGGGTTGATACTTGGGCCGGCTCAACAAGCCCACGATGTTCGAGCCTGAATCGAGCGGCCACGCGGGCACCGTAGTACCTGCATAGTCATATTCCAGTACGTCCAGCAGACCCACGGCATTCGTATCGGCGTCGTAAGCCTGGCTGGCCGTGGTGATGGTCACCACATGATTCGTCAACTCATCCAATCCGCGCGCGCCGTGGCGGATGGCGTCCATGAAATAGTTCGCATCATGGTTGATGACGGTTTCCTCGCGGTTCTCCTTTTGGACTTCGAGTCCAAGCGGCAGCACGCCGATGATGGCCACGAGCGCGAAGCCGATGACCGCCAGGCTCAGGGCGATTTCAATCATCGTGAACGCCGCGTTCCCGCCAGCCTGATGGTGCCGGAGGGCCGCGGTTGGGGCACTGGACGACTTGACTCTCATTGGGGCGGTAACTGTTGTTTCTCCACGCGGGCCCGTCCGGTGAGCCAGTCAATGCGGACGAGCGTGAAGGCGTTGGTGCTGTTGCCGGGCGGATTCTCGACCACCGTGGGCGATTGCTGTAATGGCACTTTGTTCGCATCCAGGGCGGGTGCCACCCGGCCTTTGGCGAGCGGGATGAATTCATCCACGCCGGAAGTCAACTGGCCGAGGTGATTGAACCCGATGTACGGCACGCTGACAAATCGCTGATTGGGAAAAGCCGGATTGTAGGCTTCAGGCGAGGGAAACGGGATGTTGTTGGTCCAGGTAAAAGTCCGCACCCGATAGGTGTTGGTGGGCGCGGCTGGCCAGGGTGGATCATGAAAGAACAGGTCCAGGCCGGAAATGTACGGCCGGAATTTGCTGTACGGAATGATCGTGCCTTCCGGCAAAGTGCGCCAGTCGGACAAATACCGCGGCGATAGCTGACCGGGCTGGCTGCCCGCGCCCCGCAAAGTGACAAAGGTGTACGCGGACAATTGTTTGTCCAACAGACGCTGCGCTTTGTCCTTCTCGGTTTGCGGCAACGCCGCGTAGGCCACGTCGGTCCAAAAATTCGACGGGCAGAAGACCATGTAAACCGTGGTGCGATGGCTGATGGCCAGTTGACGGGCCCGCTCCACGTCGTCCTGCAACTGCCGCGTGGCCGCCGTCATTGCATCGGCCCGGCGCCAGTTGGACAGGGTGGGCATGGTGATGGCCGCCAGAATTCCGATCATCGAAATCACCACGAGGAGTTCGATGAGCGTGAAAGCGGAATGGCGCGCGACGGGTTTCACAACGGGTGACAGGTTTACTTCCAGCTTAATAGATTGTCTTTGTTGACGCCCTGGTCGGCTCTGATGCCGGCGTCAGTTTTTTTGTCCGCGCCGTACGACCAGACCATGATGGGACCGGCCAGTTCATAGGCATCGGTGTTACCCGGCGGCGTGGGATTTGACAATCCATACAAGCCCGCCGGATTACCCGGAGCTTGCTGCGAAACCGCCGCGCGCGCGTAAAGCGCATCGCGGCAGCGCTCGTCGTAGTTCAGGTCCATCGAGATCACGTAAGGAATGCCCCATGGGTCGCGATATTCGCCATCGGTGCCGACCCCCGGGGAGGTAGTATCGCCAGCCGTATTCGCATTCAGGAAAGCGTTGCGCTGCGGATTGAGCACATGCCCTTTGTTCGGGGTGTCCTGGCCGTTGGCGTAGGTTTCCAAGTCCATGAGCACGGCAATGATACCGGCATTGGAGGCGACCGCCGTGACATTGGGCGGCAGGGTGCCGACGGGCACCGGCCCAAAGGTGGCATCATTCGCGCCGGCCTGGACGCCGGGGATGGTGGGGAATCGGCTGTAGGCAGCCTCGTATTGCTTGATGGCCGTGATCAGGTTGCCGATTTCAGTTTTGGCCTGCGCTTCCTTGGCTCGTTTCTTCGAGTTGGCCAGGACCGGCAGCAGCATGGCCGCCAGGATGGCGATGATGGCGATGACCACGAGCAGTTCAATCAGGGTGAACGCCCTTCGGGAACGGGGCAGCGGGGTTTTCATATTCGAGAGAGAGCGACTGATGCGTTGACGGGGGCGGGCGGGATTCGCAGCGGACGGACAGATTGGATTGACGGCTTTTGACCTGCGAACGCGGGGCAAACCCAGCGGAGGACGCACGATGATCACGGGCACCCAAGCGCAATCCTCCCACGTCACCGCCACCCGGTTTTCCCCGGGGACTTGAGCTTGGAAGATGGTGGTCATGGTCCGAAAAGGTTCAACGGGTCACGGCGTGGCGACGATCTGCGCCTGCTGGCTCCAATTGCTGATGCGGTTGGTCTTGCCGCGGATGATGACATCCACCCAGAGGTCATAGGAGCCGGGATTATTGGTCGGATTGGAGGAATTATAGCGCCACGGGTTGGGCTTCACACTGGCTTCGTCCGGCACGAAAGTGGAAAGCACCGGGGGCAAATTGTTAGGCCACGGAACCGTGCAGGTTAGCAGTCGCACTTCCACGCCATTGTTCCGGCCAACCGCGTATTGTCCCGGCTTGAGACTCCGCAGAAAACTCTTCGCCGGGACCGCTTCGTCCCCGGCCGCGCGCGTGCAGTTGATGAAGCCAGAAACGCCCGAGGGCACGACGTTGTTGTTCGTATCAAGGCCGCTGAATGCGCGCACAAACCCAACGACGGTCATCCGTGCAGTCTTGTCCAAAGTCTCAAAGGTCGTCGCGTCTATCTGGGCCGTGCCCAGCAGTTCATAATACAACGGGTTGAGCGCGGGCAACCCCGGGTTGTCCGGTGGGAAGAAGCCAAGTTTGTCCTTATACAATTCGATGGCGGTTCGAATCTCTTGCAGTTCGGTCTGGGCTTTGGAAATGGTCGCACGCCGCTTGACGGCGCCAAACGCAGGGAAGATAAGCGCCGCGAGGACGGCCATGATGGTGATGACCACCAACAGTTCAATCAGCGTGAATCCGCGTTCGCCGGCTCGATTGGTTTCCCTCGGGTTTGTCATAACGGGTTTACGTTCAACGTTCGCGCAATTCCTGCTCCATCCGTTCGCTCAACCACTGCTTGATCATGCTCTGATAGTTCAAGTACCGGGATCGGGCCAACCGCTTGATTCGCGCCAACATGCGCGGGTCCATTCGCAGCGTAATGGTTACCGATTCCGATGATTCGCCACCGCCCGCTACCGCGGCCTCCATCAACCGCAAGTCAGGCCGATTCTCCGACCAGAAATCCGCCTCGGCGGTTTCGCTGTCGAAAATCGGTACTTCTTCCCAATTGGCGATGGAGCGCATGTTCAAGAACTACATTAAACTTTCTCGTCGTCACCAGCAGCAACTCATTGAGAGAGAGTTTGATCCATCTTGCGCTGGTAGAAGAACCGCTCTTCCGGCTGGAAAGGTCGGGCGTGGATAACGCGCACTTGCTTCCCGTTCGTGCGATAAACGCTCAGGATCCCCATGCCGGTAGCGGACATTCCCAGATTGAAGAACCGTGCCTGAACGGCGAACCGTTGCGAGTCCGGCAACAACTTGATCGCAAACGGATCCTCAAACGATTCCTCGATCTCCCGACGAGTCAAAGAGCTATCCAACTCAAAGGGCGAATTGTCCCAATCGAACTCCATTTCGAGTTAATTGTATATGAAACGCCCATGCAATGTCGTTACAATGTATTTACACACAGGCGACCAAGTCCGTCAAATAAAAACTTGTTTGAATGAGTCAACCGAAAATCGGCGGCGGCACATCGGAGGCCAGACTTTCTGCCTATTCGACGTCTGTGTCTGAACCACCGACCTGGTTCATCATCTCAATCAGAGGCAGGAACATGGCGATGACGATGCTGCCCACCACGAGGGCGAGGAAGATGATCATGACCGGTTCCAGCAAGGACGTCATGGCCGCCACGGCGTTGTCCACCTCTTCATCATAGTTATCGGCAATCTTGAGCAACATTTCGGGGAGTGCCCCGGTTTGTTCGCCCACGTCCACCATGCTGATCACCATGGGGGGGAACACGCCCGACGCCTCCAGCGGGGCGGTGATGGTTTCGCCTTCCTTGACGCTCTCGTGAACGGAGTTGACGGCGTTGCTGATGATCACATTGCCGGCCGTTTCTTTGACGATGGTCAGCGCCTGCAGAATCGGCACACCGCTGCTGATCAGCGTTCCCAAGGTGCGGGTAAAACGGGAAATGGCGACCTTGCTCACCACTTGGCCAATCACGGGCATCTTCAACTTCACCTTGTCCCAGACGCGCCGGCCAAACTTGGTCCGCGTGAACAGGAAGAACAACAGCCAGATACCGAACAAGACGCCGAGCGTCCCCAAGATGTTGTTTTTTACGATCTCACTGACACCGAGCACGAAGACCGTGAATCCCGGGAGTTGCATACTCATGCCCTCGAACACCGTTTTGAACTGCGGCACCACCTTCACCATGAGCAGGATCAGAATGGACACGGCCACCACCAAAACGGCCACCGGATAAAACATGGCGGCGATGACCTTGCCTTTAATCTTCTGAGCCTTCTCCATGAATTCCGCCAGACGGGTGAGCACCACTTCCAAAACGCCGCCCAGTTCACCAGCCTTGACCATGTTCACGAAGAGGCGATTGAATACCTTGGGATGCTGCGCCAGGGCCTCGGAAAAAGTGCTGCCTCCTTCGATGGACAACGCCAAATCACCCAGAATGGACTTCAACGTGGGATTGCGCTCCTGCTTTTCCAGCACCCGCAAACCGCGGAGCAACGGCAGACCGGCATCCACCAGCGTTGCCAATTGCCGGGTAAAAGTGGTGAGAACCTTGGACTTGACCCGACCACTCAGGCCGGGAATCTGGATGTTGATGTTGACGTTGAGGCCGCCCTTCTTGCCGCCGGCTTTGCCCGCCGCCTTGCCTTTCTTTTGGGGCGCTTCTTTGACCTTGTCCACCTCCACAATCCGGGTCGGGAAAAGCCCCATTTCCTTCACGCGGCCAATGGCTTCGTTCTGACTGGCGACTTCAATGGTGCCCTTTTGCTCCTTGCCCTTCTGATCCATCGCCACGTAACTGAACTTTGGCATAACAATTCTTCCGCTTAGGTGTATTTGACGACTTCCTCGATAGTGGTAGCACCTTCAAAGATGCTGCGCAAGCCGTCCTCCCGCAACGTCACCATGCCCAACTCCACGGCCTTCTGCCGCAGCACCACCGTGGGCGCGCGCTCGGTAATCAACATGCGGATGGCGTCATTCACCACCAGCAACTCGAAAATGCCCTTGCGCCCCCGATAGCCCGTATCATTACACGCCGAACAGCCCCGGCCATAGTAAAACACTTTGTCGCCCAGATCGTGCGGCGAGAGGTTGAGCAGCGCCAGTTGCGATTCCGTTGGTTCGAACGGGGTCTTGCATTCCTTGCAGATTCTGCGGACCAACCGCTGGCCCAGCACCGCCATCAAGGTCGAGGAAATCAAAAACGGCTCCGTGCCCATGTCCACCAGACGGGTCACGGCGCCGGGCGCATCGTTCGTATGCAGCGTGCTCAAGACCAAGTGACCGGTCAGCGACGCCTGCACTGCGATCTGCGCCGTCTCCAGGTCGCGCACCTCACCCACCATGATAATGTCCGGATCCTGGCGCAAGAAGGAGCGCAAGGCCTTGCCGAAGGTCAACCCCACCGCTTCATTGATGGCCACCTGCATGATGCCTTCAATGTCATATTCCACCGGGTCTTCCGCCGTGAGCAGTTTGGAATCAATGCTGTTCACCCGGCGCATCGCCGAGTAAAGCGTTGTCGTCTTGCCACAGCCCGTCGGGCCGGTCACCACAAAAATGCCGTTCGGTCGTTGGATTGCCTCCGTGACGTAGTCATGCACGTACTTCGGAAAACCCAGGGTTTCCAGTTCCAGATCCACTGACGCGCGGTCCAGCACACGTAACACCACTGATTCGCCAAACTGCGTCGGCAATGTGGAAACGCGCAAATCAATCGAACGCTTCCCGAGCGAATAATTGATGCGTCCGTCCTGGGGCAACCGGCGTTCGGAGATGTTCAGGTTGGCCATCACTTTGATGCGCGACACCACCGGCAGCGCCAGGTGCTTCGGGGGCGGCGACATTTCGTACAGCGCGCCGTCCACCCGGTAACGAATCCGAAACTCCTCCTCAAACGGCTCGAAGTGGATATCGCTGGCGCGGTCCTGCACGGCTTGAAACAGCACCAAGTTGACGAACCGGATGATCGGCGCCTCGTTGGCCAGGCCCGCCATGATGGCTTCGTCGTCGGTGTCACCCGCGGATGCAACTTCCCGCGCGATCTCCTCATCGCCGCCCAGTTGCTTCAGAATTTCCGAAACGTCCTCGCTTTCCTGGGCGTAATACTTGTCCAGCGCCGCCGCGACCTCCGCCGGGTTGGCCACTACCACCTGCACCTCCGCTTTGGCCACGAACGTCAACTCATCCACGTGCGCCTGGTCCAAAGGGTCCTCAAACGCCACCCGCAGCGTCCCGTCGTTCAAGTCCACCGGAATGCAGCGATACGTCTTGGCTGCATTGCCCGGAATGGCGTTGATAACTTCCGGCCGAAACTCATGGTTCGTCAGGGAAACCACCTCCGTGCCGAGCTGATTGGCCATGGCCTGCAGGATGGAATCCGCGTCCAGAATGCCGAAATCCTGCAGAATTTGGAAGGCCGGCGTGCCGCTCCGCTTGATCTCCGCCAACACCTCCTCGTACTGCAGGTCATCAACCAGTCCCTGCTCTTTGACGAGCGACAACAGCGGATTTACAATTTCTCCCGGCATATTGAATTTAGCTCAAGTCTTCTCCGGCGGCGGTGCTGGCGGCGCTGGCTCCACCCCAACGGCCTGGGCCAGTTCCAGTTCCTGCAACTTGGCCTGGATACTCACCGGATCCTGGGCCTTGGTCACCACTTCCTCGCGGGCGATCATCCCGGCGAGATACTTCTCCAGCAGAAAGCTGTCCAGCGTTACCATACCGTACTTCGCCCCAGTCTGAATGTCCGACTGGATGCGGAACGTTTTGTTGTCGCGGATCAGCGCGGCAATGGAGGGCGTATTCACCATGATTTCAAAAATTGCAACGCGGCCCGGTTTGTCAATCCGCGGAATCAGCAACTGTGAAATCACCGCCTGCAACACCGTGGAAAGCTGGATGCGAATCATTTCCTGCTGATTCGTGGGAAAGGCGTTGGTGATGCGGTCAATGGTCTTGGCCGCCCCGGTGGTGTGAAGGGTGCCGAACACCAAGTGCCCCGTTTCCGCCGCGGTGATGGCGGCATCAATCGTTTCCAGGTCGCGCATTTCACCCACCAGCACCACATCCGGGTCCTGGCGCAAGGCGCGGCGCAACGCCTCGGCGAAGTTCGGCACGTCCACGCCGATTTCCCGCTGCGTGACCAGCGCCTTTTTGTGCTTGTGGTAATACTCGATGGGGTCTTCCACCGTGATGATATGGGCCTCGTCGCGCTCCTCGTTAATGATGTTGATCATCGAAGCCAGCGTGGTGGTCTTGCCGGAACCCGTCGGCCCGGTCACCAACACCAGGCCGCGCGGCTTGTACAGCAGTTCCTTGGCGGAGGGCGGAATGCCAATCTGCTCCATCGTCAACATCTTGTTCGGAATCTGCCGCAAGACGGTGCCGAAATTCCCTTTCTCCTTGAACACGCTGACCCGGAACCGCGCCGCGTCGCCAAAGGCGAAGCCGAAATCCGCCCCGCCCCGTTCGCGCACATGTTGTATGTGGTCTTCCGAAGTGATGCTGCGCATCAAATCTTCCGTGTCCTCGGGCGTTAGCGCCGGACCTTCGACCCGGTGCAGAATGCCATGCACCCGGATGGTCGGCGGTGTGCCCACGCGGATGTGGAGGTCGGACGCGTTCTCGGACACGACCAACTGCAACAAATCGGACATCGAATATGACATGCTTAAATCTCCCGCTCAGGTTCGCCTCTGAAATTCACGGCCCATGCGCCCGCCTCAAGCCTCGTCGCCCACGGTGGCCCGGATGACTTCGTCCGGCGTGGTCATGCCCGCCAGGACCTTGCGCACCCCGTCTTCGCGCAACGTGCGCATGCCCATCTCGCGGGCCCGGGCGCGCAGGACCGACGAGGGCACCTTCTCGTAGATCAGTTTCCGCGCCTCGTCGTCAATCACGAAGATTTCAAAAATCCCCATACGCCCCCGGCAGCCGGTGTTGGAGCAATCGGGACATCCCTTGCCCTTCATGTACGTCGCGTTCGGCGTGCTGGCCGGGTCAATGCCCAGCGACCGCAATTCCGATTCCGGCGGTGACCAGGAAGCGCCGCACTTCCGGCACACCTTGCGCACCAGCCGTTGCGCCATCAGGCAACGCGTGGACGAGGCCACCAAGAACGGCTTCACGCCGATGTCAATCAACCGTGTCACCGCGCTGGGCGCATCATTCGTGTGCAGGGTCGAGAACACCAAGTGACCGGTTAACGAAGCATTGATAGCGATGGACGCGGTTTCCAGATCGCGAATTTCCCCAATCATGATCACGTTGGGCGCCTGGCGCAGAATCGAGCGCAGCGCCGCCGAAAACGTCAAACCCACCGCGTCGCTGACCTGCACCTGGTTGATGCCCGAAAGCACGTATTCCACCGGATCTTCCACCGTGATGATTTTGCGATCTGGCCGGTTGATGAAGTGCAGGCAGGAGTACAGGGTGGTCGTCTTGCCCGAGCCGGTCGGACCCGTGACCAACAGAATACCGTCGGGCAGACCGATGACTTTCTCGAACGTCTGCTGGTCGTCCGTGAGGAAGCCCAATTCACCCAGACCCAACCGCAGTCCTTCCTTGTCCAGAATACGCATCACGATGGATTCGCCGTGATTGGTCGGCAGGCAGGAAACGCGCAGGTCAATCGTCTTGCCCCCCACGTTCGTTTGAATGCGCCCGTCCTGCGGAATCCGGTGCTCCGCGATGGACATGTTGGATTGAATCTTTAACCGGGCAATGATCGAGGGCTGCAACCGCTTTGGCGGGTTCTTCATCTCGTGCAGCATGCCATCAATGCGATAACGCAAGCGAAACCGCTTCGGCAGCGGTTCCAAATGAATGTCCGACGCGCGCATCTTGAACGCGTCTATGATGATCTGATTCACCAGACGGATCAGCGGCGCGTCCGCTTCCACCGTTCCGCCGTCATCCGCACCGGCTCCCGCCACCTCCACGTGCTCGCGCGTGAGTTCCTCAATGACGCCTTTGAACCGCTCATCCTCCATGCCGCCGCCGCGTCCGCCATAATACTTGTTCAGCGCGGCATCAATCTCCGCTTCGCCCGCCACCTGCAAAACCACCTCCGCGTTCAACAGGTGCGTCAGGGAGTCAATCGTCGCCAAATCCGAAGGATCGGCAATGGCCACCGTGATGGTGCTGTCATGCTTGTACACCGGCACCACCCGGTATTTCTTGGCGATGTGCCGGGGCACGGCGGCAATCACGTCGTCCGCAATCTGCATGGCTCCCAGGCTGACGACCTCTGCCCCAAAATGAGCGGCCTTCGCCTGGGTAACGTCCTCGGGCCGGACCAGCTTGTTGGCCACCATGAAGTCCACCACCCCCACGCCGGAGGCCACCGCCTCGGTCTGGGCTTGCGCCACCTGCTCTGGGCCGACGAACCCAAGGTCCATCAGCATATCTACCAGATAATCGTCTTTCTCAGCCACAATATGGTTTGCTTTGCCTCACACGACACAACGTGGAACGCGCCGCACAGAGTAGTCCCCGGAAACTGCGCGTGTCAATGCGGAGTCATTCTTTCTCTCGGAAGGTACTGACAAAACCAAAAGGTCTTCCTCACACGCCGACGACTTCGTGAACACTGACTTTTCCGAACAGCACGCGCCGACGACGAAGCGGGCGGGGCCGGAGAGAGCGTTTGAGCGTGACGCACTGAAAGTTTCCACGCGCGACAGCGCATTCGTGATTGTTGCTCGGCCCGTGAGATACGCAACGAGGCAGTCCGAGACAAGGCTGCCGCCAGC
>JAHCLO010000043.1 GCA_026125285.1 Verrucomicrobiia bacterium | reverse complement strand
CGAGGACCGTGGTTACTGCCACCCGCGTGGTTGGAGCGAGAGCTTCCGGCATAACGATGCAGATGAACCGTGATGATTTTCGCGCGGACTCGGCCTGCTCACTTCAGCGGCCACGCTTCGTTCGTGCTGCAGACACGGTGCTACAACTGCTTGACGGCGCTGTCCAAGGCGGCAAACAACTCACTCATTGTCGCCTCCGTTTCGTCGCCCATGTTCGAGATGCGGAAGGTCGTGCCTTTGATTTTTCCATAGCCACCGTCAATCAGGAAGCCCTGGTCCTTCACCAGTTTCTGCAACTTGGGCACATCCACCGTGCGGCCACCGGGCTTGGCGCCGTTGTTGACGCAGGTGAGCGTGAGTGATTCATAGCCCGGCTCCGGGAACAGCGTGAAACCGTGGCGCGCCGCCCAGTCGTGGGTCATCTGGTTCGTTTTACGATGGCGGGCGTAACGATTATCCAGCCCCTCGGCCAGGAATTCATCCAGCTTCGAACTGAGCGCGTAAGTGTGCGCAATGCTCGGCGTGCTGGGCGTCATATTTTGTTCGGCATTTTTCTGGAACTCCACCAAATCGAAATAATAACCGCGATCTTTCGCCGTGGCCGCTTTTGCGAGTGCGGCGGGGGAGCAAACGAACACGGCGAACCCCGGCGGCAGCGCAAACGCCTTCTGCGTGCCCGCCAGCAAAACGTCAATGCCCAGTTCATCGAACTTGAGCGGCACGGCGCTCATCGAACTGACCGAATCCACGATGAACATCACGTCGGGATACCTTTTCTTCAGCGCGGCGATCTCTGCCAGCGGACTCATCACCCCGGTGGACGTCTCATTGTGGATCAGGGTGAGCGCGTCAAACTGGCCGGTGGCGAGTTTCTGGTCCACGGCTTCAGCGCGGATGGGCGAACCCCACGGCACCTGCAACGCCTCGGCGTCCTTGCCGCAGCGCTTCGACACATCGAACCACTTGTCCGAAAACGCGCCGCACATGCAATTGAGGACCTTCTTGCCGACGAGATTGCGGATGGCGCCCTCCATGATGCCCCACGCGCTGGAGGTGGAGAGATAGACCAGTTGCTTCGTCACGAGCAACTGCTGGAGTTGCGGCTGCAGTTTCGCGTAAAGGTCTTTGAAGCCCTGCCCGCGATGGCCGATCATCGGCGAGCAAAACGCCTTGAAGGTTTTCTCGCTCACTTCGACCGGGCCGGGAATGTGCAATTTCACATGTGCCATATAAATCGTGGCGGGAAGTTTTCAAAAGCCGCCCAGGAAGGCAAGGGAAGTTTGTCGTTCGAGCTTCACGAATCAGAACTCGCCCGGCAGGCGCAGAAGGGTCGCCAAACGGTTGGCGCCAGCGACTGCCAGCGGCCAATCGGCCCGATGAAACTCGCCTAACGGCAGTGACTCCTCGATCAAGGCCGCCATTTCGTCCGCGGTGACTACGGTTACGTCGTAGGTTCCTTCGCCAACAAGACTTCTGGCCTGGGCCTCCATGCAACGGCAGATGAGGGTGCCCACATTGCGCGTCCCGCGGTTCAGATACACAATCGGGCCCATGGCCACCGGCGAATCGCTCAACACGCGCGCCACCACCACCGTCGGCGTTTCGGCGAGGTCCCGTTCGACGGAAAATCGTCGCCCCGGTAACGGCAGACCAAACTCACTGGCTGTCGCGGCTTCGAGATTCTGCGAGACGAAGATGAGTTCCGCGCCCGAATTGTCCGCGAGCACTTCCCAGATCACCGGTAAGCCGGCGGAGTTGTGCGTAACGCGGACACCTTGCGCGGGAAGCGACTTGGAATCGGTGGCGAGGCTTGGCGGATAACGCCAGAAGAAGGTCGCCTGTTCGAGCTTTCGGCCCTGCACTTCAACGTGGCCTTCCAGCAGATAGATGGGTGTGAGCAGACTGTCGTTGACGAGATTTGTGCCCTGCACTTCCTGCATGATCAATGGTGCGCTTTTGCGTTGGAGTTCGCTGCCGTGTTCGGGATCGGCAGGTTTGAACAGGATCACGTCCGTGAAGTATAAGTCCGCGCGGGCGTAAATGGCCTCACGCGGAATTGCGGGTGGTGGTTCGTGTTCGCCCCGGCAGCCAGTCAGCAAAAACCCGGCACACAACGCGAACGCGGCGCTGAGGCGGGTGGCGAGTCGGAACCTGCCAATGGCAGGTTCATGGAAAGCTCTTTGTCTCATGGTTTGACGTAACCATTGGCGCGAAACCACGCGACCGCGTCCGCAAGGGCTTGGCGAGGTGGCGTCTGGGGCAGACCGAGTTCGCGGATGGCCTTGGCGGGATTGAAAAACATTTTGTATTTGGCCATGCGCACCCCGGCGAGCGGCGCTTTGGGCGCCTTGCCGGTCAGGCCGGACATCGTTTCGTTTGCGTGGGCGGCCGCCAGTGCAATCCAATACGGAATGCGCATCCGCGGCGCGGGCACGCCAGTGATTTCTTGCAGCACCGCAAACGCCTGTCGCATCGTCCAGTTTCCCTCCGCGTGCCCAAGGATGTAACGCTCGCCAATGCGGCCGCGTTCAGCGGCAAGGATGTGGCCGATGGCGACATCCCGTACGTGAACCCAATTAAGGCCGGTGTCCAGATAAGCGGGCATCGCACGGTTCAGGAAATCCACAATGACTTGGCCGGTGGGGGTGGGTTTCACGTCGCGCGGACCAATCGGTGCGCTGGGATTCACGATGACCACGGGCGTCCCGTTGCGGGCAAATTGCAGGGCCACCTGTTCGGCCTGCCATTTGGAACGTTTGTAATGATTGCTCATCTGCGCCTCGACCACCGCCGTGGTTTCGTCGGTTGGCGCCACGGCGCCGTTGATTTCTTGTGGCAGTCCGATGCAGCCGACCGTGCTGGTGTAAACGATGCGCGAACACCCCGCGTGAGACGCCGCCTGCAAAACATTGCGGGTGCCCTCGACATTCGCGGCATACATGGGCGCGTAGTCCCGCAACCACAGGTGATAACTCGCCGCGACGTGGAAACACCAGTCGCAGCCGTTGAGCGCGGCCTTGAGTTTGTCACGTTCCGCCAAATTGCCGGTGACGCTTTCAAACTTGGCACCCGCCAGCCCGCGCAAATCGCTGTCTGGCCGGAGCAGGGCCTTGACCTGATGCCCACGCGCGACAAGTTCATGCACGAGGTTCGCGCCGATGAAGCCCGCAGCGCCGGTCACAAAACATTTCATACCGTGCCGATGATCCGGTTTCGCGGACGCGGTTCAAACCAATTTGGTTGAGGCCGGTGGAAATTCCGCCCGGAGGCGCTTTCCGGCCGCCGGCCCCGCCACCCGCTGTTCCGAAGTTTTTGTAATTTGTCACATAGGGTCGCTTGACACTGGCATGTGCTTTGCAATCATGCCTCGTCGTATGCCGGTAAAAAGCAGTCTGCGAAAAAAGCGCGCCACGCGCCAGGAAACGCGGGAGTTGGACGTGCAAATCCATTTCATGGAGGGCCTCGTCCGGCGCGATCCCGCATACGTGGATGCGCTGCAATTGCTGGGTGATCACTACACGCAACGCGGCAAATACGAACAAAGCCTCAAGGTGGATGAGCGGCTTTCACATTTGCAGCCGAACGACCCGCTGGTCTATTACAACCTCGCGTGCAGCTACTCCTTGAACCACCACCTCGAACTCGCCGCCAACGCACTCGAAAAGGCCATTCACCTCGGTTACCGCGATTTCAACTGGCTGGCCAAGGACCCGGACCTTCGCAACCTGCGCAAGCATCCCCTCTTTCAACCGATCAAGGAGAAGGTGCGCCAGTTGAAGCTCAACGTGCGTTGATCTGAATTGCGCGCAGCGGCAACGTCACCGCTGGGGCAAGCAGGTGAACACCAGCATCAACCAAAGGCCCCCCCTCCTTACGCTGAGGATTGCAGAGGGCAAACATACTTGGATTCAACGCATGAATGTAACCGTCCGCGGACACACTCGCCATTATCGCACCGTCACCTTTGACCGCGAAAAGAATCATATTCTCCTGATCGAGCAACGACTGCTGCCGCACCGCTTCGAGATAATTGCCACGCAGGACTTTCGTGAGACGGCGCAAGCCATCCGCGACATGGTGGTGCGGGGAGCGGGCGCCATCGGCGCGACCGCCGCTTATGGGTTGGCGCAGGGGGTTCGAGCCTTTCGAGGGAGTGATGCCGGAAGGTTTCGAGGTCACGTTCAGACGGTTTACACGACACTCAAAGAGGCGCGGCCCACCGCCGTTGATCCAGTCAACGCCATGAATGAAGTCCGCCGCGCAATGAGTGCTGGCAAGACGGTTGCCGAAAAACAGGTGCTCGCGCTGAACGCCGCTGAAGAATTCGCAAACGAAGACGTGCGACATTGCGAGGCCATCGGGCGGCATGGCGTCAAATTGATTCGCAACGGAATGAGGATTCTCACGCACTGCAACGCCGGCTGGCTGGCGTTTGTGGACATCGGTTCGGCAACCGCGCCCTTGTATGCCGCCCAGGCCCGCGGGAAGAAGTTTCACGTCTTTTGCGACGAAACCCGGCCGCGCTCACAAGGCGCGACGCTCACCGCCTGGGAGTTGGCCCAGCAAGGCATTTCCCATCAAATCATCGCTGACAATGCCGCGGGGCATCTGATGCAGCGGCGCGAAATTGACCTGGTCATCGTGGGCAGTGACCGCACGCTGGGCCGCACCGGCGAGGTGGCGAACAAGATCGGCACCTACACCAAGGCGGTGCTGGCGAAAAGACACGACATTCCTTTTTATGTTGGCATTCCGCTCTCCACGATTGACTGGGAATTGAAATCCGGACTGGCCATTCCCATCGAAGAGCGCGACGCAGGCGAAGTGCTCGGTGCGTGGGGGGCAATCTCAAATCCGCAATCCGCAATCCGCAATCCACGAACTGGCCGGCCAGCCTACGTGCGCGTGGCGAACCCGACGAGTGGGGCGCGCAACCCGGGCTTTGACGTCACGCCAGCGGACCTGATCACGGGCATCATTACCCCGGCGGGGATTTTCAAACCACAAGAACTTTGGCCACAGCGACGGAAGCTGGGCTTTGTGGAGCGGGATATGATTGTCAAAAATGGTGCGCGCTGCAGGGTTTGAACCTGCGACCCCATCCGTGTGAAGGATGTGCTCTACCGCTGAGCTAAGCGCGCTACTGGTGGTGGAAGCTCCGGGGAAAGGATTGAATTCACTAACCTCTTACCCACTCTCTGCGCGGCAAGAGTGTCGAACTTCTGCGTTGACGTCGCAAGCGGAAAATTGACAGCCGGTTGGGCCTGATCCCCAGTTGCGAACTCGTAAACACAGCGGTTTATGAAGGTTCGCGGCTCAGAGTTTAGTGCCAGGATTATGTGCTTGAAACGGAGGTCGCAGAGTGGGATAAGCGTAACCAGTGATCCCGTGACAAAACTTTACAGCAATCGTTTGGCCGTGAACGCGCGCCTGCAACCGATCGAGGGCGGATGGGACATAGGCGCCAGCCACGATCGAATGGGCAGCCGCAGTTTGTCGGAGGATATGCCGACGGAATTCATGAATGTGCGGCGGCAGGCGATACTTGAGCGGACGACCGGGAAGACACCGCTGGTGAGCTACACGCGGGGCAAAGACTCTTGTGTTGGGAATTTTTTCGGATTGGAGTTTGCGTATGTCTGGAAGTAGGAATTGGGCTAGGATTAAGCTTGCCGCGGCTGGCTTAATCTTGCTCGTAGGCGCTCTTTGCCCGCGCGAGCCTATTGCCACTGACGAGCCCATACTTCTCCACCATGTGGTGGCTTGCGGGTTAGGCATGGGGCTGCTTCTTGTTTTGGCTCGCATGATCGGCATAAAGGGATGGCGAAACCCTAGGAACATGCTAAAGGAGTCTCCCTTCCCCCTAAGCAGCGGGTTTATTTGTATTTTTCATTTTATGGTGATGATCGGCTTGGCGAGTGCGTTTGGGGAGTTGGTGCAGATTCTTGCAAGGACACGGACCTGGTCTATGTCCGCGATGTTGGCAATAGTTGTGGCGACGGTTTTTCTTATTCTCAGGACGGTCATCCTCCCTGTGTCGGATCATGAAGCAACTAGCGCGATTCCAAAGGAAACGACCAAGCATCACATATGAAAATATGGTGGGCACGGTGGGGCAACGACTTATGGTTCGCCCGCTGGCGGGTATCTTTGGACCGAAGACGGCCCATGGGCCAATGACATTGTGACCAACTTACAGGAGTCTATATGATAAAGCTGCCACTGCTGCTGCTTGCGGGTTTGATTCTCGCCTCGTATCCCCTGTGGGCGGGAAAACGTGATACACGTACCAAGGTGAAGCGAGTTTATGTTGCGATTGGAATTGCGGTGCTCTGTTGGTGGGGTTCGTATGTGTGGCTTGGTTCGGTGGTCGAAGACCCTGAATCGAATGTCGTGCGGTGGCAGCGGGCGCTACAGGTGAAGCAGATTTTCAGTGGTATCGTTATCGGCTTGGTGATGGGATTGATTATTCAGGGGGAGTTGTTCCCGTTTATGAAGAAGTCCCCAAGGAGTGCTGGCAGCCCGCAGCCTGACAAACCACCTGGAGCAATGACACCGTAAACACCACCCACACCTTTCGGAGGCGCACGGTCTGGCCTTGCAACAGACCACCAGCGTGTGGACCAACGGCTTTTCTCTGGTCCATCAGCCAACCCGCTCCCGGCGCACGCACCGGGCGATCACAAACGTAAGGACGGTGCCCAGGCCGGCGACCAGTCCGCCCAGTACCACGCTGCCCACGAGCCATTGACCGAAATACGCGAACGCATCGGCCCGCGTGATTTCGCGCGGTGAAAAATCCAGGTCCAGCGTCTGGCCGGTGAACAGCCAGTGGCCGATGGCCAGCGCGCCGTAAAGAATGAACGGCATCATCGGCGGGATGGAAATGTTGCTGGCCACGATGGTAATGGCTTTGTTGAGGCGCAGCCAGTGCGCCACCGCGGCGGCCGCCACCATCTGATATCCCCAGATCGGCGCGATGCCAAAGAACAACCCCAACCCCACCGCCAGCGACATTCGCAGCGGATCATGCGCGTGCTCGGCAAAGAATTCAGCCATGCTTTTCCGCCAGGGCAGGCGTTGGCCGCACGACCACGCCGCGCGCAGTGTCCGGGGCACACACCACGATTGCAGCACCAGTCCGATGTTCATGAGTGTAATGTGGGCCAGGTCGCGCACGGGCCGGAAGTGGGAGCGGCGCAATTGCTCCGGCGCGTAGGTGCATTTCACCGGCACCGCCACTACCGGCGCTCCCACCCAGGCGGCGCGCACCATGAATTCCAGTTCAAAAGCGTAACGCCCCGAGCGGGTCCGCAAACCTTGCGTCAACGCCAGTGGATAACAGCGAAAGCCGCATTGCGTATCACTCAGGCGCAGCCCGGTTTCGACGCGAAACCAGAAGGTGGACACGGCATTGGAACGCCGCCGGTGCGTGGGACAGCCGGCCGCGTGGAAATCCCGCACCCCCACCACCAACGCGTCCGGTTGCGCCTGCGCCACGGCCAGGAACTTCGGGAGGTCTTCCGCAAAATGCTGGCCGTCCGCGTCCATGGTGATGGCATGGCTGAAACCCATTTCAGCGGCGCGCTGAAATCCCGTGCGCAACGCGGCGCCCTTGCCGCTATTGCAGGCCAGGCGGATCACCGTGCAACCCGGCAACTCCGGCGGCGGTATAGTGGAGCCGTCATCCACCAGCAACACCGGACAAAAAGCCTGCGCCGCACGGGCGACTCCCGCCACGGTGGCCGCGTGGTTGAAACAAGGGATGACGACGCAAGGCTTCACCGCAAATCCACAAAGGTCCGCCGCTTCCTGGCCTGGGGCGGCAATTGCAGGGCTTCGATTTCTTCGCGCGAAGCGTGACGGATTTGCGGCGCAATTTTCGCCCGCGCCTGCATTGCTTCCCGCAAAGCCGCCACCGTTGCGCGGCCATGCACCAGCACCTCGATGGCATCGGACAATTCGCTTTCGCGCCGCGCAAGGATCACAAACGATTCCACTCCAGGGCTTTCTTCCAGGACCGATGCCAGCGTGGAAGGAAACAACGAGGTGCCTTTGAATTTCAGTTTCTGGTTTTTCCGGCCCACGATAGGTCCCAGGCGCGGCGTAGTGCGTCCGCACTGGCAGGGCGTGTTGTACAAGGCAGCACAATCGCCCGTGCGGTAACGGATTAAAGGCATCGCCTCCACGCCGAAAGTGGTGGCCACAACTTCGCCGATTTCGCCCTCGGCGACTGGCTGCCCGTCATCATCCAGGATTTCGACGTGGAGCTGTTGCGCGTGCAAATGGCCACCGGCGCCTGCGTCACATTCGCAGAGCGAGTTCGCCAGTTCGGTCACGCCGTAGGTTGAATAAGCGCGCGCTCCCCAGGAAGCTTCGATGGCCCGGCCAGACGCGTTCAACGCGAAGGCACGATCACGGATGGGTTCGCCGATGCAGACGGCCTTTTGGACGGATGAGTTCGGCAAATCAAAACCCGTTTCGCGGGCTTTGTCGGCGATGACCCGCAGGAAGGACGGCACGGCGACAATTGCGGTCGGTTGCACGCGTTCGATCATTTCCAGCACCAGCCCGGGCGAGGCCGCGCCCACACGCGCAATCCCGCAACCGAGTTCACGCAAGCCGAGCCAGTAGGCCAGTCCGGCGATGAAGCAGCGATCCAGGGCCACCGCCACCAGCACGGCGTCCTGGGCGGTAAGGCCGGCGCACGCGAAGGAGAGTTGTTCATTGACGGCGAGTCGTTGCACGTCCGCGTCAGTCAACATCCAGAGCAACGGCCGGCCGGTTGTGCCGCTGGTAGTCACCATCTCCACCACGCGCGCACGCGGCACGCACAGGAAATCCAGATTGCGCTCCGAGAGCACCCGCTTGTCCACGGTGGGAAGGGTCTGCAACCGGGGCTCATTCTCGAAGTCGTGAAACAGTTCGCGGTAATAAGGTGAATACCGGGCCGCGTGGCGATAGGTCTCCGCCCAAAGTTGATCGAAGGTGTGCGTCATTTGCTGCGCGAGGACTGTAGGTAATCTGCCGCCAGAACACCAGCCGCCGCGCCGGTGGCCAGGCAACATCCCATGACGCGCGCACTGGCAATCGCATCCACGTCCGCGCTCATGGTTTTGCCGGCCATGAAAAGATTGTTCACGCGTGCCGCCCGCAAGGACCGCGCCGGAATTTCATAGTGCGTGCCCGGAGGCAAATACCGGAAACGCGCCACGCCGTCCGCGTTCCATTGTTCGATGGGCCACGCGCCGCGCGCCACTGCGTCGGAGAATTTCCGCCCGGCCAGCACCTCCGCGCCGGTCAGCAGATATTCGCCAACGATCATGCGGCCTTTGCGCTGCGCCGCGGTTACACGGGCCAACGGCGCCTGGCAACGTTCAAATCCCTCCACACTTCGCTGAAGAAACGCCACCAACTCGGTCACCTGCTCCGCGCCGCCGGTGAACTTCACTGTGATCGAACCGGGTTCGGGATTCGGCTGGAAGTTCAGCGGCGGAAAACCCGCACGCGCCAGTGGCAACAACACTTGCGCCACGGCGGCGGGCGAGTTCAATTCGCGCCTCACGCCGCACAGCGGAAAGATGACGGCGGAGGCCTGCGTGGTTTCGTCCGTTGCCAGACAATCCAGGCCTGCCAGGCGGGCGATCTCCGCGCTGCCGCTGCAATCAATCACCGCCCCTACCTCGATGTCGTTGAGGCGAACCAAGCGGCCGTGTTCCACCGTCACGCTGGTCAGCGCGGTGTTCCATTGTGTTTGCAGATTGGAAAGCGAATTGATGAGAGCCGCGGCGGTTTGACGGAAAGTCTCCGGGCGATACGGCAACACCCAGACTTTGCCCATTTGGAGCGGCGGCGATTCCACCAGCATTTCGGCAAACTCACGCGCGAAGCCCTCATTGAGCCAGCGGCCTGTGTCATCGAACAAGCCGCACAGAGTGGTGAGTCCGCTGAACCCGCCGGTGCCACCGGCGGCGGGGCGTTGATCGAGGAGGAGAGTTGTCTGCCCCGTTCGGGCGGCACTGACCGCGGCGGCAATGCCGGCCGCGCCCGCGCCCACCACGGCAATGTCCACGGAAATCCTCATGGGTTAAGCAGCCGTGCCCGCAAGCTTGCGGCAAAATCAGCGGCTTCGGTTTCCGACAGTGTTTTGGCGGAATGAACCACTGTGAATCGTAGTGTACCGCGAAAGTAATAGAAGATCACCTCCACGCCGGGAGACGGGGTGACGGCGGCCACGTGCGCGAAGTCCTCGACCGGCACGCCAAGAAAGCTGGTGAGCCAGGGATTGACCGCCGCCGTGTCCCCAAAGAAGAGCGAGCCAATCTCGCCGCGCAGCCCATGCTTGATCAACGCCATGTAAAGCGGCAGGGGCAAAAAGCGAAACAGTTCCGCCAGGACGCGTCCACTCTCGAGCAAGCCTTCGCGCAGCGCCTGCGCGGTTTGGGCTTTCAGGGTAGCCGCTGCGTCGGCCACGGAGTTGAGTTGTTCGGGCAGAAACTGGATCATCAACATGCCAATCTGGTTGCCAAACAGAGGGCCGACACTGCCCTTGGGCCGCAGGCCGACCGGCAACGGCAGCACGTAGCTGGGGCTGGGACAACCCAACGTTTGATGCAGACGGTGCAGTTCCACCACCGAGACGGCCGCGTGATACTGGGCGTCGCCGAGTACTCCGCAAAGTCGCGCACCGTGGCCGCGAATCCGTATGGTGTCATCCGCGGAAAACTTTTCCACACGAAAGCACAACGCGCTGGGCGCCTGCGGATGGCGGAGACCCAAGGAACGCGGTGCCGCCTGACAGAAATGATCCAGTTGATGCAGATTTTTCCAGCCGAGTTTGAAGCGCTCGGCCAGACGCAACTTGTCGCCCGCCGACAGCGTGGCCGGCATTTCCAGCAGAGTATTTTCTCCGCTGCCGAGGGCCACCAGGAATTGCTCCGCGCCGGGCGCATCCATGAGCGCATGGGCCCAGGTAAAAATGAGGGTCATCTTTCCCTGCCCTGATTCCACGAGGTCGAACCGCAGCAGTTCGCCTTGCCGCGTGGCCAAGGGTTCATTGAACCACCGTTGGGACGGCGCGGCCTCCGCCGGGTGGACTCGCACCCGCGGTGACGACACACGCTTGCCCGGAAGCTGCCACCGCCGTGAGAACCATCCTCCAGGGCGGGCGCAAAGCACGGGATACCGCTGTGACAGATCGTCGAGCCGCTCCTGCAATCGCGCGAGCGGGAGAACGCTGGCGAGTTCGAGAATGATCTGACACGAGTTGCCCGCGTATCCTTGCCGGCGCAATTCATAATCGAATCCCAGCATCAGATAATCGCTGCCATTGAATGGGAACTTACCGCTCATGTAACAGACGGGTGACCGTCGCCGCCAGCGCCCGGACATTGCGCAAGGCGTCGTTGGTAATTTCCCTTTCCGGAATCCAAAAGCCGTAATTCGTTTCCACGAACAACAACACGCGAACCAGTGACATGGAATCGAAGCCCGCTGCCACGAGGTCGGTTTCCGCCGTCACGGCCAGGCTGGGCGCGAAGATTTCGCGTTGCAGGAAAGCCAGCAATTCCGCCTCGATCGCGCGCGCGTCACTCATGCGAGACGAGCGCCGTCTCGCGGCGGATTTTGCCCGTGGCCGTGGTGCGGGGCAGACGGCTCACGACGTGCAAACGTGTGGGGACTTTGTACGGCGCGAGGTGCTCCCGGCAGAAGTCGCGTAGCGCCTCCGCCTCGGGATGCGGTTGTGCCAGCACCACCTCGGCCTCGACCACTTCGCCCAGGTGCGCGTGTCGCCGGCCGAACACGCGGGATTCCAGCACGGCCGGATGGCGGTTTAGCACGGTTTCGATTTCTTCGGGAAAAACTTTCCGCCCCGCCAGATTGATGACCGCCGCCTTGCGTCCCACCAAAAACAAGAAACCATCAGCGTCCAACCAACCGAGGTCGCCCGTGTGAAACCAGCCATCGTGCAGCACGTTTTCCCGCGGCAGCCACGGCGCGGCATAGGCGTCAAAAAAACCCGGTCCGGCAATGGCCACTTCGCCCACGCCGTCCGCCTCCGGCGCCACGATACGAACGCGGTGCGTCTTGAGCGGGCGGCCCACCGAATTCCAGCGGCCGCGCGGATCGTCGGCATTCAAACTCACCAGCCCCAGTTCAATGATGCCCAAGGCTTGCACGAGCGGCAGGCCAAAACGCCGAACGAAATCCTCCGCGACATCTTCCGGCAGGGCGCAGGTGGTGGAAACGGCCAAGCGTACCGAAGGCAGGGTCAGGTCCGAACGGTCCCGTGCCAGCAGTGCATAATGAAACGGCGACGCATAGAGCACAGAAGCCCGCCAACGATTTGCCGTTTCCAGGAATGGACGGGCCAAAACCTGCCGCGTGAGCACAATCGTCGCCCCCTGACTCAGATACAGGACAATCGTAATGAGAAAGTGATGCGCCATGGGCAGACACCACATCACCGTGTCCTCCGGACCGATACGCAGCGCCGCATTGGCCGCGACCACACGGTCACGAACCGTCTCGTGACTCAACACCACCCCTTTGCGTTCGTGCGTGGTGCCGGACGTGAAGCGGATAAAAGCGATGTTCAGGCCGTGATTGTCCGGCAGCGTAGCTGGCGTCAACCGGGTTATGTAACCCTCCGGCGTCAAGGTCACGCTCTCCCCGCCTGGTGTTTGGCTGATAACGGCCTCCAACTGCATCGTCTCGGTGATGGCAGTGGTTTCCTCCGAGGTACATTCCGTGGGAATTGGCACGACGATGGCCTGGAGTCGCCACAAGGCAAAAGTCAGCGCAACGTAGGCCACGCTGTTGGGATGGCACAGACCCACCCGGGTGCCTGGAATCATTCCGAAGGCCCGCAATTGCGCGGTCATGCGGGCAATAGTGTCCCCCAACTCCGCGTAAGAAACGATGGTGTCCCCTTCGATGAACGCTGGTTTTTGCGGCCAACGGCTGGTGGTCCCATCCAACAATTCGGTCAAATTCATGCTGCCTGATGCGCGTCGGTGGGCAGCTTAGGCCAACGCCGTTCACCCTGTCAACGTGGCGTCCGAGCCGACCGCGATTCTCATCTTGTCCCGGAGCGCGGACGAAGAGGGCGCGTCAACCACAGGACGCGGACGGCATTTCTCGCTGGGACAGGCCGCCCCGCAAACTGTGCGTGAATGTTGCCATCCACGCACGTGCCTCCTTCAACCTAAAAACGGCGGTTGAAGTGACAGAACGGGAGCGGTCCGGGGCGACTTGCGACCCGGATCGGCGGAACTTTTGGTCGAAATCCGGCCCCGGTCAGGCCGGCAACCGGGCCAATTGTCCGAACCACGTGCGGCTGGCCGCTTCCAGGATGCGGAAGGGTGTCAAAATCCGTTCCCAAATCCGCTCCCAGCACCGCGCTGGACTCAACTGCTCCGCAGTATTCCTCAGCCCGCTCAAAAACAAACTCACCTCGGTCAAGAGTCGCTGCACCCGGCTGGCTTCCGCATGCGTGCTGGTCAGCACCACCGTCGTTTGGCCCGCGTGGCGCACCTCCCGCCCGATCGCACTGAGCATCAACGGACGGCTGGTCACCGCTTCCCGCGGACGCTGCGGCTCCACGCACCTCACAAACAGACTCCACCAGTTGTAAATCAACGCCACGTTGCGCGCCGCCACCTGGCAGCGCAGCAAATCCTTCGTCACAAATCCGCCCCAGCCCCATTGCCGCTTGAGTTCGTCAATCGTGTTCTCGCTGTCGGCCCGCTCACGATACAGCCGCGCCAAGCCCGCCAACTCCCAATCGGTGTTGGTCCCCAGAAGCGTGTATTCATACGGCTCGACGGCCTCCACATTCATCAACTGCGGCTGCTGCAAACCATCGGTCAGTTCCGGGACCGCCGGGGACGACACCCGCCGCCGCAACACGATCACCCGCCGGGATCGGCTCCAGCCCTGCAAGCGCAAGGAATCTTCCCGGCCTTGCCATCCCTGGCCGCACTCGTTCCACGGCCCCTGGCGGCTCAATCGCTCAATCAGGCGCTGCCCGCCCCGGCTTTGGCGCAGGCGAAACAGATACGGCTGGCCGTGGCTTTCACAGTCGAGCATGAAATGCTCGTTGCCAAAGCCGCAATCGGCCCGCACCAGCTTGGGCCGGCAGGAGGCCGGCAGTTTGTCCCACCAGGGCCAGAAGGTTTGGCTCACCGCCCGGCTGTGAAATTCCTTGCCCGGGGCCACCACCACATCCAACGCCAACCGCAGCCGGGAGATGAAAAACGTGTGATAGGCGTGCGCCGCTCGTCCGGGTTTGTGAGGATTGTAACCCACCTGGCCGCCTTCCTGCCGGCCGTACACGGTCTTGATGGTCACATCCAGATCGCAAATCCATTCTTCCCGGAGCACCGGTTCGACACTGCGCAACAGATGTTGTTGCTGCCATTGTTCCAAGGGTGCGGACGGCTCGTCCTGGAAGGCCCGCCGCACCGCGTCCTCGCTCATCACCCGGCTCATGCCCAAGCCCTGGGGATTGACGGTGTCGCCCCGCAGCGCCGTCACGTGGGCATAACGCCGGTTGCCCGCCAGAATGGAGAGCAGAATCGTGCCCAGCACATCAGCCCGCTCCGGGGCGTTGGGGCTGGTGTAGTGGAGCGGACAGTCGGCCACCCACTCTCCAAACAGTCCGGCGGTGGCCAGGAACTGGCTGAAATAGACCAACTGTCCCAGCGGCGTCACCGGAGCGTGGGGATCCCATTCCACGTAAATCCGCTGGCCATGCAGGTCCAACGGAACGCGCGCCGGCAGCAACGCGCCAGAGCTGGGTAGTAACGTGGAAAGGGGGTCTGGTGATGGCTCACCCGCAGGGTGAGACGGCATGGAAGTCGGTGGCAGTAACATGCTCCAACAAAATCAGCCTTCCCCGCGCTTGACCAGCTTCTTCAACCGCCGTTTTTAGGTTCAATAGGATACTCACGGAAGACTCACTTTGTAGAACAGGCTCGTCACTGCGCCTGTGCTATTCGTAAAGGCATAATCCGGCGTTTCAGATTGCACGAAGCCCGCGTGACTCCATTTCACAAGATCAGTGCTGGACCAGACCCGGTAAGTCAGCGGCGGGATGCCAGTCCAGCGCACGACGCACTGGTGATCCAGGATCAGTCGCACGTTCGGCAGCCGAACTCCGGTGCGAAACCACATGTCTTTCCCGTTGATCTGATGCGGGCCGACGAAGTACCGTCCGCCATCGTACGGCGGCGCAAAGGTGCCATAGCTATCCACGCCCCAGTTGTTGCCATCCAGCAATTGCACTTCCATCGCGTACCGCTTCCCCGGCGTGAGCCAAACCAGATTCGCAAACAGAAATTGCGACGCCCCCTCCCAACCGTCCGGCAATTCCAACGGAGCGCTCACGGCGAGGACCGCACCGTTGGTGGTATCCTCACGAATAGACACCTGGAGCGTGGCGCCGATGCCGTTTGTCACCGGGAAACTCCAGTCGCGGGTGTAAACCTCGACCACGTCCAACGCCCCGAAAGCCGGCGTGAACTCCTGGGTCACCGACGGATAGGCCAGCAGCGAGTGAGTGGCCTCGATAACGCCGGGCCAATCGTGCGCCTGATCCACCGCGTAATCCATCGTCGCCAGTGCCGACGTGCCGGTGAGCCATCCGCCCAGCAGGCTCAGGTAAAAACATCGTTTCATTTCGCCCGGCAGCGTAACCGCGACCGCCGAACCGGCAATGGACCGAAAGAGGTATCGTGGAGACGGGGCCTTTACGCCAGTCCTGGCTCGAAACGTCCATGCTTTCAAAAACAGACGGAGCATCTCAACGAAGTCACGCGGCTTCGTCCGCATTCTCCCGAACATAATGCACGCCCGGAGCCGTCAGCCATTGGCGGCTTTCCTCCGCCGTCAGGTCGGATCGAACGACGACACTCAGCGGTTCGCCGAAGAACAGTTTGCGATTGCACGCGCTCAGTTGCTTGTTGATGCGCCCATACAACTGACCGGGGGCGCGATCCACGCCCACCGTGATGTGGCGGCCTTGGCAGACAATGAACCGCACTTCGGGCAGGCGGGAAATCTTGCCGACAAAGCCGTCAATCAATCGCCGCGACTGATGGCGGACGTGCCGATAGACGAGCAGACCGACGATGACCAGCGGGATGAGCGAGCCCATGCCCACGTTGGCCGTCAGGAGATAAAACGCGAACGCCAGCGCCAACGCGCTTCCCGCCAGCACCGCATACCCGGAGGGCTGGATGTCGCCGAGTCGGCCACCCAGCTTGCCCATGACATGCTGCACCCGCGCCTTGAACGACAGCGGCCGGGCCTGGCTGGATTCCATCTTGCGCCGCAGCAGCCGCAAATCCCCGAGCAGAGTGCGGGCATCGGGATAGCGGGCGGCCGGCTTCTTCTCCAGACAACGGGACACGATCCGCTGAAAATCTCCCGGCACATTGGCTTGCAGGGAGTGCAGGGCTGGCGTCTTGGCAAAGGCGATGGCGTGCATCATTTCCGTTGGTGACGCGCGCGGGAACGGAATCTCGCCGGTGACCATTTCAAACAACATGACGCCGAGGGAGAAGAGATCGCTGCGGGCGTCAATCGCCTCGCCTTTGATCTGTTCAGGACTCATGTAAGCCGGAGTGCCCTTCACGATGCCAATCTGCGTCTGGGTCAGCGTGGAGACATTTTGGAAGCTGCCGTCACTGGTGGTACCCGCCCCGGCATCCAGCAGTTTGGCGAGACCGAAGTCGAGGATTTTGACGTGGCCGTCGGCCGTCTGGATCACGTTGGCGGGCTTGATGTCGCGATGGACGATGCCTGATTCATGCGCCTTGGACAGCCCGGCACACACCTGGAGCGCCACGTCAATGGCGCCCAACAGATCCAGTTGACGGCCCGAGATAAGTTCGCGGATCGTCTTGCCGTCCACCATTTCCATCGCGATGAAAATCGTCCCGTCCTGTTCGTCCACATCGTACACTTGCGCGATGGCCGGATGACTGATGCGGGCGGCGGTGCGGGCTTCGAGCAGGAAACGTTTCCGGCGTTCCACATCGGCGGTCAGTTCGGTGGGCAGCACCTTGATGGCGACGGGCCGTTGGAGCTTCAGATCCTGTGCCCGGTAAACGACACCCATCCCGCCCTGTCCGATCAAACCGTCAATGCGGTAATGCTTCAGGGTCTGCCCTGTCCAGGGGTGCAACACCAATGTTTTGGTGGGTGTGTCCATTGCGATCCGGCCTCAATGCCGTTATCGGGGTTTTACCTGAGTTCTGGGACCAGCGCAAGCGAGCCAACCTAAGGCAAAGTCTCCGACACCGGCCAGACCGCGTCGCGCCCGGACCAGAGATCGTATTCCGTCACCGGCGATGATGAGTTGGGATCACCGCCGTCGTCCTTGCCGTCCTCGCCCACGGAATACAGGGTGAAGCTGCCATCGGCATTTCGCCGATAGCGCAAGGGCCGACCACTCATCGGATCCATCGGCACGACGGTTAGGAACGCAGGCACAAGTTCGTTCAACTCCGCCGGAAACTGACGGTGCTGAAGTTGGTATCGTTTCAAGGCGATCACAGTGATCGTGAGCCGTCGCTGCGTATCCTGCCGAACAACACTGCGGATTGCCCGGGAGTAATTCGGCAGCAATAATGAAGAAACAGGATGCCGGTATTTGCGAAGGCCGGTTGAAGCCGCCTGAATCTCGCTTAACAAACCCTGCAACTCCGCGTCAACCTCCGGCCAGGGTTTCTGCCGCTGTAGCCCACGGATGTTCTCCAGCGATTGTTGAAAGTGTCGAAACGCCAGTACCATGTCCTCCTCATCGCCAAATTGCCACAGGAAGGCCGCAAATGTTTCCTCGAGTCGCTCACGAAACGACGGATCGGCGACCGGGAGAGAGGTGTGTTTTGCCTGAAGCGCCCCGCGCTCGACTATTTCTGAAAAGAGGCTATCCGCCATAGCCCTGGCACCGAGAAAGCCAACTTCCAAGCCGCTCAACAGATCCACCTTCTCCCAGTCTGCCTGCATCAAGGCGAGGTCGGATTCCGTCAGTTCCGGGCACTGCAACACCTCCCGCGTCACCGCCACACCAAGTCCCGCAATCGCGACCCGGATCATTTGGGCGACGAGTTCCGGGTCTTCGCGATGGAACTCCGTCAACTGTACCAGCGCGTGGACGTTGCTCAAGGCCCGCGCACGGTCGTTGACGTGCAACGCCACGATGGCATCAGCGGCCAGCCATTGTGCCGCGTTTCGCATGGGTACAAAAGGAAACCGCGGTTCGTTGAGAGCGTTCCGATAATCATTCGTGGGATTGTGACGAAACCAGCGAATGGGTTGCTCCACCGCCAAGCGGATTTCCGCCAACAGGTCCGCGGCGCCAGCAAAGGCACTTCCGAGTTCATCCCAACTGTTCTGGCCAGCAGCACTGCGACTGCGCTCGGCCCACAGTGGTTGAGCCTGTCGGTGACTTACCAGTGTCCGGCCAGGTGCCGTGAAATGCATGAAGTCGAGGCTGCCAGGATCGAAACTGACTGAAGGGAGGCGTCTCACCGCGTTCGTGAGCCGCACCAGACCATCGGCATTTTGGGGCGGACGCGGAAATCCCAGTTCAACGAATGAAATCTTCTCACCCTGCGCGCGCAGTTTCGCTCTGTATTCCTCGACCAAATCCCCGCGCGGTCTCATGCCATACCAAATCAGCAACCCGAGGGCGATGATGCCCACGGCCAGAATCACGTAATTGCGACGGGATGCTTTCATTTGCTGCGCACGACCAATAGTCGCCCCTTAAACACCATGAAGGCCAGAAGGTTTTACCCTGCCCTCGGGGCGTCAACCTTCAGCAACCCCCAGAAGCACACCAATCACGGCATAGCCGCCGAGGTCAGGAGGCGGAGTTCACACACAACCTCCGCTGCTTCGTCCGCCTCGTTACCTCGGCGGCTACGGTGTTGCGGGCAGCTACGGTATTGCGGGCGGTTGCTCTGCGCCTTCCAGAATCGCCACGGCGGCCGCGTAGGTTTGCGTGTGACTCAGGCTAAGGAGCAACTGCCTCGCCCCTCGCGCCTCCAGCAATTGCTGCCCGCCGCCGTGCAGGACCACATACGGCTCGCCCGATTCCTTGCGTCGCACTTCCATGTCCTGCCAGCCCAATTGGGCGCCAATGCCGGTGCCGAACGCTTTCGAGATGGCTTCCTTGGCCGCAAAACGCGCGGCAATAAATGGCCCAGGGATCCGATGCGAGAGGCAGTAGGCAATTTCGCCGGGATGCAAAATGCGATTGATGAACCGCTCGCCGAATCGTTCGTAAGACGATTGCACACGCGCCACTTCGATGATGTCAATGCCAATGCCAAGAATCATATCGCCACTTCTTAATCTTGATCATCCTCTTGAACTCTATCTCAACCCCGCTTTCACCGATCAGGAGCAGGCGAAAGATTACGATCAAGATTCCCAGGGATTCTACCCGCGATACCCTTCCATCAGGCGCAGCATTTCCGTCACTGCGTTGGCGAGTCCGACGGTCACCGCCCGGCTCACGAGGCTGTGGCCAATGTTCAACTCAATCATGTGGGGCACGCGGTGGAGCAGAGCCAGGTTTTCGTAATTCAACCCGTGCCCGGCGTTCACCTTGAGGCTGAGTTGGTGCGCCTGTTTCGCAGCGGCGATCAAACGCTCCAGCTCCACCTGCCGCGCCTCCGGGTCCGCAAAGTGTTCGGCGTAGGCGCCGGTGTGTAACTCAATGAACTGGGCCCCCACGAACGCCGAGGCTTCAATTTGTGACGGCGTTGGAGTGATGAAGAGACTCACTTCGATGCCCGCGTCGTTCATGCGCTTGCGCGTTTCCGACAATGCCCGTTCGTTGGCCACCACGTCGAGACCGCCTTCCGTGGTGACTTCCAGCCGCCGTTCCGGGACCAAACATACGATGTCGGGTTTGAGTTTGAGGGCAATGGCCACGATTTCCGGCGCGTTGGCCATTTCCAGATTCAGACGCGTCTGGATGACCTCGCGCAGTTTCCACACGTCCCGATCCACGATGTGCCGACGGTCTTCGCGCAAATGCGCGGTAATGCCGTGCGCCCCGGCGGCTTCACAGGCAAGCGCGGCCGCGACGGGATCCGGTTCGCCGTGATCGCGACCACGATACCGCGCCTCGCGCAGCGTGGCCACATGGTCAATGTTAACGCCCAGCTTCAGCATAATGGGAAGAGTTGATGCACGCGCCTTGTCTGCCAAAAGCCCGGCACTGGGGCAATCCAAAAGCGTTTGGCACCGTTTTGCTTGCGTCAGGCCTGCGAAGTCGGCTTGCTATGCGCCGTGTCCAAATTGCGCGTGTTCGTAAAATACTGGCTGCCCATCGTCCTGTGGTTCGCCCTCATTTTCATTGCCTCCAGCGACCAGCAATCTTCCCAGCGTTCCTCGCGCATCATCGGTCCGATCATGCGCTGGTTGTTTCCCGACATGCCGGAGGAAACCGTGGGATTGGTGATCCTCTTCGTCCGCAAGTGCGCGCATCTGACGGTTTTTGGAGTTCTCGCGCTGCTGTTCTGGCGCGCGTTTCGCAAGCCGGTAAAGCGCGATTCCCGTCCGTGGTCCTGGATCGAAGCCAGGAACGCACTGATCGGTGTGGTGATCTACGCCATCACCGACGAGATGCATCAGGCGTTCACCCCCAGTCGTCAAGGTTCACCGTGGGACGTACTGATTGACACGGTGGGGGGAGCCTGTGCGCTGCTGGCGTTATGGGCGTTCGGCCGCTGGCGTAAGAAATGGTAAATCCACACGCTGCTTGCTGAACGGCCAGCGTCCGTCAGCACAAAGAATCCACGACGACCGATTTCCGCGCGTGACTTGAGCAGGGTAACATTGGTAAATATCGCCATCCCTATGAAGCGCCCGCTTGTGCCTGTGGCGTTGTGTTACGCAGCCGGATTGCTCCTGGCCGCGGCTTTCCAGCCACCGTTGCTTCTGCTGTTTGCGGTCGCGTTTGCGTTGCTGGGTGCGGCGGTCAGCGTTCCGCAGGCGCGTGTGTGGTTGCTGGGCGCGGTGCTCGTCGTCGCGGGCTGGACGAATCTCGTTACTCGGACGGCGGTGATTTCACCGGTTGACTTGCGGCAACTGCTCGGCGACTCGGCGGCGTATGTCACCGTGCGCGGCACTTTGAAGGACACTCCCAACCTCCGGATCTTTGTGCGCGATGAACAAGAGTCCTTTCGCACGATCGCGCAACTGCACGTCACCTCCCTGAATCACAGCACCAACTGGCAGCCCGCCGCGGGACACATCGTCGTCACGACGATTGGCGAATTGCCTGAACACTTTTTCGCCGGTCAAAACGTTGAGATTACCGGTGTGCTGGCCCGACCGCCGCCGCCTCTGGCCCGGGGCTTGTTCGATTACCGCACGCATCTCGCACGGCAGGGTATCTACTATCAACTCCGGGCCGATTCGACCAACGCCTGGGTAGTGGCCGGTAGCGCCCTGACGGAACTGCCCTTCACGGACCGCTTTCTGCGATGGGCGAAGCAAACCCTCGCGCGCGGCCTGCCGGTTCAGGACGAGGCGCTGGAATTGCGCTGGGCCATGACGCTCGGTTGGAAGACCGCACTGACCAACGAGGTCAGCGAACCTTTCATGAGATCGGGAACCATGCATATCTTCGCGATCAGTGGACTGCACATCGCGCTGATCGCCGGCATCCTGGTAAGTCTGCTGCGGGTGATGCAGGTTTCGCGGACTTGGTGCGGCCTGATCCTGATTCCGCTGCTGTGGTTCTACACGGCAGCCACGGGCTGGCAATCCTCCGCCATCCGCTCGACGATTATGATGACGGTCATCATCGGCGGATGGGCACTGCGCCGACCCAGTGATCTGCTCAACTCCCTCGCCGCTGCGGCTTTTGTCATCCTGCTCTGGGAACCGCAGCAACTATTTCAAGCCAGTTTCCAGCTTTCATTCTTCGTTGTGTTAAGCATCGCGCTGTTTCTACCGCCGCTGGAGAAACTGCGGGATCGCCTGCTGGAAATTGATCCGTTGCTGCCCGCGGAATTGCTGCCGCGCTGGCAGCGCTCGTTGCGTTGGGGGCTGCGCCTGCTGCTGACATCGTTCGTGACTTCGCTCGCCGCGTGGCTCGGTTCGTTGCCGCTGACGGCATACTATTTCCATCTCTTCAGTCCGGTCACGTTGCTGGCGAACGTGCTGATTGTCCCGTTGAGTGCGCTCGCGTTGATGTCCAGTCTTGGCAGTCTGATCTGTGGCGCGTGGTGGCCGTGGGCAACGGAACTGTTCAATCACAGCGGCTGGTTTTGGATGACCGCCATGATCAAGGTCAGCCACACGGCGACCAAACTGCCGGGCGCATTTTTTTACGTGTCACCGCCGTCACTGGCAACCATCGGTTGCTACTATGCCGTATTGGTCGGCGTGTTGAGCGGTTGGCTCGTGGCGCGCGCGCGTCGAGGTTGGGCGGTTGCGGGACTCGTGTGCCTCTGCGTGGCCCTTGGCTGGCGCTGGCAGGACGCGCGCACGGAGGTTCAACTCACCGTCCTCCCACTCAACGGCGGCCACAGTGTTTTCGCCAACCTACCCGGTGGCAAGGAGGACTGGGTGCTTGATTGCGGCAACACCAATGCGGTCGAGTTTGTGATGAAACCATTCCTCCGGGCGCAGGGCGTGAACCGGCTGCCACGCCTGGCGCTCACGCATGGCGATTTGCGGCACGTCGGCGGGGCCGAAGGGTTCAGTGAGTTGTTTCAAGTTGGCGAGGTGATCACCAGTCCGGCGCGGTTTCGTTCGCCCGCTTACCGTCGGATTATCGCCGCACTTGGGGACAGCCCGCGGAATCATCGAACGCTCAATCGCGGTGATGAACTTGGGCCGTGGTCGGTACTGCACCCCGCGGCGGACGACACCTTTACGCAGGCGGATGACGCCGCGTTGGTGTTGCTCGGAAACTTTCACCGGGTTCGCGTGTTGTTGTTATCGGATCTCGGCCGCAGCGGACAGGAGGCGCTGATGAATCGCTACGAGGACTTGCGCGCTGACATTGTGGTGACGGGTTTGCCCGCGCAGAGCGAGCCCATCTGCAACCCACTGTTGGAACTGATCCAACCACACGTGGTTATAGTCGCCGACACGGAATTTCCGGCGACCGAGCGGGCCAAGCCGGCGTTGCGCCAACGGATTGACGCGCTCGGAATCCCGGTGATCTACACCCGGACAAATGGCGCGGTGACCCTCAAGATTCGTCCAAAAGGGTGGAAACTGGAATCACCGGCAGGCGGGTGGCTGGCCGGACAGGACAACTATGCTGGTCCGTAGGAGTGGATGAACTTCACGGTTTCACCACCACCCGCACATCGTCACCAAAGCCTTCCAATTGGTCGAGGGTGTCATTGATGGCCTGCGCTTCGAGTGGCACGGCGCGCGAGATGACCCCGGACAAGTTCAGTTTGCCGGCCCGGACAGACTCAATCAAAAGGGGAATCTCGCGCGCCAGATGATCGGACACGCCGATAATCTCCGCCTCCTTGTTGATGATCTCATGGTACGGGGAAACGGGAAAGTCTTTGTCCGTGATCCCCACCAGCGCGGCGCGGCCGTGAATGGCGAGCGAACGCACGGCTTGTTGCATCGTGAGTGGTAAGCCAATCAGTTCCAGCGCCACGTCCACTCCCCTGCCCTGCGTCAATTCCTGAATCGTCGCCACGGGATCGCCTTGGTTTACGTTCACGGAAATTGCACCGAAACCAGCCGCCAGTTCGAGTTTTCGCGGATTGATGTCCACGGCGAACACGGTGCCGGCGCCCATGGCTCTTGCCAGTTGAATGGCTGAAACCCCCAAACCGCCCACGCCAAATACCGCTACAGTGTCACCTGCCCGCAGCCGCGCCTGGTACAGCGCGTGCAACGACGTGGCGGATGAACACATCATGATCGCACCGTGGGCAAACGGGATTTCCTCGGGCAATTTGAAAACACTGCGCGCCGGCATGACGATGTATTCGGCAAAGCCGCCGTCGCGGAATTTGCCAATCATCTGGCCGCTCGGGCAGAATTGCTCATTGTCCCGGCGGCAATAACCGCACTCCCCGCAGGTTGCCAGGTAATGAAGACACACACGGTCGCCGGGCTTGAGGTGGTTGACTTCCCGGCCCGGTTGTTCCACGACACCCGCCACCTCGTGCCCAAGGGTCAATGGCAATGGCTCCACGCGGGATTTGCCGGCGCGGTAGTGTGCGTCGGAATGACAGATGCCCGCGGCCCTGACGCGCACTAAAACTTCGAGCGGTCCCGGCGCAGGCACGGGCAGGTCGCAGAGTTCGAGCGCGCAACCGGGACGAATGAGGCGGATGGCTTTCACGCTTGCCGCAGGATGCTTGGCGCCCACCGCCCGCGCCAGACCTTATTGGTGCGGAGGGTCAAGAAGGGTCTTGGTGGAATTCCGGGATGAACGCTTAACGCTCCGTATCCGCCCGCTCGAATACTTGGAGAATCTGGTTGAAAGCGTCGCGAAGCTGGCTGTAGTCCCGGACATCCACGGTGAACCGGTTGTTCTTGTTGCCCCGCCAGAACGCGTGCCCGTCGGCAAACAACATCGTGGCCGATTTTTGCTGATGATGGGTGCGGGGCTTGACGTTGAAAGCAGCCAAGTCGTCGGGGCAAAGGAATTGGGTGTCCATGACCAGCGCGCGAATGGGCAACCCGTTTCGATTCTGGCCCAAGCTGTCGAGCCGGAGGACCGGCAAGGGGTTGCTGTCAACCGGAGAATCAAACAGTTGGGTGTTCCCGCCGTGGCGATAGTAGTAGCTGCCTTGTGACTGATACTGGCCCACCTTGGCCAGTTCGGCTTCCGTGTCCAACGGTTGATCCGTGCTCGGGCAAAACAGAACTTTGGGTTGGGTGGCCAGGTAATGTTGCAGCAACATTCCGAGGCCAACCGGTGCGCCGCTTTGCAGCGAAAGCAGGCTGGTCGGCGCGCCGGTGGAGGGATAAAAGTTGGACGGATTGGTGAACGGCGGGGCTTTGGGACCGTAGGGAATCCGCCCCTCGTGATCTTGCGCGTACATTTGAATGGCGATACCGACCTGGCGCAGGTTGGAAAGGCAGACGGTTCGGCGTCCCTTCTCCCGCGCCGAGGCAAGGGCGGGGAGCAACAGGGACGCCAGCACGGCAATGACAGCGAGTACAACCAATAACTCGATCAACGTGAACGCGCGATCGCATGACGGATTCGGCTTGGCCGCAGGGATGAACATGGTTCCGGCTACGGCACTTGCCGCGCCCGAAAGAAACGCTGGTTGAAGTTGGCGTCGGTGTCAACCCACGGAATTGTCCCCGTCGTGTTGGTCAAGGTGGCAAGACTGACCCAATCTGAAGCTGGCAAAGCGAGGTTGGTGCTGGCCAGAATCTCACACACCATGCCGGGTTCACTTTGCAGCGTGAAGTGAAACTGACCGTTCGTGTGAACCGCATCCGCCAAGGTGGGCGCGAGTACCGAAATCAGCCGCACGTTGTCCAGGTCCCAGTAACCACCCTGCAGCTCGGGTGCGACCGTGGAGAGAAACAGGATGCCGATGTGCTGTCCGGCCCAGGGATCCTCCGCCCGCACGGTTGGCACATGGACCGCATAATCAAGCAGATGCGTGCTGTTGCTGAAGACCGACAGAGAATTGGTAATCGTGGTGACGGCCACATTCACCTGATCGCTGGCTGCGTCGCGATAATACAAGCTGAGTTCCAACGTGGCCCCGGGCTTGATACCACCACCACTGCTCATGCCACCGACCAAAATTCCCACCGTCAATTGATAAGATCGTCCGACTTCGTACCTGGCATCGAAGTCATGGTTTGGAGACGAATGATAATCTTGGAACCAACCGGCTTCGGGTGTGGCAAACAGCCAAGCCGCCTGGTTGCCGTCGCAGTTGTCAACATGGTCAACGCTGCCCGGCGGGGTATTCTTGAAGATGCCCGCCAGGGTGGTCCAATCACCTGAAGTGTTGGGATCCCACCAGCCCGGCTGCGATGTCCTTTGCCACGGAGCAATGTTGAGACTGATGAAAGGCGTGACGGGCGACTCGAAAGAGCCGTTCGGTACCGGAATCGATCCGGCCTGAACCAAGCCCGCCATTGCCAGCAGCAACGCCCCGCCGGGCAATCGCAAGGGCGGATTCAACCGGAGCGCATGATCAGGTTGATTGCCCATCGCCGGTAGGACATGGCTTGACACAAAACTCAGCGCTTGCGACGGGAATGCGCCAAAAGCAAACCGCCACACCCAAGCCCCAGCAACGCCAGAGCCGCTGGCTCCGGTACCGCCGTCAAGCGCACGTTGTCGAAGTCCCAGTTTGCGAACGAAGTCAGTTCCAGGGGAATGGTGGATTCCAACTGAATCCCGATGTGCCGCCCCGCCCACTCGTCCCCCGCCTGCACGGTCGGAACATTGACTTGATAATCAATGAGGTTCAAATCCCCACCACCCGGAAAAAGCTCCGCGCTGTAGCTGACAATCGTCGAACCGATTTTCACTTTGTCATCCGAGTCATTGCGATAGTACAGACTCAACTCCAGGGTGGAGCCGGCAGGAATCTCGCCAAAACTGCTTTTCGCATACAGGCCGATGGTCAGATTGTAGGACATGCCAATCTCAAACGTCGCGTCGAACTCCGGAGTCGTGCTGTAATCCTGAAATAACGTGACCTGCGGGACCATCAGGATGTAACCCGCCTGCGCTCCGACGACATTGCCGTAGGGAGTGGGGTTGAAAACCGAAGTATTGATAAAGCCGCCCGCAGTCCCGATCCAGGGAATCTCGAAGGATCCGAAGGCCGGGGTGTAGTATTCGGGTTCGGCAATCTTCTGCCAGGAATCAAGGGAGGGATTGGTATCGAACGGAAATCCCACAGCCGATTGCGACTCAAACGAGAAATTGGGAACGTTAATCGGTTGGGCCAGGAGCGGACTGGCCCAGACCACCAGCGCCAAAGTGCCGGCGACGGTGAAGGCTCGGCAGGAATTCATTAGGGAAATCGAGCGGTCAACTGTTTTCATAATCGTTCAGACAATTCCTGGTTGAGGGTTGATTTTGACAGAACAAGCTGCCTTGCATCGGGCATACCTGCTTCCCGACGCGCGCCAACGGGAAACAATCTGCTTGATGTGGACGGGATTGCAACTTCGTTATTCAACTGGCAGCGCCAAAAAAATCCTGTTCCCGCCCCGACACCGTCGTGATACATTGGCCGCAGTTGCACCATCGGTAATACCATGAAACGAATGATCGTCATGCGGAGAATCCGCCTGTGGACGCGCCGGAATACATTGAGCCTGGCTCGGCGAGCCGACGGCGGCAACGCAACGACCAACCAAGGAAATCAACCATGACCCACGCCGGCCAAATTCGCGACATTCTGAACCACAAAGGAAACAGCGTCTGGACCATCGCGCCGGATGCCACCGTCTTCGAGGCCATTCAGATGATGGCCGAGAAGAACATTGGAGCGCTGCTGGTCATTGAAGCTGAGAAGCTCATCGGGATCATTTCGGAGCGCGACTATACGCGCAAAGTGATTCTCAAGGGCCGGGCCTCGAAAGAAACCCTGGTGCGCGACATCCTCTCGGGAAAGATCATTTTTGTAACCCCGGAACACACCGTCGAAGAGTGTATGCGGTTGATGACCGAACACCGCATCCGACACTTGCCGGTGCTCGACGGCGCCAGAATCGCGGGCGTGGTTTCCATCGGCGACCTCGTCAACTGGATCATCAGTGCCCAGAATTCCGCGATCCACCAGTTGCAGACTTACATCACGGGCTTCCCCACGCCGCCCTGATTATACCAAGTCCGTCAGGCGTTTCGTGAACCTCACGGATACGCAGCGGGCCTGCGCAATGGGAAATTTTGTTACCTCGACCGTCACGGACTGGGGGCGGAATTCCCGCAGGACCAGGTCCGCGATCTCCACAGCCAGGGTTTCAATCAACTTCCAACTCCGGCCCGTGCCCAGTTTCAACAACCGTTGAGCCACTGTAAAATAATCAATCGTGGCCGTAATATCGTCGCTGGTGGCGGCGGCCGAAAAGTCGGATTCCATATCCACCGTCAACAGGAGGCGTTGGGGTTGGGCACGTTCCGCGTCCGGCACCCCAACATGGTAACGCACCTCCAAGTCCGTGATTTTGATGTGTGACATGGGGAATATGTCGCCGCGGTTAAACCTGGGTTGAGTCTCGACGATCAACCACAACCTGCAAGAGTTTGCGCGTCGGCGAGTTTATCTGCATTTGCGCGGCCTCATCCAGACTGACCCAGCGAAACTCACGAGCTTCCTCGTTCAACTTCACCTCCATCGGCTCGACGCCGCGGCAGGTGTAGTTAAGCAGCACGAAATGGGCGTCGCGATAAAATTCCTTGGAGTGGATGCAGTCCTGCACGAGCATGAATTCGAGGTCAGTGATCTCAAGGTTGGTTTCCTCCCGCAATTCCCGGCGCAGGGCGTCCTCGGACGTTTCCCCCCACTTCACTTTGCCGCCCGGAATGCCCCACAGATTGGACCATTTGTGCGTGCGCACGAGCAACACCTCGTCCGCCGTGTTAAAAATCAACCCGCCCACCGTGACCACTGGCGGATGCGCCTCCTCGAATTGCCGGACCGGAGCTTTGAGTTGCAGTTCGTTCTGTTCCAGAATCTCGCGCAACTCTCCCAAGTGTTCACAAATCAGGTCCGGCTGGGCCGCGCGCAACTGATCCAGGGTGTTATAGCCGGTCAGCACCGCGCAGGAATGAATGCCGCCATGCCGCGCGGTTTCGATGTCGTGCTGCATGTCGCCAATGAACAGCGTTTCCTCCGGGCGCAATTTGTTGTCGGTCAGAATTTCATGAATCTTCTGCCGCTTGTCCCACACGCCCAGATAGGGCCGGTCGAGAAACTCGCGGAATCCACTCGCCCGCGACTGCGCTTCAAAATGTTCCGGCGCCACCGTGCTGAGAAGAAACGTGCGTAGCCGGTGGGCGCGGCAAAATTCCAGGAACTCCTGCGCATGGGGCAGAGCCACCACGGAGCCCTGCGCTTGGCGAAACCGTCCGTGAAACCACGCTTCCAATTGCGGCAGCGGCACGTGCGGAACGTGCTTGTCGTAGAAAATCGTAAACGGCAGGCAGAACTCGGCGCGAAACTGCTCCAACGTCATCTCCGCGCGCTGCGCCTGCGCCAGGACATAATTGGTCGCCTCCCACACGGCGGGCAGGTCGTCCACCAGCGTGCCGGACCAGTCGAAGATGATGTTGCGAATCACGCCCGCAGTGTAACGGCCACCGACCTCCAGGCAATCTTTAGCACCTTTACATAACCCCGACGCGGGTCCGGTGTCTTGCCGTCCACTCTACGCCCGCCTGTCAATTCCTGTCTCCGATGAAGTCCGCAAATGAGACAAACTAGGGACAAACACAGCCAAGGACCGATTTCCCTGCACGCTTACGCACAAGTGACGCCTTTCTCAGAAAGCGATCCAGACTCGCGTAGTTCGCAGCGTGATCGCATGAGAACATTTTACGCGATTTTTTTCTTGAGTCGCGGCGCCTTCGTAGCGATGTATGGCATAGGTCGTGCAAATGTTGGTAATGGCACGTTGATCTTTGGCAGAGCCAACCGGGTTTTAGATTTTACCCTGCCCTGTTCGTGATGCTCAACAAAGTCCTTGAACCGTAGTTATACGATCCCGGGACACCAAGCCGCGGTTGTGGCCGACAGGCCTTGATTGGAAGTCGAAAGCAAACCGGCCCGTCCCACATGTTGCAAAACATGTTCAAAGGAAAAGTTACACACGGCAAGGGTGGGGTGCCTTTCCGCTATAAGCAGACAATCAGGCCCGCGCCACCGCGGGCCTTTTTGTTTTGGGCAAATCAATCCCGGCTTGATAGCCTGCAGCCATGTCGCGCGATGACTTATTTGCCACTGCCTCCAATCCGCGGCCTGCGCCCTCGGAGGATGCCGCCCCGGGGCGTTCCCTGCGCCACCAACCGCTCGCCGCTCGCATGCGCCCGCGCACGCTGGAGGAATACGCGGGACAGGCGCACATCCTGGCGCCGGGACAACTCCTGCGCCGTGCGATCGAAGCCGACCGCATTCAGTCCCTGATCTTCTACGGACCGCCGGGCACGGGCAAAACTTCCCTTGCCCAGATCATCGCCGGGCAAACCAGGAGCAAGTTTGAACGCCTGAGCGGCGTGGAATCCAATGTCGCCGAAATGCGCCGCGTGCTCGCCGCTGCGGCGAATCGCCTGGAAAATACCGGCCAACCGACCATGCTGTTCATTGACGAAATCCACCGCTTCAACAAGGCCCAACAGGACGTGCTCCTGCCCGATGTCGAGAGCGGCGTGGTCCGGCTGATCGGCGCCACGACGCACAATCCGTTTTTCTTCGTCAATTCGCCGCTCGTCTCGCGCTCCCAGATTTTTGAACTGCGGCCGTTGAGTGAGGCGGAACTTTTCGCCTTGCTCCAGCGGGCGTTGACCGATGCCGAACGCGGGCTTGGTTACTTGAGGATTCAGGCAGACGAAGCCGCGTTGCGTCATCTCGCCAGAATCGCGGATGGCGACGCGCGCAAGGCGCTCAATGCGCTGGAAATTGCCGCGCTCACAACCGAGCCAAGTCCGGCAACGGAACGGCACGCACCGTCTCTCACGGACAAGGGGCAGCATCAGGATTCACCGGATTTCCCACCAGCCGGACAGGCTGGTGGCCCTGCCCCCCAAGCCGGCGTCATTCACATTGACCTCACCGCCGCGGAACAGAGCATCCAGAAGAAGGCCATCGTTTACGACGGTGATGGCGACGCGCATTACGATACCATTTCCGCATTCATCAAATCCATGCGGGGCAGCGATCCCGACGCCGCGCTGTACTGGCTGGCCAAGATGATTCATGCGGGCGAGGACCCGCGCTTCATCGCGCGGCGCATCGTGATCCACGCCGCCGAAGACGTGGGATTGGCCGACCCAATGGCGCTGGTCCTGGCGAACGCGGCGTTCCAAGCGGCTGAATTCATCGGCTGGCCGGAAGCGCGCATTCCGATTGCCGAGGCGACCATTTACATCGCCACCGCAAACAAGAGCAACAGCACGATCGTGGCCATTGACGCGGCGATGGAGGATGTTACCTCGGGCCGCACACTGGCCGTGCCTGAGCATTTGCGTGACGCCAGCTACAAGGGCGCAAAACGCCTGGGACACGGCGAAGGCTATCAATACGCCCACGATTACGAAGGTCATTTTGTGCCGCAGGATCATCTGGGCGCGGACAAGCGTTATTACGAACCGACCGAACAGGGCGTGGAGAAGAAGATCAAGGAGCGGCTCGAACATTGGCGACGGTTGCGCCAGTCCGCGCGCGAATCAGGAAAGACCTCCGGGCCAACCTGAAATGACGATAAATGCGGCACCTTCCTCCGTCGCTTTGAAATCCCCACGCAATACCTCAAGGCGCAAAACCATCCTTAAACCAACCTCGAACCGGATTGACTCAATGCACGCCGCCCCACAGATTCTCATCCGAAAATGAAACCCTTGGCGACGTTGAAGAATACTCCGCCCACCTCCCAGGTTCGCACCTCACATCTCACACATCGCGCATCGCCCACCGGCTATGCCCATCTGCCCACCGTGGACGCCGTCACGCTCGAAGAACGCGCCGCCGAGTTCACCAAGCGCAGCATCAAGACCAGCGCCAAACTGGCCGGCCTCAAACTGGCCGTGAGCGTATGCGACCTCACCACGCTTGAAGGCAAGGACACGCCCGGCAAAGTCGCCTATCTCTGCCGTAAGGCGCTTCAGCCCGCCGATGCGAAATACGACGTGCCGCCCTGCGCCGCCGTCTGCGTTTACCCAAACATGGTGAAATACGCGCGCAAGTTTCTTGATGGTAGTGGCACGAGTATCTTGCCCGTTCGATCCGAAACTCACGGGCGAGACGCCCGTGCCACTCCGAAAGTCGCCGCCGTAGCGACCGGTTTCCCCAGCGGCCAATATCCGTTGCGCACCAAGCTCGAAGAAGTCCGCCGCACCGTGGCCGATGGTGCGGATGAAATTGACATGGTCATTGATCGTTGCGCCTTCCTCGCGGGCGACCACGCCAAAGTCTTCGACGAAATCGCCGCTACGAAGGAAGCCTGCGGCCCGGCGCATTTGAAGGTGATTCTCGAAACCGGCGAACTCGTCACCTACGACAACGTCCGCCTTGCCAGCGAAATCGCGATGCAAGCGGGCGGCGATTTCATTAAGACCAGCACCGGCAAGGTGAATCCCGCCGCGACCATTCCGGTCACACTCGTGATGCTCGAAGCCATCCGTGATTATTTTTTCGCCACCGGCATCCGCATTGGCATGAAGCCCGCCGGCGGCATCCGCAATTCCAAACAGGCGCTCGCCTATCTCGTGATGGTCAAGGAAACCCTCGGCGACGACTGGCTCAATCCGCAGATGTTCCGCTTCGGCGCGAGCACGCTCGTCAACGACCTGCTCATGCAGATCGCCAAGCAGGTGGATGGCAATTATCAAAGCTCGGATTACTTTTCGCTGCCATGAAAACCAATCTTTTAACTCGTAGCAGCCGACGTGAGTCGGCTCTTGCTTTGTTTTTATTAAATTGGAGCGGACTCACGTCCGCTGCTACAAGCATTTGAATCATGAAGACCAAGACCAAAGCTGTGAAACTTTCTGCCAAGCGCGTTGTTGCCGCGCCGTCGCATGCCGTCGTGCCGCTCAAGGAACGGCGCTTGAACTTCGGCAACAAATGGGATTACGCGCACGCACCGGAGGATTCCAAGAATTACGTCATCGCGCCGCAGCATGAGTTGTTCATCGGCGGCAAGTTCGTGAAGCCGACGTCGGGGAAATATTTTGAGTCCATCAATCCGGCCACGGAACAGACGCTCACCACCATCACGGCGGCGAATGCTGACGACGTGGATAGCGCGGTGAAGTCCGCGCGCAAGGCTTACGACAAGGTCTGGAGCAAGATGTCGGGACGCGAGCGAGGCAAGTATCTCTACCGCATCGCGCGCATCATCCAGGAGAAGGCGCGCGAACTGGCCGTGCTGGAAACCCTGGACGGCGGCAAAACGATCAAGGAAAGCCGCGACGTGGATTTGCCGCTCGTGGCCGCGCATTTTTTCTACTACGCGGGCTGGGCGGACAAATTGAAATACGCGTTTCCCGGCAAAACGCCGCAACCGCTCGGCGTCGCGGGGCAGATCATCCCGTGGAATTTCCCGCTGCTCATGGCCGCGTGGAAAATCGCGCCTGCGCTCGCGTGTGGCAACACCGTCGTGCTCAAGCCGGCCGAAACCACCAGCATCACCGCGTTACGGCTGGCACAGATTTTTCAGGAGGCGGAATTGCCGGACGGTGTGGTGAACATCGTCACCGGTGCAGGCGAAACCGGCGCGGCGCTCGTCAATCATCCGGACATTGATAAGATTGCTTTTACTGGCTCGACGGAAGTTGGGAAGGCGATTGCGCGGATAGTGGCACAGGCGTCCTCGCCTGTTCGGCCCGGAGATTCGAACGGGCGGGACGCCCGTGCCACTAAAAAACTCACGCTCGAACTTGGCGGCAAGGCGGCGAACATTTTGTTCGAGGACGCGCCGATTGATCAGGCCATCGAAGGTGTCATCGCGGGAATTTATTTCAACCAGGGCCACGTCTGCTGCGCCGGGTCGCGATTGTTCGTGCAGGAAGGGATTTATTCCACCGTCATCAAGAAGTTGCGCGACCGCATCCAGACCTTGCGCGTCGGCAATCCGCTCGACAAGAACACCGACATCGGCGCGATCAATTCGCGGCCGCAGCTTGAAAAAATCCGCGAGTTGGTGCAAAGCGGCGTGGCCGAAGGAGCGGAACTCACCCAATCAAGCTGCTCGCTCCCGGCGAAAGGTTATTGGTTCGCACCGTCGTTCCTGACGGGCGTGACGCACGCACATCGCGTGGCGAACGAGGAGATTTTCGGGCCGGTGTTGAGCGTGATGACGTTCCGCACGCCGGAGGAGGCTTTCGAGCGCGCGAACAACATTCCCTACGGCTTGAGCGCCGGCGTGTGGACGGACAAGGGCAGCAAGATTTTCAAGATGGTCAACAAGCTGCGCGCCGGCGTTGTCTGGGCGAACACCTACAACAAGTTCGACCCGACCAGTCCGTTCGGCGGCTACAAGGAAAGCGGCTTCGGGCGTGAGGGCGGGTTGCATGGATTGGCGGCGTATTGCCGTCTCGATTGAACTGACTAAAACTGATGCGCGTAGTGCTTGACACCAGCGTGCTCGTGGCGGCCGCCCGTTCAAGACACGGCGCGTCCCACAAATTGCTTGCGCAATTGCCGAGCGCATCCTTTCAGCCAGTTCTATCTGTGCCGCTGTTCGCCGAATATCGCAGTGTGATATTACGAACCGAAAACCTGCTGGGCCGTTCAGCGGAGCAGGCGGACGGCTTTCTGGACTTTCTGATTTCCATCAGCCATTTGCAGGAGGTTTTCTTTCACTGGCGACCGGCTTTGCCCGACCCGGATGATGACCTGGTACTTGAACTGGCGGTGGCGGCGGGCTGCCGCTATATTGTGACCCATAATCTCCGGGATTTCCGGGGAACAGAAGATTGGGGAATCGAGCCGGTGACCCCCGGCGGTTTTCTCAAAGCCATCAAGAAGACATGAGCAAATTGACCATCCAATTGCCCGATGGGGTTGCCAGTCAGTTGCGCGAATGTGCCGCCAAGGAAGGCGTGACGGTGGATCAACTGCTGTCCTCTGCGGCGGCGGAAAAATTGAGCGCCATGCTGACGGTCGAACATCTGCGCGAGCGCGCCCGCCACGCCAAACGTGAGGGCTTCGAGAAATATCTGGCGTCCGCCCCCGATGTTCCGCCGATGCCGGGCGACGAGTTGTGATTGCACTCGACCATTGGTGCGCCGGCGTCATCTGGGCGAATACCTACAACAAGTTCGACCCGACGAGTCCGTTCGGCGGCTACAAAGAAAGCGGCTTCGGTCGCGAGGGCGGCTTGCAGGAACTGGCGGCGTATTGCCGACTTGAATAGTTACAAATCAGATAAGGCAACCCATGAAACAGAAAATCACGCTCGTTCTTACGGCGATCGTAGCAACTTTCGCCTCTCCCGGAAAAGCACAGAGCTACGACACAAACAATGTCGTCGTTCAGACATTTGCCGGCTCTGGTTTTTCTGGCTACGTGGATGGCTTTGGGCAACAGACGATGTTCAACAACCCGCTCGCAATCGTATCCGACTCATCGAGCAACTTGTTCGTCCTGGACGTTAACAATTTCTGTATTCGAAAGATTACGCCCAACGGGACGGTTTCCACTTTTGCCGGTCGTGGCGCGGCTCAACCACCCGGCTACGGCACGAATGTCTCTTTGGGTGTGACGTATAACACTTCAATGGCGATTGATCATTCAGACGCGCTGTGGCTACTGGTGCAAGACGGTGCAAATTATCTTTACCTGGTTCGGATACGGAGCGATGCGTATGTGACAAAAACGAATATCGGCTGGCTGGGTGACAATGGGCCGAATGGCATTTGCGTGGATTCGCAAAACAACATCTACTACGCGACACCTGCAAACAAGATTCAGCGCTATCGGACCGAGGGTGTCACCGAGGTTTTTGCTGGTTCTGGGAACTCAGGTTCAGCGGACGGAAACGGCCTTTTTAGCTCGTTCAACAGACCAACAGCCTTGGCCGTTGACGCCGCAGATAACATTTACGTTTGGGATTCGGGGAACTCCCTAATTCGACGGATCAATCAGAGCCGTGATGTCGTTACGATAGCAGGCAGATTGGGAATGTCGTGGGATACCACAGGTGGACCCCATTCTTTGGACCACGGAACGCAGAATTTAAGTTAGCTTTCCGGGCTCTGTTGGGACTTGTTTGGGTTGGTTGTTTTGCTCTGCGTTCACACTGACTACACCCTCCGAGGCTGCGGCGTCCAGCCCGGAGTGAACCCCTTCGACCCGTCAGGGTCGAAGGGGTGAACGGAGGGATGGACGCCGGCGCAGCCTCACCGCCTATCGCCACCGCCAGGCCGCGGGCTTGGCCCCATACGACTCGGGCGAATGATACAGCTCGCTGGGCGTCGCATAACCCAAGGCTTGGTGCGGGCGGAGGGTATTGTAATCGCCAAACCACCGTGCCAATCCCCGGTGCGCCGTCAACCCGTCGGCATAGTCCTGCAGGTAGATGTCCTCCTGCTTGACGCTGCGCCAGAGCCGCTCGATGAACCGGTTGTCGATCCAGCGTCCGCGACCATCCATGCTGACATCCACCCCAGCCGCCTCTACGGCCTCCAAGAACGCCTCGCTGGTGAATTGACTCCCTTGGTCGGTGTTGGAGATCAACGGTTGCCTTCCGGTCGCCAACCCGGCGGTCCACGCCCGGATGCAGAACTCGCTGTCCAGCGTGTTGGACAGTTCCCACGCCACCACATACCGACTCCACCAGTCCATCAGTGCCACCAGATACAGGAAGCCACTGGCCATCGGCACATAGGTGATGTCGCTGCACCACACCTGGTCCGGACCGCTGATTTCCAGCCCCTCCAAGAGGTAAGGGTAGATCCGATGCCCTTCGCCGGGCTGGCTCAAACAACGCTTCGGATAGATCGCCTCCACCCCCATCAAGCGCAACAGCCGCTGCACCCGCTTGCGGTTTACCCCCAACCCTTCCCGTTGCAACAGTGCCGTCAGCCGCCGACTCCCATACACCGGGCGTTCCAAGTGCAACTCGTCCAGCCGTCGCATCAGCGCCAGGTTCTCCGCACTCTCCGGCACCGGCTCGTAGTAGAAGCCGCTGCGGGAGAGGCCCACCAGCTCGCACTGCCGTCGGATGCTCAGTTCGGGACATGGCGTGATGAATTCCTGCCGGGCCGTTACAGACCCAACTGCCTGCACTTTTTTTTAAGCCAATCCACCTCCACGGTCAGTTGGCCGATCTTCTCGTGCAACTGGGCCACCAACTCCTGGCTGTCTTGATTGCCTGTTCGTGGGGACTCGAACAGCTCCGGCAAGTGCTCCCGGATCACTCCCTTCCATTGGGTCACTTGCACCGGATGCACCTGGTATTCTCGGGCAATCTGCCCGACCGTCTTGACGCCCATCAACGCTTCCAGTCCCACCTTGGCTTTGAAGGCGCCCGTGTATCGTTTCCGTTTGGTCTTGCTCATAGTCCTACTGGCTTCTCATGCCCAGCAGAACTCGAAAAGTCTAACTTAGCTCGTGGTCCGAATTTCGGGGTCCACTTCTACCGACGGCTCTGGCACGAATGCCACGTTCGGCCCGGTCGCGGCTATGACTCTGGACAACTCGGGCAATTTGATTCTCGTCTGCGCTTCACTGTCAAACAACAGTCGTGCCTCCATTCGCAAAATGACGGCAGCGACAAACGTCGTGACACTCGCAGGAAGTTTCACACAGGGCGGTTACACGAATGATGCGGGCAACGTCGCCCGGTTCATGTCTCCATCGGGCGTCTGCATATCGCAAGGGATTATCTTTGTGGCTGATACGGGCAATCATCGAATTCGCACCATCACTTTTAATCCGTCGCCGCAAATTGTTTCAGGTGCTAATCTCGATTTGAGCACGTATGCCGGTCTCAAAATCACCGGCGTGGTTGGCCGCACGTATCGCATCGAATCGTCTGCTGACATGACGAATTGGACGACACACGCCACTCTGCTGCTGAATTCCAGCCCTTATGTGTGGATTGACCAAAATCCAGTTAGCGGAAACAAATTTTACCGGGCTTTTCTTCTGCCATGAATCCGCTCGGCGCAGCCACTACCTTTGCATCACTCGTCGGACTTCTCTCGAACTTTCGACAGGAGAAGGGCCAGCGTGAAGCATTGAGTCACCGGGAATTCATCGAGTGGTTGGCATATCATCGCCACGAGGAGCTGAAGGATCTCATCGTCAACACTTCGACGTTACACGGTGAGGTGGATAATCTGTTGCGGAGCGATCACGCATTAATGCTCCAAAAGCTCGACCGCATTGGGGAGGTTCTTGTTGGCCTGCTTGGACAGTTGCATGAGTTCAAGGGGATTGCTATGGCTGTTGCTCCAAAACTAGGTCTTTCGGAGCAGGCTCTTTCGATACTTCGCCAGTTCGTAAATTCAGGCGCTGACAGATTGTTTTATGAGAATTTCGGCGGCGAGAATTTCGTTCTGAATTTCGGCGGCGATGATCATGTGGAGATCACTGACATTCGTTTTCTGGATGACGATATCAAGGCCTTGCTTGAATTGGGTCTGATTTATCACGAAGAAGGGATGATTTATCGCATCAAGAGGAACGCGGTTCGTCTTATTGAAGCGATTGGCACAAAGCGCGCGGAAGATGTTTAACGCACTTACAGCCGAATTGACGCATGCGGGCGGCGCATTGCCGACGAAGGGGTGTTGGTTTCCGCCAACGTTTCTCACTGGCGTCACGCACGCGCATCGCGTGGCGTCGCAGGAAGTTTTCGGACTGGTGTTGAGCGTGATGACGTTCCGCACGCCGGAGGAAGCCTTCGAACGTGCGAACAACATTCTTTACGGTCTGAGCGCGGGCGTCGTCTGGGCGAACACCTACAACAAGTTCGACCCGACCAGTCCGTTCGGCGGCTACAAGGAAAGCGGCTTCAGTCGCGAGGGCGGCTTGCAGGGATTGGCGGCGTATTGTCGGGTGGACTGACGTTGATGGAGCGAGCGTCCCCGCGAGCCGTCCCTGCGGCTATTTGCCCGCCCACATCAGGTCGAAAACCCGACCTTTGAAGGGCCAGTCTTCAATCCGTTGGCACAGCCCAGGACGGACGGGATTTTCCTGCACGTAAAGGCACTTCTCGGAATAGCCCTCGCCATCGCGCAGGCGATGATGCCAGCCGCGGGATTGGAATTTCCAGTCTGATGAGGGAAGGCTCGTCGGTAGCCTCGCCCCACCTTGCTCGCCTTCGGGTAGCGCTGCTGCTCTTCGCTTTGCTGGACTTGATTCTGGGCGCGTTGTTCCCGGCCGTGTTTATGAAGCCGCGGACATCAGCAGATGAACCTGGCTGAGTGCTGGTTCGAGTTTTTCGGCGGCCGGTGGCGATGCAGGGTTGCGTTGCGCGTGATTTTGCGGGACTGTGTTACAGCAGTCTTGCCGGCGATGCGGAGTGGGTTGATGCCGGCGAGGCCGCAAGTGAAGGCAAAGCGTATGGAAGTCTATTTTGAGAACCTGACGGCGGAGAACGCCTCTTTGGACAAACTGGCGGAGGATGTGTGCCTCCTTCTGCAGGATGCCGAGGCCCTGGTCAAAGCCACCGGCGCGCAACTGTCGGAGGAATCCAAGGCGGAACTGGAGAACGCACTCGCCCGCGTGAAGACGCGCGGGGAACGCATCAAACAGCAGGCGCTGACCGGCGCCCGGGCCACAGATCGGATCATTCGCCAGTATCCTTATCAATCCCTCGGGGTGGTGTTCGCCGTGGGTGTCCTGCTGGGAGCGCTGATCAACCGGAAGTAACGCCGACCTCAGCCGGGACGGGTCACATTCTGCGCTTGCCCCGGCTCGTTTCAGTCGGAAGCGATATCCACCGCTCCGGTAATGGCGTCACCTTCACGCTGCCAGACCTGTAACACGCAACCCTCCCCCTTTTTCCAACGACGAAATTCCTCTGGCAGCGTGCGTTTGGCCAGTTGACGCTCATGCACTCCATCAGCATCGCAACCGAGCAACAAGGCGTGCGCCTTGTACACCCGCGGATGGCCAATGACGCGCGCCGCGCCGGATGGCATGGGCGCATCGGATCGTTTGTCGAGCACCAAAAAGCTCAATGGCAGATCGCGGAGGTCAATCCCGATCAAGTTGGCAAAACGCGCCCAGTATCCGTCGGTAAACACGGCCGACGGCGGACTGGCAAAATGATGGCACCAGTGTCGTTGATTCTGCGGGGCCAACATTCCGCACGCGGTCTGATGCGTGCAGGGTGCGACAACATTGAAGTGGTCGCGCAGCCGGTCGCGGATGGCAATCAGCGCGCGGCTGGCCTCGTAAGTGCCCGGCTCGATCCAGAGCACACTTTCCGCCCGCGCCGCCAGGTCAACTAACGAGGAAGTTGTTTCCGCGTCCAATTCAGTGAGAACGTGACTCACCAGTACCACGCCGGGCGACTCGGTCAGGCCAATGGCGACCTCAAGTCCCGGGTACTTGGTCCGGGCGCGACGCGCGGCGAAATCCATCGCCTGGCTGGAGCGATCCCAGACGCGCAGCTTGCGCACGGCGTCGGCGCCGAAATGGTCCAGGAAAGCGCGCGCCGCGATACCACTGCCGCAGCCCCAATCAAGCAGTTCGCGTCTGGGCGGCGACCAACCCCGCCGGGTCAGTTCCGCCAGCACGTAATCCCACTTCCAGCCGATGCGCTGGGCGAACGTGGCGTCGTAACTCGCGAGGTCGGCTACGCTCTGCCAGTAATCGCCAGCGCCTGCTGTGCCCGCAAGAAACGCCGTGCGCAGACGCTCAAGCGCGCTCCAGTCAATTGTATTCCTGTCCATTGATCGAAGTTAACTGGTCAAAGTGGATGGGTCATGCGCCATTGAGAAGATCGTCAAGCGCGTGTTGTTGGATGCCATAGAACTCCTTCAAGTCGTCAATGCGCTGCTTTATGGTTTGATCCTGAAAGGGCTGGCTTTCCCGCACGGCAGCGATCATAAGGTTCTTCGGCGTGTGTCCGGCGTCCACAAATTCCATGACTTTGGTGCGGTAGCCGGCCCATTCCAGAAACAACGCGCGCAGGCCGTCCGTGACCCACTCGGCCATTCGCTCGGCCATCACGCCATGCCGCAACACTGGCGCGAGCGGTTCGGGCTTGCCGAGTTGCGGGCGCAATTGTTGATGACAGCACGGCGCCACAATGATGAGCTTCGCCCCCAGTTCGATACCCCGGCGGATGGCGTCGTCGGTGGCTGTGTTGCAGGCGTGCAAGGCAATCAGCGCGTCCAAGGGCGGCAGGCTGGCGGATTGAATCGAGCCGGCCACAAACTCCAATCTTTTGGCATTGATCTGTCGGGCGAGTTTGTTGCTGGTCGCAACCAAACTCGGACGTGCTTCGACGCCCAGGATGCGCACTGGTTGCTTTCCGATGCGATGAAACAAGTGCCACGCGCCAAACGTGAGATAGCCCTTGCCGCAGCCCATGTCGGCAATCACCAGCGCCTGCTGGGGAGACGGCGGATTGTGTGCTTGAAGTTCATTCGCGCCGGCGATTGGAGCTTCGAGCCAGCCACATTCCTTCGCCAGATGAGAGAGGATTTCGAGATAGTGATTGATCTGCCGGTGTTTGTCCGCCATCGAGGCACGGACTTTGCCAGTGGCGTCCAGGATAGCCAATCCCTCCAACCAATCCCGCGCCGAAGCATCGAGGAATCCCATGTGTTTGCGGTCATGTTCGCGCGGCGGAGCACTCGTGCGGGAAGGCTGGTGATCTATCAACCGCGCGCTGCCTGGCTCGGCGGAAATGAACTGCCAGTCGCGGACGGTCGTGCCGAGCAACGCGCTGCGAAATTCGTGTTCGAGTTGACCGTGCAACCACGCGGCACATTCGGCCAGCGGAAGATTCTTCGTCAAGTCCTGGGTCGGGTGGCGCAATGTCAGTGAAAGGTGTGGGATGCCTTTCAAGACCACGCAACGGCCCAGAACCTTTTGCGGACCGACCTCTACCCTGATCGGAGCCGACAATACCAAGCGTACGAAAGTCCCGTCTGCCAGACTGGCGGCGAGTTTCTCACAAACCTGTTCGATGGGTGGCACCGACATCACAGAACCGAGCATGCCGTGACGCGCGGACGCGGGCGAGTCAATTGGCACAACCTCAATCGTCCCGGCCCAGGCCGGTCAGGCGCAAACACGAATTCACGGTTCATCAGTGGCGGCTGGGATCAACCCGATGGCTTTGCGGACCTGGTTTCCTCCTCCAGCACCATCAGCACCGTGGCGATAATGGCGACCATCATGCCGGTGGCATTGACCCAGTTCGGCACCGTCTGGCTTATCAGCAGCGAGAGGATGATGGTGATGACTGGCGCACCCGCGTTGATCAGCGGCGACACGATGATGGCCTTGCCATAGCGGAAGGCATACACCAGCAGCAGCGCGCCCACGGCGTTGAGAATCTGGATGCAGGCAGCGAGATACGGTCCTTGGAATCCCCAGTGGATCGTTTGGTTGAAGTCCGTCATGCCGAGCGCCACCGGGATCAGGAGGATGCCGGTGAGCATCATGTAGCAGAAGATGCTTTCCGCTTTCATGACTTTGTTGGCGTGCGAGATGACGAATCCCTGGATGCCCCAGGCCAGAAAGACCAGCAGTGCCAGGAGTACCCAGAGAAACTCTGCCTTCCCGTCCCCGGCGGGCGGCGCATAGGAGAGAAGCACCCCAGCCAACAGCGCCAGCACAATGCCGATCCAGCCCTTGGAAGAAGCCCGCTCGCGGGAAATGATCAGCGCCATCACAATCGTGACCAGCGGCGACAACGCAATGAACGGGAAGACCAGATACGCGGGAGCGATGCGCAATGTCTTGAAAAGTATTAACTGGCCACCAGCCCCCAGCAGCCCCGCCGTGCAACCGAGGAGAATCGCCTGGAGTTTATGATCCAGCTTCCATCCAATGAGCCGCAATGCCACCAGCGCGGGCGGAATCATCGTCAAGGCCCAGACCACGTAGCCCAGGGTTTCCGGGAAGCCGGCGTCGGCGGTCAGGTTCATGACGGCCCCCCAGAGGCCCCAGGCCAGCATGGTGACCACTGTGTAAACGAACCAGAGTTTATTTTGTTTCATAGGATCATGTTTGTTCGTGGCTTCGGCAAGGCGTGGCTTGTTTCAAAGTCCGGCACAACTACGACGTGGACTGGCGGTTGGTGCGGAAGTTGATTGAACGGTTGACATAGTCGGGAATTCGGGGGCGTTTGCCGGGGGATAGTACGTCTCAGAGGCAGGGAGGCTGTCAACCCGGAATTACCGCGCGGCGCACGAGAACGCTCGGTATGTGATCACCGTTGAACTGCCAGAACTACCCAATGCCTATAACTGCTGCTCGGACTTGTAATTGCCGCGGACCCCGCCCGGCGATAACGTCGCGGCGTTATGAGTGTATCACCTGACACGCACAGCAAAGTCGTGGGCTACGTGCTTTGGCTGTTTGGCTTTACTGGCGCGCATCGCTTCTACTACGGGCGGCAAATCACCGGGGTGATCTGGTTTTTCACCGCCGGCTTGTTCCTCATTGGCTGGTTGGTGGATTTGTTTCTCATCCCGTCCATGGATCGGGCGGCGGACCGGCGCTATGTGGCCGGGCGGTCGGACTATTCGGTCGCCTGGATCCTGCTCACCTTCCTGGGCTGGCTCGGTCTGCACCGATTTTATCTGGGCAAATGGATTACCGGAATTCTGTACCTGCTGACATTGGGATTGTTCGGCCTCGGCATTCTTTACGATTTCTTCACGCTGAATTCCCAGATCAGCGAACGCAATCACGCGGCACAGTTGCGCGGAGCTTGAGCCATACACTGAAATCAGAAATGTTTGTTCAATTCCGACCAACCTACCACCACCGCTTCGCCAAGTGTTCAGTCCTCGAAGGCTGACATCATCTCCCGCCAGATGGGGACGCCGGGTCAATTTCTACGCGGTAGAGATGCGTCTTGGTCCGCAAGATCAGCGCCTTGCCGGAAACGGCAGGTGAGGCCATGAAGCCATCATCCAGCCGGTTTGTGGCCAGCACCTCGAATTTGCGCCCGGCCTTCAGCACCGTGGTTTTGCCATCGCGGTCAAACGCGTAAATGCGACCGTCGCCATAAAGCAGCGACGCGCAAAACTCGCCGCCGATTCGCTCCTGATAGACTTCTGTCCCCGTGGTGGCTTCGACACAACGGACGATGCCGTTGTCGGCCAGCAGATAAAGCAAATCGTCCACCAGCAATGGCGACGGCATCTTCGGCGCGCCGCGCGTGGTGCGCCAGGCAACGTCAGACTCCTGGAGTTCGCCCTCGCGATCCGGGCGCACCGCCAAAAACTCCGTTTTGCCAAAGCCCGTGCCCAGGAACGCTAGGCCGTGGCCGAACACCGGCCGTGCGGCCCCTGAATATCCGCCCGTGCCGATTTTCCATAATTCGCGCCCGGTCAGCGGGTCGTAACCGTACATGGCCTTCGAGCCGATGCTGATCATCTGGGTGCGGCCGTTCACTTCGACGATTATTGGCGTGGTGTAAGCCTTGCGGAAGTCACCCTCGCCCGCGGGTTGACCGTCCGCGTTCAGATCGTTCCAATCGGCGGTGCGGTCGGTCTTCCAGATCGTGCGCCCGGTGCGCTTGTCCAGTGCGGCCAGATATTGCACGTCAATCCCGTCCATTGTCAGGATCAACAAATCCCGGTGGAGAATCGGCGAGGAACCCGGTCCGCGGAAATGTCGGCACGGCAGACCGGTTCGTTTCCATAGCACCTCAAAGGTGGCGGTGTCCAGGCAGGCGGTGCCATAGCTGCCAAAGTGAACGTACACCCGGCCCGGCTCAATCACTGCGGATGGAGCCGCGTAACAATTCACACTGTTGCCTAATGGTTCGGGGTTGGCGCTGTGGAATAGTCTCTCGTTGAATAGGATCTTGCCCGTGTCCGCATCCACGCAGAGGGCAAAGAAATCATGGCCCGCTTCGGTGGCCGTCGTGATCCAGACTTGTTTGCCCAACACCACAGGTGTGGACCAGCCGCGATGCGGAATGGCGGTCTTCCACTTGACGTTGTCCTTTTCGCTCCAGGTCAGCGGCAATCCCGCCGGTTTCGCCGCGCCTGGTTGCGTAGCATGACCGTTGGCCCACGGACCGCGAAAGTCCGGCCAATCAGCCAGGACTGGCAAAGTGGCAAACAACAAGAAGCTCACCGTTAAAATGTTTGGCGCTGACATTGTGATGCACGCAGTACTACACCAGAAGGCAGTGCGGGGCAATAAAAGCATCGGCTGCCGGCAGCGGAGGCATCGGCAAAATCAATTCTATGGATTATTTTTCAATTCACGCTTTGCCGGCGGACAAGCTACGGTCGCTTCCATGAGACAAATCGAAATCCTGGAGCCGTTGCGGCAGGAATCCACCGCGGCCTCAAGCGACGAAGTCCCCGACGCGTCAAGCGCCTTGCGCCCGCCCGCAAGCCGCGGTCTCGCCCCAAAGCCAATTACCCTGCGGTTGGCCGAAGCGAGGGAGCGGGAGGAGATTTTCCGCCTGCGTCACGAAGTGTATGCACACGAACTGGGCCAGCACGCGCCCCAACCGGAGGGCCGGTTGTGCGATGCCCTGGACAACTTCAATGTGTATCTCGTCGCCTCGCTGAATGGCGTCGTCGCCGGCTTCATCAGCATCACGCCTCCCGAAGGCGGGCGCTACTCCGTGGACAAATATCTGCGGCGGGAGGATTTCCCTCAGTTGATCGGCAGAAAGGTTTACGAGGCGCGCTTGCTCACGGTAACGAGCGCTCATCGCGGCCGCGAAATTGCCTGTGCCTTGATGTACGCCGCGCTGCGGTGGGTGGAGGCGCATGGCGGCGAACGCATCGTGGCCATCGGACGACGGGAGATTCTGGACCTGTATCTGCATGTGGGTCTGGAACGACTGGGACGGCAGTTCAAGTCCGGCGCCGTGACCTATGAATTGCTCGCGGCCACGGTTGCGCAACTGCGTGCGCGGCTGCCGGACTTTGATCCCTTGCTCCACCGGCTGGAACGTTCGCTGGATTGGCGCTTGAACTTTCCGTTTCGCAAACCGGCGAATTGTTTTCACGGTGGCGCGTTCTTCGACGCCATCGGGCCGGAGTTCGATCACCTGGACCGCCGGCACACCATCATCAATGCGGACGTGCTGGATGCGTGGTTTCCGCCTTCACCGCACGTGATGGCCGCGCTCCAGGAGGATTTGCCGTGGCTATTGCGCACTTCGCCACCGACGGCCGGTGAAGGCATGGTGCGGACGATTGCCCGGACGCGGGTCGTCACACCGGAGAACATCTTGCCCGCCGCGGGTTCGTCAGATGCCATCTTCCTCGCGTTCCGACACTGGCTCAAGCCGGCGTCACGCGTCCTGATTCTCGATCCGACCTACGGCGAGTATGCCCATGTGCTGGAGCAGGTCGTCCGTTGCCGGGTGGATCGCCTGTCCTTGTCGCGCGAAAACAACTATCGCGTGGACCTTGGCGAACTTGCCGCACAGGCACAACGTGGTTACGATTTGATCGCGTTGGTAAATCCCAACAGTCCCACCGGTCAACACGTGAGCCGGCGCGAAATGGAGGAGCTCCTCAGACGAATTCCGAAGACAACGCGCGTGTGGGTTGATGAAACCTACGTGGAATATGCCGGGCCGGACGAATCGCTGGAACGATTTGCCGCCGCCAGCCGGAATGTAGTTGTGTGCAAGTCCATGTCCAAGGTGTATGCCTTGAGCGGCGTGCGCGCGGCGTATCTGTGCGGTCCCGCACCGATGATCGAAGAGTTGCGCGGTATCACACCACCGTGGGCGGTGAGTTTGCCGGCGCAAGTCGCGGCAGTCGCGGCGTTGCAGGATGCGAATTACTATGCCGCACGTTACACGGAAACTCATGAACTCCGGCCCCTTCTCACCCGCGGACTGGCTGGGTTTCACGGCTGGGAAATCGTTCCCGGCATCGCGAACTTCCTGCTCTGTCATCTGCCGGAAGACGGTCCAACGGCGGCAGAATTCGTCAGCCGCTGCCGCGCACAGGGTTTGTATCTGCGCGATGTCGGAGTCATGGGGCGAAATCTCGGCCAGCACACCTTGCGAATTGCCGTCAAGGACGCTGCCACGAACGCGCGGATGCTCGAAATCATGGCTTGCGTCCAGAACGGGAATAGGTGT
>JAHCLO010000042.1 GCA_026125285.1 Verrucomicrobiia bacterium | reverse complement strand
CTAGGTGAGGAGAACGAAGAGTCGCCGGAGCGTCCTGTTCGTGTGGGCAGACTATGAAAGCCACCAGGCTTGCGAAACTTATTCGTGCGAGGGAATCTGGAAGTCCAAAACTTTTCTGGAGGGGTCTACTGTGCTCTTTTTCCGGGGCAGTAGGCATTGGTTTCATCGCCATCTGGACTGCTAGTTTCTTTGACTCGGATGCATTTTTGAGCATTCTGACCTTTGCGTCCGTCTGCCTGTGGTTCGCTTGTGGGGTCACTACCAGCTTATCACCCTCGTGCTCCTTTAGGATTGGCACAGTCACGGGTGGTTGTTGGGGTTGGATCGTTTTTTTGGCCACGTTTGTGGGGGTACCCAATTACCATGCATTGGCATACTATGTTGCGGCGGGAATAATCGGGCCACCGCTTGCATTTTGCTCCGTGATCCCATTCAGCTTCTTCATATCGCCTCGCAAGTGATATGAAATCAACAACCTCCACAACACCGGTGAACCAAGATGCGCTGGGACAAACTATTGCGTCTAATTCTGTTTGTTTTTCTGGAGTTGCTCTGCTGGGCCAACTGGTTTCGAGCACCAGCGCTCGGTCACACTTCTGACTACATCCCGTTGTACATTTCGCTTGCTGCAATGTTGGTTTGGTGTGTCGTGTTTTTCCGAAAGGAACGCTTTCTTGCCAACCTCGGCCTTGGGTCCATCCTCGCTATTCTACTGCTGGCGCTTCTTTTCGTTTCACGATGAGCTTGCGACGGACGCAACGAAAAGGAGTCACGCATTAACGGCGCATCGCCAAAGTTGTCTTGGCGTGAACACCCGGATTCAGCCAGATGCTATCGTTTGCCCGCCTTGGAACTTTGAGGGAGCATGGAGTTTCCCGGTTATTGCCCGCCCGCACACAGCACAAACATCAAAATCGCCGAGGCGGTGCCGTCCATGGTGGGTTCGTTGGTCGAGTAATCTTGCACGTCGTCGTGGTACACGGCCAGTTGGAATGTCTGCCGTCTTCACCAATTACCTCGATGACCAGTTGGGCGGGGACAACCACGGCGATGGCAATTCGGCCAGGGCGAGCGGCATCCGTGGACGCGTGATTGCGAGTATTGGCTGAAGCAGCGCGGATTCGCGAAATGAGGACGACCACGGAGTACTGGAGCCCGGGAGAGTTGGCGCCGGCGAGTGCCACGTTTCTCGACCACGGCGGCGCGGGGCTGCTCCACTCAGTTCGCGAGATTGTAATTGCCCGTTCCGGCGCATTGCCCTACTTGTCAGGCAACATTTAACGAAAGGCTTGTTATGGTTATGGGACCGCTATTGCTGATTGTAATTGTTCTGGGTGCGCTGGCGCTGTTCGCCGTCATCTTTGTGATCGGCGGCTACAACAAACTCGTCACGCTCCGCAACCGCTTCAAGAACGCGTGGGCGCAGATTGACGTGCAGCTCAAGCGCCGCTACGACCTGATTCCCAATCTGGTCGAAACCGCCAAGGGTTATCTCAAGCACGAACGCGGCACGCTCGAAGCCGTCATCGCCGCGCGCAATGCCGCGTCGTCCGCCAACACCAAGGTCGCCGCCGATCCGAGCGATCCAGCCGCGATGAAGCAACTGGTCGCGGCGGAAGGCACGCTCACCGGCGCGCTGGGCCGCTTGTTCGCGTTGTCCGAGGCGTATCCCGACCTCAAGGCCAACACCACCATGAACAATCTCATGGAGGAACTGACCTCGACGGAAAACAAGGTCGCGTTCGCCCGCCAGGCGTACAACGATTCGGTGATGACCTACAACACGCAGCGCGAAGTGTTCCCGAGCAACATCATTGCCGGCATGTTCAACTTCGGCCCCGCCGAACTGTTTGTCGTGGAAAAGGCCGAGGAACGCGAAGCGCCGAAGGTATCCTTCTGACGTGGCCGGAATTTCACCGGTGAATCGGTCGGCCAAACCGGTTCGTGGGACGGAACCGATGATTGTCATGGGACACATTCTGTTGCTCCTTGGATTGGCAACGGCCTTGGTTGGCCAAGCCATGTTCCTGGTGGTTGCCTTCAAGCGCAGTCTTTGGTGGTTCTTTGGCTGCATGTTTCTCCCGCTGGCGGACGTCATGTTCCTGTGTTTGAACTTTAGGGCCACCGCCAGACCTTTGGGCGTGGCCGTGCTTGGGCTGCTCGTTGCGGGGCTGGGCGCGAATCTGGCGGGCCTGGATCTTCCGGGTTGAGCAGCTTGCCATTTCGAGACCATGAAACGAATCGTCACAAACTCCGGAGAATTGCTTGGTCTGCTGGAATTGGGAATCTGGCTGCTGACCATTCTCTTGGGCCCTTGGGTGTGGATGTTTTTCTTGATCGAGGAAAGCAGGTGGACTTCGCTTTGTATAATGCTGGGATGCTGGCTCGCCTCGGTCACGTTTGTTGCTTCCGCGGTTCGCCGCCAGCGTTTCGCATACGGAGTGCTGGCAGTTTGCGGGGGTTGGCTGATTGCGGTGGGCATGGCCTTTGGTTTTCGTTCGTGGATTTGAACGACCAGCGCCGAACCAAAACGCGTTGATTCTGAATGGACTTTTTTGAGCGACAAGACAAAGCCCGCCGCAACACGAAGTTGCTGGTGTTCTACTTCGTGCTGGCCGTGCTCTCGATTGTGGCCGCGGTGTATCTGGCCGCAGCGCTGTTGTTTCAAGGCGTGACGGCCTCGCAACGCCACGCGCCGCCGGAGTTCGCGCTCTGGCGTCCCGAACTGTTGCTTTGGGTGGCCACCGGGACGCTCGGGGTCATCGTGTGCGGCAGTGTGTTCAAGACCATGCAACTCGCCGCAGGCGGCAGCGCCGTGGCGGAATCGCTGGGGGGCCGGCTGCTCTCGCCCAACACCAGCGAACCTGACGAGCGCAAGCTGCTTAATGTGGTCGAGGAAATGGCCCTCGCTTCCGGCGTGGCCGTGCCCAAGGTGTATGTCATGGACCGCGAAATGGGCATCAACGCCTTCGCCGCCGGTCATTCTCCGAACGACGCGGCCATCGGCGTCACGCGCGGGTGCATGCAGTTGCTCAAGCGCGACGAACTCCAAGGCGTGATCGCCCACGAGTTCAGCCACATTCTCAACGGCGACATGCGGCTCAACCTGCGGCTCATGGGCATCATCTTTGGCATCCTGTGCCTGACGGTGATTGGCCGGATTCTGCTGCGGGTGCGGGGCAGTGGACGGGATCGCAATCCGCTTCCCATCATCGGCCTGGTGTTGATTCTCATCGGCTGGGTTGGGGTGTTCTTTGGCCGGTTGATCCAGGCGGCCGTCAGCCGACAGCGCGAGTACCTGGCCGACGCTGCCGCGGTGCAGTTCACGCGCAACCCCGCCGGTTTGTCCGGCGCGTTGCAGCGGATTGGTGGGTTGGTTTACGGATCGCGGTTGGAATCGCCGCACGCTGAGGAAGCCAGTCACATGTTTTTTGGCAGCGCCATGAGTTCCTCGTTCATGAACGCGTTCGCCACGCATCCGCCGCTGGATAAACGCATCCGCGCCATTGATCCGGCTTGGGACGGTAAATTCCCGCGCGCCACCGCCGCACCGGCTGCCGTCGAACCGCCCCCGCCGCGCGCCGGCGCCAGGCCGCCGGTCATTCCGTTTCCTTTCCCGCCCATTCCCGGCATGCCGCGCGGACAAGCCAACGTTGCCGGACTCGCTGGCACTGTCATTCAGGCGCAAACCGTCATGCCGAGTCTGGGCCAGCCCACGCCCTTGCATTTGCGTTACGCCGAGGAATTGCGCGCCTCCTTTCCCGCGACCGTTCAGGCCGCCACCCGCGAACCACTCTCCGCCGTGGCGCTCGTCTATGCGCTGGTGTTGAGCGGGGACGAACAACTGCGCGCCACGCAACTCCAGGAAGTGGCGTCGCAAGCCGGCACCGCGATTCAAGAACAGACCGTCGGCTTGATTCCAGAGATCGCGCCAGTCGCTGCCCGGGCCCGCCTGCCGCTGGTGGACCTGGCCATCCCCGCCTTGCGCCAGTTGCGGCCCGAAGAATATCGGGATTTTCGGCGTACGCTCAAATGGCTGATCGAAAGCGACCGCCAGATTGATCTGTTCGAGTTCATTCTGCAAAAGGTCATCCGCCGACATCTCGATCCGCAGTTTGAGAAGACCCGTCCGCCGGTGATCCAGTTCTATTCCCTGCGCCCGCTGTTACCGGATTGCGCCTTGTTGCTCTCGGCGCTGGCACAGATTGGCCATCAGAACGACGCCGAGGTGGCGCACGCCTTTCGGGCTGGTGTGCCGTATCTGCGTTCGCCCAATGGTGGCGTGGCGTTGCTGCCGCGCGCCCAATGCGGCTTGGCGCAAATTGACACCGCGCTGAACCGCCTGGCGCAAGCGGCGCCGCAGATCAAAAAGAATCTCCTCGATGCCTGCGTCCACGTGGTGGGCGCGGACGGCGTGATTCAAGAACGCGAAGCGGAATTGCTCCGCGCCATCGCCGACACGCTGGATTGTCCCATCCCGCCGTTTCTGACGACGGAATAGCGGGGCAGTCTTAATGTTTCACGAGTTTGGTAGATGCCCGGCAGGCGCGACAGCGTCTGGAGTGCGGGTGGCTTGAGCACCGCTTTCGGACAGGAAGAGGATTTTACCGCCAATACGTCGGCAGTCCGAGGGCCGGGAATATTTTGTCAGGGGAATGAGTGTCAGGCGAATGAGGCTATCGTGAACCGTCCGACGGCAACGCCGACTTTCCAGTCAGCGCGTGCGCCAGTTGGAAAACCAGTGTTACGCCCTGGCGGTTCCTGGGTCGGGATGAACGAGCCACTTCTCGTTGCGTTGCCGCACCAGTCGAACAAAGCCAAATGCGAAACCGCAGGTTGAAGAAACACCGGTTCCTGATTCCGGCGTTGCGCCACGGCCTGCGTTCACTATCGTTGCCGCGCAATGAACCGACGCCATTTCTTGTCTCTGGCCGGTGCCGCAACCGGGTATTCCGTCATGGTTCGCGTGGACAGTCTGGCCGCCACGCCGCCCCACCGCGAAGAAATCTCCAACGCATTCGCCGCCGTGGCCCCGCCCGTGTCCGGCGCGGAGCGTTTCGTCGGCGAACCGCACATGGCGTTGGTGGATCTGTCGTGTGACGTGTTCGTGGCGGGTGGCGGGATGGCCGGAGTGTGCGCGGCCGTTGCCGCCGCGCGTAATGGCGCAAAGGTGGTGTTGGTCCAGGATCGCTCGCGCCTCGGTGGCAACGCCTCAAGCGAGGTGAAGATGCACATCGTCGGCGCGAACATCCATGGCGGGCGGCCTGGCTGGCGTGAAGGCGGATTGATTGAGGAATTCCGACTCGACGATGCCGTGAACAACCCGCATCGGAGTTTCGAACTGTGGGACTTGTTGCTCTATGACAAGGTCAAGAGCGAGCCGAACATCACGCTGCTGCTCGACAGCCCGCTCTTTGCCGCCGAAACGAAGGACGGTTTGATTCGACAAGTCATGGTGCGCTGCGACAAGACCGAGCATCTGTATCGCATCAAGTCGAAGTTGTACCTCGATTGCACGGGCGATTGCCGTCTCGGTTTGGAAGCCGGAGCCGAGATGCGCCGGGGCCGCGAGGCAAAGAGCGAATTCAACGAATCGCTGGCATTGGATCAAGCGGATGAGCAAACGCTCGGTTCGAGCATTCTGTTCACGTCGCGCAATTATGGCAGGCCCGTGCCCTTCACGCCGCCCAAGTGGGCGCGCAAGGTCCACAAAGCCCAGCTTCAGTTTCGTCCGGTCAACTCCTGGGAATACGGCTACTGGTGGATTGAGTGGGGCGGACAAATTGACCCCATCCGCGACAACGAGCGCATCCGCTTCGAACTGCTCGCCATCGTCATGGGCGTGTGGGACTACATCAAGAACTCTGGCGACAAACCGGACAGCACGAACTGGGGCCTGGACTGGGTGGGCATGATTCCCGGCAAACGCGGCTCGCGGCGCATCGTCGGCGATCACATCCTCACCCAGCATGATTTGGAGGGGAAGCATCCCGATTTTCCCGATGCGGTGGCAATTGGCGGCTGGTCCATGGACGACCATCCGCCGAGCGGATTTGACCAATGGCAGGAACGTCCGGCGCGGCAGATTCGCATGGCCGAGCCTTACAACATTCCATTGCGTTCGATGTACAGCAGAAACATCGGCAACCTGATGATGGCCGGTCGCAATCTCAGCGCCACGCACGTTGCGTTCACCTCCACCCGTGTCATGGCGACGTGTTCCGTCATCGGTCAGGCCGCGGGCACGGCGGCGGCGCTTTGTGCGCGCCGCGGGATTCTGCCGCGCGAACTGGCGAACGACGAAACGCGAATGCAGGAGTTGCAGCGGATGCTTTTGCGCGACGATCAGACCATCAAAGGCCGCCGGCACACCGACCCGGTGGACGTGGCCCGCGCCGCGGAGGTTAGCGCCTCCGACGAACAATCCGGCGCCGATGCCGATCATGTCATCAATGGATACGTGCGCGATCTGCCCAAGCAAACAGATCATCTCTGGGCCGGCAAAATGCAGGCGGACGGCGCGTGGCTGGAATTGAATTGGACGCAACCGCAACGGATTCGGCACGTGCAAATCACCTTTGACACCGGTTTCCAGCGGGAGCTTACCTTGAGCGCGTCCGACAGCACCACCAGCCGGATGATTCGCGGGCCGCAACCGGAAACGGTTCGCGACTATGAATTGTCTTACACCGACGCGACTGGCCGGCGTCATTCACTCGTGAAAGTGACGGGCAATCATCAGCGGTTGAACCGCCATAACTTTGAGCCGGTCGAGGCAACATCCATTCGGCTGGAAATCAGCGCGACAAACGGCGCGGACACGGCACGAGTTTATGAAGTGCGCTGTTACGCATAAGGGGATTTGTGCGGGCGGTTGCTTCGCAGTTTCGGTCGCCATCCTGTCTTGGAGGGTGCTTGGTATCGGCCTGCCACCCGGACCTGCTGAACTTCCAGCCTCACACGCGGGTGCGCCACCGGGAGCGAGGTGACAAAACTTCCCGCCGCACCCGTTGGCCAGGACTTTGGCGGGTGTAGAGTTCAAAGCTGAAGGGCCGTTGAAGATAAAGACCGCCAAGGAACCGCCGCAGGCGATGGTGCAGGATCAAACCAGGCTTGAGAACCCGCGCCCACGCAGGGGCAGTGGCGTTCAACGCCCGGGCTTCGTTCAGAGCCTGTTCCCCCAAACCCAGATTTACCTCGCGCACCGTAAAGACGGAGGTAAAGCGGCGCAGCACCGCCATGCGCGTGCCCCGATGCAACAACCGCAGAACCCAGTCGCCATCGCCCACAATCCGCAAGCGGGCATTGAAGTAGAGGCCCTCATCATGGACAAGATGCCGGCGGAAGAACATGCCGCAGGAGAACGCCGGCAGATGCGAAACCCACAAATGATGCCGGAGCGGTACCTGGACCTTGCGATGACACAAGTACTCGCCGCGCGCGTCCACGACCACGAAATCCGCAAAGAGCACCTCGACTTCCGGGTGATGTAGGAAGAACTCCTGCACGGCGGCCAGTGCGCCAGGGAGATATTGTTCGTCGCAGTTCAGATAGGCGAGAATGTCACCGGTGGCGCGCCGCAATCCGCGGTTGATGGCGTCGTACATTCCACCATCCGCCTCGACGAAGGCTTTGACCCGGGCGTCTTGGAGCAACCAGTCCAGGGTGCCATCATCCGATTGGGCGTCCTGCACGATGTGCTCCAGATCAACGCCCTGGTCGGCCGCGGAAGCCACGCACAGGCGCAACCATTCCGAATTGCAGCGACTCGGGGTGATGATGGAAAAGCGCACTGCTTGAATTGGTGATTTCGGATTCACCCGCGAGTCAAATGCCAATATCCACAGATCACCGGGTCTTCCGGCCCAACTCGGAGGACGCCGTCTGTCAACCAGACGAGCCGTCCGCCGCCGCCAATTGTCGCTACTGCGATCAGTTCAGCTGCCGACCGAACACCGGACGCGGACGCGACCAGACCGGAGGTTTGTTCCTGGCTGGGACTGGTTCAGTCTGCGGTGCGAGCGCGGGCCGCGCCATACCACCATTGAACGCCACACTCAAACCTAGGATCCCCGCGAAATACAGCATGTCGGTGGCTAACGCGCCAACAACGAACCAAAACATGAAAAACTTGCCAATGATGGCAGCGAACAAAGCCGTGTTGACCACCCGCAACTCGGGGTCGCCATAGCGGTAATTGTTATAGAGCACCCGCAGGGCAGCTATCATGAACCAAACGAACACCAGCACTCCCCAAATGCCGAAAGGAATAATCACCGAGAGCGGACCATTGTGATAGTCGCCGACCACCGCCGCATGCCAGTCCCGTTCAGTGATGGTTCGCGTTTGAAAGAAGTAATCCGTCGAGAACGCGAGGTCTTCCCGGGAGATGGCCAGTCCTTTCCCGAGCAACAGGTGCTCGGGTACCTCTGGAAGCAATGCCCGCCACATTTGCAGCCGCCATTCCGAGGAATTGCGTGCGCTTTCCCGGGCGATCGGATCAATGGGCACGGGCAGAAAAGCCATGGCTCGTTGCACAGTTTGCGGCAGCTTGGAGATAAACGGCACGCTCACCGCGCCACCCAGGAGCAGAATTGCCCCAAACACGGGCAACAGCTTGGTGCGATGCAAACCTTCCAGGAAGAACTGCACCACGAAGACCGCGAGCAGGGAGAGCAGCATGGATCGAAAGCCGCCGTACAATCCCACTCCGGTAAAGATCAGCAGGGCCACAATGCGCATCGGCTTGCCACTCATGAATATGCCTCGAATCCCATACTTGGCCATCATGAATCCGAAAACGCCGATGGAAGCCGCAGTCAAGCCGCTCAATCGGGAGGCGCCCAGATGCAGTTCCGCGACATTCAAGTTATAGGGCGGAATAACGTAAAACAGAAACGGGATCTTGTCCCCCAGCACAGGAAACAAATCGCCAATAAAACAAGTGACGCCACCTAGGAAGAACAGTCCCAGATACAAGCCCGCGCGGTTGGCCGGGATGCGCTGGGTGGCGAGGGCAAAGTAGCCAAGAATCGCGAACCAGAGCAGGATGTAGCGCCGCCCGCCGAAAACTCCACCCCCCAGTGCTTGCACCCCAACGCCACCGGTCAACTGGGCGGTGATTAGCGTCACCAACACGATGGCAATGAACGGTCGGGTCAGTTCCGGTACCTGGATGGAGTGGCGTTCCTTGTCCAGAATCCGTTGGGTAAAGGCGATCAGAAAACTGACGGCGATCGTGGCCAGCCAGATATTGGGACGACCCGGCAGAAAAAACAGCACGGCCGTGGTGTTCCAACTCAGGAGCATGATCGGGTAATGAAAGCGCAGCAGCAATGGCGCGGCCAGAATCGCAAGCAGCAACGTCACCGTTATGTAGGTGCTGCGCTGCATTGGGTCGGACAAAACGTAACCCAGAAATATCGCCACCGGCACGAGGACGGCATAGAGAACGAGCGCTTTGAATGCTTGAAGGTTGTTCATGGCTTGATTGAGCAACCGCAGGCCATAGCCCACCGCAGCGCGAGTGCGGCCATTCCTGGCGATCCGATTCTTCGCGCAACTACTTCACTCGTAAGCGGAAAGCGCGACCAGTTGCCGTGTTGAACTGGGGGCGATACCTTCATTTCCAAGAACTGCCCAAACCGGTCCAAAGCCGGAACTCCGGCCAGAACCCAGAGGACGGGATTGGCGAATTGACGGCCAGGGATTGCGCCGTCTTCCCGGTGATCATTGGCAAACAGTTTGGTCATTCAAAGTTCAAGTAGAACCAAAACCCACGGCTATCGCAAATCCTTTGTGGAGACTTTTCCTCAATGCGGGTAACTGGTTCCGGCCTCAGTTGCGACGACACAATTCTTGAATTGCTGCGGTTGAAGGGCGGAACTCCAGATGTGGGGCGCGCGGTTTCGGTAGTGTAGAATCTTGAAATCCAGACATTCGTGTAACTCAGTCACCAGTTCAAACCGGTCTTCAAATGGCGGGAAGTAAGCGTCCCCTTCAACTTGGCGTTTGACCAGGGTAAGATACAGCTCGGAGCAAAACGGTAAGGTCTGTTCGTAAATCTGCGCACCACCGCAAATGAACGTCTGTCGCCCAGCAATTCGTTCAGGCAAATCCGCCAGATTCTGGATGGTTTGCACGCCCGGATGCGTCCATTGGGTGCGGCTCAAAACGAGCGTAGTGCGATTGGGCAGCGGCTTGCCAATGGACTCGAAAGTCCTGCGTCCCATCACGAGGAGATGACCAGTGGTGGTTTGTTTGAACCACTTGAAGTCCTCCGGCAAATGCCAAGGAATTCGATTGCCGGCGCCAATCACACGATTGAGCGACATAGCGGCAATGGCTTTAAGGTTTTGCACTTGCGGGAAACTGGCGTTTTGCGGAGGGCGCGTCAATCGGCTTGCGCCATGATTTGAGAATCCCAGGCCAACCACAGCCAAAGACGACTCGATAGCAGTCCTCGCCGTGCAGCGGAGACGGTGTCGGGGGCGGGAGTTGTGCAGCGGTCGGCCAAGGAGTCCCGGTTGAGCAATGTCACCGCGCAAATATCTGCCGGATGACGTCTTCGATGGGCACTTCTTCTATGTCAATGTCGCGCACCGGGAGGTCATCCAGCAAGGCCTTGCAGGCGGGGATGACGCGGTCGCGCTTGATCTTGAGTTTGATGCTGCCGGGAGTTTTCTCCACGACTTCACCATGGCGGGCCAGTTGGTCAGTGAGGGCGACTTCCGTGTCGTCGCAGTGGATGGTGATGAGTTTGAAATCCGCGAAGCGGTCCACAACATCGCTCAACTGGCCATCAAAGAAGATTCTGCCGTGATCAATGATGATGACACGCCGGCAGAGTTCCTGGATGTCGGTCATGTAATGACTGGTGAGCAGAATGGTGGTTTGGTGCGTGGCGTTGTATCGGCGCAGGAATTCGCGGACGATCTTCTGAGAAACCACGTCCAAGCCGATGGTTGGCTCGTCCAGCAGCAGAATCTTCGGCTGGTGCAACAGCGAGGCGATCAACTCCATCTTCATGCGTTCGCCCAGTGATAGCTCGCGCACGCTGACGTTGAGTTTTTCCCGCACGTTGAGCAGTTCGCTCATTTCCGCAACCGTGCGGGTGAATCGGTCGGCGGGAATCCCATATATCCGGGCGTTCAACTCCAGGGATTCGCGCGCGGGCAGGTCCCACCAAAGCTGGTTCTTCTGGCCAAGCACGAGCGCAAACTGCCGGCGGTAGTCATTGTGGCGTTCCCAAGGCACATAACCCAGCACGCGGGCCTGGCCCCCACTGGGATACAGCAACCCCGCGAGCATTTTGAGGGTGGTGGTCTTACCGGCCCCGTTCGGCCCCAGAAAACCCACCAATTCCCCGGGTTCGATGATGAAGCTGACTTCGTTAACCGCGATGACTTGTTCGTAGGTGCGCCGAATCAAACCTCTGATGGCGCCGGAGAATCCAGGTTGCTTCCGGTAAGTGCGGAAAGTCTTTGTGAGGCCGCTGACGGCAATGGCGGGCATGGAGCAAGTGTCAAAGGATGGGCTTCAGGTGTCGAGCGGAGATTCCCCACGCGCGTCGGCAACGGAAATCTAGCCGTGGTTCGAATCGTCCGGCTCGCGACACCTCAGCGCATCAGTTGCTTTTCAAGATAATGGACGACCTGGCGCACTTGGGCGTCCACTTCCATGCGACCTTTCACCAACCGACAGGCATGCAGGACGGTGCCATGATCACGACCGCCGAAGGCTTCGCCGATGGCGTTCAAGGAGTTCTCCGTCATCTGGCGCGAGAGGAACATGGCGACTTGCCGCGGAAACGCGATATTCTCCGGCCGACGCTTGCTGCTCATGTCCGCCAGACGAATGTCGAAGTGCTCGGCCACCTTCTTCTGAATCACATCAATATTGACGGAGTAACGGCCCTCCTCGTGCAGAATCTCCCGCAGCAAGCCCTCCACCACTTCAACGGTCAGCTTCTTGCCGGTGAGCGAAGCATAGGAAGCCACCCGGATCAACGCGCCCTCCAGTCGCCGGATGTTGGTGCGAATGCGGTTGGCGAGAAAGTTGATGATGTCCTCCGGCAGCGCCACGCCCATCAGTTGGGCTTTCTTATTGAGAATCGCCAGCCGCATTTCGACGTCCGGCGGCTGCAGATCGGTCACCAATCCCCATTCAAAACGCGACACCAGCCGCTGTTCGAGGTTCTGAATCTCACTCGCCGGCCGGTCACAAGTGAGGACAATCTGTTTGTGGGCTTCATGCAGCGCGTTGAAGGTGTGAAAGAACTCCTCTTGGATGCGCTCCTTGCCGGCAAGGAACTGGATGTCGTCAATCAGCAGGACATCGGTTTGCCGGTATTTCTTCCGAAAGCGGACGAGTTGGTTGTTCTGGATGCCGTCTATGTATTCGTTGGTGAACTTCTCCGACGACACGTAAGCGACGCGCGCGCCCTTCTTGTGGCTGACCACGTGTTGGCCGATGGCGTGGAGAAGGTGAGTCTTGCCCAAGCCGACGCCGCCGTAGAGGAACAACGGATTGTAGGATTTGCCCGGGGCCTGGGCCACGGCCAACGCCGCCGCGTAGGAGAAGTTGTTGTTGTTGCCGACGACGAAAGTCTCGAACGTATTCTTGGGGTTAAAATTTAATTCGCCGTTTGCCGGGCTGCGCTCTTGGACTGGTGCGCTGCTTTTGATCTTCTTGGTCGTTTCCCTGGTCGTCTCTGCAGGCACGGAACTGCCAGAGGCGACTCTGAAACTGGCTTGCAGCGGACGACCACCGGCGAGGGTCAGCACATCTTGGAGCAGGCCAAAATAATTGTCTTTTAGCCAGACTTCGCAGAAATCGTTGGCGACTTCCAGAACCAGGTGGTTGCCTTCAATCCCAATGGCACGCAACGGCGCAAACCAGAGGTTGTAGGTATCGGCACTTAACATGGAGCGAAGCTGCTCCTGTGCGGAACTCCAGATCTTCTCGGCCGTGGCACGCATGCTCGAATCCTCCGCGGCCCATTTTTCAGGCAATTTATTCACCTAGCGTTAAAATCACGTTGTACCGGCTGGTTTTCTACCTGTTTGGAGACTCAAACACACGGCCCACCAGTAAAATCCGAATCTTCCGAACATTCACCCGCTCTTGCCACCCTTTCCGAAACCATCAAGATGCTCACCCGCAACAACTTGCGACATCCGATAAAACAGCCCGCCGAATGTCTCTGATTCTGCGGGCAAACTGGCGAAAGCGAATTCATTCACCGGGAGCTTTTTTACGCAAAGCACACGGCGGTTCCTAGGACAATATATTAACTCTTGTTCACGAGTTATTCACAGCGGGTTTTCGCTAATAAAATCAAGCCTTTCCACCATGGTGACCACTTCACCAGCGCGCCTGAAAACTTCACACCGCCTGTTCGCCTGTCTCCTCCGTGCGAATGCGAATCGCGTTTTCAATCGGGCTGACAAACACTTTGCCGTCGCCAATCTTCCCGGTCTTGGCCGTCTTCACGATGGCGTCCACGGCGGCATTCACCCGGGCGTCCGTCACCACCACTTCGATCTTTATCTTGGGCAGAAAATCCACGGTGTATTCGCTGCCGCGGTAAATCTCGGTATGCCCCTTTTGTCGCCCGAATCCCTTGACCTCGGAAACCGTCATGCCTTCGACTCCCAGAGCCGACAATGCCTCTTTTACGTCTTCCAACTTGAAGGGTTTAATGATGGCCTCAATCTTCTTCATGCAGTTTTTCCTCTACGCAGAGGCGATACTAACAACGTATCTCCGGCTGTAAACAGGAATGTGAAATCCATGTGAATCCACCGGGAGCATTCTCCCGCCGCCGCCGTCCAATTGAACATGAAACGATTGCTCGCTCTCCCCGCTTTGCTGGCGTTGTTCAACCTTTTGTTGCCCCTTCCGCAGGCTCGCGCGGACGGTTTTATCGTGGTGGATGAAGCGCATTGGCGGCCCGGCCCACGTCCGCCCGGTCCCGTTCCGCCCATCTGGCCGCCGCGTCCGATCCCGCCGGCGCCGCGCCCCTACATTTTTGCCCCGCTGGAAGTGACTTATCACCACGTCAACGTCCGGATTGAAGGCCAGGTGGCGACCACGGCGGTGGATCAGGAGTTTTACAATCCCAACCCGTCGCGGCTCGAAGGCACATATTTGTTCCCGGTGCCCAAGGGCGCGCAAATTGATAAATTCACCATGGATATCGGCGGCAAACAGGTCGCGGCCGAGTTGCTGCCCGCCGACAAGGCGCGCAAGATTTACGAGGACATCGTGCGCAAGGCCCAGGACCCCGCGCTGCTCGAATACGCTGACCGCGACCTGTTCAAGGTGCGCATCTTTCCCATCGAACCGAACAGCAAGAAGCGGATCACGCTGTCCTACACTCAATTGCTAAAGTCGGACGCGGGCCTGCTGAACTACGTGTATCCGTTGAACACGGAAAAGTTTTCCGCCAAACCCATCAAGAGCGTCAGCATCAAAGTCGAACTCGAAACCAAACAACCGCTCAAGGCGATTTACTCGCCGAGCCACACGGTGGAAATCAAACGGCATGGTGCTAATCGCGCCACCGTGGGCTTTGAAACCAGCGATGCGAAGCCGGACACGGATTTCGCGCTCTACTTCGCGCCAGAGAAGGAGGAACTGGGCGTGAACCTGGTCGCCCACAAGGTCGGCGGTGAAGACGGCTATTTCCTGCTGCTCGTCTCCCCTGGTATGGACGTCAAGGATGACAGAATCGTGCCCAAGGACGTCGCATTCGTGCTGGACACTTCGGGTTCAATGGCCGGCAAGAAGCTGGACCAGGCCAAGAAGGCGCTTCAGTTTTGTGTCGAGAATCTCAACGACGGCGACCGTTTCGAGATCATCCGCTTTTCCACCGAAGTCGAACCATTGTTCGACAAGCTCGTGGATGCGACGAAGGCAAATCGTGAGATGGCCGGAGAGTTCATCGAGGGATTGAAACCCATTGGCGGCACGGCGATTGACGATGCGCTGCAGAAGGCGCTGGCGTTGAAATCCGCCACGGACCGACCGTTTGTCATCATTTTCCTAACGGACGGACGCCCTACCATCGGCACGACCGACGAAGCCCAGATTGTCGCCAACGTAAAAAAGCAGAACGAAAACCGCACCCGGATCTTCTGCTTCGGCATCGGCACCGACGTCAACACGCATCTGCTCGACAAGATCACCGAAGACACACGCGCCGTCAGCCAGTATGTCCTGCCCGAGGAAGACCTGGAAGTGAAGGTCTCTAACTTCTTCTCGAAGATCAAAGAGCCTGTGCTGGCCAATCCAACTCTGAAATTCACGGGCGACGTGCGCGTGATGAAGCTCTATCCCGCGCCGCTGCCGGACTTGTTCCGCGGCGACCAACTGGTGCTCGTGGGCCGCTATTCCGGCAAGGGTGATTCGGCTGTGATTCTCGAAGGTACGGTGAACGGCGTGGCGCGCAGGTTCACCTATGAAGTCAGCTTTCCCGGCGAATCCGGCAAACACGAATTCATCCCGCGCCTGTGGGCCACGCGACGCGTGGGTTATCTGCTGGACGAAATTCGCTTGCGCGGTGAGAACGCCGAATTGCGGGACGAAGTCACCGAACTGGCACGCCAGTACGGTATTGTCACGCCCTACACGGCTTATTTGATCGTCGAGGACGAGGCGCGGCGCAACGTGCCCACGGCAATGCAATCACTGCCGCAACTTCAGGGAGACCGCGCCGCCCGGCAGATCGCGGCGGAAAACTGGAGTTCCTTCCGGCGCGAACAGGCCGGTGACCGCGCCGTGGCCGGCGCGCGCTATGGCTTGGCACTGAAATCCGCAGCCGCCCCCTCATCTGCCGCAGTGGACAGTGCCGTGGAGGCGAATCGTGCCTTAGGAATCACGGCCCTGCCACCGGTCACCTCGGCGCCGGCGCCCGACTCCAGAGTGCGGCTCGCGCAGTACTCACAATCGGGCCAGTTCATTGCGGGTAAGAACTTCTTCCAGAACGGTTCGCAATGGGTGGACGCTGCCGCGCAGAAACTCCAGAACGCGCAGAAGCAGCGCATCCAGTTCAACTCGGCTGAATACTTCGCTTTCGCCGCGAAGAACCCGAAGGCACTGCCGTGGCTGGCGCTCGGCCAGAACGTGCAATTCGTGCTGAACGAAACGCTCTACGAGGTTCACGAGTAGGTCTTGGGTCGCGAAGCGCCGCCGGTTGAACCGTATTGGTCACAGTTCCGAAAACCAGCAGGTGACGGTCACTGATGCTCTCAACGGTCAGACCGTTCAGGCCGGCCTGACGTAATTGGCGACGCACTTCCGCCGGCGTGAACGCGGCGAGCAGTGAGTTGAGAAAGTCACGGCGCAGCACTTCCGGTTCTGATCCTGAGTATTTTTCTGCCAACGCCCGGGCCTGGGCCAGCGAGGAGGGTCGCCGCAAATCGGGCACAAACACCATCGTCCCGCTTCTTGCGTAGCGCCGGACGGTCTGCCAAAGCACTTGCGGATCATGGAGATGATGCAGGAAGCTGCTTGAGAGAATGAGGTCGTAGCTCCGCCTCGGGACGGGTGCGCCGGGGATGAATCCTTCGATGAGTTTGAATCTTCGCGCGAGCGTGGGCTGTTTAGCGAGAGCACGACGCCCGTACCGGAGCATGGCCGCCGAACCGTCCACAGCGTGAAACCGGTAGCCTGGATTGGCTTTCGCAAAGCGGATCGTCACGTCGCACGGACCACAACCGAGGTCCAGCACCGTTGCCTGCCTGCCCCGGCGCGGAAACTTCTCGGCAAACAACCGAGGATAAAGGCTGTGGGCCGACTCGAAATCGGCGCCCGCATAAGCCTGCGCCTGCTCTGCTTCCGTCATCAATTCTGGTTCGACAACACGTTTCATCTGTTTTGTTTCCTTCTGTTTGCTCAGGTCTTCCTCCACTATCAGTATGGCCCATGGGGACGTTCCCCGTAGCACCCTACAAAAGCCTTGCCGGGCAGACCAAGATTCAAAATCCCGTTAAGCGTAGCGCGCCAAACCACACTTGAGCCATCCCCTCAGATCAACCATGCTGCGATCTTCCGATGGCAAGCTTGGTTGAACCATGTCAAAGCTCCTGACGCCAGAACTGCTGCGATACTTGGAGCAATTCCAATTGCTCGCGGCGCGGCGCGCGAAGAGTTCGTCCAAGGGCGAGCGCCGCAGTCGCGCGCGCGGGCAATCCGTCGAATTCGCCGACCACCGCAGCTACGTCCCCGGCGACGATTTCCGTTACCTCGACTGGAATCTCTTCGGCCGTCTCGACCGCCTGTTCCTCAAGCTCTACGAGGAGGAACGCGAACTGCCCGTGCGCATTTTTCTCGATGCCAGCGAGTCCATGACCTTCGGCGAACCGCGCAAATTTGATTTCGCCCGGCAGGTCGCCGCCGCCATCGGCTATGTGGCGCTGTGCGGATTTGATCGCGTGAGTGTGATTCCGTTTCCAAATGCGGAAGCAAGGATTGGCGGAAAAGGCGAAATATCCAACATCCAACATCCAACATCCAACGCCCAACAATCTGCAATTGAGGGCGCGCTCCGTTCCGTGCGCGGCAAAAAGTCCTCCATGCAATTCTTCGCCAATCTCAACGCCCTTGCTGGCGGCGGCGGCGCAGATCTGAACGAAGCTTTGCGACGCGGCGCGTTGGAAGCGCGGCATACCGGCCTCGCCATCGTACTCAGCGACTTTCTCGATCCCGCCGGTTATGAAGCTGGACTCACCGCGCTGGTCGGACGCGGCTTTCAGGTGAACTGCGTTCAGATTCTCGCACCCGAGGAACTCGCGCCCTCGACCTTCGGCGATTTGCGTCTCGTGGATTCCGAGAGCGGTGGCTTGCAGGAAGTCACGTTTGGTCGCTACCGCATGAAGGCCTATCAGCAGACTGTGCAGAACTTCGTCCAGCGCCTGCGCGAGTATTGCACCAGGCGCGGCATGAACTTCTTCATGGCGCCGTCCAATATGGATTTGCAGGACCTCTTACTTAAACAGCTACGAAAGGCTGAAGTATGGGGATGACGTTTGTGTTTTCGCTCGCCCTCACCCCAGCCCTCTCCCCCGGGGAGACGGAGAATCGTCCGCCAGTTTCACGCATGACTGTATCGCATGTTTGTTTGGTTGCCTTTCACTCCGAATTTCAAAGTGACAGAGGCCGGCGGATGAACGGCCGAATTTCCAGCGCCACACGAACGCTGTTCCCTCTCCTCGGGGGAGAGGGTCAGGGTGAGGGCGAGTGTCCCACTAACTTCGTCCCGATTCACCAAACGACGGCAAAATGCAGTTCGACTCTCGAATTACCGGCGGCACGCGATAGCTATTCCCTCTCCCCAGGGGAGAGGGTCAGGGTGAGGGCGAGCGTCCCACCAACTCTTCTTTCCCCCAACAATTCCCGGTCTCGTGTAAGCCGGCAGCGGATGCGGTGCTCGCTCCTGCAATGCATTGAAGATTACATCACGAACAAATTGCTTCTCTCGCCGCAACTGCCCATTCCAGAAGCGAAGCTCTTTGATGCCCAGGAGAGGGAGAAACGTTCGCCGGTTTTTCTCGTGATCAGACTCTCACGCCGTTTGATTGGGTTTCGCTCTAAATTACCAAGGCGCGGCGAGGAGCAAAGTGATGACCGATTTACCAGCGCCGCACGAAAGCTGTTCCCTCTCCCCGGCGGAGAGGGTCAGGGTGCGGGCGAGCGTTACACAAACATCTTCGGCGGATTCAGGAAGTTAGTTGAAACGACCGCCCTCACCCCGGCCCTCTCCCCCAGGAGAGGGAGAAACGTTCGCAGTCGCTCGCCATCTCGAACTGCTCCGGGTGATTCGGCAGCTTTACTGCAATTCTCCAAGGCAAAAACCGGAGGTGCGCCGTGAGTTTCCTCGCACCTCTGGCCTTCGCATTCGCGGCCTCGATTCCGGTCGTCATCGTCTTCTATCTCCTCAAGCGCAAGCGGGTGGTGAAGCTGGTTTCCAGCACGTTGCTCTGGCAGAAGTTCCTCGCGGACACGCAGGCCAGCGCGCCGTTTCAGAAGTTGCGCAAGAATTGGCTGCTCTACTTGCAGCTCCTTCTCCTCGCGCTGGCGGTGCTGGCGCTCACCCGGCCCTACTTCGCCACCGAGGCCAAGCCGGCGCAGTTGCGTGTGGTCATCCTCGACGGGTCGGCCTCGATGCAGGCCACCGATGAATCGCCGGCGCGCTTCGAGAAAGCCCGGGCCGAGGCGCTCAAATGGGTGGACAGTCTCGAGCCGACCGACCAGATGATCGTCTTGCTGGCCGGCGCGAACACCGAGGTCAAACAATCCGCCACGAGCGAAAAGGCCGCGCTGCGCCGCGTGTTGCAGTCCGCCGCGCCGGCGGATTCGCCCACGCGCCTCGTTCCCGCGCTCAAGATGGCCGAGTCGCTCGTGCGCGATCGCCGCAGCGCCGAGATTCATCTCTTCAGCGACGGCGCGATCAGCGAACTGAGCGAGTTTGAACTCAAGGCGTTGCCGCTGATCTTTCACAAAGTCGGGCAGCGGGCGGACAATCTCGGGATCACGGCGCTGGACGTGCGCGCGAACCCGGAAGACGCCACCCAACGCGCCATCTACGCCAACGTGGTCAACGTGGCCTCCAACACCCTGAGCACCGACCTCGAACTCTATTTCCAGGGGCTGGGCGGCGAATCGCGGCAACTGCTCGAGACGCGCCCGCTCACCGTGCCCGGTCAGCAAACCGCGCCGCAGGTGTTCCGCGTGTCCCAGGCGAAGGACGGCGTCTTCACCGTTCGCCTCACAGGCAAGGACGATCTGGCGGCGGACAACGAAGCGGCCATCGTAAGTTTGCTGCCCAAGCCGGTGAACGTGTTGCTCGTCACCCGCGGCAATCGGTTGCTCGAAAAAGCCCTCCGCGCCGTGGCAAACGTAAACTTGGCCGTGGCGAATGATTTGACCGACGCTGGCGCGGGATTTGATTTCGTCGTGCTCGACGGCGTCACGCCCACCGACTGGCCCTCGGGCAACGTCCTGGCATTTCGCGTCGTGAACCCGAATTGGATGGAGAGTGTGTCGTCGGTGGATGGACCGGTGATCGTGGACTGGAAATCCACGCATCCGCTGTTGCGCTATGCCGGGTTCGACAACGTGCAGATCGTGCAGAGCCTGACGCCGGCGCGCGGCACGCCGCCGTGGGCGATTTCAATCCTCGAAGCGCCGCAAGCACCACTCATCCTCGCGGGCGAACTGGGGCGGCAACGCCTCGTGTGGGTGGGCTTTGATCCGCTCGAGAGCAACTGGCCGTTGCGCGTGTCCTTCCCGATCTTCATCGCCAACGCCGTGGACTGGCTCAATCCCGCCAGCGCGAAAAGCGCCCAGCTCCTCGTCAAAGCCGGCGATCCTTTCCGCCTCGCGCTCGCCGAACCCGTGAAGAGTGCCGAGGTGAAATTGCCCGACGGCAAATCCACCACACTCAATTTCGAGGGCGCAAACGAACTCGTCTTCGGCGACACGGCGAAGCAAGGTGTCTATCACCTGCGCGCCGGGACGAACGAAGTCACGTTCTGCGCGAACTTGCTCGATGCGAACGAGAGCGACATCCGGCCGCGCGACGAATTGAAATTCGGCGAATACACCCGGGTCGAGGCAACCACGGTGCAACGCACGAACATGGAACTCTGGCGCACGCTGGCGGCCATCGGACTGGTCGTGTTGTTGTTCGAATGGTGGTGGTATCACCGGAGGACGGTGTAGGGATTTATGATTTACGATTTACGATTGACGATTGCCGCGGGTGAACGCTCATGTAGCTCCGTCAGGAGCGATATATTTGTAGCCTACGATTTCGCTCAAGAGACCAAGCCCCGTAGGGGCGACATCAAATCGGAAATCCTGCCGAGAAACATCAAACGGGAATCTCAAGATGTCGCTCCTACGGAGCTTTGTTCGCTTCATCGGGGCGATAACTACAAATATGGCGCACCTGACGGAGCTGTGGGCTGGAGGAAAAACAAACACAGGAGGACGGAGTGAACGGAAAGGAGTCAAAGAGTTTTTGGGGCGTTTGGGAAAACGTCGTGCCACTTGCTGTCGTCGTCTTTTGCCTTGTGGCTTTGTTCTCCACAACCAAGAGCCTCTTTTTTGCTAAAGAATCAGTTCATAAAGTGGTCATTTACGCCGCGCAAGACCAGGTCTATGCCGAGCCGATTCTGCGCGAGTTCGAGAGGGAAACGGGTCTCAAGGTCAAAGCCGTCTATGACAGCGAAGCGGTGAAAACCACCGGGCTGGCGAATCGGTTGCTGGCCGAGCGCAATCATCCGCAGTGCGACGTGTTCTGGGGCAACGAAGAGATGCGCACGCGGCAACTGGCTGCACAGAACGTGTTCCGCGAGACGAATGGTTGGGCCGCGTTCGGCCATCGCAGCCGGCGGATTGTCATCAACACGAACTTTGTTTCCGTTGGTAGCCGCCGAGGTAACGAGGCGGATCAAATTTCTGTCGCGACAAGTCCGCTTCCTCACGTCGGCGGCTACGCCGCTCCGACGTCACTCCTCGAACTCACGAACGAAACCTGGCGGGGCAAGGTGGCGCTGGCGTTTCCGCAGTTCGGCACGACGGCCACCCATTTTCACGCGTTGAAACAATTATGGGGCGAGGAAGCGTGGCTCGAGTGGTGTCGGGCGCTGGCAGCGAACAAGCCGTTTGTGGTGGATGGCAATTCTGTGGTCGTGAAATTCGTCAGCCGGGGGGAGGCGTGGATTGGGTTGACGGATTCGGATGATGTCATTGCCGGCCAGCGAGAGGGCGCGCCGGTGGCCATGCTGCCTCTCACCTTGGTTTTTGCAGCAGCGGACGTGAGTCCGCTCCATCTGGATGGCGAGGAAGTTGGAGCCGACTCACGTCGGCTGCTACAAGTTGTCCGGGAGACATTGCTCATTCCCAACACGGTGGGCGTCATCCGCAATGCGCCGCATCCGGTCAACGCGCAGAAGTTGTTTGAGTATCTCCAGCGACTTGAGGTGGCGGAGAATCTGGTGCAGGTAAACGCGCTGGAGGGTGCGACGAATGCGTCCCATGCGACCTATTTGTCCCCCGATTGGAACGCGCTGCTGCACGATTTGGAGGCGACCACCAGGCAACTGAACGAGCTTTTTCCGCAATGAGTCTTGGGCGAGGAATCCAGCAGCCACCATCCATCATTCCGGGGCGGTGGGGTATTGCCGTGTTTTTCGCGTTTTTTCAGTTGCAATCTCCCGCTTCTTCGATAGCTTCTGCGTCCCTTAGAAGAACGGAAAAGAACGGGATTTTACTGTGACCTATTCAATCATAGAAACCGGAAGCAAACAATACCGGGTAGCCCCTGGCGACACCTTGGAAATTGAACGCCTGACCACGGAAGCCGGGCAATCGGTCAGTTTTGACCGCGTCTTGTTGGTGAACAACGACGGCAAGATCGCGGTCGGTGCTCCGACCGTCAACGGCGCCACCGTGGTGGCGGACGTGATTGGGCACAAACGCGGCGAGAAGAAACTCACCTTCAAGATGAAGCGCCGCAAAGGTTATCATAAAAGCATCGGCCACCGGCAGGAACTTACGGTGGTGAAGATCAAGGAAATCAACGGCTAGGAGAACAGTTTATGGCACATAAGAAAGGTCAAGGCAGCGTCCGCAACGGGCGTGACAGCGTCAGCAAGCGGCTCGGCGTCAAGGCGTATGGCGGCGAGGAGGTCACTGCCGGCAGCATCATTGTGCGCCAGCGCGGCACCAAGTTCGTGGCGGGCCAAAACGTGGGCACGGGTCGCGACTGGACGCTCTTTGCGCTGAAGGCCGGCAAGGTCCGTTTTGACAAGGATGGTCGCCGCGTCAACATCGTGGCCGAGGTCGCCGCGGCCAACTGATCATCGGCAGACAATTTCATGGCGAGGCCACACGCCTCGCCTTTTTTATTCGCTTAAACCTGCTCCTGACCTGCCACCCAAGCTGCACTGTAGTGAACGGATTAAGATCAAGCGTAAGCAGCCCCCGATCGGATGTTCATTGACGAGATCAAGATTTTCGCTCAAGCCGGCCATGGCGGCAAAGGTAGCGTGGCGTTTCATCGCGAAGCCTATGTTCCCAAAGGCGGTCCCAGCGGCGGCAATGGCGGACGCGGCGGGAGCGTGATCCTCCAGGCGGATCATGATCTCAACAATTTGATCGCCCAGTATTATGTGCCGCGCCTGATTGCCGAGAAAGGCGGTGGCGGCTTGGGCAAAGGCATGGATGGCCGAGCCGGCAAGGACCTCATCGTCAAGGTGCCGTGTGGCACACTCGTGTGGCGGCTGCCCACGACAACGGAACCGGCAGGTCCGGAGTCCGAGGAGACCGACGATGACGCTCCGATGCTCAAAGCCAGCATCAGCCAGCGCCCGGTAATTCGGGGCGCCGGGAGAATCGTGGCGCGGGAAGTTGACTTGAGCGAGGCGGAGGAAAGCACGGCGATGGCAGCCCACGCAACCAAGGGAGAACTGGTCGCCGATTTGACCCAACACGGGCAGCAGTTTGTTTTGTGCAAGGGCGGACGCGGAGGGCTGGGCAATCGCAACTTCGCCACGGCCACCCGGCAGACCCCACGCTTCGCGCAACCGGGCGAGCCAGGTGATGAGGGAGAATTCCTGCTCGAACTGCGCATCATGGCCGAGGTGGGCCTGGTGGGTTATCCGAACGCCGGCAAATCCACGCTGCTGACTGCCATTTCGCGGGCCCGCCCAAAAATCGCGCCCTACCCATTCACCACGCTGCATCCGCAGATTGGCATCGTCGAGTATCCGGACTGGCGCCGGCTCACCGTCTGCGACGTGCCGGGGCTGATTGAGGGAGCGCACCAGAATGTCGGTCTCGGCTACGCGTTCCTGCGCCACATCCAGCGCTGCAAGGTACTCGTGCTTTTGCTCGACATGGCAGGCGCGGACAACCGAGCGCCCTGGGACGACTACCGGCAACTGCTAACTGAATTGGAGTTGTACGATCCCGCCCTCCTCCACAAACCCCGGCTGGTGGTGGCGAACAAAATGGATGAACCGGCTGCGTTGGAAAACCTGAAGACATTCAAACGCCGGATCCGCAGAACTCCCGTCCTGCCCATGGCCGCCGCCTTCGACGAAGGCGTTGGCCAGTTCAAGAAGCTGATTCGTGAAGCAGTCGAAGAAACTGCCGATTGAACGCGGCGCTGGAGCGCCAGGCGGCACGCAGTTTTTGCTTCCCTCGCCCCTTGCTTTGCGATTTCTTGCCGTTGGAGATTTATGCTGCGCGCCGGAATCGTCGGGCTGCCCAATGTGGGCAAGTCCACATTGTTCAACGCCGTCACCCGCTCTCACAAAGCGCCGGCGGAAAACTACCCTTTCTGCACCATCGAACCCAACCTCGGCGTCGTAAGTGTCCCGGATGCGCGGTTGGCCGCCCTCGCGAGGGTGGCCAAGGTCAGCACGGTGATCCACGCCGCCATCGAATTCGTGGACATCGCCGGCCTGGTGAAAGGGGCTTCGCAGGGCGAGGGGTTGGGCAACAAATTCCTCAGTCACATCCGCGAAGTGGACGCCCTCGTACAGGTCGTGCGTTGTTTCGAGGACCCGGACGTCGTCCACGTGACCGGCAGCGTGGATCCGATCCGCGACATTGAAATCATCAGTACGGAACTGGTGCTGGCCGATCTGGAAGCGTTGCGCCGACGGCGGGAGAAGATCAGCAAAGAACTTAAAGGCGGCGACAAACACGCCGTCGCCGAGAGCCATGTGCTCGACAAAATCGAACCGCATCTCAACGCCGGCAAACCCGCCGCCACCCTGCCTCTGGCCAAGGAAGAATGGGAACTGGCGAAAAACTGTTTTCTGCTCACCGCACGCCCCACGATTTTCGCGGCGAACGTGAAGGAAAACGAACTGGCGACCGCCGACATGCATCCGCAGGTTGCCAAAGTGCGCGACTACACGCGCACGCATCATGCCTGTGACACCGTGGTCATCTGCGCGCAACTGGAGAGCGACCTGGCGGATTTATCGCCCGAAGAAGCGCAGCAATACCTGGCCGAGTTGGGCGTTCAGGAATCCGGTGTGGCCGCGTTGATTCGCAGCACCTATCAACTGCTGGGACTGAGGACTTTCTTCACCTTCAACGAAAAGGAAGTCCGCGCCTGGACTCTCCACGGTGGCGACACTGCCGCGCGTGCTGCGGGCACAATTCACACGGACTTCGAGCGCGGATTCATCAAGGCCGAACGCGTGAGTTGGCAGGACTTGGTGGCCGCCGGCTCGATCGGGCGTGCGCGGGAAACCGGCCACTACTCGCACGAAGGCCGCGACTACGTGGTGCGGGACGGCGACGTGCTGCTGTTCAAGTTCAACGTGTAGCGCCCGCCATTCCCGTGAACTGCCCTCGCGGTGGTTGATTGCGACGCTGGCTGCCGGAACATCTGACAGGCTTGCCGGAAGCCACTTTCGAACAGCAGGAACGCGGGCCACGGTCTATTCGTCACCATTGCCCGCTTCAGGACGCCGGCCCCAGCGTTGTTGCCGCTCCGGCAACGACATGTCCACCTTCACGTAGTAGGTGTCCTCGCCAAACAAGCGATCCGCCGCCGCCTGCAGTTCGCGCGATGGGGTTACGGCAAATCGCTCGTGCGGCTCAATAAACACGACCTGGCCACTGGGCTGGCGAAAACACAGGAGCAACGGACACCGGCCCGGATGGGCGGTGATCAGGTCGCGCACGGCTTCCATGCTCTCGGGTTTCAAATGCGCCGTGTGCAGTCGCAGGTGAACCTGTTTGGTGTATTTCTTGGGCGCATCCTCCAACGGCATGATCTCCTGCGGAAAGATCTTCGGACGTTCGTCGCTGGTGTTCACCTCGCCAACGACGAGGATGGCCCGGTTGACTTCGAGCAGCGCGCGGAACTTGTCATAGTTCTCGTTCATCACCAGCACCTGCACCGAGCCGTGCAAGTCCTCCAGCGTGATCATCGAGTAGGGCTTGCCGCTCTTCTTCGAGACGCCGTGTTGCGCGGCGGCGATGAGACCGCCGAGGCGCGTCAGGCTGCGGTTGGGCAGTTCGGCGAGGGCGGCGGTGTGGTGCAGACAGTACTTTTCCAGGATCGGCGCGTAGGGAGTGAGCGGGTGGCCGGTGACGTAAAAGCCGAGCAGTTCCTTCTCGTGCGCCAGCAATTCATGCTGCGGCCACTCGGGCAGGTTGACGATGGTTTCGGGCATCGAGCCGCTCTTTTCCTCCAACATGCCGAACAGCGAGCTTTGGCCCTTTTGTTTGTCGGACTGGAGGCTCGCCGCGCGAGCCAGCGTGCGCTCGGTCTGCGCGAACAGCGTGGCGCGGGTCTGCCCGAAACAGTCGCACGCGCCGCTCTTGATGAGCGCCTCCAAGATTTTCCGGTTCACCGTGCGGCTGTCCACCCGCTCGCACATGTCCGAGAGAGACGTGAATTTCCCGCCCTCATCGCGGGCTTTCAAAATGGTTTGAACCGCCACTTCGCCCACACCTTTGATGGCGGCGAGGCCGAAGCGGATGGGCTGTAGTGGCACGGGCGTCCCGCCCGTTCGTCTCTGTCCTGAATCGGACAGGCGGCACGCCCGTGCTACTCCACCACCCAAGCGATATTCGCCCTCCTGCAAACCAGCCCGCATCGGATTCTCCTCGATGTAACAACCGAACTTCTCCAACTGCTGCTCATTCCGAACAATATGATCGAAAGATTCCGGCTGCCAGAACTCGCCGGATCGCCCAAGCACCTTGTTCGCTTCCTTGGCCGTAAAGGACTTCCAAGATTGCAGAATGTCCAGCAGCTTGTGCTCCATGGCAGGCCGCACCAGCACGTGAACATGATTGGGCATCACAACGTAGCTGCCCAGTAGATAACGGTCCCCGTCGAAGTGACGTAGCGCATTCTCGACGATCTGCGACACTTCGGGCCTTTGCATCCAACATTCCCCAATTCCTTGATCGAGGTGGCGTTCCAGTTTTTCGGCGTATTCTTCTGCGATTTGCTCCAGCAATTCGGCTTTCTTCTCTTCGGAATCAATGGTGGCTTGCTTCGCTTCGTGCAGCGCGCGTTCGCGTTCATCTCGCCAGCTTCTGTAAACGTCCTGCGGCAACGAATCCGCCAGTCGAAAGGTGACGAAATAGGTCGCGCCTTCCTGTTGCCAGTGAGGTAACGCGCGTGAGTAAGCACTCGCCAGGCGCGACCCGTCGAATGGTGTCAACATGGTTGCAGGAATGTGCGCCTCGCCCCGTTGTTGCTGTTCCGAATCGAACGGGCGGGACGCCCGTGCCACTACGCTCCCGCCTGGCGCAAACGTCACCCGGCTTTCATTCACGTCTGGGGCGAGCACTTCGATGCCCATGGTGCGCGCCTCGGCGATGTATTGACTGAGCTTGGCCGTGTCACCCATGTCGTTGGTCATCATCGCGCAGAGAAATTCGACCGGATAATTGGCCTTCAGATACGCGGTCTGATAGGCCACGATGGCGTAGGCGGCAGCGTGCGATTTGTTGAAGCCGTAGCCGGCGAACTTTTCGAGCAAATCGAAAATCTGGTTCGCCTTGGTCTTGGGGATGCGGTTCTTCTCCTGGCAGCCCTTGACGAACGTCTCGCGCTGCTTCTGCATCTCCTCGACCTTCTTCTTGCCCATCGCGCGCCGGAGCAGGTCCGCGCCGCCGAGCGTGTAACCCGCCAGCACCTGTGCCGCCTGCATCACCTGTTCCTGGTAGATCAGGATGCCGTAGGTTTCCTTCGCGATGGGTTCGAGCAGGGGATGCTCATATTCCACCTTCACCTCGCCGTGCCGACGCTTGATGAATTCGGGAATAAGGTCCATCGGCCCGGGACGATACAGCGCCACCAGCGCGGTGATATGCTCGACGCTCGCGATTTGGAACTTCCGGCACAGGTCGCGCATCCCGCCGGATTCCAATTGGAACACGCCGAGCGTGTTGGCCTTGTTGAGCAGGTCGTACGCCTTTGCGTCGTCGAGCGGCAACTGGTCCACGTCCACGGTGATGCCCTTGGTCTGTCGAACCATCTCGCAGGTGTTGCGGATGACGGTGAGCGTCTTGAGACCGAGGAAATCCATCTTGAGCAGGCCGAGGTCGCCGACCGGGCCCATGGCATATTGGGTGACGAGCGTGCCGCTGTCGTCCTGCTTGAGCGGAAGCAGATTCACGAGCGGCTGGTCGCCGATGACCACGCCGGCGGCGTGAACGCTGGCGTTGCGCGTGAGGTCCTCGAGGATGAGCGCGGTGTCAATCAACTCGCGCGTGGTTTCCTCCGTTTCGTAGGCCTGTTTGAGTTCGGGCGACTGCTTGAGCGCCTTCTCGAGCGTCATCTTCAACTCGGCCGGGATCAGTTTCGCCAGGCGGTCGCACTCGCTGTAACTCAAGCCCATCACGCGGCCCACGTCGCGCACCACGGACTTCGCGCCCATGGTGCCAAAGGTGATGATCTGCGCGACGGAATCGCGCCCATACTTCTCGCGCACGTACTCAATGACGTCGGCACGGCGGTCGTCGGCGAAATCAATGTCAATGTCGGGCGGATTGACGCGCTCGGGATTCAGGAAACGCTCGAACAGCAGGCCGTAACGAATCGGGTCCACGTTCGCGATCTCGAGCAGGTACGTGACCAGCGAACCGGCAGCGCTGCCGCGGGCCACGCACGCGATGCCCTGACTGCGGCCGTAACGGATGAAATCGCCGACGATCAAAAAGTAGGAGATGAAGCCCGTCTTCTCGATGACCTGCAACTCGGTTTGCAGGCGGTCAATCACGACCTTGATGGCGGCTTGGACGTTGGGGTCGGCAAGTTGGTTGTTTGACTCGCCCTCACCCTGACCCTCTCCCCCGGGGAGAGGGGACAGCACCCGGCTGTCATCACTTACTCCCACGCACGCTGCGTTGTCGGCAGTCGCCGTTTCGCTTGAAGACGGAGGACGATTCTCCCTCTCCCTTGGGGAGAGGGTCGGGATGAGGGGTTCGTTCACGCGATACGTCGGCAGCCGTCTCGGATCATCAATCCCCGCGATGACAAATTCCTTACCCTCGGCTTTCGCATGAATCGTGTAGCGTCGAAAGAGTCCCTCGGCCAGCCATTGCCGCAGGAAACCTTCGCGGGTGAAATGTTCCGGCGGATGAAACACCGGATAATGCAGCGTCTTGAAGTCGAACTCGACGTTGCACTTCTCGGCGACTTCGAGCGTGTTCTTGATGGCGTCCGGCACCTCGGCAAAGCGCGCCTTCATCTCGTCGGCGGAACGCAGGTAGAATTGCTCCGCCACGTAGCCCGCGCTCATGCGCTTGGGATCACTCAGAAGCGTTTGGGTGCCGATGCACACGAGGCAGTCGTGCGCGTGCGAATGACCTTTTTCGACATAATGCACGTCATTCGTTGCCACGCACTTCAAATCGAATTCCTTCGCCCATTGGATCAAGTGCTGGTTGACCTTGGCCTGATCGGAGATGCCGTGGTTCTGAAGTTCAAGGTAGAAATTCTCCGCGCCGAGGGTCTGCTTGAACCAGTCCACTGCCTCGCGCGCCCTGGGCAACTGGTCCTTGATGATGCACTCCGGAATTTCGCTGGCCAGACAGCCGGACAGGGCGATGAGTCCCCCCTTGTGCGCGGCCAGCAGTTCCTTGTCTATGCGCGGCTTGTAGTAGTAGCCCTCCAGATGCGCGGCGGTGACGAGGCGAACCAGGTTTTTGTAGCCGGTGTCGTCCTTCGCCAGCAGGACGAGGTGATTGTAAACATCGCGCCCGCCGCCGCCGGCAGTCTTCTTTTCGAGCCGTGAGCCGGGGGCGACATACACCTCGCAACCAATGATCGGCTTGATACCTTTATCCCGCGCCGCTTGGAAAAACTCCACCACCCCATGCATGGCCCCGTGGTCGGTGATGGCCAAGGCGGGAAATTTCAATGCATGCGCTTTGTCCACCAGCCGGTCAAGGCGGCAGGCGCCGTCGAGCAGCGAGTATTCGGTGTGCAAATGCAGGTGAACAAATTCAGCGTGCGACATCACTGGCAAGTTACCGCCCGCCAGCGGCGCGATGCAAGAATGGGATATTCACCGGCGAGATTCCTGCAACCAAGAAGCCTGCCCACCCAACTTCTTGGCCGTCGCCATTTTGGTCAAGGATCAGTTGAATTTGGGACCAGCCTCGCCACAAATGCCGTCCCAAGCTGCACTTCCTCATCAGCCACCGGCCGTCAGTACTCTATTCGCCCGCCACTGCCAGCGGAATCTCCGTGACCGGAGCAGTTGCCGATGGCAAAGCGGATGGCTTGGCCGTCCGCAAATGGAATCGCCACAACAGGCCGCCCGCCGCGGCCCCCAGACCCAGCGCAAGGCCAATCCAGATGCCAACGGCGCCATGCTGCCCAGGGAACGCCAGAGCCGCGCCGAACGGCACCGCAATGACCCAGTAGGCCAGCACCGCGATTATCGCGGGCACGCGCACGTCCGCCAGCCCCCGCAGTGCCGAGATGGACACAATCTGCACCCCGTCAGCCACCTGAAACACCGCTGCCACGATCAACAATTGCGCGGTCAGTGTCACCACGCCGGGAGCCGTCACGAAGAGTTTTGCGATTGGTTCCCCCGCAATCGCAAACACCAGTCCGAAGACCGCCATGCAGCCAGCCGCCCAGCCCACGCCGCCGAACCCAATGCGCCGCATCCGCGCGAACTGCGCCGCCCCGTACGCATGGCCGACCCGGATGCAAACCGCCGTGCCCATGCCCATCGCGAACATGAACGTCAGCGCCGCGCATGTAATGGCGATTTGATGCGCCGCGATCGCGTCGGCATTGATCCAACCCATCATGATCGCGGCAAACGCAAAGGCGCTGACCTCGAAGAAATGTTGCACGCCCACCGGCCAGCCCAGCGTAAGCATCCGCTGAAACCGCGACCGGCTCAAAGCCCGTCGCCACCGGGCTGGATGGAACGTGCGCATGGCGGGCGCGCACAGCACGTAACCTAACAGGGCCAGCGCCATCAACGACCGGGCGATGACCGTGGCCCAGCCGGCGCCGTTCAACCCCATCGCCGGCGCACCCCAGTGGCCGTAAATCAACACCCAGTTCAGCAGCACGTTCAGCAGCACACCCCCCAGCATGACGAACGTGGGGACCCACGGATGTTTCAGCGCCTCGCTGAATTGTTTGCCGCCATGCGCCAACAACGCTGGCAGCATGGAGATACCAAACAACAGCAGATAAGTGTCGGCTTCGGCCACGACCTCGGGTGGTTGTCCCAAGCGATCCAAGAACGGATGCAACGCGAACATGCTGCCCGCGGCGAACAGACCCGCGGCAATGCACAGGATCAGTCCGTGCCGCAGCACTTCGCCCGCTTCGTCCGCACGCCGCGCGCCGTAAGCTTGTGAAGTCAGCACCGCGATGGACGAAAGCAGCCCCAGCCCGAAAACCAGGGGCAGGTGCGCAACCGCGTTGACGAACGCGCACGCCGCCAGTGGCACCACGCTCACGCGGCCCACCATGATGGTATCCGCCAGTCCCATCAACATCTGCCCAACCATGCCTGCCATGATGGGTAGCGCCAGGGCCAGCGTGGGCCGCGCTTCGCGCAGCCATAACCGGGCGTGTCGCAGGCTTCGAGGTTGCATGATTCTCATATTAGTGCCGCCAGCAGGGCCGGCCCGTGGGCAAACAAAAAACCCACCGCCGGAGGCTGGCGGTGGGTTATGAAATTCCTGGTACTTCGTTTATGATTTCAATCTTCCACCGCCAAGGTCGTGCTCGCCGACGACCTCGTGCCGCCAGACCGCGCCCATCGGCAGGGCCGAGTGGATCAACGTGCAATTCATTTTGGCGATCAATCGGTTCATCGGTTCAATTCCATGCAGGCGGAATCTACCGTATCCACAAGGAGGGTCAATTGGTTATTCCAGAGTCAGACGGGCGGACGGATCTTCGGGCCGGAGGTGGTTCAGAACGGGACTTTCTCATCAGACTCCGGATCCGCCGCCGCGGGGCTGGCGGGTGACGTGCCCTCGGCCTTGGCAGCCGTACCGCGCCCGCAGCGTTTCGCGTGCAGTTCACGAATCCACAATTTCACCGGGAGTTTCCAGCGTTGGTTCGGCCCCGGATGGTTCTTCATCAGGGACTTCGGCGACAGGCCCAGTTCCTTCGCCATGCGAATGTCTTCCATGTTCAACCGGCAGACCTGCTTGGCCTTGGCCCACTGGGGATCGAACTTGAGCGGTTTGGTCATGGGTTCAGAAATTCGGATCTTTCACCAGCAAATCAACGCACTCCTCAAACGTCTGGTGCCTGGCTATCTTGACCCAGAACTTCGCGTTAGGGGCTTGATTCCAAAACAAGTCCTGCACGGCCCAGAGCGGATTGTCCTCCACGCGCGACCAGTCAATCAGTCGACGGATCGAGAGGTTGTAGAGACCACCGCTAACCGGATAAAGCCGGGCGAATGGAAACTCGGCGATGCCACAAGTATTTCCGTGCCCCAGCCAGGCATGAAGATAAAGGCACGCATCCATGAACTCCACGCTCAAGTCGTCGTAACGATTGCACTCAGGCCGTGATGCGGTCCGCGCGTTCAGTTTCGGCAGCAAGCGGGGTCTGGCGTAAGCCTTCATGGCTGTGGCGAGTTTTCGTCCACGGCGCGAGGACTTCAATTCGCAACTGTTGATGCCGCGCGGGTAGGGAAACTCCGTGGGACGAACCAGCTTCTCGCGTTTCGGTGCGCGGGTGCGCTTCCGCGGCGCCGCGGTGGGCTGGGGCATGGCAAACCCGGGTCCGTTCACACCGCCTCCAATCGTTCTGCGACGGGCTGCCAGGGTGCGGCCAAATCGTCATGGAACGCGCGCAAGAGTGTCAGCGCGTCCTGCCAACAGTGCGACAGCGGGGGCAGCAAGGTTTCAGCGAATGTCGGCGGCTCTGGCAACCGAGTTTCAACAGCCAGCGCGCGTCCGAGTGCGAGGGCCGCGTCGAGTAATGCCGCCCGGGCTTCCTCCGGCAAATCGCCGCCGCCGAGCAATCTTGCCATCTTGAGCTTGCGCGCTGCTTGCGAACGATGCGCGTCAGCCCTGGCGCGTTCCTCAGCGGAAAGTGGCAGCGGCGCGGAACCGCTTTCCGGCTCCGGGAACAACGGCCGACAGGCGCGCGTCGTCAATGAGATTAAACCCGCGGTTGCCATTCGCTCCAGTGCTTCGTGGGTGGCGCGGTCCACCACCTCGAGTTGTACTGGAGCAAGTGGATCGCTCTTGCCCGGGCCAAAAAAGTCCTGGTGCAGTTCGGCCAGCCGAGGTTGCCATTGGGCGGCGTCGCGTTCCACCACCACGTAGAGGACCGAGTGTGCGCCTTGGGACGGGTAGCGTTCTTCGCAGTGAATCAGCGCGCCGTTGATCCGCTCGCGGGCTTTGCGGGTGAACCCCAGCGGGCGGTCGGCGGGCAGTTGTGATTTCAGACTCGAGATCTCAGGTTTCAAATTGGCGTCCGCCGCCGCCGGTTTCGCGCTGACCAGTTGTTCCAGCTTCGCCAGGAACGCCTGCCGGCCCGTGCGCAGTTTGATTTCGTGGAGGTTGCCTTTGAGATCGAGCACTCCGTCGGCGAGTGCCTGCTTGTTGGCCAGCGTTCCGAGCATCTTGTGCTCGATGGTTTTCTCGGAAACAAGATTGATCACCGTGACCGGCTTCGTCTGATGTTTGCGCCAGGCGCGGGCGATGCGCTGTTCGAGCTTCGCGGGGTTCCAAGGCAAATCGCAATTGATCACGACGCTGGCGTTCTGAAGATTCAAGCCGGTGCTGCCGCTGTCCGTGCTCAAAAACACGCGGCAGTCCGGATCATTCTTGAACGCGTTGATTTCCGCGCGGCGGCGGCGTTGGGGAACGGTGCCGGTGTGCCAGGCGAAACCGAGGTCCCGTGCCTCGCACAACTCGCGCACCAGCTCGAGCATCCGTTCCCACTCGGAGAAGACGATCACCTTGGCGTCGTTCTCGCGGCACTCCTCCAGCACCTTCTCCAACTCGCCAAGCTTGGGGCAGACCTTGTCCTCCGGATCGAGAATGTAGTTGGTGTCGCACACCATGCGCATCATGGCCAGATGCCGCATCAGTTTGTCCTGCTCCTGCTGCGTGAGCGGACGGCGTTTGGCCAACTGCGCCAGGCGCGCCACGACTCCTTCGTGGCCTTCGTATTCGCCTTGTTGCTGCGGACTCAGTGGCACGAAATGATTGCGGTCGGTGCGGTCGGGCAATTCGGTTTCCACGTCGGCCTTCCGGCGGCGCAGCATGTAGGGCGCGATGCGGTCATGCAGTTTGTCCAGATTGCGATAACCCGCGGGCCGGCCGCGCTCATCCAGTTCGTAAAACTCACGGTTGAAGCGAAACAACGGGCCAAGCACAGACGGATCGAGGAAATCCATCAGCGAATGAAGTTCGTCAATGCGGTTCTCAATGGGCGTGCCCGTGAGCACGAAAGCGTAACGGCTGCACAGCCGCTTGATGGCCTGAGTGGTCTTGGTGCTCCAGTTTTTGATCCGTTGCGCTTCATCCAAGACGACGATGTCGGGCCGGAGCCGGGCGTTGACCTCCAGGGCGTCGGCCAGCATCTGTTCGTAGTTGACGATGGTGAAAAAGGGCGGGCCGATTTCGGATTTGACTTCGTACGCCTTCAACCGTTCATGCCGCGATCCATACACGAGGTGCAGCGACAAATCCGTGAAACGCTGAATCTGCTCCTCCCACTCGGTCTTGAGCGAGGCGGGCGTGACGACGAGCACGCGTTGCGCCTGGCCCAAACGGTGCAGCAGCGCGCACGCGGCGATGGCTTGAATCGTTTTGCCCAGGCCCATTTCGTCCGCCAGCAACGCGCGCTCGGCAAACGCGAGATGCAACATGCCTTCGCGCTGATAGGGAAACAGCGGCACCTTGGTTTCGTGCGCGGGCCATTCGCCGCTCTGGACGCGTAATTCGTAATCACGCCGCAGTTGCTTGCGTTCCTCCGCGCGGCGCCGGTTTTCCAGCCAGGGCGCGACTTCCTGGGACACGCGCAGGGCGGGAAGCCCCGCCAGCCGCAATCGCTCCAAAGCCGCCAAGGCGTCTCCGACGCCATCCCGCTTAAGAACTCCGTCGGCGTCGAGCCAGCCGCACACCGCTCTGGGCAGCGAACCGTTGCCGTTGACCAGCCGCAAACCACCCCGCACGGAGTCGGGGACCACGTCAATGCGGGTTGAGCCTTGTCGGGCCGCGGCCTGAAAAAGTCGTTTGAAGCGTCGCTCCAATTGCAGGAGCACGGCCTCGACGTGTTTGCAGGTGCCGAGGCCGTTGATCCGGAAATCCACACAGTCACAGGCGAACTGGCGCTCGCGTACGTCGCGAATTTCGACGGAGTAAATCAGCCCGCTGCGCGACGCGACCCGGAAGTTGGAAAAGATCGGATGGCGAGCGTCATGGTTCGAGATCGTGAAGACCTCCTCGCGAGCGCGCTGGCGGCGCTTGTTGATTTCATCGGTGTCGGTGGTGCGCCAGTCATGCGGGGACGGGAGTTTTACTTCGGCGGATTTGAGTTTTGCCATGCGGCCATGATTTGCGCTTCTCCGCCGCGGGTCAAAGCGGAGTTATTGCCGACTATTCGCTGCTTGTTCACGTCCTGTTCACAGATTGTTTCCGGAAGGAGGCGGCGCGAAAGGGCAACCGGCGAACGCTCGATTGAAGGTACACAGATGGGCAGTGAGGCAGAGTGTCGGGGCTTAATCTCCGTCACCCCACCCGATCGTCGTTATCGGAAATGCTCTGAGGGTTGCCAGCTTCCAGGGAGATCGAATTCTGCTGATTGTGCAGGAAGAGCGCCTTTACCTCGCGCCCGAAACAAAAAACCCCTTCCCGGCGGAACGGGAAGGGGTGTGAACCAGACCAAACGACTATGGCGTGCTGACCACGCGGAAGAACTGTTGGGCGTTGTTCCGGGTGGAGGTCACGAAGCTGTACGCGTTCCCGGTGCCGGCCACCGGCGCACCGACGTTCTGCCAACCACCACCCAGGTTGGAAATGGCCTGGAGTTGGTAGGTCTTGCCCACTTCTGTGTTAAACGCCACTTCGGCGGCGGTGTAGATTTGGATCGTGTCGGTGCCGCCCGCGGTCGGACCGGCATTGGCCCAAACCACGCCGTCCGGCAGCACCACACCTGGCACCATCGGGTCAAGCCCCAGGGCATACTTCAGCCAGTTGGGCACTCCGTCACCCGCGGGTGTGGCATTCGGTGCGGCATTGGGATGGCCCGCGGAGCCGAAGTACTGAATCTGCCATGCATCTGGCAGACCGTCCTCGTTGGCGTCGCCGGTGAGATCCGCAATGGAGGCTTTGAGCAGGCCGACGGCATAGCTGACGTTGTGGACGCCGTAGCTCCCATCATAATAAACGAACTTGTAGTTAAAGGCGGCTCGCAACTGCTGGCGCGTGTAACTGGCTGCGGTCGTGACCGTCGGCGAACCCAGCGGCGGCAGCAGACGACCCAGTTTATCAAGCAGGTTCTTGACCTCGGTTTGCACGCCTTCCACCACGCCGTTGCCGTCGTAGTCCGCGCGCTTAAGGTTGAACGTATCAATGTTGCCGTGGCAGTCCACGCACGCACCGGTCAGGTGAACGTCATCCGATTTGTCATCCGGTGTACCGCCGTCCCAACCGGGACGGAAGGTGTGGCCGCCAACCTGCCCGAACGCGGGATGGGAAGCGCTGACGTTCTGCAAGTGGCAAGCCACGCAGGAATTCTCAACCACCTCACCATGGGCGGAACTCGGGATGTCCTTGCCATAGGTGACTGCGTTGACTCCGGCGAGCATGTCCGATTGCGGACCATAATGCGGGCCGAAGTTGCCGCTCCCGGCGGTGGTTTCCGCGTAGGTGGCAGCATTGACTCGGCTCATGTGACAGTTAACACACAGGGCGCCTTTGCCTGCGTTGCTGATGGTGGTAACACCATCCATCAAGGTCACCGGCGCCACCGTCCGCAACATGCTGGGATTCACCGGATCGCCGTGAGGATCGTGACAGGCGGCGCAGGTAATGGCTTCGTAGGCGGTGCGGTGCTGGCTTTGAGGCAGACCCGCGACATAATCCGTGAAGCCCATGGCCGCGTGGCAGCGTACGCAACCTGCCCGGGATTCGCCGGTCGGGGTGCGCGTGGCCTCGGAGTGCAAGGAGTTGGCCCACTCGACCCCCTTCACATGATACGGTTCGGAAGCGTGACACTGGGCGCAGTCGCCCGCGCTGAAGCTCACCGAGATTTTGCTCACATTGCCGAGCGAGGTGGCGTGTTCGCTGCCGGGACCATGGCAGCTTTCGCACTGCACGTTGCCCTTTTCCCGCAACGATTGCGGCATCGCCAGCCAGTTACCATTGGTGAGCGTGGTTGGGAACGTCCAACCGGTCTGTGCCTGCACATCATCAAACCCGCCGTTAACCGCGAGTGGATTTGTGTCGTATCCCACCGAGTGACACTTGATGCAGTTTTGGTTAAAATGGGTGCCATAGTGACCGTCCACGGCATTGGTCAGCGCGGTCGCATGATGCGTCTTGGACCACGGTGTCATCATGTCCGGCAGGAAGCCACCACTGTGGCAAAGCTGACAGGTCTGGTTGCCAAGGTAGGTTGCGCCAGTCACCTCACACGTCAGCACCAGCGTGCCGCCATTCGTTGCCACGGTGGCAGTCACGATGTACTGGCCGGTGACATCGGGGCGCAGCATCCTGCGTCCGTCCACGGGTGCTACCTGGTAGAATCCGCGATCCCCGGGATTGTAAATGGGCATGTTGGCGGTAATGGGGCTGGCTTCCAACACAGCCGCCGAGCCAATGGGCTTGGTGGTTAATTCCCAAGTCACGCCGAGAATATTCGTAGCGGCAACCGTCGTGCGGACCTGGGCTTCCAGATACACGGGCTGGCCCAAGCCGACGGTGAACAAACCGCCGGAAGTCTGGGTGGCGGCGGGCAGGCCATAATCTTTGATTTCTTGCGGGGTCAAGGCTCGCGCCCCGATCTGGCCTTGTTGGGCCACGGTGGCAAAGGTGCCGGCAACCATCAACGCGACGGACAGCAGGCGTGCCGTTAATCTATGACGGGATTGGTGGGTTTTCATAAATGCAATTTTGAGAGTTGGAACATTCGATTTCACACAACTTGTCGTGAGCTTAAACTCGCCCATGAACCCAGCTACTCCGCTTTTGGCAAAAACCAATCATTCTTTGGCGAACCGGTAGCAAGCGGAAAACTGGCAAGGTGGTATGGTTTGCGGGAAGCCCGGCACTATTGCTTTCAACATCTTGAATCTTACTACCTACGGTCGCGCGCCAACCTTCCCGCAAATGAGCGGCGGTGAACAACTTTTGGTCAGATCGCCAGCCCCGAATCTGCCACCGCGACCGCCGTCGCGGATTTGTAACTCGTTGTCACATATCGGTCAGGGCTGCGAGGATGCGCCTTTCAATCGTTCCAGTGTCGTAATGCGGGCCTGGAGTCGTCGCGAGATTTGCGCGAGCAATTCGCTTTGTTCCGACTGGAGTTGGCGGAGTTGTTTCACGGCGGCCTCCAACTCGGCTCCCGAGTTCTGACTGCGGGCCCGTGCAAGGCGTTGCTGGGCTTCGTTCACCTTGATCTGCATTTCGCTCACGGCGGTTTTGAATTCTTCCAGCGCCGCCTCGCGCAGCTTCTGAGTCGCCTCTTCCAGAGACAACGCCGCAAGATTGGGCAATGCTCGGGTGACTTCTTCCGCGGAGGCTGAATCCACTGGCGTCGGATTCACCACTGGGCTGGCCGGTACCCCGGTTCCGCTTCCGCTTACGCGTGCAATGGCCCGGCTCAAATCGAACTCAAGGGCTGTTTCCCAGTCCGCCAGTAATCGCGGCAGGGCCACCTTTTCCTGCCGCGCCTGCACCACAATACCCAGATAACCCTGTTCGCCCCGGCCAACGTTGAACGGCTCCAACCCATCCGACAAAGCCGCGTTCCTCCCGCCACTTTGATCCGCCGTGGTAATGCGCGTGACACCGATTTTGCCGCCACCCGCGCGCTGAAAAACGGCCAGCAACTCTTCCACACGTCCGGCAAAAGCCTGCAACGGTTCGGCGGCTCGGGTTTCGCCCAGGAGCGAATAGAAGCGGATTTCCACACGGGTGTCCAAACGCTGCAAAACTGCCTTGGTCGTTTCTGACAACCCCGCGAAGTCCACGGGGCCCGTGGCAATTTCGGAAGTCGAGGCTGGCGTCATTTGCTTTCCGGTGCGGAAGCCCCAGAGCGCCCCTAATCCCAGCCCGAGGACCAACCCAACCAGCAGGACGACGATCTGCGACCGGGCGTCTTGACCAGTTGCCAGTGGCTTCGCGGAATGTTTTTGGCTCATCATATCCGGGGCGGCTCGTGTTCAGGAGCACAATTTAATTATCCAACCCTGCGGATTCCGTCTAGCAGAGATGACCGAAGCAGGCGAGGAAAACTTGGCCTGACCATTCTTTGCCCGCTGCGGAACACGCTGCTGCAATTCATTTGGCGCTCCGATCGGTTCAGCACGATTCGCAGTTTCACATTCATTCGCCTTGCGTCCCAAGGGCGTCGGTGGGATTCTGCCCGTGTCGGACAGAGGGCACAGGACAAAATACGCGACGATATGGGCAAAATCTGCAAAGCCTAAACCGCCCGGCGACGTAGGATGCGAGGTACACGTATGGCCCACCATAGGACATTCGAAAGTTCCACTGCTGCTTTCGCAAGCACAGCAGTGTCACCCGGGAGACATTCGCGGCTGCAAGGCATAACCCCCTTGACCCTCGCCTTGGCAGTGGTCGCACTATCGCTGATGAGCGCTTCCGTCAGTGGGGTTGAACGCGGACACATCACTGTTCCGACTCCGGGGGGAATGCCAACCACGCCACTGATCACCAGCGTTCAATCCGCGAGTAACAAGGTCACGTTGAATTGGCAAAACTTCTGCGGACCTTACCAGGTTTGGCTCAAGCGGTCGCCCACCGATCCCCATTGGCAAGCGGTGACGGGGCCGCAGCACTCAGAGACTGCCACGATTGGCGTGCTCTACAGCAATGCGTTTTTCCGGGTGTCCGGCCCGTCACCACGATTCGCCGGCGACCGCGCGTGTGAGGAATGTCATGCCGGGGTCCATGCTTCGGCGATGGCAACTCGTCATGCGCGAGCCTACAAGCTGCTTCAGGACATCGGGCAGCAGAACAACCAGTCCTGTCTCCCCTGTCACACGGTGGGCTACGGCACGGCCACCGGGTTTCGGGAGAACGATCCCCGCCGTGCCCATCTGGCGGGCGTGCAGTGCGAAAGCTGTCATGGCCCCGCGGCGCTCCACGCAGCCAATGAAAACGATCCGCTCGTTCGTCCGCGCGTGGAAATTGCCGGCCAGCTTTGCGGCGGCTGCCACATGGGGGTTCATCAACCGGACTATCCCCACCCCGGACTATACGAGGATTGGGCCGGATCCGGTCACGCAATCGTCACGGAAGATATGAACCCGGCGAGCCGCATCAACAGTTGTGGCCGCTGCCATTCCGGTTCGTCGCGGCTGGCCTTGCTCAAGGGCTTGGATCCGGCGGTGGCCGTGGCGGGCGACGCGAACATTGGCGTCTCGTGTGTGGTCTGCCATGATCCACATCAGAACACTACCCATCCGCTTCAGTTGCGCAATCCCGTGGCTTCCACGAACGATTATTTCCTCACCACGACCGAAGCCTTCGCGAGCAAGTATAATCCGAGTATCAACCTCTGCGCCCAGTGCCACAACCATCGCGGTGCAACGTGGACAAGTTCCGGTCGCCCGCCCCATCACTCTCCGCAATACAACATGATGCTGGGCAGCATCGGGGAGTTACCTGCGGGGATTGCGCCGGCGGGCGCGTCCGCGCACGGACGACGAATCGCGAAGCAATGTGTCGGCTGTCACATGCCCACGCAGGAATTTGAGGGGCAGAGCGAATCGGTAACCACTCGTCATACGTTCAAAGTCGAATCCTATCAGAGCTGTGCTCCCTGCCATCCTTTCCCGGAGCCGCTGGCGCAGTTCACGATGCAGGCGGTGTCTGCCCAGATCGACCAGTTGAAACAGGCGTTGGATCTGTGGGCCACCAGCAAAGCGCCGGAAGCGTTGCGGACCAAATACGGCGTGCGTGCTTGGGAATACACGGTTCCTGGAGATTTGTCCTCGGGTGGTGAAGGCCCGACCGCCGCCGAGCAAGCCCAAGTCCCGGACGCGATCAAGAAGGCACGGTTCAATCTGTATTTAGTGAAGTATGACGGCAGCTATGGCGTTCACAATGGCCCGCACTCCATCAAGTTGCTCGACGCCGCCCGCAGTTGGATCCAAGAGGAACTGAACAAGTGAGATGACTTGGCGCGGGATGGATTGTGGAATTCAGGGCGAGTTTTACGCGGGATGAATCCGATACGACCGACAACCGACACCTCAACATGAAGCTCGAATTAGACGCACTCAGGAAACTGCTGGATCGCTGCGCCAAACCTCTCGCTTTCGCGGCCTGCGCCATCGTCCTGCTGTTGAGCGGAATATCCTGCCGCACGGTCAATCGTCTGGCGGTGGTGCTCCCGGAGGTACCCGGTGCCAACTACATCGGCTCCAAGGAGTGCGAGCAGTGTCACGAGGAAATCTATCGCGACTTCGCCACCGCCGACCACGCGCGTTTGATTGCGGAAGGTCCCAACGCAAAGAACGTCGGCTGCGAATCGTGTCACGGTCCGGGCAGCCTCCACTCGGATTCGGGCGGTGAAATCATGCCGCCTTACAGTTTCACCGCCGGGCGCCCGGTTTCCACCGATCCCGGGGCGCGATTCTCGAATCCACCACCCCGCACCACCCAGACGGTCTGTTACGATTGCCATGCGGACATTCGCGGCAAATTCAACCTCGCCAGCCATCATCCCGTGCCTGAAGGCCGAATGACCTGCACCGAATGTCACTCGCCGCACAAAGGCTCAGCGCACACGTCCGGCGGCATGGCGATGTTGTCGCGCAATGAAGGTTGTCTGAAATGTCATCCGGCCCAGCGCGGTCCGCATGTGTTCGAGCATGAGGCGATGAATGAGGGTTGCACCACCTGTCACGACGCGCACGGATCGGTCAACGCCAAGATGTTGACGGTTCGCGACTCCAACCTCTGTCTCAAATGCCACTTCCAAACCGTCCGCAATGGACAACTCCTGATCGGCGGCTCGGACCACACGCTGCGGGTGCAGCAGGGTAACTGCTGGACCGCCGGCTGTCACGAAGCCGTGCATGGCTCACGGGTCAGTTCCTCGCTCAGATTCTAACCGGCAACCTCGAAGCACATGAAAGCAACATCAGCATGGGGACACGGATGGCAGCGGATGCTAACACACCTGCGGCGGGGACAGGCGCTGCTGCTGGCCGGTTTGCTGGCTGCCTCACTTGGAGCGCAGGCCGAGGAGCCTCAAGCAGCCGCCACCAACGAAGAAAAGCCGGCGGTCGAGGAGGAGAAATCCGAAGACACTGAGGAGAAGGAAGCAGCGGAGGAACAATCCGAAGCCGAAGAGGAAAAGAAACTTAGTCCCGAGGAGATCTTTGAAGGCGGGACGGAAACCTACAGCGGTTGGATTGAGTTATCCGGCGGAGGTTTTTTCACCAGCGGCAGCAAACCGCAATTCCAGCAACGCCACCGCACAGAACACAGGGCGTTTGGCGGCGTTGAGGATTTCCACTACCTGCGCGATTTGGGCAAGGGCTTCGTGCTCACGCTGGATGGACGCGGCATCTTTGACAACGAGGATTACAAACTCAGCCTTGATTTGGCGAAGGAGAACCTCGGTTTTCTGCGCTTCAACTACCGAAACTTCCGCACCTGGTACAACGGCGACGGCGGTTGGTATTCACCCGGTGACGTGTGGTACGAACTGCGGGAATCCGACGATGCCCTGGCGCTGGATCGCGGAGAATTTTCCGCGGAAGCGGGGCTGGCGCTCAAGAACCTGCCGGCATTGACGTTCAAGTACACCCACCGATATCGTGACGGCGAAAAGAGTTCCACCATCTGGGGGCCGGCCTATCCCGCCGGTTTCAACCCGGATCTCCCGAGGCGCGGACTGAGCCCGAGCTTCTACGACATTGACGAGGAGTCGCACGTCTTCGAGTTGGACGCGACGCATCAGATCAAGGCCACCGCGCTCGGCCTGGGCTTGCGTTACGAAACGACCGACGTGGACAACGCCCGCAAGATGACCTTCTGGCCGGGTGAATCTACCCAACGTCGCGTGACCGACCGCGAAGGTGTCAATTACGATCTGTTCAATGTCCATGCGTTCAGTGAAACGTGGCTCAAGAAGAACTGGTTCTTCTCCACCGGTTTTTCCTTCAGCGATCTCGACAATGATTTCACCGGCAGCCGGATTTACGGGGAGGAGTTCGACGTGGTGTTTGTTCCCAACTCGGCGAATGGCACCGGCTACACCAATCTCGTCGGCAATGCGCGGAAACAGGAGTACGTAGCGAATCTGAACCTGATGGTCATCCCGTTTGCGCACTTCACCATTGTTCCATCCGTGCGCATCCAGCGCGAGGATTGGGACGCCGAATCACGAGGTTTCCAGACCGGTGTCAATCCGTCCGGCAGCTTTACCGGAAACACTGACGGCGACCGGCTCGATGTGCGCGAACGCCTCGATCTCCGCTACACGGGTGTGACCAACTGGGTATTCTTCGCGCGCGGTGAATGGACGCAGGGCGAGGGCAACCTCGAGGAACAAGGCGGCATCGGCCCCACGGCCCCGATTGCGCGCGAAACCGAGGACACCCGGTTCTTCCAGAAGTACAGCGCGGGGGCCAAGTGGTACGCAACGCGCAGTTTCAGCGTTGACGCCGGGGGCTATTACAAGCTCAACGCCTACGATTACGATCATTCGCCGGACAGCACACCCAACGCCAGCGCCAACCGTTATCCCGCCTACCTGGTGATGCAGGACTTTGAGACGTACGACGGCAATGTGCGAGTCACGCTACGTCCGCTCAAGAACCTCACGTTGGTGAGCCGTTACGAATACCAGTTGTCCACCATCAACACCAAACCGGATTCCGTTTCTGGTTTGGGCCGCGTGGAATCGTCCGAGATGACCAGTCATATCATCGCGCAGAATGTCAGTTGGACGCCGTGGTCGCGGCTTTATCTGCAAGCAGGGTTTAACTATGTCCTCAGTGAAACCAAGACGCCCGCCTCTGGGTTCGTTCCAGAAGAGTTCACGGCGGCTCCCATCCTCAAGGCGCAAAACAATTACTGGACCCTGAATTTTTCTTCCGGCCTGGTGCTGGACGAGAAGACCGATTTGAATGTTGGCTATTCCTATTATCGCGCGGACAACTTCAAGGATAACGCCAGTGTCGGCGTGCCTTACGGCACCGGAGCGGAAGAGCACGGTGTGACCGCCACCCTGACCCGGCGACTCACGCAAAACTTGCGCCTGACCCTCAAATACGGCTACTTCCACTACGAAGACGAAACCTCTGGCGGCCACAACAATTACCAGGCGCACTACGTCTCTTCTGGCTTGCAGTACCGATTCTGACCGTTTGTCGTGTCGGCGAGGCACAGTTCGGTTCACGATTGAAAGTCCGGTCTCGTGACTCCACTTCAGGTTGAGCCCTCGTCTCCCGCCAAAAAAGGGATGGAAAGCGGCTGGTGCTTTGAGGATGATTCAATGTATGGCACACGAGACTGTGATCTTGAAATACCCGGTGGCGTCCGTGGAGGAAGTTCAAAAGGGCTGGCACGAACTCAACTCGCGCGTGAGACAACTGGAAGCTGAACGAGGTGCCCTGGAACAGGAAAACAAAGTGCTGCGTGCCTTGCTGGAACGGGTGATCGAGCATCGGCAGAAGTCCCACAGCGAACTCGTGTTGTTGCTTTCGGGCCTGGTCAGCCGGTTACCCATCAATGACATTGGCCTGCAAGTTTCCAAACTCGTCGAGCACAACGCTCACGTGAGCGAAGTCTGCGCCGCGCTGGCCAAGGGCAAAGTCGAAGCGGTCGTCTCGCAACCCGCCATCTTGAAGGCCTTGGAGCAGACGCGGCGCGAACTGATGGCGGCAGTCAAACCCGCAGTGGAAGCTCTGATCAAATTGGATGCCCCGTTGGAGAAGGAGATGCTCGAATCGTTGATCGCGCATCCCGAGAAGTTCTTCGCGCCCCGGGTGGTTCGCGCCAACCGCTGCTTCCTCAAAGGCCAGTTGCCGAAGGAGCGGGTGCTCCGGGAGTTCGGAGAGGAAGCTTTGGTGTTTTTCAATGACATGACGACGGACTCCAAACTCAATCCCCGCCCCAAGCCGGACGAGATTGTGCTTGGATTCAAGAAAGATTTTGCAGCGTTGCTCCAACAAGACTCCACGTTGCCGGCCGGGAAACGCCAGACGTTGCAGGCCTTGTACGAGAAGGTGCAGGGCAGCAAAGCATCCACGGAAGCCGCCCGCGCACAGCGGATTGCCTGCTTCCGCCTCTCCTTCATCCTCGAACTGCTGCACTACTATGAGAATCAAAACACCGAGGCGCCGGATGTTATTTTCGCCCAACGCTTGCCTGCGCTGGTCGAACAATTGGTGCTTACCGGCGACGCCGATTCCCTTGATGATAAGCTCATCGCCCAGGCGGAAGAACTACTGGCCTTTGTGAGCAGCACGGAACATCGCTTGATGGTGGTGAACAATGTGGGTAAGGGCGACGGATTGGCGCGCACCCTCAAGTACGTGCTCCGGTTGCGCACCGGCAAAGACTTGGAACACGATCAGGTCGTCCAGAGCGAAGTCATCCCGGAACTGGTCAGGCATCTCATTCCTGCGGCCCCACAGAAACCACCGACGCCCAAATCGTTGGCGGCAGTGCTACGACTTATCCAGCCAGAACTCCAGCGCCAAATTGTGCGCGCCATCATGGCCTGCGAGCGGATACGCTTGGAGGAAGCCCAGGCCTTGGGCCGTGCGCTCGGCCAGGAACTCGGGCTGGGCCAGTTTGAGGTTGAAGTCAAAACTTCCGCGACGCTTTCGCCCGAAGTGGAGCGACAACTCGCTTGGGATAAGATCAAGGAACTGATTGGCCGGCGAGCCGATCCGGCAGTCGTCGCCGCCGCCATTCGGGACCGTTTGCACGCTAAATATGAAGCCGAAGAGGTCAAACAAAGCTGGATCACGTTGATCGAAGCGGATGTTATTTCGTTGATCCGGATCTTCTGTCAGCTCCCTTATCTCGCCAATGGCAAAACCGACCCGATCGCGCCCGCGGTGCTGGAATCCTACGTCAGCCGTCTAACCCATGAAAAATATACGGCCGTGTACACCAAGGTCGTCAACAGCTTGCGGAACATGTTCAAGGCCAAGCCCGACAGCCCTACGCTGCTCAATTTCATCGCCCTTGTGAAATGGGTCGCCCCCGAAGCGGCCGGCCGATTGAGCCACGAGATCGGCATGCCCCTGCCGTAAACCCACCCGGCTCAGGAGTACTTCGCCAGCAACGGGGCAAGTTCCCGGGCGGTCTTCTTTGGCCAGAATTTCTTCTCCGTCATGATGGCATTGCGCAACGCGTCGTGACAACCCCAGTTGGGCTCAACGGGAATCTGCGGAATGACCTGCTGGATTATGGCCTTCGCGGTCACGGCGTTCTTCTTCAGATTGGCAACGATCATTTCCACGGTGACGTGGTCGTGTTCCTCGTTCCAGCAATCGTAGTCGGTGACCATGGCGAGTGTGGCGTAGGCGATTTCCGCTTCGCGGGCGCACTTGGCCTCGCCGAGATTCGTCATGCCGATGACATCGTAGCCCAGCTTGTGGTTGGTCAGCGATTCGGCCCGCGTGCTGAAGGCCGGGCCTTCCATGTTCACGTAAACCCCGCCATCGTGGATCTTCGCCCGGCAGCCCCGGGCCGCCTTCAACAACCGCCGGCGCAGTTCCTCGGCGATGGGGTGCGCAAACGCGACGTGCGCCACGATGCCGCGTCCGAAGAAGGTGTGCTCGAAGTCGCCCTTGGTCCGGTCGAGGAATTGATCAATGAGCACGATGTCGCACGGACGATACTGTTTCTGAAGGGACCCGACGGCGCTGACGCTGATGATCCAGGCGACCCCCAGTTTCTTCAGAGCCCAGATATTGGCGCGATGGTTCAGTTCACCCGGCAGCAGGCGGTGGCCCCGTGCGTGGCGGGGCAGAAAAACCACGTCGCGTCCGGCGAGCCTGCCGGTCAGCAGTGCATCCGACGGCGGGCCGAACGGGGTTTTGACTTCCACCCATTTCTGGTTCGTGAAGCCTGACAGACTGTAGAGCCCGCTGCCGCCGATAATGCCGATACGATGATTGGACATGTGGGTTGTTTAACCGCTAACCACTCCCAACACACGAAGAAATTGACGGGCGCCGGCCGGTGATTTCATAAGATTGCTGAGTTGGGAAGCCAGCGGCTTGGCCGTTGGTTTCTCCCGCAAGAATTCCAGATCACTCCCGCGTCACTTATTTCCGGAGGTCCCCAGATTTGACAGTCACATCCGGCGTAATA
>JAHCLO010000041.1 GCA_026125285.1 Verrucomicrobiia bacterium | reverse complement strand
ATGGCGCGCGCGGGTCCCGGTTGCGAGGCGCAACCGGGCGCACGCGAGGGCGCGTGCGCTCCCCATAGAGTCGAGTCGCAGGAAACTGAGATGCGCGCGGAACTTTGTACCAGTAAAAGGCTTTAGCGAAAGCCGCGCTGTTGCCATGCCCAGCGATATAGGTTTCGCGAATCCACGTACCTGCCCGAGGCGGATTCCGAGCCTAAAACCGCCATCAGCAGGTGATCGCTGCCGCGCCGTCCGCTGGACACCAGACACGCTCCCGCCTGCGTCGTGGTGCCGGTCTTGATGCCATCGTAACCCACATTCAGCGGCAGGAGTTGGTTCGTGTTGCTCCACACGGCGGTGCGCGTGCCGCCGTCCGGCGTCTGAACTCGCGCTTCATAACGTTGCGTGGACACGTATTCGCGGAAGCGCGCATTCTGCATCGCGTGCCAGGCCAGCCGGGTCAGGTCGCGGGCCGTAATGGTGCGGTCGTCCGGGGTGCCGCCATCGCCGAAGGAAGATCGGTAAATCGTGTTCGTCATGCCCAACCGTTGCGCGGTGCGGTTCATCTCGGCGATGAAATTGGCGCGCGTGGCCAACGCCGGATTTCCGAGTCCTACCGCACGCAACCGCTCGTCGGGTGGCGCCAAGCGGTCATTGAAGTGTTCGGCCAGTGCGTTGCCGGCGTCATTGCCGGATGGCAGCAACAGACCGTAAAGACACTCGCGCACGGACACCTGCTCGCCAGCGTTGATGTCCGCCGTCGAACCCACGGTATCGTCGGCCAACTGGGAAAACGTCACCACCTCGTCCAGCACTGCGGGTTGTTGCGCGGCCAGTTCGAGGATGACGAAAGCGCACATCATCTTGGTGGTGCTGGCGGCCTTGCGCGGTTCATCGGCGTTCAGGCCCCAAAGCAATTCACCGGTGCGCCCATCGGCGATCGCCCATGCCTGGGCAGTCACGGGAGGTGGCGCGTTCAAATCCTCTGCCAGACTGCCGGCACGGTGGTAGGGCGTCGTGCAACCAGCCAGAACGAAGCCGGCAACAATGAGACAGGGAAGATGCTTTGGATTCATGCAGGGGTTCTCAGATTGTCTTGGCGAATACGCCGGATCACATCACTGCGAGGGACCTTAGTTTGCTGAACCCAGCGCGACAAGCCGGTTTTCGCCGGCCTGTCAGAGTGGGAGCACTATTTCCATGTCATTTACTTTTCGCGCCCCGGCTGCTACAAACCTTGCGTGCTCAACGAAACCGATCTTTGGAGATCATTGCAGTCAACTCGCCGGCTCACACTTATCGCCGGCCCCTGCGTGGTTGAGAGCGAGAAGCTGTGCCTTGAAGTCGCCAGGACGCTCAAGCGGGTGTGCGACCGGTTGGGCATTCTCTACGTGTTCAAGGCCAGCTTCGACAAGGCCAACCGCACTTCCGCGCGTTCCTTTCGTGGGCCGGGACTTGAAGCCGGACTCGCCGCATTGGCCAGGGTGCGCGCCACGCTGGGCGTGCCCGTGCTCACGGATGTTCATACCGAAGCGCAAGCTGCCATCGCCGCCGACGTGGTGGACATTCTGCAAATCCCAGCGTTCCTGTGCCGACAGACTGACCTGATCGAGGCTGCGGTCGTCACGGGCAACATCGTCAACCTCAAGAAAGGTCAGTTTCTCTCACCCGGAGAAATGCATCGAGTGGTGGAGAAAGCGCGGAAGGCCGGCGGCAAGCGGATTCTGGTCACGGAACGGGGCACGACATTTGGCTACAACAATCTCGTGGCGGACATGCGTTCGATCCCCATGCTCAAGCAAACCGGCTGCCCAGTGATTTTTGACGCCACGCACTCGGTGCAATTGCCCGGTGGCGGCGGCGACAAGTCGGGCGGGCAGCGGGAATTCGCGCCCGTGCTGGCCCGTGCCGCGTTGGCGGCGGGCGCCCATGGCATCTTCATCGAAACGCATCCGCGCCCCGACCGCGCCCTGAGCGACGGGCCAAACATGATTCCTCTCACCGAAATGCCCGCGTTGCTCAAGAACCTGCTCAAGGTGTTCCGAGCGTCGCAGGAATGATCAAGCCGCAGATGCACAGCGGACTTCTTGATGCGCGTCAGAAGGGACTCAATGGGATACTGGAAAATAGATTTCCCCGGCTCCTAAAGGTCGCTAAGTTCTCCGCCGCGAACCGCCTCTTTGCGCGCCTGGGGATCCACCGAGCGCAGCATGTCACCAGCGCGGAGGCATTAACATAGAGCATGAAAGTCCGGGCATGGACGAACCAGATTTGGGCGGCGTTGACCGTTCACCGCATGCGGTGCAGGGTCCGTCCGTCGGAGCGCCCCGGGCCAAGCAGTCCCCTCCGTAACCGCCAGCGCCGCCAGCGGCAAGATCGAGTTGCGGCGGCATTGTTCATTCCCGTTCTCAGCCTGCTCCTGACCTTCGTCCATGGCTTGCCGGCCCAATCCCAGGCGGCGCAGGGTGCGGCAAGTTCATTCAACGTGACGGAGTATTATCCCGCCCCGCACCACACACAAAAGAAGCTCCAAGTGATCGCCGACGAAGCCCGTTTTGCAGCCGACAAGACAGCGCGGCTGACGCGAATGAAGCTGCAAACCTTTCGCGAAGACGGCCAGCGCGACCTGGTGATTGAGGCGCCCGACTGCCTCTATGACCAAACCCGGCGCGTGGCGAGTTCGCCGGGACGATTGCAGGTGCAAACCGGGGATGAACGCTTCTCGGTGGAAGGCCTGGGATTCCTCTGGCGGCAGGAGGAATCCAGTCTGGTCATTTCAAATGAGGTGCGTTCGCTGGTGCAACACGCTGCCCCGGGCACTCCGGCCCTGGACCCCCAACCGCCGCTTGAAATCAGTTCGCGCCGATTCGAGTTCGACGTCGCCAACCGCCGTGGGACTTATCGGGATCAGGTTCATGGTGAAGACCCGGAACTGGAATTCGCCTGTGGCGTGCTCACGGTACACAGCTCCACCAACAGCGAGTTGTTCGACCTCCTCCTCGCGGAAACCAACGTCACCATCCTGAGCAAAACCGACGGGCGCCGCGCACGGGCGGACAAGGCGGTTTATACACGCGCAGATGAAATCATGCGGCTGGAAGGTAACGCCGCCTGGCAGCAGGGGCGCCAGGAAGGCCGCGCAGATCAAGTGGTGATTCAACGGCGGGAACAAAGTTTCTCCGGCACGGGTAACGTGGCGTTGAAACTCCCCCGCGACGCGCTCGGGTTAGGCGGATTCTTCCTTACGACCACCAACCGCCCGGCGCCGCCGGTCGAGGAGGAATCGCCTTTGGTAGATGTGTTCACCGATCAATTGCACTTGCACACGAACCGCACAACGGCGCAGGGCGCGGTGCGGGTACTGGATGCCACAAATAGTCTGACGTGCGACCGGCTCACGATCTATTCCGAAGAATCCCCATCGGCCGAAACCCGGGCCATCGCGGAGGGACATGTCGTGGTGAGCCAGACAGAGGGGAAACGACGACTCACCGCAGACCGCGCGGCCTATTGGCAATCCACCGGGCTGATTCTGTTCGTTGGCCAGCCGGAATGGCAACTGGATGAGAGTGAAGGCCGCGCGGAGCAGGTGACGGTTCACGCCCCGACCAGTGAGATTCTCGCCACGGGCAACGTGGCGGCGAAGGTTACCCTGGGGCCGCAGTCCGGGGCATTTCTAACGTTTTTTCCCGACACCCCGCGGACGAATCAAGCGCCTCAAGTGATTGAGGTCTTTGCCCCGGAACTCCGAGCCAAGCGCGGTCAGGTGACTTTCCTGGGCGGAGCACAGGCGCACGAATCGCCGCTGACCGGCAGCGAGTCGCGTCTGCGAAGTGAAATGCTGGAAGTGCGTTTTGGCGAAGACCTGCAAGCAGTGGAAGGCATCCGTGCCGTGGACAACGTGGTTTACGAACAAGGCACGCCCGGCGTGACCAACGGCCCCGCCGTGTATCGCAAGTTGATCGCCCGGACCATCACTTCGCAATCCACTGCTGCCACCAACGGGTTGTCCGATCTGGTGGCCGAAGGCGAGGTGCAGGTGGAACAGGCGGATTACATCGGTCGCGGTGACCGCGCCACTTACACCGCCGGGACGCAGGTGTTGGAATTGACCGGCCAACCGACTTTGGAGACGCCCGAACTCATCATCACCGAAGCTCGCACGCTCGTTTGGGACCGCGCCAAGGCACGGCTGGCCGCCACTCCGCCCTACAAGATCACCATTCGCGCGGAGGCTTTGCCCAAAGAACCGGAATTGTCGAAATCCCGCCGCCCATGAACGAAGCCGCGTCACCAGCAGAACAGCCGGCCAACGGCGAGTCGTTGCTGTCCACGCAAGACTTGGTGAAGGAGTACCGCTCCCGCCGCGTGGTCAACAAGGTTTCCATCCGCGTGGACGCGGGCGAAATCGTGGGGTTGTTGGGCCCGAATGGCGCGGGCAAGACGACCACCTTCAACATGGTGGTGGGCGTGGTTAAACCGGACGAAGGCGAGGTCAAGTTTCAGAACCGCGACATCACCGGCTTGCCCATGCACCAACGGGCCCGGTTGGGGATGGGCTATCTGACGCAGGAACCATCCGTGTTCCGCAAACTGACGGTGGAAGAAAACATTCTGGCCATTCTCGAAACCTGCAAGATGAAGCGGGCCGAACGCGCCGTGCGACTGAAGTACTTGCTGGAGGAATTGGAGCTCACGCCGCTCGCCCGCAGCAAGGCCTACACGTTGAGCGGCGGCGAGAAACGCCGGCTCGAAATCACCCGGGCCCTGGTAACCAGTCCCAAGCTCATGTTGCTGGACGAGCCGTTTGCGGGCATTGATCCGCTGGCAGTGTACGAGGTGCAGAAAATTGTGCGCCGGTTGCGCGACCGTGGCTTGGGGTTGCTGATCACCGACCACAGCGCCCGCGAGATGCTGAAGCTGATTGATCGCGGCTATATCATCGTCAAGGGCCAGGTGCTCATTGAGGGCAGCGCGGAATTCCTGGCGAATGATCCGAAGGCGCGGGAGATTTATCTGGGCCCGGACTTTAATCTTTGACACGAGAATTGATGAGCCGTTGAGGCAGGTGGCCTCGCGTCATCGCCAACTCCATCCGACATGCGACACGACAACGTCACGGTTGAACGGTTTTACAACGACCACGCCGGCGCGCTGCAATTGCGGCTCACCGCCGGGGCAAAAGGTCTCAAACGGATCATTCACGAACCGACGGTCAACCGGCCCGGACTGGTGCTGACCGGTTTCAAGAAATACTTCGCCCACAAGCGCGTCCAGGTGATCGGCAATGCCGAGGCCTACTATCTCAAATCGCTCGACCCGGTTTCACGCGGGCGGCGCTACGAAGATTTCTTCGCGCACCGAATTCCCTGTGTTGTGTTCAGCCGCAGTCACAAGCCGGACCCGCAGTTCCTTCGCGCCGCCGAGGCGGCGGACGTGCCGATCTTCCAATGCCCGCTGATCACGATGAAGTTCATCAACCTCGCTACGCTGGCACTGGAGATGATGTTCGCCCCGCGCAGCACGGAAATGGGCAGCATGGTGGACATCCTCGGCGTGGGCGTCATCATCAAGGGCGAGAGTGGCATCGGCAAAAGCGAATGTGTGCTGGCCCTCATCGAGCGCGGCTACAGCCTGGTGGCCGACGACGTGACCCGCGTCACGCTGATGGATGGCCGTGACATCATTGGCACGAGCTCGGAAGTCACCCGTAATCACATGGAGGTCCGCGGCATCGGGATCATCAACGTGGCTGCCATGTTCGGCGTGAAGTGCATCCGGGCCGAGAAGCGAGTGGACCTGGTGGTCACCCTCAAGGCATGGAATGAAGTGTCGGACGTGGACCGCCTCGGCATGGAGCAGGAATTCACCAAGATCCTCGGGGTGGACGTACCGCAAATCACCATCCCCGTGCGTCCGGGTCGCGACCTGGCCCGCTTGATCGAAGTGGCGGCGTTTCAAACCAAGCTCAAAATGGCCGGATATAATCCCGCCAAGGAATTGAACGACCGGTTGATCGCCAAGATGGCGGCGGGCAGCAAACTGTAGAATTGATTGGCGCAACGGCGCCGTTTCAGCTAGGTATAATGCGCGATCCGATGAGCGCCAAAAAATTGCCGGACAACGGCGGAAACCTGACCAAAGAACTGACGGTGCAAAACAAGCTGGGCATCCACGCCCGGCCCGCCGCCATGTTCGTCAAGACCGCCAACCGCTTCAGCAGCGAAATCTTCGTCGAAAAGGACGGGGAAAAGGTTAATGGCAAGAGCATTATGGGACTGATGATGCTGGCCGCCGGGCCCGGCAGCAAGTTGACGGTCCACGCGGATGGCCCGGACGCTTCGCAGGCCATCAATGAACTCGAGAACCTGCTCAAACGGCGGTTTGACGAGGATTGAGCGAGAAAATATTGCTTGTTCAAGTTAGGCGGCAGCGAGCGTTACACCAAACTATGAACCCAAGAGCCAAATCCGGCCTTGCAGCCGTTATCGGCAGCTTGTGTATTGCCTATGCCTATTGGTGGCTCTACGCAGCCATAGGCGTTGTCCGGGCTGTTCCTTCGGCAGTAGGTGGTCTTGACGACAGACATTTCTGGTGGCCGTTCTGGAGCGGCGTTGCCCTCCTCGCGCTGGCGTGCTTTTGGTTTGTGCGGCACCTCTGGCGTCGGCGGTTCCCACGATGATCTCAGAAGGGTTGTGGTGACGAGTTTGCTGCCTGGACCGCTGCAGCGCCGTCCCGCTGGGCAATCGGATGGCTCGAATAACTTGTCAGCGATTGTCGCATGTCGCCGGTCGTTTCCGGCGGCCACGCTTCGATCCCCAATACTCCGCTCCCGCCGTCTGATTTATCGCGCACTTTGCATCCCACGCGGGAGTTTTTCCGCTTCTCCCGCGCGACCTCTGCCCCTACTCTGCGGTCATGTCTGTGGTGCAAATTGATGTCAAATACGTCGCGCATCTCGCGCGCATCCAACTGACGCCCGAAGAGGAACAGAAGCTCGGCGCGCAACTCGGCCACATTCTCAGCTACATCGAGAAGCTGAAGGAGCTGGATGTCAGCGGAGTCGAGCCAACGGCGCACGCCGTGCCGCGGATGAACGTGACCCGGGCTGACGAATTGCACCCCTCGCTCCCCCATGAGGAAGCTATGCGTAACGCCCCGGCGCACGCCAATGGTCTGTTCGTAGTCCCCAAGATCGTCGAGTAAACGTAGCCGGTGACTCCCCCCGTCGTCATCCCTGTGCGGCGGCTGGACCAACCCTAATTTGCCTGCGGCTTCACACAATAGGTTGCCTGGCCGGCTGAAGATGGCAAATTGTGGCCAATGCGCGCCACCATCGCCCGAAACAACTCTGCCGCCGCGTCCTCCAGTCCGGCCCGGACGAGCGAAGTGTTTTCCGAGCGGCCGGCGTGGCGTTCGGTTGGTGCCGGCTGGCAGCATCTGCATGGTAGTTTTCGCAGCACGGGCGCCAGTTTCGAGTGGCACGATTTCGAGTCGCGCGAGGAAATTGACTGGGGAAGGAGTTTTCACCCGGCCAGCGTGGAGGTCTGCCTCAATCTCGCCGGTAACGGCACCATCAGCCTCAAGAATTCGGAGGCGGCCTTCACCCCGTTGACGGTCGGCTTCTATCGTCGCGGCGACACGCCGGTACGCGCGGTGCGGGAGGCGCGGCAACACCATCAGTTCCTTACCGTTGAAATGTCGTTCGACTTCGTGCGCCAAAATCTCGGCGACTTCGCGCCAACCCTGCATCCGGTCGTGAGCGAGGTAATAGCCGGTCAGGGAGAATCCTCCGCCCTCGCACCAACGTCACGGCTCACCGCCCGTCAGCAACAGCTCCTCGCGAGTCTGCGCGAACCGCCGGTGCTGGCTGCCGCCCAGACGCTTTGGTATCAAGCCAAGGCCCTGGAGGTGGTGGCCGATCTGTTCTTTCTCGCGCCGGACGGGCAGGAGATGTTTTGCCAGCGACAACAAAGACTGTCCGCCGAGCGCGTGGAAAAAGTCATCGCCCTGCTGCGCGCGAACCTGGCCACACCGTTGAGTCTTGAGGAAATTGGCCGGGCGGTGGGGTGCAGCCAGTTTCATCTGAGCCGCACGTTCTCCACGGCCACGGGCATGACGATCACCCAGTACTTGCGGCAACTGCGCATGGATCGCGCGGCGGAGTTGCTTCGTTCCGGCGAGTTCAATGTCACGGAAGCGGCGCTAGAAGTCGGTTACTCCAGCTTGAGCCATTTCAGCCAGGCGTTTCACGAAACCTTCGGCTGCTGTCCCGGGCTTTACCCGCTGCGGACGCCCACTCAGGACTCTGCGCTCAAACCGCGCCGCGGCGAGTAACGCCCAGGCTACTTTGCCGGATGAATGGGAGTTGGCGTCGGCTACTGCCCGCCACCGCTTGCGGCGGTGATTGGCCTTCGGTCCTTGCCCGAGAGCGTGTGCAGGAAAACTCCGATCTCGCGAATTTCCTCCGTACTGAGTTCCTTGCCGAGCTGATGCCAGCCCATCATTTTCACCGCATCATCCAGTGAGCGAATTGAGCCGTCGTGAAAGTACGGACCCGTGAGCGCGATGTTGCGCAGTGTTGGCACCTTGAACTTGGCCTCGTCGAATTCGTCCTCGGTGACGGCCCGACGTCCCGGATCTTTGGTCGGGAACGGATGGATCAATCCAGCCTTCTGGAAACTGTTCGCGCCGAGGAGCGGACCATTATGGCAGGCCGTACAACCATTGGCCGTGAACGTCTGCAATCCGCGCAACTCCGCCGCCGAGAGGGCGCGGTCGTCACCTTTGAGAAAATCGTCGAACCGGTCGCGCGTGATCAACGTGCGTTCGAACGCCGCGATGGCCTTCGCCATGTTATCATAGGAGACCGGCGGGTTTTCCGCGCCAAAGGCTGCCTTGAAGAGGCCGGGGTATTCCTGGTGGTCACGCAATCGCTTCAGCACCTCGGCTTCGTCCGGCATGGCCATTTCCACCGGATTCAGCACGGGGCCTTTGGCCTGTTCCTCCAACGTGGCCGCGCGACCATCCCAAAACTGCGCATGATGGAAACCCGCGTTCAACGTGGTCGGCGAATTGCGGTCGCCACGCTTGCCAAAGGCCCCGGGCGAGGTCGCCTCACCGTCGGCGCCGGGCAGACCGTCATCCACCCGATGGCAGGTGTTGCAGGACTGGGACTGGTTCTTCGAGAGGATGGTGTCGAAGTAGAGTCTCTTGCCCAAGGCAACCTGCGCGGCGGTGTCTTTCTCCGCTCCGGGCATTTTATCGGGAATCGCGCTGGTGAATTGGAGGGCGTTCTTGCGCAGCTCCTGAACTTGGGCGGGCGTCAACGATTCAGTGGCATAAGCACACGTGGCAACCATGGCGGTGGCTGCAACAATCAATCGAGCAAAGCTTATTCTCGTTTTCATAAACTGGTTGAGAGGCGGTCTGGGGTTCAGACCTTCTCCCCTCTTGTATCGCCATGCCGACCCCACGGCTCGGCAGTTCTTGGCATTTTCCTTACCTGAATTGGCGGGCGCCACGCAGTTTGTCAGCCGTCGAAACGCGGCGGCGGGACAGTTGTTCGCAGACACGACCGCTCGCCGTAGTTTCAGGTCTCGCCGGACGTCGTGAGAGTACGAAGAAAACGGGCGGCGCAATGGAATGCTCCAAGGAGCGAACGCTCCCAGCCAATGTGAAAAAGTTGACGTTCCGAAAGAAGCCAGCACAATGACACGACGCGGTTGATTGTGCCGGGCCTGTAGCTCAATCGGTTAGAGCATGGCACTCATAATGCCGGGGTTCTCGGTTCAAGTCCGAGCAGGCCCACCAATCTCGCCTCATCGCGAGGTAGCACAAAGAAGCGCGGTTTCCACCGGCGACCAGGAACTGGGGTGCGACACCGATCGGGCTGCCAATCCTCCGCGTTTTCCGCCGCCACCCGTGCGACCGGGCCTGACCTGGCGCGGCGCGCTGCATGGACGTTCGATCCGATTCAAGCCCTGAGTTGGTCGAGCGCATGATTGTGAGCGAGGGCCAAACTCAACGCAGCGGACGCGAACGCGAAATTCGGATTGTCGAGTTGAGCCAGGAAACGGATCGTGCTTTGGCGTGCATGTTCAAACAGCGCCCCACCAACGCTGATTTGGAGCCAGTTTGTTGGACAACGACCCGAGGCAACTCGTTTCTCGCAACCCCGGGCTGGAGGACGAAATCCCTTTAGCGAAGGTTGATAGCCCGCGTTGCCGCATGGCTGCTCGGCGACCGGTCGGATTGTACGCACCACCTGCTCGATCAGCGTGTCGCCCGGTTCGCGACTGGAATGTTTCCGCCCACTGGCAGGCGGCACGGTGCCACGCAGCACCTTGCTGGCATACTTGTGTTCGTAGCCGTGGTCTTCGCAGAGCCGGTCAAGGATGCAGCTCTTACCCTCGCGTGAGCGACGGGCAGAACGAACCCGGAGTTTGGGTGACAATTCAGTTTTCAAGTCTTTGCTCATGGGCATCAGACCGGTTATTCCCGGTGTCTCTTATCCGCGAGCAACGAAGCCTTCTACCCCATCCCAGTCCGTCACCTCGGGTGTAATTCCATTTGAGTTAACGCGCGCGAGTGATGTAAATGCGAGAGCTTATCAGAAGCGGGTCCTGCCGTTGTATCTCGAGAATTTCGCTCACGACGCGGATGGTTCAGCCCAGGAGATGAGCTACGTGCGCGGTTGTGTGTTCGACGAGGATCTTAACCTCGGTCACGGGAGTTTGGACTGCGGGCCAAATTGGACGACGATGGTGACTCGACCGGCGGCTGGGTTGTGTGTAGCTTGTCGCCATGAAGTTCGGGTTCAATCCATTGGCGCTGCTTGTTCTAGCTGGCTTGCTCAGTTCGTGCGACCACCCGAACAACACCAGAGCCGAGCGGCCCGAGCCGCCCGCGCGCACCGTCCAGGTGGCGCCAGTGATCCTACGGCCCGTGGAACACGCGTTGACGGTTACCGGCACGCTCCTGGCCCGGGAGGATGCCACCATTGCGGCGCAGGTGGCGGGACAGTTGGAAAAACTGCACGTGGACGTGGGTGATGCAGTTAACGCTGGCCAGGAGCTGGCGTTGATTGACACCACTTCTTATGAAGCGTCGGCCCGTCAGTCGGCCGCCAATCTGGCCCGCGCCGCAGCCAGTGCCGCCAACGCCGCGCAGAATCTCAAGCGCATCGAGAACTTGCAGCAGGACAAGATTGCCTCCACCAGTGATCTGGACCTGGCCATTGCCGAAGATGCCCGGGCGCGTGCCGAAGTCAAAGCAGCCGAAGCCGCTGACGCCATTGCCCGGCTGAACCTGGAACGTTCTCGGGTGTGCGCGCCGTTTGAGGGCACCATCGCGCAACGCGTGGCCAGCGCGGGCGAATACGTCACCGCCGGCACCCCCATCGCCCGCCTGGTGAAGACGGATCCGCTGCGATTGCGCCTGGAAGTGCCGGAGCGCGACTCCCCGGCCGTGCGGCTGGGCCAAACTGTGCGCGTCGCGGTCGAGGGCGACTCCAATGTCTATCGCGGGCGGCTGGCGCGCATCGCGCCCGCGATTCGGGAAGCGGATCGCATGTTGCAGGTGGAAGCCGATGTGCCGAATCCCGGCGGATTGCGGGCCGGCTTGTTTGCCCGGGCGCAGATCGTGGTCAATGAACGGGACACCGCCGTAAGCGTGCCGTCCCGCGCCGTCCTAACCTTTGCCGGGGTGGAGAAGGTGGTGATCGTCAACGACGGCAAAGCGGTGGAAAGGACGGTCGCCACGGGGCGGCGGGGCGCGGACTGGATTGAAATTACTTCCGGGGTGAAGCCCGGGCAGAAGGTGGTCCTGGACCCCGGCGGTCTGCGGACTGGCCAACCCTTGATCATTCAGGGTGCGCCGCCCGAGCACGATAACCTCGAAAGTGGCGGGTGAAGTGATGACCGTAATCCTCACTTGTGTGCCTAACTTGCCCGCCCACCCAACCATGCGTCGCCCGGCTTCAATCATTGAGTTCAAGGAACCGCGCCCGGTGGCATCGCCATTGAGTCACCTTAATCACCATGCAAAAGCTTGCTGAAATCTGCATTCGCCGACCAGTCTTCGCGACGATGATCGTGATGACGCTCGTGGTCATCGGCGTGGCGGGTTATCTCCATCTCGGCGTGGACCGGTTTCCGTCCGTGGACATTCCCGTAGTGCGCATCAGCGCCCGGCTGGCGGGGGCTTCGCCGGCAGAGATGGAATCTCAAGTGGCCCAGCCCATTGAGGAAGTAGTCAACACGATTCAAGGGATTGACGAACTGCGCTCGGTCAACGGCTCCGGCTCAACGTTTGTCGCGGTGACCTTTGATCTGGACCGGGATATAGACGTGGCGGCGCAGGACGTGCGCGATCGTGTGGCCACGGTGGTGCGGCAATTGCCGCGCGACATGGACCCGCCCACCATTTCCAAGTCCGACACCGATCAGCAGCCCATTCTCTCCATTGCCGTGTCTGGCCCGCGTTCGCGCCGTGAACTCACCGAGATCGCTGACAAAATCATCAAGACTCACATCGAACGCTCGCCGGGCGTCGGGGACGTCAATGTCGTGGGCGGCCTGCAACGCGCCATCAACGTCTGGGTGGATGCTGACCGGCTCGCTGCTTATCAAATTCCCATCACCGCCGTGCGGGATGCGGTCGCGCGGCAGAACGCCAACACTCCCGGCGGCAACGTCACCACCGATCTGCGCGAGCAAACGCTGCGCACCATGGGGCGGCTCACCGACGCGCGGGAGTTCAACGAACTCGTCATCGCCACGCGCAACGGCTCGCCCATCCGGGTGCGCGACATTGGGTGGGCCGAGGACGGCACGAAGGAGGAACGATCGCAGTCGCGGCTCAACGGCGAGTTGAACGTGACGTTGGAAGTGATCCGCCAGTCCGGCGCCAACACCGTGGCGGTCATCGAAGGCGTGAAGGAACGATTGCGGTCGCTGGAAGAGCAACTGCCCGAAGACCTGAAAATGGAGATCATCCGCGACCAGTCGCGCTACATTTATCAGGCGTTGCACGAGATCAAAACGCATCTGGTCCTGGGCAGTGTGCTCGCCTGTTGCGTGGTGCTGCTGTTCATGCGCAACTGGCGCGCGACCGTCATCGCGGCCGTGGCCATTCCCGCTTCCGTCATCGCTTCCTTCGGTATGATGAAGGCCCTGGGGTTCACGCTCAACAGTGTGACGATGCTCGCCCTGGTGTTGATGGTCGGCATCGTGATTGATGACGCCATTGTCGTGCTCGAAAACATTTTCCGCTTCATCGAAGAGAAAAAGATGCGCCCCTTCGAGGCAGCCAAGGCAGCGACGGCGGAAATCGGACTGGCGGTCATGGCCACGACGTTGAGCCTGGTGGTGATCTTCGTGCCGGTGTCGTTCATGTCGAGCATCTCCGGACGGTTTTTGTACCAGTTCGGCATCACCTCGGCCGTGGCAGTGCTGGTCAGCTTGCTCGTTTCGTTCACGCTCACGCCGATGATGAGCGCGCGTTTGCTGCGCGTGAAACGTGGGGGAGAAGGCGACGAAACCGAGCCGCGTTCGCGCACCGGCTTCTACCACAGGATTGACACCTTTTACACTGCGCTGCTTGGGTGGGCCATGCGCCACCGGCCGGTCGTCGCCGGGTTGGCGCTGCTGGTGATGGCCTCCTCCATCCCGCTCTACCAGTTCGTCCGCCAGGAGTACCTGCCCAGCAACGTGGACGAGGGCGAATTTGACGTGCGCGTCACGGCACCCGAAGGTACCGGCCTCGGCGCCATCAATGAGGTGGCGCTGAAAGTGGAGGACGAATTGAACCACATTCCCGGCGTGCGGTTCGTGTTGACCACCGTGGGCAGCAGCTTCATCGGCGGACTCAACAGCGCCAATTTCTACGTCCGGTTGGTGCCGCACGAGGAACGCACCTTTGGTTGGTCGCGCCTGTTACAATGGCCGCCCTGGCGGGCGTGGGAGGGCAACTTCACGCAGCGCGACGTCCAGCAAGAAATCCGGCAGCGCCTCCGCGGTCTGCCCGACGTGCGGATCGCCGTCCGCAACCCCCAAACCTTCATTGGGGGCGGGCCGAACTTCGACATTGATTTCGCGCTGCTCGGACCGGACCTCGATGTGTTGTTCCAGTACGCGGACCAGTTGCGCCAGAAGGCGCCGGAGCTTGGACTACAAGACGCGGACATCACCCTTAAACTCGACAAGCCGGAATTGCGCGTCGAGATAGACCGCGAACGCGCAGCGAATTTGGGCGTGGACACCGAGGACATCGCCAGCGCGCTACGCATCATGGTCGGCGGTGACGACCGGGTCACACGCTTCCGCGACGAGACGATGAATGAGGATTACGACGTGCAGGTGCGCGTGCAGGAGGGCGGACGCAACGACGCCGAAACCATCGCCCGCCTTTTTGTGCCGCGCAAGAACGGCGGGTTGGTGCGGCTGGACAATCTGGTGCAACTCGTCCCCACGCAAACCGCGTCGCGCATTGATCGCTTGGATCGCCAGCGCCAGGTGAGTCTGCGCGCGGCGGTGGCACCCGGTTATGCACAGGCGGATCGCATCGCCGCTTTGCGGGCTGAGGCGGAAGCCATGGATCTGCCGACGGGCTACTCCACGCGTGTTTCGGGCCGCGCCCGCGAACTGGAGCGCACCTTCAACGAGTTTCTCTGGGCGTTCCTGCTGTCCGTGATTCTGATGTACATCATCCTCGCGTCCCAGTTCGAGAGCTTGACGCACCCGTTCACGATTCTGCTCTCACTCCCGCTCTCCGTTCCGTTCGCGTTTCTGTCGCTGCTGATTGCCAATCAGACCATCAACCTGTATTCCGCGCTGGGCCTGCTGGTGTTGTTTGGCGTCGTGAAGAAGAACGCCATTCTGCAAATTGATCACATGAACAAGTTGCGCGAGCGAGGCATGGAGCGCTTGGCCGCCATCCTGCAGGGCAACCGCGAACGGCTGCGCCCGATTCTCATGACCACGCTCACGCTCATTGCCGGCATGACGCCGCTGGCGCTGGGCACGGGACCGGGCGCGGAGGAACGCCGCGCGGTGGCAGTGGTCGTGATCGGCGGTCAGGCGCTGTGCCTCTTGCTCACGCTGGTGGTGACGCCGGTGGTCTATTCGTTGCTGGATGATGTGGCGCGCAAACTAGCGTGGAAACATTGGCGCATTCCCGAGGAGAACACGGCGGCCACTCCGGTACCGCAAGGCAAGTAAACCGCCCTCAGCATGGGTTGCGGGGACTGATCGAGGCGCGGGAAACCACTCAAGCAAACGTCCGCTGCAAATACTCGAGGCTCTTGCTGGCGATGATTTCCGCACCCTCCTCGAACTTGAACACCTCCACCGAGACGTAGCCGTTGTAACCAACCTCGCGCAACGTCGCGGCGATGGGCTTGAAATCCACGTCGCCAAACCCCGGGCCTTTCAGATTCTTGTCATTCGCATGGAAGTGCGCGAAGTGGGGCCACGATTCGCGGATGATCTGCGGAATCGGTTTGGCCTCCGAACACATCGCCTTCACATCAATGATGATCTTGAACGCGGGTGAGTCGAACGGTTTCACAAACTCAATTGCTTCCGCGGCCGTATTGATGAAGTTGGTTTCCGCCGGAGCAAGCGGCTCGAAACAAATCGTCACCGCCCGGTCCTCCGCGCGCTTCACCGCGTCGCGAAACGTGGCCGCCGTCCAGTCCCACGCCTGCTCGCGCGCAACGCCTTCCAGCACGTTGCGTTGCTTGGGGGAACCCACCACCATGATCGTGCCGCCGAGGTCCGCGCAGCAATCCACCAGGTCCACGAAATACTTCGCCGTGCGCTCACGAACGCTGGCGTCCGTGTGGTTCAGATACAAGCCCTCCGGTTTCACCAGCAGCCAGTGCAGACCGACTATCGCAATCTGGTTGCGCGCGGCGAGGTCGCGGATGCGCTGACGTTCGGCGGCGGGGATGTCATTGACCGAATTGGCGAGCGTGAACGGCGCGATTTCGAGACCGGCAAAACCGAGCCGCGCGGCATGGGCCAGCGTATCCTCGATTTTCCAGCCTTGATAAATCTCGTTGCAGATGGCGAAGCGCATGGAATGAAATGTTGGCAAACGAAGGGAGCGGCGCAAGATTGAACCCACTACAAAATTGCGTGAACTTCACGCGCACATTGCGTTCACCTCACGCATTCCTTCGGGTGGTTTGGCAATTTCGGCCCAAAATGGCCGTGGCATTGACAGTGCTTTATGGTTTCTCGATGAAACCGGCTTCGGGCAAACACTCGGTCGGCGGATTTACCTTGATCGAGATGCTGGTGGTGATCGTGATCATCGCGATCCTCGCTGCCATGTTGCTGCCCGCGGTGAGCCGGGGCAAACTGTACGCCCATCGGGTTGCCTGCGCCGGCAATCTCCGACAAGTAGGGCTGGCATATCACACCTTCGTCCAGGATCACGGCGGCAGATTCCCAATGCAGGTGCCAGCCCGCGATGGAGGCATCGCAGAGGCACTCCGGGCCAATCTTTGCTCCATGAATGTCGTCGCTACTCTCCAGGTTTTGTCGAACGAACTGGTAACGCCGAAGCTGTTGGTCTGTCCCTCCGACACCCTTATGCCGGCCGCCAGCTTCGCGCGGCTGATTGCGCCCACCAACCATTCGAGCTACGTGGGCAATCTCAAGCTCTCCGTCGGCGACCTCGGAAAGCCCACCTCGATTCTGGCAACGGACCGAAATCTTTCACCCGCCTCGTGGGCGTGCTATGACCGCCAACTGTCAACATTTGATCCCGGCAGATTCAAGTGGGGGCCGGACCTCCATCGTTTGGCGGGCAACATTCTGTTCGCCAACGGTCACGTGGATTTTCTGAAGAACGGACCGCAGTTGATTTCCGCCGTGTCCCAATGGCAAATCGCGGCCAGAACTGACAGGCCGTTCATGCCATTCCGCGAGCCACTGCGCCCAACCGGTCTTGGGCCGGGCCCGAAGAATGGAGGCACAGGTGCATCAGCAGCACTGCCGGACAATACCAGCACGAATTCCACACCGCCCGGCCCGGTAGCGCGCAAAGCGCCGTCCGTTGGCTTTGCTCAAGCGCCGTTGACCTCAACGTTTTCGGATGCCACCGAAGCCCCCCCGCCAACCGAAGCAGCCCATGGCACCCACGAATGTGCCGCAGGGTCAGGGCGGCGCGGCGGGGGCGGATGCCACGACGTTGGGAACATTCGACGCGCAACTGGTAGAGTTCTTGACCAAGTTCATCGTGCGCTTTTATCTGGTTTTGTGGCTGCTGGTGTTGCTTTATCTCGGGTTCAAGCTCTGGCAATGGCAGGCTCGCCGGCGCGAACAGCGCAAATTTGGACGAACAACCAGGTTTTGGTCGGGCAGATGGGTGCGATGAAACTCCTTGGATCAAAAGTGAAAGAGGACCGGCGGCAGACGCGCCGCGGATTCACGCTGTTCGAAGTTCTGATCATTTTGGCGATCTTGGGGTTGCTGGCCGCTGCTTTTCTTCCAGCTTTGACGAAGTCCCGACATCAAAGATCCCGGATCGACCACTGTAGCAACAACCTCAAGCAGGTGGGCTTGGCAGTTCGTATGTGGGCGCTGGATAACAACGACCTGTTCCCCATGCAGGTCTCGGTAACGAATGGCGGCACGATGGAGTTGGTGGATTCCGGCAACGTTTACGTGCATTTCCTCGTCATGTCCAACGAACTGCACACGCCCAAGCTTCTGATCTGCCCGCAGGATGCCGACCCCAAGCGACTGATGGCCACGACTTTTTCCTCCACTGTTCGTGCGGGTCTGCCGGATCAGATTCCGTTTACCAACGATCATAGCGTCAGTTACTTCGTTGGCGTGGAAGCGGACGAACTCCAGCCGCAAGCCATTCTGTCTGGCGATGCCAACCTGGCCCTCGGTGGCGTGCCGGTGAGCCGGGGTATGTTGAATCTGTGGACCAACGCGCCGGTTTCATGGACCAAGGATCGGCATGTGACCTATGGGAACATTGGCCTGGCTGACGGATCGGTTCAGCCGCTTTCTGACTGGCGACTGCCGCACCTGCTGCGTGAGACGGGTAGGGCCACCAACCGCCTGGCATTTCCGTGAAGGTTAGGAACACTCAATCGCGAGCAAGATCGCGCGGTTTCAACCGACTGGAAATCCTCGTCATCGTGGCCGTGCTCGCGGTGCTGGCGGTTGCTTACCTCGCAGACCGCAAGAAGCGGATGGACCGGGCAAGACTCATCGCCTGCATGGGGAATCTAAAGAATGTCGGCCTGTCGTTCCGGCAATGGGCGCTGGATCATCAGGATGCTTTTCCTATGTCGCTTTCAACGAACCTCGGCGGAACACTCGAACATGTCGCCACCGGCGAGGTCTGGCGGCATTTCCTTGTCATGTCCAATGAACTCAACACGCCCGTGATACTGGGGTGCCACAGCGACCCGGACCTCGTCCGAGTGAGACATTTCACCCCGGCTTTCAGCAATACCCACATCAGTTATTTCGTGGGCGTGGATGCGAACGAAACCATGCCGCAGATGTTTCTTACTGGTGACCGCAATCTCGAAGGCGGGACGCGGCTGCCCGACCGGATGCTGCTGCTGACGAGCAACGACACGGTGCGTTGGAGCAAGAGAATGCATCGCCACCAGGGCAATGTGGGTTTGTCCGACGGCAGCGTGCAGCGATTCTCCTCGCTCCGGTTACAGGAAGCTTTACCTCACACCGGCACTGCGACCAATCGTCTGGCCTTGCCTTGACTCTGGGTCACCGCGGCGAGCTCAGGAGCCATCCCTCGGAGCGCGGAGAGCCATGTCCGCGCGAATCCCAGCTTTGGAACTCGCGGACATGGCTGTGCGCGCTCCAGGTACTGCCACAACCAAATTGCGCGACGTGGTAGGGAGCGTCACTCCGTGCGCGCCGTTTAGCAAACGGCAGCCGGACGGCGGCGCGCACGGAGTGACGCGCCCTACCAACCCTGAGGGCATGTTCCCAAGGTGCGAGCAATCGTCAGCTACGATCCAGCGCCCGCCGTGGACTTGATGGCCTCCAACTCCTCCCAACGGTTGTAGAGTTGCGCGAGTTCTGCCTTCGCCGCCGCCAGTTCGGCCACGAGTTGCGGCGTCTGGGTGGCGTGAGTGCGGTGGAAATCCGGCGAGGCAAACAAGCCTTCGAGGCGCGCGATCTCCTCGTCCACCGCCTGGATTTGCGCCTCCATGCCGTCCAGTTCCCGCGCTTCCTTGAACGAGAGTTTGCGAGGTTTGGCGGCCCTGGCCGTTTGCCTGATTTCCACCGGGCGCCCCGCCGTCTGATTTAGGTCCAGAAACGCCGCGCTCCGCCGGGCCGCTTCCGCCGCCGCACGTTGCTTCTTCTCCACGTAATAATCGTAATCCCCGACGCTGTGATGAATCTGGCCATCCCCCTCGAAGGCGAGAATGTCTGTGCAAACGCGATTCAGAAAATAACGGTCGTGGCTCACGACACACACCACCCCCGGAAACGCAATCAACGCCTCCTCCAGAACGCGCAAGGTGGACAAGTCCAGATCATTTGTCGGTTCGTCGAGGATGAGAAAGTTGCCACCGCTTTTCAGGATGCGCGCCAGCACCAGCCGGCTGCGTTCGCCGCCGGAAAGTTTCCCGACCGGCGTGGTGATGCGGTCGTCCGCAAACAGAAACCGTTTGAGATAGGCGCGCACGGAGATTTTCGCCTCACCCCAGAGGACGTACTCCGTGCCATCGGACGCTTCCGCCAAAACCGTGCGCTCTTCGTTCAATTGCAGGCGGCCTTGATCCACGTAATTGAATCTTGTGAGTTGGCCGGTTTTCACCGTCCCCTCTGTCGGCGCAAGCTGGCCAATGATGATCTTGAGCAACGTGGTCTTGCCGAGGCCGTTGCGGCCGCAGATGCCGACGCGTCTGCCGTTCTCGAAAGTGAAGCTGAAACCGGAGAACAACCGTCGGCCGCCCAGTTCCATGCCGAGATGGACCACCTCGACCGTGCGATTGCCGAGTTGCGGCGGCGGTGGAATCACAAGTTCCATGTCCGCCTCCGCCACCGGTCCATCCTGCGCGGCGGTTTCGTAGTAACGCTCGAAACGATTTTTCTGTTTGGTGCGCTGCGCCCGCGGCCCCGTCCGCACCCAGGCGAGTTCCTTCTGCAAAAACATCCGGCGCTTGTGCTCGATCACCGCGTCGGCGGCCTGACGTTCGGCCTTGTCCAGCAGGTAGTCGGTGTAATTGCCGTCGTGCCACCAGAACTTGCCGTCGCACAGTTCGACCATGCGGGTCACGACGCGATCAAGGAAATAACGGTCATGCGTGACGACGAGGAACGTGCCGCCGAAGTTCTCCAGAAACTCCGCCACCCACTCGATGGATTCCGGATCGAGATGGTTCGTCGGCTCGTCGAGCATCAGAAAATCCGGGCGCGAGACAATCGCCCGCGCCAGGGCCACGCGCCGTTTCTCGCCGCCGGAGAGCGTGGTGACGTCGCGGTCGCCGGGCGGACAATTCAGATGTGAAAGCGCCGTGTCAATACGTTGATCCAGCGTCCAGCCTTCGAGCGTTTGAATGCGATGCTCCAGTTCCTCGTGGCGCTTGGAGTCCGACGGCAGCGACTCGAACTCGGCAATGAGCTCCAGCACGTGTTGCGCGCCGGCCCGGACGTTGCCACGTACGTCCAGCGCCGGATCGAGCATGAAATCCTGCGCCAGATAGCTCACCACCAGCCCGCGCCGGCGGCTCACATCACCACTGTCCGGCGCTTGCAGTCCGGCGAGAATTCGGAGAAACGTGGTCTTGCCGCAGCCGTTCCGCCCCACGAGGCCGATTCGTTGTCCTTCGTCAATCGCGAGGGTGGCGGCATCGAGGATCGGCCGGTCGTTGTAACGAACGGTGACCTCAGTGGCATTGATGACGGTGGACATGCGAAGGCAGGCAGTAATCGTTCTCACCCAGGCGACGGGATGAGTTACTGCGCGAAGAACCTTTGAATCTCCCGCACCACTTCCACGAAGCGATCCACTTCTTCCCGGGTGTTGTAGAAGTAGAAACTCGCGCGAGCAGTGGATTCGACGCCGAGTTTGTGCATCAGCGGTTGCGTGCAATGATGTCCACCGCGCAACGCCACGCCGCCCTGGTCCGCCAGCGTAACGACGTCGTGCGCGTGGACGTCTTTGAGGAGAAAACTCACCAACCCGGCGCGGCCAGTCTTCGGGCCAAATAGACGAATGTCCTTCAGCGCGGCGAGTTGTTCATAGGCGTAGTGGGCGAGCTCCTGATCGTGCTGCCAGATGTTCTCCCGCCCGATGGCATCGAGGTAATCCATCGCCGCCTGCAAACCAATCGGGCCGGAGATGTCCGGCGTGCCTGCCTCGAAACGGTGCGGCGCGGGTTTGAATTCCGTTTTGTCGTAGCCCACGGTGAGAATCATTTCGCCGCCGCCCTGATATGGCGGGAGTTGGTCCAGGATTTCCTGTCGCCCATAAAGCACGCCGATGCCGGTGGGGCCGCAAATCTTGTGACCGCTGAACGCGAAGAAATCACAGCCCATTGCCTGCACATCCACGGGCTTATGCCCGGCACTTTGCGCACCATCCACGAGCGTGACGATGCCGCGCTGGCGCGCCCGGGCGCAGAGGTCCGCGACGGGATTCACGACGCCCATCGAGTTCGAGATGTGAACGAGTGAGAGCAGTTTCACCTGCGAGGTGAGCAGTGAATCCAGGGTAAACAAATCCAACGTGCCTTCGTCGCCGGTGACGGGGATGTAGGCGATCTTCGCGCCGGTCTTCTGCGCGAGCAATTGCCACGGAACGATGTTGCTGTGGTGCTCGGCTTCGGTGAGCAGGATGACGTCGCCGGGCTGGAGATGTTTTGCGCCCCAGGTGTTGGCAACCAGGTTGATGGCTTCGCTGGTGCCGCGCGTCCAGACGATTTCGTCGGCGCTCCGGGCATTGATGAATCGCGCGGTACGGGCGCGGGCGGCTTCAAACGCGGTCGTGGCGCGCATGCTCAATTCGTGAATGCCGCGATGGACGTTGGCGTTGTCGCGCTCGTAGTAACGCACGAGCGCATCAATGACGGCGCGCGGTTTCTGCGACGTGGCGGCGTTGTCGAAATAGATCAACGGCTTGCCATGGACGCTTTGGTCCAGGATGGGGAAGTCTTTGCGCAGCTCAGACCAAGGTGGTGGTTGCCCGGGTTTCATTTGGAATCTTTGACCGCAGATAACACCACCTGTGCTCCCTCATCCTTTATCCCTCCCCCGCTGGGAGAAGGAGACAGCCGGCGGACGTTCTCGGAATTCTTTGTCATCGTTGCGCCAAGTGTCGGCATTGGATTACGGATGGGCATTGGAACGCGGCTGTGATGCGTGGCATCCATCTGCGCCAATCTGCGGTGGAAATCACATCAGCCCAAGCTGGAGTTTCGCCGCCTCGGTCATCATACCCTGATTCCACGGCGGATCCCAGACGAGTTCCACATTGGCTTCATCAATGGGTTCGAGCGAGATGAGTTTGTTCTGCACATCCTGCGCGAGCACCGGCCCCATGCCGCAACCGGGCGCCGTCAGCGTCATCTTCACGTCGGCCTTGAAGTTGTTTTCGCCGATGGGCGTCAGGTGACAGTCATAAATCAGACCGAGGTCCACGATGTTCACGGGGATCTCCGGGTCGTAGCACGTCTTGAGCGATTCCCAGACCTGCTTCTCCAGTTGCTCCTGCGTCACCGGACCGCTTGTGGGGGTGGCGGCGGGTCGGGCCTGCACTTCCAGTCCGAGTGCATCCGCGTCCTTGGACTCGATGCGGAACATGTTGCCGTTCACGATGACGGTGTAAGTGCCGCCGAGCGATTGAGTGATGTGGGCCGTTTCACCTTTCATCAGAGTGACCATGGTGCCGACGGGCACCACGGACGCCTCAACGTCACGGGTGAGGGTTGTTGGTTCGTTCATAATGGGAGATTAGCCGAATTCTGGCTGCCTGTCTGCGGAGAAACTTCAAATCTCCTCCGACTCCGTCGTCACTGGCTCTGCGCCCGCCCCTTGCAGAGCGGCTTTGGCGGCGTGCCACGCCAGCATGGCGCACTTCACGCGCGCGGGATACTTGTGGACTCCCGCAAACACGGCCAGTTTGCCGACGTCTTCGGCGACCTTTCCGGTGGTCATCATTTCCCGGACTTCCTCGAACATTCTTTCCAGTTCGTTGCGGGTCTTGCCCTTGGCGAACTCGGTGAGCAGCGAGCCTGAAGCCTTGGAAATGCAACAGCCCGAACCCGTGAAGGTCATTTCCTGAATGACCTCGCCCTCCACCCGCGCGAACACCTTGTAGTTGTCGCCGCACAGGGGATTGTTCCCTTGCGCGGAACAGGTGGCTTGCAACAGCTCGTGGAAATTCCGCGGCCTCTTGCAGTGGTCGAGAATGACCTGCTGATAAAGGTCGTTCAGGTCGTCGAACATGAGGAGGAAGATTCAAAATACCCAAATACCGAAGCACCCAAAGCCGATGCGCTGAACGAATGCGGAATTGGGTATTTGGGCGTTTGGGTGTTTGCGTGGTTCATTTTTTCTCTGCCAGATGCGGGTTCGCCTCGAGCCGGTCCCACACCAGTTTGTCGAGTTCCTCCCGCGCCGGCTCGTATTGGATGCGCTCCGTGATTTCACCGGCAAAGGCATGGATCAACATGCGCCGCGCGGTTTCCGGACCGATGCCCCGCGTGCGTAGATAAAAAATGGATTCCTCATTGAGCTGGCCGATGGTTGCGCCGTGGGTGCATTTCACGTCGTCGGCGTAAATTTCCAGTTGCGGTTTGGTATTGGCGGTGGCGTCGTCGGAGAGCAGGAGGTTCTTGTTCGTCTGCTTCGCGTCAGTCTTTTGTGCGATGGGCTGCACGAGGATGCGCCCGTGGAAGACGCCCCTGGATTTGTCGTCCAGAATGCCGTTGAAATACTCGTGGCTGGCGCAATGCGGCTGGGCGTGCTCCACGACCATGTGATGATCGGCCAGTTGGTCGCCGCGCGTGAGATACAGGCCATTGAGGACGCACTCCAGGCCCTCGCCCGCGAGCTTCGTGCGGATGTTGTTCCGCGACAGCTTCGCGCCGAGCGCAAACGAATGAACATTCACCCGGCTGGCCCGGCCGAACTCACCGTGAAAACCGGCGATATGGAACGCATCCGCGGCTTCGTCCTGAAACTTGACGAACTCCAGATGTGCGTTGTCGCCCGCGAACAATTCAGTGATCGCGTTGGTGAAATAGCCCGAACCGCCCAGCGACACGTAGCTTTCCAGAATCGTTACCCGGCTGTTGGTTTCCGCGATCACCAGGTTGCGCGGGTGAAAGGTCGCGCCGCTTTGCTGCGTCGTGGCGATGTAAATGAACTGAATCGGCTCGGCCACGTTGGTGTCCGCCGGGACATGAACAAAACCGCCGTCGAGAAAGAACGCCTGGTTCAGCGCAGCGAAACCGTTGTCCGACGATTGGGAGTAATGTCCGAGTTGTGCTTCCAGGCCGGCGGCGTCGGAGGTTAAAGCTGCCGCCAGGCTGCCGGCCTTCACGCCCGCAGGCAGCGGTTTGATGACAGAAAGTTGTGGCGCATAATGTCCATCCACGAACACCAGCCGCGAGCCGGGCAGTTGGGCAAAGGCGAAATCTCCAAGCATGCCGATCGGGACTTCGGGGGCAGGCTCGAATTGCGGCGCGAACGGCAACCGGGCGATGGCCGCCACGTTGGTAAAGCGCCAATCCTCGTGCTGCAACGTGGGCAGGCCAAGTTCACGAAAGCGGGCCAACCCCGCCTGGCGCAGTGGCAACAACCACGGCGGCTGGCTGGGTTCACGTTCAAAGCGGCTGAACGCCGCGCCGCACGCCTCGACTTTCTGTCCCGCTTGCTTCTGTGTCATCAATGTCATCTGTCAGTCTCCCGTCGGTCTGGAATTTTGAACCATTGATGTTTTCATGCAAATCGGTTGGGCGCAAGTCTGGTGAATGAGCTTCGCGGTCCCTCCAAACCTCATCGAAGGATTCGCGTGCGACCTGTCTCCACAGTTTCACGGTGACAACCAGGTTGTAGTCCAGTGTTGCAATCGCATTGAAGGGCGCCCAGGAGCGCGGTGGACGCTCGGACCATGACGCGGTGGAATCAACCTGCAAACCACCTCAAGTACGGCTTCATCCGTCCGGTCAGTCTGGGACTTCCGAAGGAAATGAGGCGATGAAGTGTTTGGGACTAATCTGGAGAAATGGCTGGCGGCGGCGGCCCTTCCCACAAGTGCCAGCGGATTCTGATCCCTCCAGAATTGAGGTGCTCACCATCGGGCGATATTTTCGACATCGGCCGGGGCCTGGTCGGCATCTGTGGCGAAGCCGTTGGTTGTGCCAATATCCCACGACCAGACAGCCTTTTGGTGGTGCGCTTGACCCACCCCGGACCGATCTCTAGTATGCGGGTGGATTCAAATGAAATTCAATCGAGCAGGCATTGTGGCGGTGTTGATATGCAGCCTCGGCTTCACGCTGCCGGGTCAGTTGCCTCCCAATGCGATCATGGCCATCGTCCACGATACCGTAATCACCCGACAGGAAGTTGATGAACTGGCCAGGAACGCTATCCTTGAATCTGTGCGCCGCTATGCCCGGCAACCGGAAGTGTTGAATCAGAAGGTGGCGGAAGTGCGCGCCGAAGCGCTGGAACGTTTGATTGAGGATCGCTTGATCCTGCATGAATTTGCCACCGCAGGTTACATCCTGCCCGAAAGCCTCGTCGAGGAGTACGTCCAAGAGCGCATTCGTGCCGAGTTCGGCGACCGCGTCACGCTGACCAAGAGTTTGCAGGAGGAGGGCCTGACCACGGAGAAATACCGCCAGCGGGTGCGGGACCGATTCATCATCCAGCAGATGCGGTACAAGAATGTCTCCGGCGAAATCATCATTTCCCCCAGCAAGATTGAAAACTACTACCTCGCGCATCAGGACGAGTTTCGCGTTGAGGAGCAGGTCAAGTTGCGGATGATCGTGCTGGGCAAGCCGTCCGCGGAGGACGCCGACCAGGTGCGCGAACTGGGCCGGGAAATCCGTCTGAAACTCCAGGAGGGCGCCGCGTTCACCGAGATGGCGGCCATCTACTCCCAAGGCCGGCAGGGCCGCGAAGGTGGTGATTGGGGATGGGTTCAGCGGTTCAACGAGGAAGGGGCGTCCGTGCTGCGTCCCGAACTGGCAGAGGTGGCGTTCTCGCTCAAGCCCGGCGAGTTCAGCGAGGTCATTGATCTCCCGGAAGCCGTTTACCTCATGCTCATCGAGGACAAGCGGTCCAACCACGTCCGGCCTCTGAGCGAGGTGCGGGATGAAATTGAGGCTGCGATGCTCACGCAAGAACGCGAGCGCTTGCAGCGGCTGTGGGTCGAACGGCTGAAGAGCAAGACCTACGTTCGGTATTTTTGAAGCCCGCCGCCGCAAGCGACGAACCGCTGTGCCACACACGCGACGATTCCTTCAGGCCACACGGCGCAGGTGCTCATGAGTTGCAGGATTGGCATAACTTTGGGCGATGTCACCGGCATCGGACCGGAGGTGGCCCTCAAAGCCATCGCGGCCGAACCCACCGATGACACACGCTATCTTTTGATTGGGGACGCCGATCATCTGCATCACCTCAATGAGCGGCTCGCGCTACATTTGCACCTCCGTCCCTACTTCGACCCGGAGGAAACCGGTCGCGTTGGTATCATCAATCCACTGGCTGACCCGCTTCCGTCGGAGATGGCGCCCGGTTCACCGGCTGCGGCCAATGCAGCAGTTGCCTGGCTGGCGGACGGAGCGAAACGCTGTCTGCGGCATGAACTCGACGCCCTCGTCACCGCGCCGGTGAGCAAGGAAGCCATCGTTCGCGCTGGCCATGCCTTCATCGGGCAGACGGAATTCTTTGCCCAACTGGCGGGCACGGATCGCATCGCGATGATGCTCCTCGGCCAGGACGAGCGCGGGCGCTGGTTGCGCGTGGCGCTCGCGACGACGCACGTGCAGTTGAAGCTCGTGGCGGAACGCCTGTCGCGGGCCAAGATTGAAATGGTGATTGAACTGGCCGCGCAAGCCTGCCGCGACCTCGGGTTGTCGCGGGCCCGCATTGGGGTATGCGGACTGAATCCGCACGCGGGTGAAGGGGGTGAGTTTGGCGACGAAGAGCAGACACTCATCGGTCCGGCCATCCTGGCCGCCCAACACCGGCAACTTGAGGCCGTTGGCCCGATGAGTGCCGACACGTTGTTTCACCGGGCGTTGCACGGCGCCTACGACGCCGTCGTGGCCATGTATCACGATCAAGGGCTGGCGCCGCTCAAACTGGTGGCCTTCGATACCGGGGTGAACTGGACGCTGGGGCTGCCGTTCATTCGTACCTCGCCCGATCACGGCACGGCCTACGACATTGCCGGGCAAGGAATCGCAAACCCGTCCAGCATGACCGCCGCGATCCGTCTGGCCAAACAGTTGGTGGCGAACAAGCGGGCGCGGGATGTGTGATGCGTGATTCGTTGCCGGCCCCATTCACAGCTTACGCCTCACGCCCGCCAATCTGCCCGCGCGTGACGCCCAGTTGATTCAGCAGTTTCAACTCGCGCCAGAGTTGAGCGCCGGTAATTTCGCCGCGCAGCAGTTGCCGATACCGGGCGATGGTTTGCTCGACTTGCGCCGGAGATTCGTTGAGGAACTCGACGCGGAAATGGCGCACGCCCAATTCCATCATGCGCGACACGTATTCCGCACCGGTCTGCGCCAGGGCGTTGAAGACCGTGTTCCGGCAGCCCACGTCCGCCTTCACCGGATGCTCCGCGCCCACGCGGTCGCGCAGCTTCAGGTCATGCGTGTCGCACGGCCGACCGCAATCGCGATAATCCTTGCCGCTCGAAAGGAACGCGCAAAAGACACAGTGCTCCATGTGAAACATCGGGATATGCTGATGGATGGTAACCTCGAACCATTCCGGCGGCGCGGCGCGCAACAGGGCTTCGAGTTGCTGGAAGTTCAAATCGTAACTGGCGGTCACGCGCTCCAGCCCGAACTTGTTTTTGAAATAATCTGCGGCGAGCCGGTTCGCGACGTTCAGCGAAAAGTCACCGATGCGCCGGTCGTTCGCAAAAAACTTCAAATGATCGTAGTTGCGGATCAGATAGCCGTCGGCATTGCACGAGCGCACCTGTTGCAGTGTCCACTCTTCGCCCAGCTTGAAAATCCGCGGCGGGGCGACCCAGATTGACGGTTGTGAATCGAAAACCGGGGGCGGGGCGACGGAGCATCCGCGCGCGGCGTGGAAGAGGGTGACGGCTTCACGATACTTTTTGGGATTCTCAAAATCGCAATAGACCGTCGTGGCGCCGCACTTCAATGCCGCCTCGAGTTGCGCAAGATTGCGGACGAGAACAATCAGTTCAGGAGAGATGTCCTGCTTGCCGGCGCCTTGAAAACGTGCTGTTTGAGACAGGGGCGGCGACTGCCCTGCTTCCAGCCGCCAGCGCTTCGGCTGTGCGCGTTGACATTCCAACCCGGCTACCGTTTCCCGGCGCAACCGATTTAATTCGCTGACGGGCAGTATCACGTCAGCCGGCAGTTCGTTCTTCAATTCCCCCAGCCTGAAGGGCGTGCCGCCGAGTCGGCCGAGCTGTCCGCGCAATCGTTCCGTCGTCAACGGTTGCTTCTCCGCCCGGGCGAGCGGCACGGTGGATTCCGTTCTTGCCAGGTGGCCGAGTTCATCCCTTGCGATCAGGGTGAGCGGTTGGCCCGCCGAACCGTGAACCTCCATCCTGACCGGACGCTGGAAGCGCGGCGTGTCGCCCGCAAAACTCTGGCGCAGACGCCGATCCAATTCCGGATCGCTGGTTTTCCACAACCTGTCGCCGACGTGGACCCGGGAAAAATCAATATCGCCCTGCCCGAAGCGAAGTTCCGCCCCGCTTCCGATTTCGGACTTCGGGGTTCGGATTTCATAGACGCGTCCGCCCGCTTCCTTTTCTTCGGGTCTGCCGGCGTCGAACACCACACCGTCACCGGGCTTGAGCGGGCCTTCGAGTGACACGACCACCGCGTCGCGCAACACGCGCTTCACTTCCCCAAGATACACACCGCGTTTCTTGCCGAACCGCGCGTGAACCAAGGCCTGATTGTTGACGCCGCCAAACCAACCGGTGAACAGTCCGCGCGAAAACGCCATTTCCATGTCGTAACGGCTGTCGGATTCCTCCGGCTCGCCGGCCGGGCGGCGCGCAGAGGAGGAAGGGGAAACAGGCGCCGAGGAGCAGTCCCCATGCGCGGGTGTCACCTTTTCAGTCTGCACCCTATCATCCCGGTAATGCAGTTTATCCAGCGCCGCTCGATAGAGGCGCGTGATGTTCGCCACGTACTCCGGCGTCTTGAGCCGGCCTTCGATCTTGAGCGATGCCACCCCGGCGCGGACCAATTCCGGCAGAACCTCCAACCCCGCCAAGTCCTGCGGGCTTAACAAATACTTGCGGTCGCCAAGCGGAACGGGTTTCCCGTCAGCCATCAGTTCGTAAGGCATGCGACAGGCCTGCGCACATTCTCCGCGATTGGCCGAGCGTCCGCCCAGGGCCTCGCTCGTCAGACATTGGCCGGAGTAGGCGACACACAGCGCGCCGTGGACGAACACTTCGAGGGGCAGTGACACATGATGCGTGATGCGTGACGGGAGAATTTCCACATTCCTGCGGCTGGCTTCGCGAGCATCGTCATCCGGCACCTGCCACGTGTCCTGAAGCATCTCGATTTCCTTGATCGAACACTCGCGGGCGAGCACCACGAGATTGCAGCCCAGTTCACGGGCGAATTCCACACCCGCCGCACTGGTCACGGTCATCTGGGTCGAGGCGTGAATGGGAAAATCCGGGGAGAGCCGGCGAATGAGCTGGCAGATGCCCACGTCCTGCACAATCGCGGCGTCCACCCCGGCGGCGATGATCGCCCGCAGATGCGTTTCCGCCTCCGCCATTTCATTCTCGAAGATCAGCGTGTTGAAGGTAACGCAACCCTTGACGCCGCGCCGATGCAGGAATTCCAGCAGCTTCGGCAAATCGGCGACGGTGAAATTGTCTGCCCGCATCCGGGCGTTGAACTTTTCCAGCCCGAAATAAATGGCGTCCGCGCCGTTTTCGACCGCAGCCTTGGCACAATCCCAGTCACCAGCGGGCGCCAGCAGTTCAGGAAGGCGGAGTATGCTGTGTGCGCCGCACAGTGTTTCCGCACTGCTGTCTCCCGATTCCATTCTGACCATTTCAAGCACGTCATCACGATAGCTGGATTGGCCGGATGAAACAAAGCTCGTTTCCAAGGCCGGGCTGCAGCCCAAGGGGACGGTCTCCGAATGAAGACAAACGCCGCATCCCGTAGCGCGGAATGGAAGTCTGCTGTATCGCGGATTTGCAGTCCGTAGGTCTTCGCCGAGGCCAGTGTTTCCGGGCGTTCGTTCGGTCCGCCGAATGCAATTCGGCGATACAGCAGAATGCAATTCTGCGCTACGGACTTGAACGCCGGTCTCCATTCGGAGATGTGCCCGTGAGCCACGCCAAAAAACGCCTAAGAACCGCGTTGCATGTTGCGGGTAAGCGTGGTAGCTACTGCCAGAATACCAGGCCATTGCGCCGGAAGGTCCATGAGAATTGAGCACCATACCATTGCGCGCCGCCAGTTCGGCGGCTTCACCCTCATCGAATTGCTGGTGGTCATCGCCATCATTGCCATTCTCGCGGCGATGCTGCTGCCGGCCTTGAGCAAGGCCAAGCTCCGCGCCCACCGGATCAGTTGCCTGAACAACCAGAAACAAATGGGCATCGGCAGCCAGTTGTACGGCGATGACGACAGCCAGAACGCTTTGAGCGGGGTCGCGAATTACTCGGAAGACGATTTGAACTGGCTGTTTCCCCAATACATCGCCAACGTAAAATCCTTCCTGTGCGCTTCCACCAAGAATAACGTACGGGATTTGCGGTTCAATGTGTTGGGCCAGGGCCCGTCCACCACCATCATTCCCGGCGTGCCGACGTCTTACCAGGAGCGGCTGCACGGCAATTCGGAATACTTGCCGGACCTGTTTGACAATGCCGCGGGGAAGAGCGGGGTGGTGGGCCACAGCTACGAAGTGGCCGGTTTCTTTGCCGGGCAAAACGGCACCGCCACGGGCGGCCCGCTGGAAGTGAACCAACGCAAGACGCAGCGAACGGCGGCTTCACGCATATACCGCACGTTGCAGAGCGGCAACCGTTACAACTTTGTCGGTCAACGAGCCGGCCCTTCGGACGTGTGGATTATCTATGACGCCGATGACCGTCTCGCCTCGGACCCCACGCGCCAGAATGAGGACTATCCCGACCCGGGCGACAATCACGGGGTTGATGGCGGCAACGTGGTGTTCGGGGACGGCCATGCCGAATGGGTGCCGCAGAAACGTTACGTCGGCAGTTTCATTCGCGGCACGGATGAACGACATGCGCTGGCGGCGACTCACTGAGTTGCGCTTCAATCTGTCAGCAGCCAAAGCAGCCGGCCGGCGGAGGCGTTGCCTTGAGGAACACGGGGTGGCCGCCTTGACGAACGACCTTGAGGCAAAATCTGATTTAACCATGCACAAAGTGAATCTCTCCACCGTTGCGGCCGATGAATCCCGGTCGCCCAAAGGCCGTTTCCGTCAGTTCCGCCAGGACATTTCGGCCGCGCTACGGCAAAGCAATGGCGGGCAACTGCGCGGCGTGCCCTGTCCGTTTGAAGTGGAACTGGTGCGTCTGCCCCCGCGCGCGGCCAACTGGCCCTACCACTCGCACTCCGCGCAGTGGGAGTTCTACATGATCGTCTCCGGGCGCGGCCAGGTCCGGACCCCGGCCGGCCACAGTGAAGTGCGCAAGGGCGATTGTCTGATGCATCCACCCGGCGAGGCACATCAGTTGATCAACACGGGCGCGGTGGACCTGATTTACTACGTGATTGCCGACAACCCGCCGTCCGATGTCCGGCACTATCCAGACAGCCGCAAACACAGCCTGCCCGGCCAGGCGAAACCGGTGCGTATCCAGCCCACGGAATTGTACGACGGCGAGGAGTGAATTGCAGCAGTCAGCCTGGGCGGTGGCCGTTGGTACGACATCCATCCGCCTGGCCGTAGCGACGAGTGGGACGAATCCGCGCTTCCGGCGTGATGTTACATGGAATCCAGAACCTCCAACCCCAGCACGTCCAACCCCTGCTTCAACACCCGCGCCGTGAGATCGCACAACGCCAGTCGGCTGGCCCGGGTCGCCGACTCGGCTTTGAGCACGGGACAATTCTCGTAGAACGCGGTGTAACGGCCGGCGAGGTCATACAAGTAATTGCAGAGGAAATTCGGCCGATACTCCGCGGCCACGGCTTCGAGGGTGAGACCGAAATTGAGCAACTGTTTCGCCAGGGCGATTTCTTCCGGCTGAACCAATTGGAGGTTGGATGTTGGTGGCCGGGTGTCCGGCGTGGCTTCAGCTTTCCGAAAAATGCTCTGGATGCGCGCATAGGCGTACTGCAGGTAGGGCGCAGTGTTCCCGCTCAGGGCCAGCATCTTGTCCCAACTGAACACGTAATCACTCTGCCGGTTGGGCAACAGGTCCGCATACTTGACGGCGCCAATCCCTACGATGCGCGCAATCTCGCGACCGGCGGCTTCGGGTAACTCAGAGTTCTTTTCGGAAACGACTTTGAACGCGCGCTCTTCCGCCTCGTCGAGCAAATCGGCCAGCTTCACGGTTTCGCCCGAGCGGGTTTTGAACGGCTTGCCGTCCTCGCCCAGAATCGAGCCGAACCAGACGTGCGCCAGCTTGAGCTTCGCTTCGGGATGCCAGTGGCGGAACGCGGCAAACACCTGCTGAAAGTGCAGTTGCTGCCGTCCGTCCGTCACGTAAATGATTTCATCCGGCTGCCAGGTTTCCAGACGATGCGCCAAGGTTGCCAGGTCCGTCGTGGTGTAGTTGAACCCACCGTCGCTTTTCTGCACGAGTGCCGGTGACTCTTTGAGCTGAGGAATGTCGTCAAAGAACACCGCCTTGGCGCCCTCGCTTTCGCGCGCGATGCCTTTGGTGGTCAATTCATCCACGATGGCTTTAAGTCGCGGGTTGTAGAAGCTCTCACCTAGCGTGTGATCGAACTTCACCCCAAGCCTCGCGTAAATGGCGTCGAACTGCACCTGCGAGAGCGCAATCATCTCGCGCCAGATACGCAGGTTCTCCTCGTCACCGCGCTGGAGCTTCACCAACTCCTGACGCGCGGCTTCGAGCGTGGCGGCGTTCTCCTTGCACTCGGCGCTGATTTGCTTGTAGAGCCGTTCCATCTCGGCGATGGCATCCGCCGTGAGTGCCGCGCGATCCAGTTCGCGTTTCCAGCCGACCAACAACATGCCGAACTGCGTGCCCCAGTCGCCAATGTGATTGTCCGTGATGACGCGATGGCCCAACAGCCGCAACAGCCGCGCCAGGGTGTCGCCCAGAATCGTCGAGCGAATGTGGCCGACGTGCATGGGCTTGGCGACATTCGGCGAACTGAAATCCACCACCACCGTCCGCGGCTGCGCGGCTGGGGTGAAAAACAGGTGATCGCCGCGCATTGTCGCGTCCAGTGCGGCGGAAAGGGCCGGCAGCTTGAGCCGGAAATTCAAGAAACCCGCGCCCGCAATTTCCACCGGCGCGCACCAATCCGTCACGTCCAGCCGCGCCAGGACCTCTTGGGCCAGATGGCGGGGATTGAGTTTGCGCGGTTTGGCCAGCGCCATGAGTGCGGACGATTGATAATCGCCGAACTTCGGGTCCAGGCAGGGCCGCACCAGCACGCCGGCAAGGTCCGCGTCGGGAAGCACAGCGCGTACGGCTGCTTGGAGACGAAGTTCGATTTGTTGATGCGGCAGCATGCGGCAAAAAATTTCAGGGCGATGCAGTGCTAAAGCGAAAAGCCAACCGGAGAGGGGAATCGTTTCACGCTCCCGGCAACCGCGATTCCACGGCTACTTCTTCCCTTGTTCCTTGATGACGCGCAGCATCGCCTCGGCGTCGGGCGCCTGCTCGAGGGCTTTGCGAAATTCCGCCTTGTGCAGGAGCTTCGCGATGTTGGCCAGCGTGTGCAGATGTTTCTGGAACTGGCCCTGCGGCACGAGGAACAGCATGACGAGATTGACGGGTTGATTGTCCAGCGCGTCGAAATTCATCCCGTTGCGCGAGCGGCCCAGCGCGCCGACGACCTCTGTGATCAGGTCCGTGGAGGCGTGCGGAATGCCGATGCCAAAACCGATGCCCGTGCTCATGGAGGTTTCCCGCTTCTTGACCACGGCGGCAATGGCCTCCCGATGCTGGGGCTGGATTTTGCCGGTCGCCACGAGATTGCCGATCAACTCGTCAATGGCTTCCCAGCGATTGGTGGCCCGCAAATCCGTGAGGATTTGGTCCTTTGTCAGAATGTCAACTAAGTCCATAACCCGATCCGTCGGGGCATTTCGCCTGAAGCGCCGCCTCTTTTCAAGTACAATACCCGCTCACTTGGAATCCCCCAACGCGGCCAGCCGCAACGCTCCCACTGGCACCGCGTCCTCGCCCAGGGCCGCGAGCCGGATGGGTGGACCGGGCTGGAAGACCTCCATGACTTGTGGCGCCAAGGCCGCCTGCACCGCCATGCGCAGCGGTTCTCCTACGTGAGACAATCCCCCACCAAGGATGATCACTGCGGGATGAAATAGGTGAACGACATGGGATAGCCCGTAAGCCAGGTCCGCCGCCGTTTCCTCCAGGATGCGCCGCGCGTCGGCATCACCTTGCGCCAGCGCCGCGCCGAGGTGACGAGCCTCCCCACCCACAGTGTGGCCACACAGGCGGCACAACAGACCCTCAGAATTCTGCCGGTTGGATTCCCGGATCCGCGCGTCCACCGCCCAACCGGAGCAGCGCGATTCCAAGGTCGTTCCGCTGCGATCTAATCGCACGTGGCCCAACTCAGATTCGCCGGGTGTGGCGCCGTGATAAACCGCTCCGTCCAGCACCAATCCCCCGCCCACACCGCTGCCCAGCGTGGCATAGAACGCCGGATTGAATCCCACGCCCGCCCCCAACCACGCTTCGCCCAACGCCGCCACGTTGGCGTCGTTGTCCGCGAACACGGGAGCCCCCGTGAGTTTGCCCAGCCACCCGGCAAGATCAAACTCCGACCAGCCTTCGATTTGATGCGAGCACGCGACGCGTCCCGTCCGCCAATTGACCGGCCCACCGAAACCCACGCCCACCGCCGTGATGGAGTCTTGTCGGCCCAATTGGGGCAGCGCCGCGTCAATCTGGGCCCGAATGCCCGCGGCCCCGTGCGCGGTGTCCACACTCAAGCGGCAACGCTCCGTGATCCGGCCCGCGTTATCGCCTGTTACAAGCTGAAGCTTCGTCCCGCCGATTTCGATGCCGAGGAACATTCCGGTCCAGGTTTCAGAAGTAGTCCGGCTCGTTGCCGCGCTTCCACTTGATGTTGCAACCGATGCTCGCCTTCTGGCCGCTGGCCACTGGTTGGCCGGCAAGCACGGCGTCCAAAGCCGCGCGCAGGTCCTTGCCCGTGACGGGAACATTGTTGCCCGGCCGGCTGTCATCAAACTGGCCGCGATAGACCAGCCGGCGCTCCCGGTCGAACACGAAAAGGTCCGGCGTGCAGGCCGCGCGATACGCCTTGGCCACCGCTTGCGACGCGTCGTAGAGATAGGGGAAGAGATAGCCCATGGATCTCGCCTCCTGCGCCATCTTCGCGGGACTGTCGTCGGGATAGTTTGCCACGTCATTCGCGTTGATGCCCACGATGGCGGCGCCGCGCGGCAGATAATCCCGCGCCAGTTGCGCCAGCCCGGCCGCGATGTGTTTCACGTACGGGCAATGATTGCACATGAAGATGACCAGCAAGGCTGGCTTGCCTTGAAAGTCCGCGAGCGCAACGGGTTTTCCGCTGGTATCCGGCAGCCGGAAGTCCGGCGCCACTGTGCCCAGCGGCAGCATGGTGGATGGTGTCAGTGCCATGCTGCGAAATGTGAAACTGACCAGGCGGATTGTCGAGCAAGTTCCCAGCCTCTAAAGGAAGGCGCCAGGAGGGTGGCGACCTGCGCGTGACGTACAAAGGCCGGCGCGCGCGAGGACGCCACCTCCACGAGTTTCTACTTCACCGATGGCAACGGCAACGTTTCGTCCCTCATTGATTCATCCGGCAACACCAAAGCCAGGTATCGGTATGACTCATTCGGCAATTTGCTTTCCAAGTCCGGTACACTTGCTGATGCCAACTTGATCCGTTTCTCAGGCAGACCCACGCCAACCATAGAAGGCATCATGCCAATGGGAAATAAACGCTGGAACAGGTTCTCAGCTAGTACTAAGACTCAGAAGTTTGGAAACAGGCGGTTGGGGTCGGTAGGGCGCGTCACTCCGTGCGCGCCGCAGTCCACCGCCCGCTGGCTGAACGGCGCGCACGGAGTGACGCGCCCTACCACGTTGCGCAATTTGTTGGTCGCAGCACTAGTCCGCGGCTGACGTTCTTTCGTAACCGTAATGTAAGCTCCCAGTGGGTCAGGGTTACTTTCCCAAATGCCGGTCAGCGAAGTTGAGATATTGTTCCCAATCGTAAGCCGTCACGTCGTGGGCACCGGTACGGATGTGATAGCCGATGGTGTCCCCGACGGGTTGATTGACCGGCGGCATTTCCGCCACGCCCAGACCGCCTTTGCGGAACAGCCGATACACCGGCTCGGCGTGTTTGGTGGCCAGGAATTCGCCACGCGGATCGGCCCAGCGATCTTCCTCCGCGCTGGCCACGTAAACCGGTCGCGGCGCCATCAGCGCGATCAATTGATGCTGGTCCACCGGTAGCGCGGCTTCGTTGCGGTTGTACTTTTTGAAGTTGCCGCAGAACCAATGCGGAAACGAGTTGTTGATGCGCTCGACCGTTTCGCCGAATTGTCGCCGGCTCAAAGCCGCCCCGCCGCAGCCCGAGTCGTTCGAGATTACCATCGCGAACCGTTCGTCCTGCGCGCCGGCCCACAACGAGGTTTTGCCCAACCGCGAGTGCCCCATCACCGCCACGCGTTTGCCATCAATCTCCCGGTCCTGCTCCAGGTAATCCAGTGCCCGACTCAAACCCCACGCCCAGACGCCGATTGCGCCCCAATCGTCGGGCGCAAACTCCGTTTTCGCGCCGTCCGGACTCAACGCGGCCCGCACGCCCTGCTTCCAGCCTTCCGCCGAATCGGGTTCCAAGTCGCCATAGTAGATTGTCGCCAGCGCGTAGCCGCGCGCGAGGATGGTTTCCACCTGCCAGCGGCTGGCGCGTTTGCCACGCGCGGCTTCCGTGGCGCGGTTGTTCACGACACCCAGTTCCGCTGAATCGCGCATCCATTGCGGCGAAAGCGTGATGCCGGGATCGGAATGAATCGTGTGATTGCCATAGAAATTCAGCCCCAGAAATGCGGGGACGGGTTTCTTCACGTCGTTCGGCAGATAAATCAACAGGTCCATCTTCGTTCCGTCCTTGCGGCCGGTCAGAAAAACTGAAACCTCCTTGCGCGTCGCCTTGCCACCGAGTGCCAGACGATCTGTGGAAGTCACCTCAAAGCTTGGTTTGGGGGTGCGGACCGGATTGCGCCCATAGACGTGTGTTTGGAACAACTCCAGAATTTCCGTCCGGCGTTTCGTGCGCCAGGCGCGGGCGGTCTTCACCGGACGGCCATCGGCCAGCACCAGAGGATCGGGCAACGTGTAAGCGGGCACTTGGGCTTCGTCGTAGTTGGGCTGGAACGCCGGGGGGCGTTGAGCTTCGGCACTGAGGCAGGCAAGCGAGAGCGTCATGATGGCGAGGGTTGAAGTCGAGCGTCGCATTTGCCCGGAGCATACGCCCGTCGGTCGGTCGGCGACAAGTTCGTTGAGTTACTGTAGCAGGTGTGAGTCAACCGCCTTCGTCTTGCCCCGGCTCCCGCCGCTTGGCACATTGACGCCAGATGCGTGAAAACTTTCGGGTCTGGACTGAGAATCTCGAGACGTTCGTCCTGGGAGTCATCTTCGGGGAACGCCGCGGGAAGCGCGCGGCCATCGTGCGCGGGCTGTTGTTTTGCAGTTCCAAGCTCTTCCAGTTCGCCGTCAAGATGCGGCGGTTTCTCTACAACGTCCGCATTTTCCGCGACTCGACGCTGGGGGTGCAGGTCATCGCCATTGGCAATCTCACGGTGGGCGGCACCGGCAAGACGCCCGTGGTGGAGAAGTTCGCGCGCGAACTGCGCGACCAGGGGCGCAATGTGGCCATCCTCTCGCGGGGCTATCGTTCCAAGCCGCGCCCGGTGCATGAGTGGTTCCTGAACAAGATTCTCTTCCGCGAAGACACCACGCCGCCGCGCGTGGTTTCGGACGGCAAATCGCTGCTGCTGGATTCCGACATGGCCGGTGACGAACCGCACATGCTTGCCTCCAACTTGAAGGACGTGGTCGTATTGGTGGACAAGGACCGTGTGAAAAGCGGCCGGTATGCGATTGAGAAATTCGGCTGCGACACCCTGTTGCTCGATGATGGTTTTCAATATTGGGACTTGCGCGGGCGGCGGCACGACGTGGTGCTGGTGGACCGGCAACAACCGTTCGGCAACGAATATCTTCTGCCCCGCGGCACGTTGCGCGAACCACCATCCCACCTGGTCCGCGCCCACACGATCTTCATCACCAAGAGCGACGGCAATACAGAAGCGCTCCGGAAACGCATCGCCCAACACAATCCCACGGCGCCGATCATCGAGTGCGTTCACCAGCCGCTCTACTTCGAGGACGTGTTCACCGGCCAGCGCGCGGGATTGGAATTGCTCCAGGGGCGCAAGGTCGCGTCGTTGAGCGGGATCGCGCAACCGGAGAGCTTCGAGCAAAGCCTGGTCAAACTCGGCGCGGACCTGGTTTACTCGAAACGATTCGCGGACCATCACCGTTTCACGCAGCAGGAGGTGCTCAACGCCATCAACCGCGGAAAAAAACGCCAGGCCGAAACCATCGTCACCACGCAGAAGGACGCCGTGCGCTTCCCCAAACTCGACCGGCGCGATCTGCCGATTTATTTCATGCGCGTGGAAATTAAAATTGTGAGCGGCGCGGACAGCTTCCAGGACTGCGTGCGCCGGATTTGCTTCCGCTAACCGGATGAAGACGGCCACGCTCATGCTGATGCAACGGCGTCATTGATCGCGACCCGCCATGGAACCGCTGCTTTACCTCCTCGCCCGGTCGCTGGTGGCCGTGATTCAGGCATTGCCACTGACAGGCGTTGCCTGGATCGGCCGGACGGGGGGAGCCTTGGCCTGGTGGGTGGATGCGCGCCACCGGCGCGTGGCGCTGCGCAATTTGACTCTGTGCTTCGGCGCAGAGAAATCGCCGGATGAAATTCGCGCCCTGGCGCGGGAAAACTTCCGGCGACTGGGGGAGAATTACGTTTCCGCCATCAAGACTGCTGTCATGACGTCCGAGGCCATGCGCCCGCACTTTGAATTTGTCGGGGCGGAGAAAATCCGGCCCTACCAGGCGGACGCCGGTCCGCAGAGCCGGGTGGTGGCCATCGGGCATTTTGGCAATTTCGAGCTCTACGTGCGTTTCGGCGAGTATGTGCCGGGGTTCAAATGCGGCAGCACTTATCGCGGCCTGCGGCAACCGTCGCTCAACCGCCTGATGCAATCGTTGCGCGAGCGTTCGGGTTGCCGCTTTTTTGAACGGCGCTCCGAAGCCGCCGCGCTCAAAGCCTGCATGTCCGACACTGGTTTGTTGCTCGGCCTGCTCGCCGACCAGCACGCCGGCCTCGGGGCCGTGCGGATTCCTTTCCTTGGCCATGAGTGTTCCACCTCGGTTGCGCCGGCGGTGTTTGCCTTGCGCTATCGCTGCCCGTTGCACACCGCCGTCTGCTATCGCACCGGTCTGGCGCGCTGGCGCATCGAGGTGGGCGATGAACTCCCGACCCGCGAAGGTGATCAACCGCGTTCCCCGGAAGCAATCATGCGCGACGTCAACCGTGCTTTCGAGGTTGCCGTGCGCCGCGACCCAGCCAACTGGTTCTGGGTGCATAACCGTTGGAAGCCGGTGAAGCCCGAAGTCCGAAAGCCGAAGTCTGAAATTCAAGCTGCTGCGGTTGCACCGTGAACGCGCGAACCACCACCCACCAACCGCCTTCGCAGCGAATTCTGGTCCGCGGCGTGAACTGGTTGGGCGACGCCGTCATGACCACGCCAGCCTTGCTGCGCCTGCGTGAACGATTCCCTCAAGCCCGCATCACGCTCTTGACGCCGGAAAAACTGCGCGATCTGTGGAAGCGGCATCCGGCGGTGAACGAAACCCTTGAATTCAGCCAACGTGAAAGTGCGTTCGCAGTCGCACGAAGATTGCGCGCGGGGAAATTCGACCTGGCGTTCGTGCTGCCCAACTCGCCCCGCTCCGCGTTGGAAGTCTGGCTCGCCGGCATCCCCCGGCGCATCGGCTACGCGCGTCCCTGGCGAAACTGGTTCTTGACCCAATCCGTGACCGTCCGACCCGAAGCGGTGCGGATGCGCAAGCGCTCGCTTGGTGAAATCAGGAATCTGACCAACCCTCCCCTCACGCCTCACGCCTCACGCCTCACGTACCCTGTGTCCGCGCACCAACTCCACGAGTATCTGCATCTGGCGTCTGCACTCGGCGCAAGTGCCGATCTGCTGCCTCCGCAATTGTTCGTAGGTTCCGAGGAAATTGCCGCCGCGCGAATCAAGTTTGGTCTGAATGAAACCACCGCACCCATCTTGGGTCTGAATCCTGGCGCGGAATACGGGCCGGCCAAACGCTGGCCCGTCGAACGTTTCATCGCCACCGCCCGCGAGCTTCAGCAACGCACCGATTGCGTCTGGCTCATCCTGGGCGGCAAAAAGGACGCCGACCTCGCCGCCCGCATCGAGGTGGAAGTCACGCATCACGCATCACGCATCCCGCCAAAGAACTTCGCCGGCCAGACATCCCTGCGTGAACTCATGGCCCTGCTCAGACTCTGCCGCGCGCTGCTCACCAACGACACCGGGCCGACGCACGTCGCCGCGGCGCTCGGCACTCCGGTCGTCGTCCCCTTCGGCAGCACTTCACCCGAACTCACCGGCCCGGGTTTGCCCGGCGACCCGCGCCATCGCCTCCTGAAATCCGATGCGCCGTGTTCACCGTGCTATTTGCGCGAGTGCCCGATTGATTTTCGCTGCATGAACGGCATCAGTGTGGAGCGTGTTACGGAGGCAGTGTTGAATGTGCTGTCGAGTTGAGATCGCGCTGAAGGAATCATTGATCGTCTGACCAGTCGCCGCCCTGATGTCTCAGTGATTCATTGCGGCAGATACAGCGGCGCGTCCGGCCCCATCGGCAGCCCGATCAGAATCCAAAACACCAGCAACACCATCCAGGCGACGAGGAACGCCAGCGAGTAGGGCAACATCGTCGAAATCAATGTTCCAATGCCGGCGCGCGGCTCGTATTTCTGCACGAAGGTGAGGATCAGCGGAAAGTAGCTCATCAGCGGCGTGATGATGTTGGTCACGCTGTCGCCGACGCGGAAGGCGCCCTGCACCAGCGCCGGCGAATAGCCCAGCAGCATGAACATCGGCACGAAGATGGGCGCGAGCAACGCCCACTTGGCCGATGCGCTTGAGATCATCATGTTTACCATCGCCGCGAACAGCACCAGCGTCAGCATCAACGGCACCGGCCGGTCCTGCAGGCCCATTTTCTGAATCACCTCCGCGCCGCTTACCGCGCAGATGATCCCCAAGTTGGTCCAGTTGAAATAGGCGATAAACTGTGCCGCAAAGAATGCCAACACGAGGAACGACCCCATGGACTGCATGGTCCGCGTCATGCCCGTTACCGCGTCGTGGTCGTTCTTCAACGTGCCGGCGACAAAGCCGTAAGCGAGTCCCGGCAGCAGACCGAAAAGCATGATGAAAGTAACCAATCCCTCCATGAAGGCCGATTTGGCGAACGAGGGATGCTTGGGATTGATCAAATAACCGTCCGCCGGCAATACCCCGCCGAGCACGAAAGCCACCAGCGCCGCGACGGTCACCCCCGCCGCCCACAGGCCGCGCCGTTCGCGTGCGGTGAGCGTTTTCAATTCCTCGCGCGGTGCGCTGCCCCGGTAATCTCCGAGGCGCGGCGCCACGATGCGTTCCGTCACCCAGGTGCCGATGCCGGTGACCATCACGGTGGAAACCGCCATGAAATACCAGTTCACCACGGCGGTGACTTGTGCCTCTGGATTGACGAGCTGGGCGGCGGCCTGAGTCAGACCGGCGAGCAACACGTCTATGGAGCCGACGAGCAGGTTGGCGCTGTAACCGCCGGACACACCGGCGAACGCCGCCGCCAGGCCCACCAGGGGATGCCGGCCCAACGCATGGAACAGCGCCGCCGCCAGCGGCGTCAGTAGCACGTATCCGACTTCGCTCCCGGCATTGGACATCACGCCCGCAAACACCACCATCGGCGTGATGAGCCGCCGGGGCGTGGCCAGCACGACCAGTCGCAAACCCGCGCCCATCAGGCCGGAATGTTCCGCAATGCCCAGCCCCAGCAGCGCGGTGAGCGAGATGCCGAGCGGCGGGAACGCGAGAAAATTGCGCGCGACCTCCTGGACGATGCGTTGCAGGCCGGCGACAGAGAGCAGGTTGACTGTGCCCACCTGCTCGCCGCTGGCGGGGTGCGTGACGGAAACACCCATCGTGTTGAACACCCAGGAAAGCACCACCACCAGCACCGCCAGACCGGCGAACAAGGTGGCCGGATGCGGCAGGGCATTGCCGGCGCGTTCGATGACATTGAGCCAGCGCTGAAGGCGGGACGGTGGTTTGGCGGCGGTGTTGCTCATGGCGGCAAAGCAAGCCGGACCAACGCGCGCAGCGCAAGCACGGACGTGGAACACTTGAATGCCGTGCTTCGGGCGATTGAACGAAAGCGGCCACACTTTCCCCGCAACCTCGCTGAGGCAGTGGTAGGGCGAGCGTCCGCGCAAGCCGGCTCGTCAGGAGCCTCGCCCCACCAGTTCCGGCAAGCTGAACCGGCGGTGTCGCCCGCTTGCTTTCAGCCCGGCACTGACGCAATACTGCCACCGTGGAACCGACCGTCACGCAACTCACCGACCAACTGGTGGCCTCCTACGCGCAAGTGGGCGGCATCAATCATCTGGATGGCAAGAATCTGCCGTCCAAGCGCGCGATTTGCGAACTGACCACGGACCTGTTGCGCCTGTTGTTTCCCGGCTTCTTCGACGAGCAACCGATCCACTCCTCCGAGATCAAGGTGGAAACCGCCTCGCGCCTGGATGCCGTACTCGGACCGCTTGAAGACGAGATTCGCAAGAGTCTTGAATACAATCCGCCGCCGGAGTTCGCGAAGAGCAAGCTGCGCTCGGCGGCCCACAGTCTGACACTGGAATTTCTCGGCAGCCTGCCGCGTGTTCGCGAATTGCTGCAAACCGACATGGAGGCGGCCTTCAACGGCGACCCCGCGGCATTGAGCAAGGAAGAGGTGATCGTCGCCTACCCCTTTGTGGAAGCGATCGCCGTGCAACGTCTCGCGCACGAATTGTATCTCAAGAACATCGCGCTCATTCCGCGCATCATGACCGAGTGGGCGCACAGTCGCACGGGGATGGACCTACACCCCGGCGCACAAATCGGCACGCACTTCTTCGTGGACCATTGCACCGGTACGGTGGTGGGCGAAACCACCATCATCGGCGATCACGTGAAGTTGTATCAGGGTGTGGGTCTCGTCGCCAAATCCCTCGCCGCGGGCCAGCAACTGCGCGGCCACAAGCGGCATCCCACCATTGAGGATTATGTGACGGTTTATGCCGGCGCCACCATTATGGGCGGCGACACCGTGGTGGGCGAGGGCAGCACCATTGGGGCGAATGTTTTTCTGACCAACAGCGTCCCGCCGTATTCGCTGGTGGTGCAGGAGGACGCCAACGTGAAGGTGATGCGCAAGCAGACACGCGAGAAGAAGGGCGGGGAGTTCAGTATTTGACGCCTCTCCGGGAGTAGAGGCCATGTGGTCCAGTTTCCCCGGCTCACCAATAAGGTAAGGCCGGAAGTGGTTGTCGAACTGACGTTGGTTTCGCTTGCCTTTTCGGCATGGATGGGGGAGATAATACCCAAGCTTTGGCCGGCAGGTCATTGGCTTCTCGACCGGGGCATCAGGGGCTTTGGAAATGGATCAAACCACATCAAGGAGCGCGCTCATGAAACCAGGGAACTATCAATCCACATACCGGAACAGTGTCGCCAGCGGACTGGTGCTGCTGCTTTTGAATTGCACTGCGGGCCATGCCGTTGACCGGTATGTCTCCCTGGAGGGTGGGCATCTGCCGCCGTTCACGGACTGGACGAGTGCGGCCACCAACATTCAAGAAGCCATTGATACGGCGAGTGAGGGGGATGTGATTTGGGTGACCAACGGTGTTTACGCTTTCGGCGGCAAGGTCATGGCCGGCGATTTGACCAACCGGGTGGCCTTGGACAAGGCGCTCACCGTGCGCAGCGTCAACGGACCAACGTTGACGACGATCAAGGGCCAATGGGATGCCGCGAACACGAACGGGCCGGGTGCGGTGCGGTGCGCGTGGCTGACGAACGGGGCGACGTTGAGTGGCTTCTCCCTTTTTGGCGGGGCGACGCGGCTGTCCAGCCTAAACGATCTCGCTGGTGGCGGTGGTGCGTGGTGCAGCTCGAATGCGGTAATCGCCAATTGCATTATTATATCCAACTCAGCAGGCTACGGTGGTGGTGTTTTTCAAGGCGTCCTGAATAATTGCTTGCTCAACGGAAACAGATCCGTTTCCAGCGGGGGCGGCGCATATAACAGCGTGTTGAACAATTGCACGGTCGTCAGCAATTCCGGTTGGGGAGTCGTTTCTCAACCGTTGAATCTGGCTAGGCTTACAAATTCGATCGTGTACTTCAATACGCCCGGGAATTATCAGGGAGGACTTCTTTCATATTGTTGTACGACACCACTGCCCGCTGGAGTTGGCAATATCGCCAATGCCCCGCAGTTGCTCAGTGACGGCGTCCACCTGACCAGTACTTCCCCGTGCCGTGGCGCGGGCACGAATCTGGTCAGCGGCACCGACATTGACGGCCAGGCCTGGGCTGATCCGCCTTCGATTGGCTGCGACGAATGGCAGCCTGAACCAGTGATCTTCGACCAACCCCAAGTCCTGCTCACCGGCAATCCTGTCGGTTTCCGCCTCACAGTGGGCGTTGTCGGACAGGAACCGTTTGTTTACTGGTGGACCAAAGATGGGGCGCTGATCGAGAACGACGACCGTTTTGCTGGCGCGCGCACACCAAATTTGCAGGCACGAGGGGTTGAACCATCGGATGTGGGCGGTTATCAGGTCGTTGTCAGCAACGTCTTTGGAGTCGTTACCAGTTCCGTGGCAAATGTCGTGATCCACTACGTTGACTCGACTGCGGCGGCCCCGCAGCCGCCTTACCTGAACTGGGGGGACGCCGCGACCAACATCCAGAGTGCCATTGACGTGGCGCTGCCCGGAGGAATTGTGTTGGTCGCCAGCGGAACGTATGGGACAGGCGGGAAGGTGATGGGCGGCGATCTGACCAATCGCGTCGCCCTGGACAAACCAATTCTCGTCCAGAGCCTGAGCGGACCGCAAGCCACGATCATCCAAGGTCTATGGAATCCCGTCGTCACAAATGGTCCCGCTGCCGTGCGCTGCGCATGGCTGACCAACGGGGCCATCTTGAGCGGCTTCACGCTGCGAGGCGGGGCCACACGATCGTTTTCGCCTGCGGTGACTCAGCAGATGAACGGTGGTGGCGTGTGGGGGGCTTCCACAAATGCCACGGTGGCCGATTGTGCAATCGTGGACAACACGACCGCCCATCAAGGCGGCGGAGCCTATCAGATCACTCTTCTCAACTGCACCGTCATGGGCAACCGAGCGGTGGGTTCAGCTGGCTCGGGCGGCGGTGCCGCCCGCTGCAATTTGATCAACTGCGTCATCACCATGAACTCCGCCGAGCAGGGCGAGGCCGGTGGGGTGTTAAACAGCAACTTGAAGAACTGCGCACTCACGGAAAACTCCTCGTTTATGAATGGGGGAGCCGCAAGTTCCGGCACGCTCGTCAACTGCACGGTTACTGGCAACACCTCTTCCGGATACTCCTCCGGTTACGGCTCGGCAGTGTATGGCGCTTCCCTGACCAATTGCCTCGTTTGGGGGAATCTTCACCGCACCACGAATCCCAACACGAACTATGCGAACTGCACCATGACCTACTGCAATTCCGTTCCCCTGCCGACAGGCGAGGGAAATCTCAGTATTGACCCGCAAATGTTGGCCGATGGCGTACATGTGTTGGAATCCTCTCCGTGTCGGGGCGCCGGCACAAATGAGGTGGTCAGCGGCACAGACATAGACGGACAACCTTGGGAGAATCCACCGTCCATCGGCTGTGACGAATGGCACTCGCAACCGGCCATTATTGGCGAACTCAAGCTTCAAGTCTGGGGCAATCCGACCCGCCTGCTTATTGGCGGGGTAGCCGTCGCCGGCGAGGAGCCGTTCAGCATCTGGTGGAGCAAGGACGGCTCCGTGCTGGAAGAAAGTCCGGGCTACAGCTCGACACAAACGACCAATCTGATCGTGAACGGTCTTGGGCCTTCAGATGTCGGTTCTTACCAGATGGTGGCTAGCAATGCGTTCGGGGTTGCCACGAGTGCCGTCGTGCAAGTAGTGGTTCGTTGCGTGGACGGTGCGAGTCTTTCGCCTGCAAGTCCGTTTTCGAACTGGGCCACCGCTGCCACCACAATTCAAGACGCGATTGATGCCGCCTCACCTGGCGAAATCATCCTCGTCACCAACGGCGTCTATTCGACCGGTGGCAAAGTAATGGCGGGAGAATTGATGAATCGCGTCGCGTTGGACAAACCGTTGACCGTTGTCAGTGTCAATGGCGCCACAGCGACGGTCATTGAGGGTGCATGGGATCCGGCAACAACCAACGGCCCGTTGGCCGTGCGCGGGGCGTGGTTGGCCGACGGTGCGATTTTGAGCGGGTTTACGTTGCAAGGTGGTGCCACGCTCGCAACCGGAGACACCCTGAGTGATTCAGGTTCCTTGCAATGCGGCGGCGGGGTTTGGTGCGCTTCTAGCAACGCGATGGTGGCCAACTGCGTGCTGACCGGCAATGCGGCTTCCGCCTCCGGCGGCGGGGCGTTTCAGGGAACGCTCCAAAATTCCGTGGTGACCAACAACCTTGCCCGTTTCGGGGGCGGTGTCAGTTATGGCACCGCCCGGAACTGTCTCATTTCATTCAACGAAGCGCTCCAACAAGGAGGCGGTGCTTACCGCAGTTCACTAAACAACTGTACGGTCACCTTCAACTACACTTGTTTCAGTTGCAGCACGACCAGCGGAGCGGGAACGTATTTCGGAACCACACGCAACAGCATCGTCCTGTTCAACACGGTTGGCCGTTACGGTTACCTGACCGCGAATTACTATGCGCCCGGCGCCCAGTATGCCTATTGTCTCACGGATCCCGCGGTGACGGGTCCTGGCAACCTCACCGGTAATCCACAACTTCTCGATTTAACCCATGTTTCCATCCACTCACCTTGTCGCGGTGCGGGCAGTGCGGCTTACGCGAGCGGTACGGACCTTGACGGCGAGCCTTGGGCCAATCCGCCTTCGATCGGGTGTGACGAAGTGCTGGAATCTGGTCTTACCGGTCCGTTAACCGTGGCCATATATCTGGATCGAGCGCTGGAGCGGACCAACCTGCTGGTCAATCGTCCGGTCTTTTTCGTCGCCCAGATCACCGGCCGAGTTGCCTGGTACGAGTGGTTGTATGGGGACGGAACAGCACCCACGACCTCCGGCATCTATGTCTGGCCCCATCCAGGCACCTACACCGTCACGTTGACGGCGTACAACACGGACAATCCAGACGGCGTCTCCACGAATCTGCTGGTTGACATAGTTCTGCCGGACCCACCGCGGCTTCAAGCACCTGCGATGACGCCCGACGGGTTTCAATTCGAGTTCTCCGGTCAGTATGAAGCCCGTTACTCGGTCGAGCTGGCGACCAACCTGACACCGCCGATCAACTGGCAGGTGCTGCAAACCATCAGCTTCAGCACCGGTGGCGTGCATCAAATCAGCGACCCGAGGGCAACCAATTCAGCTGGCTTCTATCGGGTGCGAGCACAATGAAGGTGAAGCGTCGGCAGCTCAAGAGCCAGTAGTCGGGCCGGGATGACACGGGCATTGAGGAATGAACGAAATCACATCAAGCATCAAACTTATGAAACAAGGAAAGAACATTCCTGCGTACCGGAACCGCATTGCCGTCGGGCTGATCCTGTTGGTTTTGAATCACACTGCTGGTCGTGCCGTTGATCGGTATGTGTCCTTGGCCGGCGGGCATGTGCCGCCCTTCACCGACTGGACCAGTGCCGCCACCAACATTCAAGAAGCCATTGATACGGCGAGTGAGGGGGATGTGATTTGGGTGACCAACGGTGTTTACGC
>JAHCLO010000040.1 GCA_026125285.1 Verrucomicrobiia bacterium | reverse complement strand
CAAGGAAGAGTTCGCAAAAAGGAATCCCGGCAAGTGGAATCCCTACGGCGCGCTTCCTCAGATGCGGCTGCTAACCTATCAGATGCCCGACGAGCTGGTGGCCATCGCCAGCGCGGGGGAGTTTGATGAGTTTGATCTCAATGCGTTTTTCGAGGCGACGGGCACAGGCGTGCTGGCCCAGTTCAAGCACAAGAGCGACGTGCAAAAGTGGCTGGACATCATCCGCGGCGGCTATGCGCCCAAGGCGACCGAGTACCTCAAGACCGGCACGCGCCCGCCGTTTCCGTATTCGGACGTGCGCCTGCTGCCGTATCTCCAGCATTCATTCTGGTTTCTGCCCAACGTCGCGGCCTGCCACGCGATGGCGAACCTGCTGGGCGAGAAGCAAAATGTCTTCTGGCATGAGTATGATGTGGTGGTCGCAGCGGGTTCGACGGCGGGCATCGGCTTGGATGCGCTTCCACCCGTCCGCCAGGCCATCGGCAGCGGGTTCGACACCAAGACGATCACGCTGTCGTGCGGCAAGCTTACAACCGGCGTCACCGTGCCGCAGTGGTCATCCATCTTGATGCTGCGCAACCTGAAGTCACCCGAGACGTATTTTCAGTCGGCCTTTCGCGTACAGTCGCCGTGGTCCATCAAGAATCCCAACGGCGACGATCCGAATGAGGAAGAAATCCTCAAACCAGTTTGTTTCGTGTTCGATTTCGCGCCCACCCGCGCGCTACGGCAACTCTCCGAATACGGCATCGGTCTTTCGCCCAACGAACCCAACCCGGAGAACGCTGTAAAAGACCTTGTATCATTCCTGCCTGTGCTGGCCTACGACGGCGCGAACATGACGCAGATTGACGCGGGCGGCATCCTCGACATCGCGATGGCTGGGACTTCGGCCACGTTGCTCGCGCGCAAGTGGGAGAGCGCGTTGCTCGTGAACGTGGACAACGACACCTTACGCCGCATCCTCGACAATCCCGAGGCGATGGCTGCCGTGGAGCACATCGAGGGTTGGCGTTCGCTTGGCGACAACATCATCGAAACCATCATCAACAAGAGCGAGAAAATCAAAGAATTGAAGAACAAGGCGAAGGACAAGGATTTGTCGGCGAAAGAGAAGAAGGAACTCACCGCCGAGGAGAAGGAGTTCAAGTCCAAGCGCAAGCTCGTCCAGGAAAAACTCATCAAGTTCGCGACCCGCATTCCGGCCTTCATGTATCTGACCGATTTCCGTGAGAACACGCTTCAAGACGTGATAACCAAGATCGAGCCGGATCTGTTCGAGACGGTCACCGGTTTAACCGTAAAGGATTTTCACCTGCTCGTCCGGCTCAAGGTGTTCAACACCGAGCAGATGAATCAGGCCGTGTTTGCTTTCCGGCGATACGAGGATGCTTCCCTCCGTTACACCGGTATTGAGAGCCACGAAGGGCTCACGCATTACGGTCTTTACGACACCGTGGTAGCGCGAGAGTAACGACATCGAATACGCCACAACCGTATGGGCAAAGCAGAGAAAACCGTCGACGAGTTGGTGACCAAGATCGAGCGTGGCGAAATCCGCTTGCCCGAGATGCAGCGGCGCTACGTCTGGAAAAAGTCGCGTGTCCGCGATCTGCTCGACTCCCTTTATCGGGGCTATCCGTCCGGAGCGATTTTGCTTTGGGAAACGGATGAAGAAGTGCCGTTGCAGGAATTTGCCGTCATCCAGGAGAGAAGTCCTCTCCAAAGCACGCAATTGCTGCTGGACGGACAGCAGCGGCTGACCTCGCTCTCGGCGATCATCCGCGGGAAGCCCGTCAAAGTCCGAGGTCACAGTCGCCCGATTGAGATTCTGTTCAATCTGGAGCATCCCGACAACCTGGAGGTCGTGACCGAAGTCAACGAGGACGCTGGGGATGACGAGGATGATTTGATTGACGACGAAGCCGATTCCTCCGAAGACGAGTTGTTGCAGCGGTTCAACAAGATGACTTTTGTCGTCGCCACCCGGAAGCTGGAGCAGTTGCCACAATGGGTGAAGGTCACGGAAGTTTTTCAATCGAACAGCGACCGCTCTTTTCTCAAACGCGCGGGCATCACGGACCTTGATGACCCGCGAGCAGAGAAATACAGCCGCCGGCTCGCACAGTTGCGCAAGATCAAGGAATACGTGTATCGAATGGACATTTTGGAGCGCGCCTATTCGTATGACGAAGTAACGGAAATCTTTGTGCGCGTGAATTCGCTTGGGGCGAAGCTCCGCAGCTCAGATTTGGCGCTGGCTCAGATTACCGCGAAGTGGCGCAACTCGCTCGCGATCTTTCAGCAGTTCCAGAAGGAGTGTGCCGAGGCGGGTTTCTTTCTGGATTTGGGTTTGCATCTCAAAAACCTGGTCGTGTTCGCCACGGGGCAGTCACGATTTCTTACCGTTGGCAGACTCAGACTCGAATCGTTGCAGCAAGCTTGGAAGGAAAGCTGCCAGGGCATGGAGTTCGCCTTGAATTTCCTGAAAAGCAACGTCGGCATAGACAGCCCGGCTTTGCTTGCCTCGCCCTACCTGATCGTCACGCTCGGTTTCTTTGCCCATCGGCGGAACTACAACATCACGCCTGAAGAGGCAGAGAGACTCCGCTTCTGGGCGTTGGTCGCAAATGCAAAAGGCCGTTACTCCCGTGGTTCGAGTGAAACGGTATTGGACCAGGATTTGACTACCCTCAAGCAAGGCGGTGGCGTCCCTGAGTTGATTGAGCGCCTCCGACAACAGGTAGGGCGTCTGGATGTCGTGCCCGAAGAATTGGAAGGACGTAACCAGCGCAGCGCGCTATTCAAAACGATGTTCCTTGCGTTCCGGGCCGACGGAGCAAAGGATTGGCGTTCGAACCTCATCATTTCCCACGATCACTCCGGCACGCATCACAAACTGCAATTCCACCACGTTTTCCCGAAAGCAGTGCTCAAGGGCACGTATCAGCCACGCGAGGCCGACGACATCGCCAACCTCGCTTTCATCGGCGGCAAGACAAATCGCGCCATCAGCGACAAGCCGCCCGTGGATTATTTCCCGGCGTTGATTGAGAAAGCCGGCGTAGCCACGTTGGATGCGCAGTGCATCCCGACCGATTCGGCTCTGCTTGAACTCGGCAGCTACAAAGCGTTCCTGGCGAAGCGCCGCGAGTTGATGCCAAAAGGCTCAACGCATACCTCGGAACGATCCCGCCGTGAACCTCGGCAAGACATCACATGTTGAGGTCGAAGGCATGTTTGCGTAGCATCAGGACCACAATCAGAATGCATGGCGATCCGACATCTCCAAGGCAACTCTCCCTTCTTGAACAGGTTTTTGCTGTCAAACCGAGAGAGGTTAGCGGTAGTCGGTCATCCAATCGCGTGGACTGGCAGAAGAGCTGGGCGTTTTGTCTCCTTTTGAAACTGCATCGGACGGGACAGGACTATCTTGTGTTGTTCGACTACCACGACGATGTAGTCGTGCTCGATTCAGGGGCGAACCCGACAGCGATTGATTTCTATCAGGTCAAAACCAAGAAAGGTGCTCATTGGACGGTTAAGCTGCTCCTGAAGCGAGAAAAGGCAGCAAACGACGAAGAGTTGAATTCCATTGTCGGCAAGATGTATGCGAACAAGGTCGCGTTTCCCACAACCGCGAGAACGCTGAACTTCGTCAGCAACGCGCAGTTTGCCATCAAGCACAAGGACGATCCCCAAAAGACCATCAACGTCGATGGTTTCGAGTTGGCCGAACTCTGCAAGGACACCTTGAAAGAGTTCAGCCAAGCCATACAACAAGAACACAACCTCGCTTACAGCCCGCTTTGTGACATCATCACAAGATTTTCGACCGACCCACTGAGCCTCGACGGTCACGCGACTCATACGGCGGGCGAGTTCGCCAGTTTTCTGAATGAAATCCGACCAAATGGAAAGTTCGCAGCCGTGCCGGGCCATCGCGCGATTGCGACGGCGATTGCCCGGAAAACAAACCATGAGCGTTCGCCAGGCACGAAAGAAGAATTGATTTCATTAAAGGGAATCACCCGTGCCGAATTCGAGGAGATGCTCGCGACGATTGTTTCGCACGAAGAACAAGGGGAGCGGGAACGGTGGGATGCCATAAATCAGGCGCTAACTGCAGAGGGATACCCGTTCGGCGAAGTGAATCGCTGGCGCAATGCCTTCAAGAAGTATGCGGTTCAGCGGATGGACTTTTCCAACACGGTATTGATGGCGACCCAACGCGCCATTAAATCAGCAGTTGCCGCAGCGAAACGTGCGAATCCATCGCTAACGCTGCGCGAATTGATCTCCGCCGCTTTGCAGCGCTTCGATGCCATGACGAAGAGCGCGCCAATACCGTTTAGCCGTGATTACTTGACCGCCATTATCCTATTTGAAGCCAGTGAAGAATAAAAACTTCCGCCGACTGTTGCGGAATCTACGAAAGAAAACGCATGTGGCCCTTTTTAATAAAAAGGCTCATCCTGATGTCGTCCGACACGGAGCGAGCGCGGATAATAGACTTCCACCCGCGAACGACAGTAATCACGGGCGAGAATGACACCGGCAAATCTTCCCTGATCAAGAGTATCTACTACGCTTTCGGGGCAGAGCCGCGAATGCTGAAGCACTGGAAAGAATCAATCTCAAGAGTCCTGGTGCACTTTTCCGTCGGCGACCGGGAATTCAGTATTTTGAGAAGCGGGAGCAGTTACACGATCTTCGACAAGAACGGCACTCCGCTGGATTCGTTCACGTCTGTGACGAAAGGTTTGGGCATCCATCTTGCACAACTTTTGCGATTTGGAATCAAATTGACTGCGCAGTCTGGAGAGTTAATCACCCCGCCGCCAGCCTACCTCTTTTTGCCATTCTACGTAGATCAGGACAAGGGCTGGGTCGAGACGTGGAACAGCTTCGAGAAACTTCAGCAAATCAAGAACTGGCGGAGGGATTTGATCGAATACCATGTGGGTTTGAAGCCCAACAGCTACTACGAAATCAAAGGCAAGCACCTCAAAGTCAAAGAGCAGATGGCTGAAGCGCAGGCCAAGGCCAAGGTTTTGAAGGCCGTGCGTGATCAAATAAACGAGAAATATCAGGAGGTTGAGTTCAACATTGATCTTGAGGCGTTTCAGGAAGAAATCAAAGAACTGCTCGTTTTGTGCGGCGAGCTGCAAAAGGCATCCGAAAAGATTAAAGAGAAGCTCGTCGAGTTGTATAACACCAAGATGGAGGTCGAAAGCCAGATCGAGGTCGTTGGCAATGCGCTTGGCGAAATAAACTCCGACTACAAGTTTCTTGAGAAACTGGATGACCACGTTGATTGCCCAACCTGTGGCGCAGCCTACAACGTGTCGTTCGCTGAAATCTTCGGAATTGCGCTAGATGAGGGCAAGCTGGAAGAACTTCTCCAAAAGCTCCAGGGCGAATTGCAGGAAGTAAACGGCAAGATCGCGAGAATCAGTGGTGAGCATCGTGAGCACGATATTGAAACGGCCAAAGTCCGCGCGCTTCTCGAAAAGAAGCGCGAACAGGTTCAGCTCAAGGACTTGATCGACAGCGAAAGCAAAAAGAAATTAAAGGCGGTGCTTCAGGGCAATCTCACTGAAGCCAATCTTAAGACAGTCGAGATTCAGCAAGAAATCGATGGCCTAAAAACGCAATTGGACAGCTTCACCAGTCGAGAGAAAAAGGCGGAAATCAATCAGGAGTTCAAAACACTGATGAAGCGCTACCTGATTGAATTGTCAGTCGCGGGGTTGTCCGAGGATTCATATCCGGATTTCACCGCGAGAATACATGATCAAGGAAGCGACCAACCGCGGGCCGTCTTGGCTTACGTCTTCAGCATCCTCCAGGTGATGCGGCAGCGAGCATCATCCGCCTACTGCCCCATAGTTATTGACTCACCGATTCAACAGGAACAGGACGCCGTAAATCATCAAAGAATTATCGAGTTCATCAGACGGAATCAGCCTGAAGACTCACAGTTAATCCTCGGCGTCGTTGACACCAAAAATGTTGATTACGGGGGCTCTGTAGTAACCTTGAACGAGAAGCGGCGTGTATTGCGGGAAGACGAATTCGATCAGGCGATGGCAGAAGCTTTGCCATTCATTCGGGCAGCGCTGGAGTTCCGCCCCCCAGAGCATGGCTTATTGTAGAACGCGTGGCTTCCCAGCCCGCAATGCGCGGAGTGAAAAACCGCGACCCTTCTCGAAGGGTTCGACGCGCGCTTCGATTTCAAGAACGGGATACCGAACCGTTGCCAAGCCGCAGCTCCTGTACGTCGGTGCGAACAGTTCGGTTTCAACGATGCCGGTCCAGTCGGCGAGCGAGAGAAACTTCATTGGTTCGCCCGTGACTTGATGATGGGTGCGTTGCTCGACGACGAGACCGCAGGTCGTCACGGTCACGACAACAGTTTGCCAAGGCGATTCACCCGGCAGTAAGTAGCCCCACGCCACATCGGCGAATAGCGCCAGTGGTTGCGTGGTTGCCTGCCGCGCTGCTGCGTCAGGTCTTCGGCGATGGCTGAAACACGCCGGCCCCTTGTTTTCGCCGACTGAAATAGCAAACCCGGCTGTTTCACTTCTTGCGGTTGTTTTGAAATAGACACATCATGGCTGGGCATGGCCAAAGCATCCGGCAAATCGAATCCGGGCAAAGCCTCCGGGCGTTGGATCACAACGCTGGAGGGCTATCGCGCTTTTCATCCCAACCCCCTGCCGCCGTCGTTGGATTGGACTCCGGCGCTGGCCAACGCGCTCGCCGAGGCGTCCATGCTCATAGGCCGACTGGCCGGTGAGGGACGCCGATTACCGAACCCTCACATCCTGATCCGCCCGTTCATCCGGCGCGAGGCTGTGTTGTCGAGCCGCATCGAGGGCACGCAGGCCACGCTGGGCGAGTTGCTGGCCGCTGAAGCCGGAGCAACGGTCGAACGCAGCCCGGATGATTTGCGCGAGGTCGGCAATTACGTGAAGGCGCTGGAGCACGGTTTGAAGCGGTTGGATTCGCTGCCGCTCTCGCTACGGCTCGTGAAGGAACTCCATGAACACCTGATGACGGGCGTGCGCGGCGGTCACGCCACTCCAGGAGAGTTCCGGCGATCACAGAATTGGATTGGCCGTCCGGGCGAAACGCTGGCCCAGGCCAAGTACGTGCCTCCGCCACCAGACGTGTTGGGTGAACATTTGTCCGCGTGGGAGAAATTCCTGCACGAGCGCATGTTACCGCCGTTGGTCCATGTGGCGCTCGCGCATTACCAATTCGAGGCGATCCATCCGTTTCTCGACGGCAATGGTCGCGTCGGGCGATTGCTCATCACTCTTCAACTTTGTGAGCGGGACATTCTGCCCGCGCCGCTGCTGTATCTCTCGGCTTTCTTCGAGGCCACGCGGGCGGATTACTACGATGGCTTGCGCAGCGTTTCCGAAAACGGCGATTGGGAAGACTGGGTGCAGTACTTCCTGAATGGCGTGGCGCGACAATCGGAGGATGCCCTGAGCCGGGCCGAGCGGTTGAATCAATTACTGGTGGACTGGCGCGACAAGCTGTCGGGTCAGGCTGGAACGAAAGTGGCGTTGCAATTGTTGGACATGGTCGCCGCCAATCCCTTCCTGACGCCGCGCGGGGCAGAGGACAAATTGAACCTGGCCTACAACACCGTGATGCGTGCCATCGGGCAGTTGGAAAAGCTGAAGGTGCTGAAGGAAGTCAGCGAGGCGAAGCGGGATCGGGTTTATTGCGCAAAGGCGATCCTCGACATTCTGGAAGAACCGGCGCGCCTCACACCCGGCACACCCACTTGATCATGGCCCACATCCAACAACGGAAACAAACGCCACGCCTCGCCGCAATCGCTTCACACGGCAGTGCGGATCGAGTTGGTCGCGTGGCCGTTTTTAGGCAGGCTGTTGGAGAACGAACAGGGATAATCGCACAGCACATCGCGACACCGGTTTGATTTCGGCAGTTTCGCGCAGTTTGGAGGCGGCAAACGCTTGTGGCATATCTTCTGCCTCAAGTCTGGCCGTGCGTTTTGTATTTAGCCTCGTTCTCGCCACGTTCGCCGCCGTTGCTCGCGGCGAAATGAGCAACAGCGTTCCCGCCGAATTCCCATTTCAACTCCGCGAAGGTCTGCTCTGGGTCGAAGTCAACACGCCTGAATCCGCCAAGCCGCTGAACTTTCTCCTGGATACCGGCGCAGAGGTCAGCGTCATCAATCTCAGCACGGCAAAGCGCCTCGGGTTTTCGCTCGCGCCCAAGGTGAAAGTGCGAGGCGTTCACGCGTCCATGACCGGCTATTGGCCACAGAAGCTTTCCGCGACTACCAGCGGCGTCGCTCTACCCGCCGACTTCCTTGCTGTGGACTTGTCGAAGTTGAGCCGCTCCTGCGAAAAACCGTTGGATGGTTTGATCGGCGCGGACTTCTTCCGGGGCAAGGTCGTCCAAATTGACTTTGCGGCGCAGAAGGTGCGGCTGTTGACCGTCGAGGAAACTTCATCTGCGGAAAGCGCGTTGCCGCTGGATCTCCGGCACTGCGGGATGCGCGTGCAGGCCAGCGTCAACGGGAGCGAACCGCAGTGGTTGCGCGTGGACACCGGATGCGCGACATCGCTGCATTGGGTGACTCGCAACGTGCGACCGAAAGAATGCTCCAGCAAGGTCGCCATCGGCCTCGCCAAATTGAATATCCCGCAAAAGAGTATGTCGGTGAACCTCGGTGAGCACACGTTTCAAGATGTGCCCACGGGTCTGCATCGGACCGCGATTTTCCCCGGCGAAGCAGGTTTGCTCGGCAACGGCCTGCTGTCGCGTTTCTCTCGCGTGACCATTGACGCGAAGGCCGGTCGGCTGATTCTGGAGGGCAACCCCGCGCAATAGCCTTCGCGCCTTGAGTTTCCGTTAGCTTCCGTTTGCCCGATTCTCCTCGGATTTGCAAAGGGACGCAGTCGCCTCTTTACCGTTGGGCATTTTGAGGGATTCCCTTCGCTCCGGCGTATGCATTGATGTGCATGAACAACGGCGAAGAGCCGCAGCACATGAAGAAAGACGAGACCACTATGAAAAAGACTCTGTTATTCGCAGTCGCCGTTGGCGGAATTCTCAGCCTGACGGCCAGCGCCAATGCCGGCGAACCGCTGATGTCCCCAAGAGCGAAGGAACTGGCATATTCGCTGAGAAAAGTGCCGAGCGCACCAAGCACCGTGAACCTCGCGACGAACCGGCCCGTCGGAAACGCCAAGGCGTGGGAACTGGCTCGAAGTTTCCGCAAAGCGCCGAGCGCCGGGCCAGGCATTGACCTCGCGCACGCCCCGCGTCCGACGATGTCGCCCAAAGACCCGCGCTACGAAGCCGCTCTGCGGGCAAACGCTGCGCGCGAATTCCAAATCGCTCCCGTCAAGTGACGCGAGGGTTGCGAAGCGCGGCGGCGTAAGAATGGTTTGTGAACAAACGACTCGACGGGCTGCGGGGAGACCTGAAGCCCGTCGTGAAACTCTTGAGGGATTCGTCGTTCGATGGAGTATTGATAGATGAATCATCGGCCAGACGCCGAAATTGACGAATATGAACTTTGAATTGCAGCCGATAACGGAGACTTTGAACTCCCAATGAAGTATGAAAACTGGAAATCCACCAGACGATGACAAGGGTCTCAGTTCGTTGCTAAACGAATGGAAGGTGAAGGCAACTCTTCCTCCACGCTTTCAGGAGCAGGTCTGGCGGCGTATTGAACGCGAGGAACCGCTCCCTGTCCGCACGCTGTCCGTATGGATGGCGCTGCAAAACTGGATCACGAATGCGCTGCCTCGTCCTGCGCTCGCGGTTGCCTACGTTGGGCTTCTGCTCGTTGCAGGCGCCGGTATCGGCTGGACCCACGCACGGAGCGAAACAGAGCGCGTGAGCGACCGGTTAAGCATGACCTACGTGAAATCAGTTGACCCTTATCTTGCCACTCACTGACCTATGCGCCGCGGATTACAAATACTCGGATTGGGAGTCGCCGTTGCCGCACTCGCTTACCTCTGCGTCTATTTCGCCGGCACGTCCCGGACGCGCGCCATGCTTGACAGCCCGCAGCCGGAATTGGCCTGGCTAAAACAGGAATTCAAATTGAGCGATGCCGAGTTCGCGCGCCTATCTGAGCTGCACAACGGCTATCTTCCTAAATGCGCCGAGCGCTGTCGTCAAATCGCCGAGGCCAATGGTCGATTGGAACAGGTGCTTCGCGGGGCTTCCGAACTCACGCCCGAGGTAAGGACCCTCCTCTCGGAACGAGCACGCATGCGGGCTGATTGTCAGGCGGAAATGTTGGCGCATTTCTTTGAGGTGAGCCGGGCAATGCCGCCGGAACAAGGACGGCGTTATCTGGCTTGGGTGCAATCGCAAACCTGTTTGCAGGAACCGGCGATGGTGAATCACGACGAACCGACAGGATCGCATCACAACTGACGTCGGCATGAATGGCCCTGACAGCGACGCACTGGATGCACAAGACATGGTTCGTCTGGCCGGCGGGCACGATCCCGCGCTTAACGATCTCATGGACCGGCACGCCCAGCGCCTTTTTCATTATCTGTTGCGTTCGCTTCAGGATGAATCTGATGCAGCGGATCTGGCCCAGGAAACTTTCGTTAAAGTGTATCAGCATCGCACGCGGTTCGATCCCAATCAGAAGTTTTCGACCTGGCTTTATGCTATTGCGTCCAATCTGGTGCGCAGCCGCTATCGCTGGCGGACCCGCCATCCACAGGTATCGCTCGATGCTCCCAATTCGGATACCGGCAATGAATTCGTAGATCGCCTGGCCGATGTTGCGGGCACGCCCAGTGAAGCCCTTCAATCGCAAGAACGGGCCGAAGCGGTTCGGCGCGCAGTCGCCGCACTGCCGGAGGACCTACGGCAGCCACTCATTCTCGCAGAGTGGGAAGGCAAGCCGCAGGCAGAGATTGCGGTAATCCTGAACTGCACGGTCAAGGCAGTCGAGACGCGCATTTACCGCGCGCGAAAACAACTTCGTGAATCCCTCGGCTCGCTTCTCGAAACGAATTCAGCCAAATAAGTAAGCAAACACAACAACGAAAGGACACCTATGAAGAAAGCATGGATTCTCACGAGCTTCACCGCTCTTGCGATCGGCAGCCTGGGTTTGACGGGTTGCAGTAACTCCGAACATGGACACGATCACGCGAAATCGGATGACCACGCCGGACATGCACACGCAGACGCAACAACGACGACGTCAACGCCCTATCCGCTCGACAAGTGCATTGTGAGCGACGAAGGCTTCAATCATGGCGATCCCTACGTGTTTGTTCACGAAGGGCAGGAGATCAAATTGTGCTGCAAGAGTTGCCTTCCTGATTTCGAGAAGGAGCCGGCAAAGTTTATGGCGAAACTGAACCACCCGAAGTGAACAGTGCTTCTGCCCGAGATTGTCGTGTGTGCGCGTCCGTCATGGAGCAGTGCGACAGTCAATTCATAGCGCGTAACACCTGAGACAGAAGAGACAGAAGCGGCGACGGAAACTCCGTCGCCCGAACCCATAGTCCTCAGAGAACCTTCTCGTTTATTTCAGTGGCGCCACTTTGAATTCCTTTGCCGGGACCTGCTCGGCTGCACGTGGCGAGTGGAGCCGCGAACCCGGTCCGTGGTAGCTCGTCAGAATCTGGCCGGTGCTTTTCACCCTGCGAAGCGAGTTTAGTTGTTCGGCATGTCGCGGTGACGCAACGACGATTGCGGAGCGGTCGGCTCTCCCGCCGAGTACGCGGGCTTCGGCCTGAACGACTCGAATTTGATTGTCCTTGGCACGAGGCGAATGCAGCGGTTCGCCCGCGACAACTGTACTGGTTCCGCCGATACTGAGAAGGGCTGCCGCGATAAGAAGTGTGCTTTTCATATTGTTTCGTTGTCCTTTGTTGTTCGTGTTCGGCCCGAGGCCGATTTGTTTACACCATTTGATACGCCGCAGCCCCGATCATCCCTCTCCCGCATCGATTCGCGCACGATAGCCTGGCGGGTGAATGCCTGCAGTTGATCGACTGAAAAGCAATAAACTTGAGACCACATCACGAAGGAGACCCCAGAAGCTTGAGGGGTATCATCGTTTCCGGCGTATTAACAAATGCGTCGAAGAATGCGTTTGCCCCAACCGACTGGGAAAGATTCGGCGTGGGGACGCAACCGCGAAAGACAACGAGAAATGACATCAAAGTCGCAGAACAGGAAGAGAAGCCTCCGCTGGCTGGGCGGCTTGATCGGTATACTCGCCGTAAGCCTGCTGCTTGCCGGTTGCACGGGCATCCAGACGAAGGGCGAACGCGCCGCGCGAGCAGACCTTGAGACAGTGAACCGCGTTTATCAACCGAATGCGGTGGAACGGAATCTTCCCGCGCTCGCCAACGATTCCACGCTGGGTGACTATCTGCGGTTCGCCATGTTGAACCAGCCGTCCGTCGAAGCGGCGTATTTTGATTGGGCGGCATCGGTGGAGCGCATCACGGTCGAGCGGTCGCTGCCCGATCCCCGCCTGTCCTTCGAGTCGGACATTGCTGACATCGTGATGACCGTCATGCCGGGGCTGATGCAGGAGTTTCCCGGGCCGGGCAAACTCAAGGCAGCTGCCGATGTCGCCACGGCCGAGAGCCGGACGAAGTATTTTCTATTTGAAACGTCGGTGTTGCAAACCGCCTTCTCGCTCAAGCGCGCGTATTACCAACTTTGGTTTTTGGATGAGAACGTCCGTATCAATCGACAGACGCTCGCCCTGCTGGCCGAACTTGAGGAAACGGCCCGCGCGCAGAACGCCGCCGGCAAGGTGACCTTGCAGGATGTCTATCGCGCCCAAATCGAGCAGGACCAATTAACGACCGAGATCGAGAATCTCGAAGATTCGCGCCGGCCACTCGTTGCGCAACTAAAAGGCGCGCTCGGACTGACGCGCGACCAGGCCGACCCGCCGCAGCCGAAGCAGTTTGAGTCCACCCCGCTCGATTTGAACGGAGACGCGCTGCTCGACACGGCGTTTGCGCGCAATCCCCGGCTCAAGACGATGGAAGCCGACGTGCGCATGGCCGAGGCAGCGATTGCGCTCGCACGCAAATCGAAAGTTCCGGACTTCAGTTTGGGATTGATGGCGGACGCGAAAGCGTCTCCAACCATGTTCCGTCCGTTGGCGGGCATGACGCTTCCGATCTGGCGCGACAAGATCGCCGCGCAAGTCGCGCAGGCACAGGCGAACAAACGCGCGGCGGAAGCGCGTCTGAGTTCCGAGCAGATCATGGTCACGGTGGACTTCGCGATGAAGAGCTACGACTATCGCGAAATCACCCGCAATCTGGTTCTGCTCCAGGAGAAGTTGATTCCCAAGGCGAAGCAATCGCTCGAAATTGCGCGCGCCGGTTACCTGTCCGGACAGATTGATTTTTTCAACCTGCTCGATGCCGAGCGCACACTGTTGAATTTCCAATTGCAGGAAGTCGAAGCGCGCACGCGCCGGGAAATTGTCCTGGCGGATTTGTCCCTCACGATCGCCGGGATCGCTCCCCAAGGTGCGCCAATTCTTCCGCAGACCAACTCAAATCCATCAACGACCAACTGACATGAACTTCATCTCAAAACACATTTCACTGATCGGAATTTTACTGCTGACTGCTTTCGTTGCCGTAGCGGCGGGACTCTATTTCGGCATATCCGTCCGGTCGCAGAACGCTCAACCCGCGAACATTGCCAAGCAGACTTTCGCCTGCCCAATGCACCCCGATGTGATGCAAGACCATTCGGGGAATTGCACAAAATGCGGGATGAGTCTGATTCCGGCGACCACGAAACCTGCTGACGCGCAAGATGGATGCGCCAATCACGCATCCGGTTGTTGCGCGGCCCCGGCAACCGGGGTTCGCGCGCTGCCACCCGGCCATCCGCCCGTCGAGGGTTACAGTGTGTCCCCCACGCCGGCCCGCACAAACCACGTTCATTGACCAGCACCATGACTTCAAAAGCCAAGAAGATAATTGCTGTGGCAGCGGTTCTCGTTGCTGTCGCGATGGCAGGGTTCTACTTCGCCGCACGCCCGACCGGTCACCAGCACAAGGCCGAGACCACCGCCGCACCCAAAGAGAAAACCCTCTACACCTGCGGCATGCACCCGAACGTGATTCAAGACGAACCGGGTAATTGTCCCATCTGCGAGATGAAGCTCACACCGATCAAGCGATCCACAGGCGCGACGGCCTCGGGCGAACGCAAGATCAAGTATTACAAGTCCACGATGATTCCCGGCGAAGTGCGCGACACTCCCGGCAAGGATAGCATGGGCATGGATATGGTGCCGGTTTATGAAGACGGCGCCGCGATGGGCGCTTCGGCCATTTCCATTGATCCGGTGACAATTCAAAACATGGGCATTCGCACCGGCATCGTGACTAACGGGCCATTGCGCCGTGTGATTCGTACGGTCGGTACGATTGATTACAACGAAACCGCGCTCGCGGATGTCACCACGAAATTCAAAGGCTGGATTGAGAAGCTCTACGTGGATGCAACCGGCCAGCAGGTGCATAAGGGCGAACCGCTGTTCGAGATTTATTCGCCGGAACTCTACAGCGCCCAACGCGAATACTTGCTGGCGGTCGCTGGCGCTCCGAGTTCCGATCCAGCGGCGCGCGAAGCAGTGCTGGAGAGTGCCCGGCTCAAACTCAAGTTCTTCGACATCTCGGACGAGCAGATCGCCGCGCTTGAGAAATCACGGGAGCCAAAGAAGACGCTTCGCGTCGGCGCGCCGATTGACGGATTCGTAACCGAAAAGATGGCGGTAGAAGGAATGATGGTGGACACGGGCATGAAGCTCTACCGTCTGGTGGATCTGGGATTGGTCTGGGTTTACGCGGAAATCTACGAGCAGGATCTTCCGTTTATCCGCCTGGGAGAGGAGGCCACGGTCAAGTTGTCGTATCTCGCGGACCGTCAGTTTCGCGGACGCGTCACTTACATTTATCCAACGCTCAACGAGAAGACGCGCACCGTCCGTGTGCGCATGGAGTTTCACAATCCCGGATTCCTGCTCAAGCCCGGTATGTTTGCCAACGTCGAACTGCGAGCGGAACTCGAACCGTCCGCATTGCTCGTCCCTGACATGGCAGTGCTGCGCAGCGGCACGAAGAACACCGTGTTCGTTGCGCTGGAAGGCGGCCAGTTCGAGCCGCGCACGGTTACTCTTGGGCCGCGCGCCGAGGACAATATGTATCAGGTCCTGAGCGGACTTCGTGCAGGCGAACGCGTGGTGACATCCGGCCAGTTCATGCTGGATTCAGAAAGCCAGTTGCGTGAGGCGATTCAGAAAATGCTCAGGCGCAGATCGCCAAATATCTCAACCTGCTTTACGAGGATGCGTTCCAGGACTGGCAGAAGAAACGCCACGATCAGTTGCTCGACATCGCGCGGCACGCGCTGGCGCTTCAGCAATTCCGCGCGGAGCGGATGCCGCCTGGCGCAACGAGCCTCGAAGCTTTTGCGGACTTCCGCGACTGGAAGGCGAGCCACGCCGACGAGGCTGAGAACTATCTCGGACGGTTCGACGAAGCCGAGGCTTTGAAGTTTCTCAAAGACCCCAAGACCAGCAAGGAAGTCCGCAATCTCGCCTTCGCCTATTTCACGCCGGACGAATTCCCGACGCACCGGATGCTTCAGGAATTGATGATGCTCGACCCGATGGGCGCGGAGCGCGATCAGATCATGGAAATCGCCACGCTCATCCTGCCGTGGTGTCGCGACGGCAATTACGGCTGCCTGTTCGACGGCACGAGCAATCTCTCGCTGACCGGCAAGGTCGCGCACTTTGAGTTGGGCTACATCCCGGAGTCAGCGAAGGAGTTGAAGGCCGCGGCGGGTTTCCTCATCACCAACCATGCGCGCAAACACATCATGACGTTGCCGCGCGCGTTGCGGAAGCGGAACGTCTATGAGGAAGTCGCGCGTTTCCTCGACATTCCCGGCGGCCAGGAAATCGTTCAGGAATCCTACGCCCAGCTTCGCAAATTCAATTGCTGGAACATCTCCATCGTTCAGCAATATGCGCGGTTCAAACAGAGTCGCATCCGCTCGGCCGTCTTCGGCAACAGCCGCCAGTTCTTCATCATGCGCCAGAACGATCGCGCGGACCTGGACGACATGGGCAACGACATCGCGCTGCCGGAAGTCACGCAGCACGCGATCATGAATTATCCGTTGCCCGATCACCAGACCGGCCAGAAGTATTCGCCGTTCACTTACCTGCACACCGACGCCGCGCGCAATCTGTGCGGCACAGTTCATAACGTCGCCTCGCCGGAGATGCTGTATTGCAGTTCATCCAGCGGCGAACACTTTGACCGTCGCGCCCGCGAGCTTCGCCAGAGTCCAAGTGTTGTCGAGGGAATCATCCATCACGCCAACCGCCGTAAGGACGGCGAAACCAAAGCCCACTAACCGACATGAAAACGAAACTCATCACCAACGCCTCCAAACTTCTCTCGCTCATCCTCGTCGCCGGCCTGTTCGCCGGCTGCGCTGCCACGCGCCCCATCAGTGACGTGGCACTCGGCGCGGGCGGAGCGTATCTCGGTCACGAACTCTCCAACGGCGATCCGCTCGCCACTGCCGCCGGCGCAGCGGGCGGAGTCATCGTCAGCGAAACGCTCCACTACGCTGCCCGCAAGCAGGCCGAGAAGGCCTACGCCACCGGTTACGACAAGGGCAAGAGCGATGCCGTGAAGCAGCAGTATTGGCTTTACGTCTCGATGCAGAAACAGCGCAACCAGGTCAGCAGCGTCCGCCTTTACCCCGTGCAATTGCCGGAACAGCGGATTGACGGGGTAACGTTTCAGCCCTCGACGAAATACTTACGCATTGAGGAATAGCGGGGAATTGCAGTTCTGAGATTTGCGTGATGGCAGCCCCGACTCAGAGGATCAAACGATCGAGGTGCGCGTTTAGGGCGTTCAAATCGGCACAGCGAGTCATCTCGGGCTGACCGCCCAGCTTCCACACTGTCACATCCACGGGATACCCACATGTGGATTCGTTCGAGCAAAGTTCATGAATACTATTCGGTACCAATGAGCGAACGGCTTGCATATCCCAATGGCGGTAACCGCCGGTAAAGCAAGCAACCCCTCTGACTCCGCTAAAGGCTTCGTTCTTACCATCGGGGAATGGAATATTCGCGATCCTCTGCGGAGTAATGACCCAAAAGTGATGCTTGTTCGGCTCAGTGAGAATGTGCAAAACAACCCTCGCGTCCCGCAGGTAACCCGCCTTGTCAGCCTGATTTTCCCACGGAAAGTTCGCTACGTCTGCCTCGAAAGCAGCCTTCACGCCCTCGACCAGTGACGCTGGCAATGTCGCTGCATTGACATTTGCGGCTGCTGATTCGGACAGGATATCCAGAGTTAGCTTACCGTTGATTTCCCCGTCTCCCGTGAATGCAACAATCGCACGTCCGTCGTTGTTGGTGATAATCGCGCTCTTCTTGACGCCGATTCGGGACTTCGAGAAATCAGATGTCACGGACCGACTGTCCGTGAAGACAATCGCCCCTGAATCCAGCAAGATCACAATCGCAAGGGACATTCTGGGAAGCTGTGGCGAACAACCCGTTTTTGGTTCACTTCACAGTGTGCTCCGTTCTGTTGGGTTTTGTAGAGATTATTAGTCGCGGGTTGAGACGTCACGCCGTTTCCGTCGGCGAGAAAGACGTGCAGGCGCAACGGCGACTTGGTAAGATTTGAAGAAATGAAGTGCCGCGAAATCTCTCAACGCCCGTGAGCGACATTCCAGATAACGAACTGAAAATCCTGATTGCCGTCTCAGGAGGAAGGTGCGCATTCCCAGGGTGCGGCAAGCTCGTTATCACTCAAAGCCCGCATGGAGCTGAACCGGTTTTTTCGGGCCAGGCTTGCCACATAATCGCCCGGAGTCGCCAAGGGCCGCGCGGAAATGCCCAAATGACCGACGAAAAGCGGAATCACCACTCGAACTTAATGCTTCTCTGTCCAGAGCATCATACACTCATTGACCGGCGGCCTGCAGTCTATTCCGTCAGAGTGCTTCAGACGATGAAGCTGGCGCACGAGGCGAACCACAGGAAGACAGAATGTCCTCCTGCAGGTGTTTCTCCGCAGACGAGGGAAACGCTTCACAGTACGTGTATGGCCGTTACGCAGATGCCAGGGCAAGTGTTCTTAGCGGCATGTGCGTATCACCCCGGTGAGGAGGGCGAGGTCAAGAAACGACGAAATTTTGAACGTTACCGCGGACACACGCCTTTCTTCCTCGCGGATGACGGTCGCCTCTATTCATTTTGCGATTTGCGCAATCCGTGGAATCCGTTCAGAGACGTGTTAAACGGAGCAAGGGCTGACACGATTTCTGTGGACAAACTGCTTCGCGATAACGAGGGCCAGAATCGAGTCGTACGATTGCTCAACATGTCGCTTCGCCAGCACATCGGCCCGAAGCAGATCTTTTACGACAAAGACCACAGGCGATTTCATTTCCTTCAAACCGAGGATGGAAAGGCCCGCTCAGAAACCTACAAGTCGGTCACTGGCCGCATGACAAGCCGAAGCGTTGTATGGCAGCCGATACGAAAATCCACGGGCGAACCACGCAGCTACTGGTATCACCTGGCGGCGGGGATTTCTTTTCAGCGCATCGGAGCTCAATCGTGGGTCTTGGCACTGAGACCTGAGAGGCATCTCACGACTGATGGCAAGACACCTTACGAATCGAAAAACATTGGCCGCCGCGTTACGAGTCTCAAGGCCCGGATGTTCAACGCTCCGTATCTTGAAGAAGTTCACTTCTGGCGATACTTCCTGAGCGAAGGCAAACCGCATATTCACCTGTCCTTTGGACGCCAGCATTTGGTCGTTGATACGGAATTGCTTGCGTTCAACGTGGAGTGGCCCGCGATTGAGGGCGACACGCGAGCATTCTCAAACACTCAGTTTGAGGATGACTTGTTCACGTTCTCGGAGCGTCAGAGTGCCGGCGAAGATGAACTGGATGAAGACTTCGAAGAACAAGCGGACCAAGAGTAGTCGAGCAGCCATCGCAAGGCCGAAGCTTCGTGCCGAGTGGTTCGACGAGCCTGAACTGCGCTTTGCCGACGGCGGCAGCCATGTCGATCCGAAGGTCGGAATCAATCTGTTTGGGCCACGGTCATTCAACACGAAGCGTCACCGATCGGAGATTCACTTCGGTTTCATTGGCTCAGGCGAATCCATTGAAGGAACGGCGCGGTTTTACGAGCAGTGCTCAGAAGGTGTGGACGGTGACGACGACCACGAGCCGTTTCCGGGGTGCGATAACGAAAGAGGATTTCGAACGGATCTCCGAATTGACACTGACGCGGCGGAAGTCATCACGGCATCCGAGTTGGATGTCTTCAAAGCGATCAGAGCGCGAAAGCAACGATTCGAGGCTGCGGTCGAGCTCCTGGATGAAAAGCTGCGATTGCTGAAGCTCAAGGAACGGCCGATTGATTACGTTGTCTTCGCAATACCTCCCGAACTTTACGATTTGTGCCGAGCAGTGGATTACAAGGATTCTGAGGGCGAAGCCATCCATCGTGATCTTCGCCGAGCTTTCAAGGTCCTGGCCATGAAGCACGAGAAGCCCACACAAATCGTTCGCGAACGAACGATCACGGACGAGATCGTGAACAGGCAGGTTGATCACAAATCGGTCCGTGCATGGAACTTGTTTACCGGGATGTATTTCAAAGTGGATGGTATTCCTTGGAGTCCCTCCGGCTTGGACCACGAAGCCTGCTACGTCGGAATCTCCTTCTTTCGGCCGCGAGGCGAGAAGTCGTTTCTGCGCGCGAGTGTTGCTCAGGCATTCGATGACCAAGGTGAAGGTTTTGTCTTGAGAGGGCGCGAGTTTGAGTGGAACGAGGAAGAATATGGCAGGTCGCCACATTTGCCGGACGATGTCGCCGAGGACTTAATCAAGCGAGTGGTGACGCGATACAAGGATGAACGTAAGACTCTGCCTCGCCGACTTGTCATTCACAAAAGCTCTGCATTCTGGCCCAAGGAACGCGACGGGTTTCGCGCCGGCCTCGCAGAGATTTCTGAGTGGGATATGGTGGCGCTCCGTTCAGTGAGTCAGGTTCGCCTTGTTCGCGCAGGCCAATACCCACCGCTACGTGGAACGGCTTTTCACAGCGGAGACGTTACGCATTTTTACACGACGGGGTACCTGAAGGCACTTGAGCGTTATCCACACGGCCACGTTCCATCACCAATCGAAATCAGTGACCATCACGGTTCGTCCTCAAAGGCGAAGTTGATCCGCGAAGTGCTCGTTCTTACGAAGATGAACTGGAATAGCGCAAATTTCTGTGGAGCAATGCCGATAACTCTTCGTTTCTCACGGCTGGTTGGGCAAATCTTGCGGGAAATGCCTGACGATCTTGAGCCAAATCCCAAATACAAGTACTACGTTTGATGGCCACTGGTTGACCACTGCGTAGCCGTTGTTGGTCCTTTCCACGCCCTCTGCGGTTCTGCCGTCCGGACTTCGCCTGCACCTTGTGCGCGTGATACACCGCACCTTTTTCGCTCGGTGGTAAATCCTTTCGCGTGATTGGCGGCGTGTTGCCGCCGTCCAGCGACAACATAACGAAAGGCACACCATGAAGAAGTTCATCGCACTCGCGCTCGTGACGCTCGGCATCAGCGTGCCGGCACGCGCGCAATGGATCGTTTACGACCCGGCCAATACCGTTCAGTCGATCATCAACACGGCACAGGAAATCGCCAAGTTCGTCGAGATGATCAACAACCAAGTGCAGCAGATCGAAACGCTCACCGAGCAGCTCGACGAGTTCAAGCACTACAAAGAATTGTTCGGCGACCCCAACGCCGTCGTGCTCACGACCGTCCAGCCGCTCGTCAACGACCTGCGCAAGACCGAACTTGGCCAGACGCTGGCCGATCTCGAAGGCGCGGTGGATGCCGGCGAGGCCATGCTCTACAGCGCCAACGGCCTGTTCACCAGCATCGGCACGACGTTCACCACGCCGAACGGCGCAACCATTACGCGCCGGGAAGCGCCGTATCTGCCGGTCGCCGCTGTGCAGAAGACCACGGACAATTTCCTGTCCGTCTCCACGGACGCCACGGCGCGCCGGATTGCGTTGAAGGAGGAAATTGCCCGCACGACCACGGCGCTCAAGAGCGCCACGACCGACGCCGAGGTTCAGAAATTGACCGGCGTTCTCATTGGCCTGTCATCCGCGTTGAACAACACGGACTATGAAATCAATCAGGCCACCGCGTCTGCGCTCGTTCAGGATGTGGCCAATCGCAACGAGGAGCAGCGCCAGATTGAGGCGAAGAAGGAGCAGCAGCACGCCGAGTTCACTGAGGCCGTGCGGCAATACGGCCAGACGTTCCGCCTGATGAACGCGCCCACCGCGTTCCCGACTCCGTAACCAGCAAGCAGGCGCTTATCAAATCGTCCCGACGTATGGCCACGTTTGAACAACTGTTTCCGACGTTCCTGCAAAAGTGCGCTGAACTGCACGAGCTGCTGCGCATCGTCGCGTTCATGTTGTTCATCGTCGGGACGATTCTTCTCGTCCTCCACGGCTTCACCGGCAAGACGCTCATTCTGCACATGGTGCGGCTGTTCGTGCTGACCGCGCTGCTCGTGATGCTGCCGCAATGGGGCAATGAAGCGCAGCGAATCCTGCAAACCTCGATCCTCGACGGCCTGGGCGTTGACCCGTCCCAGGTTCAAGACCAATACAACCGCCTGCCGTAATCGTCACGCACTCTGGTTTCGAGCGTATTCCGTTGGCGCGCGAGACTCAGGAGCGATTCTTCGAGGAACAGCTTCACGAATTGGAGATGATCAAACGCCAGCACGCGGACTCATCGAACCGCAGACTGGTGAAAGAGATTGAGAGGGCGAAGAAACGACTTGAGGCCCGTCTGCAAGCGCTCGCCGCCGAGCACAAGAAGGACAACACGCTGACCTTCGAGGAACTCGGCGTGGACCGGCTGTTCGTGGATGAAGCCCATTACTTCAAGAATCTGTTCTATGTCACCAAGATGACGCGCATCGCCGGCTTGCCGCAGACTTCAAGCGAACGGGCATTCGATATGTATCTCAAGGTGCGTCATGTGCAGTCGCTCAACGGCGGCGGAGGCGTCGTATTCGCCACCGGAACACCGATCGCAAACAGCATGGCGGAGATGTACACGATGCAGCGGTATCTTCAGCCTGACGAACTGAAGAAGCACAATCTGCATCATTTCGATTCGTGGGCCGCGACGTTCGGAGAGCCGGTCACGGCAATGGAGCTTTCGCCCGACGGCGCGGGTTATCGCCTCAACACGCGCTTTGCCCGCTTCATCAACGTGCCGGAGCTGATGCAGATGTTCCGCCAGTCTGCCGACGTGCAAACCGCTGCCATGCTCAACCTGCCTCGTCCGAATCTCGAAGGGGAGAAGCCCGCCGTTCGCAATGCACCGGCGACGGAGGAATTGAAGGCGTTCGTTCAGGAACTCGCGGCCCGTGCTGAGCGGCTTAAGACCGGTCGCATTGATCCACGCGAAGACAACATGCTCAAAATCACGTCCGAGGGTCGAAAGGCCGCGTTGGACTTGCGGCTGATGATCCCATCGGCACGAGATGAGCCACAAGGGAAGGTGAATCAAGCCGTCGAAAACATTCACCGTATCTGGCAGGCCACAGCGGCGGAGCGGTCGGCCCAGCTCGTTTTCTGCGACCTCTCGACGCCGAAAGACCGGGGCTTCTCAGTCTATCGGGACATGGCCGAGAAATTGGAACGCCTCGGCGTACCAACCCGCGAAATCGCGTTCATCCAGGAATACGAATCCGACGCCTCAAAGCTTGCTCTGTTCCGGGACGTGCGGGCGGGCAAGGTGCGCGTGCTGTTTGGCAGCACGCAAAAGATGGGATCGGGCACGAACGTGCAGGAGCGGTTGATTGCGCTTCACCATCTCGACGCCCCGTGGCGTCCGGCTGACGTGGAGCAGCGGGAGGGGCGGATTCTGCGGCAAGGCAACAAGAATTCGACCGTCCAGATTTTCCGCTACGTCACCGAAGGCAGCTTTGACGCCTACATGTGGCAGACCTTGGAGACGAAGGCCAAGTTCATCGCCCAGGTAATGAGCGGAGACATGACCATTCGGCGCCTCGAAGACCTCGACTCAGCCGCCTTGACTTACGCAGAGGTGAAAGCCATCGCATCCGGCAACCCGCTTGTGATCGAAAAGGCTCAGGTGGACGCCGAGTTGATGCGGTTGACCCAACTCCGCTCCGCCCACGCAGAGGAACAATACCGAATTCGCTCAAATCTGCGCCGGTCACACGAGGACTCGGAAATGTTCACCACGCGGCTGACGAATCTCCGGCAGGACATCACCGTTCGGCAAGACACGTCCGGCGACAAATTCATCATCACACTCGACGGACAGGAAACCAACAACCGTGGTATTGCCGGCGAGTTGATTCTGCGGCGAGCCGAGAAGCTGAAGGACCGATTCGGCGACGACGTGCGAATCGGGCGCTTTTCGGGTTTCGATCTGTTCTTGCGTCCCAGCTTCAACAACACGGTCGAGGTGGTCGTACGCGGCAGGAAGAGTTATGCCGCACGCGTCACTGACACCGCGCAGGGCACAATTCGTTCACTCGAAGCCACGATTCAAGGCTTCGAGGAACGCGCCGCCAAACTGGAAGCCGACATAGCAGACGCCCACAAGCGCGGCAAGGAACTCGAAGCCAAGGTGGGCGCTCCCTTTGAGCACGAGGAGCGTTACCAGCATCTGAGCCGCCGCCAGAGCGAGATCGAGGAGAAACTTGAACTCACGAAAAACCAAGCCCCCGGCCAAGTCGAGGCCGAGCCTGGCGATTCAGCCGAGCAGAAGAACTCCGAACGCCATTCCCACGGTAACCGCCAACGCTCCTCCCGTGCAGCCAGAACGGCAATTCACACGTGATCGCACAGCCACAAAGAATTTATGGAAACAATTGTCAACCCTGAGCCGCCGTCCAACGGCACGCCTGAACGGCTCGCCTACTCAGTGCAGGAGGCGGCCGATCTCCTGGGCGTAAACTACTTCAGCATTTACCGCCTCATCCAACGCGGAAAACTGAAAGTGTGCCGGGCACTCCGCGGCAAACTGCTCGTGCCGCGCGACGAACTGCTGAAGCTGCTGAAGTCCCAATGACGATGAAAGCGAGCGAAGTACATCCCCTCGACCAATCAGTTCTGCGAGGGCAAAAACCCGAAAAGATCTATACTGCCGTTCTATACTATGTGCCGTTTTTCGGGCCAAAAGCAGCCAATGAGAACAAGACCTGAAAGTCGCCGAAACCCCTGTAAACATTGAACGAATCAGTGATCGCCAACGATAGCCAAAAGTGGCCAAAAACGGCCTTTTACAATTTCGAGTCAGGTGCCTTCAACCACTCAGCCACCCTTCCACTCGCTCATCTACAACAATCTACAAATGCGCTGAACCTCCCAATTTGACAATCTATATCGAAAATTTGATCCGAAATCTGATCCTGCCTGCGGGAAACGGAATCGAAAGCAGGCAGCACCTGCCAAACCCGGGAAAGTCTGGCAGAAAACGCATTATTAGAACTTGCTACGTTACGTTCCAAGCGGAACATATTCTGCCCGAATCCGTGTCGGCGACAAGCTCATTTGCTGTATCGCTCGATACCGCTGAATCGCAGTCCAGATTTTCTGTCGTTGCAATCCACCGTTGGCCGTTCCATGCTGGCATCGGAAGTTTTAGCGAGTCGCACCCCACCGCGCTATGCGGGACGGGACGACTGATGTAATGCCATGAATATCAATCCGGAGACGGACCTTGACCTGGAAAAACTGTTCCTGCCCGCTTGGGCCCAGGAATCACCAGCCACCAACCGCTACGCCCACTTCGCCGGCGGCGAAGATCGGCCCAGCCGGGACGACCGGCGGCGCGATGACCGCCGCGGGCCGCGCCCGCCCCGCCGCGACAGCGGCCCTCGTGGGTCCAGTGGCGGTGGACGCGGAGACAATCGCGGCCGTCCGCCGCGCCGCGACGGCGACCGACCCCGCGGCCGAACTGACGAGCAATTCGCGCCGCGTCAGCGCGAGCAGCGCGAGACGCCCCCCCCAATGCCGGAGGTCGCGGTTAGCCTCGTGCCGGACGAAAAAGGCGTCGAATCGCTTGCGCGCCAGGTCAAGATGACGGGCCGCGCTTATCCCTTGTTTGACATTGCCCGCCTGATTTTGCAGAAGCCAGAACGCTATGCGATCCGCTTCGCGGTGGAGAAGAATGCCGAGGGCAAAGTGCTCCAACCCTTGTTCGTTTGCGCGCTGGACGACACTTTGTGGTTGAGCGAGGACGAAGCAGTGGAACACGTGTTGCGCAGTCATTTCGTGACGTTTTATCAGGCGGAACGCACGGCCACCGAGCCGCCCAAGGGCAAGTACACGTTCGTTGGCCAGTGTGGCATGAGCAGGGTCATCTTTGGCCCGCCGAATCATCACGATTACCAGAACCGTTTGCACAAACTACATTCCGAACGGTTCAGCCGAATGCCGTTTGAAGTGTACAAGTCGCGCGTGAAGATTGTGCGCGACGAGGAGGTCGTGAAGCAGTGGGTGGAGGAGCAAAGTTGGAAGACGGAATACATCTGTCTCAACGTGCCCGAACCGCTCAAGCTCGCGAATCGCGAGGACGTCGCGGAGCACTTCCGCACCGTTCACAAGGACACGATCATCAAGCCGGTGGAATCGCATACGCTGTCCGGTGTGGCGGCGCGCGGAATGCGTTGCCACGGGCTGGCGCGGCTCGCCCGGCAAGTGTGCGAGGATCAACGGCGGTTTCCGCTGCAAATAGCCACGGTGTTGAGCCAGCAGTTTGCCGGACACGCCTTGCAGTTTTTCAAGGTCAACAAGACGGTCACGCATGTATCCGTGGCACGCCCCCATTACCTTGATCTCGAGACCACCCCGGTTTCCGAAGGCGTGCGCCAGATCGTGGATTTCATCAACGCGCATCCCAAGTGTACACGGCGGAAGCTGTTTGAAACACTCGCGCCGTCACCGCCGCCGGCGCCCATTCCGATCAATCCGCCGCCGACGGAAATTGAAGCTGGCGCACCCGCAACAGCTGAATCCACGGAAGCTGCGGCCAAGCCGGCGGAACCCGAACCCACCCCGGAGCAGACCGCTGTGAACGCAGATTTACATTGGCTGATTCACCAGGGCCATGTGATTGAGTTTGCCAACGGAACGCTGGAGACGGCCAAGAAACCGCTGCCCAAACCGCCCAAGCCGGAGAAGAAACCGGTGGAAGTCGTAGCGGTAGTTCCGGCCGCCTCACCGAGTGCGGTCGCCGCAACCGAGCCTCCCGTAGAGAGCGCACCAAGTGAGAGCACTACTGCCGAAACTGTTGCGCTCCCGGAAGCGCCCACGACCGAAGCGCCCGCGGAGGAGAAAGTCACTACCGTCGCTGAAGCAACTCCGGTGACGACTGATGAGACTCCGGCTGCCACTGAGGTTGGGGCCGCAAGCGAGCCAGAGTCCACGCCCAAGCCGCCTGCGCCTTCGGAAGTCCCGCCCGCCTGAAACCACTCCAAGCGGGAATTATTGCCGCACGTGCCGCAGGAGAGTGTGAAACACTTCTGTCGCTTCAATCTGCGAAGCTGGCAGTAACCCCGCGTGCTCACTGATAAGCACCGGCCAGTCCCGTTGATCCTCCGGGCGTCGGCCATGTGAGCCTCTCACCAGCGAGGCATCCAGCGGAATCAAATCCATCAACATGCGGAGGCCCACTTTCTTTTGCAGCAACCGCCAGGCGATTTTGAGCTGGGGAAGTTTCAGTTCCGGATCGAGAAACAACTCCGCCGGGTCGTAGCCCGGCTTGCGGTGAATGTCCACCGTGCGCGCGAAGTCGGGCGCGCACGCGTCCTCCAGCCAGTAGTAATAGGTAAACCATGAGTCCGCTTTCGCGACAGCGATCAAATCGCCCGCCCGGGGATGACCAATGCCGGTCGCAGCCTTTTCCTTCGTGTCCAGCACGGTTTCAACACCGTCAGTTCTTTCCAATAAGGCGCGGACAGAATGCTCCAACTTCGCATCGTTTAGATACACATGCGCCACTTGATGATCCGCCACGGCGAAAACTTTGCTCGCGCCACAATCCAGCAGTTCCAACCCCAGTTCCTCCTTGATGGTCACCCAACCCTGCTGCCGGAAAAGCCGGTTCAAGTGAACGGGCGTGTCCACGTTCGTGATGCCGTACTCGGAAACCAGAACGACCTGCACGGAATGTGCCTGGAAGAAATCAAGCAAGTCGCCGACTATCGCGTCAATCGTGCGCAGATCGGGAGCGATAGCGGGATTCAGTTCATCGGCAAAGCTATTGGAAGCAGAATCTCGGATTTCGGATTTCGGATTTCGAGCTTTAACCCCATATCGCTGCAGGTTGTAGTCCAGATGCGGCAGGTAGATCAAATTCAAGGTCGGATGGAATCTTTGTTCGATCCACTTCGCGGACTCGGCGATCCAGCGCGAGGCTGCGTCGGGCGGTCCTTGCGGTGTGTGAACGCCCGCCGCCGGCCCCCAAAACGTCGGGAATGGAAATTCCCCGAGGTCGCGTTTGATCGCAGGGCGAATGGAAGGAGGCCAGGTGTAGATATCAAACACCTTCCGGCCATCGGCGGGATACATCGGGCGCGGGGTGATGGACCAGTCCGCTCCCGAATACATGTTGAACCACCAGAAAAGTTTTGCGCAGGTGAAGTTCGGGTCGCGTTCGCGCAGGTGTTCCCAAATCTTCGGACCGCGCACCAAGTGGTTGGATTGTTTCCAAAACTGCACCTCCGCCAGTTCGCGGTTATACCACCCATTCCCGACGATCCCGTGCTGCGATGGCAACTGGCCGGTCAGGTAAGTGGATTGGGCGGAACAGGTGACGGCAGGGAGCACTGGCCTCACCCGCGCGAGCGCGCCGCGACGGACGAAATCAGCGAGTCTTGGCGTGTGCGCGCCAATGAGCGATTCCGTGAGACCAACGACGTTGATGACCGCGGTGCGTTTCATTTGCCGTCCGGTTCAAGCCTTGGCGCGTTGGCCCACGAACCAAATCGAAAGCGGCATCCGCGGTTCATGCCGAAGCGCGGATGATCTTCGGTGCCCGGCGCTGATGGCGCTCCTGCAATTCATAAATTGCGTTGATTACCTTGGGCAAGTGCATGTCGTGCGTTTCAAAACCAGCGCCAATGTCCCGGAGCAGGGTAATCGTAAGCTCGCCGCCGAGGTGCTCGCGAAATTCCTCCAGTCCCTCCAGCACGATCAGCGCGTTCTCCGAATCCACATGCAGCAGTTCGTTGGCGAAGAGATCAAAGCCCAGCGCTTCCAGCAACCGCAGCACGCGCTCGGCGGACGCGGCCTCCAGATACCCCATCGCCCGTGAATAGACGGTATCGAGCGCGATGCCAACCGCCACGGCTTCCCCGTGGCGCAAACGGTATTCCGAGAGTTGTTCAAGCTTGTGCGCTGCCCAATGTCCGAAGTCCAGCGGCCGCGCCGAGCCAAATTCAAACGGGTCGCCGGACGTGGCGATGTGGTCCAGGTGCAACTCCGCGCAACGATGAATCAATCGCTGCATCGCGGCGGGCTCGAAGACGCGAAGACGCGTTGCGTGGCTTTCGAGTTCCTCGAAGAACCGCCGGTCGCGAATGAGCGCCACCTTCACGGCTTCGACGTAGCCGGCGCGTTTGTCGCGGACGGACAACGAGGCGAGCATTTCAAAGTCATTGATGACCGCGAACGGCGGCGTAAACGTGCCGATGAAATTCTTTTTGCCGAACGCATTGATGCCGTTCTTCACCCCCACACCGGAATCGCATTGCGCCAGGGTGGTGGTGGGCACACGCACGTGCCGTACGCCACGATGCGCCGTGGCCGCCGCGAGCCCCACCATGTCGAGCAAGGCGCCACCGCCCATTCCCAGCACATAGGAGTGGCGGTCAATGTGATGACGGTCCAAGTGCGAGTGAATTTCTGAAACGTGGAAATAGGAATTCTTCGTCCGCTCTCCGCCTTCGATGACGATTGGCGGACAGACCAATGTGAGCGCATCCACGTGCGTGGCGAAGTACGCTTCAACCTGACGAAGCAACGCGGGCCGCGCCTGGACCAGGGCCTCGTCCACGACCACCAGCGCCTTGTGAGGTCGCCGCGAGTCGCCCTGAGTAAGCACGTTCTTGACGACCAGATTGGCGGGATCAAACGCGGCCTGGGTGAAAAACACCCGCAGCCTGTAGCTGACTTCGATGGATCGCTGGATGACCGACATCACGGGGAATATGTCGCCGAACGAACGGGGCGGCGAGTCTAATCTGCCATGGCGGCTGCCCACTTCACCGAATGAAACCTGACGGTGCCATCGTTCGGCTTGCCTGGCCTCTTCTTGGTTGGCAGAGTCTTTCTCGTGGTTGTCGAAGCTCACCGCGGTCAAGGCGGATTCGCAGACTCTCAGGGATGGTTGGATCGTCCCTTGCAGGTCGTGGCGGCCTGCCGGGCCCGGGATCTACCCATCCTGGAAATCATGGCGCAACGGCTGGCAGCAAACGTTCCGTTGCGCGCGTTGCACGTCGTTGCCCCGGACCCGGATTGCCCACAGATTCAGACCCGCTTGGGCGGCGGTGTGCATGTGATTCCTGAGAACGATTTCATCCCCGGCATGCAAATGAAAACCTTGCGCACACTCAACGTGCCGAGTTTTCCGATGGCAGCGGGTTGGTATTTCCAGCAATTGCTGAAACTTCAGTTTGCCTTCGTGGCGCCGGAGGATGACTACTATCTGATCTGGGACGCGGACACCGTCCCGTTGCGGCCCATGAAGTTCTTCGATGCGCAGGGCCGGATGTTTCTGACCCGGGCGACGGAGTATCACCCGCCATACTTTGAAACGTATCGGCGCTTGTTCGGCGCCGATGCCCAACGGGAATGCTCCTTCATCGCGCAGCATATCCTGGTGCAAAAATCCGTCGCCCGCGAAATGCTGGGGGCCATCGAACAGCGCGTGGCCGGGGAGGGCAATTGGGCCTGGAAGATCATGCGCTCGTTGCCCGCCACGGGGAATAATCTCTTTAGCGAGTACGAAACCTACGGTCATTACCTAAAAAACCATTATCCCGACCGGGTGGTTTTCGTGGACCGTCCCTGGCTGCGGGAGGGAACACAGTCGGTAGGCGGTAGAGTGCCTTCGGCAAAGGATTTGGAGCGGCTGGCGGGAGATTACGATTTCGTCGCGTTTGAGCGCGCGGCCACCGGCTGGCGACGTTTGGCCCGGTTGCTCCTGCGCCGGTAGTGGAATGGCCGCAGGAGATGGCGCTGGAGCGTGTGCATCAGTCAGACCGGGAGAATCGGAAGAAAACCAGACCAAGTAGCATCGCTTTTTGAGTTTTCATTCGCGCACTCATGGCCTAGCTTCCGGGCAAACAGCCAGTATGATTCTCAAGCCAAGCTCGCAAACGACTGATTTCCCCCTCGAATTCACACCGGATAGCGCCCGATCGGTTTTGACGCACCATCAAGCTGCGGACGGTCACTGGAACCTGCCCACGCCCAACGCCTGCCGCCGATGAAAAAGGTTCTGATCATTGACGACGATGCTGATTACCGCCGCATGACGGGCGAAGTCCTGCGGCAGAACGGTTGGCAGGTTCTGGAAGCCGCAGAAGGCGAAACCGGGTTGGAACTGGTCCGTCAGCAACGCCCGGAGATTGTGATTTGCGACCTGCTCATGCCACGCTGCAACGGCTTCCTCGTCTGCCGCCGCATCCGCAGCGATCTCAGTCTGCGTCACACCAGCGTCGTGGTCTGCTCCGGACGTGAGTATGAGGTGGACCGGCTGGCAGCGCACGAGGCCGGGGCGGATGATTACCTCACCAAGCCCTTCACTCCGGAGGAACTGCTGAATCTGCTGGCCCGGATCAGACCGGGCGGGCGCGATACAACTCCCGGCGTCATGCCTGCCAGCCACACAGTAGCGCCCGCCCGGCTGAAATTCTGGGGCGTTCGGGGATCCATCCCCACACCCGGTCCGAGCACCGTCCGGTATGGAGGCAACACCTCGTGCATCGAAGTCCGGGCAGGCAACGAAATTATCATCCTCGACGCGGGCACGGGCTTGCGAGGTCTGGGGCGGGAGTTGATGGCCGAATTCGGTGACCAACCGCTGCAGCTCACCCTGTTGCTCTCGCACACGCATTGGGACCACATTCAGGGTCTGCCGTTCTTTCAACCGATTTACCAACCGCACTGCCGGCTGCGCATTCTTGGTTTTGAGGGCGCGCGCCGGGGATTGGTCAACGTGCTCTCCGGCCAGATGGAAAGCCCGTATTTCCCGGTGCCGCTCAAGGAATTGCCCGGCAACATCGAGATCGTGGAACTCAGGGACCTGGACTTTCAGGTGGGGCCCGTGCGCGTGCGGGCGGCCTTCGCCAATCATCCCGGAATCTGCGTCGGGTACCAGTTGTTTACGGATCAGGGCTCGGTGGCATTTTTCCCCGACAATGAACCGCACTGTCGGCATGAAGGGACGAGAGCCGTTGCACCCACCAAAAAGTCCGCCTCGTTGGACTACGCGCGGGCCGAGGAGCAGAAAATCATCGAATTCCTTCGCGGCACCGATGTGCTGATTCTCGACACCCAATATGACTGCGCCGAATACGAAACGCACGTTGGGTGGGGCCATGGGTGTGTGGACGATGGGGTGGCCCTGGCCCTCAACTCCGGAGCCAAACAGCTTTACCTCTTCCATCACGATCCCGACCACACTGACGAGAAGCTCGATCGCATGGTGGCGCACGCCCGGGAACTGGCGGCCCAGGAGCCGGCGGCGCTGCAGGTGGACGTGGCCCGCGAGGGTGCCGTCGTTGAACTGGCCTCGGTCGCCGGGCACCGGACTGGTACTTAAGGTCTCTCATTATGCGCAACCATCGCCTCAACCGCCGCCGATTCTTGCGTTGGAGTGCAATGTTGACCGCTGGCGCGCCGCTGGCGCTAGCTTATGGCAAGCCTGAATTGCTTGCTGCCGAGTCGAGTGCCGCCACGAATTCACTCGTCAGGAATGGGTCGAACCCTGTCGCGAAAGTCGCCATTGTCGCCTGTCGTTCCTATGGCCCGGCAGTGCGGGAGGCACTGGCGCAGAGTTTTGATTTGCTGGGCGGCATCGCACACCTGGTCAAAGCCAAAACCGTAACGGTGAAGCTGAACCTCACGGGCACGGCGTTCTTGGATTTCCTGGGCCGGCCCGTCGGCGAGACTTTTATGACCCACTACGCGACCGTCCGTGCATTGACTGCGCTGCTGTTCGACGCGGGCGCCCGGCGCGTTCGTCTCGTCGAGTCCACGCAAAGCAAAGCGGAACTGGCCGCCACCCTCGCGCTGGCGGACTGGGACTTGCGGGCACTAGCGGCGCTGGGCCGGGTGGAATTTGAAAACACCCGCAATCTCGGCCAGGGCAACCGTTATGCAACTTTGCAGGTGCCTTTTGGCGGCTACATGTTCTCCTCCTTCGAGTTGAACCACGCGTACGCGGAAACCGACGTGATGATCTCGCTGGCCAAACTGAAGAACCACGTCACCGCCGGCGTGACGCTCTCCATGAAGAACCTGTTCGGCGTTACGCCCAATTCGCTCTACGGCGATCAGGCCGGCAGCGAGGATGCCACCGGCGGCCGCGGCCCGCTGCACAGTCCACGCGGGTTCGAGCGCATCAAATTGCCCGGCCTGAAGGACGGCATCTCCACTACCGACCCAACCTGGCGTGTGCCACGCGTGACGGTGGATGTGTGCGCGGCGCGGCCCATTGATCTCGCCATCATTGACGGCATTACCGCCATGAGCGGCGGCGAAGGCCCGTGGTGCCGGCACGCGGCGGAGTTGAAGTTCACCACGCCGGGCGTGTTGATTACGGGTCTGAACCCCGTTTCCGCCGATGCCGTGGGCGCCGCCGTGATGGGCTACGCGAATCCGCGCGCCGTCCGCGGCACCAAGCCGTTTGAAATTTGCGACAATCACCTCCTGCTGGCGGAACAGGCCGGCTTGGGCACGGCCGACCTGGCAAAGATTGACGTGCGTGGACTTTCGCTTGAGAAAGCCAGATACCCGTACGGTTGAGAAATCATTACATCAGAACGGCCGACTTCACATCGCACTGCACCCCAATCGAAGATTTGGCCCTGTCCTTTGTCAGATCTTCTGACAGCTTCCAAGTTGAACAACCCGCACTGTGTTGGCCGGCCAACGGCTTGAACAATGCCGTTCCCAACATTGAGGCTGGATGGGTGGTGACTTCGAGCGGCGCGTCGTCCGCCCGTGGATTCCGGCATGGCATTACCGATGGCCGCAGCCCAGAATTCTTGGTTCCGCCGGCTGGAAGCCTGCATAGCTCCGCAGTGAGGACTCGGGTTCTGCGCGGGTTCTGCGCGCCTTGAAACGTGAGCACTACTCCGCAAAATTCCATTGCCACGCGCGCTGCAACATTTAGCATCCTCGCTCCAATTGGGAACAACTGGTTGAATTGAATCACGCATGAAGACATACGACATCGCAGTCATTGGGGGCGACGGCACCGGCCCGGAAGTCACCGCCGAGGCCCTGAAAGTATCGGAAGCCGCCGCGCAGAAATTTGGCTTCAAACTTAACTGGCATCCTTACGATTTTGGTGGAGACCGCTACCTCAAGACGGGTGAAGTGCTCCCCGACAGCGCCGTGGAGGAGTTGCGGAAGTTCAAGGCCATTTACCTCGGCGCCGTGGGCCATCCGCAGGTCAAACCGGGCATTCTCGAAAAAGGCATCCTGTTGCGACTGCGGTTTGAACTGGAGCAATACATCAACTTGCGCCCGGTGAAGCTCTACCGCGCGCAGGATTGCCCGCTCAAGGACAAGGGCCCGGAACACGTGGATTTCGTCGTCGTGCGCGAAAACAACGAGGGCCTTTACACCGGGTCTGGCGGTTTTGTGTTCAAAGGCACGCCGCACGAGGTGGCGATTCAGGAGTCCGTCAACACCCGCCGTGGCGTGGAGCGTTGCTTGAAGTACGCTTTCGATCTCTCGAAAAAGATGCGCGGTGGCAAGCCGTGGAAGGGGCTGAAAGCCGAAGACGTGGCCGCCGGCAAAACCGCGCAACTCACGCTTTGCGGCAAGACCAATGTCCTGACGTTCGCGTTCGATTTGTGGGAACGCGCCTTCATCGAGTTGAGCGCGAACTATCCGACCGTGAAACGCGATTACGCCCACGTGGACGCCACCTGCATGTGGTTCGTGAAGAACCCCGAATGGTTTGACGTGATTGTCACCGACAACATGTTCGGCGACATCATCACCGATCTGGCGGCGATGATCCAGGGTGGCCTCGGCGTGGCGGCGGGCGGCAACATCAATCCCGAAGGCACGAGCATGTTCGAGCCGATGGGCGGTAGCGCGCCCAAATACACCGGCCTGAACGTGATCAATCCCATTGCCGCCATCAACGCGGCGGGCATGATGCTCGATTTCCTGGGCGAAGCGCAGGCGGCGGCGGCCATCGAGGCGGCGGTGGTGAAGATCATCAATACCACGATTCAATCGTTGGCGGCCGGCAAAATGGGATACGGCACTCGCGAAGTGGGTGATCTGATCGCGGGCGCAGTCTGATTCAGCGAAGAACAGTCGTCTCGGTCGGCGCTGGCCTGGATTGTTTCGCCAGCGTCAGCCCACGCGGAATTGCCTGCTACTGTCGCGGACTGTATGCGCCGAGTTCCTCGCAGAACCTCTCGAAGCCTGTGGGTAGCCTGGTGCAAATGAGCGTGCCGGGCATTATATCGGCACAACGATTTTGCCCGGCATGGTTGCGCGTAGCTGTTATGGTTTCACCGCGAACAGGTCGGTCACGACCTTGCCGTGGCGCTTGATCCGGCCCAAGGAGTAAACCGTCCCGTCTTTGCCAACCGCGATGGAATTCACGTAGAGCGGACGCTGACCGTCCTCGTAGAAGATCGCGCCGTGATCGGTGTATCTGCCGCTCCCGATATGCCACGTGATCAAGTGCAGGTTCTCCAGCCCTTTCGCTTCGCCCATCGCAGTCGTGGCTTTGCCCGCAAGACGTTTTCCGTCCACATAGATCGGCGCGCCGGTCAGATAGTAAATCGTCTTGTGCTGCGCGCCAGGGGCGAATCCCAAGTAACCGTAACTGAATTGATCGAACATCCCGGATCGCTTGCTGGGCGTGGAGGTAATGCGGTCGAGCAGTTCGAGACGCTCGGCGCGCGGATCAAATCGGAAGAGGTAGCCGGAATTGCCATGCACGCCGTAGATCCAGCCGTCTCTTGGACTCCAAAACGTCTGCCGCCAGTTGTAACCCATGTGGCCGGGTGAAGTCGGGTCGTAGAGGCCGAAATAATCCTTGATCATGGTTTCACCCGCCACCGGCCCGACACTATCGGTGGCGGCACGATAGCGCAGAATGGCGCCCTCGGAGGTGGTGAGATACGCCGAACCGTCATTCACATCCACCGCGATGGAACGGCAGACCGTGCGATAAGCAGCGCCGGTGGCGGCTTCACCTTCGGCGCACATCTTGCCGAAGTTCTTCCAGGATTTTGTGGCCAGATCGTATCGGAAGAACATGCCACTCGGCCAGGTGATGCCAAAGATACGTCCGCGGCGCGGGTCCATGCTGGTGGTGAGCACGCCCTCGCGATCCGGCACGATGCCAAAGTCCTCGAACGCGCCCGTCTTCAAATCATACGCCAGCAGATGGCCGCCGGGATAGGATTGGTAGCCTGCGGGCGGGATGCCCATCGTCTCCATGCCATCCACGATGCTGTAAACACCCAGATGCGTGGAGAAATAAAGTTTGCCATTGGCCTCCACGAAGTTGACGTGGCTCTTGCCTTGGGGAATCGCCTTCAATCCCTTTTCCCCACACGCCTCGGTCAGGTCGGCGAGGTGCTGGATGGATTTTTTCTTTGGGTCAAAACAATACATCTGCGCACCCACATCAATGTTCTCGGAACTGAGCACATAATAAACCTTCCCGTCGCTGCCCGTGCCCATGCCGTTGTAGGTGTCGTGGGCCAGGGCAAAGCCGGAGTCGTAGGTTTTCGCGATGAGTCTCTTGCCCTGATACGTATTGCCGTCCGGGATGCCTGAGGATTGGGCCTGGACCGAGGCAAACCCCAAGAGTACGGGCAGCCAGAGTGCCGCAAGTTGGTGGAGTGTTTTCATAGTGGATCTCATTCAATGAACTGCGGGTTGGAGGACGCCTTGCCGCGCAAGCGCGACGCCTTGCGTGGTTACATAATACTTGGCCAACAGATTGGGCTTCTCCCAGGCGGGCAGGGATTGCGGATCCCGGGCGTATTGCAGAAAGCGACGTGCCAGTTCCGAAAAATGCTCTTCGTGACTCGTGCGTAGCGCCGGTGGAATTAGCAATCGCAATTCGCCGCCCCTTTCCTCCAGTCCCACGCCGGGATGCGTCGGCTGCCATGCCGCAATTCTGCGCTGCAACGCCGCTCGCACCGCGGTCATTTCGCCCGCGCTGGGAACAACGACGACTTCCGGTCGGTATTGCTGATCCTTGTCCCGCCGCAGTTCAACGCGGGCCTTGCTGCCGCGAAACACCGCCAGTTGCGTGTCCGAGCCTCCCGGCGGCGCGGTGAAGTCCCATTCCACGTCCAGCTTCACGTGGACACCGCGCAGGGTGTAACTCACGGTGTTGTTGCAGAAGTACTCCAATTGACCGGCCTTCACCGACGACTGGAGAAAATCCGGGAAATCAGCCGCGCCCGTCACCTGCAGAAACTGCGCGCGGCTCAGAAGAGTCGGCCAGCGCGAACCGCGCAGGACCTGGATGTCGCGTTGACAATCTATGGGCTGCTCCGGGAACAAGGTCCATTGGACATGCTCGACCAGATGCGTGCCCACGTCCGTCAGTCCCTCACCCTGCTGGTTAATGTCGAAGAACCAGACCGGTCGGAGATTCGGGACTCCGGCTGTTTCCTTCAGCAAATAATGCCTGCTGCGCATGAACACCGCCGGCTCGGCGGCCGTGCCCCTCAGGATGTCGCCAAAGATCGCGCCGTCGTTCACCAATTCCCGCTGGAGCACGCACGTAATCTCAAAACGCTCGGTCATGGCATCGTACACCACGACCTTGTGCTGATCGGCGGCCTCGAGCGCGGCCTCCAATTTCGGCCACGCTTCCGGTTCGATGATCCAGGGTTTGTCCGCCAGCACATGCAAACCGGCGCGCACGCTGGCCAGCAAGCGGTCAAGCTTGGGCTGATTGTTGCCCGACAAAACCACCAGGCTGCCGCGTCGTTCGGCCAGCATCCGCTCGAAGAAATCCGATCCGGAGTAGATTTCGAGCTTCCACCGCGTGGGATTCTCGGGGCGATGATTGAACCGGGCGACGCGGTTGAGGTGCGCGGTCAGGTCCGGCCCCAGCGGGGCGTAAACGCAAGCCGTGTCCGCCACGCCGGGCAACATCTCGCGCTGGAACAGAGCGGCGTGGAAGTGGCCTGGATCCACCGTGATGATCTTGAATTCCTGAGCCGACGCGGCAACCGCCAGCAACCCGAGCAATGCCAGTGTTCGGTGAATGTATTGGCGCGGGCGGGAATGGCGCTTGGCCGGAAAGTTCTTCTGGCGCATTGGCGAAAATGCCAAACGCCATGACTCAAATCCGTCCCTGGCTGTCAGACTCCCACCTGCGGCTGCCAGCAAGTTGCCATTCATTTTCCCTCCCGCCCCGGTGTCGTGATTGCCCGCTACGCCTTGGCCAGTGCCCCGGCGTGACTTTGAATTTTGCGGATGGCGTCGGCGATCTGCTCCATGTCGCTCCGGGGACCGAGGAGCATGTTTTGCGCGAACCACACTGCCCGCTCGCAGACCTTGTCGTTTTGCGGACAGTTCCGGTTCTGTTCCAGCCATTGCTGCATCCGCTTCTCACCATAGACCCGCAGGAAGCGAGAATTCCGCGCGAGGCCCGAAACGTAGGCTTCCGTGTTCATTGGCCCGTAACCACCGGACGCCGGCACGCCTTCCGCGCCCAGCGCCGAGATGAACCGGCCCTTGTCGAGTCCGGCAAAGCGGTCTTTGTCATAGCTGAACATGTAGAGGTGATAAGCACTGCGCGTGGTGCCGTCGTAGAGCTTGGCCGGCTTGATGCCCGGAATCTCGTTGAGCAGGCGGGTCAGGTAATTCGCGTTTTCGGTGCGCCGGTTGGTTTGCTCGATCACCCGCGTCATCTGGGCGAGCAGCAAGCGGCCTTGAAACTCGGATAAACGCAGATTGGAGCCGCGACTGCCGGAGTAGGTGAAGTCATACCCGGTGACTTGTTTGGCGCGGCCCTGGTTGTGGAAGTTGTAGCAGATCTCGGCGAACTGGGGATTGTCGGTCAAAACCGCGCCGCCTTCGCCCGAGTTGAGGTTCTTGCTTGCCTGAAAACTGAAGCAGCCCGCCAGTCCCAGCGTGCCAACCTTGCGTCCGCGCCACTCGGCCAGATGCGCCTGGCAGGCGTCTTCAATCACGGGTAGTTTGTGCTGGTTGGCCACCGCCAGAATTTTGTCGAGATCCGCCGGCGAACCTCCGATATGCACGGGCAGAATCGCTTTGGTTTCCTTCGTAATCGCGGCTTCGATCTTGTTAGCGTCAATTTGAAAACTCTCCGGATCGGTGTCCACAAAGACGGGCAGCGCGTAGTTCAGCGCGACAACATTGTAGGTGGCGATGAAGGTGTAGGGCGGAATGATGACTTCGTCGCCCGGCCCGATGTCCAGCGCGCCCAGGGCCGTGGTGAGGGCGCTGGTGCCACAGGACGTGGCCACACAATGTTTCGCGCCGGTCAGCCCGGCGTATTCCTTCTCGAACTCGGCCACGGCGGTGCCACTGCCACGAAACCATCGCCCGCTTTTGAGCACGTCCAACAGCGCCTTTTCTTCTGCTTGATCATACACCGGCCAGCCGGGAAAACCGCCGGGGTGCGCCTTGACGCCGCCGAGCTTGGCGGGTTTGGCGGCCGTCCCCGCACCGCGGGTGATCTGGGGCAGACCGAAAGCCAGCCCGGCGCCGGCGAGAGAAGTGGTGCCGATGAAATCACGGCGATTGAATGTGCGCTTCATATTGATGCCTCCGTACTCACATGGTTGAAGGGCGTTCATAGCCTGATGTGGTGTTACCGCGCGGCAAGCCGGTGGTCAAACCAATTGTAGCCCCAGCGTGGTCCCCCACTTTCGCCGTTGCCCGGGACCAAGCAGACCCACTCGCTCCCATCAAGTACGCGTGGGGCGGATCGCACCGTCCGGTCACCGCCTGTGAACGCAAATTTGTCTGAACAGGAGTTGAACTGACGGGCCGGGAGCGGTTATACATGGCGCGCCGATGCATTCGATGGTTCGATGCACATTGACCGTGATCACATGAACGTTGCCGGTGTTGCCCAGCCTATGAACACAATCATGAAACCGATTCCGCTGATCGCCTTGTTGGCCCTGATTACCAGTTGCACCACCACGCCGCGCCACGCCGCTCCAAGCCGCGACCGCTGGACGGCCGAACAAGCCAATGCCTGGTACGCCGGCCAACCCTGGCTGGTCGGCTGCAACTTCACCCCCAGCACCGCCATCAACCAACTCGAAATGTGGCAGGCGGACACCTGGGCCCCCGTCACCATTGACCGGGAACTCGGCTGGGCCAGCCAACTCGGCTTCAACAGCGTGCGCGTTTACCTGCACGATCTCGCCTGGCAGCAGGACCGCCGCGGTTTCCTCAAACGCGTGGACCAGTTCCTGGGCATCGCCGACCAGCATGGCATCGGCGTCATGCTCGTGTTGTTCGATGGCGTTTGGGATCCGTTTGCCCGGCCGGGCAAACAGCGCGAACCGTATCCGCACCGCCACAATTCCGGCTGGGTGCAGAGTCCCGCACAGGAAATCCTCAAGCACCCCGCCCGCCAGGATGAATTGAAAGAGTATGTGCAGGCAGTGATTGGCCGCTTCCGCACCGACCGTCGGGTGCAGGTCTGGGATCTGTACAACGAGCCGAACAATCCCGTGCCGCAATACCGCGACGTGGAATTGAAGAACAAAGCGGAGATGGCCCTGCTGCTTCTGCAAAAGTCGTTCCTCTGGGCGCGCGAAATGAATCCCACGCAGCCGCTCACCTCCGGCGTGTGGATTGGCAACTGGCCTGATCCGGACAAGCTTTCGCCGACGGAACGCGTGCAACTCGAGAAATCAGATGTGATTTCATTCCATTGCTATGGTCCGATCGAGGAGGCGACGAATTGCGTGGAGAATCTCAAGCGTTACAATCGTCCCCTGCTCTGCACGGAATTCATGGCCCGGCCCCTCGGCAGCCGCTTCGATCCCGTGCTCGGTTACTTCAAGGAACACAAGGTGGGCGCGTACTGCTGGGGCTTCGTGGACGGCAAAACGCAGACCATTTATCCGTGGGACTCCTGGACCAAGCAATACACCGGCGAACCCGACCCGTGGTTCCATGACATTCTCCGCCGCGACGGCACGCCTTATGACGCCGCCGAGGTGGAATACATCAAACAACTGACCGGGGCCTCGCAACGACGCTGATTCCATCGCATCAGAGTTGCGGCATTCACGGCATGGAAGTTGGATGGGAAGGCAACCACTGGAAAGTGGAGCGGAAGCGAGAACGCACGGTTCTGTCTCAGACCGTCAATCCTCCATGAGTTGTTGATTGAAAGTGGCGCATCCGGCAGGACTCGAACCTGCAACCTTCTGATCCGAAGTCAGAAGCTCTATCCAATTGAGCTACGGATGCGTCGCTTGCCGACCTCAGAAAGCATCGTCAGGCAGCAATAGGTTAGCTGCATCTCCGCGCAGATAAAGTGGAATGTACAAGCGACGTTCATTTCTGTTGAGGACCGGCTGGCGGTTGCCTGCGGTTGTTCTGTCCCTTCCGCGCGCCACCCACACAAGTCACCAACTCGAGTGTGAGTTATTGCGGAGGGAATCGCATTGATTCAAGAAGACGAATGGCGGATGAGGTTCAGTCGCACGCCACTGTCCGGCCTGCTGCCCATACGCGGAGTTCCTCAACCTTCTCAGCCATGACCACGGATAGCGGCCGCGTTTGCTGGATCTCGGCAAGGAGATCTGCTTGCTTAACGCCACGCCCCTGCGCGTGCGCGGTGTACATCGCAGACACGATGGCCTGTTCGATCTCTGATCCGGAGAAGCCAGTGGTCGCTTCCGCCAACGCGTCGAAAGCGAACTGCGCCGGATCGAGACTGCGTTTGGAGAGATGAATCGAGAGGATTTCGCGGCGATTCTCCGCCGCTGGCAGGTCCACGAAGAAGATCTCGTCGAAACGTCCTTTACGCACCATCTCCGGCGGCAAGCGCGTGATGTCGTTCGCGGTGGCCACGATGAACACCGGCTTGCGGCGCTCGGAGAGCCAGGTCAACAGCGCGCCCAGGATGCGCCGCGAAAGGCCATCGTCGTCACCGTCCCCCACAGCGAGGCCCTTTTCGATCTCATCCATCCACAGCACGCACGGCGACATGATCTCGGCGGTTTCAAAGGCTTTGCGCAGATTGCGTTCCGTCTCGCCGTAGTACTTGTTGTAGAGCACCCCGAAATCCAGGCGCAGCAGCGGCACGCCGAAGATGCCGGCGGCGGCCTTGGCGGCGAGGCTCTTGCCGCAACCCTGCACGCCCAGCAACAACACGCCGCGCGGCGGGTCCAGATGCGCCTGCGCACCGTCAACAAAGAAACTCTTGCGCATCTCCAGCCAGGCGCGCAGCCGCCGCATGCCGCCGATTTCGGAGAATCTCGCCGTCTCATACTCGAAGGACAACGGCGAGTCGCGTCCGAGCAGTTCGTATTTGGCGCGCATGACCTCGGGCATTTCGGAGTCGGTGATTACGCCGTCGTCGCTGATGGCCTTGACCGCCAGGCGACGGGCGTCGGTGGCGGTGAGTCCGGCCAGGTTGCGCACCAGCAAGTCGAGCGCCTTGTTGGTGGTTTGCACCTCGCGCTGGCCGTTCTCCGCGCCCCAATCGGCGGCCGCCTCAATGACGATGGCACGTAATTCGGCCAGCGTGGGCAGCGGCAGCCGGAACGGAGCGGTGAAGGGCCGCAATTCCTCCGGCACCTGCACCGCATAACCGACGAGCACGACGGTGGAGTAATGATTCGGGTAGTTCAACGCGATGTCTTTGAGATGCCGCACGTGCGTGGCGTCCTGCAAAAACGGATGAAAATCCAACAGCACGAACAGGGAATGTTTAGCGGACGACTTGATGTAGCCAAGGATTTCGGGCGATTTGAAGACGGACTGCTGCGGTTGATCGCACGGATCGAACGCCCGCAGCCCCTCGGTGACCGTCCAGCGAAAGGCCTTGAGCTGCAACCGCGTCGCGATCTGCCGAACCATGCTCACGATTTGTGGTTCTTCATTGCTCTCCACCGCGATCAGCGGCGTGCGTGACCGGATGATGGCTTCGAGGTCGCGTAAAGGACTCTCGGTGGCCAATGAACCGGCGTGGGCGAGCCGCACCGAAGGTTGATTCGCGATCATGTCAACGACAACTCACGCCGAACTCGGCTCGGATTCAAGGAAAAAACGCCCGCGATGATTGAAGCCAGCCCACCGACACGCGCAAGACAACCATCGCCAGCAGGGTGGAGCGTGTGAGCCAGGTTCGTGGGCTGCCGTTTCGCTGCTTGCCGCGTGTCGTGCGGCTTGATTGAATCAGCGCGTGGACCCATTCCTTCAAGCGGCGATTGCGGAAGCGCGGAAAGGCCTGGCGGCGGGCGGCATTCCCATTGGCTCGGTGCTGGTTTTGGACGGTCAGATCATCGGACGCGGCCACAACCAGCGCGTGCAGCGCGGCAGCGTGATTCATCATGCGGAGATGAACTGCCTCGAAAACGCCGGTCGCCGGCAAGCCGCAGTGTACCAACAGTGCGTGCTTTACTCGACGCTGTCGCCCTGCCCAATGTGCAGCGGCGCGGCCTTGCTCTACAAAATCCCGCGCATCGTGGTCGGAGAAAACCTCACGTTCCGGGGGCCGGAGGAGTATGTCCGCTCCCAAGGAGTGCAAGTCGAAGTCTTGCAGGACGCAACCTGCATTCAACTGATGCGGGAGTTCATCGCGGCAAGGCCCGAGTTGTGGAATGAGGATATTGGGGTATGAACGCCAGGCCCTGCCCATACTCGAGTCATGGCTTCCCTTGCTTTTCCGGCGTTCGGCGTTAGCCTCGCCTGTGTGAGCACTTCCGCACACGCAACGTTGCCGGAAACCACTTCGACCGCGATGGGGCCGCCCCCGCAGTCTGCCTTCGTGACGACTCATTGGTCAGTGGTGCTCACGGCGGGACGCAGTGACACGACTCGAGCGGAGGCCGCGCTGGCCAGGCTTTGTCGGACTTATTGGCATCCCTTGTACGCCTACGTGCGGCGGCGTGGTCATCCCCCGGAAGACGCGGAGGACCTGACGCAGGGATTCTTCGCGCACCTGCTCGGGCACGGCGCCGTGGCCACGGTCAGTCCCGAGAAAGGCCGTTTCCGTTGCTTTCTGCTCGCGAGCTTCAATCATTTTCTATCGGATGAATGGGACAAGGTGCGGGCGCAGAAGCGGGGCGCGGGCAACGTCATTTCCCTCGACACGAAGAGCGCGGAAACCTGGTTGAGCCAGCTACCCGCGGCCACGCTCACACCCGATCAGGCATTTGAACGGCGCTGGGCCATCACGCTCTTGGAGCAGGTGTATCAACGACTGGAAGCCGAACACCGGCAACAGGGCAAGGGCCCGTTGTTCAACGCCCTGCGCACCACCCTCGCCGGACCGGGCAATTCCGCGCCGTATGCGGAACTGGCGTTGCGGTTGGGGATGAATGAAGGCGCGGTGAAGGTGGCCGTGCATCGGCTGCGCCAACGCTATCGGACCTTGTTGCGCGAAACCATCGCGGAAACGGTGAGTACGCCGGCGGAGGTCGAGGAGGAATTGCGATATCTGCTGCGCATCGTTGCGGGTTGCTGACGGCGAAGTGGCCAATGGGTGTGGACCGAATCTGATTTCACGAACCTTCAATTTGGCGCTTCAAAATTAAAGGAGAGGCCGCCATCCTTTAATTCAGCCGTGACCGCGTCCCTCAAACACCTGGCCAGACCCGGCATTGCCCGCGAAACCACCGGGCGCAATTACGGTCGCATTTGCCCATGAGCCTCGTAAAATCCAAACAACGCGTCGCCGACCACGGGGAGGTCTTTACCCCCGCATGGATGGTCGAAGCCATGCTCGATCTGGTGAAGGGCGAGACCGAGCGCATTGACTCGCGGTTTCTCGAACCCGCCTGTGGCAACGGCAATTTTCTCGTGCAAGTCCTGCGGCGTAAGCTCGCCGCGGTGGAACTCAAGTATGGGCAATCCGACTTCGAGCGCCGGCACTACGCGCTGCTGGGCTTGATGTGCATTTACGGCATCGAGCTGTTGCCGGACAACATCGCCGATTGCCGCGCCAACCTGCTGGAAATCTTCGCGGAGTATCTGAACCTTGATGAGTCAGACGATTTTTATCGCGCCGCCGTCTGCGTCCTTTCCGTCAACCTCGTCCACGGCGACGCCATGAAAATGCGCACCTGGGACAACCTGCCAATCACATTTGCCGAGTGGGGCTATCTCTGGAAGGGCCGCTTTCAGCGCCGCGATTTCAGTTTGCATAGCCTCACTCTCTCTTCGACGTTCAACGCCGAGGACTCGCTCTTTTCCCAGCTCGGCAAGCATGAAATCTTCACGCCCACCAAGACCTACCCACCCATGACCGTGAGCGAGCTGATCGCTGCCACACCGGAGGCAACGCTATGAGCGACGCGCCATTGCCCCGATCCGAGATCATCCTCTATCAGACCGAGGATGGCCGCACCCGCATCCAGTGCCGGTTTGAGGATGAAACGGTGTGGCTCACGCAATCGCTCATGGCAGAGCTGTTCGATATTGGCGTGAATACGGTGAACTACCATCTGAAGGCGATCTTTTCCGACGGGGAACTGCGCCCGGAGGCAACTATTCGAGATTATCGAATAGTTCGAACCGAGGGGACGCGGCAGATCGCCCGGCAGATCGAACACTACAATTTGGACGCCATCCTGGCGGTCGGTTTCCGTGTCCGCAGTCACCGGGGCACGCAGTTCCGCCAGTGGGCCACGGCGCGCCTGAGCGAATATCTGGTGAAGGGTTTCACCATGGACGACGAGCGGCTCAAAAACCCGCCGGGCAAGGGGCAGAAAGATTACTTCGACGAGCAACTGGAGCGCATCCGCGACATCCGTTCCTCCGAGCGGCGCTTTTACCAGAAGGTGCTCGATATTTACGCGACGAGTGTGGACTACTCGCCGGACACCGAGATGTCGCAGCAGTTTTTCGCGACGGTGCAGAACAAGATGCATTGGGCGGCGCACGGGCAGACGGCGGCGGAGGTGATCCATGCGCGGGTGGATGCCGGCCAGCCGTTCATGGGGATGAAGACCACGCGCCCCGGCGGCATCATCCGCAAGGAGGATGTGTCCATCGCCAGGAACTATCTCGACGCCGGGGAACTCGGCACGCTCAACCGCATCGTCAACGCCTACATCGAATTTGCGGAACTGCGGGCGCTCCAGCGCAAGGTGATGACCATGCGCGACTGGATCGCGAAGCTGGACGAGCTTCTGAAACTCTCCGAACACGATCTGCTGGACCACGCCGGGAAAATCTCCGCCGAGCAGGCCAGGACCAAGGCGGAGATCGAATACGCCAAGTATCGCGCCTTGCTGGATGCCGCGCCTCAGGCGGTGGATGCGGAGTTTGAAAAGGCGACGAAGCAATTGAAAAAGCCGCAGCAGCTGAAGAAGCTGCCCAAGCCGGTTAAGGGAAGGAAATCGAAACCATGACCGCCCAAGTCCCCTTCACCCTGCGCGGGCGCAACCCGGACGTGCTGACGTGCATCGCCAACCTCTCCAACGACGAGGTGTTCACCCCGCCGGAGTTCGCCAACCGGATGCTCGACACGCTGGCCGAGGCGTGGGCCGCCAACCACGGCGGCGCGAACCTCTGGGCGGACAAGACAGTGAAGTTCCTCGACCCCTGCACCAAATCCGGCGTGTTCCTGCGCGAGATCACCCGCCGGCTCACCGACGGCCTGAAAGACGACATTCCGAATCTGGAAAAGCGCGTGAACCACATCCTCACCCGGCAGGTGTTCGGCATCGGCATCACGCAAATCACCAGCCTGCTCGCGCGCCGCAGCGTGTATTGCTCCAAGCACGCCACGGGCAAACACTCCATCGCCAAATCCTTCACCAGCGACGATGGCAACATCTGGTTCAAACGCACGAAGCACAAGTGGAATGAAACCAAGTGCGAGTTTTGCGGCGCGCCGAAAGCAATTTTAGACCGTGAAGCGGACGTGGAAAACTACGCCTACCCATTCATTCACACCGGTAACATCAAAGCTCGGCTCACCGAGTTATTTGGAGGTAATATGCAATTCGACGTCATCATCGGAAATCCGCCGTATCAAATGAAAGGCGGCGCGGGTGGTTCAAGCGACTCATCCATCTTTCACTTGTTTGTTGAACAGGCGCTCAAACTCGAACCACGGTTTCTCAGCATGGTTATGCCGTCACGATGGATGGCGGGAGGACGCGGCCTAGATGAATTTCGAGCGCAGATGCTCTCCAGCGGACACGTTCGTTTCCTGACCGATTTTCCTGACTCTGGCGAAGCATTTCCCGGCGTTCAAATCAAAGGCGGCGTTTGCTACTTCCTTTGGGACAAGTCGCACAACGGCCCTTGCAACGTGACGCGGGTAGCCGGCGGTGTTGAGCATCTTCAACAGAATCGCGTGCTCGGTGAGTTCGACATCTTGGTGCGGGACGAGCGGGCGCTTGGAATTCTGCGAAAAGTTCTAGCCAAGAAAGAGCCATCAATCCTTGAGCTTGTCTCTGGCGACACGCCGTTCGGCATTGCGACTAATTTTGAGGAATGGAGCGAGAAGCGCGGTTCTGGTTTGATAGCGCTGCACTTGATCGAAAAGGGAAAACGGACCGTCGGTTTCATGAAGCGTGACATCATCCGCAAGAACACTGCGGCGATTGACACGTGGAAAGTTCTAGCTCCAAAAGCTTACGGAGCTGGCGAGACGTTTCCCCATCAAATTCTCGGCAAGGAAATAGTAGCCGCACCGCCTTCCGCTTGCACTCAATCGTATCTAGTTATTTCTCCCTTTCAATCCGAGCGCGCGGCTCGAAGTTTTGCGAGTTACTACCGCACACGGTTCTTTCGCTTTCTTGTGTCCTTGCGAAAGATTACGCAAGACGCGCTTCGTTCAACTTACTCGTGGATTCCGCAGCAAGCTTGGAATCGCACATGGACAGACGAACTGCTCTACGAGAATTACGGCATCACGAAGAAAGAGATTGAATTCATCAACAGCATGATTCGCCCGATGGGCGAAAACGACGCCGATGAGTAAGACCATCGAAGAAATCCTTGCGCCGAAGCCGGAGGCTCGTCCGCGCATTTACGCCTACTCGATTGACGACCAGGCGCACGCGGGCACTGCCAATGCAATCACCGCGCACGGCATGGAATCCCAGCCCCGTAGGGGCGTCATCTTTGTAGAAACACCGCGCATAAATTCAAAGCTCCGTAGGAGCGACATCTTCCCGCCTATGCCGCCCCTACGGGGCTTGAATAATCATCCGTCACCGCGTTTCTGCAAAGATGGCACTCCTACGGAGTTCACCACGGCGCACCCCGCAGCACCGAGACCATGAGTAAGACCATCGAAGAAATCCTTGCGCCGAAACCGGAGGCACGTCCGCGCATCTACGCCTATTCCATCGCGGACAAGGCGCACGCGGGTCTGCTCAAGGTGGGCCAGACCACGCGCGACGTGAAGCAACGCGTCGCCGAGCAACTCAAGACCGCCGCGATCAAGAATTACAAAATCGAACTCGACGAGCCGGCCGAGTGCGACGACGGCACAATCTTCACCGACCACGACGTGCGCGCGGCGCTCGCCAAAAAGAAATTCGAGAAAGCGGAACTGGAATGGATGCGCTGCACGGTCGCAGACGTAAAAGCCGTACTCATCGCGCTCCGCACCGGGCAGCAGATTGCCGGCACACGCGACCAGGATTTTCCGATGCGTGCCGAGCAGCGCGCCGCCGTGGAAAAGACGCACGCCTATTTCCATTCCATCTGGAAGGAGGACATGCACGCCGTCCCGCGTTTCTTGTGGAACGCGAAGATGCGTTTCGGGAAGACGTTCACCGCCTATCAGCTTGCCCGGAAACTCGGGGCGAAGCGCGTGCTCGTGGTCACCTTCAAGCCCGCCGTGGAAGACGCGTGGCAGACGGACATTGAATCGCATGTGGATTTCGACGGTTGGCAATACATGTCGCGCCATTCTGACAGCGATCCGACCAAAATCTCCGGTAAGAAGCCGCTGGTTTATTTCGGTTCGTTCCAGGATTTGCTGGGCCGCGACGATGCCGGCAACATCAAGGCCAAGAACGAATGGCTGCACAAAGTGAAGTGGGACTTGGTCGTCTTCGATGAATATCACTTCGGCGCGTGGCGCGAGACGGCGAAGGAATTGTTCGAGGGCGAAGAAGAGGCGGTCGCCAAACGCGAGGCGAAGCTCGAATACGCCGCCGGGTTGGAAGACGTGAACGAAGACCTGACCGTTCTCTCGGAGAAA
>JAHCLO010000004.1 GCA_026125285.1 Verrucomicrobiia bacterium | reverse complement strand
GGTCGCCGCGAAACGGCGGCGCGGCGATGGGCAGTTGGCTGACCTGGGGACTCGGGTCGGAGAATCAGGATCTGCCGGGGTTCGTCGTGCTGATCTCCGGCGGGACCGACCCGACGGGTGGGAAGGCGCTCTGGAGCACGGGCTTCCTGCCGACGGTCTATCAGGGAGTGCAATGCCGGACAGTCGGCGAGCCGATTCTGTACGCGAACAACCCGAAGGGGATGTCGCGGGAGTCGCGCAGGCGGAGTCTCGATGCGCTGAAGGCGCTCAACGAACATGAGTTGGCGCAGTACGGCGACCCGGAAACGGTGTCGCGGATCAGTCAGTATGAACTGGCTTACCGGATGCAGATGGCGGTTCCCGAGGTGATGGACATCGGGAAAGAGCCGAAGCACATCCTGGAGATGTACGGAGCGCAACCGGGACAGGCGTCGTTTGCCAACAACGTGCTCCTCGCGCGGCGGCTGGTCGAGCAGGGCGTGCGGTATGTCCAGCTCTACGACTGGGGTTGGGACTGCCACGGGACGAGTGCCGGGAACGATCTGGTGACTCATCTCCCGGCGAAGTGCAAGCCGATGGATCAGGCAATCGGGGCGCTCTTGACCGACCTGAAACAGCGGGACCTCTTGAAAGACACGCTGGTCGTCTGGGGCGGCGAGTTCGGCCGCACGCCCATGGTCGAGAACAACGTCGCGCTGGGCCGCAGCCTGGGACGCGATCATCATCCGCAGGCGTTCACCATCTGGATGGCCGGCGGCGGCATCAAACCCGGGCTAACCTACGGCGCAACCGACGATCTGGGATTCCACGTCATCGAGAACGAAGTCCACATTCACGACCTGCAGGCGACGATTCTCCATTGCCTCGGTTTCGATCACGAACGGCTCACCTACACGTATCAAGGCCGGCAATTCCGGCTGACGGATGTGCATGGCAAGGTGGTAAAGGCAATTCTGGCGTAGCGGCGTCTCCGTAGAGCGCCGCCATGTACTTGGGAATGTGGCGCTCGGCCGAGGCGCCGCTACAACGGCTCACTGCCGCTCGTATTCACCCTTGCTGACGCGCTTGAGCACGGAGAAGCCGGCTTTCTTGGCGTCGGTGATGGAGAGCGGCTTGAGCTTTGTAGGCGTGCTGAAGGTGGAGATGATCTTGCGCACCGGTTTCTTGCAGGCCGGACAATGCGTCAGCGGTTTGGCGGACAGCGGGCGGTTCAAGGTGAACTTGCCACCGCAGACCTTGCAGTCACCTTCGCAGAGTTCGTATTCGTAGAGCGGCATCGTGTTCGGTCCAGAGTCCAGACTCCAAAGTCCAAAGTCAATCCGTGGGCACATCCCGCAGCGCCGCGCATCTCAGTTCATTGCAGTCCCGCAGGGACGACCGAACATAGCCCACCGATTTATCGGTGGGTGGCTGGCTACCGAGAGCAAGTCCCGTCAGGGACGAAAGCAAACCGGCGGCCGTTTCTGCCGTACCTGCGGGACTCGGTGACGGCTTCCGCGCCACCAGCGTTAAAACGCTGGGCTATTTTCAAAAAGTCCCTGGCGGGACTACGATAATCTGAGATGCGCTTGGGATAGGCGCGGTTGGGAAGAGCCTCCGGCGCACAAGCTGCGGTCGGCTTTGGCGGACTTGTGCTTGCGCGGATGCTTCTCCATCCAGCCGCGCCGTCTCGCCTGGCGGCTTCACGATGGGCGGAAAGGCGCACCTCGAGTTGCGTGTGTCAACGCGGCAACCGACGTGCTGAGGAGTCTCATGGTAGCCTGAACTCGGTTCCGTTCGTGATGGTGTAACCTTGTCGCCAGCCCCGCCGCCGGAATCGCCAATCCGAATCGAGAACAGCGTAAGGAGGTTCCTTGATTGGATTCAGAACGTAGCGAATGTGGCTGATCGGCTGACGGAAAGAATTGGTGGCATTGCGAAGATATTCAGCCAGCTCTACTTCTGTTGGCGCGTAGTCGGGCGATAGCTTCTTCTCCAAGGCCATTTGTTGCTTTGCGGCGTCGATCTGTTGGAGGTTGTTGATGATTGCGATCCGGGGCTGCTTCGGGCTCGAGATATAAGCTGGCCCAGAAACCGGACCCTGAGGAAACCCCAAGACGGCCAGAAGCAGCGCGGCGACTTCAATCTTCCAGCGCACCTGCCTCAGTTTTTTGCCGGAGGCGCAGGCGCTTTCGGCATCAGTGCCAACCGCGCGTCGCTTCCAACTTACGTGCCCGAAGGTTGCCCCGAGAACCGCCCAGTAGGGTATGACCAGCGCCGCCCAGAAAACGTAAAGCTGCCGGTCGGAAATATCGAAGCACACCAAGATCGAAGGCAGCGGACCGCTCAAGAGAGAGATCGCAAAGGCCGAGACGAGCCAGCCCAGGTACGACCACCAGTGACCAGTTGCACTGTTGGTCACCCCGAGCCAACCGATACCTACCAAAAGCAGCAGGGCGACGACGATCCAAGTCGCTTGCTGGATTCCGCACCGCACGAACCACCAGTACGAATCGGTCTTCATGCGCCCAAAACCAACCGCCCCGTTAAATCTCTCAGTTCCCCTCGCCGCCCTTCTTCATGAACGGTGAGAACAAATCAATCGGCACGGGCAGGAACGTCGTCGTGTTGTGCTCGCTGGAAATCTCGCGCATGGTTTGCAGGAAGCGCAGTTGCAGCGCAATCGGCTGGGCGCTGATCAGCGCGGCGGCCTGGACCATTTTCTCCGCGGCCTGGAATTCGCCCTCGGCATTCACGATCTTCGCGCGGCGTTCGCGTTCGGCTTCCGCCTGTTTGGCCATCGCGCGCTTCATGCTGTCGGGCAGCGCGACGTCCTTGACCTCGACGGACGTGACCTTGATGCCCCACGGGTCGGTCTGCCGGTCAATGATTTCCTGCAATTGCACATTGATCTTCTCGCGGTGCGAGAGCAGTTCATCGAGTTCCGCCTGACCCAGCACGCTGCGCAGCGTGGTTTGGGCGATGAGCGAGGTCGCCTTCCAAAAGTTCTCCACCTTCACCACCGCGGCGATGGGGTCCACGACGCGGAAATACAGCACCGCGTCCACGGTCACCGGGACATTGTCGCGCGTCATGATCTCCTGGCGGGGCACGTCAATGGTGACGACGCGCAGGTCCATCTTCACCATGCGATCAATCACCGGGATGAGGATGATGAGGCCGGGGCCTTTTGCGCCCAGAAGTTTTCCAAGCCGGAAAATAACGCCGCGCTCGTACTCGCGCAGCACCCGGATCATCTGCGGCAGAATGATAGCACCAAGGATGAAGATCGGTACGATCCAGGAGCCGAGATTGAACAGTTTTCGAATCATTTCTTCCATTGGGTCCTCCGTCAGGTTTGTTTTGGTTTCACTTTCAACGTCAGGCCTTCCACGCCCGTCACTTCGACGAGTTGGCCGGCTTCAATCGGCGCTTCGCTCACCGCGTTCCAGTATTCCCCTTCGATAAACACCTTTCCGCTCCGCCCGTCAATGCGGGCGAGCGCCTTTACCGTCTGGCCCACCATCGTTTCCCGGCCAACCTTCACCGGCATCAATTGCGCCCGCAGACCCGCGCCCACGACGAACGCGAAGAACGCCGCTGTGATGATCGCACCCGGAAGGATATAGGCGAGCGACAGTCGAAAGCCCGGCTCGCCACGGTTGAACAGCATGAGCGCGCCCAGTAGAAAGGCGATGATGCCGCCTACAGTCAACACCCCGTGCGTCGGGGTAAAAACGTCTGCGATGAACAGCGCAATGGCCAACGCGATCAACGCGAACCCGGCGATGTTCACCGGCAGAATGGAAGACATGTACAGCACAAGGATCAAGGCAATGGCTCCTACCACACCCGGAAAGATCGCACCCGGATTGCTCAACTCACCGATGATGCCGTAGATCGCCACCAACATGAGGATGAACATGACCTCGGGCCGCCAGATCAATTGGAAGACCTTCTCCCGCGCAATCATGGGAATCGCCAGAATCTCGGCGCCGGCGGTCTGGAGCGTTCGCTCACCGACTTCGCGCCCATCAATCTGGTTGAGCAGGTCGGCGACGTCGCTGGCGATCAAATCAATGACATTCAGTTCCAGTGCCTTCTCCGCCGTGGTGGCGACGCTGTCAATGACGGCGGACCTCGCCCATTCGACATTGCGGTTGCGTTTGTCCGCGATGGATTCGATGAAACTGGAGGCGTAGCTCTGCATCTTCTGCTTCATCACGTCGTCGGTCTTCTCCGCGCCCCCGCCGCCGCCGATGGAAACGGGATGTGCGGCTCCGATGCTGGTGTGCGGGGACATGGCGGCAATATCGGCGGCCATCGTGATGAACACCCCGGCGCTGCCCGCGCTCGCACCCGTGGGAGATACAAAAACCACCGTGGGAACCCGCGCGGCGTAGAAGGACTGGACGATTTCCTTGGTGGATTCCAGCAACCCGCCCGGGGTATCAAGTTCGATGATGAGACACACGTCCTTGCGTTCGCTGGAAACTTCGATGGCGCGGGCAATGTAACTGGCCGTGGCCGGCCCGATGGCGCCTTCGATTTTGATCAAGCCCACGTTTGCGGCCCACGCGCTGTGCGCCGCGCCGAGAACCGCCGCCGCCAAGATTAGAGCACCATGTCGCATAACGTCCTCGTTCCACTGCAACTTAACAAAACTTCCGCCCGCTGCAAACCTTATTAACCCATTCCGTCGGCTGCCCAAGGCGTCACTCCGTGGTTTCCGTCACGGCACGGAGAATGTTCGTCTCCCGCCGCTGCAACAAGCGGCCCAGAGGGCGCAACGTGATGACATAGAGCCAGGCGAAACCGGCGGCCATCAGGAACGCCGCCAGCATATTCACCAGCGCCGCAGGCAAGCCGGCCAGACGTTGGGCCAGATATCCCAAAGCCGGCGGGAGAAACACCGGGGAAACCACGAACGGAAACAAGCAATGCGCCCCAAGCGCCACCAGCGCCGTTTGCCACGATTGTTTGGTGGGTTTGAGCGAACCCGCCGCGATGCGATAGGGCGCCAGAATGGAGGCCAGGTTGCCCAGCGTGCAAAACAGCAGAAACGCGGCTCCGAATTGAAGCAAGGTTGCCACCACGACAGGCACGGGCAGTTTTGCCAGAATCGCAACGCCCGTCAGCGGAATGAACGCCACGGCCGCCGCCATCGGCAGCAGGGCGAGGTTCTTGCCCGCCAACAACCGGTCGCGCGGCGTGGGTAACAACACCAAACCGCGAAAGCCGTCGCGGTCACAGCCGAACTGGTTGCTGACCAGTTGCAGGAGGGCAAACAGCACCATCACCACGGCAATGGTGCCGAAGAAAGGTTTGCCGGCCACCGGGAAACTCACGCCGCCGCGCAGAAAAATCATACCGGGAAGCAGGATCGCCATAAACAAGCCCATGCCCAGCATCATCTTCACTTCCGGCGCGCGGGTCATGGACCGAAGTTGCGCCAGCGCCATTCCGGCGATGTCATCCGGAACATAAGGCAGTGAACGTTCAACCCAGTTCGGTACGGCTTTGGCCGGTTGGATGGGCCGGGAGGTGGAACGCGGTTTTTCCTCGGCGCGATAGAAGCGCAGGGTGGTCTGGTAGGATCGTCGCAGTCCAAACCAGCCCAGTGCGATCATGCCGGCGGCACCCCAGATCGCGGGCAGGAAACTCCCTTCTGCCAGCCGGCGCACGCCGTGCGGCAGCCACAGGACAGGCACCCACGGATGCGCTAACGTGATCACGTCCGCAATCTGGATTGCGTGACTTGCGTCCGGCCTGGCTTCAGGGAGGGTCGGCGAGTTGGTGACCGCCGCGTTGGTCGCCGATGCCGTTGAAGCGTCCGGATTCAGCAATTGCTGCACCTGCGTTGCCCGGCGGGCTTCGCGTTCGGATCGCGCCTTTCGCTGATAAGCGAGGTTGATCAACTGCGGTGACTGCGCGATCAAGATGATGCTTACCATGATCCACATGGCGATGGCCCGGCGGCGGCGCGGATTCACCATGAGCGACAAGAGCCAGCCGCGCAGACAATAAATCCACGCAGTGACCATGAACACGAAGCCCAAAACCAGGGGCATCGCGAGCACGAAGCGCGGCCCGCGGCTGACGGTCAATCCAACGGCCAGCCCCAGCATGAACGCAAGTCCGACCACCGTGCCGAAGGAGATCAGCGACGCGAGATAATTGAAGACGAACACCTGTCGCAAACTCACGGGCAGGTGCAGCAGTCGGGTCAGGTCCACACTCTCGGATCGCTGCACTTCACTCAGCACGCCCATAAGTGAGAAAAACAATATCACGAGGACGAGCCCGTCCCACACCCACATCAGGGTGGGCGCGGGGATGCTTTTCATGGCCACTGCGCCGAGGAAGATCGCGCCCACCCCGCCACCGACTGCGACCAGCACCAGCGCGACCACGGCCAGCGCGGCGATGACAGCGCCCAGGCCGCTGCCACGAGTCATCTGATTGCGCGTGAGCCGCCAGCGCAGCCAGAGGATGGCGCGAAATTGCTCCCAGTTCATGGTGACTCCGCCAGCCAGCTCAGATGTTGCGTGCCAGCTTGGTCGCCCCCAACGGCGGCAATGAACCGATCTTCCAGTGACCCATTCTGCTGCTGCACTTCGTCCATCGTAGCTTGGTAAACCAGTTTGCCATTGGCAATGATGCCCACGTCCGAACAGAGCTTCTCCACGATCTCAAGCACGTGCGACGTGAGGAAGACCGTCGCGCCGCGCTTCACGCAACTGCGCAGCACATCTCGCAGCACCCGCGAGGACACGGCGTCCACGCCCTCAAACGGTTCGTCCAGGAACAGCAGTTCCGGCCCGGGCAGCAGCGCGGCGGCGAGGGCCAGTTTCTTCTTCATGCCATGGGAGTATTCGAGCGTGAGCTTCTTCTCCTCATTTTCCAGGCCCATCATGGCCAGCAATTCATCACAGCGCGTCCGCACCGTGGCGATGGGCAGCAGATACATGCGCCCGATGAAAGTCAGGTATTCGCGCCCGGTGAGGTTGTCGAAGAGCGCCAGGTTCTCCGGCACGACGCCGATGCGGCGGCGCACCTCGCGGGCGCGGTTTTCGTCGGCGAGGTCTTCGCCCAGGATGCGCATCTGGCCGCTGGTGGGCGCGAGCAATCCCGTGAGCATCTTGATGGTGGTGGACTTGCCCGCGCCGTTGGGACCGAGAAAGCCGAAGAACCTTCCCGACGCGACGCTCAGATTCAGGCCGTCCACGGCCCGCAAGCTGCCGAACACCCGCGTCAGTCCGGTGGTTTCAATGACAACACTCATGGCGCATCTGAATTGAACTCTGGCGCGAGGCTACGCGGCCCCGCGCGGCAAGTCAGTTACAAAACCGGCCGCCGTTTTCAACCTGCGCTTGCACCATCGCGGGAAGCAACTTGGAACTTGGAACTTGGAACTTGAGACACTATAACAGCGGCATGTTGCAGGACTTGCTAACCGCCAGCACGCTGACGTTTTCCCCGCTCCTGGCCGTGGTCGCGACCAACGCGCCCAACTTGGCGGCGGACCCGACGCCGTCGCTGCTCAAAGGCGGCGGGCCCATGCTGTGGGTGATCCTTCTTACGGGTGCAGTCGGCATTGCCACGTTCATCGAGCGCCTGCTCCATTGTCACCGCGCGCAGATCAATTCCACCGAATTCCTCAATGGTGTGCGGACCGTGCTCAAACGCGATAACGTGGTCGAAGCGCTCTCGATTTGCGACGCCACGCCCGGGCCGGTGGCGCGACTCGTAAAGACAGCGATCCTGAATCGCGACCATGGACGGGAACGGGTGCGCGAGGCGCTGGAGGAGGCCGGGTTGGTGGAGGTGCCGCGTCTGGAGGAGCGGCTCAACCTGATCGCCACCATCACGCAAATTGCGCCGTTGCTGGGCTTGCTCGGTACGGTGCTGGGTTTGATTGACGTGTTTACGGAAATGCAGCGGGCCGGGCTTTATGCGCACGTCGGCATGTTGTCCGGCGGCGTCTGGAAGGCGCTGTACGCCACCGCCGCCGGACTCGCAGTGGCCATTCCTGGCCACGCCAGTTACAATTATCTCGTGAGCCGGGTGAATTCCATCGTGCTCGACATGGAACGCGCCGCCACGGAAATCGTCGGCATCGTGACCGAGACCAACGGGACAAAGTCCGCATGAGGTTTCCCCGCCATGCCCGGATTCTCCGGGGACAGTTCGACGTGGCGCCCTACGTCACGGTGTTCTTTCTCGTGGCGCTGTTCATGATGCTGGGCTCGCTGGTCTATACACCGGGCGTGCGGATTGAATTGCCGGCGGGCGATGACCTGCCCGGCACGGATCGGCCCATGGTTGCGGTGGCGGTGGACGCTAGCGGGCGATTGTACTACCGGAACCAGCAGGTCGCGGAAGCCGAATTGAAAGCCCGGTTGAGTGAAGCGGTCGAAGCCGCCGGCGAACCTCTCACGCTGGTGGTGCAAGCGGACAAGTCGGTGCGGCAGGAACTTCTCGTCCGGCTGAGTCTGCTGGCACGCGAAGCGGGGATTCACGACGCCTTGCTCGCGACTTTGCCGCGCATCATCTCCCCTCCCAATGCGCCGCCTGCCGAGCCATGAACGCGTTGCGAAACGAGCCGCTGGATTGGTCGTGGCGCAAATGGTGGACCGTGATCCTGGTGGTGTTTGCCGTGCATCTGGGTCTGGCTTATGCGCTCAGTGAGCGCCAGCCGCTTGCACCCCCTCCCGTGATCGCCGCCCCCATGCTGCGCGTGGTGAGTGAACCCAACGAATTGCTGGCACTGAATGATGCCACCCTGTTTGCCTTGCCGCATCCTCGCAGCTTCGCCGCCCCGGCATGGTTGAGCACGCCGAAGGTTGACTTCCCCGTGTTCCGATGGCGCGAACCCGAACGCATGCTTGACCAACCTCGCACGGAACCATTGGGAGATACATTCCGGCAGTTCATGCAGACCAACACCTTCGTGCGCTTTGAACTGGAGACGCTGCCCGCGCCGCGGCTTCCCCGCACCGAAACACCGCCCGGACTATCGCTCGCCGGTCGCTCCGAACTGCTCATCCAAGGGGCACTGGCGAACCGTCGCCTGCTGAATCCACCCGAACTTCCGTCGTGGCCCGCCACCGATTTGTTGACGAACACCGTGGTGCAGTTGCGAGTGACCGCCACCGGCAATGTTTTCACGTTCGCCTTGTTGCCGCCTGGCAGCGGTTCCGCGGCGGCTGATCAATTCGCCTTGAACGCGACGCGCTCCGCCCGCTTTACCCCGTTGCCACAAACCGGGAATCCCCTCGCCAGCCCGGCTGCGAATCTGACCGAAGGCACGCTGGTCTTTGTTTGGCACACGATCCCGCCCCCGGCCACGAACGCGCCGGCAGCCACTCCGTGAGATGACCGCGTCCGAACTGATCCAAGCTTACGTGGTCACTCTGCTGGCGTTGTTGGCCTTCATGGGAATCTACTTCGAAATGCGGCGGCGGCGATTTCATCCCACGCCGACCGAGGACCGAATCTTTCGTTGCACCGATTGCGGTTACGTCTATACCGACGACCCAGACGTGGACCGCTCCCGCTGCGCCCAATGCGGGAAGTTGAATGAGGGGATCAAATTCTGATCCGGCAGGCTTTCAACCGATCAAGCACGGGGATAAGACAACGAGCACCGCGACCGCCAAGTTTCGACACTTCATAAGCAAGCAACTCGGGCGCGTCACTCCGTGCGCGCCGCAATCTGCAACCGGTGTACCGCACGACGCGTACGGAGTGACGCGCCCGAGCTGATAACGAAATCCAATTGCCACGGTGCGAGTTCGAGTGCCAAGGCCGGGAGGTCCGAGCTTGCGGTTTAGCTTCCCGTCTTCAATTCCACCACATCGTGCGGCGCGGCTTCCTTCATGCCTGCGGCGCTTACCCGGATAAAGCGGGCCTTCTCGCGGAGTTGGGCCAGATTCGCCGCGCCCAGATAACCCATGCCGGACTGAATTCCGCCCACCAATTGCCCCAGCACGCGATCCACCGACCCGGACATTTCCTTGAGCGCCTCCACGCCTTCCGGTGCTACTTTCTGCGTTGGATTCGGCGCGTGGCCGTAGCGCGCGGCGGACCCGGATTTCATCGCGGCGAGGCTGCCCATGCCGCGGTATTGTTTGTAGAGTTTGCCACCAATTTCCATCACTTCGCCCGGCGCTTCGGGACAGCCGGCGAACAAGCCGCCGCAGATCACCGCGTGCGCCAGGGTCAAGGCCTTCACGATGTCGCCGCTCTTGGTGATGCCGCCATCGGCGAGAATCGCCACGCCTTTCTTGGCCGCCATTCGCGACCCGATGTAGAGCGCGGTCATTTGCGGAATACCCACGCCGGCGACGATGCGCGTGGTGCAGATGGAGCCGGGGCCTTGTCCGACTTTGATGATGTTGGCACCGCAATCCGCGAGAAACTCCACCCCGCCGGCGCTGGTGACGTTGCCGGCAATGATCGGCAATTTGGGAAAGGCCTCCCGCAGCATCTTCACCGCGTCCCCCACGCCTTTGCTGTGGCCGTGGGCGGTGGAAACGGCCACAGCGTCCACGCCCCGTTCCACCAAACCGCCGACGTGCGTGAGGATGCGTTCGCGATCCAGCTCGCCAAAGGCGTTGCGGGTGGCCGACACTGCGGCCCCGCATACCAATCGGAACTGGGCGTCGCGCGCGGGCTTGAATTGCGCGCGGCGTTCATGGGCAATCCGCTCCACGTCACTCATCGTGAACAAGCCGCGCAGATGGTCCGCGTCATCCACGACGAGCAGCTTGTGGATCCCAGGACGCTCGGTGAAGAATTTGTCCGCGCGGGCGATGGGATCTTTGCCGAGTTCCTTCTTGTTGATCGTGTGGACCTGGGTGCGCGGCGTCATGGCCTCGGCGATCTTGCGCTTGGCGTAGCGCGCCTTGACGACGTGACCGGGGAGCAACCCCACGAGGACGCCATCGGCGTTCACCACCGGAAACGTGCTGAACGTGAATTTGCGCTCCTCCACCAGCTTCACCACGTCGCCGATCAGTTGATCGGGCCCGACTTTGATGGGGTCCTGAATCATCCCGGGCACGTGATATTTCACCCGGCTGACTTCCGAGAGCTGCTGGCGTTCGGGCATGTTGTAATGAATCAGCCCCATGCCGCCGTTCAACGCCATGGCGATGGCCATGCGCGATTCGGTCACCGTATCCATGTCCGACGAGATGACCGGGATGTTCAGGGTGAGCGAAGGCGCGAGTTGCGTGTCGAGCTGGGTGTCGCGCGGCAGGATTTCCGAGTACCGCGTGGCGAGCGTGAGATCATCGAAGGTGAGTCCGAGACTGGCGTGCGCGGGGAAGAATGCCTCCGCCACTTGGTAGAATTGGGAGTCGAGGTTCTTGGGCTGTGTTGCCATGTCGGATAATGCAAACCACCCCGCAGCCTTGGCAAGTGGAATTCGGAACGAACCTGATCTGTCCGGGGTCAAGTCAATTCCTGTGAGGAAAAACATTGCGTTGGGGCACGGGCTTTGGCTACATCCCTGCAATGCGAAAACCGGCACGAACGAGCGTTTGGCCCGCTGCTGTGTCGCCAGTGGCGCGTTTGCTGGGCGGCAGCGTACGATGAACCGCTGCCGGATGCAGGTTATGTACTCCGGCCACGTGCAGGGGGTTGGCTTTCGGTTTACGGCGCGGCGCGTGGCGATGGGATTTGAAGTTGCCGGCGTTGTGCGTAATCTGTCTGACGGCCGGGTGGAATTGGTGGCCGAGGGCGCACGCGTGGAACTGGAAGCGTTCCGCAAGGCGATTCGCGAGTCCGGTCTGGCCGCGAACATCCGCCGCGAAGACGTGAATTGGACCGAAGCGCAGAATGAATTTCGTGGATTTGAGATCGTGTCATAGGAAGTAAATGAAGTTTGCCATCATAGCCGACATACACGCCAACTTGGAGGCGTTTCAGGTCGTTCTGGAAGACTGCAAGCAGCAGAAGATTACTCATTATGCCTGCTTGGGTGACGTGGTTGGGTACAACGCCAATCCCAAGGAGTGCCTCGACATCGTCCGCACCATGGCCATGCCCTGCGTGAAGGGCAACCACGACGAATACTGCTCCTCCGATGAGCACCTCGATGGTTTCAATCCCGCCGCCGCCGAGGCCGTCAACTGGACGCGCAAACAATTGAGCGAGGCTGACCGCCAGTGGCTGCGCGAACTCAAATACACCCGCATGGTCACGAGCTTCACGCTGGTCCACGCCACGCTTGATGGTCCCCAGCGTTGGGGATACGTGTTCGACAAACTCGCGGCCGCTGCCAGTTTCACCTATCAAAACACCGCCGTCTGTTTCTTCGGCCATACCCATGTGCCGGTGGCGTTCATGCGCGACAGTCTGGTGCGCGGCGGCACCTACTCCAAGTTCAAGGTCGAACCGGGCAAAAAGTACTTCGTCAACGTGGGCGCCGTCGGCCAACCGCGCGACAACAATCCCAAGGCGGCTTACGTCATTTACGATGTGCATGAGGGCACGATTGAATTGCGCCGGCTGGATTACGACATCGCCGCCGCCCAGAAGAAAATCCTGGCCGCCGGTCTGCCCCAACGCCTGGCAGAACGGCTGGCCTACGGACGTTGATCGCATTCCAGGCGATTGCTCATTGGCACTTGCGCGACAACCAGGCTGCTGTCGCCCCGCGAGTGTGAAATTGGATGCCCGCAATCCCTAGTGCCGTGACAAACAAATTCTGAGACACGGTAGGGCGTGTCACTCCGTGCGCGCCGTTGGGAAGCGAGGTGCAAGTTGCGGCGCCCACAGAGTGACGGGGCGTTACCCGCGCCCCGCAGAATGTGTCGAAACTTCATTGTCGCAGTGCGAGCGAAGCACGATGTCCAACCACCGAACCGCTTTGGCCCGGCTCGGAGGGGTGGTTTCCTTGAACGTCCGGTCCTCGGAATTCGGTCTTGAAGATTCTCATCCTCAAACCCAGTTCGCTGGGCGACGTGGTGCAGGCGCTGCCCGTGGTGCGCCTGCTCAAACGGCATTTCCCCACCGCCGAGATTCATTGGTGGCTTGACGCGGCGCTGGCGCCATTGCTGGAGGGCGACCCCGATCTTGCCAGCGTGGTACGTTTTGAACGCCGCCGCTGGGCTTCGCCGGTTCATTGGCCGGAAATGTGGCGCAGCGTGCGCTGGTTGCGGGCGCAAAACTTTGACTGGGTCATAGACCTTCAAGGCTTGGCGCGCAGCGGCGCGTTTGCCTGGCTGGCCAATGGCAAACTGCTGGTGGGTCTCGATGACCCGCGCGAAGGGGCGCGCGGATTCTATGACGTTATCGTGCCTCGCGCTTCGTTTTACACTCACGCCGTGGACTGGTATCTGGCCGTCTTGCCACGTCTCGGGGTGCCTACGCATTGGGACTTTGACTGGTTGCCGGAACGACCTGCGGTGGCGGAAAGTGTCAGAAGGAAGTGGCCGGCGGAAAGTGTCCGTTGGGTGGCAGTACTACCCGGGGCTCGCTGGTCGAACAAACGGTGGCCGATCGAACATTTCGCCGCTGTGACGAAGCAGTTGGCCGCCCATTCCACTGATCTGCGATTTGCCGTGCTAGGTGGTACAGATGACTTGCCCCTGGGCGAATTCCTCTGGCGGGGACTCCCAGAGCGTTGCGTGGATTTGACCGGCCAAACTTCGCTCCCGGAAATGGTGGAATGGGTGCGGCGTTGTGATCTGATGGTGACCAACGATACCGGCCCCATGCATGTGGCGGTGGCTTTGCGCAAGCCGGTGGTAGCGGTTTTTGGCCCCACGGAGCCGCGCCGCACCGGCCCTTATAGCCAGCTTGACAACGTGTTGCATCACCCTTTGCCGTGTGCGCCGTGCCTGAAGTCGCGCTGTGCCTGGCCGCAGCCGGTGGAGTGCCTGACGGCGATTTCACCCAGGGACATTGCCGACCGGGCGCTGAAAGTTCTAAATGCCCCGCAGCATCCATGATGTATGTGTATGCCGGTGAGCGACTTCTGCCAATTCCATGTAGATATCATCGCTGACCTCATGAAATCCACCATTTGGCGGCCTTCCAAAGTGGGGGCGATAACAAAAAATATTAAAAATGATGTTGACGCTGTCCAACGTATTTGGCTAAAAGTCCTTCAGTGGCAGCCGGACAGGCTGTGCTAAAATGAACCCAAGCTAAAAAGCAAAGGCAGAAACTTCCTCGAAGAGGACATGCGGTTGCTTGTCCGGGAGGTAAAGCAAAACATCACACAAACACTAACCCTAAGAAGAGACGCATATATGAAAACAACCAAAATGTTGGCGATGGGCGCGATGGCGGGAGTTGCGCTGTTTGCGACCAGCAATCTCCTCGCGAACGAAGTGCCCAAGACAGTTAACTTTGCGCTGACGGCGCGCACCCAAGCGGCTAACGCAGCCAGTGGCGACGTGCTCAAGTTCAAGTATGACAGCACGAGGGTAACGACAAAAGACATTCTCAAACTTTTTGGCGTCACCGAGAAGGGCGCCAAGATTGTGCTTGTGCCTGATGTGCCAGTAGTGACGGAGGGTGTAACGAATTACGTGGACCAGATCCAGGCGCAGAAAAAGGATGGCACCGTAATCACGAATCTTACCGACCGTTTTGATGACGGTTGGGGTAACGATGTCTATAAAGGTCAAGTCAACACCAACTCGGCGAATCAGTCGTGGAAGGAATCCGGCGTTGGAATTAGCAAGGTTACGTTCAACGACGGCGCTGGAAACAGCTTCAAGATTCGAGGCTTGGAAACTTTTAAGTCTTCAGGTTCCAAGGTAAAGAACGGGAAACAAACAGTCAGTGAATCCTCCAGTTTGAATGGAGCAGGCGACGGAAGTATTGCGGGAGATCCTGTAAAACCCGCGGTTGTATCCGGCAAAATAACTGCAAAAGGAAAAGGTTCAGTTGATGTGCCTGCTACGCCCTAACAGTAAGGGCATTGATCAAGCGCTAGTTGAATAACCGATGGCGGTTCGGCGACTTCCAAGAGCCGAACCGCCTCTTGCTGTGTGAATCCATCCACGAATAAATCAAGTCAGTTGAGACCTAAGGTGATCGTGCTGGCCTCGTTGTTGGGCGCCGGTTTGATTGCGGTCCTGGTTTGGGCAAGCTTCCTCGGTTCAGGGTCTGGATCAACTGTTGAGTCACTGTCCGCAGCTCAAGTGGATGAATTGGAGGAACCAACAAGATCGGAGACGTCTGTTTCCGTTCCCCATTTTACCGGGAGCAACCGCGACGGTTTGTCTGAAGCTTCCGGTCCACTTCCAACCTCTCCGTCGGTTCTGCCGGATGCGGAGGACTTGACTGCCGACGAAGCCTCCGCCTTGGATGAAATGGTGGAGCGCCGGGTGGCCGCTTTGGAGGATCTGGCGATGGAGGATGATCCGGCTTCGCTGAATGTGATTCTGACGGAACTACACAACGGAAACAAAACGATTCGCAAAGCCGCGCTGGAGGCCACGATTCAGTTTGCCGATCGAGCCGCCATTCCCTATCTGGAGGACTTGGCGGACCGAACGGAAGACCCCTTGGAGCAGGTCGAACTGCTTGAAGCGATCGAGTTCTTGAGTTTGCCATCGCTCACGGAAGTCTTGGAAGCGCACCGCGCCAGTGGCGGCACGGTTACTCCACCCGCGGCGCAACCGGGTCAAGATTTGGAAGCTCCCGCATCAACTTCGAGGAGGGGGTTTGGCCGGCGGGCCGCTTCAGCCATATCCGGCCAGACAACACCTGGCACTCCTCCCCTGAGACCGCAATAGCCGCGACGATGAGTTGAGGCTTGCACGGGGATTTTGCCGCTTGCGCCGCCGGGCCGTCCGCCTAGAGTGATTGCATGAAGATTCATGTTGCCGCGCTCGGCTGCCTGTTGCTGCCACTCCTGCCGCTCTCGGCTCAGGTAACGGTGGACGTCACCCTGGAGCAGGAGCAGTTCCTCCCCGGGGAAAGTCTGCCCACGGCGGTGCGGATCACCAATCGTTCCGGCCAGACGTTGCGTTTCGGCAGCGAACCGGACTGGCTGGTGTTCTCGGTTGAATCCAGCGATGGCTTCGTGGTGGTAAAGAACAGTGAGGTGCCCGTCCTGGGCGAGTTCGCCGTGGAATCCTCGCAGATGGCCACGCGGCGGGTGGACTTGGCCCCGCACTTTGTGCTGTCCCGAACCGGCCGCTACAAGGTAACCGCCACCGTGCGGGTCCGGGAATGGGACACGATCCTCAACTCGAGTCCCACGGCATTTGACATCATCAATGGCGCCAGACTGTGGACGCAGGAATTTGGCGTGCCGTTGGCCCCGGGCGTCACCAACGAAGTGCCGGAAGTCCGCAAATACATCCTGCAACAGGCGAATTACCTGCGCACGCAACTCCGGCTTTATCTGCGGCTCACCGATGCGGCGGAATCCCGATTGATCAAGGTGTTTCCCATTGGCCCCATGGTTTCTTTCAGTCGTCCGGAACCGCAACTCGACAAGTTCAGCAATCTCCACCTGCTGTTTCAGGACGGCGCCCGCTCGTTCAACTACACCGTGGTGAACCCGGATGGCGAGGTGGTGTTGCGCCAGACCTACGAATACCTGAACACCCGTCCCCGGTTGCAGGTGGATGAGAGTGGCAAAATTGTCGTTACGGGCGGCGTGCGCCGGCTGGCGACCAGCGATGTGCCCGCGCCACAAATTCCTGCCAGGCCGTAGCAGGCAGTGTTGGTGCGCATTCATTCTTCTGACCATTTAGATGATCAGATCCCCCCACGACGGGTTCGGCATCTGTTGCGACAGCAAATCTTGAGAGCGCGCTGGGGATTTCACCGTCCTGCCATTCTCGATCGCCATGGCGGCTCGCGATGACTTCGTGCGACGCCTGCGCTCTCCACACCCCCAACCAGCGCCCGGTCTAAACAGTTGCCCCGGCACGAACCCTGCGGCAAGCTAGGCTGCCTGAATGATTGCCGACCGCGCACGTGATTTCTCCCTGCGCCCGGACCGTTTCGAGTTGACGAGACTGGTCTGGGCGTTGGTGATTTCCGTCGCGACACATCTGCTGCTGTGGGGCGGTTACACGGTGGGACAGCACTTGAACTTGTGGGAACGGCTGCCGCTGCCGGCGTGGGTTCAGAAGCTCGCCCAGCCGGTCGCCCGCGCCAAAAACGAGCCGCAGCCGACCGCTGATCGGGAGCCGCCGTTGATCTTCGTGGACGTCAGCTCGGCGCAGGCCACCAGCGAGGCGCCAAAGGACGCGCCATTCTACTCGGACAAGAACTCCCAGGCCGCCAATCCAGAGCCAGACTTGGACACGAATGTTCCCAAGATCACCGGCACGCAACCGGACGTGCCCAAGACCGAGGACGTGGAGCGAAACAAGTTCGACCGCCTGATGCCTGATCCGGTGCCGCCGTCACCTGAACCTGAGCCGGTGCAGGTGGCCCGCGTTAATCCGTCACCGCCGCCCGGCGACTTGACGCTCGCCAAACCGGAACTGACTTCACGCCCAGACACCAGCACGCCGGTGCGGCCTCGGCCGCGAACGATCCGGGAAGCGCTGGCGCGGCAGCCCGAACAATTGCCCGGTCGAAAGCTGCAGCAGGAGGGCGGGGTGCGCCGCCAGCAATTGGTGCCCTCGTTCGATGCCAAGGCCACCCCCTTCGGCGCCTATGATCGCGCGTTTATTGATGCCGTCTCGTCGCGCTGGTACGACCTGCTGGACAACATGAGCTACGATGGTTATCGGCGCGGCAAGGTGGTACTGCAATTTAACTTGAATTACGACGGACGCATCACCGAAATGAACGTCATGGAAAACACCGTCACCGAAATGCTCAGCCTGCTTTGCCAGAAGGCGGTGCTCGACCCGGCGCCCTTCGACAAATGGCCGCGCGAGATGCGGCTGATGGTGGGCTCGGATTACCGCCGCATCACCTTCACGTTCTACTATCATTGAGTTGACCCTTTGACCCGCCCGCCTCACCCACATTGATCATGGAAAACTTCGTTTATGTCCTGCTGCTGCTGACCTCGGTGGTGGGTCTGGCTTTCATTGTTGAACGCGGGCTGGTTCTGCGCTGGCGAAAGGTTGTGCCGCCAGAGATTGAAACCGCGGTGGAATCCTGTCGCACGCGCGAGGACGTCCCCATGCTCAAACGGGTCTGCGAGCAGAATAATTCACCGTTGAGCCGGCTGCTGCTGCTCGCCGCCGACCGGTTGGCCTGGCCGAAGGCCGACAACGTGGACGCACTGCAAACCCGTGCCCGTCACGAAATCGTCCGGCTCGAACGCGGACTGGTGGTGCTGGAAATCATCGTAGGCATCGCGCCGCTCTTGGGGTTGGTGGGCACGATTGTGGGCATGATGGACGTTTTTGGTGACGTCGGCCAGATGGGCATGGCAGACGCCGCGCGCCTGGCCCGGGGCATCGCGCTCATTCTCCGCGCCACGCTCATCGGTCTGCTCATCGCCATCGCCGCGCTGATCTTCTGGAGTTACTACAGCAAGAAGGTCGAAATGCTCGCGGTGGAGATGGAAACGCTCTGCGATGAATTCATCCGCCGGCAGTATCAGAAGGGAAAAAAGTAAACGCATGACGACGCATCCAGAATTAGTCACTTGCAGACGCGATGCCTCCCGCCGAGGCCGTCTGGGATGCTGGATGCTGGATGTTGGATGCTGGCCGTTTCTCATTCGGTGTTCCCACTTTGCCTGACCATGCACTTCTTTGTTCGCAAACATCGCGGCACCCCGACGGTCATCATTGTGGCGCTGATTGACGTGTTGATCGTGCTGCTGATCTTTTTGATCGTGACCACCACGTTCAAGCAGCAACCGGCGTTGCGGCTCGCGTTGCCCGAATCCACGCAGGCGAAGAAGACCGGCGCCGACGAGGCGGCGCCGCTGGTGGTGAGTGTGGACCCGCACGGGAATTTACGGTTGGGCGCCGACGTCGTGCCGATCAGCGCCGACCAGTTGAAGGCTGAACTGTTGAAGCGCGCGGCCACCACTCCCGACCTCAAACTCGCCATTAGTGCCGACCAGGCGGCGCCGTGGGGACAGATCGTGAAAGTCATGGACGCCGCCAAAGAAGCGAAAATCAACATCGCCAGCGCGTTCATGAAAGAGGCGGGGAAGTAAAAGGGTCAATCACCCAGGTACCAAAACACCCAACTTAAGCCATACACCACCATTTGGGTATTTGGGTCCTGGGGTCTTTCGAGTAGTCAGCCCTTTGCCAATACTTCCGCAATCTGCACCGCGTTGAGCGCCGCGCCCTGCGGACAGATCGTGAAAGCTTCACCCGGAAGCGACGAATTAAGGGCGAGGGTCAACCAATCGTCAGAGGAATGGTGGTCAAGGGATTGAAAAGCCAAATCATTCCCCTGACAATTCTGCGCCCGCACTCAGGGCCAGCCTCAATAAACCAACACCAATACTGCGCCTGTTCCGCCGAATTCACCACGTCCTCAAACTGCACTTCTTCAGTGTTCGGCGCTTTGCGTCTCGCGAGCCGGCTCGTCAGGAGCCTCGCCCCACCACAATAAACCAGCTGGAGAACAGCAGCCTGCTCAACCTCCTCGCCCCAGCGCCAGCGGCGCGACATCCTTGTAGGAAATCCATCCGCAAAGAATCCCAAGCTCAGTAGGAGTGATGTCGGAAATATGCCGCTCCTCACGGAGCTTTGAATCATATTGGCTGCGTGAGCTACAATGATTCCGCGCCTAGGGCGCTACGACGTTGATCGGTTTTCCTGCGCCTTGGCGTCGTTGCGTTGAATTCCTCGCCCTGTCCAATAGCGGTGCTAAAGCCACGCGCAGTCCAAAGGCTTTGCGACTGCCGGGTGTCTTCGAACCTCGCAAAGCGTCTGGAGTGCGGGCGTGTTCACCGCCGCTTTTCCCCCATAAGCCGTGCCAGCATCAATTCACACGAAGAGTTGCCGGATCCGCGCCTTCACATCCTGTAGCTTCGCTTCAGTGATCTTCCCGGCGGCGTAGAGGATGACGGATTGCTCCACGGTGAACAGGCGATTTGAGCGGATGAAGCTGTCCACCGCCAGCCGCCCGCGGGCGAAGTCTGCGAGCACCAGCCGAATGGCGTAACCATCGGATCGCTCTGTTCTGGTAACCTGACAGAGCACCAAGTCGTCACCGGGAAGATCGGCCACCACGAGAGCGGGCCGGCGTTTGCCTGATTGGAGGTTGGTTTGGGGAAAAGGAAGAACCACCACTTCGCCAACTAAAGGCTTGCCCATGCGGCATCCTCCTCCGGCGTGTTCCAGTCCTTGGCCAGCGCGGATTCACTCAAGAGCAGGCCGTTGAACACATCTTCTTCGTTTCGGTGCCGCAAAAAGCGCGCAAAATCATAAACCTCGCGCTGCAATGGTTCGGGCATGGCAGAGATTTCTTTTTCGATAAGTTCGCTCATGCTCATGAGTCGGACACTATCGCCCTGCAAACTGGTTGGCAAGTCGTTGTTCACCGCACGCACTTCAGCCTTTTACCAGCTCTTCCGCAATCTGCACTGCGTTGAGCGCCGCGCCTTTGAGCAACTGATCGCCGCTCACCCAGAAGCACAGACCGTTGTCCAACGCGCAATCCAGGCGGATGCGGCCGACTTCGCAGTTGTATTTCTCCGAGGTGAACAGCGGCATGGGATACTTCTTGTTTTCCGGTTCATCCACCAGGTCGAGGCCGGGAGCTTTCTTTAGTACAGCGCGCGCGGCTTCCACGCTCACGGGCTTCTCAAATTCTGCGCTTACGGCCACGCAGTGCGAGCGATAGACGGGCACGCGCACACAGGTCACGCTCGCCCGGAACGCCGGATGGTGCATGATCTTCCGGCCTTCGTTTTCCATCTTCATCTCTTCCTTCGTGTAACCGGTCGGCAGGAAAGAATCCACGTGCGGCAAAACGTTGAAGGCGATCTGGTGCGGATAAACCTCCTTCGTCACCGGCTGGCCCTTGACGATCTGGTCCACCTGCCGCTCCAGCTCGGCGATGGCTTTGGCGCCGGTGCCGGACACGGCCTGGTAGGATGAGGCAAAAATCCGTTTGCACCCAAACGCGTGATGCAAGGGATACAGCGCCATCAGTGTAATGGCCGTGGTGCAATTCGGGTTGGCGATGATGCCCTTGTGCAACTTGACGTCGGCGGCGTTGATCTCCGGCACAACGAGCGGCACTTCCGGGTCCATGCGAAATGCGCTGGAGTTGTCCACCACCACACAGCCCGCTTTTGCCGCAACGGGCGCGAACTCCTTCGAGATGCTGCCGCCCGCGCTGAACAGCGCGATGTCAATTCCAGCAAACGCCGCCTTGGTCAACTCTTGGACCGCGACTTCCTCATCCCGAAACTTCAGCTTCTTGCCGACGGACCGGGCGGAAGCGAGCAACGTCAGTTTCCCGACCGGGAAATTGCGTTGCTCCAGGGTCTTGATCATTTCGACGCCGACGGCCCCCGTCGCGCCCACCACAGCCACATGCGGATTTGCGTTCATAAAAGGCCGCCCATGATAGCGCGTGCAATTCGAGTGTCAACGCGCTGCAAGTCGCTTGTCAGAGGGCGAGTTGACGAGCTCAATGGTAGGAGTTGCCGCAAATGCCATGTTCTTGCTCGAATATCGCCAGCCCTGTGTGCCTCTCGGTTTCGTGAGGCGGACGTCGTTCAATCCCGCGGATGGATGTTCCGCGCTATTGCGCCTGGCGGTGCGTCAGTTCATGCAAGCACCGCGCGGCTCGGCGATGGTCCGCTTGCCTTGAACCGCAGCGGCCATTAGCCTGCGCCCCAATGCGTTTGCTGGACCGATACCTATTGCGCGAGTTGCTTGTGCCGCTCGGCTACTGTCTGGGCGCGTTCCTCATCTTTTGGATTGCTTTCGATCTGTTCGCCGAATTGGGAGATTTGCAGGAGCATCAGATGCGGGCGGGCGACATTGCCTGGTATTATGCCGTCAAAGCGCCAGAATTCATGGTCGTGGTGCTGCCCTTTGCGCTGTTGCTGGCGCTCCTGTACACGCTCACCAGTCATTCCCGTCACCACGAGATTACAGCCATCCGGACGGCGGGCATCAGTTTGTGGCGGCTCGCGCTGCCGTACTTTGGCGTCGGTTTGCTGGCCAGTCTGGTACTACTGGCGCTGAACGAATGGTTCGTACCGGACAGCGCGGATCTGGCTGAACGCATCAAGACGGCACGCTCGCAAAAGCCCTCGGCGGAACGGGTCGGGGTGGTGCGAGACCTCGGCTTCATAAACGAACGCCAGGGTCACCGCTGGATCATCGGCTCTTTTGACGAACGCACGGCGGAAATGGAACATCTCCAGGTGGACTGGCTGGACGCGGACGGTTTGGCGCGCTGCTTGCGCGCGGCGCGCGCCATCCACACCAATGAAGCGTGGCTGTTCTTTGAAGTGCAGGAATATCAGGAGGCGGACGGCATGTTGGTCCCGGGACTCTACACCAATGTTTTCTCCTCCCTCCGCTTCACGGAAACGCCGGATGAAATCCGCAGCGAGATCAGTATCAGCAAGCGGCTGGGGTCCCGCAAGGTGCGTAGTGCCGAGTTGCCGATTGCGGAGATTCTCGACTATCTGCGGCTGCATCCCAACCTGCAGCCTGCGGAGCAATCCTGGCTTTACACCAAATTGCACGGCCGCGTCGCCGCGCCCTGGACGTGCCTCGTGGTGGTGCTGATTGCCCTGCCCTTCGGTGCGGCGTCGGGGCGGCGCAACGTATTTGTGGGTGTGGCGAGCAGCATTTTCATCTGCTTCTCCTACTACGTGTTGCTGCAACTGGGTCTGGCGCTGGGCGCGGGCGGCTGGGTGCCTGCCTGGTTCGGCGCATGGGCGCCCAACCTGACCTTCGGGTTGGCCGGAGCGTGGCTGACGGCGAGGGTGCGATGAGTGAACTGGCCGAACTCAAGGCGCGGTACGAACGCCTGAAGCTGCTTTACCAGGTGGGCAGCGTCCTGCATTCAACGCTCGATCCCGAAGTGGCGCTCGCGTTGATCGTGCGCGAAGCGGTGCGGATCATGGACGCTTCCAGCGGCTCGGTGGTTTTGATTAATCCCACCAATGGCTTCCTCGAAATTCACGCCTCGCAAGGGCTGCCCGCCAACGCCGCCGGGTTGAAACTGCGCGTCGGAGAAGGCGTCACCGGTTGGGTGGCGCGCACGGGCAAACCGGCGCGTGTGGGCGATGTGACCCGCGACTCGCGCTACATCATGCTACGCCCGGAGGTGCGGTCGGAACTGGCCGTGCCCCTGGAGGTAAACGAAGAAGTGCGCGGCGTGCTGAACGTGGATGCGGATCGCGTCAATGCCTTCAGCCCGGATGATCAGGAGTTGCTCGAAGCCCTCGCGGCCCAGGCGGCCCGCGTGATTCAGAACACGTGGCTGTACGAACAGGTTCGTCTGAAAGCGCGCCTGCTCGAATCGCTCGCCAGCGTGAGCCGCACCATCAATTCCACTCTCAATTTGGACGAGGCGCTCAATGTCATCACCCGTGAGGCCTGTGTGTTGATGCAGGCCAGAATGGGGTCGCTGATGTTGCTGGATCAAACTGGCAAATGGCTGGATTTGCGCGCCAGCTTCGGCGCCGGCCAGGCCTATCTTCAGAAACCGCGCCTGAGTGTCGAGGAGAGTCTGGTGGGCGCGGTCGTGCGCCGCAGGAAACCCATTCACGAGGAGAACGTGCAGGTTTCCGGCCGCTACCAAAATGTCGAGGTTGCGCGCCGCGAAGGATTGGTTTCGCTGTTGAGCGTGCCGCTGTTATTTGGCGGCGAGGCGATTGGGGCGTTGAGTGTTTACACCGCCCGGCCCTACCGTTATTCCAACGACGAAATTCACATCCTGTCCGCGTTTGCGGAGTTGTCAGCCATCGCCATTGAGAAGGCGCGGCTCTACGAGCGCGTGGTGGACACGGAAGAGTTGCTGCGCCAGAACGAAAAACTGTCGGCACTGGGTTTGTTGGCCGCGGAGGTGGCGCACGAAATCCGCAATCCCCTCACGGTGATGAAAATGCTTTATCACTCGCTCGATTTGAATTTCCCCACCGGCGACCCGCGGGCGGAGGACGCACGCGTGATGGGCGAGAAAATCGAACACCTCAACCAGATCGTGGAGCGCATCCTCGACTTTGCGCGGACAACGGAGCCGACCTTGGCGCGAGTGGACTTGAACACGTTGATCGAAGAACTCGGACTGTTGGTGCGCCACAAGCTGGCCAATCAAGGCGTGCAATGGGTGCGGACGCTCGAACCCGGTTTGCCGCCGGTAATGGGCGACGCTCCGCAGCTCGAACAAGCGTTCCTCAACTTGATCCTCAACGCCGCGGAGGCGATGCCGGACGGTGGCATCCTCACCGTGACCAGCCGCTCGCTCCGCGTGCCGCGACACGCCGCTCACCCTACTCACGTGAGTCTGGAAATCCGGGACACGGGCGGCGGGATGTCTGAGGACCAGCGCGGGCGGGCGTTCCGATCCGTGCTCCAAACCACCAAGGCCAAAGGAACTGGCCTGGGCCTGGCAATTGTCGGGCGTATCGTGGAAACACACGGGGGCAGAATCAGACTGCGTTCGCAGCCGGGCCGCGGCACGGGCGTCCGCGTAATCTTTCCGGTCGCGTGAGTTTCAGTCCCCGGACAACACCGGGGGACCGAAGCCATACTTCTTTGCCAGTGCCAACGATGACGCCAGCGATCTGACACCGGCGGTGCAGGTGGGATGCGACAGGGATGCAGCCGCCAGGCAGACCCCGGTAAGCAAACAACGTTGCAGTTCCCACTCCTCATGCAGCCCAAGCAGTACCCCGGCGCAAAAAGCGTCCCCCGCGCCGGCCGAACCGGCGATGTATTTGGGTGGTAACTTGAGCGAGGACTGCCACACGTCTTCGCCCTTGCGCGTGCGCGCAAACGCGCCCTCCGGAAAGTGGACAATCACCAGTTCGCCCACGCCCTGCTGCAACAGCGCTCCGGCCGCGTGCCGCAACGCCACGGTGTCGAGCTGGCCATCCGGCTGACGGACTTTGAAGCCCGTCGTTTTGCCGGCTTCAATTTCATTGAGAATGCAATAATCCACGTGCTTGAGCGCGGGCCCGACCACTTTGGCGAAGCGGTCGCTGTCTTCACTCACCACGTCCACGCTGGTCTTGAAGCCCGCCGCTTGGGCGACGGCCAACAGGCGGGCAGCCTTGGTGCCGAATTTCGCGTCCGGCTCGTCCAGCGCGTCGAGCAACAACAAATACGCCAGGTGAAAAATACGCGCCTTGGACTTTTTGAAGTCCAGCCCCTCGCCGTGCCACAGCGCGTTCGCGCCGCGGGCGTGAAAGAAAGTCCGGCGACCGGATGCTTTCTCCGTCATCACGTCGGTGTAGGACGTCGGCGCCTTGCTGGTGCGTCCGAGATGGCGCGTGTCAATCTTGTGCTGCCGGCAGTCGGCCAGAATCTGGTCGCCCAGGGCATCATTCCCCACCAAGCCGGCCCCCTGAAGCGGGAAGCGCGCACCGGATCGGGCGAGGTCAATCAGAACGTTGTACGGTCCGCCACCCGTGCCTTGGGACTGGCCAAGGATGTTGCCGAGTTGCTCCGGTTGCGGATATATGTCAATCAGCTTGACCTGATCAATGATCCAGTTGCCGCCGGCCAGCAGGCCACGGCGTGTGTTTGGGGTTTTGGTTTTCATGACGGATCAGCCCGTATCTGGACTTCCAGTGAACGAAAAGCACGGAAGCCTAGGCAAGCGTTTTCTCCGGGCAGGCGCTCGCTTTTTCGCCGGTTCCGCCGAAGAATTGGTTTCCTTCCCGCCGGGCAATCAGCTAATCCTCGTGCGTGGTTGACCGGTTGCACAAAGGCGAGAAGATTCTGCGGGGCATCCCCGTGTCCGCGGGCGTTTGTCGCGGCAAGCTGCTGGTGCTCGACAAGCAGCGGCAGGTGGTGACGCGCCAGGACCTGTCGGAAAGCGAGGCCGGCGAGGAGGTCAACCGCCTGCAACGCGCGCTGGTGACCACGCGCCACCAGATCCTCGAAGTGCAACACAAGCTCGCGGAGAACATCGGCGCCGAACAGGCCAGCATTTTCGACGCGCACTTGATGGTGCTCGAAGACCCCGCCCTCATTGACGAAGCTGTCCGGGTGATCCAGTCGGAAAAAGTCAACGCTGAGTTTGCTTTCCATGCCGTGTCCGAGCGCTACGCCCTGGCGTTGTCCAAGGTGGATGACGAGTACCTGCGGGAGCGCGTGAGCGATATGCGCGATGTAACGGGCCGTGTGATCAACAATCTCCAGGGCCGCACGGACGAGGTGGACCTGCGGCATTTGTCGGAGCCGTGCATCATCATCGCCCACGACCTCACCCCCTCCCGCACCGCGCAACTGGATCGGCAGAACGTGCTGGGGTTTGCCACGGACGTGGGCAGCAAGACTTCGCACACGGCCATCATGGCGCGCTCGTTACGCATCCCGGCGGTGGTCGGACTCAAGACCGCCAGTGACGAACTGGAGAACGGCGAATATGCCCTGCTCGATGGCTTCAACGGCGTCATCATCCTCAATCCCACCGACCAGACGTTGTTTGAGTACGGCCAATTGATTCGCAAGCAGGTCACGCTGGAGGAAAAGCTCCGCGACACAATCAGTCAGCCGGCCGTCACGCTGGACAATCACCGCGTCCTGCTCTCGGCCAATATCGAACAAGCCGCGGACGCCGCGTCCGCCACCGCCAGCGGGGCCGAGGGTGTGGGTTTGTTCCGCACCGAATACCTCTTCATCAACCGCGATTCGCCGCCGACCGAGGAGGAACAGTACCAGTCCTATCGGCAGGTGGCCGCCGCACTGAAGCCGCATCCGGTGGTCATCCGCACGCTGGACCTGGGCGGCGACAAATTCCTTTCCCATCTCCACGTGCCCACCGAGATGAACCCGTTCCTGGGCTGGCGCGCCATCCGGTTTTGTCTCCAGCAACGTGACGTGTTCGGCGCGCAACTGCGCGCCATCCTCCGCGCGAGTGTCGAGGGCAATGTGAAGATGATGTATCCCATGATTTCCGGTCTGGACGAATTGAACCAGGCCAACGCCCTGCTGGCCGAATTCAAAGCCGAACTCCGGCAGCAGAATGTTCCCTTCGACGACAAACTGGAAGTGGGCGTGATGATTGAAATCCCTTCCGCCGCCCTGGTGGCGGATTCGCTGGCGCGCCGCAGCCGCTTCTTCAGCATCGGCACCAACGACCTGATCCAGTACTCCCTTGCGGTGGACCGGATGAACGAGAAGATTGCCCATCTCTACGAACCGACGCATCCGGCGATCCTGCGCCTGATCAAGAACACCGTGGACGCCGCGCACGCGCACAAGGTGTGGGTGAGTGTCTGCGGCGAAATGGCGGGCGACCCGGTGCTCGCGCCGCTGCTCATCGGATTGGGCGTGGATGAACTCAGCGCCGCCCCGCCGCTCCTGGCGCAGGTTAAATACCTGATCCGCCGGCTCAAAGTCACCGATACCCGGCAGCTTGCCGAGTTCGCGCTCACCTGCGAATCGCCCACGGAAATCCTGGGCCGTTGCCAGGAACTCGCGCAGCGCGCCGCGCCCAGCTTGTTCGAGCGGTGAGAGGATATCCCAAACCCAGATTCGCGCAGTAAACCCCCGAACCCAGTGTTGGTAGGGCGCATCAGTCCCAGGCGCGCCGCCATCGCTGGAAACGGTCCCCGGCGCGCACGGAGTGACGCGCCCCACCTTCAGTTTCATAGGAGGGTTGGCCTGCCGGGGCAAGCCGCACCTCAATGCGCACTTGCCGCTTGTTCGGTCGCACGAGGCAGTTCCCACTTTCGGACGATCGCGTGACCTTTGCCCGTCAGAGCTGAACCTCCCGCGTAGAGTGACTCCGCGGCCACCAGGATGGCCGAACCTTTGGAATACTCGGCCGGCGAATTGGACATCACGGTCCCCGGAGCGACACCATTGATGAGCCTGAGCGAGGACGGAACTGTTGAGGCCGAAGCCCTCAACCGAAAGTCATCGTGAAGTTGCCAATTTCCGGCCGCGCCCGTGACACTTTGCCGCACGATCCAGTGAATGCCGCCGTCGCTGTGCCCGGCCTGGCCCACGACAAAAACCCCGCCCACAGGATTTGCCGCCACACTTTGTGCTACAGCGTGGTAGCCCGAGTCCAATTGGAAGGCGTCCACCACCGCCCAATCCGTGCCACGGCGGGAGGCCCGGCGCACCACCCAATGTGCGCTGCTCCGCTCATCCACCCACGCGTGGCTGCGACCTGCCGCGTATAAATTGCCATCGCGGTCCATTCCCAAAGACTGAACCCGCGAGACATGCCCGTGCTTGCCGTCTTCCATCTGGAACGCATCCACAGTTTGCCAGCGGAGCGCACCGCTTTCATCCGAGGTGCCTTTGCGCACGAGCCAGGTCTCGCCGGTTACCTTGCCTTCATGCCAGGCGGAGCCGCCGACAAACACTCCCTGCGGGGTGCTTAAGATTGCGGTTGCGCACGCGCTGAATTCATGGCGGAAGTCCTCGACCGTGGACCACGTCTTGCCGCCATCGCGACTGCATCGGACCAGCCAGTGCATGCGAGTGTGCAATGGGCCGGAGCCAGGAGGCTCGTCGCCGTAACCCGCCACATACACAGTTCCGTCGGCGTTCACCGAAAGCGATTGCGCCGCCGTCTTCTGGCTACCCGGTAAAGTGAAATCATCCACTGTGGACCAGGCCGTTCCTCCAGCAACTCGCTTGCGCACAATCCAACGGAGGTGATCGTGCTCATCAGCAAGATAGCCCGCCGCGTAGAGGTGGCCAGCCGTGTCTGTCCCCAAACTCAGAATGCGGGCGAAACCGGACGCGCCGGGCACAAAATCCTCGACCACGCTCCAAGTGCTTCCGCGGTCAGAGCTCTTCCGTATGACGGCATGAATCCGGCCTTCGTTATCCGAGACTGAGATGGCCGCGTATAGATTCCCGTCGGCATCGGCGGTGAGCGCATCCACTGAAGTAGGCCACTCCGATTCGAACTTGGCCACGGTTCGCCACATCGGGCGGCGTTCTTCCAAATCGTTGGCGCGAGAAGTCAGGCACGGTGCGCCGATTGCCAGAGTTAGGATGAAGCACTGGAAGGCTCGTTTCATGGGATGAAGTGGTTTGAATTGAACTGGGCTCATCATGTTGGTTGTGGTCACGAGGATGTATTCGCAAGCCGCATGGGAATCTTTCAGGAAAAAGCCGCGCATCTGTGGCGTGGCCATGCGTATTATCAAATCGCCAGGAAGGTCGTACCGGGCGGACGCAGGTTGGTCGGTTGGAGAACCGACAATGATCCAAGGCATCCGTCCTATGTTCCGCCAAGGGACAGCTCAATTTGGATTGTGCGGATTTAGTGGGCCTTCTGATTAATTGGCTTTGATCCAGGCAGCCGTGTTTGTGCGAGCGCAGGGACAAGTATCATTCTGCCGTAATGGCGAGGACTATCGGGTGCTGAGAGGTTCTTCCGACGCGGAGTTCCAGGGTGGCGATCTCCAACTCCGGCCGCGGGTTGGACCAGGTAGCCTTGAACAGCCGGCGAGTGGGAAAGTCCGATTGACTGCGCCAGGCGATGACCGCCTCGGTCGCTTCCAAGGCGTCCCGCTGGATCCACCACCAATCCCGCAACTGCACACCGTAGTGGAGGGGCCATTCCCGCTCCGTGCCGTCCGCGTAGCGGATCACCCATCGGCCCACGAGGGTTCCATCTTCGGGGGTCGAGCCTTCCGTGGCGTGCAGGAAATGAATCTGACGACACTTCTGGTTCACTGGAACCGCAAATGACCTGGCAAACCCCGGGCTTGGATCAAAGGATTCGGCGTGACGCCACGGCCAGATGAAGCCACGAATATCAAACTCCGTCCCGGCCAGTCGCTGCCGGCCACGTGGAATGGCGTTGAATTCCTGCCAGATGAACATGTTCAAAGCCTCCGTGTAGGCACGGGTTAGATCGAGCGAATGGGGTGGCGCTGACGAGTCGCGTGGCGGAATGCGGCCCGCCAGGTAGCGCTCAAACCGCAGGCGGAGTTCGGTGTCATCCGGCGTGAGTTTCGTCAGGCGTTCGAGGTGGAAAATCGCCGCCTCAAGCCGCACCAGATTGTCCGGCACTCTGACTTGCTGCTCATGCCAGGTGCGTTTGTCCTCGTCCGACATCCTGAAGAGCGACGGCTGACGAATCCGAAGATCGCGAACGGAATCGGCAAGTTCAGTGGCGGAGATGGAACTAACACCCAATTGGGTGGGACGCCGGCCAATGAGCAAGCGGGCGTAATCCGAAAGGTCGCGCGCTGGCAGATGAGACGGCTGCAAGGTCTGTATTCGCAAGTGCTCGGCTTCGCCCGAGGTCACGATGTCCCCGGAATCGGTCAGGAGCATGGTGAAAGGCAACCTGCGATGTTGCATGAACGGTGTTATTTCTTCTCCCGTGCCAGCGTCCCAGACACGCATCCTATGCGCTCCAAACGCATATATGAATCGGCCATCCGGACTGAAGCGGGCCTGCTGGACGCTTTCAGACATGAACATAGGAGGTAGTGCCAGTTCGCCCGAAGCTGCATCCCAAACCTTGACGAAAGGAGAAAAACCACCAGTCAGGACGCGGCGGGAGTCGGGACTCCAACCGACCAGCCACAAGTCGTCACCAGGCGTGAAGAAGGGAGAAACGGGCCGGCCGGTCTGAGCTTCCCACACACGGCACTTCTGATTGTTGCCTACTGTCGCCACATATCGCCCGTCTGGGCTAAACGCGGCTGCTTGCACCAAGCCGCCATGTCGCAGCGGTTCACCGACGGGTCGTTCCTCGATGAGGTCAAAGATCAGAGCGACTCCGTCTGCCCGGGTGACAGCGACTCTGGTGGCATTGGGGTTCAGCGCAAGAAAGTAGTGATTAGTCGGTAGCGCGAAGTCGCGTTCGAGCTTGCCGTTGGCCGTGTCCCAAAAACGCACCTTCAGATCATCAGCTACCGTGGCCAACCGTGAACTGCCCGGATCAAACCGGAGCTCTCGCACGGGGCAGCCATGTGGAAGCTCGAAGTGCCTCAGCAGGCCATATTCCTGACACCAAAGACCGGCGGAGTGCGACTGCTCGCCTGGTAGATAAGTGGCCTTGGAGCCCAAACCAGCAGCCCATTTCTGCCCGCTCGAATCGAAGGCGAACGCGCCCAACATTCCGCCAGGAGAAGGCATGGGGTCCATGACTTCCTGCAGCGTCGCGGCGTCCAGCATTCGGAGCGCGTAAGATCTTTCAGGGTACTTGAGCGTGCCCAATAGCAGCCGCCGGCCATCAGGACTGGGAGCAGCCGAACCAATTTCCTCGTCCTCCCGGCGGTACCGCCGGTCAGACAGACCCTTCGTCAAGTCCCAGAGCTTCACAGTGCCATCGTCACTGGCTGTCAATACGAGGTCGCCATCACGGTTGAAGCGAACCGACCGGGTTCGAGCCCCATGGTGTAGCGACGGCAAGCCGGGCCGACCATCCTCCAGATTCCAAAAGCGCACCAACCCATCGTCCCCGCCGATTGCGAACTGCGCTCCATCGGGGATAAAGGCCACGCATTCGGGTTTGCCCGCCATTGTCAGCGGTGGGAATATCTGCGTATGGCTGTCCGCGTCCCAAAGGTTGGCGACAGGTTCGCCTCCGCCGGTCAACAGTCGTCTTCCAGTTCGGTCGAATTCCAGCACCCGGGAGGGTCCGCGGACGGAGAATGATTTCCTAATTTCTTTGCTGGTTGCACCATCCCAGGTTCGGATTGCGGTGCGCGACCGGTAGGGATCGTCAAACCCGGCCGTGGCCATCCGACTGGCATCCTGATTGAAGACCACCGCATAAACCGCGGTCGCGTGCGGCAATGGCGGACCGAGAGGTTGGCCCGTTGATACACTCCAGCGACGCGCCGTACGGTCGGCACTTCCGGTAATCAGTTGTGTGGCATCCTCGCTGAATTGCGCGCAGATGACCGGGCCTTCGTGGCCGCGAAGCTCGGCGACGGTCTGACCAGTTCGATGGTCTATCAACTCAACAACATGGTCTTCACGGCCTGCCGCGATCCACCGGCCGTCGGGACTGATGGCGACGGTTGTGAGGTTCGTGAGCGGCGGGAATGCCAGTGCGCCGGTATTGGCATCCAGTACCGAGAGTTCCTGGATTTCCATGAGATCCTGCCCCGAAGCCACAACGCGAACCACGATCAGGTGGTCGTCCTCGGCAAACCAGGCGGACAGCCTCTCCGAGGGCTGCGAGAACTCCACCAATGGTTGCTCATTCGCCTCCGTGTTCCAGATTCGAATCATTCCATCACTGGATGAGGTAACAACACGCTTCTCGTCCGGGCTGAATTCTGCGGAACTCACCGCTGCTGGATGGGCGAAAACATTCAGGAGGCGGGGAAGCGGGGCCAGCGTTTGCTGGATACGAATGCGGTGGATCGCCTCTTCCGACGGGCGATTCGTCGTTAATGGCAGCGCTTCGCTGAACCAGAACAATGCGCCAGCCAGGTCTCCTTCATCCATGACCCGAATCCCATTGGCAACATTCAGGCGGACCAGGCGGTCACGGTTTTCCTCGGCCAGTTTGCTGTTCTGCGCCGCCAGTTGGCGAACCTTGTCGGTTTGGTGGGCTTGCCACAGATAAAGGCCAGCGGCAATGGCCGCCACCACCGTGACTGCCGCGCCTGCGCGCTGCACTAAGCGAAGTCGACGTTCGATTCCGCGCAGCCGCACCACCGAGCGTCCGCTCTCCAGCAACGCCAGGTCCGCATGCATCTCTGCCGCTGTCTGGTAGCGCTGCTCAGGATCGCGATGGCAGGCTTTGAGGAGGACTTCATTTAGCTCGGAGAGTTCAGCGCGATCCGGCAGTTCGACAATGTTGGTCGGCAGTTCCGGAAACTGGTGACGGTCGTGGCCGGTGCTGATTTCGTAAAGGACTTTGCCGAGACTGTAGATGTCCGCCTGACGTGTGCCCGGGCCTTCGGGCGGGAGGAAGCCTTCCGTGCCGACGAACGAAATCGTGGCTTCGGCGCGCGCCACGAGTCCGATGTCCGCCAGCTTGGGAATGCCGTTCACGAAGACGATGTTCGAGGGCTTGATGTCGCGATGGACGAGCCCGTGCTTGTGGAGATGTTCGAGCGCGGTGGTGAGCGCGAGGCCAATGCGGAGACATTCAGCCGCGGGTAACCGGCTGCGGAGGTGGAGTTCACTGCGGAGGTTGCGCGGCGTGTAGGTATCCGGCTGTAACGCCGATTTTCCAGTCGGCGAGTCAGGCTCGCTCTTCCGGCTCTCCAGTCCGTCCTCGCCGGTTGGAAAACCGGCGTTACCGGGAAGCGCGTCGCTCATGTCGTCGGCCAGTTCCATCACATAGTAGAAGCCGTCCCTGGCGCGACCCACATGCAGGATGTTGAGCTGGCTCTCGTGGCTGCGGGAAATCGGCTCGAAGCGTTGAATGCCGGCGAACTCGCGCTCGAATGGCTTGTCATCATCGAAGGAACTGCGGCGGACAAATTTGACCGCGCGCCACGTGCCAAGGGCGTTGCGGGCCAGCCAGACCTCACCGTAAGCACCTCTGCCGACGCGGCGAATCAGCGTGTGATCGGGAACGGGAAACGGTGGCGAATCATCGCGTTGTCCAACGGGCGCAGGCGTGGTGCCGGGGGTCTGAATGGCAGCGGATGGCTCTGGTTCAGGCATCGCGATCAAAGCGTAGTGCGACCGACGATTTTGCGCGAGCCTGCCAAGCCGGCACGATGGAGTGCAAGTTGAATACCAAGGAGCAGACTGTGGCGGAAGGCTGCCGGGTTTGCACGTGGGGCTACGCGGTAGCGGCGCCAAGGCTGAGAGGAGGTGGTCAAATTGGTGAAGACCTTGATGAAATCCAGGACCACGTCCACAAACTCTCGCGTAGGCGTGGGGCCGGTGGACAACCGAACTGCAGGAGCGCGGACAGCTTTGTCCGCGGGTTTCCAGTCAGCGATTCGCGCGGACATGGCTGTCCGCGCTCCGGGGGCTTTGGAGTGCGCGGACCTGGCCGCGCTTTCCGCAGTTGATTTGTCGCCGTCGAAAGCCGGCTGGCGAATGCATTCCACAGAATTGCTTGGTTGAAGCAATTCTCCGTGCCGCTTTGCGCGGCCCTGCTTGACCGACAAGTCAGCCAAGCGAACAAAGCGGTGACAAGTCACCGCAGTCCAAAGCTTCGCCGCCAGCCTGCCAAGAGTGTTCCGGAATTTCACCCCTTCACCTCCGCTTTCTCCGCCTGCGTTTCGAGGCGGGCGACTTCCTTCTTCACCAGCGCGCTGATCCGATGACGTGCCAGATAAACCTGGGCGGCGTTTACCTTGAGCAGCTTCGTTACCTCGCGGACGGGGAGGTCCTTGAGCACGGAAAGATCGAAGATTTGAAACTGCTTGGGCGCGACTTGTAGTTTCACGCGTTCGATGGCGGCATCAACGAGGTTCTTCCGCCATTCCTCTTCCCAAACGGCATCGAGTTCCAGGCTGGCGGGATCCGGCACGCGCGCGGCGGTGCTGGTGCGACTTGTGTCGTCGGGCGGGCCGCAGGGTGGTCGTTTCAGTTTCGTACGGCGTCGGAAGTGGTCCACGATCCGGCGGCGGGTGATCAGGCACAGCCAGTTTTTGAAGGAACTCTTCGTGCGGTCGTAACCGCCTTCGCGCATCTGCTTGGCGACGGCGACAACCGTCTCCTGGACGACGTCCTGAGCCTCCGCGTCGGAGAGGCCGGTCTTGATGGCCACGGCATAAATGAGCTTCCAGTAACGGTCGAAGAACTCCTGCCAGCCGGTTTGGTCGTCCCAATCCCGCAGGCGGTTGACCAGGCTGGAGCGCGTGGCGTTTGGATCTTCAGCGCCAGGCACACAAACTTCGGATTTGCGCACGGACATACATTCGCAGCCGCCGAAGGAATCTTTCAAGCTTTGTGTTGGGGCGTGTCGGGGGCGGATCAAAACGAGAGGGAATTGTTGGAGCAAGACGAGAAGTGATTTTGGATCAAAAGGAGGATTCTGTTCACCGTCGGCGGATTCGGCTGGCTTGTCCCGCTCGGCCACACCTCTACCGCCGACCGGCTCGACACCCACTCCCAATTCCAGCGCGCTTTCACTGCGCTGGGCGTCGCCCATCGGGTCGCCCCCGATGCTCAGGCCAAGGCAAAATCGAATGCCGCTTCGGCACGTTGCAGAACCGCCTGGTCACCCTCCTGGCCTACGAGAAAATCACCGACTACCTGCCCGCCAACCCCTCGCTCCGCACCCAAATCGCCTGGCACAACGCGCAGGACGTCTGTCGCACCACTGGCCTGACGCACGACGCGGCCTGAGAACTCGCTCTCAAAGAAAAGCGCAACCACCACCGCCCGGTGCCTGTGGTCCCGTTGCTTGGCCTGCACTTGGCCCGGTATCTTCAGCGTCGCCAAAACGCCGATTGCACCCTCGACTTCCTTGGCAAACACTGGCCCGTCACCCCGCTGGCCGACAAACATGTCACCCTCGTCCATCATCCCAAACAGTGCTTCTGGGTCATCCCCCCAGCCGCCCAATCCGGCCCACCCTGTCTGGCCCGAGGTCCTGGCCCGCCACCGCCTTTAACCGAACCTCCCAATTTCACTTTCCTTTTGATCCAACAATCATTCTCTTTGTGATCCACAAACTGTCCTCCTTTTGAACTGCTCTCGACAGCAGCGGTTGTGGCCTTTGACTCTCCAAGCCAGTTCCGTTACACTTTGAAGCGCATGAACCCCAAGTTCTCACAACTGATTGTTGTCCTGCTGGCTGCCAGTTTGGCGCCGAGCTTTGCCGGCTTGACCCCGGAACAGACCGGCCAATTGCCTCCACCCGCCACACACTCGGTCAATTTCAATAAGGAGATCAAACCCATCCTCGAGGCCCGCTGCATCAGTTGTCACGGACGGGGCAAGAGCAAAGGCAGTTTCCGCATGGATACGCGCGAGACCATGCTCGAAGGGGGCGACTCCGGCCCGGCCATTGTTTTGGGGAAAAGCGCCGAGAGTTATTTGATCGAACTCGTCATGGGGTTTGATCCCGATACCGTGATGCCGCAGAAGGGGACGAAACTCACCCGCGAGCAGGTCGCCGTGCTGCGCGGCTGGATTGATCAGGGGGCGCCGTGGGATGCGGGCGTCAGCTTCGGCAAGCTGGAACCGATTAATCTGCTCGCACGCCGGCCCGAACTGCCACCCGGCACGGACCAGAAGGCCAACCCCGTGGATCGTTTCCTGGATGCCTACTTTGCTGCGCAGAAGATCAAATGGCCCAAGCCCGTTGTCGACCGGGTATTCGCCCGACGCGTGTACCTCGATGTGATCGGTCTGCTGCCGCCGCCCGAGGAGTTACAGCGATTCGTGGCCGACCGGAGCCAGGATAAACGCGCTCAACTCGTCCGTCGTCTGCTGGCGGACCAGGATAACTATACGCTGCATTGGATGACGTTCTGGAACGACATGCTGCGGAATGATTATAGCGGCACGGGTTACATTGACGGCGGTCGCAGACAGATCACGCAATGGTTGTACACGGCGCTGGAGAACAACCTGCCTTATGACCGCTTCGTGGCGGAGTTGATCAATCCCACGCCCGAAGCCGAAGGCTTCACCAAGGGCATTGTGTGGCGCGGCGTCGTCAACGCCAGTCAAACGCCGCAGATGCAGGCCGCGCAAAACATCTCGCAGATCTTCATGGGCGTGAACCTCAAATGCGCCTCCTGCCACGACAGTTTCATCAACGACTGGACGCTGGCCGACGCCTACGGGTTGGCTGGCATTTACAGTGACGAACCGCTGGAGATGGTGCATTGCGACAAGCCGACCGGCACCTACGCGCCGCTGCGTTTCATTTATCCGCAACTCGGCGACATTAACCCGCAAGCCGCCAGAGCGGAACGGCTGGAGCAACTGGCCAAATTGATCACCCATCGCCAGGATGGCCGGCTCACGCGCACGTTCGTGAATCGCCTCTGGGAGAAGTTCTTTGGCCGGGGACTGATTGAACCCGTGGACGAAATGGAAAACCCCGCGTGGAACGTGGACTTGCTCGATTGGCTGGCGGAGGACTTTGCCGATCAAGGTTACGATGCGAAGAAACTGATCGAACGGCTGCTCACTTCGCGGGCGTATCAGTTGCCAGCCGTGCCGGCGGAAGAACAGACCCACGACGATTTCGTTTTCCGCGGTCCGCTGGTGCGGCGGATGTCGGCGGAGCAATTCCGGGATGCCATCGGCGAATTGACCGGCATCTGGTATGCGAAACCCGCCCCCCGGATCATCCACGCCGATGGTGCGACGAACCGCTTCGCCACGGTGCGCGCCGCGCTCGTGCCCGCGGACGAGTTGCAGGTCGCGCTGGGCCGTCCGAATCGCGAGCAAGTCATCACGGTGCGGGCTTCTGCCGCCACCACGTTGCAGGCATTGGAACTGACGAATGGCACCGAACTCGCCAACCTCCTGCAGCACGGCGCGGAGAAGATACTGGCGACCCGAAACGGAGACTCAAGCCGTGTGCTGGCGGAAACGCTTTATCAGAAAGCCTTGGGTCGAAAACCAACGGCGGCGGAGGTGCGCGCGTCGGAGGCAATTCTTGGCCAGCCGGCGCAGAAAGCCGGCGTGGAAGATTTGATGTGGGCGCTGGCCATGCTGCCGGAGTTTCAACTGATTTACTGAAGTGAAGAAGGCGCGCGTAAAACGGTTTGCTGTCCATCTCCGCCCGTGGATGGCGATGGCGGCGGCGGTTCTATTGTCCGTCCCGGTGGAACTGTGCCTGGCACAAACCGAAAACATGCCCAAGCCGGACAAGGACATGCTCGGTTACCCCAATGATCCTGCGAAAGCCGTGGAGTTGGGTCAGGCCGATGCCCGCCACGATTTGAGCAACGGCGTGATGATGGTGAAAAGCGCAGGGCTACCCGGGCCCGCCTGGGGTGAATACACGCGTTTGCTGAAGGAGCAGTGCAACGTGGAGTTGCTCCCCATTGCCGGCTGTATCGTCAGTGAAGGGTTGCTGGCTTACCTGCGCGGTTACAACGAAACTTCCACAGCCGCCATCAAGCAGAAGTTTGGGGCCGACATTCTTGCTGAACTCGACAAGGAAGCCGACGCGCGCTGGCAGAAAAAACACGCGAAGGCGGACCTGCCCGCCAACAACGGCGGGTATTCCGTTAAGAGTGGCGACACGCTGACGAAAATCGCCCGCCTTCACGGCGTTTCATTCAGTGATCTGTTGAAAGCAAATCCCGGCGTCAATCCCAATCGTTTACAGGTTAAGCAAAGAATCATTATCCCGAAAAATAAACAGCCATGAAGATTTTCGCTCCTCAATCCCGTCGTGACTTCCTGAAGACCGCCAGCGCGGCGACGCTCTCCGCCCTGGCGGCCGGCTTCCCGCGCGCCATTTGTGCCGATGAAGTGGAGAAGATCAATGCCAGTGCGGACACGGTCATCGTGCTCTGGATGGGCGGCGGCATGGCGCACACGGAAACGTTCGATCCCAAACGCTACACGCCGTTCAGCAAGGGCATGGCGCCGGATTCATTCCTGAGCACGTTTCCCAGCATTGATACTGCGGTGGATCATATCAAGTTTTCCCAGGGACTGGAAAAGACCGGCCAGGTGATGGACCGCGGCACCCTGATCCGCACCTACACGGCGGGTGATCTGGGTTTTATTCTTCACTCGCGCCATCAATATCAATGGCACACGGGTTACGCCCCGCCGCAAACCGTCGCCGCGCCGCATATCGGCGCCATCATCGCGCGCACGCTCGGTCCCTTGAATCCCGCCGTGCCGGCATTCATCAACATCGGCCAGCGCTTCGATGTCGGGGAAGGCGAAGAGTTGAAGGCTTTCACCACAGCGGGGTTCCTGGGCAGCGAATACGGGCCATTCAACATTCCGTTTCCCGATCAGGCCGCCGAAACGGTGCGCCCCCCGGGCGGCATGACTCCGGGCCGGTTTGAAGATCGCAACAGGTTCTACAAGCGTCTGCTCGCCGCCAGCCCCATCGGTGAGGCCGGCAGTGATTATCAAAAGGACTCGCTGTTGCGCTCGCTCGACAACGCGCACCGGTTGCTGAGTTCACCGGCCGCCAAGGCCTTCGACCTCGCGCTGGAGCCGATTGAGAGCATCCGCAAATACGTCCCCGGCTACGAACCGGGCCAGCGTTTTGACGCCAAGCAGGATCGGTTTGGCGCCAAATACGAGGAGCAGATGGTCGGACGCTTTGGCCTGGGCTGTCTCTTGGCGCGACGGTTGGCCGAGGTCGGCGCACGCTTCATCGAGGTCAGTACAGAATACATTCCCTTCCTGAACTGGGACACGCACGAGAACGGCCACACGCGCGTTGCCGCCATGAAACAGCAGATTGACTCGCCGCTTTCGCAGTTGGTCCTGGACCTGGAAGCGCGCGGATTGTTGAATCGCACGCTGATCGTGCTGGCCAGCGAGTTTAGCCGCGACGCCATGATCGAGGGCAAGCCCGACAAACGAATCAAGGATCAGGTGGAAGTGCCGGACCGGGTCGAGGACTCCAAACACTACGGCATGCACCGGCATTTCACCGACGCGGGCTGTGTGTTGCTCTTCGGGGGCGGCATGAAACGCGGTTACCTGCACGGACTCACGGCCGAGGAACGCCCCTGCAAGACCCTCAGAGATCGGGTGATCATCGAGGACTTGCATGCCAGCCTCTTCCACGCGTTGGGGATTTCTCCAAAGCTGGCCTACGAAATCGAGAAACGGCCGTTCTACGTTACCCGCGACGGCGAGGGGAAGGTCATCCCCGAGCTTTTTGGGTAGGTTCACCGCTTCATTTCCGCTTTGCGCTTGCGTCGCCTTGCCGGTTTAATCGGCGCCGCATGAAAATTGTTTTAGCTTACTCGGGCGGACTGGACACCTCGGTGCTCCTATCCTGGATCAAGGAAAAATACAACGCGGAAATGATCGCCTTCTGCGCCGACATCGGGCAGGAGGAGGAATTGCACGGCCTCGAAAAGAAGGCCCGCAACACCGGCGCGTCGAAGATTTACATTGATGACCTCCAGGAAGAATTCGCGCGCGACTTCATCTTCCCGATGATCCGCGCCGGGGCGATTTACGAGGGCCAATACTTTCTCGGCACGAGCATCGCGCGACCGCTCATCGCCAAGCGCATGGTGGAGATCGCGAAGAAGGAAAAGGCCGACGCCATCGCCCACGGCGCGACCGGCAAGGGCAACGACCAGGTGCGCTTCGAACTCACCGCCGCCGCGCTCGCGCCGGATTTGCAGGTCATCGCCCCGTGGCGCGACGAACGGTATCGGAACGAGTTCCCCGGTCGCGCGGAGATGATCGCGTATTGCGCGAAGAAGAAAATCCCCGTGCAGGCCAGCGCGAAGAAACCGTTTTCGTCCGATCGCAACCTGCTGCACATCTCCTACGAGGCGGGCATTCTCGAAGACCCGTTGCTCGACGCCAGCGCGCCGAAATATCGCGGCTCGTTCAACACGCTCTCCGTGTTCCCCGAAGACGCGCCGGACAAACCGGAGTTCGTCACGCTGGAATTCGCGCGCGGCAATTGCGTGGCCGTGAACGGCAAAAAACTTTCCCCGCTCGGCGTGATGAAGACGTTGAACAAGCTCGGCGGCAAACACGGCGTCGGGCGCGTGGACATGGTGGAGAACCGTTACGTGGGGATGAAATCGCGCGGCGTGTATGAGACGCCCGGCGGCGCGATTCTGCATTTCGCGCATCGGCAGATGGAATCGCTCACGATGGACCGCGAAGTGATGCACCAACGGGATGCGCTCATTCCGAAGTATGCCGAACTCGTCTATTACGGTTTTTGGTTTTCACCCGAACGCCTCGCCTTGCAGTCCTACGTCGAGGAAAGCCAGCGGGACGTGACCGGGACAATCCGAGTGAAGCTCTACAAGGGAAATATCATGGTGGCCGGACGCAAGTCCCCGGTGAGCCTCTACAACCCGCACATCGCCACGATGGAAGCCGACCCGACCAAAGCCTACAACCAGGACGATGCGACGGGCTTCATCCGGCTGAATGCGCTGCGGTTGAAGGTGGCGGCGAAGGTGCAGAGGAAGATAAAATGAAAATGTTTAAGGTCACGAATTGTGACCTTGAACAAATGCAAAGACCGCGTCTTGAAGTCGCAAATTGCGCTGGGTTCGGAAAGCAACGGACATGAGCAATCAATCGTTGGTACGCGTGGACAGAATCGGTTCACTGATTCGGACGATTCGCGGGAAGAAAGTCATTCTCGATGCCGACCTCGCGCGAATTTACGGCGTGACGACCAAAGCGCTCAATCAGGCCGTGAAGCGCAACCTCAAACGCTTTCCAGGTGACTTCCTCCTCCAATTGACGGAGAAGGAGTTCGAAGGTTTGAGGTCACAAATTGTGACCTCAAACGGGCGTGGCGGTCGACGCTACATGCCCTACGCCTTCACGGAAAACGGCGCGATCATGGCGGCCAATGTTCTCAACAGCCCGGAAGCCGTGCGCATGAGTGTGTTTGTCGTGCGCGCGTTCGTGCAAATGCGTGAATTGCTGGGCAGCACCAAGGAACTGGCAAAGCAACTCGCCGACTTGGAAAAGAAGCTGACCGCGCGGCTGGACGGCCACGAAGCGGCCATTGTGGAAGTGCTGCGGCGCGTGATGGACATCCTCGACCCGCCGCCACTACCGCCCGAGCCGGACCAACCGAAACGGCGGATTGGTTTCCATGTCGAAACAGATGAAAAGCCAGTTGCCAAAGCCCGGAAGAAAGCGTGAACTCTTGGCCACGATGAAAGCCGACCCGCCCCAAGCCTACAACCAGGACGACCCCTCCTCCGTAGCAACACTGCGGAGGGTGGACGCGACGGGGTTTATCCGGCTCAACGCGCTGCGGCTGAAGGTGGCGGCCAAGGTGCGGGGGGTGAAATGACCATTCGGACAAAAGTACTGCTTTCTGAGAGCGCAGCGGTAAATTAATTCAAATGCTGACCCGACTAAAAGTGTCAGGATTCAAGAATCTGGTGGATGTGGACGTCCGCTTCGGACCGTTTACGTGCATCGCCGGACCGAATGGTGTCGGGAAATCAAATCTGTTCGACGCGATTCTTTTCCTGAGTGCGTTAACAGACAGGACCCTCGCCGAAGCTGCGTTGTCAGTCCGGTCGGAGTCCGAGCGGACGGGAGATCTGCGAGGCATTTTTCATTGCGTTGGCGACACTCGCGCGGAAGCGATTCGATTCGAGGCCGACATGATCTTGCCTGCAAAGGGAACGGATGAACTGGGGCAGCCGGTGGAAGGCTCAATCACGCTGGTCCGGTATTCACTTGTACTGGGATTACGAGCAGAGGATTCCCCAAGCAAAGAGGCCGGACCGCTGGAATTAATCGAAGAAACCCTCGTCCCTTTACGCTTGGGTGAAGCACCACAGCATTTGCTTTTTCCACATTCACGCGAGTGGAGACAATCTGTGCTGAAAGGTCGCCACACTGCAAAGTTCATATCTACCGAAGGAGAAGGCCTCCAACGCATGGTTCGACTCCACCAAGATGGCCGTTCAGGCCGTTTGTTCACGAGACCTACGGCGAGTCTGCCGCGCACACTCTTGAGCACTGTGCAGGCTGGCGAGTATCCCACAGCAATGTTGGTCCGCCGCGAAATGCAATCGTGGCGGTTATTGCACTTGGAGAGTTCCGCGTTGCGGCGACCTGATCCGTGCACTGCTCCCACAAAGATGACGGCTGAAGGCGCACATCTGCCGGCGGCTCTCAATCACCTCGCCAGACAAAATGGGAACGGAACGGGCAAGGTTTCCAGTGACGTTAAAGAAAGCGCCGTGCTTGCCAATATAGCGAATCGTCTGGCAGAGCTAATTGAGGACGTTCGCGAAGTGAAGGTGAATCGTGATGAGACACGCCAACTGTTTACCGTTCAGGTGAAGAGCCGGGACGGAACGGTTCATCCAGCGAGCGCTCTGTCGGATGGAACGCTGCGATTTCTCGCCCTGGCTGTGACCGAGTTTGACGGACAGAGTGGTGGCGTCCTGTGCTTTGAAGAACCGGAAAACGGCATTCACCCTCGGCGAATTCATTCGATGCTCCGCCTCCTCCAAGACATCGCAACCGACACCGATTCACCGCTCGATGAGGAGAATCCGTTACGACAAGTAATTATCAACACCCATTCGCCCTCAGTCGTTCTCCAGACGCCTGCGGATTCGCTGTTGGTCGCGGAATTAGTGGAAGGCGTCCGCCCCCCAGATCGGCAGAGCGGCATAACGCAAATCCGTTTTCGGCAGCTCCAGTTCAGTTGCCTTGAGGGCACATGGAGACAGAAAATAAAAGGCCACCGAATTTCCGGAAAAGGAGACTTACTTGCCTACTTGAACCCTTCAGCCGCAGAGCGCGACTCGGATGTCGCGAAACGACGCGTGATGGATCGAGACGATCTCCAACTTCTGATGACGTTTCCCTCTGGCGCATGAGTTCGCTTCGATTCACGCTCGTTACCGATGGCCCGTCAGATGCCGCGTTGCTCCACCCTTTGAAATGGCTCTTGCAGTCAAACGGAGTGGACGACCCAATCGAGTCTGCGTGGGCTGACCTGAGGGCATTCCCACAACCGATAAATGGCTTGGAGCGCAAGATTCGAGCCGCCTTGGAACTATATCCTTGCGATCTAGTCTTTGTTCATCGCGACGCAGAGCGGGAATCCCGCTTAACCCGCGTAGATGAAATTCGATCTGCAATTCAGCGTATTGCTTCTGATTTTTTCGCGCGCCGCCCCTATGTCTGCGTCGTGCCAGTTCGGATGACCGAGGCATGGTTGCTGTTTGACGAAGGTGCGATTCGACAAGCAGCCGGCAATCCGAAGGGCACGACGCCGCTGGGCTTGCCACCGATTTCAAAAGTCGAAGACTTGCCTGATCCAAAAGCCGTGCTCAATGAGGCCTTACGCCTCGCGACGGACAAGCCTCCTCGTCGTCTGCGAAAATTCAGAACCGGCCAGGCTATCCAGCGTTTGGCCGAGTTGATTCAAGACTACAGCCCGCTACGAAGAGCAGCAGCTTTCCAGAGTTTGGAGCACGAATTGAAAGGAGCGCTGGATAATTTACGTGGCTAACAAGTGCTAGCAGATTTTTCCAAGTTGGCCGGACTTGAAAACATTTTTCCCAAATTGAAAATCATTTTCGCCTGTTCGCAATGAAAGCGTTGAACCGGCTCGGCGGCAAACACGGCGTCCACCCTCCGCAGTGCTGCTACGGAGGACGGGTCGGGCGCGTGGACATGGTGGAGAACCGTTACGCGGGGATGAAATCGCGCGGCGTGTATGAGACGCCCGGCGGCGCGATCCTGCATTTCGCGCATCGGCAGATGGAATCGCTCACGATGGACCGCGAGGTGATGCACCTGCGCGACGCGCTCATTCCGCGCTACGCGGAGCTGGTGTATTACGGCTACTGGTATTCGCCGGAGCGGCTGGCGCCTGCAAACGCTCGTCGAGGAATCGCAGAAGATCGTGCGCGGCACGGTGCGCGTGAAACTTTACAGGGGCAACCTCATGGTCGCCGGCCGCAAGAGTCCGGTGAGTCTCTACAACCCGCACATCGCCACGATGGAGGCCGACCCAACCAAAGCCTACAACCAGGACGACGCGACGGGCTTCATCCGGCTCAACGCGCTGCGGTTGAAGGTGGCGGCGAAAGTTCACGCGAAGAGAAGGTGAAAATGTTTGAGGTCACAATTTGTGACTTTGAACAAATGCAGAGACCGCAACTTGAAGTCGCAAATTGCGACCTTAAAGTCTGGAATTTGAAATGCCAAATTGGCATCTCAAGTTGAATTGTCGAACCGGTCGCAATTTGCGACCGCATCGAAACAAAACGCGATGAGCAATCAATCATTGGTGCGCGTGGACAGAATCGGTTCGCTGATTCGCACAATTCGCGGGAAGAAAGTCATTCTCGACGCTGACCTCGCGCGGATCTACGGTGTGCCGACGAAACGTCTGAACGAGCAGGTCAAACGTAATGCGAAACGATTCCCATCTGACTTTCTGTTTCAACTCACCGCCGAGGAAGCTGAAACAGAACTTCGTTCAAGGTCGCAAATTGCGACCTTGAAGCGAGGCATGAATGTCAAATACCTCCCCTACGTCTTCACTGAAAATGGCGCAATCATGGCGGCAAACGTTCTCAACAGCCCGGAAGCCGTGCGCATGAGCGTGTTTGTGGTGCGCGCGTTCGTGCAAATGCGTGAATTGCTGGGCAGCACCAAGGAATTGGCAAGGCAACTGGCCGACTTGGAAAAGAAACTGACCGCGCGGCTCGACGGACACGAGGTCGCCATTGTGGAAGTGCTACGGCGCGTGATGGATATTCTCGACCCGCCGCCGTTACCAGAGCCGCCGCGCCGCGAAATTGGTTTTCACGTCGTGACGAAAGAACAGCAGAACCCCAAACCCAGACGAAAGAAGAAAGCGTGAACTGCGCGCCGGCCCGACTATGATTTCCACGATGGAAGCCGACCCAACGAAGGCCTACAACCAGGATGACGCGACGGGCTTCATCCGGCTCAACGCACTGCGATTGAAGGTGGCGGCGAAGGTGAGGGGGAAGAAGGCATGAAAAAGCGCCTCCGCATAATCGCGATAGTTTTTGGAATCGTCGCGGTCTTGGTGATTGCTGGAGGCGTTTATTACATATCAAAGTTCCCGTACGGCCAAAGTCATTGCTGCATCATCGGGGTGATGGGCGCGCTTGAACAGTTTGCGAGCGAAAATGGCGGGCGGTATCCAACGGGTGAATCTTCTCCGGAAGCATCCTTAAGCTTGCTCTGCCGATCCAACTATCTCGATGCGTACACGATCCGGGGAATGATCGTCCCAGAAGAGACAACCCGTAGGATTCTTGATAGTGGCGGTTTGCTTGGGCCGGATAGTTGCGGGTGGCATTACACTGATGGATTGACCCGTGCCGATGACACACGAATCGCGCTCCTCTATTGCAAGCAACCACTCGGACACAATGGAGACAAAACCAAAGACGGCGGGCGGCAAGTCGTTTTTGTTGGTGGAAACATCGAATGGATTTCAGGCAAAACATGGTCAGCCTTCTTGGAAGAGCAAAAGAAATTACTCTCGCAACGAACAGAGAGGGCGAAATCAGGCGCACCGCTCGTTGATGCAATCATCGAACTTCCCGATGGCAACCATTTGGAAAGTGTGGACGCTTCCTACACGCTTCAAGAACAGGAAGCGGCGACAGATGGTTCTTCTTCAGGCAACGGGATGTCGAGCGGTAACTCGTTAAATCGAGATTCGCTCGTGTGGTTTAACCCGCCGCTCCAGAGTAATTTCAGCGGATTTGTTACGCGCACTCTTTCATTTTCCAATCTTGTATCCGCACCCGTCACCGTGGTGTTCACCAACGGCGTCCCGGACAAAACAAATGTCGTATTCAAAATGCAAACACGAGCGCTGTAGGCGGGTCATCTTTGTAGAACCGGGTCGCAGAAATTTCCCAGCTCCGTCAGGAGCGACATCTTCCGCCCATGCCGCCCCTGACGGGGCTTTGTGATTTTCTTGAGCGCCGTCCTACCACGATGCCGCGCCTGACGGCGCTTTCCCGGAGCGCGACCTTCAGGTCGCTTCACCGTTCGATGTTGTGAGGTTTTTGAGAAATCCGGCGACTTGAATGAGCGGAAGGTGAAGCGGCGTGAACGCCGCGCTCCGAATCCCAACGGGATTCAAATCCTTCAGCCCAGGGATGGCGCGAAGCGACGACCCTGGGTCACGCGTCCCCAAAACATTTCCAACCGCAACGCGGTTGCATCACGCTCGTCGCAATTCGATGCAACTCCTCAGAGTTGATTTCAATTTGTGATTCGCCACCCAGCGTAGGTGCTTGCGCACGGCCACCATCGCACCAATGCTGGGCTGATTGTCGAATTCCCTTGGGGATATTTTCCTTTGGGCCTTCGCGCCTTGGCGCCGTGGCGTTGCCCCGCAATTGCCGCTTGGCCCGGCCCGGTCAAGCGCATTATGCTGCGGTCATGAGCTTGGCCAAAAAACTTCTGCACACCCGTTATCGCGTGAACGATCTGGCACGCACCGTCACTTTCTATCGCGAGGTGCTCGGCTTGGAGGAAGTGCGTCGGCACAAATCACCGCGCGGTTCGGAATTGGTTTTCCTCAAGGCGCCGGAAAGCCAGGAACTGATCGAAATCTGTTCTTTTCCTGGCAGCGGCCCCGTGCAGGTTCAACCCGATCTTACGCATCTGGCGTTCGAGGTGGACAGCCTGGAGGCATTTGGCAGACACCTGGCAACCATGGGCCTCAAGTTCTCCGATGAACCTCACATTCGCGAAGATGGCAGTGGCTTTGCCTTCATTGACGCTCCGGAAGGCTACGAAATCGAATTGATGCAACGGGGCAAGGACGGAGCGGGGTATTGAACGGAGGGGCTACCGGACCCAAGATCGCGCTCAACCACACATCCAGACACAAATACCCAAGAACCCAAATACCTAAAGCGCCGGACAAGGGGCTTTTCCCTGCTACATTCCTTGGGTGTTTGGGTGTTTTCCCAAATGCTGCTGCGCGCCCGCCAGTTTGAATTCCAGTTCCCGCGTCCCACGTTGATTATGGGCATCGTCAACGTGACGCCGGATTCGTTCTCCGACGGCGGGCGGTTTTTCGAGACGGATCGCGCGGTGGCACACGCATGCACCTTGGCGGCGCAGGGTGCGGACCTGCTGGATATTGGCGGCGAATCCACCCGACCCGGCGCCGAACCCGTGAGTGAAGCCGAGGAACTGCGCCGCGTGATTCCAGTGATCGAGCGGTTGGCGGCGGAAATGCCAACGCCCGTTTCCGTTGACACAGTGAAGCCCGCCGTGGCACGAGCGGCGTTGCAGGCCGGCGCCTGCCTCGTGAACGACATTGCCGCGAATCGGGACGACGATGCTATGTGGCGGGTGGTGGCGGAGGCGGGGGCGGGGTATGTATGTATGCACATGCAGGGCACCCCGCAAACCATGCAGGCAAATCCCGTCTATGCGGACGTGTGCCGCGAAGTGGGCGAGTTTTTTGGCGACCGGTTGCGGCGTCTGGAGGAGTGTGGGGTAACGCCCGAGCAAGTCGTGTTGGACGTAGGAATTGGATTCGGGAAGACGCTGGAACACAATTTGCAGTTGCTCGCGGGGCTGCGTCGTTTTACTTGTTGGCAACGCCCGCTGCTGCTTGGGGTTTCGCGGAAATCGTTTATCGGGAAACTGCTGGGGGCGGAAACGCCGGAGCGGCTGCCGGCGTCGCTGGCGTGCGCCGCCTTGGCGGTGGCGAACGGTGTGCAAATTATCCGCACCCATGACGTGGCCGAAACTGTGCAGGCGGTGCGCATGACCGAGGCCATGCTGGAGCGGCAAACCAAATGATCTGGGAGTTTATTCAACGAGCCTGGCGACCGGCGCTGGAGATTCTCATCCTTGCGGTGGGCATCTACTACACCACCCGCTTTGTCCGCGGCACCCGCGGCTGGCCGGTGGTGATTGGCTTCGCCGTGCTGCTCATCGCCTTGACGCTGGTTACGACCTTGCTGGACTTGAAGGTTCTCCAATGGCTGCTCGGCAACGCGTACGTCTTTATTGCACTGGGGGCGCTCGTCATCTTCCAGCCGGAGTTGCGCCGGATGTTGGCCGAACTCGGCAGTCTGCCCCGATTTGCCACCGCCCACGAGCAGCGCGAAAACATCGAAATCATCATCCAAACCTGCGAACGCCTGGCCGAAGTGCGCATCGGCGCGTTGATCGCTCTCGAGCAATCCATCCAACTGGAGGAAGCCGTGGAATCCGGCATCCCGGTAGATTGCGAGGCCACGCCGGAAATGCTGGAAGCGATCTTCTTCCCGAACAACGCCATTCACGACGGCGGGGTGCTGATCAAGGGTGACCGCATCACGCACGCCGCCTGCATCTTTCCGCTGACGCAACGACAGGGCTTGAACAAGTCCCTCGGCACCCGGCATCGCGCGGCCCTTGGCTTGAGCGAAGAAACGGACGCGGTGATCGTGGTGGTGTCCGAGGAGTCGGGGAGGATTTCCTACGCCTACAAGGGCCAACTGGTGCGCGGCGTGACCCTCGAAGAATTGCGGGCCTTCCTAACTTCAGTGCTGGTGCGGCCGGAGGAATCGCGCGGCTTCCTGGCCTGGCTGCGTTCGTGGACCGCGGAACGGCCCAAGCCCGGCCCGGTAGTGGTCACCCGGCGTGAACCGCGTCCCCCGCCGCCAACGTAATCCTTGGTTATGCGTGAAATCCTCACGAGCGATTTTGTCTGGAAACTGTTCTCCGTGGTCCTGGCCGTGGTCATCTGGTTGACGGTGCAAACCTCCCGCACCGAGCGATCCGTGGACTGGCGGCCGCTGCCCGGCATGAATACGCGCACGTTTGAAAGCCTCCCGATCCGTCTCGTTTCCGCCACCGCGGATATCCGCGAGTTCAAAGTGAACCCGAAAATCGTGGAAGTGATCGTCGGCGGCCGGTCGGACGTTCTCAACGCCCTTCAGGAAAAGGATGTCCGTGTGACCGTGGACCTCTCTCATACTGACTTGACGGCGGATCAACGCCAGCGCGTGAGCGTCTCCCTGCCTCCGGGACTGGCGGTCATCGAAATCATCCCCGCGGAGGTGGACGTGCTCCTGCCGCCCAAACTCGAACCGAACCCATGACCAAACCTAGAAAAATCTTCGGCACCGATGGCGTGCGCGGCATCGCCAACATTGAACCCGTCACCGTCGAAACCGCGCTCAAGCTCGGGCGCGCCGCCGCCCACGTTTTTAAGAACCTGGAAACCGAGTCGCGCAGCCGTGGCCGGCATCGCATCGTCGTCGGCAAAGACACGCGCCTTTCGGGTTACATGATCGAAAACGCGCTCTCGTCCGGCATCCTGTCCATGGGTGTGGACGTGTTGTTCATCGGTCCGTTGCCCACGCCGGGCGTGGCTTATGTCACGCGCAGTCTGCGCGCGGATGCCGGCATGGTCATCACCGCCTCCCACAATCCGTATGCGGACAACGGCATCAAGTTTTTCCGCGCGGACGGCTACAAGCTCGACGACAAGATTGAGGCGGAGGTGGAAGAACTTGTCTTTGGCGGCGAGATTGAAAACATCCGGCCCACCGCCGAGGAAATCGGCAAAGCCGTGCGCATTGACGATGCCCTGGGCCGTTACATTGAGTTCGCCAAAGCTTCTTTCCCCCGCGGCCTGACGCTGGAGGGCATGCGGATCGTGGTGGATTGCGCGAACGGCGCTGCCTACAAGTCCACTCCGTGCGTCCTTCGGGAATTGGGAGCCGAGGTCTTCCTCTTTGGCGCCCAACCCGATGGCAAGAACATCAACAAGGAATGTGGCTCCATGCATCCGCAACAACTCTGCCAGCGCGTGCGCGAATTTCGCGCCGACGTGGGGTTGGCGCATGATGGCGATGCGGACCGCGTGGTGTTGTGCGACGAAGCCGGACGGCTGATTGATGGGGATGACATCATGGCCATCGCGGCCCTCGAAATGCTCGCGCAAGGCACCCTGGCCGAGCGGACGCTGGTCACCACGGTGATGAGCAACTCGGGTTTGGCGGCGGCCGTCCAGGCGGCGGGCGGGCGGGTGATGTCTGCGCCGGTGGGCGACAAGAACGTCATAGACGAGATGCTGCGCGGCGGCTTTAACTTCGGGGGCGAGCAAAGCGGCCACCTGATCTTTCGCGAGTTCAGCACCACGGGCGACGGTTTGGTGGCGGCGCTGCAAATCCTGCGGATCATGCGCGCCACCGGCAAACCGTTGAGCGAACTGGTGGGTTGTTGGACGCGTTTTCCACAGATCGTCACCAACGTGGTGGTGCGCGAGAAGCTCCCGTTTGAGAAGCTGGACGGCGTTACCGCGCTTGCCGCCGAAGCGGAGAAAGAACTCCAGGCGCAGGGCGGGCGGTTGTTGCTGCGTTACTCGGGCACCGAACCCAAAGCCCGGCTGCTGGTTGAAGGCCGCGACCTTAAAGTGCTCGAAAAATGGTCGCAGAGAATTGGGGAAGCCCTCAAGCGGCAGATCGGGGCTTGATTCCGATCAGTTGGCGGCAAGGGGCAACCACGCCGGCGTCACGTCACCCCGAAACCTGCTTGGGAGGCCCGGGCTGCGGGCCTAATTCGCGGGTTTACTGTTTGAGCTTTGCCAGATACTTCTCCGGGTCGGCCTCAAATTCGCCCACGCAATCCTTGCAGCAGAATTTCACTTCCTGGCCCTCATGCACGCGCACAATGGCATCGCCCATCGAGCCAAGTTTTTCATCCGCCACGATACAGACATCCAGGGGATACGGTTTGGCTTCGGCGGTGCCGCGGGCAGCGCCGTGATCGTGATCGTGGGTCTTGCCGCAGCCAGCGAGCAGAAAACCGCCTGCCACCGCCAGCCCAATACAGGTGAGTTGAATGTGTTTCATAGATTTGCTGTGTTGAACCACTTTGTAGTTTGAATACTCGGCATGATCAAATCTTTTCTGCCGCGGAGTGGTTGTGACTCGATCTCCTCTCCTTCAGTTTCCACTCTTCCACCAGCGCGTACAGCACCGGCACGGTGAACATGGTCAGATACACCAGGGTCATGCCGCCGAAGATCGGGATGGCCATCGGGATCATGATGTCCGCGCCGCGGCCGGTGCTGGTCAGCACGGGCAACAGCGCGAGCGTCGTCGTGCCGGTGGTCATGAGGCACGGACGCACGCGGCGCAGACCGGCGGCAATGGTGGCTTCACGAATCTGCGCGATGGTCTCCGTAGCGCGTTTGGCGAAGCTTTGCCGCAGATACGTCGCAATCACCACGCCGTCGTCCACAGCAATGCCGAATAGCGCGAGGAATCCCACCCAGACAGCCACACTCAGGTTGATCTGGTGCAACTGAAACAACTCGCGCAGGTTCACGCCCAGCACGGAGAAGTTTCCGAACCAGTCCTGCCCATAGAGCCAGATCATGGTGAACCCGCCCGCCCACGCCACCGCGATGCCGCTGAACACAATCGCCGTCGTCACCGTCGAGCGGAACTGAAAATACAGCAGCATGAAAATGATGAACAACGCCAGCGGCAACACGATCATCAACGTGCGTTGGGCGCGAAGCTGGTTCTCGTAATCGCCGGCGAAGCTGTAGGTGTAACCGCCCGGCCACGCGAGTTCGCCGCTGTCAATTTTTCCTCGCAGATAACGGTCCGTCGCCTCGACCACGTCCACCTCGGGAAACACGGCCAGTTTGTCGAACAGGACGTAACCGACGAGGAAGGTGTCCTCGCCCTTGATCGCCTCCGGCCCGCGCACGTAACGGATTTCCGCCAAGTGTGACAAGGGAATCTGCGCGCCGTCCATCGTCGAGACGAGCACGCGTTCGAGGTCTTCGATGCTGCCCCGCAACTCACGCTGGTAACGGACGCGGACGGGATACCGTTCGCGCCCCTCGACGGTGGTGATGATGGTCCGTCCGCCGATGGCGACTTCGATGACCTCCTGGACGTCGTTCACGCGCAGGCCGTAACGGGCGAGGGCGTGGCGATCCAAGTGGATCTCGAGGTAGGGCTTTCCGACGATGCGGTCGGCGATGACGCTGTCGAGGTTGACGCCGGGGATTTCGCCGCTGCGCAACAGTTGTTCCACGCGCAGGACGAGGTCGTTGATGGTGTCGAGGTTGTCGCCCTTGACTTCCACGGCCATGCGCGCGCGGATGCCACTCTGGAGCATCACGCGCCGCGTTTCGATCGGCTGCAATTTCGACACGCCGGTCGCGCCGGGGATCGCGGCCTCCTTCACGATCTCGTTCCAGATGTCGTCCGGCGTGCGGATGTGTTCACGCCACTGGCGGTAGGGACGGCCCCGGGGATCGGGTATGAGTTCGCCGTGTTCGTCCCGGACATGTTCGCCGCGCTTGCGGTCAAATTTGAAACGGAGGGGATAGCCGTGCTCGTCGGAAACGAACTCGGGCTTGTAGTTGATGACGGTTTCGACCATGCCGACGGGCGCGGGATCGAGCGCGCTTTCGACACGCCCGATTTTCCCCACGACCTCGTCCACCTCGGGGATGGCGCGGATAAGCAGGTTTTGTTTCGAGAGGTAATCGAGCGATTCGCCGAGCGAGGCGTGCGGCAACGCAGACGGCATATAAAGGAACGAACTTTCATCAAGCGCGGGCATGAATTCGCGTCCCAGGCCGGGGAAAGCGTGTTTGGCCCACACCCACGGTGGACTGAGCCGAACCCAGTCCTCCTTGATGCCCACCTTCGCGAGTGTGCGCGGCGCAAAGCTGAACACGCGGTCGAAGCCCAGCCACGAACAGAGGCCCACCACGACCAACACCAGCGGAATGGCGAGGAACGCCGCCTTGTGATCGAGACACCAGCGGAGAATCGCGCCGTACCCGCGCTCGAACAAGCGGAAGAACAGCAGCGCGCCACCCACGATGAGCGCCACGAAGATGAGATTGCGCGTGAAGCCGCGTTCGGGTCCGAGCGGCAGCCAGCGTTCGGCGAGCATCCAGCCGACGATCAAGACGGCCACCGCGCTTGCCGCCCACGGCCCGGCCTTGCGCCACATCTCCGGCAGATTCTCTGCAAACAGGTAATACGCGCCCGCCCCGACAACAAACAATCCGCCCAACAACACCACAACCGATTTGATCCACACCGCCGCAACCAACAACCCAAAACCCAACACCAACAACCCGATCAGCAACACCCGTTTCAGCCCGCGCCGATCCACGCGTCCGGCGATGATGACGTGTGCCGCGGCGGGAATGATGGTCAATGCCGCGATCACCGACGCGACCAGCACGAACGTCTTGGTGAACGCCAGCGACTTGAACAGTTTGCCTTCCATGCCCGTCATGGTGAACACGGGCAGGAAACTGATGACGGTGGTGGCGATGGCCGTGAGGATGGCCGAGCCGACTTCGGACGTGGCGCGGAAAACGATGTCGAGGGTGGAGACTGGTTTTGGGCTTTGGGTTTTAGGTTGTGGGTTGTCGGACGGCCCATCAACCGATAACCCATCACCTGCAACCGATAACCTTGCCTCCTCAAGGTGCTTGAGGATGTTCTCAGACACGATGATCCCCATGTCCACAATCGTGCCGATGGCGATGGCGATGCCGGCGAGGGCGACGACGTTGGCTTCGACGCCGAACAATTTCATCGCGATGAACGTCATCAACACCGCCAGCGGCAACATACCGCTGATGAGCAGCGAACTGCGCAGGTGCAGCACCATCACGATGACGACGATGATCGTCACCAACGCCTGCTCGATCAGTGCCTTGTTCAACGTGCCGAGTGTTTCCTGGATCAAGCCTGTGCGGTCGTAGAACGGCACGATGTTCACCTGGCTGATCGTCACCCATTCCGGCCAGCGTTCGCGTGGAGTGGAACGCAGCCATTGCAGCCAGGCGTCCTCATCCAAGCGCCCGTTGATAAACCCCTTCCCCGTAGCAGCGGACGTGAGTCCGCTCGAACTTTCTCCGGATGCTGTTGTTGAAATTGGAGCGGACTCACGTCCGCTGCTACGAGTTGAGTCGTCTTGACGCGCCCCAATCTCGGCGCGTTCGGCGAAGCGTTCGACGTCCGCGCGGGTGGTCTTGTCCCAGTCAATTACCGGGCGCGACGGCAGCGCGGGATTCAGCCGCGCCATCTGTGCCTTGACGTTGTGGATGGCTTCGAGTGGGTTGAAGCCGTGCCGCACCACCACCACGCCGCCCACGGCTTCCGCGCCTTCCTTGTCGAGCGCGCCGGTGCGCAGGGCCGGGCCGAGCGACACGTGCGCCACGTCCTTGATGCGGATGGGTACGAAGTCCTCAGTCCGCACCACGGCCAACTCAAGATCCTCGAGCGAGCGGATGAAGCCGAGTCCGCGAATCAAGTATTCGACGCGGTTGATCTCGATGGTGCGCGCGCCGACGTCGAGGTTCGACTTGCGCACAGCTTCGAAAACCTGTTCGAGCGTGACGCCGTGCGCGCGCATGGCGTCGGGGTCAACGTCCACCTGGTATTCGCGCACGAACCCGCCCACCGAAGCGACCTCGGCAATGCCGTCCGCCGCTTGCAACGCGAACCGCACCTGCCAGTCCTGGATGCTGCGCAACTCGTGCAGATCCCATCCACCCACGGGTTGCCCGTCGGGGTCGCGTCCCTCGAGTGTGTACCAGAACACCTGGCCCATCGCGGTGGCGTCCGGGCCGAGGGCGGGTTGCACGCCGGCGGGAAGCAATCCGGCGGGAAGACTGTTGAGCTTTTCGAGAATTCGTGTGCGCGCCCAGTAGAAGTCAATGTTGTCGTCGAAGATGATGTAGATGGACGAGAACCCGAACATCGAGGTGCTGCGGATGGTTTTCACGCCCGGCACACCGAGCAGCGACACGGTGAGCGGATAGGTGATCTGGTCCTGCACGTCCTGCGGCGAGCGGCCCATCCATTCGGTGAAGACGATCTGCTGGTTCTCGCCGAGGTCGGGGATGGCATCCACCGCGACGGGCCGGCGTTCGAGCCCGGGAATGCGCCAGTCGAACGGCGCCACCATCATGCCCCAGCCGAAGATGAACAGGACGAGGAGCGCGACGATGAGCTTTTGCTCCAGGCAGAAGCGGATGAGGCGGTCGAGCATGGTGGGCGGTTGTGGGTTTTAGGTTATCGGTTCTTGGTTATGGGTTGTCGGTTGGGGGTTGGGGGATGTCGGGGGTGGATAGGATTTGTTCGGTGAGGGCGACAATGTGATCCCATTCGACATCGGGTGATTGGGTGGGAATGCCGTAAGGAGGCGGAGTTTCGCGCAGTTCGGAATCCGAACGGCGTGAGCCGCGCCATTGATTGAGGCTCTGGTAAAGACGCTCCAACATGCCACCGCAGTGATTGTAGGCGGTGTCAAGTTCCTGAAATCGTTTCGGCGTCAGGTAGTGTTTGCTGGCCGCAATGTCCAGGTGATGCTGCGTCTCGCGGACTTCGCCGAGCGAGCGGTTAATTGCCTCAAGATAAATGTTCGTGTGCCGGCTGCCCCAGCCTTCTGCCAGAATCGCGGGCGCGGCGTTGGACGACCGCCGCACCTGTGATCCCAGTTCGTACATTTCGAACTTCGGAAACTTCAGGCTCTCCGCATGAACCTCCAAGTGCAGCGACTTCAGTTTCTGATAAACGTTCAGGTCGCGGAAGGTGGTGATTTTTGTCATGGCGTGGTTTGTTGGTTGTCGATTGTTGGTTATGGGTTTTCGGTTATGGGTTGTGGGTTATCGGTTATCGGTATTGGGTCGGCGGTTGGCGGTTGCAGGGATGCGCGGCGCTTGCTGACGCGCGCGACAACCCACAACCAATAACCCATAACCAACAACCAAAACCTCTCCTCTCATTCGAGCGTCCTTTCGATTTCCCCACACCGGAACATCCGCGCGCCGTAATACGGATTGGCGATGTTTTCGTCGGCTTGCAGCCAGTTCGCGCCTTTGTTGCCAAAGGCCATGGGACAATGCGCGACGTACAGTTTGCCCACCTGACCCGCACCGAAAGCGACCACGGCGTGCTCGGTGTGTTGGGTAAGGGGGACAAGTTGTTCGCGCAACGCGGCGATGTCCGTCGGCTCACGCATCGCGTGCAGTGGCTTGTGCAACTCGGTTTCCAGCAGCTTCCACGCGATGGACGCTTCCTCCGCCAGCGCACTGGAATCGAATGAGTGCAACAGTTCATTCATTGCCACCGCTGCCGTGCGCGATCTCTCGAAATCATCCCCTGCCAGCGCTGTGGCGAGTTCGAGATACGCCTTGGCCAGTTGCGCCACCTGTTCCCCAAAAGCACTTGGAACGTCCGTGCGCGCCACAAAACCCTCCCTTGCCCCCCGCCCCTCGTCCCTCGCCCCCGCCACCCGCCACGCCCCATCAGCCGCCATCATGCTCGGACGGCCGCGAATCTGGAGTTCGCTGTCAATTTTGAAGTTCCCCTCCGTCACCACGCGCTCGCCTTCACTGATACCTTCGAGCACGAGGTAATAGTCGCCCGCGCGTGGCCCGAGCTGGATGTTGCGACCCTCGAAGGTCGGGCGTTCGGTGTTGGGCAACTGCACATAGACCACCGCGCGTCGGCCGGTGATGAGCGGCGCGCTGGCCGGAATCACCAACGGCAGTTTGACCTCCCGCTCCGAACTGACGTGGCCGAGTTTCTCCGCCGCCTCCAACGGCATGTCGCATAAGCTGCAGGCGCCGGGTTCGGCGGCGGTGATTTCCGGATGCATCGGACAAATCCATTTGCCGGCCAACTCCGGGCCATAGGCCAGACCATCGGCGGTCAACGGCACTTTGAGTTCCGCGCGCGCAAACATGCCGGGCCGCAACCGTCCGTCGGGATTCGGCACGTTGAGCCGTACCTTGATGGTGCGCGTGCGCTCGTCGAGATCGGGGGCGACATAGGCGACGAAACCCGTGAACTCGCGTCCAGGAAACGCGGGCACTTCGAGCTTTACCTGTTGCCCGTAATGGATCAGGGCGATGTCCGATTCATACGCGTCGAGCAGCACCCAGAGCGACGAAAGGTCGGCAATCTGCGCGAGGCGTTGGCCCTTCATCAACCAGCCGCCCTGCCGCCCGCCCAGTTCGGTGAGCACGCCGTTGACCGGGCTGAACAGGGTGAACGTTTTCTTTGCCTCGCCCACACGAAGCATGTCCTCGATTTGTTCATCCGGCACGTCCAGCAGGCGCAGCCGCAGGCGGGCCGATTCGCGCAACGCGGGATCGGCGTCGGCGCGGGCCGCCACGAGCAGTTCCTTGGTCGCCGCAAAAAACTCCGGGCTGTAAATCTCGGCGACGTGTTCACCTTTACGCACGGGTACGCCGGTGTAATTGACGAACAGCCGTTCAACCTGCCCGTCGGTCCGCACCGCGATGTCGGTGAGCCGCGTTTCGTCATAAACAAACCTGCCAAGAAAACGCCGCTCCGCTTCGACCGAACGACGTTCAGCCGGCGTGGTTTGGATTTCCATAAGCGCGGCGGCGCGGCGGCTGACGCGCAATACCGGCGCGGAGCTGTCGTCCGCGTCACGGTCGCCCGCCACCGGCGTAAGCTCCATCCCGCAAATGGGACACCGGCCCGGATTGGGCTGGCGGATTTGCGGGTGCATGGGGCAGGAGTAGATGATGGGTTGTTGGTTATCGCTTGTTGGTTGTTGGTTGTTGGTTGTTGGTTCCGGGTTGTAGGTGGCGTGTGGCTCGCCGCTGTGGTTGCAACCGGGGAGAATACTCAATAATGCCGCGAGGCAAACGCCGGCGACGAGAATGGCAGTCTGGCCGTAACGCGAGAACGAGTGCGCACGAGGCTGTGATTCTTGGAGTTCAGGTATCGAATTCAAGTTCATCGCGTATCCTCTCCGTTCTGCTGTTCCGGCAGTGCGCCGATCATTTCGAGAGCCTCCAAGTCGCCTATTCCACAACACAAAACCAGATCACTCAACCATTCGTACTGTTCAGCCACCGCCCGGGCCTGCATCACTTGGGCCTCTAGGAGCATCCGGCGCGCATCCAACAGATCAATCATCATCCCGCGGCCCGACTCCCACGCGGCTTGGGCGCTTGCGAGCGCCGCCCGGCTACGCGGAGCGATTTCATCCTGGAAAACGAGTGCTTCGCGACGGGCCGCATCAATTCTCACTATCAGTTCGTGAATTTCATTGCGTAGCGCCAGTTCGGCGTCGGCCAGTTCAAGTTCAATGGATTGCGCGCGGGCTTGTTCCCGCCGAATCGCTGCCGCGTAACGCTTGCGGTTACCGAGGGGCAGATTGAAACCAAGCATCAGCATCCCCTGACGGAACTCTCCGTTGCCGGTGTAATTGCGCGCCTCGGCGCCCACGCTCACGTCGGGATACCGTTCGCGCCGGGCGACCGTCACCGCCGCCTCCGCTTGGGTGACCTGTTGGCGGCGCAAGCTGATCCCCGGTTCAAATTTCAGCGCCAGTTCCATCAACCTTGGGCTGTAGGCCACGGGACGAGCCACATCCGGCAATAGCAGGTTGGGCCAAGGCGAATCCAACGGGCGATTGAGCAGGCGGTTGAGGTTGACCCGCGCCTGACCGCGCATGTCGGTTTCCGTTTGCAGCCGGGTCTGGCGTCGAGCGCGTTCGTTTTGCAGTCGTAGGACGTCAAGTTGGGTGGTGTCGCCGGCTTCGTAACGGTGCTTCGCCACGGCGACCAACGTTTCCAACCAGTCCAAATCCTGCCGTCCGATTTCCACTACGCGGTCGGCCAACGCGGTCTGGAACACGGCCAAGGCCAGGTCGCGGCGCAGGCGTTGGAATCGAAACTCGGCATCGGCCGTCGCCACGCCGGTTTCCGCCCGCGCAAGCGAACGGCTGGCCTGTGGCTTGCCAAACAGCGGCAGCTTCTGTTCGATCCCGTAGAGCAGATCGCCTTCGTCAGCGCGCATCATCGTTTCCGCCGCCATGCCTCCGAAGCGCAGCATGGGATCTTCCCAACGGCGCACGGTGGCTTCGTTGGCCACGGCGGCGGCCACAGTCGCCTCTGCCGCCTGCAAGGCGGGGTGCTTGGTCCGCATTTCCTCGGCAAATTGCGTGATCAACTCCGGCGTAATCCGTAACGGCCCGGTCTCGGGTCGCGCCGGCTGGGAAACCGTGTCCCCGGACGCTGCATTTGCCAGGACAAGCAGAGTAAGACTGAAAAGGATGTTTGTTTTCATGCTGATTTGAATGCTCTTCCTGCGCCGAACGACCCAAGGAGTACGCAATGCGCCGGCGCGGTACACACTGCGGGCGTCTGGCCAGGAAGAATCAGATCAGCAGGGCGCAATACCGCGTGAACAGCGGCACGCTGAACGTCGTCAGCGAGAGAGAATTTGGGGAAGCCACGCGCAGGCTTGTGGACTCAGACAGGGTCCAGCAGGGCGCCGGCACGGGTAGAAGCCAGAGTGGCGAGGAATTCCCGGCGGGGGCCGGAATGGCAGGCAGCGGCGGTGACTCCGGCGCAGAGGGGGAAACGCAACAACCCGAACCGCCACAATCGCAGCAGCGGCAGGCAGCGCGCTCTGCATTATCCGGGATCGTGCCAAACGTCAGCCCCGCCGGGGTCCACACAAGGACCACGCTCATCAAGCAGGCGAGCAACGTTTTCACGGCAGCAAGTTAATCGCGCGATCCATTCGCGCCAAACTCAATTTTGGCGTTTTTTGGTTACTTCTTGGCGGCCTTCTCCGCCGCCTCGAGCTTCTTGATGTGCTTGGCCGGATCCTTCTTGAACCCTTTCAGGCAAGGTTTGCAGCATAGCTTGATCTCTCGTCCTTCGTGAACGAAGACATACGGCTTGCCCATTTCGCCGAGCTTCTCATCAGAAACAAGGCATTTGTCGAGGGTGTAAGGCTTGGCTTTCTCGGGCTTTTTCTCCTGTGCCAAGGCAGTGGTGGCCATCAGGGCCGCGCCCAAAGTCAGACTGATCAGTTTGGTTAAGTTCTTCATGTTTTTGAGTCTTTGTTAATCGTGAATCCTGCTTGCACTCACGCCCTTTATCCCTGCACGCCCTCAATTTCATACCCCGATGCGGGTCAAATCACTAAGGAATTCTTTACCACTTTGCCCGGCACTGGCAATCAGCAAATGTCATCTGGTGAATGCGCTGGTCTGAACAGTGAACCACACCGATTGCGGAAGCTTTTCACCCTGGCGGTGAGTCGGGTGGCTCACAGCCTCGCCTTTCGCAATCGCAATGCGTTGGCAATCACCGAAACTGAACTCAAGCTCATGGCCGCCCCGGCGATGATGGGACTCAACAGCACGCCGAAGAACGGATAGAGCACGCCGGCGGCAACCGGTATTCCGAGCGCATTGTAACCAAACGCAAATATCAGGTTTTGCCGGATGTTTCGCATCATCGCCCGGCTCAGTCGGATCGCTCGCACGATGCCCATGAGATCCCCCTTCATAAGCGTGACCCCGGCACTTTCCATGGCGATGTCCGTCCCGGTACCCATGGCGAAACCGACATCCGCCGCTGCAAGCGCAGGAGCGTCATTAATGCCGTCGCCCGCCATGCCGACAATCCGGCCTGCGGCTTTGAGCCTATTCACCCGCTCGTGCTTGTCATCGGGCGTGACGCCGGCTTGAAAGTCTCGAATGCCGAGCTTGCGGGCGACGGCTTCGGCCGTGCGCGAGTTGTCGCCGGTGAGCATGAGCACCCGCACGCCGAGCCGACGCAATTTCGCCAATGCCTCCGGCGTTGTGGCCTTGACAGGATCGGCAATCGTCAGCACTCCCGCCGGCTGGCCAGCGATGGCGACCAGAATCGCGGTGGCACCTTCGGTCTGATGTGGGGCGGCCATTGATTCAAGGGCACTGATGTCAGTCCCGACAATTTCCCGGAGAAAATCCGGCCTGCCAACCGCCACCCGGCGTCCGCCGATGGTGCCGGCCACGCCGCCGGCAGTGGTGGATTCAAAATCAACCGGACTTTGGAGCGGAAGCTGTCGTTTGCGAGCGGCCACCACGACTGCGTGCGCGAGCGGATGTTCGCTGCTCTGCTCCACTGAGGCGGCGAGTCGAAGAAGCTCCGCATCGGAGAATTCATTCGCCGGCAGAATCTGAATGAGTTTCGGTCTGCCTTCCGTGAGCGTGCCCGTTTTGTCCACCGCCAGCGTGTTCAGTTGAGCCAGCTTCTCGATAGCTTCGGCATTGCGAATGAGCACTCCCATTTGCGCACCGCGGCCAATGCCGACCATCACGCTCATGGGCGTCGCCAAGCCGAGGGCGCAAGGACACGCTATAATCAGAACCGCCACGGCGTTGGTGATTGCGTACGCGAGGCGAGGTTCTGGCCCCCAAATCAGCCACGCGGCAAAGGTGAGGGCAGCAATCCCCAGCACGGTGGGCACAAACCACGCGGCGACCTTGTCGGCCAGCGCTTGAATCGGCGCAGCGACTCCGCTGCGCCTGCGCCACCAGGTTCACGATCTGCGACAGCAGCGTTTCACTGCCGACGCGTTTGGCTCGCATCACAATCCCACCCGTCGTGTTCACCGTGCCACTGGAAACTTCGGCCCCGACCGTTTTCTCTACGGGCAGTGGCTCGCCGGTGAGCATGGACTCATCTACCGCCGTGCGACCTTCCACGACTTCGCCATCCACCGGAATCTTCTCGCCGGGGCGCACGCGCAGCAAATCGCGTGGTTGAACTTCGTCCAGTGAAACATCCTCGTCGCCGTTTGTTGTGACGCGCCGGGCGGTTTTTGGGGCAAGTCCCAGCAAGGCCTTGATGGCGCCGCTGGTTCGCTGGCGGGCGCGAAGTTCGAGCACCTGACCGAGCAGAACGAGGACGGTAATGACGGCGGCGGCTTCAAAATAGATGGCTGGCTTGCCCGCATGAACAGCGCCCGGCGGGAAAACCTGGGGAATGAACATTGCGGCCACGCTGAAGAGATAGGCTGAACCAACGCCAATGGCGATCAAGGTGAACATGTTCAAGCTGCGGTTCATTAACGAACGCCAGCCGCGCACGAAGAACGGCCACCCCGCCCACAACACCACCGGTGAACTCAGGAGATATTGTCCCCAGCGCGAAACGTCGCCGACTGCCCACTCCGCATGTCGCCACGCCGGCACGAGATGCGCCATCGCCACGAGGAATACGGGCAAAGTCAAAACCGCGCTGCCCCAAAAGCGACGCGTCATGTCGCGTAACTCATCGTTGTCCTCTTCCGCATCACTCTCGGCGCCGACGGTTTTTGGTTCGAGCGCCATGCCACACTTCGGGCAATCGCCGGGATGATCCTGTTCGATCTCCGGATGCATCGGACAGGTGTAGGTGGTTTTGGTGGCGGGCTTCCGCGCGGGATTCCGCTCCAACGCCATGCCGCACTTGGGACAATCGCCCGGCTGATTCGATTCCACGCCGGGACACATGGGGCAAAAATACTTTGCCGCGGCGGAAGGTGTCACTGCGGCGTGGTTGTGATCATGATGACAATGGTCGTGGTGCGCGTGGCTGTGAGCATCGCCCTGCGCCTTCTCCCCATGCCAACAATGGGTCTTTGCGCCATGCCTGTGCTCGTGGCTGTCGTGATCGGCGTGCTCATTTTTGCCACTGCAACAATCGGCATCTGTTTTGGTTGGGGCGTTTTGCGACACAAACCTCTTCCGGCAGTGTTCGCTGCAAAAATAGTGGTGCTGGCCGTCATGTTCGGCATGGAGAGCCGTCGCATCGTCCACGGTCATGCCGCAAATAGGGTCCTTCGTCTTGGTACCCTCGGTTCGGTTTGGATTGAGGTCAGTTGCTTTCATCTGCCAAACCAAACGCACGAGTCTGAAAATGATTACATCTTAATTTCCGGCAGTCGGAAGCGCCCAGTCGGAAGCGCCCTTGCCGCTGGTCGGCCGCATCGATAGGGTTGCGACATGCACAGCGTTGAAGATTCCCTCGTGAAGAATCTCCAAACCTTCATCGGGTTTGCCCGTAAGCGGGTCGGCGATGATGCTCTGGCGGCGGATCTTGTGCAGGACAGTCTGGTGAAAGCCCTATCTGCCGATCGAAAACCCGCCAATGCCGAGGATTCGGTGGCGTGGTTCTATCGGATTCTGCGCCGCTCGATCATTGACCTCTATCGGCGCAATGATGCCCGCAGTCGAGCGCTGGCCCGATTCGAGGCTGAACTTCCCGAAGCGCCCAGCGCCGCCACTGAACGACTGCTGTGCCAATGTTTCCGGCGACTGTTGCCGTCCGTACCAACGCAATATCGGGAACTACTGCAACAAATTGACCTGGACGGCAAAGACCCTGCCGAGGTGGGCGCGCACCTGGGTTTGACAAAGAACAATCTGACCGTGCGGCTGTATCGCGCCCGCAAACATCTGCGCGAATTGCTCTCCAGGAACTGCCGGGCGTGCAGCAAACATGGTTGCCTCGACTGCACTTGCGGCGAATCCAGCCACACCGAGCACTGCCGCTAAAAGTCCGGTCTAACCACAGGTCGCCTGTGATGGGTGTCTTCATTGGTGTGCCATGAACTGCGTTTCATTCCATCCGCTGTCCACTGCCTTGTAGAGTGCCACCAGCGCCAGTTGCTGTTCTGTCGCCGCCGCCACTGTTTACCGTGCTGCAGCCAGGGAGGCGCGTTCCGCGTTGGTCGCTTCCAGCGAGTTAATGGCACCTGCCACGTATTGTGCTTGGGCCATGCGCAGGACTCGCTCGGCTGCGGATTCCCTTTCGGCAAGTAATCGCAACCGCTCTTCGGCGGTTCGATGTCTCACCAAAACGTTCTTCATGTCTTCCAGTGCCCGCAGCACTGCTGGCTGCTCTACTACCAAGATAGCCAGTCGGTGGAGATATTGGCATTCTTCGCGTTCAGCCAGCGGCAGGGCGGATTCAAACAGCCAGTCTCGGATTTGGCCAGTTGGCGTCGTGCGAAGTTGCTGGGGACGCCTCCTTGCGGGGCAAAACCCCAGAGGCTTTCGTACCGCAGTACTCGGGCTAGTTCATTTTGAACGTGGCACAAACAGTCGTACCTCGCCAATCCCAGGATCCCGCAAACATATTCCGACAAGAGTGCTGAATCGAGCGCCGACCTGGTTTCAGTTCTTTTTCAATTTCGCCACGGCCTCCTTCATTTCGCTCAAGTGAACGTCCGCTTGTGGCGAATCGGTTACATGGGCGATTTTGCCGTCCTTGCCGATGAGAAAACTCACGCGGCGAGCCACATTCCGGCCCGGAGACCGCACGCCGAAGGCATCGGTGATTTTGCCGTCCGTGTCCGCAAGCAGCGAGAAATTGAGTTTATGCTTCTCAATGAACGCACGATGGCTCTCCTCGCTGTCAAAACTGATACCAACGACTTCGACGTCGAGCTTTTTCAAATCGCCCATGCTGTCGCGAAAACCGCACGCCTCCTTGGTGCAACCGGGCGTGTCGTCTTTGGGATAGAAGTACAGGATCACGTTATGCTTGCTCTTGGCATCGGTGAGTTTCCAGGTTTCGCCTTTCTCGGTCTTGCCGCTGACCAGCGGGGCCGCCTCACCAACCTTCGGGATGTGGGCCGGTTGGGCCAGGCACAGTGACGCTCCAGTCATCAACCCCAAGGCTACCGGCAGCAGAACTTGTGGAAGGTTGGATTTCATCAGCGTTTTCCCATGGTTGGTGTTTTTAGTTTTTGGGCTTCACGCACTTCTGGTCTTGCAGGCGTTCGACAAAACCGACGAAACCTCCGATTTGCTTCTTCAAGCGCTCCAACAGTTCGACATCCTGGAGCCGGCCCGCGTCATCGAGCAGGCCATTGACCTGTGGCAGAAAAACGCGCTCAGGATAAATGTAGGCGTTACGATAGCCGAAAATCGCCTGCAACTGCTCCACCGGTCGTAGTGCGCCCCACACGCCTGCAGCCAACCCGGTAAAACAGACGGGGCGTCGCTCGAAGCTCTCCGGGAACTTCAGCATGTCTATGAAATACTTGAGCACGCCGGGCAGGCTGCCGTTGTATTCGGGGGTCACCACATGCAGGCCGGACGATTGCAGCACGGCCTCAGAAAACGGTTGGAAGGATTTCGGTTTCTCGGCGTAGGCCGTTGGCGCAAAAATCTCCGTGGGCAGTTGGGCAAGATCCAGCACGCGGAGCGGGACGTTGAACTCGGCGTAAACTTCTTCCATCTGGCGCGCGAGTTTGCGGGTGTTGCTGCCGGGTCGGTTCGTGCCAACAATCAGGGTTATCATGGCGTAACAGATAGCTGGATACGGTGTGCTTGGCAAACCTGCGTTTGGCTGCGGGGGAACTGCCCTCCCCTTTGAAGACCTGTAAGGCGCGGAGTGCGTTGCACTTGAATGGCCTGCTAATCGGTGTGGTCAAACTTGGCACGGACGGTTGAATTTTCTTTAGACAAGAACCTTGGGCGGTGACGCTATCACACTGGAAATCGCGTGAAGAGCGGTTCAACAAATGAATTACCGACGACATCGGAATGGGACCGCTGGGTGGATCATCATGCCCCCAAGCTGCTGCTGTTTGCCCGGCAACAGTCCCGGTGCGAGGCGGACGCCCAGGATGTGGTGCAGGAAGCCATTGTGGAAAGCTGGCAACGTCAGACTGACAACGCCCCACCTCCCCTTTCGCTGGTTTTCGCCACCATCCGCCGCCGGGCCATTGATTTGGCCCGCAGTCAGGAGCGACGCACGCGTCGGGAGACGGTCGCGCAGACTTCTCCCGAATGTTGGTTTGACCACGCGGCCGAGGATCGTGAAAGGGTTCGCCTGATTCAGGCGGCGCTTGGCCAGTTGCCGGCTATGTACCGTGAAGTGATCACGTTGAGAATATGGGGCGAATTGACTTACGCTGAACTTGCGGAAGTCCTGGGCGTTCCGGTCAACACCGCTGCCTCGCGATATCGGTACGGACTGGACGAACTGCGCAAACTGACGAAAGAGGTGCTGACGTGAAGGAGCACGAACACGAACGCGAATCCGTGGAAGCAGAACTGCAAGGGCTGCGTCCGGCGAAGTTGCCGGAGAACGTGGTTGCGCGGTTGTCCGCCGCCCGGCCCCAAGCACTTGCGCGTTCGCCGATCCGGGCCGCTTTGCCGTCGGCAACCCTGGGCTGGCGCTGGTGGCGCTGGTTGGCTCCGGCGACGGCCACGATATGCGCGGCGGCCTTTTGGTGGTTGGCGCAAAACCGCGAGAGCGCCGAAGACATCGGCGCTTCAAGTGCGGGCAACGCGACGCCCCTCCGTGCCGACGAGGTGGCCATTGACCGGGAATTGGTGGGTTCCTTTGATGCCGTGGCCACGCTGCCCGATGGTGAACACGTGCGGGTTCGTGTTCGCGGATGGATGGACGAAGTGGTTCTGCGCGACACCGCACAAGGGGTGGCCATTCATCAGCGAACCCCGCGTGTCGAGGTTGTTCCCGTTAGTTTTGAAACTTACTGAAATCGAAACCGCAGTGAACCATGAACATTATGACGCAACAAACTCGCAGCTTGATACTCATCCTGACGGCCTGCCTTCTCGCCCTGCAAGTAAACGCTGACTCGGAAAATGTGTCGGCGTCGGCGGATCAGGGTGTCCAAACAAACGAAACAAACACGATCCATAAAGTTGAAAGCGTGCGCATTGAACGCCGCGAACCGGGCGCTCCGGAAAGCGTGCCCGACCAGCGCACGTGGCTGGGCGTGGCTACGGAAGAGGCGACGGAAGCCTTGGCGGCTCAACTCGGCCTCGACCCTGGCGTGGGACTAACAGTGATTTACGTCGTCCCGGAAAGTCCGGCGGCCAGAGCAAACCTGCAAAGGCATGACGTGCTCGTTGCCCTGGAAGGCCATGCGCTGGTTCACCCCGAACAACTTCGAAGACTGATCCAAGTGCGCAAGCCTGGCGATAATGTCACGATCGTCAGATACCGCAGCGGCGAAAAGGAATCCACCACGGTGACGCTTTCCGAAACCACCGCGCACCTCGGAGGTCTCGGAGACGAGCCGCGTTGGCTTGAGGCAGCGGACAAATTCCGCGAGTTGAAGCTGCATCTGCTGGATCGCCCCGGTGAAAACTTGCGCGAACAACTCAAGCATCTCCAGCACTCGCTGGGCGAGTTGCGCATTGACCACGAGGAAATCCAGCGCGAAGCCCGGCGCGGCTTGGAGGCCGCACGAAAATCCGCCCAGGAGGCTCTGCGTCAAGCCACGAACAACCTGAAGAAATTCGGTCCCACCGCCAAGACGCTGGAAGACCTCGCCCGTGGACTCGCCACCGTCCGAGAGGACGCCGCAGTGACCGTGAAAACGCGGACAGATTCGGTTCAGACCATTGTGAAGACCGATCAAACCGGCAATTACGTGATCGTGGCCAATCCTCGCAAGAGTCTCACGGCGCACGATCCATACGGCAAGCTGCTCTTTGAAGGCGAGATTGAAACGCCGGAGCAGCAGGCCGCCGTGCCCAGGGAGCTTTGGGACAGGATTGAACCCTTGTTGGACAAGCTCACGGCAGACGGCCAGAAGGTTGGGGAAGCCGAGTCGCCGACTGACTTCTGATCTCGCGGTCACGGGCAAATGGCGGGCAGTCAGCCAGGAACTGCTCTTGCCCATCACCTGCCCGCGTCCGCTGCTAACCCTCCCGTCGAACCCTTCGCTCGTAGCCGCCGACGTGAGGAGGCGGACAACGTTGCAGTTCAGGGGAATCCGCCTCCTCACGTCGGCGGCTACGGTTCGGGGGTTCAAAGCGCGAATCTGGATTCGGCGAAATCTCTTCCCTGAATCGGAGCCGCAAGTTGCAGTTGGTTTTACGGCTGGCCCTCCGACCAAGTGTTAAGGTGCTCAAAGCGTGAATCGGCGCTTCGGGGAATTCTTTCCCACCGTTGCGTGGACTGCCGGTTATCACCGTCCAGAATACCATCCGCTTGCGTTTACTCTCCGGGCAGCGAGGAAGAAGGTTTCCGCAGTGATCGGGGGCGGCGCCGGCAACCATTCTGGAGCCACAATCGCCAAACCATGATCAGGGCTTCGCGGACGATGTGCCCCGACATTTTAGAATGGCCCTGTACGCGCTCAGTAAAGATGATCGGCACTTCCACAATCGGGTAACCTTGGCGCCAAAGTTTGTGGGTCATCTCGATCTGAAAGCTGTAACCGTTGGAACGCACCGCCTCCAGTCCAATGGCTTCGAGCGCGCGGCGGCGGAAACACTTGTAGCCACCGGTGGGATCGGTGAAGGGCATGCCCGTGATGATGCGCACATAGGCCGCGGCGCTCTTGCTGAGCATGAGCCGGCTGAGCGGCCAGTTCATGATGCGAATGCCGTTCAGGTAACGCGAACCGAGTACCAGGTCCGCCTGACGCGCGGCCTCCAAGAAGGCCGGGATGTCGTCCGGGTTGTGCGAGAAATCGCCGTCCATCTCGAACACGAACTCGTAACCGCGTTGGAGGGCCCAATTGAAACCGGCAATGTAGGCCCGCCCCAGGCCGCTTTTTTCCGCGCGATGCAGGACGTTGATTTCCGCGTGTTGTGCGGAAAGCTCATCCGCCAGCTTGCCAGTGCCATCGGGCGAATTGTCGTCCACCACCAGCAGGTCCACTTTGACGGGCAGGGCCAAAAGCCGCTGCGCCATGCGCGGGAGGTTCTCCCGCTCATTGTACGTCGGCATCACGATGAGGGTCGGATTCATGCGTCGCGTGGCCCGCAGACTAATACGCGAGCGCACGCGCTGAAACAAGTTGAGATTGCCATGGACCCTGCTGGGGGAACCGGGCACTTGCTTGCCGCGACACCCCCTTGATCCCTGCGTGCCCGGGCAATTCGCATTGCCCTTTCGGCGTCGGCCAGCCGCCAGCACTGCGTGACTCAGTCCAGTGTCGTCTCGTTCCACGAATACTTGGCGCCCGAAATCTGACGAGCCGGGGCGCCTCAGTTCTTTGCTGAAACTAGCGTCAACTTCCCGTCGAAATCAGTCGTCAGCACCTCGGTCGCGCTCAATGCCACGACCGTGTTCAGAATCCCCACGCCAAGCTTGTGCTGCCATTTGATGTTGCCGGTTCTGGCGTCCAGCGCAAAAAGCAGACCGTTCTTTGTGCCATAGAACACCACGCCGTCCTGCTCCACCAACATCGCGGAATTGATGTCGTAGCCAAATCCGGCGTTCAATTCCCAGAGCTTCTCGGGTTGTGACGCGGTGGTGGAGAACGCGTAAATGAAGTCCTGCATGGCGCGCACATAAAACCGGCTCGCGTCTGCCGCCAATCCGATGGATTCACGCACCATGTAATCGGCGGTGCGCCAGACCTGCTCGCCGCTTTCGACATCAATCGCCGTCATTTTTCGGTCGGGCGCGACAATGAATACTTTTCCCTGCCCGGCGATGGGCCAGCATGCCGCCGGCGAGAGCAATGCTCCCGCGCGGTCCCCCCGCCATTGCCACACGAGCGCGCCGGTCTTCGCGTCCAGCGCATACAAGTGCTGATCCCACGCGCCGAAGATGACTTTGCCCGCATGAACCAGCGGTCGCGTTTCCACGAAGTTGCCGAGGCCGGCGAATTCCCAGAGCAGTCTGCCATCAGCGAGGTCAAGCGCACGGAATTTGCCCTCGCTGGAGCCGATGTAAACGACGCCCTCGGCGATGCGCGGACTGGCGACGATGGGACGATCCGTCTGATGTTTCCAAGCGAGCTTTCCGTTCGCTGTCTTCAACGCGTAGATACCGCCATCCGTCGCGCCGAACACCACCCGATCCAACGCGGCATCGGGGGTGGAATACACTGCGTGCTCAGTCTTGAAGGTCCAACGCACTTTGCCGGATTTGAGGTCGAAGGAATACACCGTGCCCGAGGCGTCGCCGACAATCGCGGCTTCGCGCCAGATGGCCGGCGTGGCGGCAATGGTGTGGGCGGTGTCAAATTGCCAGCGCGTCTTCACGTGCGGGTAACGCGCGTTCACGGAGAAATTCGGGCGCGGATACTGGTTGGTGTCGGCGGTGTATTTGTGCGGTTGCAGCACCACGGAGTGCCAGGCCGGCTTGGTGATCTGACCGGGCGTGCGCTCCGAAAACGTCATCTGGCCGTCCTTGATTTCAACCAGATTGAAACCGCCGGCGGGAGCTTGCGCGCGCAAATTGGAGCGTCCCATGACACCCGGCACGCCTTCAAAACTCAGCTTGCGGTTGCCATGGCCGTGGCCGCACAACACGGCCTGGACGTTGTATTGCTTGAGCAAATCGAGCACGACAAACCAGTTCGCGATGCCGTTATCCATCGGGTAATGCGTGATGAAGATGATGGGCTGCTTGGGATCGGGCATCTGGCGCAAGGTGGCCTCCAGCCAGCGCACGTCCTGCGGTGACCAGTGGCCGTCGCCCATTTTCATCAGCGGCCCCTGGTGCATGCCGATGAAACGAATGCCGCCGTGCTCGAACGCGAACCGATCCTTGCCCCAGAGCCGGGCAAAATCCGTGGCGCCGGACTCAGACCACTTTGTGTCATGATTGCCGGGGATGACATGGCAGGGAATGTTCAACTCCTCGAGAATTTCCCGGGCCTGACGCAGTTGAGCCAATGAGCCATATTCCGTCACGTCCCCGGAAACCACGACGAAGCTCAGACCGGTCAATGAGTTGATATCACGCACTGTGGCCTGCAAATCTTCCGCCGCCGTGGAGGAGCCGATGTGTATATCGCTCAGGAAGGCGAAGCGGAAGGACTCCGGTTGGGCCAGGGCCGACCATGCGAACAAGGCGAGCGCGAGGATGGAAATTCGCAACGGCGCGCGATTCAGACTGAAGAAAGCATAAAAACGTTTCACCCAACGATTGTCGTCAGCGTGCGCCGTGCTTTCAAGGGCTTAGAAGCCATGCCTTCCCCTCCAACCTTGGCACGGCATGGGCGACAGCTATGCGTGTCACGGCGTTCGTAATTTGCGCGCCATGCCGTCTCCTGATCCCGGCACAGAAATATGTCAATACCATTGACCGACACCTTTTCGGGCGTCGGTGATGCGATTGGCGTGTACAGTTCATTTTCGCGTATAAATGACAAAATCTGTACTTGTCTCGATTGATTGAAGAGCGTCATACGGTTCAAAATCAGTCCCACGAAGATAACAAACTGCCCAGCGAAAATATGGTCCGCCCCAACTAATCACCAAGAAATTATTGCTCCCCGCAGAAGAATAAAACACATCAGGGCGGACGCTTGGATGTAATGCTCGGACGGCAATGGGCAACGAAGCACGGTCAAGGTCCTGCAACTGGTTTGTGGTACTATTTAATTCGTGGGCATTCACATCCTGGTACCAACTCAAAAGCTCATTTTGGACAATGGGCGAAAACGCCTTAGAGAACCCAGCGAGAAAATTTGCGTCTGTTTCGCTTGCGGGGATCCTGAAGAAAAATGCGACCGCAAAGAGTACTACAGCCACAACCAGAGTTACAAACCGATTGACCCTTGTTTTGCCAACCATGTACGCAAGTTCGACACTTCCGAGAAACACAAGACTCGGTATGAACGGGATTAGAAGCCCCGACAGCAATATCCACTTGTAATGAAAAGCCCCAGATCCGGAATAATACGCGATTGAGCGCTGGATGTCCCTTTCAAGAAAAAGCAGCAGAAACGCCGGAGCAAATAAGAACCAAGCAAGCTTTAGGCGTGCCGGCCGCGTTTCAACGCTTGAATTGCAACTCTCACTCATGCCATCCTTCCCATTTCCAATTGTCCGGATTCATTAGCTTTGCCTTGTCACCTGGCCGCGGCGTGCAAAAGTTCGCGCCAGGGGCTGTCAGGTTGCCGTTGTAGCCATACTCAACAAACGCGAGTGTATCTCCGACAGGATAATTACGAGCTACTTTTCCTGCGAGTGCTACCGCTTGACCGACAGCCAATGGATAACCACATAAATCAGTGATTTTCCCGAGCATCGCATAGTTCACGTCACCCGCCTCATAGCATTTACCGTTGATAGTTATCTTGTTGAAACACTTCTGGCACATAAGCAACTCAAGCCGTGTTGCCGAGCCTTGCCAATTATAGTCTCTCAGTTCCTTCATGTCCCACGCATCCCAAGCATAAATCGGATTGAAAATCCTTCCACATGCTTGCCAACCCTCATAAACCGTAAGCCCATCCCAAAACGCCTTGATTCGATCTAACTGATCTCTCAGGGCATCAGTCAGGTCGGGGCCACAACGGCATAAACAGGAGTCATAACCCAATTTTCCCTGTTTCCCAAGATAATCGGCGTTGCCGACCGGGTTGTTGCGCACAAATCTGTAAGGATTTTTTTCTTCGCTAAGATCCACCGCAGTTCTGCTGCGAACTAGGATTGTTGATCCAGTCTCATTGATCGGATCTCTGTTTAGCCACCGCCCCGTGCTGGGGTTGTAGTCGCGGAACAAATACTTCACGTCGCCCGTCACATCATCCGCGTATTGCGTGCTGAAGCGGAACGGGTTCAGCTTCGCCACCGGCCCGGTCATCCGAATCGTTTCACCAAACGGGCCGTATTCGTAACGGGCACTCTCCGCGCCATTGGCGGCGTTCACCAGCGCCGTTACATTGCCGTTGCCATCGTAACAGAAGAAATGCGTGCCGTTGGACTTGAATGTCACAGCCAACACTCCGCCCACGCCACCCGCGCCTTGCACCGTGCCGCTCAGATCAAGCCCGCGCATGAAGGACATCACCAAACCGTTCGTGTGATCCAGAACGGCCAGCAATACCTGCCCGTCCCAGACGTAGCGGTTGGTGTAGGCCGGGTAATACGCGCTCCCATTGTTCGTGGAGACAATCCGCTGAATCCACCGGCCATCCGCCAGGTGCGTCCATTGCTCGCGCATCCGGGCAGCCGGCGGGACGCCGGCCCCACTCTCAATCGTCACCCGCCGGTTCTCGCCATTCCAGACGTTCGTCCACGCGCCATCGCGCGTCAGGTTGCCGTCCAGGTCATACGCGAAGGTTTCGGCCGTCTTGGGCACGAATGTCCGACCCACCGTGTTGGTTACAATATCCGGATTCGCCCCGTTGTTCAGCACGGCCACGTTCGTGATCGTCAACCACACCGCGCCAGTGGCGTTGTTGGCGTAGAGTTCGCCACGGAAGTATTCACCCTTGCGTGACGTGCTGCTGTAACCGCCGTTGTCACCCCAAAGCGTCACCGTGGCGTTGTTGCTCGCTGTACCCAGGATGTTCACGTAACCCGGCACTTCCCGGCTGAGGATTTGATTGAGGGAGTTGTTGAGATACGACGCGGGCCGGAGGTTCGCCCCGCTGTTGTCACCGCCCGCCATCGTGCCCTGGCGGTTGCCAATGTCATCAAACGCATATTCGAAGTGCTGGCCGGCTACCGGCGTTCCATCGCTCCAATACTTCTTGCCCGAAATCACTTGGCCGAGCGCGTCGTATTGATACACCCAGCGCGAGTTGTCGGCGTTGGTGACGGAGGTTCTTTGGTTGGCCGAGTTGTATTGATAGGCGTAACTCACAGGCTGGAAGCCTGTGCCACTACTGACGATGTTCGTCAGCCGGTTCAGGAAATCGTAGCTCTTGCTCGTCGTCATACGCCGCGTGCTGCCGTTCGTGAACCCAATCTCTCCCACCAGCGCCGAATCGGCAAGATACGAATACGCCACCGTGTTGGTCCCGCCGGCCACCGTCCGCAACCGGGAGGCGTCGTCGTAACCGTAACGCGTCTGGGCCAGCCAGGTGGAACCGTTCCACAACCCGTTGGTGGCCCGGCGCAGCAGCGCATCGTAACGATTGGTCACGGTCAGGCCATTCAACGGACCGCCGGAATACGCTTCGCTCAGCAGATTGCCCGCGGCATCGAACTTGCGCGCTGTGGTAGTGCCGCCGCTTTGGGCAATGGTGATTTGCCGGCCCCGCCGGTCGTAGGTGTAGGTCACGTCTGGTGTGGAATCGCTGTAATTGACCACCCACAGGTCGCCAGCGGCGTTGTTCGTGTACCAGGTCGTCACGCCCCGGGCCCATGCGCGCGATTTCAACCGGCCGGCCCCCGTGTAGGTGTAAAGCGGTCCTTTGCCATCGGCATGGACTTTGTTGTCCAGCCAGCCGCGATAGGCGTTGTAATTCCAGGTCGTGGTGGCACTGCCCTCATTGTCCGCGAAGTCCTGCCACGTTTTCATCGTCTTCATTCGGCCTTGCGGGTCGTAGGTGTACTCCACCGGATACGTGCGCGAGCCGTACGTCTTTTTGAGCAGGCCGGTCAGGTGATATTCATTCGTCACACTGGTGTTGTCCGGCAAGGTGATTTTCCAGATTCGGCCCGAGGTGTCGAAATAGTTCGTCGTCACCTGCGAACTCTGGCCCGCGGCGGGCGCAGGTGTGGCCGTGCCACTAATTTGATCGGCGACATTGAACCAGTTGGTGCTCGTACCATTGCGCGCATCGGTGATGCGGTTGGCCCGGCCATGCGCATCGTAGGCGTAGCTCGTTTCGGTGAGGGGCGACTGCCCGGCGTCGTTACGAATCACCGATTGCAACCGGCCGTAGAGATAGGAACTCACCGTGAACGAACCGTCCGCCGCCGTCGCCGTGACGGTGCGCACACCGTTGCCCGGAAAGGCCGCCTGCGTGTGGCTCGTCACCGGCTGGCCGTTCTTCCACACCGTGTTCCAACTCTGCAACCCGCTGGTAGCCGCGTCGCGCGTGCTGACTCGCAGGGACGTGTTCTGGCCATCCGTCGTCCAGACGTAAGTCTCCGTGCGGCGCATGTCCACGTAATTCACGTTCGTCAGAAACGTGAGCGTGCGCGTGATGCGATCCGTGCCGCTGAGATCAATCATGCCGTTGGTGTTCAGGTCCACGGCGGTGTATTCCACTCCACCCTTGGCGTTGTATTGATAAAGGGTCATCACGCCGTCGGGGTCCACCTGATTGGTAAGCTGGCCTTTGGCATTGAAATAGGACTGCTGGGACGGATAGGGCGAATTGGCGGCGGCATAGACGGTCTTGTAGCTGCGTCCGAGGGCATCGGTGTAGGTCTTGGTCCATTCGGAGGTGTCGCTGCCGCCGGCGTTGAGCTTGATCTCCTTGGTGTAGGCGCGATACACGCCGCCATCCTGTTCCACGCCGTACTCATACCGCACCGGGAATGCTGCTGTGCCGAGCAACTTTTGTAATGAACCGTCCCGGTAATAAATCTCGACGCGGGTGCCGCCATCGGGCGCGGTGTTGGTAGTCACCAACTGGCCGCTGCCGTCGAAGACGTTGGTATAAATCGCCACGCCGCCCAACGCGTTGGTGGCGCGGGTAATCCGGCCGGCGAGATCGTAAGCCGCCAGGCTGTTGGTGATGCGCGAGCCATCGCTGCCGATGCGGACGGTCGCCAACACCCGGCCCGCGGCGTCCAGGAAATTGGTGGCGGTGACGCCGTTCCGCGTGGTGGCCGTTTGCCGCTTGAGCGCGTCGGTCCAGTAATACGTCGTCGTGCCGTCGCGATCTATCGTGCTCTCGATGCCGCAACAACTGTAGGTAATGTGGCTGTAAAGGCCGTTGAGATTGTCGAGGGTGGAAGTGGGTCGGCCCAATTCGTCATGGTACGTCGTCTCCCAAGCCGTCGCGATTTCCGAAGCGACATCATACACGATCCGCGATTGGACCTGCCCCGACAGCCCGGCCACGGTCACCGTTTTCGTCCCGTCCACGATGGCCGTCTTCCCCTCGTTGGGCTGGCCGGAATAAACCGTGGTGGTTTTCTGATAACCATCACTCGCGTATTCATAAATCTGCATGGTGCCGTCGGGATGGAGGACACTTTGCACTTCGCCGGGGAATTCGCCCGCGCCCTGCCGGCGCGTGACGGTGACGAGGTTGTTGGCATTGGTCCACTCCGCGCCGGGGGTGGCGCACTGGATCGTGTGGATTTCCGACCCGTAATTGAGCGTGAACTGCCGCGCGATTTCCTGGCCCAGCAGTTTCTCGACGCGCCGTTCACACGAACTGTTGGTGTTCACCGGCGTGTAATCGTATTCAATCACCCGGCAAAGGTTTTCCGCGGCGTTGGTGGCGGCGTTGAGGAACTGCGAAATCTCCTTCACCACGCGGTTGTTCGTGTCGTATTCGTAACGCCGCCACAAGCCAGTCGGTTCCACCACCAATTTCACGCTGCCGTAATTGGTGCCATCGGCGCCGGCGTTGTTGTAGTAGAACCATTGCGTGGTCAGGGCGGCGCCGTTTGGGTTTACCACCCGTTTCTGCAACACCAACCCGTTGGTCCCCAGCGCCTGGTAGTATTTCGCCTCCCGGGATATGATCTGATCAGCCGCATTGCGCACCGTGTTGGTGCGGACCAAATTCGCCTGACTCCACGCGCGAAGTTCCTTGCGGAGGCCACCGCCGGAAGTCAGTTGCCAGCCACCCTGGGCGGCGGACCATTCGTAATCAAACACGCTCGTGCTGCCGTTGTTCACCGTGAGCCGGAGATGATTGATCGAGCCAACCTGCGCAATGGTGCCGGTGGAGAAGGGATCGCCATACGGCTCATACCTTCCGGTCTGGTAGTTGTAGTTGCCGGGGGAGGAATAGAAGCGGATCACATAGCTCGTGCCGCTGAGGGTCACAATGTCCGCCAGGAACGACCCGGCGCGCACCTGCCGCAGCGCGCCGCCCGACCGGATGATTTCCACGTCACTCAGGCTGCCGAAGTATTCGAGGCCGGCGGGGGTGAACAGGCGGTTGGTGGGATACGCCCCGAAGAGGAGGAGGTCGCCGTGGTCGGCGCCGAAGTTGTCCCCGCCCAGCTTGGCGCGAATCGTCAGCCCGCCGTCGCTCAAGCGAGGCTGGAAACTGCCGGGCGTGTCCGCGCAAACCCCGCCGCCACAGCCACGACTGCCGTCGTCGCTGACGAAGCTGGAGCAACCCAGCGTGATCCACTGATGGATGCCCAGGTAATCCGTGCAGCCATTCACGAGGCGGGTGGTGTACGGCGGTAGGAACTCAATCGGCTCCTCCGGATAATAGGCAATCTGGCCGGTGCCAATGCCCTCCACGCTCGCCTCCCAGTTGGTGTAGGAACCACCCTCGATTTGTTGATGCACCAGATATTGAATGCGGAACCGCTGGCCGGCGGGGGCCACGGCCTTGAACCGGTATTGGACTTTCTTCATCTCGGCGGTGCTGTCTTCGACCACCGTGCCATACCAATAGTCGCCGCCAATGATGGAATGGGCGGTGTCCCCACTCTCCTGCCATTCAGCGGGATAACCACCGGGTGACATGCTGAGCAACTGCGGGGTAGTGAATTCATCGGTCAGCACGTAATACTCGGCATAGCGCTTGTAGCCAAAATTCGTGCCGGAGTAACCTTCAAGATTGTTGGTTAGGTATCGCCAGTTCGCTTCGATGACCGAATACCCGGTACTTTGACCGGTGGAACCATCCAGCCACTGTGGTTCATCCCGCTGGTAGATCCAGTAAGCGCAACCTGAATCGCCCGACCAAGACGAACCGTTGAAATTGCTGGCGTAATTCGTGTATTCGCAGCTTCCATCAACTGAGGTTAAACTGAGGTAGAGCACTTCGTAAGACAACGGCTCGCCACCATCAAATTGCCACTGTACCCAGTTTCTGCGATACTGCTCCGTATGCCACGTCTCTTCCCCTTCCTCGCCGCGCGGATACCAGAATTCCATGGTTTCAGTGCGGTACACCTTCCGCAGAAACTCTTCACCACAGGCACTGGTGTATTCGGCGATGCCAATCTTGGCGCGGTTGGTCGTCGCCGCGCGGCTCTCCAACGAAACCGCGAGTCCCACCGCCTCCTCACCCGCGCCCCAGGTCATGACCGCGTGGTTCACCAGCACGGCCACAGAAACCAAAAGGATTTGACGTTTCATAAGTGAAATCAGGTTGAGTTTGCGGCTGGTCATTTCAACGGCGTGAAGACCCGGAGTTTGGTCTGGTCGCCGGCATCGCCCGTGGCGCCGACCAGTGGATTGCGGCCTAGCAGGTATTCCATCAGGTTGCTTACGCCATCGCTGTCGTAGTCCCCGCTGCCGGTCTGGTTCAGGTTGCCGAAGTATTGCAGTTCCCACCCATCCGGCAGCCCGTCACCGTCACTGTCCTCCAAATAGTCCGGCAGGCCGTCGTCATCGCTGTCCACCGGGTACCCGAGGTTGTCGAGTGCCATGTAGTGCAACCCGATATCGAGCCATGAGTTGCCTTCCTTCACCTGATTGGTGGTGGTGGTGTAGTGGTACAGCCCAACCAGTTCCGCGTTGGTCACGCTGCCGACATTCAGGAGATTGGTGGAAAGCTGATAATACCTACCCAAGGGGCCTTCGATGAACGTGAAGTCGCTTAGGATGACATCGTTTGGCCCATAATTCGTCGAACCATTCCAAAATGTACCCGTAGTATAGGCGTTGTGTGTATGGGCAAGCCCGCCCGTGTCCCAAAGCCCGGTGTCTTGAAAGAAGCTGTCACGCACGCTGGCCGTGCTCCCCTCAAACAACTCAAAGACCATGAGGCCTCCAATGGACAAGTTGTTGCGAAAAAAGAGATGCGAGTCATACAGTAGCCAAGGCATGAACACTCTCTCGAGCAGACAGTTGGTCAGACCAATATCGGTCCCCATGAGGGACAGGCTTCCGCCAAAGAATTGGCAGTCCGTCAACGCGACGCTGGCTTCTCCATAAGACTGCGCCCCAGCAAACATCGTAAACCGAAAACGTGCCTCGGTGTTGTTATCGCCCTGAATCACTTGCCCTACAGTTGTGGCCGGCCAGTTGGTGGGTCCGCGCTCTTGGACGCTGCTGTATTGCACGATGCGGTTCAGGTTCAGCGGAGCCCCTTCGCTCACGAACTGCGCCCCGTTTCGAAGTCTCAACCCGGCTCCGCTATTCACACCATACACCGCCATCACTGCGCCGTTCGTCAGACTCATGGTCGCGTTGGTCACATTCACACTGTTCATCAACACGTCAATCGGATCATAGTGGTAGCCCCGGTCAGGGATGTCCGTGTCGCGCTGGGCCTGCGGTAAGAGATTGGTACTGGCGGTAATCGTCACGTTCGACAAGACCACGGGCGGATACGTGGTCCGCTGGCCCAAGTCCGCCAGCAGATCGGCGTTGATATTGGTCGTGCCGGCGTTGCGATTGGTGCTGCCGTCCACCAGATAGTGCGCGCCCGCGCCGACGGTCTGAAACACGCCGGCCCCACTGGCGTTGGTGACGTTGTTCACGCTGGTAAAAGCCGTGGGCCAGTTGGTGACCGCCACCAACAGACTGTTCGTTACGGACACCGTGCCCCCATCAAAAGCCCGGTACGCTTCATGGATGGTCAGGTTCTCCCCACACACGATCGCTTCATACCCATACACCGCGCGCAATCCCGACCGATGGAGCAGCACATTCTGCAACGTGGTCGGCACCGACGTGTAATCCACATAGACGCCGGTGTAATTCCGCACAAACTGACTGTTGCGGATCACATGCGCATAGGGTCCGCCCCACGGGATCAAGAGGCCGTAATTGGCATAGGAAACCCGAAGGTCGTGCAGCACCACCGGCTGCATCTTGTTGAAAAACGACATCGCGGCGTAGGGATAGTAGCCCGAAGGATTCCCGGAACTGCCGCTGATGGTCTGCCCCACGGTGTCATCGTCCTTGGCCGTAAACACGGCCGGCCGATACGGCGCCGTGCGACATTCGAGCGGACTGTTGTAGCGCAACTGGGCATCGGCGTTCTTCGCGTATTTCACCACGGCACCGCCTTCCAGCACATTCGCCGCGCCATACACATAGGTCGGCCCGCTGACGTAATACGTCTGGTCGCCGGCCAGGACCAGGTTCGTTACATTCCCGTTGACGGTCACGTAATCCATCACCAGTTCCACCCCCTCCCCGGGACGACTGCCGCTCTGCGCCATCAAGATGGTCCGCGACTCCTGGCGGGCCAGTGCGGGCAGCGGCGCCCGCCGCCCCGCATACAAGGCTCGGCCCTCGAAGGGCGGATCGGACGCATCCCCTGTTGGCAAGTGAGCAAACAAGTTCTCCGCTTGATCCAGGGGAATGCTCTCGACCAGAAACACCCGGCCCTCCAACCGCCGCCAGCGATTGAGAATGTTGACGGGCTCCGCATCGCTCTCTGCACGGCCCTTGAGATAAGCCCGGCCGGAGGGCAGCTTCAGCGCGCCAAAATCCAGGTCTTCGGAGATCAGGTCCGGCTCCACCATTGCCGTCCGCCGCACGGGGTTGGCTTCCCGGTGAATCACCCGCGCCTCGATGACGGGCTCCGGCGCTTCGTGAAACTCCGTCCAAATCTCCAGCACCGAATCCGCCAGCGGAAAGCCCGCCGCCGCCAGAGTCTCCGGCGCCACTTGCTCGCGCGGGAGCACTTCCTGCCGGAAATCCCCGCGCCGATAGACATACCGCAGATCACAGGCAAAGCCCTGGAAGGCATCGGCAAACTGGACTTCGTTCGGGCTGACCAACCGGCCCTCGGCATCCGGCGACACCTCCGCCAGCCAAAGTGACTGGCCGGTGGCGCGGTTGTACAAAGCCAGCGCCAACACGGTACTGCGCAGTCGCCGGCCATCCGGGGTTTCCAGGTCCACGGCGCCTTCCGCGTCATTCAACACCGGGGAGATGATGACCTTATGCTGGCCCTGCCGCGCCACGGCGTAACCCTCTGGCGTGAGTTCAAACTCCTCGCGACTCTCCCGCCATTCCCCCGTGTCGGGGTCGGGGTAGTTCAGCCCGGAGGCCAGTTCGGTGTAAGCATTGGTCCGGGCCACCCGCGTTCCCAGCGATGAAGCTTCCCACGACACGCGCTCCCACACGCGGTGGTGCGCCCCGCGTTCCGTGATAACGTATTCGGAAACGTGTGGCTCGCTCCCGGAGGACACGACTGACTGCGCCAGCGTTGAGAGCGCGCAACCCAACACACCCAGGCAAAAGCAAGCAAGCAGAGTTTTCATAACGAATCGAAGTGGTCAGATAGTTGGAGTGGGTTCAGGGTCGGAGACCGGAGCAGGATGTTTCGCAGCAGGTCGTGAAGCCGGCGGCGGCAATGGCTGAAGCGGTTAGAGCAGGGACATGCGAGCTTGCACGGAAGCCAGCCCGAAGAAACGCGAAGTTCAGTGGACTTGGCCGACAAACAGGCGCACCTTGGAAAGCACGCCGACGCGCTGTGTGTGTGTGTGTGTGTAGGGGGTAGGTTTGCGTCCCGGCCCAAAAGCCCATTCCTGACTCAGTATGAAATCGCAAATCTTCACACGCACCTCACACGAAGCGGAAGAATTTCAAACCCAAGCCGTGTTCTTGATTCTCCCGCACTGACTCAACACCCGGAGTCACGATCCTGCCAACCGCATCTTGGCAAAAGCGCATCCAATCTTGGCCAACCCGGACAGTGTCCGCATGTGCAGTTATCACCGGGTTCCTGAAGAATTCTCCGCGAGGTTCACGCGTGCCGACAGCAAGATTGACATAAACTTCTCACGCCGGCCATCTTCTGAAGAAATGACCCTAACCCATCAGCAGTTGAGAGGGTTGAGGTGAGCGAGAAGGGCGCGACGATCCAAGGCGAATCAACTGAGTTGACGGGCAAAATCTAAGCATGAACCTCCAAACCCATCTCGTTCTCGTCACCGGCGCCGCCGGCTGGCTCGGCTCGCGGCTGGTCGAAATCCTGGTTCACGGTCTGCCGGAACACGAGGCGCTGAGAGCACCGCAGCCGGACTTGCGAATTCGCTGTCTGCTGCTGCCCGGTCAGGATGGCGCTGTGCTGAAAAGACTTTCGAACTCGGTTGAAATCGTTACGGGCGACATTCGCAATCCGGCGGACTGCGACCGATTCTGCGCCGAGGCGAAAGGCGCGGTACTCCTGCACACCGCCGGCATGATTCATCCGCGGCGCGTGCGGGAGTTCTTTGCAATCAATCGCGATGGCACGGTCAACTTGATTGAGGCCGCGATTCGCGCCGGCGTCAAACGCGCCGTGGTGGTTTCGTCCAATTCGCCCTGCGGCTGCAATCCGCATCCCGATCATCTGTTCGACGAGCTTTCGTCCTATCGGCCCTACATGAACTATGGCCGCTCGAAGATGGAGATGGAACTGGCGATCAAGGAGCGCGCGGACAAGCTCGAGACTGTCATCATCCGTGCGCCGTGGTTCTACGGACCGAACCAGCCACCGCGCCAGACGTTGTTCTTCCAGATGATCCGCGATGGCAAAGGACCGATCGTCGGCAGCGGACACAATCTTCGTTCGATGGCGTACGTGGACAATCTCTGCCAAGGGCTGCTGCTGGCCGCAACCACCGAACGCGCGAAAGGACAGACTTACTGGATCGCCGACCAACGCCCATATCCGATGAATGAAGTGATGGATACGGTGGAACGACTGCTGGAACAGGAGTTTGGCCACAAGTGCGCCCACAAGAGGATGCGCCTGCCCGGCCTGGCGAGCGAAGTTGCCTACTGGGTGGATTTCGCGCTGCAATCGCTCGGGCTTTACCACCAGAAAATTCATGTGTTGTCAGAGATGAACAAGACCATCGCGTGCTCGGTCGCCAAGGCGGAACGCGAATTGGGCTACCGCCCAACAGTCGCGCTGGAAGAAGGTATGCGGCGCTCGCTGCGCTGGTGCGAGCAGCAAGGGATCAAGTTCTAACTGAGCCGCAACCAACCCCACGCCACCCGACTTAACGCAGAGGGCGCAGAGGTTCTCGCAAAGGTCGCAAAGCGATTCAACTCTGCGTACCTCTGCGCCAACCTTCGCGTCCTCTGCGTTAAAAAATCTTCTCAGAATTGCGCGATGGTGGGAGACGGCACTACTGCAGGGAGTTCAGTTCACTGATGCGATGCGGTAATGGTCAAGGCCACAGTGTTTGACTCGAAATCAACAGAGGAGTAAAAGATTGTCGTGATCGTTGAACTGCCAGACCTTCCCGCCAACGAGCGGGTGACGGTCGAAGAAATTCGACTGGAACTCGCATGTGCGCTCTACGCCCGTGGTCGTATTGGCAAGGTTGCGGCCACAGAAATGGCGGGAGTGGACTTCTTGACCTTCCAACGCGCGCTCAGGGAACGTGGAGTGCCACTCTACACCGAGCAAATGCTGACGTCCGATCTTCAGTCGCTTAACGAATCATTTCCAAAGTGATCGTGGTCGCCGACACTTCGGTGCTCATCAATCTCTACCGTGTCGGGCAGGGCGGGTTGATTCAACAATTGTTTGAAGAGGTGGTCATTCCGCCCGAGGTGGCCTGGGAATTTGCCCGCCTCGCAGGCCGCACCCGCCGTTTCGCTGGCCTGACGATTCCAAACGGAATCAGACAACAAGCACCCACCACTCAACCCGCTGCCGTGCGCTCGGCAATGGGGTTGGATGCCGGTGAAGCAGCAGCCTGGTCACTGGCGGTGGGAATCCATGCCGACGCGATCTTGATTGACGAACGGCGAGGTTACGAAATCGCCGTTCGGCTGGGGCTGCGCACGATCGGGATCCTGGGTCTCCTGTTGCGGGCCAAGTCTGTCGGCTTGGTTCCTGCCGTGAAACCAATTCTGGATGCCTTGGAACATGACGCAGGATTCTGGCTCACTGAATCGCTGCGTAAAAAGGTTCTCCACGCAGCCAGCGAAAACTGAACTGCGTGCTGGCATCCAGACTTCGATCAGGCGCTAAGGTGCATGCGGCGCCAGCACCCGGCAATCCCCGATCAACTGGGTGTAGCGGCCCGTCTCCAAATGATTGCTGCACTCGGGTTGCTTCACCACAGTCACGACTTCGTAATGCCGCTCAATCTCCGCCATGAACTCCGGCGGAAACCAGTGCTCCACCGTCAGGTAAAGCCGGTCATAGTGCTGCTCGCGGATGCGTTTGGGGAACTCCAGCAGGTGCTGCATTCCGGCGGCTTTCAATTCGAGAATGGAATTGGCCCGGTCCAGTGGCACTTCGCGCGAACCGGCCCGCAGCAGATACATTGTGCCGTGACCAATGAGCACCTTGCGCCCGGCCGCGAGGTCGGCGTCCACCATGGACTGAATTTGCGCACAGGCGGCATGCATGTCCCGGTGCGCCGGAGTCTTGGGCGGGAAAAGCAACAGGACAAATGTCACCAGTAACGTGACCACGAGCCAGTTGAACAAAGCCCGGTCGGTGTTCCCCGCTGCGGTTTTCGGGGAGCCGTGCCTGAGCCACCAAGCCAGGGCTGGCCACGCCAGCAACAGCAGCCAGAGTTGAAAGATGATCAGATTGTTCCAAATGCCCATGGTCTTCACGTACGAAGCCATGTTGGGCAGGACGGAAAACAGTCCAATGGCCGCGCAGAACTGCAGGTACTCCCGGCCCGCCCGGCCCGCGCGCCACAACAGCCCGACGGCAATCAGTCCCAGCATCAAGAGGAAAGCGCGATCCGCCGTGACCAGATCCATCGCCATCCAGTAGAAGCGCGTCAGGTGAATGCCCTGGCTGGGCAGCAATTTGAGCAGGTAGAACTTTGCGTCTGGAGTCCAAGTCATCACGGTCAACGCCGCAATGGCCGAGAACCCGCCGGTCAGGACGAGGATCAGCCATTTCCGCCAGCCCCAGGGATTGAAGCGCGCAAAGACCAGCGCCGGTCCGAGAAACGCCAGGGCAAGAATCTGTTTCGCAAACACCCCCAGACCGGCGAAGAGCATCGCGATCAGGGCCACCGAAAACTGCTTTTCGCGCCAGGCCCAAAGCGCCAGGAGAAACACGCCGGCGGTGTGCAGCATGACGAGGTTGTCCGGATGCGTCACGTCCGCCGTGAAATTCTTGAAGATGACCAGCACCGCCAAGCCGCCGCCCAACAGGGCCAGGCCGCGGAATTGATTTTCCGGCACGACGAATTGGACGGCGCGCCGGAGCGCGAGACCCGAAAGCACCGCTGCCATTACGCCCATGGCAACGTTCACCACCCGGCAATATCGAATGTCCAGGTGCAGCCCAAAGGGCTTGAGCACGGCGTAGGTCAGGTATTCCAGGCCCGGACTGTAAACGAAGGAATTGCCATCGGCGGGCGGTCCGAACAAGGGTTGCCCCAGTTCCAGCTTGAGCATGTTGGTCATGAACGGGCTTTCCGGCCACATGTACAGGTCCCACGGAAACTGCACGCGGAGTACGGTCATCACGCCCAGCCACGCCAGATACACGAGAACCACGCAGCCCAGCAAGCGCACCAACCACCACGTCCACCACGCCGGCCGGGCCGGATTGTCCGAACTAATTTCGCCAAACACGCCGGCAAAGCTCGGGGGCGACTTCCGCATTGGCAAGCCGAATCATCGCGCGCTACTCTGTCGCACCCGCCGTCGCACACCAACCGGCGGTGGTCAGTTTCCGCACAAACACATGACGGCACACACGGCACTCATCACCGGAGGTTCGGGTTACTTCGGCTCGTTGCTCCGCGACCGCCTCCGCGAACGCGGTCAGGCGGTGCGCGTGTTTGACTTGTCTGATGCCGACGACCGGCCAAACGACGTGGGGTTCGTACGCGGCGACATTCGCGACGCGGCACAGGTGAAGCAAGCAGTGGAAGGTTGCGACGTGGTTTATCACTGTGTGGCGCAGGTTCCGCTCGCCAAGGACAAGGAGCTGTTTCATTCCGTGAACGTTTACGGCACGGAGAATCTGTTGCGCGCGGCCCTGGAAGCAGAATTGCGCAAAGTGATCTATGTGTCCTCCAGCGCGGTGTTCGGCGTACCCAAGTCCAATCCCGTCACGGAAAACACGCCGCCCACACCCGGCGAAGCCTACGGCCGGGCGAAGTTGGCGGGGGAAGAGCATTGCGGCCTATACGCACGGCTTGGCCTCGACGTAACGATCATCCGCCCCCGCACGATCATGGGCCACGGCCGGCTCGGCATTTTCCAGATTCTTTTTGAGTGGATCCGCGAGGGTTACAACGTCCCGGTATTTGGCCGGGGCGACAACGTGTATCAATTCGTTCACGCCGATGATCTCGCCGAAGCCTGCATCCTCGCGGCGGCGCGGCCCGGTTCGACGATTTACAGCTGCGGCGCAGCCACTTTCGGCACCATGCGCGAGGCGCTGGAACATCTTTGTGCCCACGCCGGGACCCGCTCCAAAGTCCGCAGTGTCCCGATGACGCCGGCAGTTGCCCTGATGAAACTCACCAGCGCGCTCGGTCTGTCACCCCTCGGCGCCTATCACGCCTTGATGTATGGCCGCTCATTGTATTTCGACATCAGCAAAGCGCGCAACGAACTCAACTGGCAGCCACGTTATTCGACGGATCAGATGTTTGCCCAGAGTTACGACTGGTATCTTGCCCATCGCGAAAAGCTGATCCTTGCACACCACGCCTCGCAACATCGCTCACCAGTGAAACAGGGGATTCTATCGGTGGTGAAACACCTGCTCTGACCGTAGTGGCGCGAGCCTCCGGCTTGCGACCGTGCCGCCGAGCCTCTGGCTTGGCGAAGACATTCACACCAGTGGGTTCGCCAACCTGGAAGGTCGCTGGGACTGGAGCATGCCTGAGGCTGGCTCCAGCACACGGTCCCGCGCTTGCCTTTCGGTCAGTTTTAGCCAAGCTCGCCCCGTTGAAAAATTCCGTTGGCCAGTTGCTTCAGCGCAATCGCTTCCTGCTCGCCATTTTCGCGGGTCTGTCACTCACGGCAGCGTTTCCGAAAATTGGCCTGGCCGGACTGGCCTGGGTCGCACCGGCCTTCATGCTGGCGGCGGCGCAAGGGCGGACCGGTCTGGAGGCGTTTCGGATCGGTTATGTGGCCGGACTCATGTTTAACCTGGGGGCACTGTACTGGTTGTTGCACATTCCGGTCACTGGCTATCCGATTCTCGGCTGGCTGGCATTGAGCGCCTATCTGGCGCTGTATCCGGGCGTATGGGTCTGGCTGCTGGCCGGAAAGCTGTCCGCCGGCGGATGGCCGGAGCGAACCGGATGGGCGTTGGCGGGCGCAGCCTTGTGGGTGGCGCTGGAAATGATCGTGGGCCGTTTGTTCAGCGGTTTTCCCTGGTTGTTCGTGGGAAATTCGCAGTTTCAACTGCTGCCGTTCATTCAGATAGCCTCCGTGACCGGCGTGTATGGGGTTTCCTTTTTGGTCGTGTGGTTTTCGCTGGCCTTGTACTCGGCGGCCCTAGCCATCCTCCGCCAACCAACGCTGCGACAGGCCTGGATGAGTGAGATCGCGCTGCCGCTGATAGCGGTCCTTGGCGTGTTTGCTTTCGGCGTTTCGCGGTTGCGGGAACCCGTGTTCGACGACTCCACTGTGCGCGTGACTTTTATTCAGCCGGCCATTCCCCAAACCATGATCTGGGACGTCAACGAGAACACCAACCGCTTTCAGCAACTCCTCGATTTGACCGCGGAGGCCCTGAATAACGCACGGGACAACGGCAGACCCGCGCAACTGCTACTCTGGCCGGAAGCCGCACTCCCGCAATTCGACGACGAGAGCTTCATTGCCATCACCAACCTGATTCGAACTTACGGAGTCTGGATGATTCTCGGCGCGGACGAGGTGGAATGGCAGGAAAACGCACCCGGGCAACAGGAATACACTGTTTACAACAGCGCCTTTCTGTTTGCTCCCACCGGACAATGCACAGCGATCTATCGCAAGCGCAACCTGGTGATATTCGGGGAGTACATTCCCTTGGTACGCTGGCTGCCATTTGTGAAATGGTTAACGCCGATTGGAGGCGGCTTCACTGCCGGGGATCGGGTGGTGTCGTTTGTCCTGGACCCACTCCCGCTGGACGTGACTTCAGCAGCAGGCGATTCTGCTTCGTCCGAAAGCTTGCCCCAACGCGCCGTCAGGACTGCCAGTTTGATTTGTTTTGAGGATGTGTTTCCGAGTCTTGTGCGGGAATACGTGGACGGAGACACAGATTTCCTGGTCAACCTCACCAACGACGGCTGGTTTGGGGAAAGCGCGGAGCAATGGCAACATGCCGCCAGCGCCGTGTATCGTGCGGTGGAAAACGATGTGCCCCTGCTCCGCTGCTGCAATAACGGATTGACCTGCTGGATTGATGGCCGGGGGCGGATGCGGGACATTTTCCGTGACAAGACCGGCGGGATTTACGGCACCGGCCATGTCACGACGGAGATTCCGCTTTTACGATCAGGTGAGCGACGAGTCATGACCTTCTACAACCGGCACGGGGATTGGTTTGGGTGGAGTTGTGTGGCTGCGGCAACGCTGACACTGATTCCGCACATCCGAAGTCTCGTTCGGCACAGGCGCGGCAGGTGAATGCCTGGCCTGGCGGTCAGGAAACCCCCGCCACAATTGGCACAATCGTCGTCCCCGGGGTGACTGTGCGCATGGGCCAAGCGAATACCTCAGCCCATTTGTCCGAAATTGCCGTGAACCACTGAACCCCCCGACCCGGACTCTATGGACGCGCCAAATCCTCTCGACTCGATTCGATTGGCGGGTGCTGAAGCGGGCTTGAGCCCATGCTCCGTGGGCGGCGGCAATTTGCCACCTCCCACCGGATGCCTCCTCGAGGATTTCAAAGAACTCCCGCACGCCCTTATCCCAAGTCGTGTTTTCGCCATCCTGCTCAAAGTGTGACACGCTCGGATGACACGCGCTCTTCGCGTAAGAGGTGCTTTCCTCACGTTGACCATCTGACTGAGCGCCAATTTGTTGAGGATTTGCTCACACCCTGCACCTGAGGTGAAGCCATCAGCCATAGCTCATCGAAAGTGGACCCAGTCTTGCTACTTCGAAACCCGACGGTGAGACACCCGACATGGGCAGCCAGAAAGGTACGGATGCCATTGCAGAAAATGTTTGAATGACTTTCTGGCTTCGATGTCGTATAATGAAAGCGCTTGAAGCGGCGGCAGCCATCCAAACAAACGATGAGCGATACAAGGAACGCTCGCTGGTTCCGTCGGCGTCAGGCAAACGTTAAAACATACTCAAGCTATGATGAAGACGTTCGAAGTCCTCAGTGAGGCGATTCGCAATCCCAAGTACCCGTTTCGCAAGGCGGCCAACCAGCCGAAGAAACCGATGAAACATCGTTATGAAAGGCGGAAGATCAAGGAATACTTGCATCTGGGGGACTGGCAGGCTGAAGAAGCCACATAACACAATTTGAACTGGACAGGCCACGCGATTCGCGTGGCCTTTTTTGTCGGGAAACGCTGCCCTGATCCGGCAGATCGAAACAAGAACCAACTGGCAATGTGCAAGCCGGCATCATCACTTACCCCAATCCCGCCAGACGCAACTCAAACCTCAGACTGCCAGCGTGGGAGGTTTGACCCGACCGCGACTACTTCATCAGCAGCATCTGCCGTGCGCGTTTGATGGCCCGGTTCAGCTTGCGCTGATAGTGGGCAGGAAGCCCGGTGTATTTCCGCGGCAGGATGCGCCCCTGATCGGTCACAAACTGCCGCAGCAAGTTCGTGTTCTTGAAATCCAAAGCGTCGGCCGTAAAGTCAATCTTGGGCTTCGGACGTGGTGTGCGGGACTCGCCATAACCACGGCGGGAACCGCGACGGTCGGGTTTGTCGGTATGAGTTTTGCGAGGCATAGCGAGTTACTTTATTTCCCGATGCAAGGTGTGGCGGCGTAGCGCAGGATTGAACTTCTTGATCTCCAACTTCTCCGTCTTGGTCTTCTTGTTCCGGGTGGTGGTGTAACGCGACGGAGACTTGCCTTCCTTGCGGGCCTCCGTGCATTCGATGGTAATGATCTCTCGAGGCATAGATTACTCCTTTTCTTTGGACTTTTCCTCGGGTTCGTCCGCTTCCTCTTCAACCTCCGTGAGGCCCACGGCGTCCACCGAGCCAAGTTGACCGAGGCGGCGCTGGCGCAGCGCTCCTTCACGCTCCAATTGCGCCTGGGCTTGAACCGTAAATCGCGCCCAAGGGATCGCTTCCAATCTCGCTTTGGGAATCGTCTTGCCGGTCAATTCGCACACTCCGTAAGTATTTCGCTCAATGCGTTTCAGCGCCTCTTCAATCTCATAGACCGCGTCCTGGTCCGAGGAAAGCAGACTCAGGGCGAAGTCGCGGTCGAAATTATCCGTGCCGGAATCGGCCATGTGCAGGCTGTAACCGGGGATTTCCTGGGCTGATTCCTTGGCCAAGCCGTTCATCTGGTGCATGAGCTGTTCCCGCAATTCCAGCAAATGGTTGTAATACTTCTGCCATTCCGGCTTGATTTTGCGCGGGTTGGAGTGATCGCGAGTCTTCGCCACTGGCCGGCCGAGAATGGCGGCCGCCGTGGCGGATGCATGCGGCTTGCTACGCGCCGGTGCTTTCTTCATTGCTTTCTTCTTTGTTATCACACTCAACCTCGAAATCCGATTGGAGGTTTGGCTCGATTATATCCCCGTTGAAAACGAGACTCGTCCCGTCAAGGGTGCGGGAATGTATCAAAGGAAGCTGGATAATCCACAAAAATCTAAAAAAAAGTGCGGTGCCGAGTTGACTCACACCGCGTCCGGCGGGGTGGGGTCGTTCAACCCTTCTCAATGCAGGCGTAGGCGTTGTGATTGTGGATGCTCTCCTGGTTTTCCGCCTCGACCTTGTACCAGGTGATGTCGGGATGCCGGTTCAACTTCAGCGCTACGTTCCGCACCAGGTCCTCGACAAAGACCGGGTTATCATAGGCCCGCTCAGTGACAGCCTTCTCGTCCTCCCGCTTGAGCAGGGCGTATAGCTCCGAACTCGCCGAACTCTCCATCACACCTATCAAGTCCTCAATCCAGATGGGCCGGCGGAAGCGGACTTGGACCGTCACTTCACCACGTTGGTTGTGGGCCCCCCGGGCGCTGATGGCCTTGGAACAGGGACACAAGGTGGTGACGTTGGCTTTGACCGTCAGCACAAAATCAATCTCCCGTTCGCAGGCCGCCGCGTCGAAGCGCGCGGTATAGTCCATCAAGCTCTCTTTCCCGGACACGGGCGCGGTCTTGAGCATGAAGTACGGAAACTCCATCTCCAGATGCGAGGTAGCCGCCTGGAATTTCTTCTGCATCGCGTAGAGGATCTCGGGGATGTTCTCCACATGGACCACGCTGCCATGCGCGTTGAGCACCTCCAGAAAGCGGCTCATGTGCGTGCCCTTGAATTCTTTGGGCAAATCCACGAACAAACCGATGGTCGCCACGGTGTTCTGCACGCTGTGCGCCTTGTCCCGGACCTGGATGGGAAAGCGCAAGCCTCGCACACCCACCTTGTCAATGCGCAGTTCACGGTAATCCCGCTCACTCTGCTTGTCGTGCAACTTTGACTTGGCTTTGCTGTCCTGCCGCTTCGCGGGCGGCACTGCTGGTTCGATAATTCCGGCCATGCTGGGACATTAGCAACTTACCCGGGCGATGCAAAACGGATTTGCAGGAGACTTGCGGTCGCCACGGCACGCTACGGCACCTTGGTTGGAAAAACCCATGGCATCTCGAAAGCGTGCAAAAGACCTTATGACTCTGGAATACAAAGCCACCGCTCCGCCCAGTCCTTCTAATTTCACCCGCGACATTGTCAGCAGACACGTTGTGGCCCGAAGGACCAATGCAATGACGTCTTCCTCGTAAACTCAAGTGCGCGGAAGGTGCTTCCAGTTGGATTTTTAACCAAGCCGACGAATCGCTGAAGGGACGCACCGCTCCCGGTTGCTTCATTCCGTCCGCACCACCCGATAGAACCGCTCCCCAGCCAATACGGCGTTTGTATCGGTCACACTCATTTCAACGCCCGTGCCGGCCAGCGAGTGCGCCAACACCAGCCAATCTCCGGCGTGGAGGTTGGTCCGGTAATCCACCCGGTATTGATTCCCACTCAGGGTCGGAAAACGGATGCGGAGATCGGTTCCCACGTGCTCGCCGCTCAACACGATGCCCGTGCGCGCGAGGAACACGCCGCGGGAGAAATCCGTGAACGTCAGCAGCAGCGCCACTTCGCCGCGATCATTGAACGGCGTGCGCCGCCCGTCCTCAGGGCTGGCGCTGAACTCCGCATCAACCCCCAACGAAACCGAGAACCCCTCGCCCAACGCCGCGCGCCAGGTGCGCCGACATCTGGCGGTAGCACAGGCATCCCGACCGTCCGGCACTACGGTGCCGTGCGGTAATATCGGCTCGGGTAATTCGTGGCCGCAGGATCCACAAACAACACCTGGCCAAACGGGTTGGTGACCGGAAACGCGAACTGCCATGCTTCAAAGCCCCACAAATCCTCGGCGGCTTCGAGATTCGCTGCCAGACCCGCAACGGACGTAAGTTGGAGAACCGCTCCGCGGCCTGGCACTCCCGCCACCGCCGAGAGTTTGGGTCCGTCGGAAGGCTCGGCCAGATCCGTGATGAAGACGGCCACGGTTTCTGACAACGGATCCACCGCCGCCCCTTCCGCGCTCACCACGGAGATCGTGACGATTTCCCTCGGCTCGGCTTCCGTGTCTGCAATGGCCTGCACTATCAGGTTGGTCTCGCTCACCCCGGCGGGAATCTCAATGATCGGCCCAAGCGTCTCGTAGTCCACGCCGGAGGTGGCCGTTCCGCCCAGTGCAAGCGTCACGGACAGGGGCTGACTCGAGCCGCCGGCACGGCTCAACCGCACGTGCGCCGCGTTGGTCCCGGTTTCCGAAGCTATCGCATCCACCACCTCGAGTGAAACAATCACCTCCGGCACCGCCGTTTCAGGTGAAGTGAAAATCGCGCCGCCATCTCCAACGGCGACGAACCTGCCGTTTCCGTACGCCACGCTGCGCAATTGCGAAGTGTCGCCACGATGCCGCTCGGCCCAGTTCACGCCATTGGTCGAAGAGAAAACGGTCTGATCGAAACCAACCGCGACGATGGATCTCAGGCCTTTGGCGAGAGCATTGAGTCGCGCGCCGGTCCCGTTGACACCGCTGTTCCAGGAGAAACCGTTGCCAGACCGGTGCATGCTCGCACCGCTGCCAACCGTCGCTATGAATTCGCCGTTGAAATGCAGAACGGAAGTAAACGCGGGAAATGCAGAGATGTTCTGGGGCGTCCACTCTTCACCGTCCGGCGAAGTCCACATCGCGGCCAGGAATCCGGCGGCCACCATGACACCGCCATACGAGGTCAGGGAACGCAACTCCTGATTGCCCGGGGTCGTTTGTTCGATCCACGATACGCCGTCGTCGGAAAGGTAGATTCTTCCCTGTGCGCCTCCGGCGACGAATCGGCTATGCGCCAGCGTGACCGTGGTCAAACTCCCGGCAGCGACCCGCCTTCCAAACCATGTGAAGCTGTCCGGAGAATAAAGGATCTCTCCCGTCTGGGTCACGGCCAGGTAAAGCCCTCGCCCATGACAGACTCCCTGGAAGTTATGGCCGCCGGAAACAGGAACACGGGTCCACTCAACCCCGTCCTCGGATCGCAAAACGACTCCCGCATTGCCCACGGCAATGAACACACCATCGCCGAAGGTTACGCCGTGCAGCGTCGTGGTGACACTGGAATCGCGTTCCGTCCAGGTCGTCTGCCCCAAGGCCAACTGGTGGGCACAAAAAACACAGGCAATGCCCAGCGCCGATGGGAGCCAGTCCTCAGCCTTGAGGTTTCTAAGCGGAAACATGAACGCAAGCCTAAGACGCGAGCAGGCCCTATCAAGAAAAAACTTAATAGTCTGGACAACTTCTGCTTGACCGCGCGTCTGAACAGGCTACGATCAGCCTCGTATCACGAAACCGATTCTTGTCAGTTAAGCATTCAGAATTTCCTGGTGTTCTTTCATGCCACCAGAGAACACGGAGAGGACACGGAAGAAGGATATTCTTGAGCCTGCTGATTTGGATCAACAACCTCAGAACGCAATAATGAATCAGACCATACCGACATCCATTCTGCTCACCCTGATTACCGCAAGCGCACTCGGCGGCGACCCACTCGACAATGCCAACTGGGATGCCGCTTTCGGCGATCCGGGTTTTCAGGTCGCCGTCCTGGGAGCGGAACAGGCTGCTGCCGGGCCTTCGGCCATGGCGACCGACGTTGCCGGCAACGTTTACTGCGCCGGAGGCAACTGGAATCAACTCGACGGCATCCCCTACGACACACCACCCGGTTACGCCGTCTGGAACAGGGCCAACGGCCAGTGGTCGCCCTTTGGCAACAACGCGGGGGCCGCGGGAGTTTTTGAGATGGTGGTCCGCGGGACCGATGTTTACGTGGGCGGACAGTGGTCGTTGTTTGTTGAGGGGAGTCCCTTTCTCCAAACTCAAGGAGTGGTGAAGTGGAATGGCACTACCTGGTCGGCCTTGGGAAGTGGTTTATCGGAAGGCCCTTTCGGCCTGCCGGCATCGGTGGAGGCCATGGTATTCGACGCCGCGGGGAACCTGCACGTGGGTGGCCAGTTCGCAAAAGCCGGCGGGCAGGACGCCCGCAACGTCGCCAAATGGAACGGTAGCGCGTGGTCGGCGTTGGGCGCCGGACTCGATAGCCGCGTCTCCACGTTAGCGATGGGACCCGACGGAACACTTTACGCCGGTGGCGTGTTCGCCGAGGGTTTGCTGCGCCGTGTGGCCAAGTGGGATGGAACGCAGTGGCAGCCGATGGGGGCTGGCTTCACCAGCGGAGAAGTGGCGGCCTTCGCGTTTGATGGTGACGGCAATGTCTATGCCGGCGGATCGTTTCAGTTTATCACCGACCCGAATCTTGGTCCCAATTTCATTCCTGCCAGCCGCGTGGCCAAGTGGAATGGCAGCGCCTGGTCACCGCTGGGCCCCGGCGTGAATGCAATGGTACGGACCCTAGCCTTCAAGAATGGATTTCTGTTCACGGGCGGGCAATTCACCGCCACGGGCGATGGGGCGACTCCGCTGGCCCAAGTTGCCGCTTGGAATGGCGCGGATTGGCAGGCGCTTGGGCAGGGTACCAGCCACATGAATGGACCCTCTTCCGCGACCGTTTTCCATCTGCTGGTGGCCTCCAGCCCCTCCGATCCGTCCAATCAGGATCTGATCCTCGGCGGCCCGTTCGATCATGCCGGCGGCAACGTGGCCAACAATGTCGCCCTTTGGAACATTGGCTCCTCGGCGCCAACCGGACCGAGACTGCACCTGGTTTCTTCGGGCGGGGGCTCTTTCAATCTGACGTTTCCGTCCACCGTGGGCATGAACTATCAAATCCTCTTTGCCACAGATTTGTCCGGGACGTTCGCGCTCGTTCAAACGCTGGCTGGAACCGGGGAGGACCTGGTGTTTCCCGTGAGCGCTCTCTCAGGTCGGGGTTTCTATCAGGTCCTGGCGACATCGGGTGGAAATTAGTAGAAGTCCGGCAATTGGTGATTTGCAGGCGCAACCCAGCTTTGTAGATGGGGTAGCGCACGCGCCCTCGTGTGTAGCGGTGGACGCCCGCGTCAACCGCACGGGAGCGCATCTCCGCACCCGCTTTCGACGCGAACTGGCGCGCGCTGCCCAGGCTGCGAGCCCGCAGCCGGATGCACGCGGCGGGCGGGCCAGCCAAACTTCCGTCGCTTCGTTGGACAACACTCCGACCGTTTGTTAGCCTGCGCGGACTTTATGAGTTCAGAAAACAAAGCGTCCGCTCCGCCCGCGCCTTCGGATTTCATCCGCGACCTCGTGGCGAAACACGTGTCGGAAAAGAAATACGAGCGCGTCCATACGCGGTTTCCGCCGGAGCCGAATGGCTACCTACACATCGGCCATGCCAAGAGCATCTGCCTGAACTTCGGCATCGCGCGCGAATTTGGCGGCGTCTGCAATCTGCGGATGGACGACACGAATCCAACAAAGGAGGAAGTCGAGTATGTGGACTCAATCATCGCGGACGTGAAATGGCTGATCGCCGGTTGGGCGGATCATTGTTTCGGTTTGAAGCCCAAAGGGACAACTCCCGAAGCCATCTCCAGCAACGGCAACCGGGATTTTTATCTGCCCGCAGTTACGGATCACGAATCACAAATCACGAATCTCGAACCCTTCTACGCCTCCGATTACTTTGACCAGCTCTACGAATATGCCGAGCAATTGATCCGCAAAGGCAAAGCCTATGTCTGCGATCTCTCGCCCGATGACACAGACAAATATCGCGGCGCACCGGATCGGCCCGGAAAAGATTCACCGTTTCGCAATCGGGCCGCCGAGGAGAACTTCGACTTGTTTCAACGCATGAAGGCCGGCGAATTCCCCGACGGCACACGCACGTTGCGGGCGCGGATTGACATGGCTTCGCCCAATGTCTGGATGCGCGATCCGCTGCTGTATCGCATCCGCCACGCCGCGCATCATCATACCGGCGACAAATGGTGCATCTATCCGATGTACGATTTCGCGCATTGCCTGAGCGATTACATCGAGGGCATCACACACAGCATCTGCACGCTGGAGTTCGAGGTGCATCGTCCGCTTTACAATTGGATTCTTGAGAATCTCGACCTCCCGCGCCCGCTGCCGCGCCAATACGAATTCGCCAAGCTCATTCCCAGTTACATGATCGTTTCCAAACGGAAGCTCATTTCCCTGGTGAACGACAAGATCGTCACCGGCTGGGATGACCCGCGCATGCCCACCATCAGCGGCATCCGGCGGCGCGGCGTCACGGCGGAGGCCTTGCGTAGTTTCGCCATCAGCGTCGGCGTGACCAAATACATCAGCGTCACCGACATCGCGGTCTACGAACACGCCATCCGCGAGGACCTGAACCAACGCGCCCTGCGCCGGCTTGCCGTGTTGCGCCCGCTCAAGCTCGTTGTCACGAATTATCCTGAAGGCAAAAGCGAGGAACTGGACGCAGTCAACAATCCTGAAGACTTGAACTCGGGCACACGCAAAATCCCATTCAGCCGCGAACTTTACGTTGAGCGCGATGATTTCATGGAGACACCGCCACCGAAATTCTTCCGGCTCAAGCCCGGAGGCGAGGTGCGCCTCAAGTACGCCTACATCATCAAGTGCGACGACGTGGTCAAAGACGCCGCTGGCAACGTCGTCGAACTGCGCTGCACCGCCGACCTCGACAGCAAGACCGGCGGTCCGACCGCGAACCGCAAGGTCAAAGGCACGATCCATTGGGTCAGCGCAGTGCATGCGATTGACGCGGAAGCGCGGCTTTACGACCGGCTCTTCACGGAAGCCGAACCGGACAAGGACGGACGCGACTTCAAATCCGTGCTCAATCCCAAAAGTCTTGAAGTCGTCACGGCCAAATGCGAGCCAAGCCTCCGCGACGCCAACCCGGAACTGCGTTACCAGTTCGAGCGGCTTGGCTATTTCACGCTTGACCCGGACACCATGCCGGCCAAGCCGGTGTTCAACCGCACCATCACTCTGAAGGACACTTGGGCCAAGGAAGCCCGGAAGGGATGAGCCGGTGAGCGCGCCGGGGCCGGACATTGCGCGGCGCGGAAAATTCGTCCGCACTCCGCGAAATCTGCGTGAAACGCGACAAAGTTGGGAGACAGGGTCAGACTCTCTGCTTCGGTCTTGTGGCGCTTCATGCACGGCGTGCAATAGCCGGTCAGATTTGGCAATGGCCTGATAGGGGTTGACAGTCGCCCGGCGACCTGCGAGAAGAATGACCCATGAAATCAATCTCCTTCGCTTCTGCGGCGGTGTTATGCACTGCCGTGCTTTTGACCGGATGTTCCGATCCGGCGGACAAAGTCCACAAATCCTCCACGGCGGATGCAAAAGCCGCGGACGCCGGCTCCGCATCCGCGCTCGCAAGCCACGAGTATGTCATACGCGCGGAGTCCACAATTGGGTTTGTGGGCTCCAAAGTGACCGGCAGCCATGATGGCGGCTTCAAGAAATTTGCCGGCACGCTCAAGGTGGCGAACGGCAAGATCGTCGGCACGCCGGAGATCACAATTGACATGGACTCCACGTGGTCGGACAACGAAAAGCTGACGGCACATCTCAAGAGCGCGGACTTCTTCGAGGTGGCGAAGTTCCCGGTAAGCACCTTTACGGTGACGAGCATCGAAGCGGCGGAAGGCAAACAGCAGGTGACGGGAAATCTGAATTTGCATGGCGTGACCAAGAGCATTTCGTTCCCGGCCGAATTGCAGATCGCCGAGGAGAAAGTGACCTTGAACGCCGAGTTCGCCATCAACCGGAAGGACTTTGACATCAATTATCCCGGCCGGCCGAATGATCTCATTCGTGAAAACGTGGTGCTCAAACTGGCCATTCAGGCCACGCCTGGCGCGCCGCGTCCCGAAGATCAACTCAGCCAGTGAGCCAACGCCAGTTCAGGCAAACTGGCGGTGATTCGACCGCTCCTTCACGGCGCACCAACCCTGAGGCTGGCGTGCTTCGCTCTTGGGGTGTCCGGTCGGAACCCATAGGAGGGTTCGAGCTTGGCGAAATACTGGACTCCCCTGTGCCTGGCGACTTCAGGTGGCGGCGACTCAAGACGCCACCGCGGTCAGAGTTGTTGCCGTTGACGCTTCGGCGAACTCGCCTTTCACCCGGGTGACTACGTTCTCCACGGTCAGCCCGTACTTACGGCGCAGTTCATCCTGCGTGCTGGCGTGTTCAATGAACTGGTCCGGCCAGCCGATACGGATGACCGGCGTGGCAATCCCCTTCTCACTCAGCAACTCCAGGACCGCGCTACCGTAACCGCCCATGAGCACGTGGTCCTCCAGCGTCACGATCACGTCCGCCGCACGCCCGAAGAATTCATGGGTGCCGGCGTCCAGTGGTTTGGTGAAACGCGGATTGATGACGGCGGGATCGAATCCCTCCGCCGCCAGTTGGGCCGCGGCCTCGCGCGCCATGGAATTCAAGTTGCCCAAACCGAACAGCGCCACCTTCCGTTGGCCAGTGTTGGAATAGTTCCGAATCACCTCCGCCTTGCCGACTTCAAGCAACTTCGGTTGATCCTTGATCGCCACACCCTCGCCCGCGCCGCGCGGATAGCGGATAAACGTGGGGTGCGGCTGGTGCGTGGCCGTAAACATCATGTCCGCCAGTTCGTCCTCGTCCTTCGGCGCCATGGCAATGACGTTGGGCAGGCAGCGCAGATAAGCGATATCGAACAACCCGTGATGGGTCGGGCCGTCATTGGCGGAGAGGCCGGCGCGGTCCATGCAGAAAATCACCGGCAAATCCTGGAGACAAACGTCGTGATGGATGCAGTCGTACGCGCGCTGGAGGAACGTGGAATAGATGGCCACAACGGGATGAAAGCCCATGGTCGCCATGCCGGCGGCGAAAATGACACCATGTTCTTCCGCGATGCCCACGTCGTAATAGCGGTCGGGCATGGCGGTTTCCAAATGTTTCATGCCGGTGCCGCTGGGCATGGCGGCGGTGATGCCTACCAGCGTGTTGTTCTTTTCGCATAGCTTGACCAGCGTCTGGCCGAACACGTCCTGGTAATTCGGTGGCGTGCCGGCTTTCGTGGGCAGCGTACTGCCGGTGGCCACGTCGTACGGCCCGAGCCCGTGAAACTTCTCCGGATTCTTCAGCGCCGCCTCGTAACCTTTGCCCTTCTGCGTGAGCACGTGGATGACGATGGGATGATCGCAGGTGCGCGCAAACTCCAGCGTGCTGATCAGCAACGGGAGATTGTGCCCATCAATCGGGCCGAGATAGCGCAGCCCCATTTCCTCGAACATGATCGAGCTGCCATAACCGCCGCGGCCATCCGCATCCAGGGTGGCGCCTTTGGGTCGCAATCCCACGTCCGTGATCGCCCCCTTGAAACCTTCCTCGGCCTTGTGGGCCAGTTTGAGGGCCAGCCGGCCCTTGGGCAATCGCAGCAGGAACTTTTCAAACTCCTTGGCCAATTGATTGTAGCGCGGGTGCGTAATTAGTTTGTTCAGGATACCCGAGATCGCTCCCACGTTCTTGGCGATACTCCACTCGTTATCATTGAGGATGGCCACGAAACGTTTCGTGGTGTGGGCCAGGTTGTTGAGCGCTTCAAAAGAGATGCCATTGGTGAGCGCGGCATCGCCGAAGATGCACACGATGTTCTCGTCGCCCTTCTTCTGGTCGCGCGCCGCCGCCATGCCAAGTGCGGCGGAAAGTGCCGTACCCGCGTGACCGGCACCGTAACAATCGTGCGGGCTTTCCGTGCGCAAAGCGAAACCGTTCAAGCCGTCGGTGGTCCGGATGGTGTGAAACCGGCTCTTGCGTCCGGTGAGCAGTTTGTGAACGTAAACCTGATGGCTCACGTCCCACACGAACTTGTCCTTGGGCGTGTTGAAGACGTAGTGCAGTGCCAGTGTCAGTTCCACCACGCCAAGATTCGGCCCCAGATGACCGCCGTTGCGGGAGAGCACGGTGATCAATTCGTAACGGATTTCCTCCGCCAGTTGTCGCAGTTGCTCCAGCGTGAGTTTCTTCACGTGCAACGGTTCATCCACCATGTCGAGGTATCGGCTCATGAATCAGAGTTCAGGGTTCCAGTCTCAGTCTTCGGACAAATCCGGGGCCAGCGGCTTCAATCGTATTTCACCACCGTCGGTTTTCTCCAATTGTTGAATCTTCAATTCCGCCTCGGCCAGCTTTTCCTGGCAGATTTTGGAGAGCTTCACGCCTTCTTCGTATCGCGCCAGCAGGCTTTCCAGCGGCAACTCGCCGGACTCCATCGCGTCCACGATGGTTTCCAGTTTCTGCAAAGCTTCCTCAAAGGGCAGGCCCGCTTTGGCGGGGTTGGTCGGTCCCGCGGATTTCGACGGTGTTGGCACGCCCGGATGCTAGCGCAAATCACCGCCCTCGTCCAGTGCGGACTCGGAGCTGTGATCTCCAGAGTGCTCTCCCGCCGCAGTTTCTTGCTATGCGAGAGTATCGCCGGCCGCTGATGTCAAAACTCAAACAGGTAGGCCCGGAAACCAATGGTCATCAACAACGCCGAAAAGTCACCCTTTTGTTTCGGTCCTTGAGACACGCGGAGTTCATGTCCCCACGAATAAAGCCAACGCAGGTCCGTGTGCAGCGACAGATTACGCACGATGAAGTATTCGAGGCCGGCGCCCAGACTGAGCGCCGGATAGATTCCTTTGCCTCTCAATCGCTCACCGGTCGCCACTTCTCTGCGATCATTCACTTCTCCGTAAGCGGCACCCACTCCAGCAGTGGCGTAGGGCACCCACTTGCCGCGGCCCATCGGATGGCGCAGGCGTACTTGGGGAATCACTATCCCCATGCCGTACTCACCCAAGCTGCCCACCCCCGCCAGGCGCACCTTTTGCTCCAGACTGTCCGCCACCACTTCCAGCCCCCAAGGCGCACGCAAATCCACGCCCAAAGTCAGCGCGCCCGTCTGATTCACCACGCCACCCAAGGCGGATGGTTCCGGCTCGAACTTCAAGCCACGGCCCAGATGATCGTCCGTCAGCACCGAGCCGCCCACCCGCACCCCAAAGTAAAATCGCCGCTGTTTCTCCGAGTCCAGCGTCAGTAGCGGCCTAGGATCATTCTCGGAAAAATAGGCCCGTAACCCGAACGTAAACATTGCCGACGACATATCCACGCGATGCCGTTGACCGTCCACCTTGCCTTCAATGGGGTTAATCCACAGGTAACGGCCTTCAACTCCAAAAGAAAGATTGTCGGCAAAGAAGTACTCCACGCCGGCGCCGCCGGCCACGGCAAAGGTCATTCCTTCGATGTCAAAGTCCCGGCCATACGCTGCGCTTTTGCGGTCGTTGAGCTGAAGGAAGGAGGGACCGATCCCGGCGATCAGGTAGGGCACCAACCGGCCGTTACGGAACGCCCGGCGCAGGCGCACTTCGGGAATCAAATTCCACGCTGCCACCTCTCCCAACTCGCCAATACCCGAAACCCTGTAATCGCGTTCAAAGAAATCCAGGGCGAGTTCGCCACCCCAATGCCGGTTGAAATCGGCCCCCAGCCCGAACGACCAGTGATCGTCCACGCCCCACAGCGGCTCAATGTCACCGCTGTGAAATCGCAGGTAGGGACGGAATCGGTCGGAGTCCTGTGCCGCCAGTGTGCCACCGCACAACACCCACACCAAAAGGCAGGCCAGACTCCGCCTCAAATTCATTGTGGGTCCGTCACGCATTTGATCCCTGGAGGATCTTGCGAGATTATTCATGGGCCAAACCTACAGCGGCAAGTTCTGGGAGCCAATGACTCCTGAAGCCCGGCGCAGAGCATCAAGCAGTTTGTCGTTGTTGAGAAACTTTAGAATTCGCTTGCTCTGCAGAAACTCTCTGGCGATAGTGTCGCCCCTTACGAATCGCGGGGTGGAGCAGCCTGGTAGCTCGCAAGGCTCATAACCTTGAGGTCCTGGGTTCAAATCCCAGCCCCGCAACCAATTTCAGCCCCGCCCGCCGGCGGGTCTTTTTCTAGCCACCGACCGTCTTTTTCACTTCCTTCAACTGCTGATACTCCGGCTTCGCGTTGTAGTACTTGTCGAGCGGATAGCAACCGCTGATCATGCCGTTGCGCGGCGCCGTCGTGCAATCGCTGAACGTCCGGCAGATGGATTTCGTGGTCAGCGATCCTTTCGCCACGGCGTCCGCCAAAATCTCTGGATACGACAACACCATGCGACCAATGCCGATCATATCCGTCCAGCCGTTCCGAATGACGTATTGCGCCACGTGCGGCAGATACTCCTGCAAGTAACTGTACGCCGTGCCGACCAGAACGGGTGTTTGGTGTTTGGTGTTTGGTGTTTGGTGTTTCGTCAGGTGCGCCTTGATCTGCCGCACGGCGTTGATCTGCCGCGCCACCCCCGCCAACGGGTCTTCCGGCGGTTGGTAGCCATCGCTCGGCGGGTACGCCGCCGGCCGTTGGATGTGCGGATTGTAATACGGCGAACCGGCGCTGAGGTTCACGATCTTCACGCCCAACTCGGCGCAGAGCCGCACGAACTCGATGGGTTCGGTCAATTCCGGTTCGACCGGATTACCGGGGTTCACGCCAAACCCGTAGCGATACGGCAGACAACGCGAGAAATCTTCGGGAATGCCCGGACCGAGCTTGCCCGGCTGGGAGCGCGACGGGTCAGGTTTGAAGGGAATGAAATCAAACGCGCTCAACCGCACCCCCAGTTCGATCCGGTTTCCGCTCGCCCGGATGCCGGCAATAATCTCGCGCAAGATGCGCGTGCGATTCTCGAAACTGCCGCCGAACTTGCCGGGCCGGGTATGCGCGCCGAGAAATTCGTGCAACAGATAGCCGTGACAATGTTTGATGTCCACGAAGTCCGCGCCCACGTCCCACGCGATCTTCGCCGCGCGGATGTAGCATTGGATCAACTCCTCGATCTCACCGTCCGAAAACACCTGGTCGTCGCTGGTGACATTGAATTTACGGTCCAGAATCGGATGCCGGAACGCCACGCGCGGCTCCAAGCGCTTTTTGTCCGTGGGCTTGCAGAACCGGCCTGAGTGCGTGAGTTGAAAACCGATCAGCAGATCGTCCGCCGTGCCGTAACGCTCCCGATGCACTTTCACCAAGTCCTCGCGTAACGAAGCCAAATCTCCCTTGTTCTCTTCGATGATGATGAGTTGGTTGGGGTTTGCCCGGCCATCAGGCCGGACAGCCATGGCCTCACCGCCGTAAATCAGTTTCGCGCCGCTTTCACCGAAACGCTGCCAACGCCGGCGCACATCGTCGGTCACGCCACCGGTGACCGTACCGTCCCAACCTTCCATGGGATGAATCGCCCAACGGTTCCCAATGCGTTTGCCGTTGATGGTAACGGCCTCAACCGGCTGCACCAGCGGCGAAGCGGAACCGGGGACGATGGCGTCTTCACACGGCAGTGCAATGCCCAGGGAAGCGACGTGCGCACGGAAATCCTCCACGGTCTTGAGCGACGGAATACGCGTGAGTTTAAGCGGCGTTGCGTTGTTGTTCATATTGCTTCAATCAGGGTTTGGCCGGCTGAACATCGGCGGGATTCACCAGGAATTCAAACCCCAATGGCCGGCTCACGACAATCTTCAGATTTACGGATTGCACTTTGACTGGCCGCTTGAAGTCACGCCGATAGTATTGCACCCCGGAACGGCCGCCAGACCAACCGCCATCTCGTTCCAACTCCACCAAGCGGCCCTGTTCGTCAAACATGCCGATGAAGAGTTCATCTCCCGGTTGCGCGTTTCGCACTTCCACCAGCAGAAATGGCATCTCTCCGTGCCATGATTCCACTATCGTGTTCCCGAACGAGGAAGTTGAATAACCTGAACCTTGGGTCGCGGGTGGCACCATGGCTCGAGAAACTCCGTTGGTGACGATGAACGTACCCGCTCCGGTCAGTACCTGGGCCGTCACGCGCACGCCGGCGAGTTCGGCGGATTGATCAATCGCCACGAACTCACCATCCGCGGGTATCACGAGATTCGTCACCACCATCTGCTCTGACGGGCCGAAGTCTTCAAACCGCTCACGATACACGCGCGCCTGCACCAGCCAGGCAGGTTCTCGCGGAGAGAGCCACTGTCCCGTGTTACCGGTGGCATCTGCCAATGTGGAGTAACGCACGCGCGCCTCACTCCATGCGGGATCGGTGGCAATCAGGTTCCATTTGGGCCGAATGTACCACCACGGTTCGCGTCCCGTTTGGCCCAACCCTTCGAGCGTGAGGGTCACCGGCCCGTTGGTCAGTGCTTGCGGCAGGGGTGATGCTTGCCATTCGGGAAACGGACCCCGCACCGGATTCGGCACGCGCAAACGGGCCATCACGCCGTTGGTCTGGTCGAGCAGGTCCAACCAGAAGCTGGATTGGCGGCGCGGATACGAGCGCAGAATCAACCCTTGAAGCTGTTCACCCGCCCCACCACCCGTGCTGCACCCCCCACCCTCGCGCGAATAGCGAAAGCCCAGGTCGTCTTCCGTTCGGTAACCCTGCCACGGGGTGGAACCGATCATCGCGCCTGCGGGCGCGGTCAACCGCAGGTAAACCGTCACACTGTTCGTGCCGCTGCTGCAATTGGCCGTGGTGGCTTGTGGAATCCAACCGGTCCACTTGCGAGGCAGGACTTTCCTCAGCCAGCGATGCCAGGCCAGTTCCGTGGAGAAAGTCGCGTTCCCGATCATCGTACCCAAATACTCGGCCCGCACTCCATCCGGCAGCCATAACACCCGCTTGGGCGCACTTCCCGATGTGGAAACGATCACCGCCGCCAGTACTGCCGCGAGAACTATCAAAATGATGATGGGTAACGCCCGACGCATTAGTACACAAATTAAAGCGTGCTCGCATCGCAGAAGGCAACTCAATAGCCGCCCTGGCCGAGTTCACCGGAGACTGCCGCCTTCACTTCGCCGGTTCGTTCAGCCTCTTCCCGGCGACGATATTCATCCAGCATGGCAGCCGTGGCCGTCGCACCACATCGCGTCGCGCCGAGTTCGCGCACTTGGATCAACCCATCCAGATCCCGCACACCGCCCGCGGCTTTGACCTGCACGCGCGGCGAGCAACTCGCGCGCATCAGCGCGAGATCATGTTCGGTCGCACCCTTGTAGTTATAGCGGCCGTCAGCCTGTTTCACGAAGCCATAGCCGGTCGAGGTCTTGACCCAATCTGCGCCCGCGCGTTCGCAGATCTGGCAAAGCCTGCGTTTGAAATCGTCGCTGCTCAGACCCGCGCCGCCCTGCGTCAGATAATCGTTCTCGAAGATGACCTTCACCTTCGCGCTGTGGCAGTGGGCTTCGTCGCACACGGCTTTGATGTCGCGCTCGACGTAATCCCAATCCCCGCTCAGGGCCTTGCCAACATTGATGACCATGTCAATCTCGGCGGCCCCATCGCGGCAGGCCAGTTCCGTCTCGTAGCGTTTTGATTCGGTGGCGCTGCTGCCATGCGGAAAACCGACGACCGCGCCCACGAGCACGCCGCTTCCCCGGAGCAATTCGGCGGCGCGCTTCACGGCGTAAGGTTTGATGCAAACGGAGGCCACGCCGTATTTGGCGGCCAGCCGGCAGCCGTCCTCCAACTCCCGATCCGTCATCGTCGGATGCAAGAGCGAGTGATCAATCATCCTGGCGAGTTGTTCGTAGGTGTATTTCATCGCAGATAGCATGTAACTGAATCGAACGTTGAGCAGAGTATGGCCGCGGAGGGTTGAGCACAACTGGATTGCCGGTTCGGAGGCGCGCGGTGGACGTGGCAGTGGCTTGCTTGTCCGCCGAAGCGTTGGGCGAACCGGGGTGAAGGCGGAGAGTGCGGGAGGATTGCCGCTTTGGCAGGGAGTGACCGGGCATGAGGAGAAAGGTCGAATTCAACGCCAGGGCGCCAAGGCGCAAAGCCGCAGGATTCGTTTCCCATTCCCCGGAGCGCGGACAGCCTTGTCCGCGAGTTCCAATGGGAGCGGCAGAGACACGCGGACTCAGCGGGCCGCGCTCCGTGGGGCTGCGTATCGCCGACATTCTTGTCGGCGTGATCCGAAGATCCAACTCGCCGGTTGGAAAACCGGCGTAACGGCATTACGGCCGGTTGTCGAAATGCCAGCGCTGGCGCACGTCCGTCCGAAACGGATTGAACAGTTCGTCCACCTTCCGCACTTCCACATGGCCATCGCAAAACAACGTCGTGAACCGATCCTTGTGCCGTCGGGCATAGAAGCGTCGCCCGCCATCCAGCGACCGCTGGTCCGAGATCCCCATGAAAAGCGGGTCGGACAAGGCTGCATACGACGCCAGCGGATAGCCGGGGGAGTAGCTGTTGTAGTTCGGAGCATGGGCCTCCACGACGGAATCGGTCACGGCAATCATCTCGGTGGGGCGGACGACCTGGCTTTCCTTCAGGGGCCGGCCCCTGCCGGACTCATTGACAGTGTAGCCGCCCAAGCCGCGACACTGTCGGTCGGGAATGCCTGCGGCAGTCTCGCTGAAATTGTAGCCGTAGGCTCCGCGACCACTGTCGAAGATCGTGTCATATCCATGACGATAACGGCCCGAAATGCGGTTGTAACCGGGACAGGCAAAAACTCCATTGGCCGGGTTGTCGTTCGTGGGCCATCTGTCACCCAGATAAGGTTCGAGTTGCATGAACCAGGGTGACGCGTAGGTGGTGCGCCCCACACCGGGATAAACGCTACCCTCCTCCAGGTACAGACGCAGCGCGATGCTCACCTGACGCAGGTTGTTACGGCACGCCGCGCCGTCGGCACTCATTTGGGCGCGGGCCAGGGCGGGCAGCAACATGGCCGCGAGAATGGCGATGATGGCGATGACCACCAGCAGTTCAATCAGCGTGAAGCCGGAGCGAGAGACGGGTTTCACAGGGCGTGTCCGATGGGTTGATGGGTTGAGGAATGGAATGAGATCGAGTCTTCATTCACTGCGCCCCTGTGGCCGCCAGTTTCGTTGGATTCACAAATTCCAGCTTGCGCACGAGGGCGTGGCTGGTTTCGGCTGTGACCGAACCGCCGGTCAACACGCCAGTCGCATCGCTCACGATCGCGAGGCCGGTGGCATAGGCCGCAGCCGATGACATCAGCGAGCCGTCTGGTGTTCGGCTAATAAGATTTGCGCCCGACAACACCGCCTTCGCGGTTGAGCCGGTGAAATGGTCACTCACGGACCAACTGCCCGCCGCGCCCGTCGCGCTGTGTCGTACGATCCAATGCGCCCCGGTTTGGTCTGCGGCCCGTCCCACAACGTACACGCCTTGCCTGCCTGCGGAGGCCACGCCGCTCGCAGCCGCAAAGTGACCTTCGCGCAATTGAAACGTGTCCACGACCGCCCAGTCCGTGCCGGTACTCGAGGCCCGACGCACCACCCAGTGCGCGCTGCGGCCGTCACTGGCGAAAACGTAGCTGCGACCGACGGCGTAAAGGTTGCCCTTGGCGTCCAGTGCCAGGTCGCTTGCCAGCCCGCCCGTTTGACGACCGGGCTCTACTTTTTGTAATTGAAAATCGTCCACGGTTTGCCAACGGAAACTGCCGTGGTCGCCAACCGTACCTTTGCGCACCAGCCACCGCTCGCCAGCGTCACGGTTTCCATTCCGGCCTGAGCCGGCGACGAACAGGCCATTTGTGCTATGCAAAACTGCCGCCGCCTTGGCGCTAAAGCCATCTGCGAAGTCGTCAATGGTGGTCCAAGACTGGCCACGATCGCGGCTGTGCCGCACCAGCCAATGCGTGCGTGCTTGGAATTGCTCGGACTCCATGGATTCGTCGCCAAAACCCACCACGTAAACATGGCCGTTGGCGTCCACAGTAAGGGCCTGCGCAGCGGCTCGCTGGCCACCCGGCAGGGCGAAGTCATCTACGGTGGCCCAGGACATTCCACCTGGACCGCTCTTCCGCACCAACCAGTGCTGGGTGCCATCTTCGGCGGTGAAGTAACCCGCAGCGTAGAGGTGACCACCGGGATGAGCGCTCAGGCTCTGGTACTGCGCGGCACCGAGTCTGCCGGCCGCAAGAGTATCAATGACGGCCCAGGTGACGCCCTGGTCGCTGCTCTTGCGAATTTGGGCGTGCATTCGGTTGTTCTCATCCGAAGTGGAGATGGCGGCGTAGAGATTTCCTTCAGCGTCCTTGGCCAGCGCATTGATTGAGGCGGGCGGGCCGCACTCAAAATCGGCCAGGGTTTTCCAGGTGGACTGTGCCGGGAGTGGGAGCAACGGCGCGAGCAGGAGCGCCGGGACAAGAGTGGATGTGAGATTCAGTCTTCGCTGAGTCAAGGTAAGTGTGTATGTGATCATGGAGAGTTAAACCGGCAGCGGGCGGCGAACCTTACAACAACTCGAACTTTTTCTTTTGAGGAAGCAGGCGCTTGTGCGCCAGTTGGAAAAGCGTGTGACGTAACGCCGACTTTCCAGTCGGCGTGAGCGGAAACAAGTTCGCGCCGGTTGGAAAACCGGCGCTACGGGCGCATGCAAGCCGCGCGCTTGAAGCAAACAGCCCGCGGCGAACCGCAGGCTGTCACGACCTTGACCAACACAACTCAACCCGGTGGATTGGTCAAAGGTCCGGGCGGCGAACGCGGTGGGCGGTCCTCATTTCCGCCACACTGCCTTTAGCCGCCCGGTGGTCTCCGTTACCACATTGGCGCGATCACTTCCTCAATTCAAAGGAGCGGGTGACGTCCGCGCTACGCAGATAGCCCGATTTGGTGGCGTAGCCTGTAACCGTCCAGGGTCCGTAGTTGTTGGCCCCGCCCTGTTTGCCGTTCAGCTTCAGGCTTGCGGTGTAGCGCCCGTTAGCGTCGGTGTAGCCGGACGCGGTGAGTGTGCCGCCTGCCGGGGTTTTCAAGGTACCGGAAACCCAGGCATCCTGCACAGGCGCGTTCAGTTCGTCGGTAACGTCGAAATAGGAAATCATCGTCTCATTGTCGCGGTACACCGGCACGTCTCCCGACTTGTTGAAGGAGATGGCGACGAACAACTGCTTGGGCGTTGGCGTGGCCTCACCCGCAACAACGGTGATCGAAGCGGCACCGCCGAAGGTGCTGGCGGCGTCCGATACCGAGGCAACAATGCTGTGCGTGCCTTCGCTCAACGCGGCGGAAATTGAGCCACCCGTTCCGAGCGCACCGTCACGACTTGAGGTCCAGACGATCGCATCCGTCAGGTCCGAGCTTCCCTGGGAGGCGGTTGCCGCGAAAGCCACCGACGCCCCGGTCAGTAGCGTATCGCCTTCCGCAGGCTCGGAAATGGTGACGACGATTTCTGGCTCCGGTCGAGCGCTCACCCCCAAGAGGGAACTCACATTTAGAAGCGGTTCGCGAAAGGAATCCTTGTCGCCGGTGGGCCGGGGTAAGGAGGTGTCCGCAGTGTAATAGTCGAAGTAGCCGTAGTCGCCCACGCGCCAACCGGTTGTCGTCAGGGCCGTTGTCACCTGTGCCACCCAAACCTGGGTTTCGGTGCGGCTCGCACGGTTGAGCGCCACGTAGAGCGCGGCTGCCCCAGCAACGTGCGGCGCAGCCATGCTGGTGCCGGAGATGGTGTGATAACCGGTCTGATCACCGAGGGTTTGTGGCCAGGTGGAATAAATGCGTACACCCGGCGCGCAAATATCCACACCCTCGCCGTAGTTGCTGAAGCAGGCAAAGGCTTCGTCGGGGTGCAATGCGCCTCCGGTGCCGTCCGCGTTCTTGCAGGAAACGTAGTCGCCCGACCCCAATCCGCCGGGCACTCCATCGTAATCCACCATGGCCGAAACGGTGATCGCGCTCGGCTCGGAGGCCGGCGACATCTGACTGACATCGGTGGAGGCGTTGCCCGCCGAAACCACAAACACAATCCCTTTGTCGGTCGCTCGTTTGACGGCGTCATTGACCGCCTGCGAATAGCCGCCGCCCAGGCTCATGTTGGCCACGTCAAATCGGCCGGGCTGTCCGGCGACCCAGTCCACGCCGGCGATGACGTAGGACCACGGCCCTGAACCATTGGCGCTGAGAACTTTCACCGCTGTCAGCAACGCACCCGGGGCAACGCCCACAATGGCGCCGTTCGCGGCGGCTGTCCCGCCAACGTGCGTGCCGTGGCCATTGTCGTCATCAAAGACGTGGTCAAAGGTGATTTCAGTTTGAGTCCTTCCCTTCACTTTCGTGGTAGTTGTGATTACACGGACGCCATCCAAGTCCACGTTGAGACCTGGGTGATTGCGCTGCAATCCAGTGTCAATGATGGCAATCCGCGCCTCCACATCCGCTCCCGCCGGCGAGATCGCATTGAGCAGGGAAGCGTCAATGCCGATCCGGCTGACGCCTGTGGGAATGGCGGCCTCCGAAGTGTGGGCGAGTTGGTCCTGCTCGACATAAGCGATCCGGGGATTGCGGGCCAGTGCCTGGGCCGCCTGCGCGTTGCCGGCAAAGGCGAAGCCGCGGAGGGAGTTTTGATAGACATAGCTGGCAGTTATGCCGTGCTGGTTTTCCAATTCGCGCGCCGCAGCAGCGGGATCGGGAACATCGGCTTTGAACACGGCGATGTACTGGCCCGGAATCGGCTGACCGAGAGCGGCCAGAGTGGTTCCAAAGGCAAGGATGATGGCGGCCAACGGCCACCCGAATGCACTGATTGTTTTCATGATGTGTTTAGGTTCACTGGTCGTTTTTGTCCAAGGCACAAAGAGGTATTCGCAGGCCGCGCAGGAATCTTTCACGGAAAGCAACGATGCTCCCGGTCGGAACCGGCACGGTGGTTGAGTTTGTGTTGGGTGGTCACAGAGGGTTAAACCGCAGTTCGCGAGCCGGCCTTACAACGAAATGAAGGAATTCTTTGCCGTGTGTAGCGCCGACTTTCCGGTCGGCGGGGGTCTCGTAGCGCTGACTTTCCAGTCGGCAGGGTCTCGTCGCGCTGACTTTCAGTCGGCGAGTGTCTGGATCGGATACACGCCGGTTGGAAAACCGGCGATACACTACTTTCCAGCCGGCGGATGCCCGGCTACGCTCCGCACATGGAATTCCTCGAACCGAAGCCGCCGCCTCGTTTGGCCGGGCGCTACGACCGGGGATACCTGCCACACCTGCGCGCGCAAGGTCGTTCCTACTTTGTCACGTTTCGCCTGGAGGGCACGTTGCCTCAAGAAGTGCTGCGGCAGTTCCAAGCGGAGCGCGAAGCGTTGCTGGCGAAGGTGGCCGCCGCGCCGGTTGGAAAACCGGCGCTACGTAACGCCGACTTTCCAGTCGGCGAGAGTCTTTCCCCGGGGGAGCGGCGACGCCTGTTCGAGTTGTACTCGGAGAAGATCGAAGCCTACCTCGACGCGGGACGCGGGGAATGCTGGCTCAAAGACTCACGCATCGCAGAGTTGGTCGCGGGCGCGCTGCGCTTTTTCCACACCCAGCGATACGACCTCGGCCCGTGGGTCGTCATGCCAAACCACGTGCATGTGATCGTCCGGCCTCTGAGTAAACATCTGCTGGACGAGATTGTGAAGAGCTGGAAAGGGTTCACCGGGCGCGAAGCGAACAAGTTGCTGGGCAGGACGGGTGAACCGTTCTGGGCCAGGGAGTATTACGATCATCTGGTGAGGGACGATGCGGAACGCGCCCGGCTGGCGGATTACATCCATGACAACCCGGTCAAAGCCGGGTTGTGCGCGCGTTGGGAAGACTGGCGGTGGAGCAGCGCGTATCGGCCGTAACGCCGACTTTCAAGTCGGCAAGTCGGAGCGCCGACATTCTTGTCGGCGTGGGGGCGGGATTGGGACACGCGCCGGTTGGAAAACCGGCGCCACAAGCCAGGCGGAAAACCGGCGTTACTCGACGGTCAAGGCGATCAGGAACGGGTGGGTCTTCGGATGTTCGGCGACAAAATCGAGGGTGGTGATCTCGACCTCGGGCGATGGATTTTCCCAGGTCAGCTTGAAGAGGCGCAGCGTTTGGCTGCTGACGCGACTGTGGGGATTGTTCCCGCGCCAGGCCACGATCGCCTCCGGCAGTTCCCGGGGCAGATGGCCCAATTCCCACCAGTCGGAGGTGTTTTGGTTGTAGCGCAGCGGAATCTCCATCGTTCTCCCATTGACGAAGTGAACGCGGAAGCAGCCGATTCGTTCCCCCACCGGGATGTCCTTGCTCTGATAGCCGGCGGCTTGGAGGAAATGCAGCCGGTTCAGCCGCCGCTGGACGTGAATACCATCTATACTCTGCGGATCCGTCCGCCACTCGCGGTCTGGTGACGGGCCGATGATGTGTAGTTTGCCGCGCACGTCGAACACAGTACCGGCGAACGTCTGGATGCCCGTTGGCAGCTCGCTCAAGTCGTTCGCAGCAACATCTGCCTGCGGAGGGTCAGCCAGAGGGGCGTTGTAAAACGCGGACAAATCAATCGCTTCAGCAGGGGCCGCCGGTTTACGAAGTGGGATGCTCTGCAGCGCGCAATTCTCGACGCCGGCTTCGTCGAGGCGATCGAGTTGTTTGAGCGCGGTTACGCGCAAAGGGCGCGCCTTGTCGGCGAGCCAAGCCAGTTCTTCCTGATTCGCCGTGCGGCGCAAGACTTCGTCACAGGCTACCAAGGCTTCTTCCCAGCGGTTCTCGCGCTGCAACGCCTTGGCCACGTTCAGCCATGTGGCCGCGTCCGCACCGGCCGGAATCCGGTAATCGCCGCCTTCCGCGACCGCGATCTCAGCCAGCGAGGGAGCATAAAACAGCGACGTCATAGCGTTCGTTCCGTCATGGCGGTAGGACGCGAGCGCGCGACCGTCGGGCGAGAACTCCACCCGGAACATGTCGTGGTCCTCCGTGGCTGCGGGAAACCGCAGCAGTTCCCGTTGCGTGGCGACATGCCACAGGCGGGTGGTGTGGTCGTCGGAGATGCTGGCCAGCGTCCGGCTGTCAGGACTGAAGGCCAGATGCACGGTCTTCCGCGTGTGTCCCCTCAGCACGCCCAGAGTCTGGCCCGCAGGCAGGGCCCGGAGCGTGATGTCGCCAATTCCGAGTGCCAGCAGACGGCCATCCGGCGAGATCGCGGCACTCGTCAGATAGATCGGGACAATCAGGTTCAAAACGGGGTTGAGCCGGTCCTCCTCTACCCGGGCGACCTGCATCTGGTCGTCCTTCTGAGTCAGCAGATAGTCTCCTGCAGACGTGGGGAAGAAACTGAAATAGCCGTTATTGCCGCCGATTACCCATTTCAAGCGGCCGGTTGGAAGGTCCCAGACGGCAATGCGCGGTTCCCCGACCGAATTGGTTGTGGCCGTGGTGAGCAGCCGCCCACGTCGGTCGAACGAGAAGTAGCGGTTGAGACTATGAACCGTGCATTTCAGCGTGCCGTCGCGGCGGTCCCAGACTTCCAGCATACGCCCACGTTGGTCCCACAGCCCGTGCAACCGGCCATCGGGAGAAATGCTGTGCAGCTTGTTGGCCGCCGGGAACCCATCCCGAAGCCTAGGATGGGCTAACGGCGCGAGCTTAAAGTCCGTCGGATCAAAGGAGAGGGGTTGGCGCTCTGGACCGCGACCGAGAACCACCATTTGCCCACCGGGTTCAAAGCCCTGGGGCCAGAGTCCGCGCGGCAGGAGTTCCGACCGCGGGCGCCGGCGGGCATCCCAGAGTTTCACGACGGATTCGGTGATTCCGAGAGACGCGAGCCGGGTTCCATCGGCGGAGAAGACGACATCAATGACCTCGTCAGCCTGTCCCCGGAACGTGTGGAGGAGTTCCCCGGTGGCGACCTGCCACAACTTGACGGTCTGATCCGGGCTGGCAGTGACCAACCAGGCGCCATCGGGAGAAAAGCGGGCGGAGAAAATGTGGTCGGTGTGGCCCGGCAGTATTCGCAGCTCACGGTTCTCGACGGTGTCCCAGAGCCGCACGCCGTAGCCCTCGGGACTGGGAAGGGCGAGGGTGCGGTTGTCGGGCGACAGCGCGAGGAACGGCCGGGATGTGCTGCTTTCCGGAAGGTCTTCAGGAAGCACGAGCACTTCCTTCAGCTCCGGACAGTTCAGCACTCGCGTGGTGCCCCCGGTGAGCACCGCCACATGCCGCGAATCGCTGCCAAAGGCCACCTGTAGATAGAGATCCCGGGACCCGCTGGGCCGGCCGGAAACGGGAAAGGTCGCGCTGTGAAGGACCGTCCAGGTTGCGGTATCCCAGACGAGCAATTTCTTGGGATCATCCCACCCTTTGATGTTCCACGGACTTACCCACGGATCGCGACCGGTGAGCAAGAACCGCCCGTCTGGCGAGAAGACGACCGGTGCGACTGCGTTGGTGAAGCGCCGGAGCTCCGTGAACAACCGGGGATCCCACAGGCGGACGTCGCTGGCGGACCCGCTGACGAGTGACCGCCCGTCCGGCGAATACGCCAGGGACATCTGGGCGTTGGTGTCCTGAAGCGTCGCCACCACCCGACGCAGCGAGACATCCAACAACCGGATGTGGCCGCCTTCATAACCGCCGACTGCAACTTGTGCGCCGTCGGGCGACATGGCGAGCACGCGGGAGCCGGTGGACTGGCCCGGGAAGGTCAACAACTCCTCGCTCCGGGTTCGTTGCCAGAGGTAGCGCCACTCGAAGCCGCGCAGGTCCGGCTGGCCGGGTTGCGGAACGTGGTTCTCCAACAGGCTTTGAGCGAGCCGCAGATTGTCGTCCTGCAAGGCCTGGAACGCGAGATTGATGTCAGCGGCGTACAGTCTCTCTCCCGCGGCCTGCGCGTTCTTTTCCGCCTGGGTCGCACTGGCCTCAGCTTGCTCGGCCAGCGCGAGATTCTCGGCCGCGAGCGTGGCGACTTTGTTCGTTTGCCGCGCCTGCCAGAGCCAGCCCGCGGCGATCATTGCGGCAATGGCCGTCACGACGGCGCCCGCGCGCTGCACGAAGCGCAAGCGCTTCTCCGTCCGGTGCAAGCGCGCCAGTGACTTACCGCTCTGCAACAACTCCAAATCCGCGCGCATGGCGGCGGCCGAAGCATAGCGGTCCTTGGGATCATGTCGGCAGGCGTGCGCGATGACCGCGTTCAATTCCATCAAGCCCTCTCGATCCGGCAACTCTCGCAACAGTGTCGGCAACTCCGGGAACTCCTGCCGGTCTTTGCCCGTCGCCGTTTCGTAGAGGACTTTGCCCAGGCTGAACAGATCGGCCTGCGGCGTGCCCGCACCTTCCGGTGCCGCGAATCCTTCCGTCCCCACGAACGAGCGCGTCGCATCCACCCCGGTCACCAACCCGATGTCCGCCAGCTTGGGCACGCCGTTGACAAAAATGATGTTCGAGGGTTTCACGTCCCGATGCACCAGCCCGTTCTCATGCAGGTGTTCCAACGCGGTGGTCAGGGCGATGCCGATGCGGACACATTCCTCGAACGGCAACCGCCCGTGGAACTGGAGGTCGCTCTTGAGCGTGCGCGGGGCGTAGTTGTCCGGATTGATCTGGCCGCCGGTGGCCTGGTCATCGGCCAGTTCCATGACGTAGTAGAAGCAATCGCCATTGCGACCAACGTGGAGGATGTCCACCTGGCTGTCGTGCTGGCGGGAGATGGGCTCGAACTTGCGAATGCCCTCGAACTCGCGCTCGAAAGGGCGGTCGTGATCGAAGGAGGCGCGATGGACGATCTTGACGGCGCGGTAGGTGCCGAGGGCGCAGCGGGCGAGCCAGACCTCGCCGTAAGCGCCCTTGCCGATGCGGCGGAGCAGTTCGTGATCCGGCACGCGCGGCGGGGCGGGTGGTTTGGGGGGGATGCCGCCGGGCGGTGTGGATGGAGAGTTGCTCATGGGGTCATTTCACGCCCAACAGCAGCAAGGACGCGACAGCGTCTTGGAGTGCGGCAGTCCTCTGCCGCTGTCGGATCGCTGGACGCCGCGGCCAAAGCGCCAGAGGACTGGCGCAGTCCAAGACCTGACGGCGGAGGGTGAACTCTCCGGTTGGAAAACCGGTCGTTCGGGTAGCGCTGACTTTCCAGTCGGCGGACGGGCCGGTTGGAAAACCGGCGTTACAGGCACGACGTTGCTGCGTGTTTGGCATACTCACTCCGCCGTGATGGCAATGACGAACGGTCGCACGTTGGCTTGGCCGATAATGAAGTCCAGATCGCGGACTTCGACATCCGGGGAAGGGTTGTTCCAGGTGGCCTTGAAAAGACGGACACTCTGTCCGCCGCGCTTCAACACCGTCGGCGGATGTCCCTCCCAGGCAATCACCGCGCGGCTGGCCTCGCTCGGCTGGTTCGGGTTCAGCCACCAGTCCCGCACGTGCTCGCCGTAGATCACCGGCCATACCTGACTCGTTCCGTCCGTGAAGTGGATCACCCAACGCGCCACTTCCTCACCCTCTTTTCCCTCGGCGCCGCCGACAAATTGAAGGAAGTGCAACTGACGGCAACGGTGGTTCACCGGGATATGCTGCACTGCAGTCAGAGGAACAGTTAAGGCTTCAACGGGTGCATCTACAGATTGGAGGCGAATCATCCCGCGCACGTCGAAGGTTGTGCCGGCCAGGGTCTGCACGCCCCTGGGCAGATCATCCAATTCCGCAACCGGCAACCCACGCAATGAATGGGTATAGAAGTCCGAAAGATCCACGAGGTTCGCCGGGGTGCCGGGATCCCGCGGCGGAACCTGACAATCCCGGAAGCGGGCCAGTTGTTCCTTCACCCATGCGTCGCCGGGATCCAACTCCGCCATCCGCTCAAGACGAAACAGGCCCGATCTGATGCGGGCTACAGTCGCCGGCTCGGGCACCTGCCGGTGCTGCCATTCCCTTAGCTCCTTAACCGACTTCCTGAAAAGCTCGGGATGACTGGCGTGGAGCGAGTGGTCCAACCTTGCCAGTTCCTCGGGGTTCATAACCAGCATCGCGCCGGCGACGCTAAGATGCCGGCCAGAGACCAGCCGGGCGTAGTCACCGAGGACATCCTGAGGCAGAGCGGTTTCCTTGAGATCCCAGGCGAGCAAATCGTTCGCATAGCTCGCGGTGATCACGCGGTTGTCCTTGGTCATGAAGAAAGGGCCGACGAAGTAAGAGTGCTGCCAGGCAGGAGTGACGCATTCTCCAGTCGTGGCGTCCCACACCCTGATCCGGTAGTCGTTGCCATTTGTGACAATGAAACGTCCATCTGGGCTCCAACGGGCACGGCGGATACTGCTCCCCGCCGTCCGCAGTGGCCCCAGCAATTGCTCACCGGTCTCTGCACTCCAGACCAGGACCTCATCGTCCTGCCCCACGGTCAGCAACCGGCGTCCAGCGAGATCCCATTGCGCCCATTTCAACTTCGCTTTGTGCCTGACCTTGGAGGTGATCAATCGCGCCGTTCGCGTTTCGATGATGGTAACCGGACCGAGTTCGTCGAGAACCGCCAGGCGCTTGCCATCCGGCGAGAAGACATACTCGAAAGCCGTTGCGGACAGTTCCCACGGTCTGCCCATCGTAGCTCCAGTCTCCAGATCAACGAACTGAAGGGATTTCATTGCAGCTTCGCCGGACGAAGCGGGCCCAACCAGAATCCCGGTTCCGCTCTGAGGATTCACCTCCACGCATGCCGCCTTCCCTTGGACTTGAAGGGGGACCGTCCGCTCGATGATTCCATCGGCTGTTCGCCAGTAGCGAATCCGGCTGTCCTCACAGGCGGTGATGAGGTATTGGCTATCGGGAGTGAAGGCGAGGGCGTAAACCGACACAGGATGCGGCAGGGGAAACCGTCTCGCGTGGGCGTTGTCCTGAGACCAAAGCGCCAGTTCAGCCAGGTTGCGGTCGCTCTTCTGGAAGCTCGGAATCGCCCAGATCTTGCCGTTGGGCGCGCTCAATGCGCCGAGCACTTCGCTTCCCGGCTGATTCGGAGAGAACCGATGTACTTGCCGCAGTTGATCATCAATGACCATCTCCGTGTCGTTTTGCAGAGGGATGGGCGTGCCTCCCGCCGATCGGCCCAGCGCTTGAAGCGACCACGTTGTGCCGCCTGGCCTGAGCGAAGCCGGCAGTGCCACGCGCGCGGATTCCGCTACAGGTTTCGCCCGAAGATCCCAAAGGCGCGCGTTCCCGTCATCGCAGGCGGTGAGCAACGACTGTTGATCCGGACTGAACTCGACCGCGGTAACTCCCCAACTGCCGTGGCGAAACGACGGCGTCAGGGCAGCACCAGTCCACACATCGTACACCTGGGCGATATGATCGTTGTTCCCCAAGGCCAACTGGCTGCCGTCCGGACTGAAACTCCAACTCAAAACCCCGCGTGCTTCCGGACAGGCCGCGCTGGCTTCGCCCGTCGCCAGAGAGTACGACCTGAGCCGATTGGGAGCGCGGTCTTGGACAAAGAAAGTGCCTTCCGACTCAGGGGCCGCGAACAGGCTGATCCGATCGCGCGGGTGCAATGGCCCTGCAATACGGCGGCCAGACGGCAGATGCCACGCGGCAACCTCAATTCCGCCGTCGTCACCTGGATTCTCAACAGCGGCGGAGATCAGATATCGGCCATGACCTGTCAGTTGAGCGCGCACCACCGGCCAGCGATGTTCGAGCGGCAAACCGACCGGTTCCCCTGACGGCATGCGCCAGACGCGAACGGTTTTGTCCAGACTGGCCGAGGCCAGCAGACTTCCATCCGCTGCGAACGAGAGGAACATCACCTCCGCAGTGTGCCCCCGCAACTCCCAAGCGCGGCGTCCACTTTCCATATCGAAGCCCCGGATGACGCCGTCCGCGTGTGCCGTCGCCAGCCATCGGTCATCGGGACTGAAGGAAGCACCGACGAGCTTCGCCCCTGCGCTTTCGAATGCGCCCTCAGCCCATTTCCACTCTTCTCCCGTTTGAGCATCAAGAATCGCGAAGAGCGAGATTGGCGGCAAACTGCCGTTGAAGGTCCCTTGATCCGCTGAAGAGCTCAGTACCAGCCGCTTTCCATCCCGCGTGAACCGGCCAAAGTAGGCGGGCGCCGGCAGTAGTTTCGGTCCCCACTTGAGAGATCCGTCCTCCGCGTTCCAAACGCGGATGTTTCCATTCTTGGTCGCGGTCACGATGAGTCGCCCGTCTGGGCTGAAGGCAGTAACGGTTAGTCCTGATTCATGCGGGAACACTCGAAGCACGCGCGGCGTTTGGTCAAGCGTCTGCTGAATCCGGATGCGGTGGACGGATTCCTCGGCGGGGTTGTTCGTCATCAGCGGCAGCGCGTCGGTAAACCAGAGCAACGCGCCCGCCGGATCGCCTTCATCGAGGAGGCGCACACCGTTGGCGATGTCCAACCGGACGACGCGATTGCGGTTCTCATCTGCCAAGCGGCTCTTTTCATGGGCCAACTCGCGCACAACCTGCGTTTGCCTTGCCTGCCAGAGCCACCCGGCGGCGATCAGGGCGGCGATAGCCGTCACCACGGCGCCGGCCCGTTGCACGAAGCGCAGTCGCTTCTCCGTCCGGTGCAAGCGCGCCAGCGACTTGCCGCTCTGCAACAATTCCAAGTCCGCGCGCATCGCCCCCGCGGAGGCGTAACGATCTTTCGGATCGTGCCGGCAGGCTTTCGCAACAACCGCATTCAACTCCATCAACCCTTCGCGATCCGGCAGTTCGCGCAAGAGCGTCGGCAGCTCGGGGAACTCCTGCCGGTCCTTGCCCGTCGCCGCTTCGTAAAGGACTTTGCCCAGGCTGAACAGATCGGCCTGCGGCGTGCCCGCCCCTTCCGGCGCGGCGAACCCTTCCGTCCCCACGAACGAGCGCGTCGCGTCCACACCTGTCACCAACCCGATGTCCGCCAGCTTGGGCACGCCGTTGACGAAGATGATGTTCGACGGTTTCACGTCCCGATGCACCAGCCCGTTCTCATGCAGGTGTTCCAACGCGGTGGTCAGGGCGATGCCGATGCGGACACATTCCTCGAACGGCAACCGCCCGTGGAACTGGAGGTCGCTCTTGAGCGTGCGCGCGGTGTAGTTGTCGGGATTGATCTGGCCGCCGGTGGCCTGGTCATCGGCCAGTTCCATGACGTAGAAGAAGCAATCGCCATTGCGACCAACGTGGAGGATGTCCACCTGGCTGTCGTGCGTGCGGGAGATGGGCTCGAACTTGCGAATGCCCTCGAACTCGCGCTCGAAGGGGCGGTCGTGGTCGAAGGAGGCGCGATGAACAATTTTGACGGCGCGGAAGGCGCCCGTGACCGAACGGGCCAGCCAGACCTCGCCGTAGGCGCCCTTGCCGATGCGGCGGAGCAGTTCGTGATCCGGCACACGCGGCGGGGTGGGCGGTTTGGGGGACGGACCGCTGGCAGGCGTGGGTGAGGGAGAAGTGCTCATGGTTGCCACTTACTCGGCGCCTGGCGCACCGCACAGGCAGGACGAAAGCAGAGATGGGCGCGTTTGTAACGCCGACTTTCCAGTCGGCGCGTGGGCGGTGGCTCGCACTCGCCGGTTGGAAAACCGGCGATACGGAAACCACGGGAGTGTCTTGGCGCGCAGCCCTCTGCTGCTGTCGGATCGCTTGACGCCGCGGCCAAAGCGCCAGAGGACTGGCGGAGTCCAAGACCTGAAGGCGGAGGGTGAACTCGCCGGTTGAAAAACCGGTCGTTCGGGTAGCGCCGACCTTCCAGTCGGCACGCCCGCCGGTTGGAAAACCGGCGCTGCAAAACCGGCGGCCCGAAACGCCGATTTTCGATTCGCCAAGCTCGCCGGTTGGAAAACCGGCGTTACGACCGCAGTGCTCATGCCGTTCCCTCCGAGGTTGGCCGCCGCAGTTGGCGGGTAATCTGCCGCTGGAGGACGCGACCCATCTCCGCGTCCAAGCGCGAGGGCAAAGCCCGGTAACGTCGAATAGCCGGACTGGCCGGCCGGAATTCGATCAACAGCCGCAGCCGGCGGTTTTGGAATTCCAGTTTCATGCGCTCAGACGCCTTTCGCCTCCAGCGCCTCGATCTCCTTGCGGACGAGTTTCGAGACGCGGTGTTTGGCCACGTAAACGTGACCGATGGTGACGCCCAGCGTTTTGGCAACTTCGGAGGCGGACCATTGTTTGAGCACGAAGAGATCGAACATCTGGTATTGCTCGATGGAGACACGGCGTTTTACGCGGTGAAGGGCGGCTTCCATGAGGTTCTTCTGCCATTCCTCGTCCCAGGTCCGTTCCAAGGGGTCAATTTGTTCATCCGGCACGCGATTGAGCAACGGCGTGGAGCCGGAGTCGCTGGGGTGGGCGTCGGCCAGCCCGGTGGGTTGGCGGGCGCGGCGGGCGAGCTGGTTGGCGATCTTCGAGCGGGTCACGCCCAGCAACCAAGTCTTGAAGCGGCAGACCTTGGGATCATACTGAAACCGGCCAATGCTCTTGGCCACGGAGACGACGGTTTCCTGAACGGTCTCCTGGGCTTCCTCGTGAGTGAGGCCGTTGCGGAGCGAGAAGTTGTAGATGAGCCGCCAATACGTCTCGAAGAACGAGCGCCAGCTCTCGTTGTCCTCCCAGTTCTTGAGACGGCTCAACAGGCTGCCGCGCGTGGGAATCAAATCCTCGGGGCAGTGGTCCGATTGTTCGTTTTGGCTCATGTGCCAGAGTCGTGGCTCTGTGCCGCTTTGCCCGTTGGCAAAGCCCAGCACGCTTCCGATCATTAAACCGCCGGACGAGGGCACATCTTACAGGAAAAATGCGCCGCGCAGTTCAGTCCCCGGTGGAGGCAGCTCAAATCGTTGATTACCATACCGATTCTCCGCGACAAGCGGGGGTTCGCCGCCCGGGCGGCCTGGCTCAGGCGAAGAACGGCCGCAGCACGTTGCCCGCGACTTTCACGGCGGCCTGGCGGCCTTGGAGCGTTTTGCCGAACGTATCGTCCTCGACCTCGATGCAGACCGGGCCGTTGTAACCGATCTCGCAGAGTTTGGCCATGAACAGCGCCCAATTGACTTCGCCAAATCCCGGGATGCGCGGCGTGTGCCAGCGCTTCGGGAAATCGAAGATGCCGACTTCGTTCAATTTGTCGGGATGCACGGTCAGGTCCTTCGCGTGCAGGTGAAACAGCTTGCTCTTGAATTCAGTTAGCGGGCTGAGCGGGTCCATTCGTTGTAGAACGAAGTGCGATGGATCATAATTCAGCCCAAAGTTCTTGGAGGGAATGTCGCTGAACATGCGTCGCCAGATGGCGGGCGAGACGGCGAGGTTCTTGCCGCCGGGCCATTCGTCGCGCGTGAAGGACATCGGACAGTTCTCGATGCCAATCTTGACGCCGCAATCTTCGGCGAGGGCGATGATGGGTTTCCAGGTCTTGAGAAAGCGCGGCCAGTTCTCGTCAATGGTCTTCGTCCGATCGCGCCCGACGAAGGTGTTGACGTTCTTCAAACCGAGCTTGGGCGCGGCCCGAATGACTTTCTTTAGATGATCTACCTGGCGTTTGGCGGCGACCACGTCGGGATCCAGTGGGTTCGGATAGTACCCCAGCCCGCTGAGGCTGACGCCGTGTTTGGCACAGAGCGCGTTGACGTCGTCGGCCTGCGCCGAGGTCAAACCGTTTACGTCAATGTGTGTGACACCGGCGAAGCGGCGCTCGGCCTTGCCGACGGGCCAGCACATGACCTCCACGCAGTCGAAACGTTCGGCGGCGGCGAAGGCGAGCACCTGATCCAGGTTGAGTTCGGGAAGGATGGCGGTAACGAATCCGAGTTTCATAATGGAGGGATGATTTACTTTAACTGTGAAAGCTGCAAGCCTCCGCAGCAGCAGACGCGAGTCTGCTCCATGTTCCCAAGCGTCAGAGCCGCCTAGCGTTTGCGGCTCCGCTTATGTGACTCGGGCTTCATACCTTTATCCACCGTTTGGAGTGATGGCTCATCATGATGGCCTCGCAGACGGCCACTTCCTGATGACCGTCCTCGGCGGTGGCGAACAATCGCTCACCTGTGCTGCCAGCAGCGATGGTTGAGTAAATGTTTCGGAACAGCATTTTGAAGGTGTCCGGAAAACCTTCAACGTGGCCGGGCGGATAATCCATGAAGCCTGTCGCACCGTCGCCGAACGCAGGCGTGGCACGCACGGCCGTTTGGTTTGCGCCGTCACGATGGCCGAAGTGCAGCATCTCCGGGTCTTCCGAACACCACCACGCGGATTTCTTCGAGCCGTAGATTTCAAGGCGGATGCAGTTCTTGCGTCCGGCGGCCACTTGCGACACGCCGAGGTTGCCGCGCACGCCGTTGCTGAACTGCAGCAGGACATTGGCGAAGTCTTCCGTGGCGACCTTGTAGGTCGCGTATTTGACTTTGGTTTGGGCCCTGGCAAACGTCTGCACCTCGCCCAACGGACGCTTGCGCGTCTGATGAAACGTGACGAGGTCGGCAAACACCGAGGTGATCTTGGCGCCAAGGATGAAGGAAGCCGTGTCCATCCAGTGCGTGCCGACGTCCGCGACGGCGCGGAGCTTTCCGCCTTCGGAGGGGAGTAGTCGCCAGTTGTAATCGGTCTCCTTGAAGAGCCAATCCTGGAAGTAAGAGCCATTGACGTGGATAATTTCCCCGAGTTCGCCGTTCGCAACCGCCCGGCGCAGTTGGAGCACGGCGGGATAGAACCGGACGTTGTAGTTCACGGCGAAGACCGTCCCGCGGCGCCGGGCTGCCTTCACGATGGCCGCGGTTTCGCGGGTGTTCATCGCCAGCGGCTTTTCGCAGACGACGTGTTTCCCGGCTTTCAGAGCGGCCAGAGACATTTCAGCATGATAACGGTTGGGTGCGGTGATGTGGACCACGTCCACATCTGGCGAGCGGAGCAACTCACGGTAATCGCTCAACGCCCGCGGAATCATCAGACGGTCGGCGGCGGCTTGCACGCGCTCCGGCACGTCGCACAGGGCCGTGACCGGCACGCCCAATCGGCGCAGGGCCTCAATGTGGACCGGGCCGATGAAGCCCGTGCCGATGACACCGGCACGAAGTTTGGAGAGAGAGCGAATGGTGGTCATACAAGGTATGGCGCGTCAGTCCTCTGCGCGCCGATGTCTGGACGGGTGAAACGGCGCGCAGAGGACTGACGCGCCCGACCGACTTTGTTTGGAGGTGTGCAGCTTCTCATGATACGCAACCAAAGAACGTGGGATAGACCTCGCCGCGGGCCTCGCGCAAAATGAGCAAAGCCAGTTCCTTGGCGTGGTAATCGCCCCACATCGAGCTTTCGCCATTAGGCACCTTCTGGCCGGGCGCAATGTAATCCCAGCCGTTCGGACGATGATAAACCGAGTGGAGGATCAACCCTTGGTGCTTCGGATCCGTGGACAGATAGGGCTCACTGAACAAGCTCTTGGCGATGGTGAGGCCGGCTTGCTTGTAGCGTGATGCGTGATGCGTGATGCGTGATGCGTGAAGACAGTTGCCAAGACGGATCAAGCCTTGCGCGGCGATGGCGGCGGCGGAACTGTCCACCGGCTCCCACTGGTTGTACGGATCGGAAGTCTTGGCGGCGTAATTGCCCAAGCGATGCAGATTCGGCGCGCCAGTGTCCCACATGGGGATGCCGTCGGTGCAGCTATTGGCTAGGAAATGATCGGCGGTAGCGAGAGCTGCCTTCAGGAATGCGGCGGTGGTGGTGCGGTAGCGTGCCGCGTCCCGCATGGTGCGGAAAAACTCGAGTTGCTCGGCGAATCCACAAATCGCCCAAGCCTGCCCGCGCGTCCAGGTGGTGAACGGGGAGAAACCTTGTTGCGAGTTTGGACAACGGAACGCTCCACTGGCCGTGTTAAACACCGCTTCATGCGTCGTGCGGCCACATTCATCATAAGCGTCACGACCTTGGCCGTAGTAAACGCTGTAACGCGCCGTGTTGAGGGAGTGCTCGATGAGCCGTTGCAGCAGCGAAATCCTCGCGTCCTGCTCGCCCATGAGCACGTGCCCGAGTTGATGCGCCACCGCCAGCGCACGACAGGAACGAATCGTATCCACGAACAGCGAATGTGGCCCATTGAAGCTGTGGATGAAGCCGGTGCCATCCGCGAGCTTTGTCCAACGCGCCGCCTGCACAGCGCCGCTGACCTTGAGCGCCAGTTCGTAAAAGTTCTTCTCGTCCTCGTTGTGCGGGATTTTCCCTTCGCACATCAAGCGCAGCAGATTGCCGTAGGTGGAGATGTTGTTGAAGCCGTGATCATGGACGCCGATATGGGACACATGGGATGCCATGCGACCTATCGTGCCGCGTCGCCCTATCTCCAGGAAACGCTCGTCGCCCATCGCGTCGAATTGCAGCAGGGCCGAGCCGTACTGAAAGCCCTGTGTCCATTCCGTCCAACCGCGCGAGGTGTACTTGCCTTTCACGGTGAACACCGGCGTGCCTTGTTCCGGCTTCCACGTTTTCTCGATGCTGAGGATCTTCTCCGCCGAAAGCTCGAACAGCCGTTCGATTTGCGGGACAAGTTTCTTCGCGGTCAGTTTGGAATCAATTCTGATGGCCATAGTGCCTGTCTGGTTGCGGGCAGATTATGGCCGGAACTTCCGCCCAGCGCCAATCCGAAAGCCGTGCATACACGAAAGCTAAAGGAACCAAGCTTAGGGAAATTCTGCGCTGGAGTCGCCCAAGCAAACATGAACCAGCCTCTAGCTCAGATGCACTCTTGCCTTCCACGGCTCGGTTAATTCAAAGCTCCCGGCGTGCGCGCTGAAATCAACTCAATGACCAGAACTCGTAACTTCTCTTACTCAACCGTCAATCCGAGCAGGAAGGGAGACGAGTTCTGCATGGTTGATTCGTAGTCAATGCTCGTCAGGGAGAGGCCTGGGTGTGGATTCTTAAACGTGGCTTTGTAGATTCGCAGCGATCCGGGTTTCTCGCCGCCATACTTTATCACAGCCGGATTGGAGCCGGTCCACACCAGTGCCGAATTGGTGCCGGTAATCGGCTGGTTGGGCTCACCCCACCAATCGCGAACATGAACGGCATTCTTGATTTCGATCTCTCTGGTCGAGTTGTCCGAGTACCGGAGGATCAGCTTGGCGATCGTGGTACCATCTTGATCATAGACACCGCCGGCGCCATGAAGCAAATGGAGCTCAGAGCAAACTCGGCCCACTTGGATGTTGGTTATTTTCTCAGGGAACTCGTTTCGCCCCCACTCCTGCAGCTTCTTGCCGGACAACTGCAAAACACCGCTTACTTGGAATGGGGTCTGCAGGAAGACCTGCCGTCCTTCTGGAAATGCAGCCAGGTTGTTGTCCTTCACATAGGACGGGCTATTAAGGGAGTCGGATAGCCGTGCCGTTTGGTATTTGGCGAGGTCGAGGCAGAACGCACCGGAAGCCGCTCCGTGTCGAGCTTTGATCCTACAGGCCGGGCCCAGGCAGCAAAGCATGAGCAATGACAGGGTGGAGACCAGGATGCTAAGGCAATGGGTTTTGTTGAGTTTCATAGTCGTATGAGGTGTTGACGTGCAACGTTGTGGTCCATCTCTCTCTTGGACCAAGAGAATCACAAAGGCTCACGAAAAAAAGTCAATGCACAAATCCGGGGCGAACAAACCGCTGCAAGGGTGTGCCGACCCGAGTGAGCGTTTTAAAGTCGGCGCAGGTGAAATCCCCCGTCCACATTGATAACCTCACCCGTGCTGAACGGAAACGCGTCGCTGGCAATCGCCGCGACCGCGCGTCCAATGTCTTCCGGCGCACCCCAGCGTTGAATGGGGGTCAATACTTCGGCAATGAGTTTGTCGTATTTTTCCTTCACCGGACCGGTCATGTCCGTGGCGATGATGCCGGGGCGTATCTCGTAAACATTGATTCCGTGAGCGGCAAGGCGCGAGGCGAACAGGGGCGTGAGCATCGAAAGCGCCGCCTTGCTCACGCAGTAGTCGCCGCGATTCGTCGAGGCCGTGTAGGCCGAGATGGATGAGATGGTAACGATCTTGGGCCGATACGGTGCAAAGTCTGCCGGTTGCGGGCTGTTGATAAGTTTGATCATCCAATTAGCAGCAATTTGCGTGAGGAAATACGGCCCTTTGACGTTGATCGCGATGAGCCGGTCGAAGCTCTCTTCACCCGCTTCGAGAATGTCCGCCCGAACGTCGGGCGCGACCCCCGCGTTGTTCACCAGCAAATCCAGCCGGCCAAAAGTTGCTCGCGTGAAATCAATCAACTTGTGTCGCTCGGCGGATTTACTGATGTCCGCCTGGCATATCTCCGCGCGAATCGTTCTGCCGCAGTCCCTGGCGAGCGCCCCACAATCACACGCGGTCTGACGGGCGGCGGCTTCGTTGCCCGCGTAGTTGATCACGAGATCGTAGCCGAGGCGGGCCAGTTCGAGGGCGATGCCGCGGCCAATGCCCCGCGACGCGCCGGTGACGAGGGCCGTCGAATTCATGGGAGAAAGCATAGGCCGCAAAGCGCATGGCACAACGAAGATTTTCGTCATCGCAAGCAGACTTGCGAGTGCTGCACGGAAATTGCATGCTGCGGAGGTGCGCATCGTCAACGTCTCACTCGGTCAACGCAGCTATACCATCAAGATCGGCGGTGGGTTGCTGGCGCAACTGGGCCGGGATTGTGCGCGTGTCAACCTGGGTAACCGTTGCGTCATCATCACGGATACCAACGTGGGCCGATTGGTGGCAAAACCCGCTTTCGACACCCTCGTCCGAGCGGGTTTCTCTCCGTCGCTCATCGTGGTGCCGGCGGGTGAAACTGCCAAGAGCCTCCAGTCGGTTCAAACTTGCTACAATCAACTCGCTGAACACCGGTTGGAACGCAAGTCCTTCATCGTCGCCCTGGGCGGCGGAGTGGTGGGCGACCTCGCGGGCTTCGTGGCCGCCACCTATTTGCGCGGTCTGGCGTTTGTGCAAGTGCCCACCACGCTGCTGGCGCAGGTGGACAGTTCGGTCGGCGGGAAGGTGGGCGTGAATCTCAAGGCGGGCAAGAATCTTGTCGGCGCCTTTTACCAGCCACGGCTGGTGCTGTGCGATCTGGACACGATGCGCACATTGCCGGAACGGGAATTCCGCGCCGGCCTCGCCGAGGTCATCAAGTACGGCATCATTTACGACGCCCGGCTCTTTGCCCGGCTCGAACGCGACCTGCCGAAGTTACTGCAGCGCGATGCCGGCACGCTGGCCGCAGTCGTTGCGCGGTGCTGTGAGATCAAGGCGGAAGTCGTGGCGCAGGATGAAACCGAGGGCGGCTTGCGCGCGATTTTGAATTTCGGTCACACGATCGGCCACGGTTTGGAGGCCATTTCCCATTACGGCAGGTTTCTGCATGGCGAGGCCATCTCGATTGGGCAGGTGGTCGCCGCGCGGTTGTCGGCGGCCACCACCGGCCTCCCCTCCCGGGACGCAGAGCGAATTTACAATTTGTTCACGCGCGCCGGCCTGCCCACCCATGTGAAACTCAATCCGGCTCAACGCCGCCGGCTTTTTGCGGCCATGCAACTCGACAAGAAAGTCAGCAACGGTGAACTACGCTTCGTGCTGGCCGAAAGAATCGGCAAAATCGTGTGGGGTCAGAAAGTCTCCTCGGGCTTGATTGAACAGGCTCTCAACCCTCAACCCTCAACCCCCGATTAAGTTGTCCAGCGTCAGCGAAACCATCGTCCGCGAATACTTCGAGTTGCACACGTTCCTGGTGCGGCAGCACCGCAAGTATATTGTGCAGACGCGACGGGAGGAGGACGACATTGACTTCTTCGTCCTGAACCCGAAACCACGGGTGCGTGAAGGCGAAGCGCCATTTGTTCTGGGCTCAAACGACTTGGAATTTGTCGAGCGCGCGATCGTCGTGGTCAAGGGCTGCCACACGGAAACCTTCAGCCCGGCGGTGCTGGCCAACGCGCCGGAAATCTTCCGGTTTGTCGAACCCAAGGTGTTTCAGCAGGCCGCACGGGCTTTTGGGCAGGACGGGCCACCGCTGAAAATTCTGGTCGTTCCCACCCTGCCCCACGCCGCCCAGGCGCGAAACGAAAGCATCGCCCTGCTTCGCGCCAAAGGCGTGGACGCCGTCATTCCGTTCCGCACGATGCTGACCGACCTGGTGGCGAAGGTGGAGGTGAACCGCAATTACCAGAAGTCCGATTTGCTGCAAGTGATCCGTATTTTGAAGAACTACGATTTCTTCAAGGAGCCGCAGTTGGAGTTGTTCAAACCCAGGCGGAAAAAGCGTTGAAGTCGGCGCGAAGGCAGCTAGATTCCCGGCAAACTCAAATGCTCCTGATCATAGACAACTACGATTCGTTCACCTACAACCTCGTCCAGTACCTCGGCGAGATGCAGGTGGAAATGCAGGTTCAGCGCAATGATCAGGTGTCCATCGAGCAAATCCGCGCATTGCAGCCGAATCGCCTGCTGATCTCGCCCGGTCCCTGTTCGCCGCGCGAGTCCGGCCTGTCGAACGAAATCATCCGCACGTTCAGCACGACCATTCCGACGCTGGGCGTGTGTCTCGGGCACCAGTGCATCGGCCATGTCTTTGGCGGCAATGTGATTGTCAACTACCGCATGATGCACGGCAAAACTTCGTTGATTAAGCACAACGGAAAGGATTTGTTTCAGGACATGCCCAACCCTTTTGCTGCCACGCGCTATCATTCGCTGGTGATCCAGCGCGATTCCCTGCCGGACTGTCTTGAAGTCACCGCCGAAACGGAGGAGGGCGAGATCATGGGCGTGAAACATAAACAGTTTCCCATCTGGGGCGTGCAATTTCATCCCGAGAGCATCCTCACCGAGAGCGGACGGCAGATTCTGAAAAACTTCCTCAAGCTGCAGTAACGGCAGCGGCCCAGCAAACCGGACGGCCCGATTCATCTGAACCTTTTGGCGTCTCACTTCACTAAAGAGCTTGAAGGCACGGAACAATGCCCTGAGCCATGCCCACCAGCGCTTGGTCAACTGCCCGGGTGGAATCGCCAGAACAATCCGATTCACGCAATGATCTGCAACTGATCGCCGCCATCAATGCCGGCAACACAGTGGCGTTCGAGGTCCTGTACTTTCGTTACCGCGACTGGGTGACGGGTCTGGCGCATCGTTTCACCGGCAGCGAAGACCTCGCGCTGGATGTGATGCAGGAGACGTTTCTCTACTTCCTCAGAAAGTTTCCGGGCTTTACGCTTACCGCCAATCTAAAGACCTTTCTGTATCCCGCAGTGAAAAATCTGTCCATCGCCGCGCGGCGCAAGGCGGGACGTTATCAGTCCACCGAAGGCGAACGACTCCTCCTGGAAAACATGGCAGCAGAGCACTCCGGCAGCGACATCGGCGAATTGGCGATCGTGCTTGCCAATCTGCCGACGGATCAACGCGAAGTGCTACTGCTCCGCTTTGTGGATGGCTTGAGTCTGGCGGAAATCGCCGGCGCGATGGACATCCCGCTCGGCACGGTGAAATCCCGCTTGCACAACGCCCTGGCGCAGCTTCGACAGGATCCGCGCACGAAAGAATTCTTTGCGCAATGAACCTTCCCGCCCGGTGAATCACTTAACCCATTGAATGGACACGAAACCACTTAACCAGCCGGAAGCGAATGACGAAACGGAAGCGTCGCCCAAGCTGGTGGCTGCGCTGAAGCGGCTCACCCCGCAGCCGCTGTTCGTGCCGCCGTCTGTTGATGCGTCAGTCTTGAAGGCCGCCAGACAACATCTGGCCAGACGGGAAAGCCGGCGCGGGCGTGGGCTTAACCCTTGGTTGCTCTGGCCGGCCTTTGCCTCAGCCTGTGTGGTGTTGGCCTTGTTGGCGCACACGCTGACCAAACCGATCCGACCGGATTTCGCCCGCGAAGACCTGAATCGCGATGGACGGGTGGACATTCTGGATGCCTTTCACCTCGCCCGCGAACTGCAAACCAACACCCCACTGCCTGCCACGCTGGACCTGAACGGCGACGGCGTGGTGGACCGCCGCGATGCAGAAATCATCGCGGCACTGGCCGTGAAACTGGAGAAAGGCGGACCTTCGTGAAGTTGCCCGCCAAAGTAGCGCAGACTTGCAGTCTGCTGTATCGCAGGTTTTCAACCTGCTGGACCTTGCCTGCAGTCGGACGATCAGCGGACTGCAAGTCCGCGATACGGCTGATTGCAAATCTGCGCTACGCCGTGTTGGCACTCGCGTTGGGGTTATTTGTCGTGAGCGGCCAAGTGTCCGCCCAAACCCCGACGTCAGCCAGCGCGAGCATGCGCTTCGTGGCGGTGGACGTTTTCGTGGACTCACCAGGCAAGCCGCTTGCGGCGTATCAACTGGAGTTCTCGGTCACGAACACCACCGCGAAGATCGTGGGCATCGAGGGCGGTGAGCACGCGGCGTTCGCCGAGCCGCCGTTCTATGATCCCAAGGCGATGCAACGCGAGCGGGTCATCATTGCGGCGTTCAGCACCGAGCCGACGGACAAACTACCGGCGGGAAAGACGCGCGTGGCGACAATTCATTTGCAGGTCAGCAAGAACACCGAGCCAGAGTTCGGGCTGGCAATGCAAACCGCTGCCGATGCCGATGGACGCAGACTCCCTGTCAGCACACGTCTCGAGGAAAGAAGAAAACGATGAAAGCCAAACTCACACTTCATATCCGTAGGTTTGTATGCCTCTCGGCCTTAATGTCCTGCTTTGTCGCAGCTTTCCTCTCTGGCTGCAAGAAGAGCCCAGTGGGTTTAATACCGAGCCAGCGTGCTACGGTGCATCCCAACTTTGGTGGAGCGGTATTGACAAGCGGTTTGAGGCCGCAACTTCGTGGTGAATTGCCAACCACTTCGGACGAACTGTGGATTCTCGCCCGTTCTTCCGAGGCTCCCGCGCCGCAAGCTGACGACAACCCCGGCTCCGGTGCATTGATGGCCCAGTTGGAGGAGAAGCAAATCCCCATGCCGCTCAAGCACACGGACGTGCGCGCGTCCGTCAGCGGTTACCTCGGCTCGGTGCAAGTCGTGCAGCAGTTCCACAATCCCTACGACACGAAGATCGAAGCCGTATATGTCTTTCCCCTGCCGCACAACGCGGCGGTGAATGAATTCATCATGACGATTGGCGACCGGCGGATTCGCGGTATCATCCGCGAACGCCAGGAAGCGGAGGAGATTTATCAGGCGGCCAAACGACAGGGCTACGTCGCGTCGCTGCTCACGGAAGAACGGCCCAACATTTTCACGCAGTCCGTGGCCAACATCGAACCGGGCAAGGCGATTGACGTGACGATCAGGTATTTCCACACACTGGCTTACGTGGACGGTTGGTATGAATTTGTGTTCCCGATGGTCGTGGGGCCGCGATTCAATCCGCCGGGCATGACAGAAGGCATCGGCGCGGTGGCACTGGGCGAGCATGGAGCTTCGGGCCAGAAGACGGAAATTCAGTATCTCCAGCCCCGCGAACGCAACGGCCACGACATCTCGCTGAAACTGGAAGTGGACGCGGGAGTGCCCATTGAGGAATTCCAGTGCCGCACGCACGAGGTGTCCCATGAGTCCCCTTCGTCCCATCAACTCGCGGTGACGCTGCAAACACACGACACGCTGCCCAACAAGGATTTCGTCCTGCGCTATCGCGTGGCAGGCGAAAAGATCAAATCGAGTTTGCTGACGCACCGGGACGCGCGTGGCGGATACTTCACGCTGATGATTTATCCGCCGGAGGAACTCGCGTCGCTCGCGCGACAGCCGCTGGAACTGGTTTTTGTGCTGGACTGTTCAGGGAGCATGTCCGGCATCCCGATTGCCCAGGCCAAAGCCGCCGTCGAGCGCGGCCTGCGCCGGTTGCGACCGGGCGACTCGTTCCAGCTCATCAATTTTTCGATGACCGCGGCGCAACTCGGCCGCCGTCCGCTGGCGGCGACCCCGGCGAATGTCGAGCGTGCCCTGGAGTACCTGCACTCACTCAAGGGCGAAGGCGGCACGATGATGCTCAAAGGCATCCAAGCCGCACTCGATTTCCCGCATGACCCACAACGCCTGCGGTTCGCTTGCTTCCTCACCGACGGCTACATCGGCAATGAAGTCGAAATCCTCCGCGAAATCCACCAACGGCTGGGTGCTTCACGAATCTTCAGCTTTGGCGTTGGCGCCTCGCCGAACCGATACCTGCTAAACCAAATGGCGAAGGCCGGTCGCGGCGTCGTTGCGTATCTCGGTCCAAACGACGATGGCGCGCACGTGATGGAGGAGTTCTTTGACCGCATCAGCCATCCGGCGTTGACGGACCTGCACATTGATTGGGGCGGGATGCAGGTTGCAGAAGTGTTCCCGCGGGCCGTGCCGGATTTGTTTGTGGGCCGCCCGGTGATTCTGATGGGTCGGTTCAACGGAGACAGTAACACCGCGCTCCGCGTCGCCGGGAGCGCCGCCAATGTTCCTGTGTCATTCAGCGTACCCGCAACGATGGCGGAAAGCGGCGAAGCGAACAGCGCATTGCCCAGCGTGTGGGCCCGAATGAAAATCGCCGACCTCACCGAACAGTCCCTGCTTAATCCGGACGCACGACTCCCAGATTATATCAAACAGCTAGCACTGGATTACAGTCTGATGTCCGCCTACACGGCGTTCATCGCGGTGGATTCCACCCGGCAAACGGACGGCCGCGAGGGAGTCACCGTTCCCGTGGCTGTGCCCGTTCCGGAAGGCGTGCGCTACGACACAACCGTGAAATGATCATCAACCACCCCATCACATCACTGCCATGAAAACGACGACATTCCTGCTGCTCATCGCCTGCTGCCTGTTCGTGGGCTGCGCCAAAAAAGTCCGCTCCATATCGCAGTCCGGCTACAACGATCATTACCACCACGCCGGTCCGCACAACCGCGAACTGGACGAGTTCGACGTGCTGGGGCTTGATCCTTCACAGCCGGTCACGGAGGAAGAAATCCGCCGCGTCAGCAGCCAATCAAAAACCGTACAACTCGCGCCCGGCAGCACGATTCTGCTCGTTCAGTCCGGCGCGATTTATCCCGACGCGCCGATGGTGGCCGAGTTGAGCAAGCAATTCCGCGTAGTGCCGTTCACCGGTGTGGCATCGGAAAGATCAACCGCGGCGCGGACCACGACTGCTTCAAAGCAACGCACACGCAACGCCATCATTGTCACCGACTCGGAGAAACCAGCCACGGTTGTTCCCCTCACCACACTTGCGAAGGAGCGTTATCCCACCGACACACCGCGCGAGCCGGCGGGCGATTACTCGCGGGTACTGCGACTGGCGGCAGCGCGGGCGGGCGCGTCCGTGGTGGTGTGTTACTGGGGCATCCTGGAATCGGGCACGGAGGACATCGCCACGAAGACCGTGTCCTGGATGCCGGTGCTCCGGTGGGTGGTGCCGGACGAACGGCAGCACGCGCGCATCCGATTGAAGATTGCCGTCGTGGACGTTCCCACCGGAAGCTGGACCGTGTTCAGCGCGCAACCGATTGAGCTCAAATCCTGGAGTGTGCGCCCGCGCCGCGAGGTCGCCGATCAAAAACAGGTCGAGTCGCTCAAACAACAAGCCTACGAACTGGCTGCGCGCGACCTGATCGCCGCTTACTCGGGAGCAACGGTCATACGCTGAACCGTGCCCCGGCGTGCGTCACTTGCGGGCTTTGGCCTGCTTGATGATGTCCTTGATCTTCACCGGCGCACCGTCCTGACGTTTGCTTTCGTCGGCCGCTTCCATGAACGCGAAGATCTCTATGGTTTCGGCAGGCTTCACTGGCGCCACACCGGTCTGGAAGAATTTCATGATTGCTTCCACGAGTGGAACGTAACCGTCCCAGGCGCCAACTTCCATTTCGCCCTTCGTGCCCTTTGCGGTGCCTCGGAAACCTTTGTCTTCGCGAAAAACGCCTTTGCGTCCGCCGCGCCAGTTGCCAAGCACTTCGATTTTTCCATCCGCAGTCTTGCCGCGTTGCACCGTCTGGCAGCCCGTGCCCATCACGGTGAAGAGCGCCTCCACGCCATGCACGCCGTACCAGAATAAATCCGGGTGATGCGGCTCAATCGCACACGGCCCGTAAGTTTCGGTGTACGTCACTTTGCCGATGGCCCCCGCGCGGACTGCCTGCGTATTCTTGGCAAATCGCAGCGAGGAGGAACTGAACACCGGCACCCGTGCCTTCTTCGCAAGTTCAAAGATTTCGATTACGTCGCGCAGCGAACCAGCCATGGGCTTGTCAATGTACACTGGTTTCCGCGCCTGGATCACCGGTCGCACCTGCTCCAGGTGGGGACGGCCATCAATGCTTTCCAGCAAGACGACGTCCACGTGCTGGCACATTTCCTCGATGGTGTCGTAGAAGACGACTCCGTATTGTTCCTTCAGCTTCTTGGAATACTCCTCCACGCGATTGGCGCTTTCGGGAATGTCCGCGCTGCCGCCGCGATACGCCGCCACGACCTTGCCGCCCGGCACGTGACCCTTGGCCTGGGGGTTGTTCAAGGTTTCAGTGAACGCGATAACGTGCGAAGTATCGCAGCCGATGATGCCAATGCGCAAATCGGCGCCCCATGCGGTCAGTCCAAGGAGGAGAGTGCCCAGTAAGGTAAATCCAGTTTTCATATTCGAACTCATCAAAGCTTCAACCGGCTTTGAACAGTACCAAACCTCCGCCGACCGTTGAAGGACTTTCCGTCACGCATTCGCGTCATCGGCGGACGAATCCGTGGAGGCGCCGGTAATTTCCGTCTCCACGGTCGGCACGGCCTGTGACCGCCATTCATCTTGAAGGCACCCGACCTCGTGGCTAGTGTTGTCCTGCGATCTGATTCGCGGGCCAACCATGCAAACACTCGATCATCCGCCATCCCGCCCTGGCGCGCGAGCCGTGCCCGCGTGTGAAGTCGCGCCCGGCGAGGTCAGCGCCACACTCGCCCGGCACATTCTCGTGGACGGCTTCAAACTGGTGTTCGACGTTGCGCGCAGCCGCGGGTCGCGCTTTGTGGACGCCGCCACGGGGCGCACGCTGATTGATCTCTACGGCTTCTACGCATCGCAGCCCATCGGTTTCAATCATCCCTGGTTTGACCGGCCCGAGGTGCAAGCCGACTTGCTGGCGGCAGCCAAGGTGAAAGTCGCCAACGCCGACGTTTACACGGTGCAATACGCGACGTTCGTTGAAACCTTCGCGCGCGTGGTTGGCCTGCCGCCACTAGACCGATACTTCTTCATCGAAGGCGGGGCGCTGGCCGTCGAGAACGCCCTGAAGACGGCCATGGATTGGAAAGTGCGCAAGAACCTCGCCGCCGGACGCGGCGAACGCGGCACCGAGGTTATTCATTTTCAAAACGCGTTTCATGGTCGTTCGGGCTACACGATGAGCCTGACGAACACCGACCCGCGCAAGGTGCTGCATTTCGCCAAATTTCCCTGGCCGCGCATCAGCACACCGATGATGGACTACTCGCTGCCCCCGGAGTCACGAACGGCGGCGGTGATCGCCAAGGAAAAGTTCGCGGAGAAACAGATTTACGACGTCCTGGCGCAGAAAGCGGTGGATGTGGCGGCGATTATTATCGAACCGATCCAAGGTGAAGGCGGGGACAATCATTTCCGTCCCGAGTTCTTCCACACGCTGCGGCGGATTTGTGACGAGCATGATGTGCTCTTGATCTATGACGAAATTCAGTCGGGCATGGGTGTCACGGGGAAAAACTGGTGCTGCGAACATTTCGGCGTGCTGCCGGATCTACTTTGTTTCGGCAAGAAATCCCAGGTTTGCGGGGTGATGGCCGGGCCGCGCCTCGATGAGGTGAAGGACAACTGCTTCCGGCTGCCGGGCCGCATCAGTTCCACGTGGGGCGGCAACTTCACGGACTACGTCCGCGCCACCCACTATCTGCGCATCATTGAAGCGGAGAACCTCGTCGAGCATGCGCGCCTCCAGGGCGAAGTGTTTCTCACCGGTTTGCGGGCGCTGGCCGCCAGGCATCCATTGATCACCGCGCCGCGCGGACGCGGCTTGATGCTCGCTTTTGATTTGCCCGACACGGCGCAACGCGATGCGTTTTGGCGAACCTGCTATGAACTGGGCCTTTTGGTCATCCGCTCCGGCGAGCGTGCGATCCGCCTGCGTCCGGTGCTTGATCTCAAGGACGATATCATCGTGGAAGCTTTGGCCATGATGGATGCGGCTTGCCGGAAGCTGGCGGCTTGAATTGAACCGTGCGCCCCATGCAAAACATTCCATCCCCAACGCCAGCCTCTCCCGTCGGACGGGAGAGATTTCCCCCAATCCAAGTTCGCGCTTTACCCCCCCGACCTGTAGCCGCCGATGTGAGGAGGCGGATTCGACTCGCACTCAAGCCCGTCCGCCTCCTCACGTCGGCGGCTACGAGCGCAGGGTTCATGGGCAGGGTCAGAGTAATTGCCTTTTCTGTTTGCCCATGACGACAAAACGACAAGCCGCGGTCGCAACTCTCAAGGCTCTTGGCCTTGATCGCAAGAATGTCGGCGTGTTCGCTGGCGCGTGGGCTGGCTCCGGCAAGATTCTGACCAGTTACTCGCCCAACGACGGCAGCGTCCTTGGTGATATCCGGACGGCCACACCGGATGAATACAACCGGGCCGCCCGGCGAGCGCACGCGGCCTTTCAGCAATGGCAAACCGTGCCCGCCCCCAAGCGTGGTGAACTCATCCGCCAACTCGGCAACGCGTTGCGCGAAGCAAAGCAAGACCTGGGCATGTTGGTCACGCTCGAAGCCGGCAAAATCATTGCCGAAGGCCAGGGCGAAGTGCAGGAGATGATTGATATCTGTGACTTTGCCGTCGGTCTGTCGCGACAGCTTTACGGACTGACCATCGCCTCGGAAAGGCCGAACCACCGCATGATGGAACAATGGCATCCACTGGGCGTGGTCGGGATCATCACGGCCTTCAACTTTCCGGTCGCGGTCTGGGCCTGGAACAGCGCCCTAGCCGCCGTCTGCGGCGATGCGACCGTCTGGAAACCCTCGAGCCTCACGCCGCTCTGCGCCATCGCGACCATTAAGATTGCGGAAAAGGTCTGCCGCGCCAACGGTGTTGATCCGGCAATCTTCACCCTGGTCATCGGCGATGGGGCAACGGTGGGCGAACGGCTGCTAAACGATCGCCGCGTGCCGCTCATTTCGGCGACGGGCTCGTGCAAAATGGGCCGGCGCGTGGCGGAAGTGGTGGGCCGACGTTTTGGCCGCACGATTCTCGAACTGGGCGGCAACAACGCAATCATCGTCACCCCCAGCGCGGATCTGGACCTGGCCGTCCGCGCGATTCTGTTCGGCGCCGTGGGCACGGCGGGGCAGCGATGCACCACAACGCGGCGGATCATTGTGCATGAATCCGTGCGCGCTCAGTTGATGCGCCGGCTGGTGCGAGCCTATGCCCAAGTAACCATCGGCAACCCCGCCCACCCCGGCACGCTCATGGGACCGCTTATCAATTCACAAGCCGTGACTGAGATGCAGGAGGCGCTGGCCCGGGTCGCCGAGGAAGGCGGCAAGATTATATTTGGCGGCGAAACGTTGGCCGGCCGCAAGTATCCGGGCGGCGGCTATGTCCGCCCCTGCATTGTATCCGCGCGCCACGACATGAGAATCGTTCACGAAGAAACCTTCGCACCGATTCTCTACCTCATGGGCTATCGTGAGTTCGACGACGCCTTAGTTTATCACAACGATGTACCCCAGGGCCTCAGTTCGGCCATTTTTACGAACGACTTGCGCGAGGCCGAACAGTTCCTGTCCGCGCGGGGCAGCGATTGCGGCATCGCCAACGTGAACCTCGGCACCAGCGGGGCGGAAATCGGCGGCGCATTCGGCGGCGAGAAAGAAACCGGCGGCGGCCGGGAAAGTGGCAGCGATGCCTGGAAAGCCTACATGCGCCGTCAGACGGTGACGGTGAATTACGCTGGAGCACTGCCGTTGGCCCAAGGCATCAGGTTCGGCGATTGAAACGATTCCGTCGGGAGTTCACCCAGGCCGGGCTGAGGTCTCGGAAGCTCACCGACACGCAGGCTGCTGACCCGGTCACCGCGCCACTATTAGCGTAAAGGCTCCGGTCCAGGCTTTGATAACCCAGACCGGAGCCTGCGTAACGATTACTCAGCGCAACCGTCCGATCAGAACTTCGGACGATAGTACTTGGGTCCGCCCGTGGCGGGTACGACCAACGGATTGGCGGCACCGACGATTTCCGTCCACGGCCCGTTCACGCTGTCCGCTTCTTCCACCCCGAGTCCGCCGGTGCGATAGACTTCAACACCTGCGGGCACGCGGCGGGCAACGATAGCGCCGGGCAGCTTATCGGCCGTCGGAGTACCCATCGCGGCCAGGAGCGGATCCGGCAGTTTGCCGTTCCAGAACTGCACGCTGCTCACAAAGGTTTCGGCCTGGTCTCCGTCTTCGTCGCCGAAGAGCAGTGCCATCGGATCAAGCGAGAAACGCCCGTCACGACCGCCGGAGAGTCCGGTTTGGTAGCCGACCTTCACCCCATCAATCCATTTGGCGACGGCCGGACTGAGCGGGCTGGAGAGGTCCACCGCGAAGGCGATGCGGTGCCAGGTTTCCGGCAATACCGTGCCCTGGTAGTTGCCACTGATGCCGATGCCGTTGGCGGTGTTGACGAAGAACTCGCCGTCGTTGTTGTTACCCGTGGCGGTTTGGAAGAAGGAACGCCACTTGTTATTCGAGGCGGCAGGATAATACACGTCGAAGATGATCGTGTATTGGTTCACGTAAGCGCCGCCGCCGTTGGGTGAGGCATTGTGCAGCATCTTGTAGCCGCCCCATGGACTCGAGCTATGCACGAAGTGGAGGACGTTCGCGGGGGCGCCGGCGATGTTACCGATGCCGAGGCCGGTGGTGCTGCCAAACGAGGTGTCCGTTTGGACCTTGGCATCGAAGTAGTCCAGCGGCTCGCCAAGCGTTGCGGCGAGGTCACCATTCTGGAAGTCCCATTGGCCGGTCAGCCGCGGGGGCGGCACCGCAATCACCGTAAGAGTGGCGGCGTCACTGAGCACCGGGCCGCTCGAGTTGCGAACTTCCACCGTGTAATTGCCAGCCTGAGCGGGATAGATGCTGTGGAGGTAGAGCGTGGCTTCGGTTGCCCCGGGGATATCCGTGCCGTTGTGCTTCCATTGATACTCCAACGCGCCGCCACTCGCCGTGACACTGAACGAGACATCCAGGTTTTGGTTGTTCGTCCGGCTTTGCGGGTGGGCGCTGATGACGGGCAGCGAGATGACGGACAGGGTCACCACCGAACTGGTCACACTTCCGCCGGGATTGCTGACGACCACGCTGTACTCGCCGACATTGGCGCTGCTGGCGGCAGCAATGTTGTACGTGCTGCCCACCGCACCGTCAATGTTCGTGCCCCAGAACCGCCACTGATAGGTGATCGGAACGCCGCCCGTCGCCGTGACACTAAAGCTGGCCGGCGCGCCGTCACTGGCCACCTGGTCCACCGGCTGCACGGTAATCTGCGGTGGAGTGACCGTTCCGCCGACTTCGGCTTCCGCCAGATTCTTTCCGTCGAAACTGGCGTTGTAGATCGCCGCGGCTTCCTGCTCGGTCAGGGCGCGCCGCCAGAATCCGACGTCGTCAATCAGGGCATTGGTGATCGAAGCGTCGTAAACCCCGGTGCCATCCTGCCCGATGTTGACCGCCAGGGTGGTATCAATCGAAGTGGGCGCGTTACCTTCGTTCACAATGGCGCGAGTGTCCACCAGCACGCCGTCCACGATCGTGCGTGCGACGACACCCCGCTGCACGCTAAAGACAACGTGGTGCCACTCGCCGTCGGTAAAATTGATCGTGGAATCGAAGTCCTTCCGGGTACTGGGGGCTTCTTCCCGGTAGTTCCACTCAAAGTTGTTGTTCCCCTGCACGCCCAACACATAACCGGTGTTGTTGCCGCTGCCCCAGTTCTTGTTGCCAAGAATGGCCGGATCACTCGACTTGCTGCCCGGGGCGATCTTGGACCAGAACGCGATGCTGAAGTCGGTGGCACTCCCGAACTGAAGGTCCTCCGGGTAACCCAAGGTGGCGTAATGCTGTTCGACTCCCGCGCTGGTGGTGTATTGGAAGGCCTGACCAAGCCGGCCCCCGGCGTTGAAGGCCGGGGAGTTTACCGGCGTGGCGTGGTTGCCGCGCCCCGAGGCGTCGTTGTAGTCGTTGTCAAACTTGAGATGGGCAACCAAGGCATCGGCGATCCCGCCGCTGACGACCGTCAACACCGCCACGGAGCTTGTGGTGGCGCCTGTCACGTTTGTAATCACCACGCGGTATTGACCGGCGTCTCCCGCCACTGTGCTTGCCAAGGTCAGCGTGCTGGTGTCGCCGCCGACGGGTGCGCCATCATGCAACCACTGGTAGCTCAACGGTGGCCGACCCATGGCGCTGACACTGAAGGAGGCCGGGAAACCGGCACTCACCAGCACCGAGGACGGCTGGGCGGTGATGGAGGGAGCATCAATGACAGTCAGTGTGGCCAGGGAACTGTTCACCGGCCCGGAATCGTTGGACACGATGCAGCGATAGGAGCCGGCATCCTCCGGCTCCGCGTTGGAAACGGTGAGCGTGTCAGTGTTGACGCCGGAATAGTGCCCGGCATTGGACAAACTCACGCCGTTGCGCTGCCATTGATAAGTGAGCGGCGTGGGGCTGGTCGCCGCCACGGTGAAGGTCGTGGATTCGGTGGCGTTGATCGTCCGGTTTTGCGGTTGGGCAATGATCACCGGCGTGTTGACCTCATACAGGCCGAAGTCATCAATGCCGAAATACCAACTGGCCGTGCCGGCCTGGCCGAAGCGGAAGCGCACGGTGGCCGCGTTGTCGGCCTGCGGGATGCGGACCACCTCGATCCGTTTGGCATGAAGTCGGTCGTCGTCAATGCGACCGGCGATGTATGGAATCAGAGCGGTGCTGACCGGCGCGCCAATGTAATTGCTGTAGGCCAACCCGTACGCCTGGTCAGCGCGCGGCGTGCCGAGCGTGGCGCCGATGTCAATGACACCGTTGGTGCGAATCACGTCCCCGCCCACTTCCTTGTCGTCAATGTAATAGAGGACCGGCAGCCAGTTCGCGCCACCATCAATCGAATACTCCACCGAGCCGATGTTGTCCTGGTTTTGCTCGTAGGTGGATTTCCACGCCACGAAGATATTGGATTTGCCTGTGCAGTTGATGTCGTGCGTAAACATGACCTGCACCTGATTGGCCGAGCGGATGTCCGATTCGGCATAGGCAAAGTTGCCGGAGACGAGTGCAGGCAGGATGTTACCGTTGAGGACGATCGGGGGCAGGGCGAGCCGCCGATCCGCATCAAAGTTAAGTCCGGGGACGCGATCCCGACTAATAACCACGAAGTTCTTGTAAGAGTCCGAGCGGACATCATTCAAATCCTCACCCGCGACGTGGGTGGAGGTGTTGTTGGTCACCACCCAGCCTGCCGGCATGGCACCTTCCGCCACGGCATCAAAGTTTTGAAGGTAGAAGGGTGCGGGCAAAATAACGTTCTGATAGTTGGCCACGGTGAACGACCAGGTGCTGCTCTTGCTACCAGCCACGCTATCCTGCCAGGTAACCTCGACCGAGTGCGAGGAATTGGGATCGAGGATCGCGGGCGTCTGGGCGGTGGCCGTGTAGGTCGGAGGCGTGGCATTCACGACTCGGGTCAACGTGGCACCGTCGAGCTTGATTTGAATCGAACCGCTGTTGATGGTGGTGTCACCCTGGTCGAGCACCACGCTGATTTCGGGCTGCGGCCCCACTCCGGTCGCGTTGATAGCAGGAGTGCGTGACACAACGAAGGACGGCACGGCGGGGATGACTTGGGGGATGCCATCGGCCGCGGGTCCGCCCAGCGCGCCGATTTGGCCGCCGCTCAAGGCCACGCCGCGAAGCTGGATGCTGTTAACGTAACCGAGGGTGGCCTCGCCTACGGTGTTCGCAAGGATGCGGGTGCTGACGGTGCTGGCATCGAGCGCCAATCGGCCTTCAAAACCAGCCCCAGCTTGCGAACCCACCTCAACGCCGTTGATGTATTTACGGACCTGGTCGGCCGTCACGGCGAAAGAAATGCGATACCAGGTGTTCGCGGCGACGTTGCCATCGAACGGCCCGTTCGGCGGAACGCCAATCCCGCCAGCGGCGTTGATAATCAAGTCCGAGCCGGCCACGAACAATGAGCCGTCGGTATCCACCAAGGGACGAACCGTGCCACTGGTCGGGTACAGCACGTCGAAAATGATGGTGTATTCATTCACGGTACTGCCGCCGCCGTTGGCCGGCGGGGTAGGCATGAAGTAGCCCATCGCGTCGGTGGCGGCGGGGAAGCGCATGACCTGCGCTGGCGTACCGTTGATGTCAGGAATGCCAAAGGAAGTGGTGGTTCCGAAGGCCGTTTGGGCGGTGGTAGTCCCGTCGGCGTACTGCAAGGCCCCGCCGGTCACGCCGGCGCTGGGATTAAGGTTGCCACTATTGAAGTCCCACTGGCCGTACGGCTGGGCGGGAACATTCGCGACGCCCAAAAGGCTCGCGACGGTGATTGCACCCAAAAGGCGCGGATGGAGGAGTGTTTTCATAGGGTTGAGGATGATACGTTGAGGGTCGGTTTGGCAAATTATCGGTTATCTATCGGCGGCTAGGTTAATCTGGGGTTGGGTTGCATTTGGTGCGGTTGCCAGTTTCAGACGACTGTCTCTCAGCCTGTCTGACTGGCAAACCTGTCATTTCGGGATTTACTTGTTCTCCATGTGATACTTCAGGACTTGCGTGGCCTTTGCGTCGCCCTGGCTTTGGGCGGCCTGGACCAACTCGCTTACGGTCATCGAGGCGCGGGTAAGCGCGGTCGTTTGCTCTGGGTTCAGGTCCGGCTTGCCGAGCAAGTTCTGAATCCCCATAAACGCTTTCGCGTAGTCTTTGGCTTGCATGGCCGCCAGAATCCCACTGGCCAGACCTTTGAGTTCGGGATTCGCCGTGCTGAAAGCCTTCTCCACCACGCCCGGCAACTCTTCCATGGTCAGGGGCGTCGGCGGCGGATTGCTGCGGCTGCAACCCGTGAACGAAACCACGGCGAGCAGCAGAATGGTAAGCAGAAAGTTGAATCGAAGCGTATTCATAGCCTTCAGGCAAATGGTTACTAAGTTCTAGTCCTTGACCGGATTCAGCGGGTTGATACCGGTATAGTGGCGGTAATCAATCCCCACACGAAAACCCGTGAACCTGATTCGCGAAACATGGTTGTCCACCCAAACAGTCTGGCAACCTTCGCTGTGACGATACCATTCCCGGTCAAATGGATGGCCGTTGTAATATGTCGTAAGCCCGGCATAGGGTGGCGGATTATTACCAACCCACTGGGTCAAGATGTAGGTGGCTCCAGGGAAAAGCCCGATACTGTCTTCTGAACCTTCCATCCTCGACTCTGCCGCGTCCTGGCAGAAGATCATTTTTGATGGATTCTGGTAGCTGCTGAGTTTCTTCACCCCAGCTTCAAGTGCCGGATCATAGGCGCGCAGCAGGTACTGATGCATCCCATAGGAGGAGTCCAACCAGAAGTCGGAGGGGTAACTTAGTCCCGTCTCCCGCCATTCATCCACATGCTTGGCGCTGGGGTCACGGAAGACCTTCCGGTTCTTGCCAAAATAATTCAGATAACCCAGAGCCCAATACGCATAAGAGTTGTCCGGCGTGAGCAAAATATCTGAACGGGGATTTGCCGTCCATTGACCGTGGTTCGGAATACTGCCATTGCCGGTATGGAAGTAACTGTTGTTGTTATCGTCGGCATACAGCGCACCCGCCAAGCCGACCTGCTTCAAGTTGCTCGTACATTGGGCCGCCTTGGCGCGGTCCTTGGCCTTGGACAAGGCCGGCAGGAGCATCGCGGCCAAGATCGCAATGATGGCAATTACCACGAGCAATTCGATCAGAGTAAACGCGCCTTGTCCGGCGCGTTGCCGGCTCCGCAGACTCTGCTGGGGCACGACACTGTTAGCACGACACTGTTAGTTTGGATTGGAGGATTTGAGTTCATCAATTTTTGTTGCAGGAGGACGTTATCAGAAAGCAATCATTCTCAGAAAGCGACGATCCCGTGACGTTCGCGTCACGGACGGGGTACAGCCTGGAGGCGGCGTGCCGGAGACGACCACCAACCGGCGCCACATCTCTATCGGGACAGTTGAACGGAAAGCCGTCATATAATGGCAAACATCCGGTCGGATGAAAAAATGGTTGGCCCGGGCAAACTGGAGATAGAGCAAATGCGTGCTTTAAGATACAACCGAACACCGCTGGCACAAATGGTTCGCTTGCCTGCATACGTCCGTCCGCCAAACCTACATTGACCGACACCGCCACACGGCTCCCAAAACAGCCGCTCTCCGACGTTGATTAGTTTCTGATTCTCTGGGCTGCCCCATTGAAACCATTTCCCGCGCGGGGATGTCAACAGGTTTTTTTAAGGATTTTTTTTGAACCCCTTGAAAGTGAAGGAGGTGGCGTTCAGTAATCGCATGGATTCCTGGGGGCAAACCAACCACTGGCGCGGCAATCCCCGCGCCGCCGCTCGGTAACGCCGACTTTCCCGCCGGCACGCCTGCCGGTTGGATAACCGGCGTTACGCCCGTGCGCTTCACAATCCCGACCCTCTACTCAAAAATCCTGGAAACTTCCCGCGCCGTCCAGTGTCGGCAGAATTGTCTGGACGGAGGCCGGTCGTGGTTTTCACACTTTGCCGCATCCGAGAATTGCCATGCATTCAAACCGACATGAAACCACTTAGAATCCTCGTCATTTTATTCGTGTGCCTGCTGGGCTTCGTCGTGGCCATCATCATCGGCAAGCGCCTAGGCACGGAACCAGTCCCGGAAGCCCGCGAAGTCGTCAACGTCGCGGAAGTCCGGTCGCAGGCAGAAAATGGCAACGCCGAGGCGCAATGGAAACTCGGCACGCTGCTGACCAAGGGGCAGGATGTGGAGCAAGATTACGCGGAAGCCGCCAAATGGCATCGGAAGGCTGCCGAACAAGGTCATGCTGCCGCGCAACGTTCGCTGGCCGAACTCTACGAAGCCGGTCAGGGCGTCCCGCTTGATCCAGCGGAATCCGCCCGCTGGTTTCGGCAGGCCGCCGAACAAGGCGACGTGGTGGCGCAATACAGCCTGGCCGTGCTCTATGTCATGGGCAAAGGCGTGGAACGGGATATCCCAGAAGCCGTAAAGTGGTACCGACACGCCGCCGAACAGGGCGATGCGCTGGCGCAATATAATTTAGGCGTGCGCCACTCCAAAGGCGACGGAGTCGCAAAAGACCCGGTGGCAGCCTATCAGTGGTTCAGTCTGGCGGTCGCCCAGGAGATTGACGATGCCGTCAGAGCCCGCGAGAGCCTGGTCCGGGAAATGACGAGTGAACAAATCGCCGAGGGCCGGCGGCGAGCCGAAGCGTTCGTTCCAAAGAAATCCGCGCCGTGAGCGCCACCGCACGCCATCCGGTCACTCCGACTTCGCTTCAGAGCACTGGACTTGCGTGGCCGGGGCCGATTGAGTTTCCACCCACCGCGCCAGCAGCCAGAGCAAATCCGCCAGGCGATTCAAGTAGATGATGATCTCGGAATTCTGGAGTTGATCGGCCTCCTGCAACGCGCACACCCGCCGCTCCGCCCGGCGACAGACCGTGCGCGCGACGTCCAACGCCGCCGAATTCAAGCATGAACCCGGCGTGGCCCAGCCCTTAAAAGACACGCTCTGGGCTTCAACCTCTTTTACCAACGCGTCGAGCTTGTGGGTGAGTTGCGAGGTCACCAATGAGAAACCATCCTTGACGTAACGCGGCAGGTCCTCGACGGCGGTGGCCAGTTCGCCCATCAAAACCACCAGGTCCTGCTGGATTGGCAGCAAACTATCGCGGACGAATTCCTGTTGCGCTGAAGCCCTCGCCAAACCGAGTGCGGTGTTCAATTCGTCCACACAACCATAAGCCTCCACGCGCGGATGACACTTGGAGACGCGCCGGCCATACATCAGGGCCGTTTTGCCTTTGTCGCCTGATTTGGTGACGATGCTCATGCTTGGTGACAAGTCTGTAACCTAACTGGCTTGCTTGTCTTGGGTGATGAGAAAGCAGCCAATACCGGGACCAACCGCTTGTGCAACGTGTTAGCGCGCGTCACTCCGTGCGCGCCGCAATCTGCGTATCGCTCGCCCAACAGCGCGCACGGAGTGATGCGCCCTACCCGCGCTACGAAGGAGGGAACGAAACTTCCTTGGGTGCTACTGGCGCGAAGCATAGGAGTGACGTCAGCGCGGTCAACGATCTAGGAAAATCGTTTACACCAAGTCGCGGTGGCCGGACCACAGCGGACGGATCAGCGGGCGCCCGCGATCGCCCCCATCATTCCCAGAACGAAGATTAACCCGGCAATCACGACCCCCAGGACGAGCAGGACGCAGCCGATGATGCCACAGATCCGACCAGCGTTGGTCAAGCTGCGGCCAGCGGGGTCCATCTGCCCGGCGTCCATTTCCAGGAGATCATTCTTTCCCATGATCCACGCCGGGATGCCAAGGAATCCACAGATGACCAAACTCAAGATGCCCAGGACCAGAATCAGTGTTCCACGATGCGGTTTCATAATTGTCGGCGATTGCGGGTTCGCAGTTGATTTCTTGTACAAAGCCGACTTGAATCTCGCAAGTCTTTATCTGGAAATGAACATTCACGAATATCAGGCCAAACAACTCCTCGCCCAATACGGAGTCGCCGTGCCGCCCGGGGAAGTCTGCGCTCAACCCGAAGCCGCCCAACGCATCGCGGAAAAACTCCTCGCCGACGGCGCGCAATTGATTGTGGTCAAAGCGCAAATTTACGCCGGCGGGCGGGGCAAAGGCACGTTCAAAAGCGGCTTCAAGGGCGGCGTCAAGCTGTGCAAAACCGCGGACGAGGTCTTCGCCTCCGCCAACGCGATGTTGGGCAATGTGCTCGTCACCAAACAAACCGGCGCGGAAGGAAGGCTCGTCAGCAAACTGCTCGTGGCCGCGGCGCCGGAAATCAAAAAGGAACTTTACCTCGCGGTATTGTTGGACCGCGCCACGTCGCGCCCGCTGATCATGGCCAGCACTGAAGGCGGCGTGGACATCGAGGAAGTCGCGGAAAAGTCGCCGGAGAAGATCGTCAAGGAATGGATTGATCCGGCAGTCGGGCTGATGCCTTTCCAAGCGCGCAAAATCGCGGCGGCGCTCGGCCTCAAGGGCAGTGTTTTCAACAGCGCGGTCAAACTGCTCTCGGGGGTGTATAAGACGTGGTGGGAATGTGACGCCTCAATGGTGGAGATCAATCCCCTCTGCATCATTCCGGGCGCGGATGGCAAAGACACGTTGTGCGCGGTGGATGCGAAGATCGGTTTGGATGACAACGCGCTATACCGGCACCAGGATATTCAGGCCATGCGCGACCTCAACGAGGAAGCGCCGCTGGAAACCGAGGCCAGCAAGTTCAACCTGAACTACATCAAACTCGACGGCAACATCGCCTGCCTCGTCAACGGCGCCGGTCTGGCCATGGCCACCATGGACATCATTCAACACTACGGCGGCAGCCCGGCAAATTTCCTGGACGTGGGCGGCGGCGCCAGCGAGGAGCAGGTCACCGCCGCCTTCAAAATCATCATGCAGGACCCGAACGTGAAGGGGATTCTGGTGAACATTTTCGGCGGCATCATGGATTGCAACGTCATCGCCACTGGCATTGTCGCTGCGGTGAAGGAAACGCATTTGAGCCTGCCGCTGGTGGTCCGCCTCGAAGGCAACAACGTTATTGCCGGCAAGAAAACCCTGGCCGACTCCGGGCTTACGCTCATCACCGGCGATTCGATGGCCGACGCGGCGCAGAAAGTTGTCAGTGCCGTTGGCAAGTGATAATCTGCAATCATGGAAAGTCGTATGGGAACATTTTTTACGAGTTGCCGAGTGGAAAATCACATTGACCGTAAGCACGCAGTCGAGGTGCCGAAGCTGTTGGTGGACAGCGGCATCGAGTTCACCTGGATCCAAGCCGAAACGCTCAAGCGCGCCAGGGTTGCGCCGGAAAAGAAGGACCACACGTTTGTGATGGCGAACGGCCAGCAAATCACCCGTACGATCGGGTTTGCGATCCTGCGCGTTGGCGATGCGGTCACCATTGACGAAGTTGTGTTTGCGCAGCCGGGCGATTTGGAATTGCTCGGCGCTCGCTCGCTTGAGGGCTTGAACCTGCGGGTAGATTCCCGAGCCAAGAGACTTGTTGTCGGCGGACCAATTCTCGCGGCATGAAAAGCAACGTCATCGCCGACAGGAAGACTCTGCCCGAATTCGGCCTCACCCTTATCACGGGCGGTTTGATGGCGGCTGCGGCGCAGAAGGTGGTGAAGGCAGTGGTCACGTAGAGGAATTCCGCCATGCTGCTCTTGATCAAGACTGATATGGATATGTGCCAATTGGTTGCCAGACTTAACGAGTTGCGCACTTCAGAAGAGCCTGCCCCCGTTGATCTCGATGTGGATTCTGGTGAAGCGTGTGTGGGTCACCTGATTCCGCCGGATATCGGCCAACTGGTGCTTTACCGAAATTCCCAGCCCATTCAATTCGAGGATGTGGCGGACTGGCCGTACGTCCTCCAAGTTGAGAAGATGCCTGTTCAGTCTGAGGCCCAAGGAAAAATAGCTTGGACTCAATTGAAAATGTATGGAGCCTACCTTCGTGTGAACGACATCGCCTCGGCGGTTTTAGCCGTTAAGCACCCAAAGTCCCGGATTGAGCAAGCTCTTAGTGAATGAGGTGAATCATGCTCAAAGTCACCGAGATTGCCTTCCGTGGCTACGCCGTCACTCACATCACGCGGGCGCGCAAGTTTTACCAAACAGTGTTGGGTTTGGAACCCACAATGACCGTCGGCGAACATGGCGGCATGCAATGGACGGAATACGACAACGCCAACGGCACCCTCTCCATCGGGGCGGGTGCGCCCGACCGCATGCCCAGTGGCTGGGCGGTAGTCTTGTATTTGTTCGACCTGAGATAATTGGAATCAAACCACAACGGCACTGAAATCCACATGGCCATTCTCGTCAACTCCAACACCAAAGTCCTCATTCAAGGCATCACCGGCAGCTTCGGCGCGCGGCATGCGCAATTGTCCATTGACTACGGCACACAAGTCGTTGCCGGGGTCACCCCCGGCAAGGGCGGACAAGTCTTCGAGCATGACGGCAAGCATGTTCCCATCTTCGACACCGTCGCCGAGGCGACGAAACAAACCGGTGCAACCGCCAGCGCAGTGTTCGTGCCCCCCGCCTTCGCCGCCGATGCCATACTCGAAGGGGTGGACGCCGGGCTTGATCTCGTTGTCGCCATCACGGAAGGCATTCCGGTAAACGACATGGTCAAAGTGAAACGCGCGATGGAAGGCCAACCCACGCGGCTCATCGGTCCCAACTGCCCGGGCATTGTCACGCCGGGTGAAGGCAGGGATTCCCACGGCGGTTGCCGCATCGGCATCTCGCCGGGCTACATTCACAAGCGTGGCCATATTGGCGTTGTGTCGCGCAGTGGAACGTTGACTTATGAAGCGGTCTGGCAATTGACCTGCCGCGGCGTGGGGCAGTCCACCTGTGTGGGCATCGGCGGCGACCCGGTCAATGGCACGTCGCACCTCGACGTGATCAAGCTGTTCAATGATGATCCGGAGACACACGGTATTATTATGATCGGCGAGATTGGCGGCAGCGCCGAGGAGGAAGCGGCCGAGTGGATCCAGCAGCACTGTCAAAAGCCCGTCGCCGGATTCATTGCCGGCGCCACGGCGCCACCCGGTCGCCGCATGGGTCACGCCGGCGCGATCATCAGCGGCGGCAAAGGCACGGCGCAGGCGAAGATTGACGCTTTCAAGGCGGCGGGCATCGGGGTGGCCGCAACCCCGAGCGACATGGCGGATACACTGTTGCGAATGATGCCATGACGCAGGAGCCTTACGCGTGATCCGTTCGCCGCACAGCCTGCGGCCCGGTTCTCACGTCTTGCACCTTCAGATCGTGTCTGATGGTTCTCCTTGATTTCATTCTCAATCTCGCCGGGCTGTTGCTCTGGTTCAACTGGCGCGCGGCCCAACTGGAGTCGAAGGCGCGCAATCCCCCGGGCACAATCGCCGGCACCATTCGACGGACAGCGCCTTCCCGGCTCCAGTGTTGGCTGATGTTGGCGGCGTTGTGCGGTTTGATCGGCCTGCGCGCCTGGTTCTACCATCACTTGGGCCCAGCGGTGGAATGGACGGCCTCCTTGCATCTCGGCGCCGTAACGCTCTTTTTTCGCAGCGACAAACTCGAACTGATGCTCTGGTTCTCAGCCTTGAGCTTTTGTCGCGCCCTCGTCGTGGTTTACTTCTGGCTGTGCTTCCTTGCCGCTGTTAATCGAAGTGCCACCGCAGATCGCGTTACCAAGTTGATCCGGCTGCAAATTGGCCGCCTCGCCGACTGGCCGCCATTGGTTCAATTGCTGTTGCCCCTGCTGCTGGTTGCCAGCGCGTGGGCGGCGCTCCAGCCCCTGCTGGCCGGGGTGGGCCTCATCCAGCCAGCCTCCTCCCCTGGACGGCTGGCCTTGCAGGGACTGTTGCTTGCCGCTGGCCCGGTGTTGAGCCTCAAGCATCTGATCCCGGCCCTGCTCTTTTTCCACTTCGTCACGAACCACATCCATTTTGGTAATAGTCCGCACTGGGAGTTTCCGGGCGTCGCCGGGCGGAACCTGCTCAGGCCATTGCGAAGTCTGCCGCTACAGACGCGCCGGATGGATTTTGCCCCGCTGGCTGGAATCGTGCTCTGCCTTTTGCTGCTCCATTCCCTGCCACAATGGTTCCTGAAGGTCCTCCACGAAAACGATTTGACGATCTGGCCGCAGTAGGAATGCACGCGAAACGTCGGCCCAACTCGCCCTCAATGCAAGCAGCAACCGGGTATTCTCAGACCGCCGTGGCTTTGGGCAGCCGCACCACCACGGTGGTGCCCGTGCCGGGCTCACTTTGAATGGCGAGCGTGCCCCCGTGGAGTTCCGTGAGCCGCCGGGCAATAGTCAGTCCCAGCCCTATGCCCTGCTGCTCATGCAGTTTGCGATCGAACTGCATGTAAGCGCCCACCCGCGAGATGTGTTCCGTCGAGAACCCGCGTCCGTGATCGGTCACGCCTAGAATCACGGAATCGAATTCCTGGACCAGTTCCACCGACACTTCAGTCCCTGGGGAGGAAAACTTGAACGCATTCTGCAACAGTTCATCTACCACCTTGCCCAGATATTCCTGGGCCATGGGAAACATGGTATCGGCCAGCTTGAGCCGCAAGTCTGCCGGACGCCGGGCTTCCTCGGCTTGTTTGCGGGCATGTTCCTCAATGAGTGGTGCCGGCGCGGCGGTAGGGGTGCGCCGCATCAGGTTCAACTTCTGCGGATCGGCACCCCAAAGTTCCAATTGCGCGTAGATCAGAAAATTCTCCACCAAACGCTCCAGCCGTCGTCCGCTCTGGTAAATCACCTGACCCATCTCGGCGATCTCCGCTGGTTGCAGGCTCTCGGCATCCGCCAGCAGAATTTCCCCATAGGCTAGAATGCCGTTGAGCGGCGTGCGCAATTCGTGGGGCAGCATCAGGCTGAGGTTGTCCCGCAAGTCCGCCAGTTTGCGCTCCGCCTCGGCGCGGACGGTTTGGGCCTTGCGCAGGCGCGCGTCCACCGCCGCGTAAAGTCCGTCAATCGTGAAAGGTTTGGGCAGATAGTCGTCCGCGCCCAGTTCCATGCCGTGCCGCATGCCAGCGTTGTCCGCCAGTCCCGTCATGAGAATGAAAGGAATGGCTGCGGTGACGGGTTCATTGCGCAGGGAGGACAATGTGAGGTAGCCGTCCATCTTCTCCATGTTGACGTCGCAGAGGATCAGGTCCGGCAACTGCTTGCGCGCTTTTTCGACACCCACCGCGCCATTCTCCGCCTCTATCACTTCATAGCCCCGCTGGCGCAAGGCCATTTGGACCATCTCGCGCAGCCACTCCTCATCGTCAATGACGAGAATCTTTTTCATTCAGGCACACTGTCAGAAGGCGATACCATGCCGTCACGGGGGGGGCAAACTCGCCACCCAAAGTCGAACGACGCGCTCGTCACCGCACCGGACTTGCCAACGGCTGTTGCCTCCCACCGACATCGCTACCGTCACCGATTCGCCCCTTCGCCGTCCACTAACCAGCCAGCCCCATGCCAGCGACGCATCCACTTACTTGCGCTTGTGCAGCGGCAGGTAGTGGCTCAACGTTGGCCCCATGTAAACCTGACGCGGGCGGTAGATGCGACTCTTGGAATCTTCCTCGATTTCCTTGTAATTGGCAATCCACCCCGGCATCCGACCGATGGCGAAAATGACGGGGAACATCTCCATCGGAATCCCAATCGCGCGCATGATGATGCCACTGTAAAAGTCCACGTTGGGATACAATTTGCGTTCGACGAAGTACGAATCCTTCATCGCGACCTCCTCCAGCTTCTTGGCAATGTCCAACAGCGGGTCGCTGATCTGGAGCACATTCAACAGGCTGTCACAGGCCTGCTTGATGAGCTTGGCGCGCGGGTCGTAATTCTTATAGACCCGATGGCCGAAGCCCATGAGCCGCTTGCCGCTTGCTTTGTCTTTGGCCGCGGCGATGAACTTGGACCCGTCATCGTCGGATTGATGAATCTGCTCCAGCATTTCCACCACCGCTTGATTCGCTCCACCGTGCAGCGGTCCCCACAACGCGCACACGCCCGCGGCGGCGCAGGCAAACATGTTCGCCTGGCTCGAGGCCACCATCCGCACCGTGGCCGTGGAACAGTTTTGTTCGTGGTCGGCGTGCAGCAGGAAAATCAAATCGAGCGCCCGCACCACCTCCGGCTTGATCTCGTAATCGTCATACGGCTCGGAGAACATCATGTGGAGGAAGTTGGCCGTGTACTTGTAGGCGCTCTTGGGGTAAATGATCGGCAAGCCCCGCGATTTACGGTAGGAGAACGCCGCAATGGTGCGCACCTGGGAAATGAGCCGGGCCGCATACATCTCGAAGCGGCCCGAATTGCCAAACTTCATCAACGACGGATCAAAGCAACTGCTCGCGTTGATCATGGCAGACAGGATCGCCATCGGATGGGCGTTCGAGGGAAAACCCTCGAAATGATACTTCATATCCTCGTGCAGATTGGCGTTGGCGGTCAGCAAATCGGAAAATTGCCGGAGTTCCGCCCGCGTGGGCAGATGGCCGTAAATGATGAGATAGGCCGTCTCAATGAAGCTGGACTTCTCCGCAAGCTCCTCGATCGGGATTCCCCGGTAACGCAGAATCCCCTTCTCACCGTCAATGAAGGTGATTTTGCTCAGGCACGAACCTGTGTTGGCGTAGCCATCGTCCAGGGTAATACAGGACGTGTGGTTGCGCAGACAGGAGATGTCCACGGCCTGTTCGCCCTCGGTGCCTTCGATCAAGGGAAGCGTAATCGTCTTTCCATCCAATACCAGCTTTGCCTCTTTGCTCATGTGTGACAATTCCTGCGGTTTAACGTTGTGCGGCAGTCTGCGTAGAACCCGGGAATTTGGCAAGGAGGGAAACAAGCCAGGCACTAATCCCGCGATGCGGCCAGACTCCCTGTCGCACGCAAGGGGATATCAGCCAAACTTCCGCGTCAGTCGGCACCCATCGTACGCCCGACGCTGCTCCGAATTCATGCGGCTGAAATCCGGGGCGCCATCGGGCAACACGGGCCAGCCAACCTCACCAGATGCGGAAGCGCCTGCGCGTCCTTCCTCACTCGCTCTCACAGGAATCAGTTTCTCCTGCGGGCGGTTGCTCGGCACCAGCGGATTGGCTCTGACTTCCACCGTTGCCCGGCGCGCGGAACTGCCATCATAGCTCATCGCCTGATCGGTGAGCTTGAGGTCATCTTCCAGAGAACGATGCGCTTTAATGCCTTTGCCCTGCAAGACGCCGTGGTAGGCGCGCACGGCCTCTTCAGGGTTTACTTTGCCGTCCGTGATGAGGCGCAGCATCTCGATAAACGCCAGTTGATGTTCCGCGTTGTTTATTTTGCGACCGAACAGCGCCACCCGCGCGCCATACTTCTGCGCATCGTGGATCAACCGGAACGCGTCGTAGGTGGTGCCCGCGCTGCCGCCAAGGATGCCGACGACGAGATTCGGATCGTACTGTGCCAACTCTTCCATCGCTTTTGCACCGTGATAAACGATCTTCAGAAAAATGGGCCGACCCGATTCCGGCACACCCGCCAACGTGCGAATGATGTTGTCGTTGATAAACTCGCCGAGTTTTTCGGGCGGGATGCCGCTCTCCACGTTCGGATCGAAGACCTCGAGGAAATGGCGAAACTGTTTTCGCTCCGCCTCTTCGCGAAATTCCTTGTACCAAAGCAGCGCCTCGCGATCCTGCTCGAGATCATTGACGTAGGTGATGGAGTAAAGGCCAAGATTCGCTCCGGGAAAATTGTTGCTGCCGTCGCGCTCGCACTCAACCTCGCCGCATTGGATGTGGTCAATGCTCGCCGAACGAAACGGCTGCGACGGCTCCCGCGTATAGCAACCGTGCCGCACGGCCCAGACATCCGTCGTGTCATTCGCCCGCGCCGCTGGTGTCACATGCGAGTTCTTAAACAGCCCTTCCTTGATGCTCAGTTGCTCGTTCACGTACGCAGACATCAGCATGATGTCCACTAAACCCTGATGCGTGACCTCACGAATGATGTCGAGAAACTCCGGCAGATTGCGGTAACCAAACTCGTCGCGTGTCCATACCTCCGGCGAGAACTGTGCCGGCTTCGCCCCGCGTCTAGCCAGATAGCCGCGCGGCCCCGGCGCACGCACGCCAAAGGCCATATCCGCGTCCTTCGCGTCCGCAATGATGAAGGCGCGTGAGGAGGGGTTTGCTTTGATCTCGGCGAGTTTTTGGTCGAGGGATTTGGTCATTCTGATGCAATCAAGACTCGAATTCGCCTGCTTTGCGCAGTGCCGCGGTCAACAGTTCCTCAGTGAAACGGAAGTTGCTCTCGCGTTTCAATCGGTCCAGTTCCGGGCGCACGGCGGGAAGCAGCCCGCGCAGCTTCGCCTCGACGATGACGCCGATCGTGCCGGTGAGTTCAACCCCCAGCCGTCGGGCGACATCGCGTCCTTCAGCTTCGTCAATGATCAGCATCGCATGTCTGGCTCTTGCCAGGGCAATCGCCTCGCGTTCTCCCTCGCCCAATGCCCAAAAATCCTGCTCTTGAGGCAGTGCTGTGTCCGCAACAGACTCGACTTTCAACCAACCCGCAGAGGCGCCTTGTCGGACGTTTGCCGCTTCCGGCCGAGGTGCTCCCTCGACGGCCACCTCGCGCCACACGGCGTTGGGGATCAGGACGCCTTCGTAGAGCTGGTGTAGCAGTTCAAAGCGTCCGAGCCGCGTCAAATAGACCAGCGGTGAGCTATCCGACACGACTGCGAGCATACGCGAAATCCTGCTCCAACATCTCCAACGTATAAGGCATGGGCACCTGGCGATCACGCAACAGGTCCATGAAAGCGATGCGCGTCATGCCGCAAAACTTTCCGGCCTTGCCCGTGGACCACTTCCCCTCGCGATACATCTCAATGGCCAATTCGATTTTCGCGTTGCGCGCGATTTCTTCCTCCGTCTCCCCAAAGCTGCGAGTGAACCCCTCGGGAATCTCAATCGTTACTGTATTCATACGACAACCATATCACATTCGTTGAGAAAGCAAGAAGCGGGGTTTCAACTCATCCGCGCCAAAATTTGATCCGTGATCGCCTGTACGGCCTTCTCCGCCTCCGGATCGAAAACCGTACCCGGGGATTCCTTGGCCGGCACGGCGCAGGTCACCCCCGGACGCCACTCGTCGTTGTCGCACAGTTCACATTCCTTCAAGCCGTGACGCGGATCGGGAATGCCGAGGCTCTGCTTGATCTTGAGCAAGTCCTGAAGCTGGGCCGGCGTCATGGTCTGCGGCGGCTTGCCCAGTTGCGCCGTCACGAGCACCGTGCGGCAATAGGCCTCCAGAATTTCCATCTTGAAATAGGCGTCCTCGACATTGTTGTGGCTCCAAGAAACGACGCCGTGATTCGCCATCAAAATCGTGTTGTGCTTGTCCACCAGGTCGGCGACGAGTTTGCCCATCTCCGGCGTGCCCGGGGTGCGATATGGTGCGACGGCCACGCTCGCGAAGACTTCATACTCGGGAATCATGCAGGTTGGCGGCACCAGTCCCGCCACCGCGAAGCCAGTGCTGTAAGGCGGATGACAATGACACGTCGCCACCGCCTTCGGCTGTCGCTTCATAATCTGCAAGTGCATCAGGATTTCACTCGTCCGCTTCTTGGTGCCGGCAAGTTGATTGCCCTCGAAGTCCACGAGGCACATGTCCTCCGGTTTCATGAAGCCCTTGCTCACGAGCGTTGGCGTGCAAAGCGCGATGTCCTCGCCCACCTTGATGGCAATGTTCCCGCCATTGCCATCCACATAGGCGCGTCCCCACAACCGCCGACCGATGTCGCAAAGTTGCTCTTTCAAACCCAGCGCGTCAGGCGAGTTGAAAAATGCCTCCAGCTCGGCTTTGGATGACTTCGAGGTGAGCGGCTTGGTCGGAGTGGCGGCATAATTCCGAGTTGTGGAAGTCCCCGCGCCAAGCGCAGGATTCATTTCACGGTCCTGCAAAAACTCTCGAGCAGAGGGCGTAAGGATCGCGTCCGCAGGCAGGTTGCTCAGGCTCTGGCCGCTCCGCACCATTTGCTCCAAATCTTTCAAACTGATGACATTTTTCATGACTCAAAACTCTCCGGGAGCGACGGTCCACGACCGTCGCGGTGTTGGCGCTCACCGAGCGCCGCTACAGTTCAGCCTTTCCATGGGCTGAAAAACATCTCGTCCACGAGGGCCACGTTGATGGCGTCCACGGGCGTGGGTTGTTCGAACGGCTGCGCGGCTTCGCGGCCCTCGACATATCCGACTACGTGGCCCTGCGCGCCACCAATGGCATCATAAATTACTGGGCTTGGATCAGAACCCAGGCTGATTGGCGCATCCTGGCCGGCAGCAAACTGTTGCCGGCCAAACGGGCTGACGACGAGGAACCGCCCGCCTTCGAGCGACTTCACCGTCTTGCTCAACGTCACGCGACCGATGACCGTACCCAGCTTCATACGCGAACTCCCGGTTCGTGCTCATCCACCACCCCGACGACCAACCAGCGCACAGGGCTTTTGTCATCCCCGACGGCTTTCCGCGCCGCCGCGCCGTCCGACGAAATCACCACCTGCTGATGCATGCCTGCCCCGTGCGAATCAATCGCCACCTGCGGCGCACCTTCATTCTGACCGTCCGCACTGATCGGTTGGCAGATCACCAGTCGCCAGCCCTCGAGGCTCGGATGTTTCCGAGTCGCCACGATGTTGCCTTCGACGCGGGCGAGGAGCATGGTTCAGAAAATCCTCAACTTATCCACCATGACGCACCGCCGCACGCGCGTGAACGTGCGCGGATTGCAGATGCCTTCACCCGTGGTCGTGGCGATTGAGAAGTTTGAATAGCCTTCGCCGCCGGCACCGAGGCCCGCGAGACAAGAGCCGTTCTTGATGAACAGGGTCGTCTCCAATGCCTTGCCCATCGCGGTCATGTTCGACACGTCATGCGAATGAATCATGGCCGAATGTTTGTAGCCGTGCTCGGCCTTCTTAGACGCGACAACGCCCTCCGCGACGCTCTTGACCCGAACGATTGGCAGGAAGGGCATCATCTGCTCCTCTTCGACGAATATGTGGTCCGCGGTCGTTTCACCGATCAGCAACTGCGTGCCGCGCGGAATCGTCACCCCGGCCGCCTTGGCGAGCACTTCCGGATCCTTGCCAATCAGATCGCGATTCACAACCGGATGGGGACAGCCCGCGCCCTGCCCGGGCGGGAAGACGAAGGCCGCCTTCGCCAGCGTCTCAATCTGCGAACTGTTCAGCCGGTAGGCACCGTGTTTTTCCAAGGCTGCCATCAATTTGTCGAAGTGCGGTTCGAGCACGAACACCTCTTTCTCGCCGATGCACAGCAGGTTGTTGTCGTACGCTGCCCCGAACACGATGCATTTAGCCGCATTGTCGAGGCAACTGGTGCCATCCACCAGCACGGGTGGATTACCCGGGCCGGCACAAATCGCGCGTTTGCCGCTTGCCATTGCGGCCTGCACCACACCCGGCCCCCCGGTCACGCACAACAACTTCACAAGTTCGTTTTTGGCGATGGCATTGAACGACTCCAAGGTCGGCGGCTCGACAATGCACGCCAGATTCTCAATTCCCAGTTCGTGACGGATGGCCTGATTGAAATACCGCGCCGCCGTCACCGCGCACTGGTACGCGCCCGGATGCGCATTGAACACCGCCGCGTTACCCGCCGACACCATGCTGATGATGTTGCACGCCATCGTCGGGATGGAATGGGTGCTCGGGGTAATGGCGCCAATCACTCCAAACGGCGCGTATTCCTCCAGGGTGATCCCGTGGTCGCCGCTCAAGCCATAGGGATTCAGGAATTCCACCCCGGGGATCCCGCGCTGTCCCTGGAGCTTTTCAATCTTGTGATCCAGCCGGCCAATCTTGGTTTCGGCCAACTCCAACCGTCCCCACTCCTCGGCCTTGGCGTAACAAATCTCTTTAATCAGTTCGACGACCTTGCGGCGGCCAGCCACCCCGGCATCCGACAGTTGCTGATAAGCCTCATGCGCTGCCTCGCAGGCTTCATTGGCATCCGCAAACACGCCAAACTTGCCGCGCGATGCCGCTTTGGCGGATGACGTTGCCTTGCCAGCCGGGCAGCCGCAGGCGGGACTTGCGGCGGGCGGGGCAGTGGCGGGAGTTGTTACAGGGGCGGTGGCGGATACCCCCCCCAGCCGGCCCAACACTTCGGCAACGACGTCCCGGATCAATGTTTCGTTCACAGTGGCACTCATGATTCGGTCAATTCTAATCACTTTGTTTCAGCCTCGAAATAATCGTCGCTCGCGATATCGGGGATGCCCACAACCAGCACCCGCATCCGACCCCGTGCGCCATGCACGACACCCGGTGGTATGTGGGCCAGCGAACCTCGCTTCACCTCGTGGGTCACTCCATCAAGCAACAACTCACCCTCTCCCTCCAGGACATAGTAGAGTTCGGTGGACCGCTTGTGGTAGTGCATCTTCGCATTCTCAATGTCCACCGCATGCACCCACGCCGCCGGGGCAAGGGGCGCGTCTTCCACACTCAGCAAACGATCGCGCCAGCCGCAGGCACTACGCTCGCGGGGCGTGTGGCCTTCGTGCCGGACCAAAGCGCGAGTCAAACTTGGCTCAGGAGTTATTTGGGCGGCGCTCATCGCGTGCAGTGTTTGGTTCAGACCTCGATCCAAGGAAAACAGTGTCAACCTTTCCCGCTGTAAATCTGTTTTCCCAACACGTCCACGACATCCACGATGCCGATGATAACGGCGTCAACCGGCGCGTCCTTCATGCCGGGGGCCAGTCGGGCACTGCTTCCCTGGGTGAACATCACCATCTCGCCAATGCCGGCGCCCAGGCAATCAACCGCCACAATCGTGTTCACGCCGGCGCGAAATTTGGTCGGGTCTTTCTCGTCCACGAGTTGCGGGCGAAGCAACAGAAGTTTCCGCCCGCTCATGGACGGGTCTTTCTTGGTCGCGACCACCGAGCCTTCGACTTTAGCGAGGAACATGGTTTTGCTTTCGTAGCGGCGACTCGGCAGAGCGCCGCAATTGTTAGCGAAGCAAGTCGGCGGCGCTCTTCCGAGTCGCCGCTACGCTTACTTCTTTTTCGGTAACACCGCTTCCACGTCCTGGTGCGGCCGGGCGATAACATGCACGCTGACCAGTTCGCCTTTGATGGCTTTGATGGCCTGCGCGCCGGCGTCGGTGGCGGCCTTGACGGCGGCAACATCCCCAACCACACAGGCAGTCACAAGGGCGTTGCCGACCTGCGTCATCGGGCCGACGAGTTCCACGTTCGCGGCTTTCAGCATCGCGTCCGTTCCCTCGACAAGAGCGACGAGTCCGCGTGTTTCAATCATTCCAATGGCTTGAGGCATATACTTTAGTTCTTAGTTGATGGTTGAGAGTTGAGAGAAAGTGTTTGAACGACGGAGCCAGGTAGGGCCCGTCACTCCGGGCGCGCCGCCGCACGACATGCCACGAACGGCGCGCACGAAGTGACGCGCCCTACCCGCGAAAGCCCATTCGTGTATATTCGGATTCATTCGTGGTTAGTTCTTATGTGCTTCGAGCAGCCGCTTCGTCTCGCGGGCGACGACGAGTTCTTCGTTCGTCGGGATCACGAGGATTTTTACGCGTGAACCGGATTTGCTGATAACTGCTTCGGTCGCGCGCGTGCTGGCGTTGAGCGCGGCATCAAGCTCGATGCCGAGTCCGTCGAGATTCGCACAGATCGCGGAACGAATTTCCGCGCGGTTCTCGCCAATGCCAGCAGTGAACACGATTGCGTCCGCGCCACCCATTTCGAAAAAGTAACTGCCGATCCAATGGCGAGCGCTGGCCACGTAAACCTCGAGTGCGAGCCTGGCGTTCACATTCCCCTGCTCCGCCGCGGCGGTGATGTCACGAATATCGTTCGATACGCCGCTTAACCCTTTCAGGCCGGATTCCTTCGTGAGCTGGCGCTGCGCCTCCTCGACCGTGATGCCCAGCGTTTTCACTGCGTAAGGCAGTGCTTCAGAATCCAAATCGCCGACGCGATTGTTGTGCGGCAAACCGGATTGTGGGCTCATACCGAGGCTGTTGCCGATGGCGATGCCATCGCGAATTCCCGTAATGCTCGAACTGCCGCCAAGGTGACAGGAGATCACGCGTAGTGGGACAGGCATCTTGCCTGCTTGATCCAGATTCGAGGGCGAGACGTCCTCGGGACTCACAGGCGAGACGCCTGTGCCACTACCATTGACATAAAGGTTCCGCACCCGTTCGGCGACGTCGTTGCGCCCAAGCAATTCCGCCGAGCGTTCGGCAATGTATTTGTGGCTCGCGCCGTGAAACCCCCAGCGACGAACGCCAATGTCGTGCCAGGCTTGCGGCACGGCGTAGCGCATCATCGCCTCGGGCGCGAACTGATAGAACGCGGTCTCGAACAACCCGACCAGCGGCACCCCGGGCATGCGTTTCCCAAACAGGCGAATGCCGGTGATGTAGGGTGGATTGTGCGCGGGTGCGAGGCCGTTGTAAGCCTCCATTGCCGCGAGCACGCGTTCATCGAGTCGCACGCAACCGGTGATGCCTTTCGCGATGACGGTCTTGAAACCGACCGCGGCGAGTTCGCTTTCACTGGCGAGCGCACCAACGTCTTTCAGTTGCGTGAGAGAATCCTCAATCGCCTTCGGAAAATCGGCCACGCGCTCGAAGCCGCCTTTGTGCAAAAGGCGCTCGGCGTTGTTCGAGAAATCGAACAATCGCCACTTGAGCGAAGTGCTGCCGATGTTGGCGACGAGAATTTTCACGAGCGTCGGGGTTCCTAAACTGAATCTTCTTCTTATTCGTTTTCTGTCGGGCAGAGTAAGATTAAGATTAGGATTAAGCGTAAGAGTTCATTGCAGCCACTTCCCGAGAATTCCCAGATCGTCGTGCGGACGCGGGATCACCTGGACGGCGACGACCGAGCCGACTTGCGCGGCGGCGGCGGCCCCGGCATCGGTGGCGGCCTTGACGGCGGCGACGTCGCCCCGGAAGAATCCGGTGACGTATCCGCTGCCGATCTTTTCCCAGCCGGTCATCGTGACGTTCGCGGCCTTGAGCGCGGCATCGCACGCCTCCATGAGCGCGCAAAGACCCTTACATTCAATCATTCCCACTGCTTGCTGTGCCATATTCGTTATTAGTTGAGAGTTGTGGTTGGAGGGATTACTTCGCGGCGCCGCCGGTGTTGACGAAGGCTTTGAGCAAGTCTTCGTGCGGGCGCGCGATGATGTGGGAGCTGACGAGTTCGCCAACTTTGGCCGCGGCTTTCGCCCCGGCGTCCACGGCCGCTTTAACGCTGCCAACGTCGCCTTGGGCCAGCACCGTAATCATACCGCCGCCGATGGGAACCGTCTTGACCAACTTGACGTTGGCCGCCTTGACCATGGCGTCGCTGGCTTCCACGCTGCCGACGTAGCCCTTGGTTTCGATCATGCCTAATGCTTCACTCATTTGTTTTCTCCTGTTTGGTTTAACTGTTGCTAAGTCCGAAGCTCGAAATCCGAAATCCGAAGAAAGGCCGAACGCCGAGGCCCAAAGAAATTGCCACCATTCCTGGCATCGCCACATCAGCGGTTCGGATTTCGGTTCTCGGATTTCTTTCGGATTTCGTCATTCGGGATTCGGATTTCGGATTTACTTAATCAATTCCACCGGCGTGTCGGGCTGCAAGTTGCAGGCGTTCCCTTCATCGGTGTCAATATGCACCTCGAGTTTGAAACTCTTGTCCACGCGGGCCAGCATCTTGTCGAGCGTGATGCCGCAATCGCCGCCAATCTTGAGCTTCATCCAATCGCCTTGCTTCACGCCGTAGAAGTCCGCGTCGGTCGGACTCAAGTGCGCGTGCCGCAGCGCACGAATAACGCCATCGGGCATTTCAAAAAATCCGTTCGGGCCCATGAGCATCGCGCCGGGCGTGCCCTTGATGTCGCCGGACGCGCGCAACGGAATCTCAAAACCAAGCGCAATCGCATCCGTGTAGGCCAGTTCAACCTGGTTGAGCGTGCGGCACGGACCGAGAATGCGCAGATTCGAGATCACGCGACTGCGCGGTCCGATCAGCGTCACGGTTTCCTTCGCCGCGAACTGCCCTTCCTGATAAAGCCACTTGTGAACGGTCAGTTGACGGCCTTTGCCAAAGAGTGCCTCCACCGCTTCCGGCGTGAGATGGCAATGACGCGCACTGATGTTCACAACCAAAGGATTCGGCGCCGAAGCCGTGCGTGGCAGCGGCTTTCCAAGCCGGGAATAAACCGCCTGCCGAACCATGTGTTCAATCACGGCACGGTGAGGCGCAGATGCAGCAACAGCCATAACGGGCGCATTCTTGACTGGTTTTGAAACAAAGTCAACAAATATCTTGCAATTTATATCAATATCTACCATAATCTTGGCGGAATGACGGCAGAAGAGCGCAAACATCGTCTTGAGACTTATCTCCAAGAGGTTGAGTTTGCGTCGCTTGAGGATTTGGCCAAACACGTCGGATCGTCCGTTTCCACGGTACGCCGCGACCTGACGGTGCTTGAAGCCGCTGGGAACTTGAAGCGAACCCATGGTGGCGCACGGATCATCGCGCCCAAGTCAGATGAATTCACCTTTACCTCGCGGGACACTCATCAACTCGACGCCAAGGAAGCCATTGGGCGCGCTTGTGCGGTTCTGATTCAGCCCAACCAGAGCGTCATCATTGATGCCGGGACCACCGTGTATCACGTCGCGAAACACCTCGAAGACAAATCGCCGCAGATCGTGACCAACTCCCTGCCCGTTGCGAATCTTTACTCATCAGCCGGTCGCGTGGAACTGGTGTTGAGCGGCGGAGTGATCTATCCACGACTCGGAGTGTTGGTCGGTCCGCTCGCCGTGGAGGCCTTCTCGAAAATCCATGCCGATGTCGCGGTGATGAGCGCGGGCGGCATTACGCTCGAGGGACTCACCAACTCACACGGGCTGCTGATTGACATCCAACTGGCCATGATGCGCGCCGCGGCAAAAGTGATCTTCTGCCTTGACCACACAAAGTTCGGCCGACGCTCCGTGACGCCGCTTTGCGACTTGGAGCCAATTGACATCATTGTTACGGACAGTCCGGCGCCGACGGATTTGGTGGAGCAACTCCGGGCGAAGGGAATTGAAGTGGTTGTGGCCCCGGCGGTGTGAGAACGCACGGTTCGGCTCTGTCATCAGAATTGATGGCAGATTTTTCAGTTCACAAAGCGTCCAAGTCGCATCACACTCGCGTATCTATGAATGCATACGCATCGCCATCGGGAGACTCCCCTGCCCTTTCACGCCGTTCGTTTCTGAAGCACTCGTCGCTCGCCGCGGTGGGTGGGGCCGCTCTCAGCAGCTTTCCTTTCACCCTCACTACCCACGCCGCAGCGGATGATCCCATCCGCGTGGGCGTGATCGGCTGCGGTGGACGCGGCAGCGGCGCGGTGCTCGATGTGTTGGGCGCGGAAACCAAGGTGATCTATCCCAGTGCCGGTTATCATACGGAAGACGTGAAAGAAGGCGCGACGCTGACGAACAAGAATGTGCGCGTCATCGCTTTGGCGGATGCGTTCGCCGACCGGCTGAATTCCTGCCGGCAAAACCTTGGCCGGCTCGGCATCAACATCGCCAACGAAAACTGCCTCGTCGGTTTCGATGCCTACAAGAAGCTGCTCGCGATTTCGGAAGTCAATTATGTCCTGTTAGCCACCCCGCCACATTTCCGGCCGGTACATCTGAAAGCGGCTATCGAAGCGGGCAAACATGTCTTCGTCGAGAAACCCGTCGCCGTGGATGGACCGGGAGTGCGGCTGGTGATGGAGGCCGGCAAGCTCGCGAAAGAAAAGGGGCTGGGCATTGTCGCCGGCACGCAACGCCGCCACCTGCGCAGTTACAACGAAACCATCAAACGGATTCAAGATGGCGCCATCGGCGACCTGGTTTACGGTCGCTGCTACTGGAATGGCGGGGTCATCTGGGTCATTGAACGCTCGCCCGGCTGGAGTGACATGGAATGGCAGTTGCGGAACTGGAATTACTTCACCTGGCTATCGGGCGATCACATCGTCGAGCAGCACGTTCACAACCTTGACATCATGAACTGGGTCATCGGCACGCATCCCGTCAAGGCGCTGGCGATGGGCGGGCGCCAAGCGCGACCCAACGAAAACTACGGCCACATCTACGATCACTTCGCCGTCGAATACGAATACCCGAATGGCGTGCGGATGTTCAGCCAATGCCGTCAAATGGACCGCTGCGAAAGCAAAGTCGAGGAACACATTGTCGGCCTGAAGGGTTCGAGCAACTGCAAAGACTGGATCCGCGTCACCAGCGGTGAGAGTTGGCGTTTTCGCAGTCCTGACGTCAACGCCTACCAGCAGGAACACACCAACCTCATCAACAGCATTCGCGCGGGCCAACCCATCAACGAGGCTCAAGCCATCGCAGAATCCACGCTCACGGGCATCATGGGGCGCGATTCGGCTTACAGCGGACAATCCGTGGAGTGGGACGCGGCGCTCAACTCCAAGACCCGGCTCGGACCGGAGAAATACGACTTTGGCAAATTACCGTTCCCCGAAGTGCCGATTCCAGGGCAATACCAGCTTTCTTAGTTCAACCACTCGTCGGGACTTCCATCTTCAGGATTTCTTTGAACGTTTCGCGTCCGGAAGTGACTCAACTCCCGGACGCGATGAGTCATGCTGTTTGGTCCGGCGCGCAGATTGCACTGTTTGCACTGTTTGCACTCGCGGAGAAGGCGCGCTTAAATGTTTTTTAACATTTGAGCCGAGCTTGATTTCAAATGGTTGAACTACCTTGCGCCACCGCGAATGCTCGACAGCTCGACCAGTAAACGAAATCCGCGCCGGGTGTTGCTCGTTAATGCTAACGAGACGACCCGGCCTTATCGCGTGGCCCCGCTTGGGCCGGCGTTTGTGGCCACGGCGACCGAAAAGGCAGGCCACGACGTGCGCTTTGTGGATTTACCCCAAACCCAGGCAGGTCACCGGCGATTCGTCGCTGCGTTGCGCGATTGGCAGCCGGAGTATCTCGCCTTCAGCATCCGCAACCTCGACAACTCGGACTTTCATGCGCTGGAGACTTACCTGGACGGGCCGGCGAAACTGATTCAGGAAGCGCGCCAGATAGTTCCGCACGCCACCATCGTCGTCGGCGGCCCGGCCGGAACCGTTGAACCCGCGCGCGTGGTGCGTGCCACAAACTGCGATCATTTGGTGCTCGGCGAAGGGGAAGAAAGTCTGCCGCACCTCATTGCCCGCCTCGAAGCCGGCGAGGTTGTCTCGCGCATCGTAGGTGCTGACGAAAAGAACATGCCGTTCCGCGTCGTGAACACGAGCGCGTTGCCCGCGCCAGCACTGCACCGTTGGGTGAACAATTTTGCCCCCTACCTGCGCGGCGACGCCGGCTACCCGGTCCAAACCAAACGCGGCTGCCCGTTGAAATGTACCTACTGCACTTATGGCCGCATCGAAGGTGTGCGTTACCGTTTTCTGAATCCCAACGCCATCGCCGACGAAATCGAAGGCGCACTCTCAAGAGGCATTCGCGATTTCGAGTTTGTGGACAGCACGTTCAATCTTCCGGTGAATCACGCACTGGAAGTGTTGCGCACATTGCGCGGGCGCAGTTTGCAGGCGAATTACATCGGCACCGGACTCAACCCGCGCCAACTACCGGACGAACTGCTGGACTCCATGCGCTCGCTTGGTTTCCGCAGCGTAATCCTGACGGCGGAAAGCGCGTCCGACACGATGCTCGCCAGTTACGAGAAGAATTATCGCCGCGACCGCCTGTTCACCGCGGCGGAATCCTTGCAACGACACGGAATCCGTGCGCTCTGGGTTTTTCTGTTGGGCGGTCCGGGCGAAACTCCGGAGACCGTTGAGCAGACTCTCTCGTTCATCGCCCAATCCGTGCCCTCGCCAAACGCGGTTTACATCACGTCCGGCATTCGCATCTATCCCGGCAGCCCGATTGGCGACGAATTGGATCGCGGCCGGTTGAGCGTGGAGGATTTGCGCCGCCGCGTTGAACACAAAGATGTACCGTTCTATTATTCCAGCCAGACTCCGCCCGATTGGCTCGAAGCCCGGTTGCGCGACTTCCAGTGTTCGCATCCGCAAGTGATGCTCTCGTGCGAAGGGCACGCGCGGCTGACGCAGGCGGCGTTGTCGGTGATGCAATACCTGCCGCTGCGTAAACCCTATTGGCAATACATCCCGGCGTTGAACGCCGCGCGCCGGTTTTTGCGTTGGCCGGAAAGAAAACCTTCCCCCTCGACGAAAGTTTTGCCGGCGTTGACACCCGCGCCACAGCCATGAATCTGAAGCGCAACTTTCTTCTCGTGCTGGCAGTCATCGCAGCATTGCCGCTGTTCCGCTGCGTAGCCGCCGCCGGAGAACAATACGTTGGCCACTGCGACGTGGTGTTCGAGGGCGACTCCACCTTGCACGATTTCACTGGAAACATCACCAACGTCCCCTTGACGGTTATTTGCGAAACGAACAATGCGGGCGAAGCGTTGCTCAATACCCGCATCGAAATCGGCCCTCGGCAATTGACCACGCACCACGCCAAACGTGACGCGAACATGTACAAGATGTTTCAAGCCGATCTCTTTCCGAGATTAATTGCATTCGTCACCAATGCGCCACTGGCCGCGGCAAACTTGTCGCCGTCGAGTAATTCCACCAGTCCAGGCACGTTACCGGTGCAACTGACGTTTTGCGGCATCACCAAAGACGTTCAGGCGCGAACCGTCAACCAGTTGCCCCTGCCCGAAGGCTGGGAGTTTCAATTGGAAACCGACATTTCGCTCAAGGATTTCAAACTCAAGCCACCGTCCGCTCTGTTGGGCGCCATTTCCGTCCGCGACCTGGTGAGAGTGAAGGCACACGTCAAACTTCAAAGAGAACCTCCCTGATTCTGACATGCATACGACCTGCGACGTACTCATCATTGGCGGCGGCCCGGCAGGCGGGCTGGCAGCGCTGCGGCTGGCCAAAACCGGACTCGCGGTCACCCTCATCGAAGCCCAACCCGTCCTCGGCGAACGCGTCTGCGGCGCCTATCTGTGTCCGGCGGGCGTGGCCTTGCTCGATGAACTCGGTCTGCGCACCGAACTCACAGTCAACATGCGCTCGCTGCTCGGCATGGTGCTGGTTTCCCCAAAGCGCAATCGCCTGCAAACCCGCTTCCCTTCCAACGCCCGCTACCCCGACTTCGGCATCTCGCTTCGCCGTCCCGACTTCGACCATGCCCTGCTCCATCTCGCAGCACAACACGGCGCGACCATTCGCATGGGCCAGCGCTTGCAGGGATTGCAGCAAACCCGCGCAGGCTGGAGCGCACAGTTGGCCAACGGTGAAACGATTTCCACGCGTCTGCTCATTGGCGCGGACGGACGCAAATCCCGCGTTGCGCGGTTGCTGAATCTCGCCACCGAACCATGGCAGGAACGCGTGGCGTTGCACGTGGATGTGCCCAGTTTTCAGCCGACCGAGCCTTTCGGCGAAATGCACGTCTTTCCGGACGGCACCTACATCGGCTTGAACCCCGTAGGGCCGCACACGCTCAACGTCTCTGCGCTTAGTGACCCGGCGGAATTGCAGCAAACGACGGCGATGGAGTTCATCAATCGCCGCACGCAAGCCTCCGAACACCTGCGCCCGCGCATCGCACCGTTGACCAACGCCGCCAGCGTCCGCGCCACGTTTCCCGCCGCCGCCAGCGTCCGCGACGTGGTGACCACGAATGCCGCGTTGATAGGAGATGCCTCGGGGTTTCTCGATCCGCTCACGGGAGAAGGAATTTATCAGGCGCTCTGGACGGCACGCGCCCTGACGAACGAGGTTTCTCGAGCATGGGCGAACGACACCGCGTTGAACGCGTCCTTGCGCCGTTATGCAACCCAACGGCGCCGAGAGCATCGCGGCAAGCGCTGGTGCTGTCAGGCGTTCCAGGCCATCATCCGCCGCCCGCGCCTCAGCAACGCCGTTCACGACCTGCTCTCACTTCGCGAAGGCATTGGCAATTCCTTTATCGGCATGATTGGAAACATTTACACCCCCGGCCAGGCCTGCTGGAACATGATGAAAGCCCTGGCCTGAAGAATTTTATGATACACGCCTATCTCAATGAAATCGGAACGGCCGTACCGGCCGGCGAATGTCAGCAACAGTTCCTCGACTCCCTGCCGTCGTGGATTCCCGACCCCGCTCTCGTAAACAAACTGCGCGCGATTGCCAAACGCTCCGGTATCGAAGGCCGTCATACCGTTCTGGATCAAGTCGTCGGCCAGCCCGGCTCCGGCGCATTCTACGAAATCGGAAATTTCCCCGGCACCGGCAGGCGCATGGAGGTTTACCGCGAGACGGCCCCGGCGCTCGCCGTGCAAGCAGTTCGAGCGCTCGAAGCTCGCGGCGTGGAACTCAACTCCATCAGCCATCTCGTCATCACGTCTTGCACCGGATTCTATGCGCCCGGGCTAGATGTGGATTTGATCCGGCTGCTCGGGCTACCGCGAAACGTCTGTCGCACGCTCATTGGCTTCATGGGTTGCTACGCCGGCATCACCGGTTTGCGCACTGCGAATGACATTGTCCGGGCAGACCCGGAAGCACGCGTGTTGGTTGTCAACCTTGAGCTCTGCAGCCTGCACCTCCAGCAGGACGCGCCGATGGATCGCCTCGTGGCCTCGCTGCTCTTCAGCGACGGTTGCGCCGCGTCGCTCGTATCTGCGGAGCCAGGCGGATTCCGCCTTGATTCGTTCACGAGTCACCTGAGCCTGGAAGATGCCGACAAGATGCAATGGCTTGTGGAAGACCAGGGCTTCGCGATGAAACTCGACGCCGACATCCCGGACCGGATCCGCGAATACCTTTCGCGCGACACCGGCACTTTCGATCATGCCGTGGGTGATCCAAAAGCCCTCTGGGCCATTCATCCCGGTGGCCGTGCGATTCTCGACGCCGTGCGCTCGGCTTTTTCGCTCACGTCGGAACAAATTGCTCCCGCACGTCGCGTGCTGGCGAGCTACGGCAACATGTCGTCAGCCTCTATCATGTTCGTCTTTGAAGAATTGCTCCGGCACACGCCGCAAAACGAATCGCGGCCCGGCGCGGCGATCGCCTTCGGGCCGGGACTGACCCTGAAGGCGATGGAGTTCACCTACGTTCCTCCCGTTGTCGGCTCGAACTTCCGCGATGCCGAATCTGTCGGCGAAATCCTGTCGCCTGCGGTCTGAACAAGACAATTCACCTGCTCTGATCGCAACACCTATCCGTCACCATTATGTGCCGAACCGTGACTGAAGTTCCCAACCACGCCCAGACCCCCGATCAGCAATATGCCGAACACAAAATTCCCCAGTGGGTGCGACTGATCTCGGTCCTGGACCTGAACATAATCTTCGAGCGGAGCTTCGGGGATGAGCTGTTTGCCGACAAAACGGCGCAGAGAATTGTTGCGGCGGTGTCCGACAGCGTCCCAGTTTCAAACCCTGAACAGCACGCGGGCCAGTTCTTCGGTGACGCGCTGGACGCTTAACGAGTGGAGTCCGGAGATTTCTCGGATCACAGTCACGCGCTCGCCCTGGGGCCGCCAGATCTCCTCGATTGTGTCCGCCCACAGAACCAGACATGGCAAACCCAGCGCCGCCGCCAGATGGGAGATGCCGGAATCATGACCCATGAAAGCGTCGCAGGTTTGCAGTCGTCCGGCCAGTTCCGACAAGGGGAGGCTTTGCGCGATTCGGACCCGCTGAGGTGGCAATTTCGCCGCCAATCGCTGCAACCGTTGCCCCTCCACCTCGCCACCGACCAGCAGGAAATCGTATCGGGTCTTGCCGGCGACCGTCGTCAGCAGTTCGCTCCACCTGGGTTCGGGCCAGTTCTTCATTTCGCTGCCGCTGCCGGGATGGAGGGCGATTTGAGGGGCGCGGGGCGCGGAGCATGGGGCGAGCGCCAGCCGGGGCACGGGATCGGGGTCGAAGATGGCGAGGCGTTCGAGTGGTTTGAGATAAACGTGCGTCGCATGGACGCGCTCCTGTTCATTCGGACGATGAGGCCCGCCGATGAAATGCGCGGGCGAACAGCGCCCCACGTTGGTTTTGAAAATCTCGTCCGGATCGTACAGATAGGATACGATCACGTCGAACTCGGAAAAATAATCGCACAAGTCCTCGGACAACTCGCCGTCGCGCGCAAAGAAACCCGCCAACCCGCGCGCCTCAATCGGTTGCACACGATCCACCAAACCACCAGCCAGCGCGAGTTGCGCGATGTGCGGATAGCCGAGCACTTCCAGATGCACCTCGGGAAACTGGCGACGCAAGGCAGCAATGGCCGGCAGTGTGAGAATGAAATCACCAATTGCGCCGCCACGGATGACCAGGATTTTTGCCATGCTTCAAGTTCGGCCAAGCGCAGGAGGGGCGCGCCGGAAATGTACGTTCCGCCATTAACGAACCTCCGTCTGCGCCATCAACGTCACGAAACGCATGCCTTCGCAAACGTCCAAGTCTCCCCGGTGGAGTCCCGTGTCTGCCGCCCGCAAGCGGAAGGTGAAAACATTCGTCTTGCCCGCGGAAATCACCGTTTCGAAACCGAAACTCTGGCTGTCGTCAATGGGCACATGCTGGCTGGAAATCGCGCGCGGCTCCGTTTCGCGGACGGTGAAATGAGCCAGATAGGATTCGCCCAGGTCAATGCTGGTAATCTTCATCGAGCCGCGTTTGCGCTCATTGACGACGAAGACTTTCAATTCAAACACCTCGCCCTCGGCGACTTGATCGGGCGACTCCACCCAAGCCAGCAAGCCGGGCGGGTCCTGGGCCATGTAGTAGAAAAATCCCCCGCCAGCCAGGACCAACAAGAGAAGGCAGACGGACACCAAGCCGCAACCCAGCAAAACGACGGATTTCGTTTTCATCGGTCTTCAAGAGTTGTGGCTGCGTGCCTTCAACACACGTTGCCCGCAACCAACGTTGATCTAAAGCGCCCGAAACGCAGTCAGCCCGAGCACCACCACGAACAGCGCAAAAGCCAGCCGCACCGCGCTGCCCACCTTGATGCGCTTTTCGTTGGCAGTGGCCCATTCCAAAAAATCGCGCAGCCGCCAGGGTGACACCGTGAACCACATGCCCGCGAGAATCAAGACGTAGGCCCAGGTCTGAATGACCAGCACCCACGGGGTTTCACCCAGATGCGGCCTTCCCGTATCCACCATCAGCTTCGCCAGCAACAGGAACACCACCGCCAGCCCGCGCACCGCCAGAAAATCCTTAACAAAAATGCAGGCGCCCAGTCCCACGGCCGCAAAACCGATCATCATGTAGTTCTTGAACGCGGCGAAGTCCGCCAGGCTCTCCTGGTTCACGTTCCACAAGAACCAGAGCGTAGCCAGTGCCATCAAGAAGATGCCGGCGGGCAGGTTGCGCGGAAACTTGCGCACGGTGGCCGCAAACTGCGCGGGCCGGGCCAGACCGTAAATCTGCGGCGCCGCCAACCCGAGACCCAGCAAGATGGACAACATCGAAAGTTTCATGAATTCATGCGTTCGTCAAAGCCGGCAGAGGATGCCGGAAGCCCGCGAGAAGGTAAATCCGAAATCCCATGCGAATCTTAAGCGACCAGAGTCTGGCAGCAGATCCAAATGCGCCACGGGTGTTCGACCGGCCACGTCCACAGCCGCTCCGTGACCTGTGTGTGAGTGGCAAAGATCTCCAGCGATAATCATCGGTCGAAACTCAACGCTTTCGCCGGGCTCGACCGAGGCATCACACATCGGAGGGAGAAAACCATTGACGCGAGCGCGCAAGCAAGGTCGAATAACAGGCATCAGCTAAAGCAGGAAGACACGGAAACATACTATTTGAGCTTATGGGAAAAGTTGGCATTGGTCTGAATTTGGAAGCGGTTCGCACGTCGCACAAATCGTTCGAGTGGGGCGCGGAATTCGCCGCGAAACTCGGCTACGAATACATCGAGCCGATGGTGCATTGGGGACGCGAACTGTTGAGCGAGGCCAGGTATTTTCACAGCGTTTCGATGCTCGACGATCCACTCCGCATTCGCCGAGTGTGCGAAAAAAACGGACTAAAACTGTCCGGCCTTTCCTCGCACAGCCAGCTTTCGAAACCGGAAATCGCCGTCGAATATCTCAAACAGGCCGCCCGTTACGCCGCCGAGTGTGGCGCGCCCGTCATCAACACACACGAAGGCCACAAGCAGACCTGGACCACCGAGGAGGAGGATTTTGTGCTCATCCGCTACTCGATCATGGAAGCGTCCAAGGTGTGCGAGCCGCGCGGCATCAAGCTCGGGCTGGAGATGCACCAGACCTACTCGCTCATTCCCGAGAAGTACGATCGCATTTTGAGCCTTGTGAATTCACCGAATGTCGGCGCGAATTTCGACACCGGCAACGCCTACCTCGGCGGGATTGATCCCATCGTCTGGCTGGATCGCATCAAACACCGCCTCGTTCACGTTCACGCGAAGGATATTTCAATCGAACAATCCGACAAGGAACGCGGCAAAGTGATGGGCACACCCGTCGGCTGCGCCTGTGGCGACGGCGTCATTGATTGGGAAAAGGTCATCGCCCTTCTGCGTCCGCTCCCGCAGGACATCGTATTGAGTGTCGAATGCGGAACGCTGGATCAAGCCGCACGCAGCATTGAGCATTTGCGGAAGCTGGTTTAACAAGATGCCGACACTTTCTGGCAGGCGCGTGGCAGCGGTGGTGGAGTTATCGGGCTGGTAACGGACTTCTTGCTCCGTCTCATTCTGGACTTCAGTCTATCGGACCTTGAAGTCGGAAAAACTCTTGTGGATGAGACTGGGTCGTTCGCTTGAAACTCGGATTCCAATTCGTGACTGTAAAGTCCAGCAGGTTCGACCACTCCTGGAGATTCATGGAAACCTGCAACTGATAGCTCCTGCCGATTTCGGTCCTCAGTAGAATGTCAAAATCTCCATTTGGTTGCGGAGCGGTGCAACGCACATCCCGCTGGGGAACACGTGCAGTGTGTTGAGGGTCGCCTCGAAACATTGGCCAACCACAGCGGGCCAGTGGGCTGCCGCCAACCAACGCGAGCAACTTGTTGCCGTGCCCGACGTAGATTGTTCCGTTCGTGCTGATGACTGGAGACGCAAAAGCGTCCAACGCGGTGATTGGGAACGACCAGATGTTGGATCCAGTAGAATTCAAGGCGCGAAACCAGCCGCTCGTGAGTTCTGAGACGTACACATTACCGGCCTCATCAATGGCGGGAGAAGCCGACACGCCCGCCCCTTGATCGAGCGACCAGAGCTTCTCGCCCGATGGACTGAGTGCGAGCAAACCACCTTGGCCGACTTTGTAATAGCCCACGTACACTGAGCCATCAGCAGCATTCGCGGCTGAACTCTCCACAAATCCAGGAGCCAGATAGCGCCACTTCAGGTGGCCGTCGTGACTGATGGCGTAAACGTATTTGTCATCAGCGCCGATGTACACCGTCCCATCTGGAGCGACGCTGGGCGAGGCGTAAGTTTTGCTTCCAAGGCTGTAAATCCAGTTGGTACCACCTGCGGGCGAGAAGGCGAACAGCATGGAGCGACCGGACGTCACATAGATCGTCCCGTCCGCGCCAATCGTAGGCGATGACATTTGGGGAAGAGTTTCACCGGAGCTCATGCTGAGCACGACGCTCCAATTCGTCCCACCTTCGGGGCTCACAGAATAGAGCCGATCAAAAAACCTGCCATAGGCCCGGATGTAGATTGTCCCGTCCACACCCAGTGCCGGCGAGGAAACCGGCCAAGTTTCTCCCGTCCTAAAGATCCATTTCTCATCCCCCTGTGGATTTTTCGCCAACAACTGGCCGGTTTCGGTTCCGAGATAGATCGTGCCATCAGAGCCGACGCAAGGAGACGATGGAATTAGCGGAACGCCGATGACTCTCGTCCACAGATTCGTTCCTTCAGCCGAGATCGCGTAAACGTAGCCCGGTCCGCTGACAGTCGAGGCTGCCACATAAATGGTGCCGTCTCCACCCAAAGCGGGCGAGGTTCGCACCTGGCCAGTCAGCGTGATCTCCCAGAGTTTCGTTCCGGGAGATTGTGCAGTTGCCTCGAATGCCAGAAAACCGAGCGTCACCAACACCGAGAGCCAGATGATTTTTCGCCACTCGGCCGGCCGCTGGTTGAGGATTGAAGTGTGGAATGCCTCTTGAGATCGAGTACTCAAGGGACTATCAGCGAAACCGTTTCCCTCTTTCATAACCCCTTCTTCGTTTATCGGCTCCCTTTTACGCCTGAAATAAGAACCCGTCAATCCACCCGTTTTGCTGTGGGGGGGGGCAAAAGGCGGCCATTTCGTTTGCAGGAATGATGACCTTCGGCATACACAGCGGTGTGGAGGGTTTCAGATCAGTTGGCTTGCCGCGCTGGTTGCTTGCCGTTACACATCTGACCAGTGGCTGCGGGCTTTGATAGTCAGTTGCTCATGTCCCCCGTGATTTATGAACTTATGCTGCTAAACAAACGATCACTCGCTCTCGCTTTGTTGACGGTCGGTTGCACACTCCAGGCCGCCGAGGCACTTGAAACCGACATTTGCATCTACGGCGGCACTTCAGCCGGCGTTGCGGCAGCGGTGCAGGCCGCGCGCATGGGGAAATCGGTTGTCATCGTTTGCCCGGACAAACATCTCGGCGGACTTTCCAGCGGCGGGCTGGGATTTACCGACACGGGTAACAAAGCCGTGATCGGCGGGCTGGCACGCGAGTTTTATCATCGTGTCTGGAAACGTTACGACCAGCCCGAGGCGTGGCGTTGGCAGAAGCGCGAGGAATACGGCAACCAGGGCCAGGGCACGCCCGCCATTGATAAGGACCTGCGCACGATGTGGATCTTCGAGCCGCACGTGGCCGAGCGCGTCTTCGAGGATTTGATCCGCGAACACAAGATTCCCGTTCACCGCGATGAATGGCTCGATCGTAGTGGCACAGGCATCCTGCCTGTTCGGTCCGTTGAGCAGGCTGGAAGCGCTGCGCCACTTGGCGTGAAGAAGGACGGCGCGCGCATCACGTCCATCACTATGCTCAGTGGCCGGACGTATCGTGCGAAGATGTTCCTGGATGCCACTTATGAGGGCGATCTACTCGCGGCTGCCGGTGTGGATTATCATGTCGGGCGCGAGGCGAACAGCGTCTATGGCGAGCAATGGAACGGCGTGCAAACCGGCGTGCTGCATCACCGGCATCACTTCGGCGCGGTGAAGGAGAAGATCAGCCCGTACGTCGTGCCGGGCGATCCGTCGAGCGGCGTGTTGCCGCGCATCAGCCCGAATCATCCCGGCGAATACGGCCAGGGCGACAAGAAGGTTCAGGCGTATTGCTTCCGCCTCTGCCTCACAGATCACGCGGAGAATCGCGTGCCGTTTCCCAAACCGGACGGCTACGATCCCGGGCAATACGAATTGCTCCTGCGCATCTTCAACGCCGGCTGGCGCGAGACGTTTGACAAGTTTGATCCGATTCCCAATCGCAAGACCGACGTGAACAATCACGGCCCGATGAGCTTCGACAACATCGGTTTCAATTACGATTACCCGGAAGCTTCCTACGAACGCCGCCGCGAAATCATCAAGGAACACGAGACGTACCAGAAGGGCTGGCTCTACTTCATCGCCAACGATCCACGCGTGCCCAAAGACGTGCAGACGGCAATGCAGCGCTGGGGCTTGGCGAAGGACGAGTTTCAGGACAACGGCAACTGGCCGCATCAGATTTATGTGCGAGAAGCGCGCCGCATGATCGGGCATTACGTGATGACGGAAAACGAACTGCTCAAGAAACGGCCCACACCTGAGCCGGTGGGCATGGGCAGCTACACGATTGATTCGCACAACGTCCAACGCTACATCACGCCGGAAGGGTACGTGCAAAACGAGGGTGACATCGGCGTTTCGACACAAGGCCCTTATCAGATTGCCTACGGCGCGCTCGTGCCCAAACGCGGACAAGCCAGCAATCTGCTCGTGCCGGTGTGCGTTTCCAGTTCGCACATTGCGTTCGGTTCAATCCGCATGGAGCCTGTGTTTATGATTCTGGGTCAGTCCGCGGCCACTGCTGCGGCAATGGCGATTGATTCGGGAATCGCTGTTCAGGACGTGCCATATCCCAAGCTGCGCGAGCGTTTGCTCAAGGATGGCCAGGTGCTCGAGTCCATTGAGACGGCCGCACAACGCAAGGTGAACATTGATCCGCGCAACCTGCCGGGTGTGGTGGTGGATGATGCGGAGGCCCGGCTCACCGGGCAATGGACCGAAAGCACGGCCCTCCCACCGTTCGTAGGGGTGGGCTACCGGCACGACGGGCACGCTGCCGACGGCAAATCCATGGCCCGCTTTGAAGCCCGCCTGCCGCGCGCCGGCCGTTACGAAGTGCGACTGGCGTACACGCCGAATGACAATCGCGCTTCCCGCGTGGCCGTGACGATCCACCATCAAAGCGGCGAGCGAACTGTTTCCGTGAATCAGAAACTGAAACCGCCCAGCGGTAACTTGTTCGTTTCACTGGGTGAGTTCGATTTCGACACGGACAAGCCAGCAAGCGTAGTGGTTTCCAATCAAGGCGCGGATGGGCACGTCATCATAGATGCCGTCCAGTGGCTGCCAAAATGACTGGGAAGGAATCTAAATCTTTCATGAACCTCCGGTAGCGGCGGTTCGGCAGAGCGCCACCGTTCTCACCGCAGCCAGTATGCGGCGCTCCGCCGAGACGCCGTTATGGAGTTCATGTTCCCAAAGGGCGATTGGGGATTCGTGGAGGCCTTCCACGAACCGCAGCCCTGTTTCGCCGGCTTTCCAGCCGGCAGACACGCCGGTTGGAAAACCGGCGTTGCGGCATTGCGGTCCCAGCGCTCCGGGCGTGGACTGCTCAAGAGAAGACTTTAACTGGTCTGGTTTCCTTTGGATGGAGCATTGCACGCAGTCACCGTGGGGACTTACTTCGTATCAGCCCCCAGTGGCTCGGCACGTCAAAGGTTCACAATCGCCGGATCGCCGTAGAGTGTGAAGGAGCCGACGCGCGTGATCTTCACATCCAATAATTCACCGCGATGGCGTGCCGAGCCACCAAACACCACAATCTTGTTGCAGCGCGTGCGGCCAGCCATACGCGCTTCATTCCGCCGGCTCGGGCCTTCGACCAGAATCTGTGTCTGCCGCCCGATAAAGGCCTCGTATCTGCGTTTGCCGATGGTGTTGATGAGTTCCAGCAACCGTGCGTGGCGTTCTTCGATGAGCGGTTCGGGGAGTTGATCGGGCATGGACGCGGCGGGCGTGTCCTTGCGTTGCGAGTATTTGAAGAGATAAGCGTTGTCGAACTCCACCTCGCGGCAGAGGGACAGCGTTTCCTCAAAGTCCGCCTCCGTCTCGCCGGGAAAGCCGACGATGATGTCGCTGGTGATGCCGATGCCGGGCCGCGCCGCGCGCAGCTTGCGGATGATTTCGAGGTAGCGCGCGCGGGTGTAGCCGCGATGCATGAGTTTGAGCACGCGGTCGCTGCCGCTTTGCACCGGCAGATGCGCGCTCTCGACCAGCTTGGGCAATCGCGCGTAAGCCGCCACCAGATCGTCCCCGTAGCCTTTCGGATGCGGTGAGGTGAAGCGGATGCGCTCCAAGCCTTCGATCTCGTGGACGGCTTCAATGAGTTGGACGAAGGCGGATTTTCCATCCTTGAGCGGGACAATCCCCTCACTCGGCTTCGCCACCCTCTCCCCATCCGATGGGGAGAGGGACGGGGTGACGGGACGCCGCCGCCCATAACTCGTCACAATCTGCCCGAGCAAGGTGATTTCCTTCACGCCCTGCGCCACAAGCTGGCGACACTCGGCCACGATGTCGGGAATCGTGCGGCTGCGTTCTTCACCGCGCGTGTAGGGCACGATGCAGAAGGTGCAGTATTGATTGCAGCCTTGCATGATGCTGACGAACGCGGTCACCGCCTTGTCCTTCGCCGCGCCGTTGAGCAGGTGTTCCTTGATCGTGCCTTCGCTCCCCTGCTCCGCTTCGGTGTCCACCACCTTGTTGCGCTTGCCTCCGAGAAGGTCATTGAGATACTCCGCCGCGCGATGAAACTTCTGCGTGCCAAGCACGAGGTCCACATCCGGCAGGCGGTCAATCAACTCCTTCCCCCGACTTTGCGCCATGCAACCCAGGAAACCAAAGATTTGATTGGGCCGTTGCTTTCGCGCATCGCTGATCACGTTGGTCATTTTGTTGAGCGCGGTCTGCTCGGCATTGTCGCGCACGCTGCAGGTGTTAAGCAGCACAACGTCCGCGACATGCTCGGATGCAGCAAGCGAATAGCCTTTCGCCACGAGTTGCGCGGCGACGGCTTCGCTGTCGCGCTCGTTCATCTGGCAACCGTAAGTTTTGATGTAAACGCTCGGCATGGAGCGATGGACAGCATAGGCACAACCAATCGGATGGAAAGGCGGAAGATGGTTGTCTCCCTTGATTCGGGCGGCCACAGGATACAAAAGCCCCCCGCCGGTTAGTGCAACCGGCGGGGGGCTTGGCCCTACACTTTGCAGCCGTTAGTCGTTTTCGCAATTGCGACCACGTCCGGGTGGTTTCACGGTAATGCGGTAGGTGATGTCCAACGTGAAGCTGAAATCGAAGCCATCCTCGGCAGCGGTGAACACCAATGCCCCGGTGAAGTGGAGCGTATGCTCGCCTGGTCGAAGCGGAGCCAACATCACATAGTAACCATCCGACACCGCAGGGCTGGTGGTACCTTCGTCCAAGCCGAGCAGATTGTTCTCTGGCAAGGGCCCGAAAGCGAAGAGGGGAGATTCCGCCCGATAAGCCTCCAAGTTCTTTACGGGCCGCCCGTCAATGGTACAGGAGAGACCTACTGCGTGGTCCACGAAGAAGTTGGCTGTTTCCCGAAGCTCGGCCTCCGTCGTTCCGTTGCCTTCGGCCACCGAGGCCTCGGCATTGACAATCGGGAAGAACAACGCCTTGCCTGCCGGGATTGTGACATGACGATCGGCGATGCCCACCAGATTGCCATTGAGGTCCGTGGTCGGAGCCCAGGTGCCGCCGAGGAACCACACCGGCCCGGACTGGCCGGCGCGGACATCCGCCGTGTCGGTGAGAGGGTGTGCGTTAGCCGGCAGCGAGTAGGTCCATTTCCAATGTTCAGCCGACCATTCGCCGTAGCTCTTCCCGTAGGGATGTGAATGCGGCGGGAGGATGCCCGGGTTTCCGGCGTTACCTCTGCCGCCGTCGGCGGAGGCCGGGGTGATTCCCAGTGCCAGCGTCGCGGCCAGCAGGGTGGAGCCGATGATTTTGTTGAACCGACTTTTCATACTGTGCTTACCTTTCGTTTCAGGCGATTCACGCCTGGGATTGTTTTACTCTTGCCTCAAACCAAATGCGCCTTCCGGCCATACGTTTTTGGGCTTACGATTCCTTGCTACAACAATCCCGGCTCATGGTTACAAGGAATCGGCGGTGAAGTGATTTCTTGCTTTATCAGGAAATTCCGAGGAAATATCGGCGCCCTCCCAGAACACCTGTGGCGTTCCCGCAATTCCGTGAAGAACTGTTTTTCACCGAACTCGCATTCCTTGGATTGCGATCAGATACTCGCGGCCCTGACCCTGCTGGGATTTTCGGAAGGAGGCAATCGAGCCAACCTCAAGTCCGGCGAACCTCAACGTGCTCACAATATCGTCGAGCGGATGCAAGTAGAGGACATCGTGGTCAAGGATTTTGCCTTCCCCCTGTATGTCGCCTTCGAGACACCGACCAGTGATGTTCACGTTGATATAAAATTCGGCCCATTCGGAGCGGGCCTCGGGATTGGCCGTGACCATCAAAAAATGCCCGCTCGGCCTCATCACCCGGCTCATTTCCCGCGCGGCTGTTTGCACCTCACTCAACAAATGCCAGACCATGACGGAGAACACGCCGTCGAATTCGCGCTCAGAAAAGGGCAGTTTGTATGCATTACCAGACATGAATCGCCGTTCCTCTGACTCATACAATTCTTTGGCCCGGTTGATCAGAAACGGCGACGGATCAATCCCCACGTAAGACCGGTTGGTGAGATTGATTCGGGCCGAGCAATCACCCTGACCGCAGCCGATTTCGAGAAGGCGCTTCGGCGAAGCAGTTTCCACCCAACTTCTCAAGAGCGGAGAGAGGTCTTGCTCGCGCACCGGGTTGCCCCGGCTCTCGATGATTTGAATCCACTGCCGGGCGGTTTCCTCGCCAAACGTTCGATCGTTCATCGGGACTAGCCGTTGTCGCCTTGCGAGATCTCCACCTCATCACCGTTCAACAGCACTCGCCAACGATAGGGCGGCATGATGGTCAACTGAACCGCATCGAGTTCCTCAATTCCTTGTATGAACGCCTTGCCGATGCGATGCCAGCCGTCCAACACCTCTCCCGTCGGCGAAAGTATGATGGGGAAACTCAAATCAGACTCGTAGATGTCACGCGCATGTTCCGCGATCGCCCGGCAGGTCGGCAGGAGATTCCTTGGTCCACCGAACCACCGCACCTCGTCAAAGCCAGCGAGTTCACTCAGCCGGACCTTCTTGACCGGCAGACCCTCGGCCAACTCCCACAACTGGTGCATCCGGTGAAAGCGCATCGAACCGTCCGCTTGCGGCGGCTCGCACGAACGTCGCGCTGCGGCGCGTTGATTGTGTGTCTGCTTTTCGCTCATGGTGCTCGTGAGAGTTCGTGGTCGTCCCTATTACCGGCAATCTCCGGTGGTCACACCGATCGAGAAGCATTTCCCCCCACCCAGTCTGCCACTCTTAAGCTTCAGGGCTGGATCGGCGTCAAGTGTTCATGGGTGATTTTCCAGTCCCCGCGCTGCTTGATGAAAACGAGCGTCGAGCGGTCCTTGCGGGAAACCGTTTCGTCACCGGAATCGAAGCTGTAATCCAGAATAAACGTCGCCACGGCTGCATCTCCAAACACGTCAATCTTCAGTTCGTTGATCCGCATTGTCAGTCCCTTGAGGGCGGCCAAACCTTCGTGTTCGCCTTTGCGGCTGGCGGTGGCGTCCCGCCGCTCGGCGGAGGTGCCGGAATACTTGGTAAACTTCGGGCCGTAAGCGTGGTAGCTGTCCAGTCGCTCAAAATCCTTGCTCTCGGCCGCGGCACAAATCTCCTGCAGCCGCTGTTCAATCGCCGCCCTGTACTTCGGATTGTCTGCCTGCGAATTGGTGGCACGCACACTGGCGCAGCCTGCGCCCACAAGGGCCACAAGCAAGGTCACGGCGTGGAGCCAGATGACGGCGCTGGTGCTGTTATTCATGTGGGAAGCAATATCACCGAAGGACTCGGTGCTTGGGAATAAAATTAGTGCATCCCCACGCGGTAAAAGAACTGGCCGGCGCCAACGGCGTTGGTGTCGGTGAAACTCGTCTCGCCTGCCACACCCGGAATGTTGGATTCGAGCAGGTAGAACGCTGGCTGGAAGCCGAGGTTGGTGCTGCGTTCGAGGAAATAATTGCGCGTGGTCGCGCTCTGCCAGCGCACGGTCACACCTTCGAGGCTGCCCGCGGGAGGGAACAGGCGCAGGACGGAGGCAGCGTTGGTGGGATTCGTATCCGCACGCCACTCCTGCCAGGCATTGTGGCCGTCGGCATCTACATCCGCGTAATCCGCTGAACCGTCGGTGGGCAGATGGTAGCCAGAAAGCCAGCCGATGAATTCGCCGCTGACGTCTGGTTGAACTTCATAAGCACCCATATCTACTGCGCCAGCGACAATGCGCATGCGGCCATCTAGATCCGTGCTGCCGACGACAGAAGCGTTGTTACCGGCATTGATGCAGGGCGAATTGGATTGCAGACGGTAATTCCCGCTCGCCGGATTCAAGAACATGGGGGCATTAGTGAAACCAGCACCACCCTCCGGCGTCGTACAACAAAGGGAGTAGGGAGTGGCGAAGTAGTTAGCTCCTTCCGGTGCCGTGTTGAAGTAAATGATAGAATTAAACATCGAGCCACCGGCAACACCTCCACCATATTGGCCGGCAGAGTTTTCTGTTACCGTACAATTGAGTAGGACGCAGGAAAAAGTCCCGCCTCCGCGATCATCAGCCGAGTTTCCAGTCAGGAGGCAGTTGTACAGTCGGCTCCCGGCGGCACCTCCGCCATAGATTGCCTGATTGCCAGTCAACGTACAATTCGTCAGGGTACAGATCGCTGCGCCACCGCCTTCGCGACTTGAGTTGCCCACCAGAGTGCAGTTCACGAGAACGCTCCCCCACGCTCCGCCTCCCGCGCTGGAAATCGGTGGTGTGGAATTGCTCCGGATGACGCAGTCAACCAACGTGCCACCGTAGGCTCCGGCGCCACGCGTGCCGGCGAAGTTGCTCACGAGCACGCAATTGGAAATCACCACCAAGTTCGATGACTGACACCAGACACCAGCGCCCCATGGTGCCCATGTAGCACCGTTCGCCAACGTGAAGCCGGACAAGCTCGCCCCGTTGGTGAGATAAACGCACCGCATAGCACCCACGCCCAGGTTGGTGACTGGAGACGAATAGGCCTGAATGACGGTGTATTCAGGTCCATTCACACTCTGCAGGACCAAAGGTTTCGTAACCGCGACTCGATTGCTGCCACTTCCACTGCCAGTGCCGACCGCAATGCGACCGCCACTCTGGTAAACGCCATTTGTGACGATGATTTGATCCCCGGGGTCCGCAGCATCCACTGCGTCCTGAATGGTCACGGCAGCAGTGGGCCAACTGTCGTAAGGCGGCGTCGGGTTGGTGCTGTAAATGTCCACGTAGCGCACGGCGGCCAGGGCAGGACCAGCGAGAACTATAAGACTGGCGACAAGGGCGGGGAGCAGGTTTGATTTCATAAGACGCTGTTTGATTACGGCTTTACGAGTTTGAAGAATCCGGAGGCGTTGGTCGCAGAAATGGTGATCCGATTTGTATTCTGAGAGCCGGCCACGATTTGCCAGTCTGGAGCGCTCAAGCTTGGCGTCTGGTAAACCGCAACGCCGGGAGCGGTCGTCCACTCAAGTTGGACGCTGCCTTCGGCTGACGTGATGGAAGTGAAGCGAGGAATTGCGGCCCGAGGAACGGACGCCAGAATTTTAACCAGCAGAGAATCGGTGGAGCTCGTGGTGCCGGCGAGGATAATTCCCCCAGAATTATCCACTGCGAGTCCGGAAACGTAGCTATTGCCGTGACGGTAATCCCACATTGTTGCGCCGTCATCGGCGGCATAGGCGAGGAGATGGGTGTCACCGCCGGAATCACCAAGCACTAGTACATCGCCATTGATGTCCAGGGCGACTTCCCTCGCTCCCTCGGAGCTGCTCGCGGGGCCGCTGTAGCGCTTTGCCCACAGGAGTGAACCATCGGCGACAGCGTATTTCGCGGTGTAGTAGTCAAAGTCGAACTGCGGTTCACCGTTGGCCGACTGCCCAGTAACAACAACATTGCCGAACTGATCCACCGCCACCGCTTCCGCCAGATCGAAATAGTTACCCGGGCCGTTGTAACGCCTTTCCCAAAGCAGCGCCCCGTTTGTCCCCGCATACTTGGCGGTGTAGTAGTCGGGCAAGAGGTTGCTGGCGGACGAAACTCCGGTTACTACCACGTCGCCATTCTGGTCCAGCGCCAAAGCCGTGGGGTAGTCCTCCCCATTGACGGGGCTGATGTAACGCCTTTCCCAAAGCAGCGCCCCATTTGCCCCCGAATACTTGGCAGTGTAGTAGTCGCTGTTGATGTCAGCATTGTAGGAAGCCCCAGTCACCACAACGTCACCGTTGCCATCCACGGCCACAGCACGCGCTTCATCAATGGTGTTTGCGGGACTGTTGTAGCGCTTCTCCCAGAGCAGCGCGCCGTCGGCAGCCGCGTACTTGATCGTGCAACTGGAGGAACCATAGTTCGGAGGGCCGTTCTCCGAAGTGCCCGCGACAACGACATTGCCGCTGCCGTCCACCGCCAGAGCGTAAGGATAGTCATTCCCATTGCCGGGCCCATCATAACGCTTTTCCCAGAGCAGTGCCCCGTCCGCTCCGGAGAGCTTGGCGGTAATAAAGTCATTGGTTCCCCAGTTACCGAAACTCCCGGTCACCAGCACGTCGCCGTTTGAGTCAATGGCCATTGCCGTGAGAGACCCAGCCTCACTACCAGGACTGTTGTAGCGGTGTTCCCAGAGCAGCGCCCCGTCACCGGCCGCATACTTGGCGACGTAGTGATCGCAGTCGTTGATATTGGTGCAGGAAATTCCCACGACAAAAATGTTCCCTTCGACATCGAATGCTGGAAATCCAAATGCGTCGTAGTCGTTTGCCGGGCCGTTGTAGATCTGCGTCCAGGCCAGTAATCGCAAAGCAGCTACACTGCTGGTTATCGCACCATAGGTGTTGGTGATGACCACCGTGTATTGGCCGACGTGGTGTGATTGGGTATTGGTGACCGCCAAAGTTGAACTGGTCGCGCCGTCAAGCTTCGCCTCGTTGAAAAACCACTGGAAGAAAAGGGGCATAGTTCCCTCCGCATTCACGCTGAAGGTGGCAGTAGTGCCGGCAACAACAACCAAGTTGGTTGGCTGAGTAGAAATGGAAGGCGGAAGATTCAGTAATGTGAGATAGGCAACCGAGCTATTTGTGAATCCAGACCTGTCAGTAATCACGACGCTGTATCCGCCTGTATTCACGACCTGCGCGTTGAAAATGGTGAGTGCGTCGTTGGTCGCGTCGGGAAGATCAACACCATTAAACTGCCATTGAAACCGAAGCGGAGGATTGGTCGTCATGGCCGAAACGCTGAAGGTCGCATTGGAACCGATGAAGACGGCTTGGTCAGACGGCTGGCCAGTGATGGTCGGCGGCGGGCCAACCGCCGTGATTGTATCCGTTTCACTAATCGAGATGCCAAGGCTGGAAGCCCCACCGCCATAGCTCAGCACGTGAGTGCCAGGACTAAGTGGGGCGAGCATCAGAAAATAGCCATCGGCAACCGCGACACCCGAATCACCCGGAGGAACGTTGACCGAGTTCCCTGCCGCTGCCACGAATGAGAAGTCAGGCGAGGCCTCGCGATGGGTGAAAAGAGTAGCTTGCGAGATTACCGCTCCGTCCAAGGTGGCGTGGAGGCTGTTGATCTGGTCGGCCTGCTGCTGGGCTGCTTGGCGGATTTCAGCCGCCGATTTGTCAAAGCCCAGTTCCAATTGCGACCATTCTCCGGCAAGGAGTGGAACTAAAATGTACTTGTCAGACGGCACTTGGAATTGCCGGCCACGGCTACCGTCGGGACTCCCTGCCAGAAAGAACACCGGCCCGGACTGATTCACTCCAGCAAACTCCCCGGTGGTGTCCGTGAACGGATCTCCGGGTGGGGACAGCGCCACTGCCCATTGCCACCAGGCGGCAGTCCATTCGCCGATGGTTTTGCCCGCGATTATGGCGCCCGGCGATTCCACAACCACACCAGCCTGCAAAGGCCCAACCATTCCCAAATGCAGCAGAGCAATGATCGCGGTGAGTTGCTTGAAGGTAGTGTGCATAGGCTTCTGGTTTGGTTTAACAGATCTGACGCGCATAGGTTTCTGACTTTTTGACTTCACACGCCTTTGCACCAACAAATCCGGGGCGAGTTATAAACTATCTGAGGCAGGTTTAGCCGGTTAACCGATCCGCTATCGCACGCCCACGCGATAGAAAAACGGACTAGGGCCGGCAGTGTTGGTGTCGGTGTAACTCGTCGTGCCCAACTGCCCAACTATATTGCTGGTCAGCAATGAAAATGCAGGATGGTCTCCAAGGTTGCTAGCACGCTCGAGGAAGTAGGTTCGATTGCCCACGCTTTGCCAAGTCACGGTAATACCCGACGCGTCATTCGTTGCGGTGAGCAGGCGCAGCGTGGATAAGGCATCAGTGGGCACCGTCCGGGCGATCCATTCCTGCCAGTTGTTATGCAGATCGCTGTCCCCGTCCGCAGAATCTGCGGAACCATCCGTGGGTAGGCCGTAGCCTGACAGCCAGCCGATGAATTCGCCGCTGACGCCTGGCTGAGATTCGTATGCTCCCATGTCCACGATGCCACCTTGGATCCGGGGGCGACCATCCAAGTCAGAGCTACCAGCTTCGTAAGCAGAGCCGCCGGCGTCCACGCAGGGCGAGTTGGATTGCAGCCGCAGATTGCCGCCAGCTTGATCAACAAAGAGCGGCGCGTTGGTGATGTTGCCTACGCCGTTGCTTGGCAAAGGTATCGTGCAGGAGTTGCTGAAGCTGCCTCCGATGAAATTCTCTAGAGAGGGGTCCGAGGCAAAGTTGAAAAAGACGATGCAGTTGTTCAACTGGGAGAATCTCACTCCGCCACCCTCACCGAAAAACTCACCGGCAAAGTTACCGGTCACGGTGCAATTGTTCAGCTTGCCGCCATTCGCCCCTCCACCAACGAACGCCAAGTTGGCTGTCAGGATGCAGTTGTTCAGCGTACTCCCGTTCACTCCGCCGCCGAAGCCTTCCGCCCGGTTGCTAATCACGATGCAATTGTTCAACGTGCCTTCGTACGCGCCAGCGCCGTTGTAAGCCGAGTTGTCAGTCAGCCTGCAATTGTTCAGCGTACTCTTCTCCGCTCCGCCGCCGCTCTCCGAGGCCGAGTTTCCGCTCAGGGTGCAATTGTTGAGCGTGCCCCACATCGCCCCGCCGCCCGCCTCCGCCGACCAGTTTGCCACCAACGCACAATCGTTGAGCGTGCTCGCAGCAGCCCCACCGCCGAACACCGCTGCTGAGTTGCCAATCAAGCTGCAGTTGTTCAGCGTACCACCATATACCCCGCCACCATATCCATTCAGATCCATGTTGGATGCCGAATTGCCGCTCAACGTGCAGTGGTTTAACGCGCCCTGATATGCTCCACCACCTGAGTAGAAAGCTGAGTTTCCTACCAGCAGGCAATTGGTTATCACTGCATCGTTAGATTCACACCAGGCTCCGCCGCCATCACCGCCGTCGTAGTCCCCCGCAGTTGCGCCGCCGGTCAGGGTGAATCCAGACAAGTTGGCACCGTTAGTCAGATACACACACCGAATTGCGCTGTTCCCGTTGGTGATGCCGGGCACCTGGTAACCTTTGATCACCGTGACCTCCGGGCCGTTGACGCTTTGCAGCCCCAAAGGCTTTGTGACTGCGACGCGGTTGGTCGTCGTGCTGCCGGCAGCCGCCACAATTTTCCCGCCGGTCTGATAAACACCATTGGTCACGAGGATTTGATCGCCACCCGCAGCGGCATCCACCGCATCCTGGATGTTCGTGGCCGCAGTGGCCCAGTCGGTGTAAGGCGGCGTGGGGTTGGCGCTGTTGATATCCACGTAGCGGATGGCGGCGGGCGCGGAGTTACAGGCAGCTGACAACAGAGCCGCTGTCGCGAGTTGTCGGAGTTTCGTCTGGGAGAAAATGACTTTGGCAATGTGCATAGGCATTGTGCGTTCCGCTTCCACTGCTCTTGCTACAACGAATCAAAGACGGGGTTACAAGAAATTTTGGCGATTGAAATTGTACTTCATAAAAGTCACCGAGTTCTGGCAGTCAAGGAGGTTGGGAGGGGTTTTCTAGTCCGGATTCATCAAACTCAACCAGCTTCTTTTTCCAGTCGGCGGCTTTTTCGGCCTGGCCAGCGGTTTCGTAGAGTTGGACGAGGCGTTCGAGGGCTTCTTTGAGTCGGACCTTTCCATCGTTGGGTATTCTGCTCTCGCGCAACTTCATACCTTCGTAACCCGAAAGCAGCATTGGCTCGGCGTCAGCATGCTGCTTTAGTCCAAGGAAAACCCCGCCGACCTGGCTGCGCGTATTGAAAGTCCGCCAGTCGTCGGGGATAAACGTCTCACGTATTGCCAGGCACGCGCGGGCAGGTTGCTCAGCTTCTACCATCCGGTTGCGTTCGAGTAATCCCGTAACGTATTGAGCCAGGGTGTTCGCAACAGCCAGTGCGTCAGCCTCGGGTGCGTTCTTCCGCGCGGATACGAATTCCATCCACATCTGCGCTGATTGATTGGACTGGCCGGACATGGCATATGCCACTCCCAAACGCGTCATCTCTACCAAGGCTGAGCCGGAAGTCTCGCCAGTCTGGGCCTGGTAGCGCTTCAGCGCTTCCTGCAATTTCGGAATAGCGTTCGACCACTGTCCGGCCTCGTAGTAAGCAAACGCAAGCTTGTGCAAAAACTCCAGTGGCGTCGGGTGGTTGGCGCCGAACCTTGATTCCGCCAGAGCAAACGTTTGTTCATAGATTGGGATCGCATTTGAGAACTGCCCTTCGTCTTGATAGTAAACCGCGAGACTACTCATGGACTTGAGCGTTTCCGGATGGTCTGGTCCGAGTTTCTTCCTCCGTCCTTCAACTGTTTTCTTCGCCAATTCGATGGCCTCCGGGAGTCGCCCTCCTTTGCTATATGCCGCAGCCAGGTTGTGCATGGAGTAATACGTATCTGGGTGATCAGGCTCCAATTCGGAAAGCCGTAAGCCCAACACCTTTTCGTTCAAATCAATCGCTGCCTTTATGTCCCCATCCAACTCGTAAGCGCTTGCCAGATTCATCATCGAAATCAAAGTCTGAGAAGATTTCGGGCCGTAAATCCTCTGACGACGTTCAAGCACGGCCTTACGCAGGGGCAGCGCGTCTTTGACCTGCCGGTTTCTTTGGTAGGCACTGGCGAGGTTTGCCATGGCACTGAGGGTCGTCGGGTCATCGGGGCTGAAGTTCGTCCGCGCTATGGCGACCGATTCCTCGCAAATTGCGATGGCATTAGTAATCTGACCCAGCGACATGTAAATCATCCCCAAGCAGTCCATGGAAGACAACGTGTCGGCATCGGCCACACCCAACGCTCGTTTCCTCAATTCCAACGTCTTTAGTTCGAGGGGTAGGGCCTTCTCGTCATCTCCCATGGAGTGGTAAAGGTAGGCCAGGCCGTGCATCGCGATCAACGTATCGCGGGAGTTCATTCCTTGAATCTCCTGCAGGCGCTTCATTACCGCCTCCGCCAGCGGCAAGGCCTTTTCAAACTGGCCAGTATTTTCGTAGGCATTCGCCAGATTGTTCATGGTAGTGAGAGTGTGCTTTGCATCAGGGCCCAGTTTGGCCCGAAACAACTCCAGCGCTCGCTCACATTGCACCAGGGATCGCTCGACATCGCCCAGATACCAAAACGTCTCCCCCAGCGTCTCCCGAAGCTGCGCTTCGATTAGCGGTTGGTTTGAAAACGTTGCACTAATCTGCTTCTCGGCCTCAATCAACGCCTCCCTTACAGTCACATCGCGGGAGATTGCATTGGGCTCGCCTGCCGGACGGGCCACGGCCAACACATGCCGCTGAAAGAATTCAAGGATGGCTCTGGCTTGGGCCTCTGCTTCTCTGGCCTCTTGCTCCTGCACTTGCGCCCGGCCTCGGGCCTTGGCCTCGCGAAAAAACATGATCGTGGCGAAGCCAAGTCCAATCACCAGCGCTGTCGCCACAGCAGCCGTGGCGGCAAACGCGAGTTTATTTCGCCGAACCATTTTCTGAAAGCGATAGACTGCACTTGGGGGACACGCAATGACCGGCACGTTTTCCAAGTGTCGTCGAATGTCAGCCGCCAGCCCATTGGCTGTCTCGTAACGGCGCGTTCGGTCTTTCTCCAGACACTTCATCACGATCCAATCCAGATCGAGACGCAACAGATGCACCAACTTGTGCGCGTCAAGGCCACGTCGTCGAGCCGTGGTGGTTCGCTCCTCGTCACCCAACGAGCTTACCCGGGTCGAGGGTCGCGCCGGCTCCTGTTCACGGATCATCCGGCGCATTCCATCCAGCCCGGCTTTCAGCAGGTCCTTTTGCTCAAACGGCGTCTTGCTGGTCAGCAATTCGTAGAGCAGCACGCCCAGCGCGTAGATGTCGCTCCGCGTATCAATGTCCAGGCTGGTCATTTCCGCCTGCTCCGGACTCATGTAGGCGGGTGTCCCGATGAATTGTTGGAATTGCGTATAGACCGTCTTGTCGGTGAGTTCGCCCTGCGTCGCCTTGGCGATCCCGAAATCAATCACCTTGGGGACTGGCACACCGTCGTTGACGGTGACCAGGATATTGGAAGGTTTGATGTCCCGATGAATAATCCCCTTTTGGTGCGCATGCTGAATGGCCTGACAAACTTTGATGAACAGCTCAAGGCGCTCCGGCGTGGAGAGATTGTGCTGATCGCAATATTCGGTGATGCGAATACCACGTACCAGTTCCATCACGAAGTAAAGCCGGCCCGTTTCAGTCGCACCCGCGTCGAACACCTTGGCGATATTGGGGTGATCCATCATCGCCAAAGCCTGGCGCTCCGCCTCAAACCGGGCGACCACCTGCCGGGTGTCCATTCCGAGCTTGATAATCTTGAGCGCGACGCGCCGCTTGACCGGTTCGCGCTGCTCGGCGACATAAACGACGCCGAAGCCGCCTTCGCCAATTTTCTCCAGCAATTTGTACCTTCCGATCACCGAGCCGGGAGATTCCTCGTCGGGACGTGGAGGTTTGGTATTGGGCTGCGGCAATGGGGGAAACTCCCCCCCACCCGGCGAGACGCCACCCTCTCCACCAGTGGGAGAGAGGGACGGGGTAAGCGGGGGCTCGACTTCGATGGCACATTCCAGCAGGCAGGCCGCGCAAAGGCCGTCCGGCGCGTAGCCGCTCAACGGTGCGCCACATTTGCCGCACTGCGGCGAGTGGGTTGGTTCAGCCATGGAAATGTCGTGTAGTCGGTTGCTACAACTTCTGCGAAGCAACGTTACCGGAATTCGCCAAACCATCGCGGATGACGGAAACCAGATAACGCAATTCCTCGTTCACTTCGGCGGGGGTGGATACCGTTTGAGCGATTTCGGCGCGTAACAGCTCTCCGTAACGCTGACGCAGACGATGCACCGCGACTTTCACCGCGCCTTCGGTCATACCGAGCTGCCCAGCCATCTCTGCATACGACAGCCCGCACTTCTCGCCCCAGACAAATCCCTTCAACCGCTCGAACAATTCCAGCTTTCCCGCGTGCTGGAATTCCGTCCGCAACGCAGTCAATGCGCGATCCATCAGGACCGCCGCCCAACCACCGTCGTAAAGCGTGTCGGGCGGTTGATCTGCGGAAGGCTCGGCTGAGAAACGGGTCTCGGCCATTTCCTCGTCCAGCGACAACACTTTCTGACCGCCACCCCGCTTCTCGCGATTTCCCTTTTTCCAATCGTTGATCAGGAAGCGTTTGAGGGAAGACAGCAGAAACGTGCGGAAGCGGCCTTGGTTGCGGTCGGCGAGCTGGATGTAGTCACGTGCCAGCAACCGCGCAAAGAATTCCTGAGTCAGATCCTCGGCATCGTGCGGACTCTGGCCGTGCCGCCGGACGTAGGCATAGAGCGGATACCAATACGAACGGCATAACGTCTCAAGCGCTTGCATGGATTGCGCGGAGTCGCCGTGCCCAGCCTGCAGCACGACACTCCAATGGGTCGTGGCGAAAAGCTGCGCATGTTGCGCAACTGAAGTTTCGTCGGACGTCTGCATGTGCGTTCGGTGGGGACGGATTGCTTTTAATCAACATTAGCCGCCTTGGCAAGGGATTTGAGCCGGGCAACGGGCCGGATTCAACCCGACTTTTGACCTGGTGTTGGCACGGAGCCATCCGGCCGGAAGGCTTGAAACCAAATCCCGATCCCAAGTAAGCTCCACGCACCGTGAGCTACACCCGCCACTACCTGGAATCCGAGAGCGTCGCGCAGGGCGTGGAAGTGAGCGTGTTGGTCAATTGCCTGGTGCAAGACGCCATCCGGCTCGGCGCGAGTGATCTGCACATTGAACCGTGGGAAAGTTCCATCGCCGTGCGCGCGCGGGTCAATGGCGTACTCAATGAAGTGATCCAACTGCCGCTGGATTTTCTCGACAAAATTTCCATGCGTTTCAAGGTCATGGCCAATCTCGTCACCTACCAGGCCGGTCTGCCGCAAGACGGTGCGGCCCTGGGCGGACCGGAACTGGACGACGTGCAGTTGCGGATTTCCATTTTTCCCACCACCCGCGGCGAAAAGGTCGTGGTGCGGCTGTTCGATCCCCGCGACCGGCGGTTCGATCTGAACACATTGGGATTCGACGACGCGACGCTGACCGGTTTGTTGCGGCTGCTCAAGCGAACCAGCGGATTAATCCTGTTCACCGGTCCGACCGGTTCCGGCAAGACCAGCACAATGTACTCATCGCTGTGTTATCTCATGCAACGCGACGGCGCGAGCATCAGCCTGAGCACGGTGGAAGACCCGGTGGAGTTCAACTTGCCGATGGTGAGCCAGACGCAGATCAACCCCGCGCAAGACTTCACTTACGCCAAGGCGCTGCGCAGTCTGATGCGGCAGGACCCGGAGGTGGTTATGGTCGGGGAGATTCGCGACCCGGAAACCGCCGCCATTGCGGTGCAAGCCGGACTGACCGGACACTTGGTGATCAGCACGATTCACTCGGGGGTTTCGGCCGGCGCGTTCACGCGGCTGATCAACATGGAGATCGAACCCTTCATGCTGGCGTCCAGCGTGCTGGGCGTATTGGGTCTGCGCCTGGTGCGCCGCAATTGCGAGCACTGCCTTCAGCCTTATGAACCGGAGCCGAGTCAACTTAAGGTCGTGCCCGAAGCGTCCTTGCCAGAGGCGCAATTCCGTCGCGGGGCCGGCTGCGAGCGGTGCAACCACACCGGCTTCTCCGGTCGCTTGCCCGTAACGGAACTGTTGGTCGTCGGCGAACCGTTCCGCGAAGCGGTGCTCAAAAAGCTGCCGACCTCCGCGCTCGAAGAAATCGCCATCCAGCAAGGCATGCGCACCCTTTGGCAGAATGGACTGCAACGCGTGCTCACCGGTCAAACCACCTTGGAAGACACCATCCGCGTGCTGGCCGCCGACATGATTTAGCCGCGTTATGAACCACCCAACTGCGCGTCAGACTTCACGCCGCCACTGGTTGCGCCTCAGTGCCGGGACCTTGCTCGCCCTTGGCGCGTGGCCCGGCTGCGCCCGGTGGTCGGACCGTGGTCGCGGCGGCAATTTTTCCTTCGTGGTGATCAACGACACCCATTTTCAAAGTCCGCAATGCCCGGAATGGTTCGAGCGGGTGCGCGCCAGCATCCATGCGCACCCGGTGCGGCCGGAGTTTTGCCTGATGGTGGGCGACCTGGCCGAGCACGGTACCGCCGCCGAACTCGGCGGCATGTGCGACGCGTTGCGGTCCTTGCGGATGCCCATTCATGCGGTGATCGGGAACCATGATTACGTTTCCGACACCGACCGTTCGGTTTGGGACCAGTTATTTGCCGGCAGTCTCAACTATGAATTCGTGCATCGCGGCTGGCGGTTCATGGGTTTGGATTCCAGTGAAGGCACGAAGTGGGACAAAACGCGGATTCAATCCGTCACGCTGGGCTGGCTGGACGATCGGCTGCCTAAATGGGATCGCGCGATGCCCACGGTGGCGTTTACGCATTTTCCCCTGGGCGAAGGGATACGCTACCGGCCGTTGAACGCCGACGACCTGCTGGCTCGGCTGCTGGATTTCAATCTGGTGGCGGTGTTCAACGGTCACTTCCACGGCTTCACCGAACGACACGCCGGTGCGGCCACGCTCACCACGAACCGTTGCTGCGCCATCAGCCGGGGCAATCATGACGGCACGACGGAGAAAGGTTACTTCGTTTGCACGGCGCGGGAAGGCGCGATCCACCGCGAGTTTGTCGAGGTCAAGCCGGCCTGAATTGGGCAAACCGTCGGCATTCCCTCCTCGGCATTTTTCACTTGTGCCATTTGCCCGCAAACGCCATAACACGCTCGCCATGAAATGTAACAAGTTGACTTCACTCTTTCATATAATCCCACCATTGGTTCCAGTCATTTTTGCGGTTGCCGCATCTGCCGCCGCGAACCCTTATCTCGGCGCGTGGGCGCTCACGATTCCGGGCGGCGGCGCCGGTTGGCTGGGCGTCGAGGAGCGGAACGGAGGCCTTCAGGCCAGTATGCTATGGGGCGGTGGCAGTGTGTTCCCACTCGAATCGGCGCACGTCGAGGACGGCAAACTGGTTGTCACGCGCATTCACACCGCGCAGAGCAAGGATGCCGCAGGCAAAACCGTCAAAACCAGAATCACCGAAACGATAACGGCCATCGCCAATGGAGATGATTTGAAACTGACTTCGGTGAAGCCACGCGCGAACAGCCCGGGCGAGGACAAGGCGGAGTTCACTGGGAAACGCCAGCCGCCGTTGCCGCCCGCGCCGGACCTCGCGACGATCAAATTCGGCGAGCCAATTTCGCTCTTCAATGGCAAGGACCTCACCGGTTGGCGGCTGCTGGAAACACGGGCCCCCAATGGCTGGCGCGCCAAGGACGGCCTGCTGGTCAACGAAGCGATTCAGGAAGAAGGTAAGCCCCGAAAGAATTACGGCAACTTGCGGACGGAGCGGGAATTTGAGGATTTTAACCTGAAGCTGGAAGTGCGGGTGCCGAAGAACGGCAACAGCGGCATCTATCTTCGTGGCATTTACGAGGTGCAGGTTTCGGATACTTATGGCAAGCCGCTGGACGCGCACAACATGGGCGGCATCTACAGTCGCATCAAACCCACCGTTGCCGCCGAGAAACACGCCGGCGAATGGCAAACTTATGACATCACGCTGGTGGACCGGCATGTCACGGTGATTCTCAACGGCACCAAAATCGTGGACAATCAACCGCTCGCTGGTTGCACGGGCGGCGCGCTGTGGTCCGACGTAACGCGCCCCGGCCCGATCTATTTGCAGGGCGACCACACCAGCGTGGAGTATCGGAATCTGACGTTGCGACCGCGCCAGTGAACATGGCGCCGAGGTTTTGCAGCACGAGAGGTAGGGCGCGTCACTCCGTGCGCGCCGGGGCGAGAACGAACTCTCTTTGCGGCGCGCACGGAGTGACGCGCCCTACTGATGCTTGACGCGATGGAATCGGCCCCAAGGAAATTCCTCAAAGTCATCGCCTGCGAAATCGCGTTCCGCGAAATCTGTCACGCGGCAGCGCGCTCGCCCAATTTGCACGACCTGGAGTTCCTGACGCAGGGCTACCACGATGTTCCGTGCCGCGGACGCGAGGAGATTCAAAAGCGCATCAACGCCGTGCCCGCCGGCAAATACGAAGCCATCCTGCTGGGCTACGGATTGTGCAGCAAAATTCTCGTCGGCCTCACCACCGAGCATACGCCGCTGGTGATTCCGCGCGCGCACGATTGCATCACGTTCTTCCTCGGCTCGAAGGAGCGCTACCAGGATTTATTCAGCAACCGGCCGGGCAGCTATTACTTCACGTCCGGCTGGCTGGAGTGCCGCACGCGGCGCGGATTGAAGCCCGGCGATCCGGGCGGCATGTTCCTGCCCGCCAACGCCAGCGCCAATCTCAACGCCACGCACGAATACTGGGTCACGAAATATGGCGAGGAAAAGGCGCAGTACCTGCGCGAGGTCATGGGCGAGTGGGCCAACCATTATTCCCACGGTGTGCTGATTGATTTTGATTTCACCAAGCCGCTCAAGCTCGACGAGCAGGTGAAACAGACTTGCGCCGAGCGTGGTTGGGACTTCGACCAGGTAGCGGGCGACCTCCGTCTGTTTCAGCGTTGGATGGACGGCGAGTGGCCGGAGAATGACTTTCTAATCGTACCGCCCGGTGAGAAAGTGGTCGCAACTTATGACGACAGCATAATCGGCACGGCAGTGGCAGCATCCTGAAGTGCAGGACTTGCTTCAGGGACGGACAAATTGCGGCGCTTGGGTTTGAAAGAATTCCAGCCAGTTCAACATCATGGCGTCGCCGATGGTCCCGGCGGCGCGACATTCCTCCGGAGTTTTGCCCCAGTAAAAGCCGAACCACCCTGAGGCCACGTCGCGCGACCGCAGCATGAAGTCCGCGAATTCCTCCCGCGAGCAACGCAACGGAAACGTTTCTTCAATGACCACCGGTTTCCCGAAGGCAAATCCACGGAGCGTTGCCAGCGCGTCATCCACGGCTGATTTCTCCGGGTAGAGATGCACGCTGATGAAATCCAGGTCGCCGACGATTTTCTCCGGCACGAACCCTGAAGTTAAGCCCGGCCGATCCAGACTCCAGTCCACCAGCCCTACGGTGATCAAGTGACGGGAGTCGTGTTTCCGAATGGCGGCAGTAAGTTGCTGAACCCATGCCAAAGCGATGTCCAGTCGCGCCCGACCCGCGCGTTCCAAAGCGATGAACTGCACGAAATGTTTGCCGGCAAAGTCCCCGCCCAGCCAGTCATCACGCCGGCCATCGCCGCCGGGCACCACCGGTTCATTCATCAGGTCGTAACAGAATATCGCGGGACTGTCTGCGCACTGCGCCGCAATGGCTTCCCAGAAGCGCGCCTGCACGGCCCAGCGCTCCCTCTCCGGGAGCGCGTCATACCAGGCGGGAACATCCGCTTTGTGATAACAAGCCAGTCCCGTGAGATTAAGGTAAAGACCCGTGCGCTCGGCGAGCTTGACGAGTCGCAGTAGTTGGCCCAGCGCATGTGGATCGGGCTGCGTCGGGTCGCGCATGAATTTGCCAAACTGCAAATGAATGCGAACCACGTTCGCCCCCAGGCTCTTCATTTCCGCGAAATCGCTCTCGATCTTCGACCATTCGGAGTCCCAGTAATCCTCAATCAACCGGCCTTGTTCATCGTGATCGTAATTGAAGCCCCACGGCGTGAACGTGCGACCCGACGGTTCGCATACGAATTCCTTGCCATCAGCACCAACCCCAATCCATTCCAACGGAGGCGTGGAAGGTGGAACTGTACGGCAACCGCATGCAAGGGCGCAAAGCGTGAGCAACGCGATCCAGACCGGCCAACCAGCCAGCGCCAACCTGCGCATGTAAGAAGTCTGATGCCATAAGATCGGTCTGCCCCGAGGCCAAGCACCGCAGCGCAATCGTTTGCTTTCAGCCGAAACCATGAGGCGGCGAGGTTGCTAAAAGCTCAACAGCAATTGCCAGATATACATGTTCCCAAAACTGTCAATGTCCTCCCAAATCTTGCGGATCAATTCCGGGCTGCCAGTGATCTCGGGCAGGTCCTTCACGCGGTCTGCCCAGGGAAAGCAGACCCCGGGGTTCACCCGCGATTGGGGTCGGCCCGACATGCCGATGGTCAACTCCCGGTCGGCGAGAGACGTCAGCAGATCGCACGGCGGTGTCGCGACCGGCGTTTTGTAGGAGCCGCTGGGATACCCGCCCAACTCCCGCGTCGTTTCCGTGAGCACCCGCAAATTCGCGATGCTCGTGTCGTCCTGCATGATGGCGCCGGCGTCCATGATGTAACCGCCATTCACCGCAACCTCGTTGATGACGCGCGTGCAAAAGGCGCGGACTTCGTCGGGCTTGCCGAAACTCAACAACGTGTTCGGCACGCCGCCGCTGATCGCAAACTTGTCGTGCAGCTTTTCGTGAACGTGAAAAACATCGTCCTGGTCGCAGTGGAAGACAATGCTGCGGTCCGGCAGTTCGCGGAAGGAATCAAGGTGATGCTTCCACCTGCCTTCCGCGTAAAAGAGGGTTTGGTGACCGTGCTTCCAAAACTCCTCGATGATGGGCTTGAGGGTGGGCCAGTTGTGCGAATGGAAAGTTTTGGGATTGATGAACGGCACGCAGCCGCGATGCATCCAGAAACCGATGGGCACCAGCTTCGCAGGATCGGCAGTGGTCAGTCCCACGTGACACAGATGCGGCGCGAGCGCCTCACACGCCTTCAACACCTTGTCCGGCTGCGTGTGCATGTCCATCGTGAGCCCGACGTAGCCGCGCAGCTTGTCGGCGAGGATGTCGAACGGCGCTTTGAAAATTCCCGCGATGGCCGAAACCGTGCCACATTCCGTGCGCATCCGCGCGACCTGCGGACCAAACGCGTAGAAGTAGGACAGCATCGCCATGGCGCCTTTGACGAAGGAGAGATTGTTTCGGTAGGTGGACGCTTCACCGATCCTGCTGACTTCGGTGGAAACGCGCGGCAGCCAGACGTTGTAGAGAAAGGCCGTCGGATCATCAATGAGCGCGTCGTATTCATCCGCGCGCATCCACGCCTGATCCTCGGGCGGCTCGATGTAATTGAAACCGGTCGTGTGCGGAATGCCGATGCCGGGAATGCCGTAATAACGCAGCCCCACCGCCTGCGCGAGTCCCGTCCACACATAGACCATGTTCGGCACGATGGCGTCCCAATCGAAATCCTTCGCGGTCTTGATCGCCGCCTCGAAGGCCTTGGTGTAGTCGTGCGCGACTTCCTGGCAGGTGTAGCCCGCGTACTTGGCGGTAAACTCGGCAACGAAGGGCCGGATCGGAATCATGTCCGGCTTCTCATTGCGCATGGCGGTGACGTAGCGATTGAGCCGCCCCTCGTAGAGTTGATCCACATTCATAAACCCGGCGCGAAGTTAAGCCTATGTCGTTGCGTGGACGAGAAAAATCATAACTCGCCGGAGTGCGGGCACGCCGACTTGCGTGCCGGCAGGTCGGCGTCCTGCTGGGTCGCAGTTCTAAGCGGCTTGGAGCAAAGCTTGATTGACGAACGGCGGGCAATCCGGCACTCATGGCGGAAAGAAAATTACGCCATGCGCATTGCCACTCTTGAATTGCTCCACGCGGCTCGCGGTCGTTACGCGCTGGGCGCATTCAATGTGTGCAACCTTGAACAGTTCCACGGCCTGTTCCGCGGCGCGGCAGCCGCCCGCGCGCCAATCATCGTCCAGTTCACCCGCGTGATGCGCGACTACGCCCATCCGCTCATGCTCGAACAATTGCTGCGCGGCGCAGAGATGGTTTACCCGGAAGTTACCTTCGCCGTGCATCACGACCACGGCGACGAAGCCAGTTGCGCGCAAGCTATTGCATCCGGGCATTACGGTTCGGTGATGATTGATGCCTCTCATCTGCCGTTCGAGCAGAATGTCGCCGTCACCCGCCGCGTGGTTGAGCGAGCGCACCCGCAGGGCATTGCGGTGGAAGCGGAGTTGGGCCAACTCCAAGGCGTCGAGGACGAGCCCTCTGCGGAGGCAAAAGGCGCGTTGCTCTCCGACCCGGCTCAGGCGGAGGAATTCGTCGCGCGCACTGGCTGTGACAGTCTGGCCGTGGCCATTGGCACCAGTCACGGTGCCTACAAGTTTTCCGGCAACCAGCGGCTGCATCTGGACATGCTGGCGGAAATCCACCGCCGGCTCGCAGGCTTCCCCTTGGTGCTGCATGGCGGTTCCGCGGTGCCTCGCGACGAAATCGAACGCCTCCGCAGAGCTGGAGGCGAATTCGATTCCTCCGCGAGCGGTGTTTCCGAAGCCGAACTTTCCCAGGCGATTGCGCTCGGCGTCGCCAAGGTGAACATCGCCACCGATGGCCGGCTCCTCTGGACGCGGGTGCATCGTGAGTTCTTTCGCGATTGTCCGGGTGAATTTGATTTCATGCAACCGGGCCGGACCTACATCAATGAGTTCGCCGAACTGGTCGCGAAGAAATGCGAGTCGCTGGGTGCCGCCGGAAGGACGCCGGCGCTCACTACAGCGAAGCTTTCGCCAAGCGGCGGAGTAAACGTCGGAGCGCGGACAGCCTTGTCCGCGAGTCCGCAGCCCCCGCACGACAAACACGCGGACAAAGCTCTCCGCACGCCGCTCGAATCCACACGATGAAAGACCGCCTTTCTCCAAGCTCGCCTCTTTTGATTCGCCCGCAAGCGGCACAGGGCGAATATGTCCGCGTGACACCCGAATCTGCCGGCTGGGAACACCTCCACTTCTCGGCACGCCGCATGAAGCGTGGCGAGCAGTGGGATGCGAGCACGGGCGACTTCGAATACGGCCTGGTAATTCTCGGCGGCGCGTGCGCTGTTCAATCGTCACGCGGTCATTGGCCGAAGATCGGGCGGCGGCCGGACGTTTTTTCCGGCATGCCGTACGCTCTGTATCTGCCGGCGCAGACCGACTTCGCGGTGACGGCGTTGAGCGAGGAACTGGACTTCGCTTGCGGCTGGTGCAAATCGGAGGGCAACCACCCGGCACAACTCGTGACACCGGAACAGGTCGCCATCGAGATTCGCGGCGGCGGAAACGCCACGCGCCAGATCAACTCCATTATCCCGCCCGGCTTCAACTGCCACCGGCTCGTCGCGGTGGAAGTCTATACGCCGCCGGGAAGCTGGAGTTCTTATCCGCCGCACAAACACGATGTGCATCGCGTTGATGACGCGGGCCAACTCCTTGAAGCCGACCTGGAGGAGGTTTATTTCTACAAACTGGACAAGCCCCAGGGTTATGCCATCCAGCGCGTCTATACGGCCGACGCCCGGCTGGACGAGACCATCGTCGCCCGCGACAGCGACGCGGTACTCGTGCCCGAAGGGTATCATCCCGTCGCGTCCGCCCACGGTTACACGACGTACTATCTGAATTTCCTGGCCGGCAGCGCGCAATCACTGGCCAACGCCGACGACCCCGAACACGCTTGGATCAAGCAGACGTGGATAAACACCGACCCGCGCGTGCCGCTGGTCACACTGGCGATGGAACGTAGCTGACCCTCAACCCAACCTGAACCATCCTTCGGCATGCCCGACCACTCACCGGCTTTCGATCTCATCACGATGGGTCGCTCGTCCATTGATCTTTACGCGAACGACGTCGGGGCGACGTTTGCGGACATCCAGTCCTTCGCCGCCTATGTCGGCGGTTCGCCGACGAACATCGCCGTCGGCGCGCAACGTTTGGGACTCAAAACGGCGGTGCTCACGGCGGTGGGCGAGGACCCGGTGGCGGATTTCATCTTGAAGTTTCTGAAGCAGGATGGTGTGGAAACCAGGTTCATTCCCCGCAAGCCCGGCACGCGCACCAGTGCCGTGCTGCTGGGCATCGAACCGCCGGACAAATTCCCGCTGGTCTATTACCGCGACAACTGCGCGGACAACCAGCTCTCGATTGATGACGTGCTCCAGACCCCCGTGGGCAGTTGCCGCGTATTCGAGTTTTCCGGCACCGGCTTGAGCCGCGAGCCGAGCCGCAGCGCGAACTTGTTCGCCGTGGAACAGGCCAAAGCCGCGGGGGCAACCATCGTGCTGGACGTGGATTTTCGCCCCAACCAATGGCACGACGCGCGGGCGTTTGGCGTGGTGGTGCGCTCCGTTTTGCCCTTGGTGGACATCGTGCTCGGCACGGACGACGAGTGCAAAGCCGTCACCCTCACGGACCCGACGCAGGTGAATGTCACACATTCGCAGATTTCCGGCGCGCACGTGGCAGGCGACCTGCACGCGGCAGTACAGGGGATGCAACGGCGCGGCCCGAAGACCATCGTCGTGAAACGCGGCGAAAAGGGCGCCACACTCTTCGAGACCGGCACCGCGCCCGTGGACGTTCCGGGGTTTCCGGTTGAAGTCCATAACGTGCTCGGCGCGGGCGACGCATTCGCCGCGGGATTCATCTACGGTCTGGTCAAGGGCTGGGACTTCTACAAAGCGGCGCGCATGGGCAACGCCGGCGGAGCGATTGTTGTCACTCGCCATGGCTGCGCCAACTTCATGGCTTATGAGGACGAAGCGATGAGATTTATTGCCGACCACGGCGGATTCTAACCAGTGAACCATCAATTTGACCTCGCACTAAAAATCAGAAATCAATCTCATCATGAAGACCAAACGCCTCACCACCGCCCAAGCCATCATCCAATTCCTGCTCCAACAACAAGTCGAACGTGATCGTCGGCGGCAACCCTTCTTCGCCGGTTGCCTGGGCATATTCGGCCATGGTTGCATCGCGGGTATTGGGCAGGCGCTGCTGCAATATCCGCGGTTCCGTTACATCAATACCAAGAATGAACAGGCGTCCGTGCATATCGCCAGCGCGTATGCCAAGATGAGCAACCGCCTGCGCACGTTTGCCTGCGTGAGTTCGATTGGCCCGGGCGCAACGAACATGGTCACGGGCGCCGCGACGGCCACCATCAATCGCATTCCGGTGTTGCTGCTCCCCGGCGACATCTTCGCGCGCCGCAACGTTGGTCCGGTATTGCAGCAACTGGAGCATCCCAACTCGCAGGATGTTTCCGTGAACGATTGCTTCCGGCCTGTCTCGAAGTACTGGGATCGCATCAATCGGCCCGATCAACTCATGAACGCCCTGCCCGAAGTGATGCGTGTGCTGACTTCACAGGCCGACACCGGCGCTGTCACCCTCGCCTTGCCGCAGGACGTCCAGACGGAAGCCTTCGATTATCCGGTCGAACTGTTCGAGGAGCGCGTTTGGTACATCCCCCGGCCGGCGCCGGAGAAAACACTGCTCGCTCGTGCGGTGGAATGGATTCGCGCGACCAAACGGCCATTGATCGTGGCCGGCGGCGGCGTGCTTTACAGTGAGGCCGACAAGGCGTTGGCAAATTTCGCCGCCGCTACCGGCATTCCCGTCGGGGAGACGCAGGCGGGCAAAGGTTCGTTGCCCTATAATCATCCGCAGAACCTTGGCGCGCTTGGCGTGACCGGCACGTTTGCCGCGAACCGCATCGCACGCGAGGCGGACTTGGTCATCGGCATCGGCACGCGCTACAGCGATTTCACGACCGCCTCGAAGACGGCGTTTCAGAACCCGAAAGTGAAGTTCATCAACATCAACGTCGCGGAGTTCGATGCGTTTAAGCACAGCGCGTTGCCAATGGTGGCGGATGCCCGTGCCGCGATTGAGACGCTGAGCAAAGCACTGCGGAGCTGGCACGTCACCGCGGCCTATCGCAGTCGGACCGAGAAATTGAATCGCGCCTGGGATCGCGAAGTAAATCACCTTTATCACAAAACCACAGGCCTGCCGGTGAGTCAGGCCGAAGTCATCGGCGCGGTGAATGATTTCGCGCGGCCTCGTGACGTGGTGATGGGCGCGGCGGGCAGCCTGCCCGGCGATTTGCACCGCCTCTGGCGCACGCGCGATCCCAAGGGCTACCATCTGGAATACGGCTACTCATGCATGGGTTACGAAGTCGCGGGCGGCCTCGGCATCAAGCTGGCCGCGCCGGATCGTGAAGTCTATGTCATGGTCGGCGACGGCTCGTGGTTGATGATGTCGAGCGAACTGGTCACGGCCGTGCAGGAGGGCATCAAGCTCACCGTGGTGCTGCTCGACAATCACGGTTTTCAGAGCATCGGCGGTTTGTCGCAGGCCATCGGCAACCAACATTTCGGCGTCCGCTACAAACAACGCAACCCGAGAACCGGCCACTTGGACGGGGCCAACGTGCCGATTGATTTTGCTGCCAACGCCCGCAGCCTGGGCGCGCACGTCATCCCGGTTCGTGATATTTCGCAATTGAAATCAGCGCTGGTCGAAGCACGCCGGCAGAAGCGCAGCACGGTAATCGTGATTGAAACCGACGCCGAGAAACGCGCTCCGGGTTATGATTCCTGGTGGGACGTGCCGATTGCGGAAGTTTCCAGCCTGACCACGGTCAAGAAGGCGCGGAAGGCATTTGAGCAGGCGGTAAAGAACGAGAAGTATTTCCTTTGAGCAACCCATGAGCACACCCATTCCCAATTTTATTGCCGATGCCTGGCAGGCTTCCGCCGCGACGGAAGTCCTCGAAGTGACTGACCCCGCCAAGGCGGAAACCATCGCGCGCGTGCCGTTGTCCTCCGCCGCGGAAGTGGACCTGGCGGTTCAGGCGGCGGCTGAGGCTTTTCCCGAATGGCGGCGAACCCCGGTCACGGATCGCGTTCAGTTCCTGCTCAAGCTAAAGCACGAAATGGAATCGCATTTCGAGGAGCTGGCGCGCAGCATCACCATTGAATGTGGCAAGACCCTCGCGGAATCGCGCGGCGAAATGCGGCGCGCCATCGAGAACGTGGAAACGGCCGCCGGCGCGCCTGCGTTGCTCCAGGGCCAGTTTTCCGAGGACATCGCCAGCGGCATTGACGAATTGATGATCCGCCAACCGCTGGGCGTATGCGCCTGCATCTGTCCGTTCAATTTCCCCGGCATGATCCCGTTCTGGTTCATGCCCTACGCGCTCGCGTGCGGTAACACCTACGTCGTGAAGCCCTCCGAGCGTACGCCCTTGACGATGCAACTCATAGCCGGGTTGATCGCGCGGACCGGCCTGCCCAAAGGCGTGTTCAATCTGGTCAACGGCGGACGCGAAGCGGTGGATGCGCTGCTCGACCATCCCCTGGTGAAGGCGGTCAGTTTTGTCGGCTCGACGCCCGTGGCGAAGCACGTCTATGCCCGCGCGGCGGCGAACGGCAAACGCGCGCAATGCCAGGGCGGGGCCAAGAATCCTCTGCTCGTCCTGCCGGATGCCGACCCGGAAAGCACGACGCGCATCGTGGCCGACAGCGGCTTTGGCTGCGCCGGGCAACGTTGTCTGGCCGGGTCGCTGGTGGTGACGGTGGGTAAGGCCCGTTCCTGGTTCACCGAGTCAATCCGCGAGGCGGCGGCGAGCCGGGTGGTGGGCAACGGACTGGATGAGCAAGTGCAGATGGGGCCAGTGATCACGTCGCAGAGCAAGGCCCGGATCGAAGGGCTGATTGGTCAGGCCGTCAACGAAGGCGCCAAACCGCTGGTGGACGGGCGCGATCCAAAAATCGCGGGGTATGAACGCGGCTATTTCGTGCGGCCCACCATCCTGGATGAGATGAACCCGAACGGCGACGTGGTACGGACGGAGATTTTTGGCCCGGTGCTCGGCTTGATTCACGTGAATACCGTGGATGATGCCATCGCCTTCGTAAACCGCGGCGCCTACGGCAACATGGCCTGCATATTCACCACGAGCGGCGCGAGCGCACGAAAGTTCCGTTACGAAGCCGAAGTCGGCAACGTTGGGGTCAACATTGGCGTGGCCGCGCCGATGGCGTTCTTTCCGTTCAGTGGGGCGCGGGAGAGTTTCTTCGGCGATTTGCACGGGCAGGGCCGGCACGCCATCGAGTTCTTCACTCAAACAAAAGTCGTCATCGAACGCTGGCCCAAGGAGTGGTCGCGAAGATTCTAATTCCACGAGATCCCAGACCATGAATCCGTCCGACTCCATTCGCATTGCCAACGCTCCGTGTTCGTGGGGCGTACTGGAATTTGACCTGCCGGGCAAGGCGCTGGGTTTTGCCCAGGTGCTGGATGAAATCCGCGACACCGGCTATGCCGGAACCGAGTTTGGCGATTGGGGATTCCTGCCCACCGAACCTGTGGCGCTGCGCGGCGAACTTGACGCGCGCAAGCTCGCGATGGTCGGCGCGTTCGTGCCCGTGGCGTTCGCGGACTCCAACGCCCACGCGACCGGAGCAGAGGTCGCCGTACGCACCGCCAAATTGCTGGCCGCAGTGGAAGGTGAATCCCCTTTTATCGTGCTCGCCGACGACAATGGCAAGGATTTCAACCGCACCCGAAAGGCGGGGCGCATCACGAACGCGGATTGTTTGACCGGGACGCAATGGCAGACCTTCGCCCATGGCGTCGAGCACGTCGCCCGTGCGGTTCGGGAGCGGTCCGGTCTGCGTTGTGTCTTTCATCACCACGCCGCCGGCTTTGTCGAAACGGCGGACGAGGTCGCCCGTTTGCTCGAACTCACGGAGCCAAACCTAGTCGGCTTGTGCTATGACACGGGACATTTCCGTTTCAGCGGCGGCGATCCACTGGCGGCGTTGCGCCAACATCGCGACCGCATCTGGCATGTGCATTTCAAGGATTGCAGCCCTGCCGTGCATCAGCAGTCGCGTGCGGAAGGCTGGGATTACTTTGACTCGCTCAAACACGGCATCTTCTGCGAACTGGGCAAAGGCGACGTGGATTTCGCCGCCGTGATTGAGGAATTGCGCCGCACGAATTACACCGGCTGGATCGTTGTCGAGCAGGATGTGCTGCCTGGCATGGGCGCGCCGAAAGCGTTCGCGCAGCACAATCGTGATTATCTGCGCCAGCTTGGATTGTAGGAGGGTTACATGGCAAATCGAACTTTGAACGTCGGGGTCATTGGCTGCGGCCGTATTGGCCACATTCACGCGGAGAATCTGGCCACGCGCATCCCCGGCGCGCGGTTGGCGGCTACGGCGGACCCGGCCATCAATGCCGCGAAGAAAGTCGCCACGCAGCATCATGTCGGCAAAGCGGTGGCGGACTACCATGAACTCCTCGCTGATCCTGCCATTGAGGCGGTGGCGGTCTGTTCCTCCACCGACACGCACGCACAGATCATCCAGGAGGCGGCGGCGGCAGGAAAACACATCTTCTGCGAGAAGCCGATTGACTACGACCTCGCCCGGATTCGCGCCGCGCTGGCGGTCGTGGAAAAAGCGCAGGTCAAGTTACAGATCGGCTTCAATCGCCGTTTCGACCCGAGCTTTGCGAAAGTCCGCGAACTGGTTGCCGCCGGTGCAGTTGGCCAGCCGCATGTCATTCGCATCACCAGTCGTGATCCCGCGCCACCGCCGTTGGACTACATCAAGGTTTCCGGCGGCATCTTTCTGGACATGACCATTCACGACTTCGACATGGTGCGATTTCTTAGCGGCAGCGAGGCGGAGGAAATTTACGCGATTGGCGACGCTCTCGTGGATCCCGCCATCCGCGACGCGGGCGACGTGGACACAGCCATTGTCACGATGCGGCTCAAGAATGGTGCGCTGGCCACGATAGACAACAGCCGCCAAGCCATCTACGGCTACGATCAGCGCATCGAAGTGTTCGGTTCAAAAGGATCGGCGTCGGCGGGCAATCGCACACCGGACGCGCATCTCCTGACTGACGCGGCGGGAGTGCATGCCGCCAAGCCGCTGCACTTCTTCCTCGAACGCTATGCCGAAGCCTACGTCATTGAGATGCGGGCATTCGTGGACGCGGTGTTGCATGATCAAGCGCCACCGGCAACGGGATTGGACGGACTGCAACCGGTCATCATGGGTCTGGCGGCCACCAGGTCCTTGCGCGAAGGGCGTCCGGTGAAGTTATCGGAGATTACGGCCACGGGCACCGGACACAGTTGAGGGGATGCCGCTGGGAACGTGCGGCGCACGCGGCCACAACCTGTCCCGTGGCCCCGGTCTTGGGCAGTTCACCTGTCGCTTGGTGCCGCAGATGGAATCATGTGTCGTTGTTCCCACACCTCGAATCCCTCCTCTGGAAGTGACTTTATTTCCGAATGGCCATCGGCAAATCCGTAAGCTTTGACCCATTTACCATTTAGGAAAGAGGATTCCTTTTCCCGGATGACGATCGTTGATGCAGGTGAGGGGATATTGGTTATCGCTCCCGAATAGACGATCTCGAACTGGTTCAGATTAGTGAGGGCGGGGTTTTCAGTATCGCCAAAGTATGGAACCAGGACTTCAAAACTGTCGGGAAACCGGTCGGCATTGTCTCCGGCGTAGAGATGCATCCCCAGCATAAATTGCTTGGCGTGGGTGAGTTTCATTATCCCAATTGCTTTGTCGCTTCCCTCCGGTGAGTCAGATGCCAACGACTCAAGGCTCTGCTCTTTGGCGGCCAGCGCGGCGCGAAGCTGAACGTTCTCGGTTTTGGAACTCTCGAGTTCTTTTGCCTGTCTGCGTAATACGCCGACTTCGCCTCGCAACCGTAACAATTCAAGCTTGTCCTTTTGCACGCGGTCAAGCTCGTCACTCTTTGCCGCGGCAGAAGCTAGGGCGAAGTCTCGCTCGCGCACCAGTTCTTCATGTTGAATGACCATGTCTTGCTGCTGCTCGCGCAGCCGGCTTGTCTCGCGCTCCTGCACAAGAAAAGTGCCGGTTCCGGCGGTGATGGCGGCGGCGGCGATGGCCGCGATGGATTTGAGGTTGAGCCAGTTCATGGTTACTTGAGTTGCGGTTGTCGTGGTTGCGAGCATTGATCCGGCAAGAGCGGCTGTGGCGGAAATGGAAACGGCCAATCCCACCGGTGCGGCTTGGATGGCGTTCGCCGTGACCACGGCAATCAGCCCGCTCGTGCCGACGCTGACCCCGCGTTTGGCGAGAAACTCGCGCAACCGCTCCACCGCGCGGCTCAACCGTTTGCGCGCGGCTTCCTCGCTCGCGCCAAGGGTTTGTCCGACTTCGCGCAGGGATTTGTTTTCGAAATAGCGGAGCAGGACGGCGGTACGATCAGTATCATCCAGCGCGGACATTGCCTCGTCGAGCAGCGGTTCGATGTGCGGCCATTCATCGGCTGTGGCGTTCATGGCGTTCATTTCGGTGGCGATTTGTTCGCGCAACTGCCGGCGGGCTTCCCGGCGAACCACATCTATCGCCGTGCGGCGCGTCACTTGGTAGAGCCACGCACTGAGCACGGTTTCGGGCTTGAGGTTCGCGGCTTGGCGGGCGAGATCGGTGAAAACCGATTGCGCGACTTCCTCGGCCAGTTGCGGCGAGCGGACCTGCCGGAGCGCGGCGGAATACACGAGATTCAGATGGCGACGGACAATTTCGGCGAAAGCGTCTTCGGCGTGCTGCCGATGATAACGCGCCAGCAATTGCAGGTCGCGGTCGTTCACGGTTGCGCTCATCTTCAGTAGTATATCGCCACCCTTGGTTAAACCGGACACAAAAACTGCCCAACGGAAATGTGGAGTTCCGACCAGGTTGTTAGCTGATACTGTGCAGGAGCGGAGCAAGCTTTGCCGATTGCGGTAGTGAACCGATGGCGCAATAGTGTGAGCATGAAGGCGAAAGGCCGGATCAAACGACGCGAGTTTCTCCGAACCTCGGGCGCCGCTGGCGTGGGTGGTTGGTTGAGCGGAGCGGCACTGATGCGGGGTTTCGAGGCTGAGGCCGGGGCGGCGTCCACCAAACCGGAATCACTGGAGCAGATCATGGCGCAGTTGGACGCCATCAGCAGTCAATATCCCAGCGCGCCGAAGGATGAGGGACGATTCCTCAACTTGTTGGTCAAGGCCACGCGCGCCCGGCGCGTGTTGGAGCTCGGAACCGCACACGGGTACACCACCATCTGGCTGGCGCTGGCATTGGAAGCCACGGGCGGAAGTTTGACGACCATTGAAATCCTGCCGGAGCGAGTGGAACTGGCGCGGAAACACATGGCCGATGCCGGCCTGACGGCACGGGTCAATTTCAAGCAGGGCGATGCACATGAAATCGTCCCAACCCTCACCGATCCGTTCGAGATTGCCTACCTCGACGCGGACAAAGGCGGCCAGGTGGATTATTTCAAGAAGCTGCTTCCGCGGTTGCTGGTACCCGGCGGACTGCTCATCGCCCATAACGCAATCCTGCTGGCGGACAAGATGAAGGACTACCTGGAGTTGGTTCGCCATCATCCCGACTTCGACACCGTCATCCTACGTGCCGTGGAAGACGACGGAATGGCTGTCAGTTACCGCCACCGCAAAGCTGCGTGAGCTGATCTTGGACCCTCGGCTCGCGGCGAGTTGGCACTCATCCCTTCAACCTCGCCCGCGCACCATGTCCCCTACCCTGTTCTCCACCGCGGCACGCGAACGCAGGATTCAACTTCGCGCGCCAAAATCCGCCTTGAAGGCTTTAGCCAGCTTGGTTCCCCAGTCATTCAGCGGTTTCATCCGGCCGAAGAAGAAACGCAGCACCTTGGGTTCTTCCACGAATTTCAATCCTCCCACGAGATCGCGATGACGGTAAAGCCAGGAAAGACGATCCACCGCGTATTCGATATGGGAAAGCGAGTAGGTGCGGCGCGGCAGAGCCAGGCGGATGAGTTCGAGATCGGCCGGCACGTCGTTGCCGCGTTCGTCGCGGTCCGTCGAAACCGTGCCGCGTTCCATGACGCGCACGCCGGAAGTCAGATACACCGCCGCCGCGAGGGCACCGGCGGGATACTGGGTTTGCGGTAGATGCGGCAGGAAGCGTTTGGCATCCAGGTGACATCCCAGCCCGCCGCCCGGCGTGACCGCCGGCAGTCCCGCTTCCATCAGCCGGCTGACGAAGTATTCGATGAACTCCGGCGAGGCGCAGGCCACGTCGTAATCCGTCATTTCGCGCAGACCGACATTCATCGCCTCCAATTCTTTGATGGACATGCCGCCGTAGGTGGAGAAGCCCTCGTACAGTGGCAGCCAGGCAAGCAGGCGGTCGAAGTACGCCCTGCTGTTTGTGGCGATCATGCCGCCGCGCACGCAGGTGCTCTTGCGGGCGGATAAGTACAGAATATCCACCAGGCTCATCATTTCGCTGATGATCTGGGAGACGGTCATGTTCCGGCACTCCGGGTCGCGTTCCTTGATGAAATAGGCGTTCTCGGAAATAAGGCTGCCGTCAAACACGAGCGGAATCTTGTGCGCTGCCGCCAGCTTCTTGACCTCGCGCAGATTGCCCAGGGAGAACGGTTGCCCTCCAATCAAATTCGTGGTGGCTTCCATGCGGACAAAGGAAATCTTCTTCGCACCGTAGCGCTTGATGCAATCGCGGAACTTCTTCAGACACAAATTGCCCCGAAACGCGTGCGTGCTTTCGGTGTTCATGGCTTCGTCAGTGAAGATCTCAATCACTTTGCCACCGGCCAGTTCAAAGTGCGCCTTGGTGGTCGTAAAGTGATAGTTCATCAGCACGACGTCGCCCGGCTTGACAAACACCTTCGCCAGCAGATGCTCGGCCGCGCGCCCTTGATGTACCGGCATGGTGTACTCGAAGCCGAGGATTTCTCTAACGGTATCCGCCAGGCGGTAAAAGCTCTCGCTGCCGGCGTAGGCATCATCCGCCACCATCATGGCGGCAAGCTGGTGATCGCTCATGGCATTGGTGCCGCTGTCGGTGAGCAGGTCCAGAAAAACATCCTTGGTGCGGAGCAGAAAGGTGTTGTAACCGGCTTCCTGAATGGCCTCCAACCGGCGTTTGATCGGTTGCAGGTTGATCTTCTGGACAATCCGCGTCTTGTGCATTTCGACCGGAATGACTTTGCCGTTGGATAGAGTGATTTTCATGTTAACCGCCCTGCTCTGTTATTACTTGGTTTGAGCGTTGTTTTGCCGCTCTTGCGCATTCGTGAAATCCGCCTGGTGGGAACCCTTATGCCCGCGGCCTCTGCGCCCGAGTAGACTGCAATTTGAACATCGTGATCGCAAGTCGAAACTCGCAACAGTAACTCGCTCCTACACAGCCTCGGTAGCACCTTACCAACCAAGCAAATCAATCAGGCAAAGACTAAACGAAAAGCCGGCCCCGCAGGAGCGAAGCCGGCTTGGCAAAAAACTGTTTGCCCGACGGTGAAACTCAGAACTTATAGGCGATACCCGCAATCAGCCGCAGATCATTCTTCTTGCGACCGGAAGCCGGCTCGCTGTCGTGGGTGCCCTGCACCACCGTGCGCAGGCTCAATTTCTTGGTGATGGCCGTGTCAATACCTACTTCGCCAAGCAAGAGATATTTCTCCGTCCATCGGTCCACTTGCGGGATGTATTCCAAAGTCTGCCAGATCTTGGTGGTGTCGGTGAGCTTGTGTTCGAAACGCTCGCCAAACCGCGCACCCACGTACGTGTCCGAGGACTGGCCCTCGAGTTTCTCAAAAACCACGGAAGGACCCGCCTCCAACGTCAGGGACGTCTTTGGTTCCTTAATGACATAGTAGCCGAGCAACGGGCTGACGCGGAACCGATAGTCCACGCCCGCGATGCCGTCGTACTCGCCATCCAATCGGAGACCGCCGTACAGCCGTTCGGTGAACAGCCGGTTGTATTGTCCGAAACCGCGGACATACTCGGTGTTGGTCTGCTTCTCCCCATCCACCTTGGCCTCGCCGTAGCCCCCACCCACGCCGAACGCGGCTTCGTCCCGCTCCCATTTCCGTTTGGTGTCAAGGCTGACGGTACCGAGAAAAGTCTCGCTGTTGCCACGTGTGAGCGTGGCGCCGGCGGCCGCCGTGGTTTCCCATTTGCTTTTCTCTTCCGGCTTTTCTTGAGCGCTGACGTTGCCCGCCCAGAAACCCAACGCGCCTGCGGCAATGAAGGCACCGAATCCGCGGACGGCACAGTAATTCCATTTGTTCTTCATTTGATGGTTCTGTTTTCCTGCCTGGGTGCGGGAATCACCAGCTTCTGAAGACAATCCTCCCCACAGGTTGCCCCGAAGGGGGCGCGCACATACGGGTGCGTGCCCGGAAGCCCGTCCTCGCACTGACAGGACGCGCAAGATAGCCGAATCCCAACTCAACGCAACCACCGGATGACTGCGATCCCTGCGTTCTTGCGCTGCCCTGCTGGAAGTCGGTGCCGAGTCAGGATCATCCGAGCATCATGGGGCAGAAGCACTGGAGTCTGCAAAAAAACTTTGCGGGATGTGTCGCCTGTGGTTTGCTTCAGGCCAATTGAACAACCAACCGGCACTCCAGCCCATGTTTAAATCATGAGAATTCCAGCCAGTGTGCTCCCGGCGCTGCTGATCGTCTCGCATCTCGCCTCGGCGGCCGAAGCCCGCCGCACACACCAGTTTGATTCGACAACCCAGCGCGAAACCATCGCGTGGCAGCAGCAAAGCCGTGACAAGCTCTTTGCCCTGATGATGGGCGGGGCGAAGCCAAAGTCGGGGCCGCTCGATGCCAGGGTCGTGCAACGCATTGAAATGTCTGCGGGTGGTTATGTGCTGGAAGAGTTGTCCCTGCAAACCCTGCCGGATCGTCGGGTTCACGCGTGGATGGCGGTGCCGAAGGACCGGAAAGGAAAGGTCGGCGCGGTGTTGGCGTTGCACGGGCACGGCGGAACGGGCAGCCAGATCGTTCGCGGCGAGAGCCTCTATTGGTATGGCCGCGCCCTGGCGGAGATGGGCTACGTGGTCATCTCGCCCGACATCGGCCAGCACGACCTGCAACACACGAACTGGACACTCATGGGCGAACGCGTGTGGGACGCGCTACGTTGTGTGGATTATCTCGAAGCGCGCCCCGAAGTGGACAAGAAGCGCATGGCCGTGGCGGGGCTTTCGCTTGGCGGTGAAACCGCCATGTATGTTGCCGCGATGGACCCGCGCCTCAAGGCGGCGAACAGCAGCGGTTGGCTCACCACGATTGACAACATGAAGCGCGGGCATTGTCCGTGTTGGAATTTCCCGGGATTGGAAGCGCACTTTGATTTTGCGGACATCTTCGCCTGTGTCGCGCCGCGCCCGCTCGTGTTGGAAATCGGCGAGCGCGAACGCGCGCCCGGCGGGTTTCCCGTGGACATCGCGCAGAAAGCGTTTGAAGAAATCAAACCCGCCTATCAAGTCATGGGCGCCAGGCAGAACCTGATGCTCGACATTCATCCCGCCGGCCACGTGTTTCGGGGAAATGAATTCTGGCATCCTTTGCAGGCAACCATAGGCACGCCCTGGCCCTGGAGTAACAGCCAACGCGAGAAGCCAACCACGGACGAATTGCTCCGCCGAGGCGAGATCGCGCGCCGCCACTTCTCCCGCGCTCTCAACCTCCTGGACGGCTGGTGGGCCACCCGGGATCGCGAGACCGGACTTTTCCCCCGCCGCGTGGATCAACCGGTCTGGGCGCCGCAGGACAACGCCGCGGACATGTTCCCCTTTCTCACGCTCACCGCGTACTTCCTTGCGCCAGAACGGCTGGACGAGATTCTGCAAATCATCCCGCTTGAGAAGAAGCTCACCGAACGTCTGAGCGTGTTGCCGGACTGGTATTCCATCACCAATCGCGCCTTCGTCCACACGAACGCTGATTTACCGCGCCTCATCTTCAACGCTGCGGAATACTGCAAGGACGGTCTGCTCCCGATGACAGAGGTCATGGGGCGCGGGCCGTGGTTTGACCGCATGGTGGAACTGACGGATGCCACCTTCGAGCACGCGCCGGTGCAGAGTGATTTCGGATTGCTGCCCGCGGACGACTCCGAAGTCAACGGCGACATTCTGCAAACACTTGCCCGGCTCTATTCGATGACGCGCGAGCCCAGGTATCTCGCCTGGGCGGAGCGCATCGGGGACGCTTACTGCTTCGAGGTGCTCCCGAAAAACGGCGGGCTGCCGGCCTATCGTTGGGATTTTACGAAGCATGAAGTGCTCCGGGATTCATTGAACCTGAACGACCATGGCAACGAACTCATCGGCGGGCTGGCGGAGCTTTACGTCGTCACGCGCGCTTTCAATCCGCAGAAAGCAAACCGCTACCGTGCGCCGCTGACAGCGATGTTCCATCGCCTGCTCGACAAAGCGCGCAACCCGGATGGGCTGTGGTACAATTTGATCCGCGCCTCGACCGGTGAGCCGCTGAATTCAGCGACTCCCGACACCTGGGGTTACGCGCTGAGTGCAACCGCCACCTTCGGCACGGCCACCAGTGATCCCGTCCTGTTGGAAGCCGTGACGAACGCTCTGCGGAACATTGACCAGCCTCGCTATCTGCATTGGAGTGACGCGGATGCCTACGCGGATGCCATCGAAGGCGCGCTCTATCTGCTGAACCGTTTTCCCGTCCGCGATGGGTTTGATTGGATGGAGAGAATGTCGCCGTTGTTTCTTGGCAAACAACGGGACAATGGAATCGTCGAAGGCTGGTACGGCGACGGCAATTACGCCCGCACGGCGCTATTGGCGGCGCGCTACTACACACAAGGAACGGTCTGTCGTCCTTGGCGAACCGACTTGCGGTGTGGAGCGATGCGTGAGGGTGGCACGCTAAGAATCGCACTGCGGGCCGAGAGGGATTGGGAAGGCAAAATCATTTTTGACCAACCGCGTCACCGGCTCATTCTCAACCTGCCCACGAACTATGCGCGACTCAACGAATGGTCCGAATGGTTTACCATTGAAAACGACGGCCGCTACCAAGTGAAAGCCAGCGACGCGCGGTCCGCAGTGCGAACCGGGGCGGAACTAGCCCAAGGACTCCCGCTGACGTTGAAGGCCGGGAAAGTCACCCGTTTGGAAATCAGATCACAATGATGATGTGCGCTGGCGTGGGAACACACACCCATCGTGGCCTGCACGATGCATCAGCGGCTCAATTAGATCCAATGGTAGCGGACTGCGCCGGGGTTGCGGAGTATTCAAAATCGCTTCGTTAGGGTCACGGTCACCGTGTTGCCCTGCAACCGGTTCTCGGCCTCGATTTCGCGCACGTAGCGGATGGAGGTAATCAAACCCAACTTGGGACACACCATGTTGATCTCCGGGCCGACACCCCACACCCAGTCCTTCTCCGAAACTGAGCCACGACCGCTGTCTCTCGTGGTCTGCAACTGATAATAACCTGCCACCCCAAGGTCAATCGTCGGGCGCAATGCGTAACTCGCGCCCCACTCGAGGGTCCAAGCCTGGCCGGGGGTGATGTCTGTATCGCGTTGTTCAGTATTGAATTCGTAACGGTTTAGAGCCGACAAAGCCCATTTCTTCCCCTCGTCAATGTACCACGTGGCCCCGGCCGTCAGCATGGGAGTCCAATAGCCAAGCCCAGCCCGAGTCGTGGGCGCGTTAGCATGTCGCGGCGAATCGCCGGTGGGCATCCACACACCGGCGCCCAGCGAGAAGTCGAACTGCTTTAGGTGCCACGACAGGGTGGTTTCCGCAAACAGGTCGCCAATTCCAAAAGTCGAGTCGTCAAAATGGCCTGTTGGCGGTGGATAGTCCGCCTCGGCGCTCGTGTATTGTAGCGGCAGCAAAGCGTCCACTCCTACAAAACCGCCCAAGACCTCAACGTCCGTGATCCACACCAACCGCGGAACGTTGGCGAAAATAAAGACATCCGGGTCTGCGGCTTTAATCTCCTTGCCCCGGTCATCGTTCACGCGGCTGGCCCAATAGAACACACTGTAGTCCCGGAGGTAAACGCCCGGCGGCGGCAAGCTGGCACCCTTGATGCCTTCAATGCCGGGCACGTAGTGAGCCGTGGGTTGCGCCTGAACGAGCGTGGTTAAAGCGAGGAGCGCCGCACCGCCAAGCAGAGGAGTCAATGTGAGTTTCATGGTTGTAGGTTGGGTTGGGGTTCTCGATTGGTTCATTCAAACATCCTGCATCTTCCCGGTCAGATAAGTCTCGTAGGCGCTCAGGTCGAGCAAGCCGTGCCCGGATAGATTGAACAGGATCACCCGCTTCTGTCCGGTTTCGCGGGCCTTCACAGCTTCTGCCACCACGGAAGCGATGGCGTGGGCGGATTCGGGTGCGGGCACGATGCCCTCACTCCGGGCGAACAACGTTCCCGCCTCGAACACTTTCGTCTGGTGATACGCCTCCGCTTCCATCAAACCCAGCTTCACCGCGTGGCTCACCATGGGCGACATGCCGTGATAGCGCAGTCCGCCCGCGTGAATAGACGGCGGCATGAACTGGTGTCCCAGCGTGTACATCATCAGCAAAGGAGTCATTTCCGCCGTGTCCCCGAAGTCGTAGCGCAGATTGCCTTGGGTTAACGTTGGACAGGCCGAAGGTTCCACGCCCACGATGCGGTAAAGTTTCTTTTCGGTGATCTTCTTGTGGATAAACGGAAAGGCCAAACCCGCAAAGTTGCTGCCGCCGCCGCAACAACCGATGATCGAGTCGGGTTCTTCGCCCGCCAATTCCATCTGCTTGATCGCCTCCTGGCCGATGACGGATTGATGCAGGCAAACGTGATTGAGCACGCTGCCCAGCGAATACTTCGTCCCAGGATGCTTGACCGTGTCCTCGATGGCCTCACTGATGGCGATGCCCAGGCTGCCCTGACAATGCGGGTCTTCGGCCAGCAACTTGCGCCCGTATTCTGTCTGGTCGCTGGGACTGGGATGCACGGTCGAGCCCCAAGTGTGCATCAGCATCCGGCGATACGGTTTCTGCTGATAACTCACCTTGACCATGTAAACGTTGCACTCCAGGCCAAACAGTTTGCACGCCAGCGCCAGCGACGCGCCCCATTGGCCGGCGCCGGTTTCGGTGGCCAGCCGCTTCGTGCCGGCGACCTTGTTGAAGTAAGCTTGCGCCACAGAGGTGTTGACCTTGTGACTGCCGGCGGGACTCGCGCCCTCGTACTTGTAATATATGTGCGCTGGCGTTTGCAGCGCCTTCTCGAAACGCACCGCGCGCAGCAAAGCCGTGGGCCGCCACAACGCATAAATGTCCCGCACTTCCTCCGGAATTTCGACCTGCCGATCCGGACACATTTCCTGTTGTACCAGGTTCTCCGGAAAAATGGCCAGCAAGGCTTCCGGTGGAATGGGCTGTTTGGTGCCGGGATGCAACGGCGGCGGCAGCGGTTCGGGAAAGTCCGCAAGCAGATTATACCAATGCGTCGGAATCTCGGCTTGAGTCAGCGTGAATCGAGTTTGCATGTTTTTCAGTTTGTCGAATTGAACGTCTTGTTTCTTTAGTGAACCTTGACCTGAGTCATGAATTCCTGCGGTAACCGCGCCAGTCCCCGATAATGCTCCCCAGCAGGTTAAACTCCCCGCCCCGCAGTCTTCAACCAGCGCGTGTAATCCGTGTAAAGGGCCGTGGAATCCGGGTGTCCGCCATAAGCCCGCGTGCCCGGTTTGTTCATCAATCCCTGATACTGATAGATCAGGATTCTATCCACGAAAGGTGAGACCGCTTCCAACTGTTCACGCACCCGCGCAAACGGGGCGGGGATGAGCGGGCTCGTTTGTTGGTTGGGCGGCCCTTCCCAGGCAAACACCTCCACGTCCGCCCACAGCGCGCGTTCGGGAACGCGATCATGCGCGCGGCGCAGGCGTTCAAACGCCGCCGCGCTGCCCGCGGCATCCATGCGCAGGCAACCGACCTCGTCCTGATACGCAATGATGTCCACGTCGAGTCGTTCGAGTTGCTGGATGAATTGGTCGTCGCACACGGCGCGATACGTGCCATACGGCGCGGTCAAAGTCCTGGCTTTGGGCGTCAGGCGATGCGCCTCGGCGCTGCACTCGTTGACGTAGGCGATGAAATCCGGCGTGAAGTATGGTGAGAGATGCGCTTCGTTCGGCCAATACCAACCGAAAAAGCTCCGATGATGCGCGTAGCGTTCCGCGATCTCACCCATCATTTGAAATCGCTTGGCCACCCGGTCGGGATCATGCAGGGCGCGATGATCCCACGCGCCATACCAATCGCTGCTGAGGAAGAACTTCACACCATACCTGTCACCTGCGGTCAGCAAGGCCCCAATCGGGTCCGGACAAACCATCGGCAGCTTTGGCAGCAACGGAGTGTCATAGAACGCCTGACCGCCCTTGGCAATGGCCAGCAGGACCAGATATTCCATGCCCAGTTCCGCCACGTCCTTTACCGCAAACTGCCACTGTTCCGTGGTGAAATTACGGCAGGCCTCGTTCCAGTAGAAATGTCGGCGGTCATCCCACCAGATGCTGATCCAACTTCCTCTGATCGGCTTGATTGGCTTGGTTCTTTGCGGCAACGAAACGTTACGGCACGACACATTCAGCGCGCCGGCCGCGGCGCCCAAGCCCATGGCGCGGAGAAAACGTCGCCGGTTGGTTATCCCTTTCATCCCGCCACAAGATTTACTCGCTGCCGACTGCTTCGCCAAGCTTCGATTCTTCCACCACCACCCCAAGGCCGGGGCCACGCGGAACAAGGGCCTCGCCACTACTCACCTGAATTGGGTCCAGCAGAACGGTGCCCTCGAGAAACTGCGGCCCGTTCAATGCCGCCGGGTATTTCAAATCATACGCACCATACAATGCCAGCGACGCCGCGAGCGATAGGTCCGGATCGGACAAACCACTGCCGAGAAACATCAAGCCGCGATCCAGCAGAATCTCCACTTGCCGCCGCGCCTCGGTAATTCCACCGCAACGGCCCGGCTTCATCGCCACGCCGTCCAGCAGGCCCAGTTTGATGAACTCTTCCAACTCGACCGAAGAAACGATGCCCTCGTCCATGATGATGGGCAACGCGCCCTGTTGCTTCAGCCGTTGGTAGCCGGTAAGCCGGTTGGCGGGGAGCGGTTGCTCCAGTACCGGCACGCCCAAGTCCGCCAACCTTGGCGCAACGTCCAGCGCGGTGCGTTCGTCATACCCACCATTCGCGTCAGCCCAAAGAAAACCCTCCGGGGCGAGACGCCTGACCGTTCGGCAAAGCTCCAGGTCGAACTTTGAATCGGGCGCCACCTTCACATTGAAGTTCTGGTATCCGCGTGCCAGGCCATCGGACACGACTTTCTCTACCTCGCCCAGCGACTGCACGTTGACTGTCCAGCTCAAGGGAATCTGGTTTCGCCCAGTCCTGTTCCAGCGCTCGGCCGCGCTCTGGCGGAGGATTCTTCCGGTAAGATCGAACAAGGCGAGATCCACTCCCGCTTTGCAGATCGGCTGTCCGGTGGAGAAGGACGGTGCAATGATGCGATTCATCGCGGCATGGATCGCGTCGGCGTCGAACGGATCAAGCCCAATCAACTCAGGCGCGAGATAATGTTCGATCGTGGCCTGGACGGTTTCGTGGGTCTCGTAACTCCACCGATGCGACGGCACACTTTGACCCCAGCCCACCGCACCGTTGTCTGCGGTCATCTTCACCACCACCGTTGGCCGGCCCAGCGACCGGCCGCTTGGACCTTCAAAGAATTTGAAATAACCGATTGTCGGGTAACTGACAGGGAAGGCTTCGATCTTGGCGATTTTAACGTTCATTGTGACTCCATCCGTGTGACGACCTTGGTAGTGTGTTCCGCGAACGGTTGCAAGGGGATACTCCGTTGCACGAGGAACTTCCCGACCGAGCGAGCCTCCTCAGTTCATTCGTGAATCTGGACCATGTCCTGGTCACAACATAGTCCAGCCCGGTGAACTTGCTGACCCACGAAACGGCGGTGTCCCCAAAGCCGGACGAACTTCATCGTGTTCGCTAAGTCGCCGTGAATCACGGCCATTCGTTTCCTGAAAAAACCTGTTGCAATCGGCCTCCAACCGGAGAAGGATGCCAGTGGCTGAAGGTGGACGATCGAACAACCGCCTTCAGCGAACTTCTGGGCTTTATGGGCAAACTGAAACGACCATGAATACTTCATCAATCCCCCATCGTTGCACGTGCAGTTGTTGCGCCGGCCATGCGGCGGCGCCCGTGCAGTTCCAAAACCTCAACCGCCGCGATTTCCTCCTGCGCGTCGGCGCGCTGACCGTCGGCGGTCTCGCGTTGCCGGCCCTGCCGCTGGGTGCGGCGGATGCCACGTCCGCCAACTCCCGCCCCCCACGAATCATCAAACCATTGCGGGTTCAGCCCGTGTTTACGTACGACACACCGACACGCCGTGAGGCCACCAGTTGGCGTAACTGGGGCGGGATTCAGACCGATGAGGACGCCGCTAAAGAGATGGCGCGAATCACTGATGAACTCGCCAAGATGTCCAGCAAGGCAAATTTCCCGCTGGAGGTGCGTCCGCTGGTCGCGGTGCGCAATCGCGAACAGGCGGCCAACCTCGCGAAGGAAAACCACGACGCACTGCTCATTTACGCCGCCGGCGGCGGGGGCGACGTGCTCGAAGCGATGACGCTCAAGGACCGTTTCAACCTGATGTTCCTGCGGCATGATCCCGGTCCGGTTTATCTGTGGTACGAGATCGTTCACCCGCGGTTCTTGCGCAAGACGGTGGACGATTACGGCCAGCCGGGCATGGACGTGAACGACGTGGTGGTGGACAGCTACGAGGAACTGGCCATGCGCTTGCGGGCGTTGCACGGGCTGAACAACACGTTCGGCAAGAAGATCATCGCCATCGGTGGCGCCGGCGGCTGGGGCGCGGGCATGATGCAGAAGGCGCCGGAGATTTCGCGCACGCTCTGGAAACTCGACATCGCGGATTATCCCTACCAAGACCTCGCGCCGCGCCTCAAGGCAGCCAGGGCCGATGGCGCGCTCGTCGCCCGTGCGGAGGCTGATGCCAAAAGACTGCTCCGCGAATCCCGGGTGTCGCTGCACACCGACCGCAAATTCCTCGTCAACGCCTTCGTCCTCACCGAGGTTTTCAAAGACATCATGGATGAGGCAAAAACGGATGCGATCACAGTGCATCATTGCATGGGCACCATCATGCCCATCTCCGAGACGACGGCCTGCATGCCGTTGAGCTTCCTCAACGACGACGGTTATCTGGCGTTCTGCGAATCGGACTTTGTCGTGATTCCATCGGGTATTTTGCTGCATTACATTTCCGGCCTGCCGGTGTTCCTGAACGATCCCACCTTCCCGCACGACAACCTGGTGACGCTGGCGCATTGCACCGCCCCGCGCAAGATGGACGGCAAACGCGCCGAACGAACGAAGATTTACACGCACTTCGAGTCCGACTACGGCGCCGCGCCGAAGGTGGAAATGAAGCTGGGCCAAATTTGCACGAATCTGGTACCCGACTTCAACTGCCAGAAATGGGTCGGGTTCGAGGGCAAGATTGTGGGCAACCCGTTTCTGGACATCTGCCGTTCGCAGGTGGACGTTCGGGTCCATGGTGATTGCGCCGCGCTGCTCCAGGAGATGAAAGGCTTCCACTGGATGATGTCCTACGGGAATTATCTAAGGGAAACCGGATACGCGCTGAAAAAGCTGGGCGTGGAGTTAAACAACGTGAGCGCGGCGAAGACGGTTTGAGGGCCTTGAATCCTTCGTTCATTGAATCGGTCGGTCCACGCGGTTGAGAAATCTGTGTCAGCGAGCGCAACGGCAGGTGATGGGGCCATACCTCTGCTGGAAACCTTCGCCACTGACCAACATCTTCTTACCTTCAGGATTCCGTCGCTCCCGAACATTGCCGGAGGAGGATGCCTTGACGGTGGGTTGGCCTCTGGGCCGCAGGTCGGTGTAAGAAGCGGCGGTACCACCCACATCGTGACCCGTTGCGAAGCGGAATCGAAACCGCAGTTGGCCATGTTGAACCGGAATCCGTCCGTGCCCTCGTAGCCAGCGTTCGGTCCGCAGAAGCCCTGCCCGCTGTCCGGGTCAAAGGCCGTGATCTGCCCGTGGTCCGAGGCGGTTTGCAGCGTGAACGTCAGGTCCGCGCCGCACGCATCCGCGCCGCTTCACCTGAAGGTGACCGGCATTCCAACGCCGGTCATTACATTGCTGGCAATCGGCCAGTGAATTCGGGCCGCCAACATAGATGTTGACCGTGGCCGGTGGGGATTCCTGCCCGCCCCCACTCACCCGGAACCGGCAGCCTTCCGCTTCTCAATACCCCGGCGCCGACCACTATTTAACCTTCACCAACACCACGCCGTGTCGCGGAACGATTGCGCGATACTCGCCTGCAAACCGGCCCAAGTCCTTCTGCCGCCACAGGTCGCGGACGCGCGGTTTCCCTTTGATGCCCAAATCAGCCCACCGCGCGGTGACAGTTGTTTCCATTTCGCCGCGGTTACACAAGCCCACCGCCTTCGCCCCATCGGCCAGATCTTTCACCATGATCAAAGTGGCTTCGTCCAATTCAATCACGCGGGCGCATTGGCCGAGCGGGTCCTGGTTCACTTCGATGACCTCGGGATTGCACAGCACGTTGAGTGTGAACTCGTCGAGTTGGGTCAGGTCGCCGCTGTAGAAAAGCGGCGCGGCCATGAGACACCAGAGCGACATGAAGGAGTATTGCTCGGTGGGGGTGAGCGGGCACGGAGCGGGCAAACCGCCAACGCGCGCGTTGCCGATGTGACCGATCTGGATGTAATCCGGATCGTTCCAACTCCCGGGCCGCGACCACGCGCGATGCTCCGCGTTCTTGAGCGCGACGTTGAAGATGTTGTTCAACTCGAATCCGAGATCCCCGGAGGTGCGCCAGCTCTGCGCGCCGACCTCCGCGCCCCATTCCCACACGTTGCCCATGCCGTACTGGCAAAGATTGAGCAGAATGTCGCGCTGCTGTTGCTTCAACAAATCACCCATGAGCCGGTAGGGTTTCTGGAACATGTCAGGGCTTTTGTCGTCCCTGGCGATTTGCCCGTAGGAACACCAGTCGTGTTTGAGCAGATCAAATCCCCACTCCGCAAACTGCTTCGCGTCCTGCGCCTCGTGCTGATAACTGCCGGCGAATCCGGCGCAGGTGCGTGGACCGGGTGATGTGTAAATGCCCGCCTTGAGTCCCTTGGCGTGGATGTAAGCGGTCATCGCTTTCATGTCCGGAAAATACTTGTTCGGAACGATGTTGCCGCGTTCATCACGGAGCGGGCCGACGCGCATCGGGTCTTGGTGCCTGGCCGCGTTCATCCAGCAATCGTCAATACTCACGTATTGATAACCCACGTCCGCCATGCCACTGCTGACCATGATGTCAGCCGCCTCGCGCATCATCGCGTCCGTGATCCGGTCGTAATGCGCGTACCAATGATTCCAACCCATCGAAGGCGTGAGTGAGAGTGTGTCGCCGCACACAATCTTGAAGGGACGCGACGATCGGCCATGCTGGTTTTTCGCGCGCAGCGTTAGACGATACTCCCCGCGTTCAGCAATGGACCCGGTGATGATGCCCGTTGCGGAATCCAGCTTCAGCCCACGCGGCAGTCCACTGGCGGAAAAAATCATGGGTCGTTGGCCCTGGGTGGGAATGCGATACAGAAAGGGATTTCCCGGCCGGCAACCGTAAATCGTCGGTCCATTGATGAGCGGGGCGGGACCAGGTTTGGGCGTGAGAATGATGGCTGGTTCAACGGGAACACCGACGATCCGTGGCTTGGCGCCGCTGACGATGAAGCGGGCTTCCGCCCAATTAGCGTGATCATAACTGACCCCATCGCCCGCATCGCCCACCTGCAACAGAAGCGTTTTCACGCTGCGCAAATCGAGGTCCACTGCCTTGGCGGGATCACCCGGTTTCATCACACCCGATTGCCAAAGTATGCGGCCATCAGCAATAGCTTTGAAAACAATCGAGGCCGGTCCGTTCGCATTGTCATCCACGCCGACGAACGCGAGGAAGCGTTCCGAGCCGCCATCCAGTTCCATCCGCGCCGTGCTGATCGCGTGCGTGCCGACGCCGCGCTCGAACTTGCGCCCCCCGATGGCAAGGGGCTGTTCGCGAATGCTGCGATTCGTTTGCGGCGTGCCCCAGCCTTGGGTCATCTGACTGAGGTCGAGGGCGTCCAACCAGACGGTTTCGGCAGCGTGCGTGAGGGAAGCGAGCGCCAGCCATACGGTGGGGAGGAAGAGTCGTGTGCGCATATTGCACTTCATTTATACAACTATTGAAGAACTCATCCCATTGACCGCCATCAAGGTGGGTGAGGGTGATGAAAAGATGTTCGTCGCCTGGGACCAATAATTGATTTGCATCAAGGGCCGGTTTGGTTGAACACCTATAGTCGGCTTATGAATTGCCGCATGCTCATACCGCTGGTCGCCTGCCTCTTGGTTCTCGCCGCTGACGCAACCGGACAAGGAGCGGTCAATTCCGGACGGTTGCTGTTCCGCGAATCGGTGAACGTGGAGAAGGGAGAACTCACCTGGCTATTCAAAGGTCAGCCGCTGCTGGTGTACGCCTTTGCCAGGGATCAGTTCAAACCTTACGTGCGCGAGCTGTACACGTTGAGGGGCGAGAACGTTCTGCGCGATGCGCCGGCGGATCATCTGCATCATCACGGACTGATGTACGCCATCCGCGTCAACGACGTGAACTTTTGGGAAGAAGTCAATTCGCCCGGCTTTCAGAAATCCATCCGCCTGGTGACAGACCAGTCCGGCCGCGGGCCGGATGGTCGGCCGCGGGCCTCATTCACGCAGTTGATTCACTGGGTGGCCTCCACCAATCATACGGATGCCGATGCCACAGTGCCGGTCATGCTGACTGAGGAACGCACGCTGACGCTGACCGTGGATGAGCGAAACGAGGAGATCGCGCTGCGATGGGAGGCGGCCTTCGCGGTTGGCCCGGGTGTGGGCAGTGTTCGTTTGCACGGTGCGAACTATAACGGGTTGGGGCTGCGCCTGCCGCAGTCGTTCGACAAAGTGGCGCGGTTTGGAAATTCGGCAAACGCACCTTACACCGGCGGCAATACGCAGAACGTGATCCCCGCCCAATGGACGAGCGTTGCTGGCAACTCGGAAAACCAGGACCTCATGCTGGTGCTATTCAGTCACGCGGGCAACGCGCACGGCGACGGACGGTTCTTCACGATGACGGAACCGTTTGCCTATCTCAGCGCCACGCAGGGACTCGAAGAAACCCCGATCCAGTACACGGCCGGCCAGAAGTTTCAATTGCGTTACTTGTTGACGGTCTATCCGGCTCACAAATCCCGGGAGTTTCTCGAGCAACGCAGCAAGCTGTGGCGGAAGTCGGACTAAGGATCAAACGTAAGCGCCACGCGACCAGCTCTATTGCCAGACGATGAGATTTGAACGGCCAGTTAATGAGCAACCATCAACACACGGAGAAATGTTATGAGCAAGATTCACCTCGGAATTAACCTCGAATTCGTCCGGCATCAGGACAAGACGTTCGAGTGGGGCGTCGCGAAGGCGGCGGAACTGGGCTACACGCACGTCGAACCGATGGTGCATTGGGGTCGCGAGCTTCTCAGTGAGGCCGGTTACTTCCACAGCGTTTCGATGCTGGATGATCCGCTTCGCCTGAAGCGCTGTTGCAAGCAACACGGCGTGAAGCTGTCAGGTCTTTCGGCGCATACGCCGATAACGAAACCGGAGATTGGCGTGGAATACCTCAAACAAGCCATCCGTTTCGCCGCCGAGTGTGGCGCGCCGGTGGTGAACACGGACGAAGGACCGAAGCAGGCGTGGACCACCAAGGCCGAAGACCACGTGCTGATGCGCTACACGTTAATGGAAGCCGCAAAGGTGGCCGAGCCGCGCGGGATTCTCATCGGGTTGGAATGTCATCAGCAATACAGCAAAACGCCCGCAGGTCTGGATCGCATCCTCAAGCTGGTGAAAAGCCCGGCCATCGGCCTCAATTTCGACACCGGCAATTCCTATCTTGCCGGTGAAGATCCCTACCAATGGCTGACGAAAATCGTGGGCCGCCTGGTACATCTGCACGCAAAGGACATTTCCGTTCAGCACTCGCGGGCCGAGCGCGGCAAAGTCACGGGCACGCCCGTCGGCTGCGCCTGTGGCGACGGCGTGATTGACTGGGCGCGTGTCATCAAGATTTGTCGCAAGACGAAACGGGACATCGTTTTTTCCGTCGAGTGCGGCACCGTCGAACAGGCGGAACGTTCGATCCGGCATCTCAAGCGACTCCTCTAATCTCTCCGGCGTGGCGGTTTCAATTGTGTTAGGACCATTTTACTCAAACTTCACGCTGGCCTGTGACCAGCGATTCGGTCCAGAATCGAATTATGAACCATGACGCTTCGCAGAGTCCTCGTTCCACCGTCACGCGCAGGCGCTTTCTCCAGCACACTTCCCTCGGCGCACTCGCCTTGAGCCTCAGCCCACGGGCGTTACGCGGCGCTTCCGGCGCAAATGATCGCATCTCCATCGGCATGATTGGCACCGGCGATCGCGCCCAGGCGCTGCTCTTGGAAATCCTGCGCGCGACCGGGAGTCAGAATGTCCAAGTCACCGCCGTTTGTGATGTGTGGAAAAAGAACCGTGAATCCACGGCCGCCAAGGTCGCCGCCAGCGGCAACGCGCCGCGAACCTGCTCGCGGTTTCAGGAATTGCTGGCACTCCCGGACGTGGACGCCGTGGTCATCGCCACACCGGACTTCGGCCATACACCGATCCTGCTGGAGGCACTTGCAGCGGGCAAAGACGTCTATGTCGAGAAACCGATGTCCTTGGAGCTGACTTTGGCCAACCAGGCCCTGGCCCTGGCGCGGGCGAAGCAGCGCATTGTGCAGGTTGGAACCCAACGGCGGAGCGATGGGCGTCACCTTGCCGCAGCGCAAGCGGTCACAGCCGGGATGCTGGGCAAACTGAATCGCATCTCCGTAGCCGTGCATTTCAATCACGCGCGCTGGGCGCGGCCGTATGCCGATTGCCTGGAAGCCGACGTGGATTGGCCGGCATTTCTCATGGGCGTGGGTACGATGCCATTCGATGCGAAATTGCTGCGGCGGTGGCAGCTTTATCGCTTTTGCACCAATGGCATTCCCGGATTGTGGCTCCCGCACTTCGCCGATCTAGTCTGCTTTTTGACGGGAGCGAAATACCCCTCCCGCGCCGTGTCGCTGGGCGGCAACTACGTGTGGCAGGATGGTCGCGAACATCCGGATACCTTTCACACCGTCCTGGAATACCCGGAAGGATTTCTGTTCGACTTTGCGATGGACCTGGGCAACGCCGCCGGGTCGCACTTCCGCTTGCATGGCACCGAGGCGACGCTCGACATGGACAACTGGACCATCACCCCGGAAGGTGGCACACGGGACAAACCCGCCGAGCCACGCAAACTCACGGGCGTGCAGGTGACACCGCACATGGAGAATTGGCTGGAAAGTCTGCGTTCCCGCAAACTGCCGGCGGCGGACATTCAGTTTGGCCAGCAACAGACCGTGGCGGTGGTCATGTCCGCCCGGGCACAGGAAACCGGACGACGGCAGCAGTTTGATCCGGTCACACAGGCCATCGTGAGCGGTTGAAATGAACCCAGCGTGGAGAGTCACCCTGGTCGTGGATCTCGAGCTTGGTCTTTCCATTGAGGTTTGACCTTTCGTCAGTCCTCCCGGTTGGAACTCCGTTCAACCCGCTCCGTGCAAGTGACTGTGCGCGACTCGTATTTGCCGAACACTTGACCCGCATCAAGCTGCCTCTAACCGTCTCCGTTCAACCTTGGCGAGAGTTATGACTTTGTTTGAAGCCATTCACGCCCGACAGTCGGTGCGCGCTTACCAGGACAAACCCGTTTCGGCGGAGCAATTGAACGCGATCCTTGCCGCCGCGAATCAATCGCCGTCGGCCGGCAATGTGCAGGCTTATGAAATCGTCTTGTTGCGCGACCGTGGCCTCATTGGCGCCCTGGCAGGACACACCTTCAATCAGGCGTTCATCGCCCAAGCCCCGGTAGTGCTGGTGTTCTGCGCCGATCCTGCACGCAGCGGAGCGAAGTACGGCGCCGCCGGCGAACAACTGTTTTGCGTGCAGGATGCCACCATCGCAACGGCCTACGCGCAACTGGCGGCCACCTCATTGGGATTGGCCACGTGCTGGGTTGGGGCGTTTGAGGAGCAGCGCGTTGCCAGCTTCCTCGGCCTGCGCGCCGGGCTGCGGCCCGTAGCCATCCTGCCCATCGGTTGGTCGGCAGAAACACCGCCGCGCCTGCCACGCCGCGACCTAGGTGATTTGGTGCGCGAGTTTCCACCTGTCACAGCAGCGGCATCCGGGAGTCACACGGCTGACGGGGGTTCAGGTTCCGTCGCGGGTGGTTGAGGTTGTCCTTGGACCAGCAATGCGGCAGAATCCTCGTGTGCGACGAAGAAGTCGAATGGGCATGCGGAGCGCGGACCGCTGAGTCCGCGAGCTTCTGCGCCAGGGAAGGGTTGCGCGGACGAGGCCGGCTGGGATTCTTGCGTGGAGCTTGTCGTTCTATGTGTTTTGATTTTAGCGCGAAAGACGCGAAGGAATTTGCAGAGGACGCAAGGAACACCCGATCCGAGCGGACAACCGAAAATCATAACGAGAATACGAATTATGAAATCAATCACTCGCAGGGAATTCACCAAAACGCTGGGCACCATCAGCACCGCCGCGGCGCTGTCGCAGTTCCGCGTGTTGGGCGCCAACGAGCGCGTGCGGCTGGGCTTCATCGGATTGGGCAATCGCGGCGATCAGGTGCTCGACGCGTTTCTCAAACAGCCGGACGCCGAGGTTGTCGCCGTTTGCGACATCTATCAGCCTTACGTGGATTTCGCCGCGAAGAAAATCGGTACGAATCCCAAGCCGTTCAAGGACTACCGCCGCTTGCTCGAAATGAAGGACCTGGACGCGGTGGTCATCAACACGCCGGATCACTGGCACGCCTTGCAGACGATACATGCGTGCGAAGCCGGGAAGGACGTGTATGTCGAGAAACCGCTGTCCCTGTGCGTGGCCGAGGGGCGCGCAATGGTGGAAGCCGTGAAGCGGCACAAGCGCGTCTGCCAGGTGGGCACGCAGCGCCGTTCGTCCGAAATGTATCGCGAGATGGCGGACTTCATTCGCGGCGGCGGCATTGGTAAGGTCACGGTCGCCCGTTGCTTTCACATTCAGAATGAATGGCCGAAGGGCATCGGCAATCCGCCGGACAGCGAACCGCCGCCGGGGCTGGATTGGGAAGCGTGGGTTGGTCCCGCGCCGAAGCAGCGTTACAACGAGAGTCGCGGCCTCTACCGCTTCCGCTGGTTCTATGATTTCTCCGGCGGTCAGGTCACGAACATGGGGGTGCATTATCTTGATTGCATTCAATGGGCCCTGGGCCACAACGCCCCCACGGCTGTCACCGCGCTGGGCGGACGGGTTGCGGACATTGACGACAACCGCGAGATTCCGGACACGCTCGAAGTCACCTGGGAATACCCCGGCGGATCGCTCGTGACGTTCTCCCAGTTCAACGCCACCGCTGCGCCGGCTTCGTCCGTGCGGCGATGCGAGTTGGAGTTTCGCGGCACGAAAGGAACGTTGTTCGGCACCACCACCGGCTTTGAAGTCGTGCCGGACGCCATTACCCCGAACGCCTTTCCCGTGCGCATGCCGACGGATCGCAAACTCGAACGCGGCTGGCGCGTCGGCGAAAAGCCGTTGATTGAAGCCAAACAGGCGACCGGCAGCGGCGACACTACCGCACCGCACGCGCGCAACTTTCTCGATTGCGTCAAGAGCCGGAAGTTGTGCAACGCCGACGCCGAGACGGGGCATCGCAGCACGACAACGACACTGCTGGCCAATATCGCGCTCAAGACGCGGTCACTGCTGGAATGGGACGCGCAGGCGGAAAAGGTCACAAACCACTCCGCCGCGAACAAACTGCTGCGCTACGACTATCGCACGCCGTATCGTTTCCCGGCTTGAACTGACGCTGGTTTGCTGGCAAATCAGTTCGCTGTGAGAGGTCTGCGATGGGGGTGGCCATCATTGACCACGGTCAACGCTGGCGCCGCGGTCGCAGCTTAGGCTCACTTAACCTTGGGAAAAACTTATGGCCGACCTGAAATCACTCTACGAGGCGATCCTCAACGGGGACGCAAAAATCGCACACACCTTCACCGAACAAGCCCTCCAGGAAGGCGCGGACCCGGTCAAGCTGGTGGATGAGTACATGATCCCCGCCATGAACGAAGTCGGGCGGCGCTTCGAGACCAGCGAATACTTCGTGCCGGAACTGCTGATCTCCGCCCGCGCCATGAAGGCGGCGTTGGAACTGGTCCGCCCGTTGTTGGCGGCGCGCGGGGCCAAACCGCTCGGCACCGTGGCGGTAGGCACGGTCAAGGGCGACCTGCACGACATCGGCAAGAATCTGGTGGCGGCCATGTTCGAGGGCGGCGGGTTCGAGGTCATTGATTTGGGCGTGAATGTTCCGCCTGAGAAATTCATTGCCGCCGTCAACGAACAGGGAGCGCACATTGTGGCCATGTCGGCGCTTCTCACCACCACCATGCCGGCCATGAAGACCACCATTGACGCGCTCACGCAGGCGGGCGTGCGCGACAAGGTCAAGGTGCTCGTGGGCGGTGCGCCCATCACCCAAAAGTATGCCACGGATATTGGCGCGGACGGTTACAGCGAAAACGCCGTCGGTGCGGTGGGCGTTGCGCGCCAAGCCTTGGGGCTGGCAGCGAAGTAAACCACTTGTGGAAAATCTGCCGCCGTGCATCAGTTCATCGAACAACTCCTCGTCCGTGGTCCGGTGGTAACCGACGGCGCCTGGGGCACGGAATTGCAGGCACGCGGACTGCCCGTGGGCGAATTCCCGGATGCCTGGAATCTCACCCACCCGGAACGCGTCGCTGAAGTTGCCCGCGCGTACGTGGACGCAGGCAGCCAGATCATTCTCACCAACACCTTCGGCGCGAACCGCATTCGCCTCGCCGAGAATGGGCTTGCTGACCGCGTGAGTGAAATCAATCGCCGCGGGGTGGAGATTTCCCGCGAAGCCGCCGGCCGCCGCGCGCGGGTGTTCGCCTCCATTGGCCCCAGCGGCAAGTTATTGATGAGTGGTGAAGTCACGGAGCAGGAATTGAGCGTGGCGTTCGCGGAACAGGCCCGTGCCCTCGCTGCCGCGGGCGCCGATGCGCTGGTGATTGAAACCATTTCCGATCTGGAGGAAGGCCGGATCGCCGTCACTGCGGCCTGCCAAACCGGCCTGCCGGTTGCGGCCAGCGCCGTGTTTGATTCCGGCAAAGACAAAGACCGCACGATGATGGGCAACACGCCCGAACAAGTGGCCGAAGCTTTCACCGTCGCTGGGGCGGATATCGTCGGTGCGAACTGCGGGCAGGGCATCGCCGGGTTCGCCGCAGTCTGTAAACGCTTGCGCGCCGCCACCGACCGGCCCATTTGGATCAAGGCCAACGCAGGGTTGCCCACGCTGGTGGAAGGCCGCGCCGTTTATGAGGCTACGCCGACCGAGTTTGCCAGTCACGTGCCGGAACTCATCGAGCTTGGGGCGAGTTTCATCGGCGGTTGCTGTGGGACGAATCCCGAATTCATTCGCGCTGTGGTGCGTGTGGCGCGGGACGGGTTGGTTGCTTGAGGTTCTTACTCATGCCTGGTACTGCGACAAACCAATTGCGACACGTGGTAGGGCGCATGTCTCCAGACTTCTGAGTCCCCGCACTAGCGACACTTGAAGCAGCAATTGATGACAGCGATGAATGATCCTGGCGAATCGAGAGTTGCTCTGAGCCGGGGCAAAGTTCGTTTGTGCGATTCTCCCTCACCCCAGCCCTCTCCCGCTGGGGGAGGGAGAATCGTCCGCCGGCTTTCCGAGTGTCGTGAGTCGGCAGTAGCAGGATTGCCTTCCGCAAACCGAGAGAGCGACGACTGCTGTTTCCCTCCCCCCGAACCCTTCGCTCGTAGCCGCCGACGTGAGGAGGCGGAAAACGTTGCAGCTCTGGGGAATCCGCCTCCTCACGTCGGCGGCTACGGTTCGGGGGTTCAAAGCGCGAATTTGGATTCGGCGAAATCTCTCTCCCCCCGCGGTGAGGGGACGGCAATCGGGCGTTTTGCATGATTCGGATTCTGCTCGTGCCATCCCCGCCCTCCCATTAAATCCCTTCGCCCAAAGCGGCGATAAATCAGCCGCACTCCAAACGCTTCGCGCGGTTGGTTGACGTGGAAAGGTCGCGAAGCGTCTGGAGTGCGCGCGGCTTCAGCGCCGCTTTTCGCGCGGGACCGATGCTTCGCCGGTCCAAGGGTTCCCCGCGCGAAGCTGTTCAGAGAATTCTCACGCTGATCCTCTCCCCCTGCGGAGGGGGACAGCCGTCGGGCATCTCGTGAAGCTCGAACGTCACTCGTATACTCCTTCTCCTGGGGGAGAAGGCCGGGATGAGGGCGAGCGTCCATCAAACTTCCTTCCCAGTTGGTCCAGTTTGTGGTTTGGCCCGCCTTCACCCCGGTCCCCGCTGGGAGCGGGGACAGGCCCATTCGCGGCCAAAATTTTGAGCAGTGCGGATTGATACCGCCGAAAACAGCGAAGCGTCCGAAAAATGCTACTGGCCAGGAAGGGGCGGTCTGTGTATGTTTCGTCGTAACGATTCGCGTATTATGCAACCACGCAAACTAAAGGCGAACGGGAAGTCTGCGGATACCACGCTCGCGCCAACTCGTCGCTCAAACCACATCGGTCGCCGTTCTCGCGGCTTCACCCTCATCGAACTGCTGGTGGTCATTGCCATCATTGCCATTCTCGCCGCCATGTTGTTGCCGGCGCTCGCCAAGTCCAAAACCAAGGCGCAAGGCATCGGCTGCTTGAACAACACTAAACAACTCACCCTCGCTTGGCATCTTTACAACGGCGACTCCGATGACCGCGTCCCCAACAACTACGGCGTCGCCGAAACGATCGAGGCGATCAACAATGGTGCGCTCGACAATTGGGTGAACAATGTCATGACTTGGGGCGCGAGTGGATCCGTTAACGACCGCAGCAACACCAACCGACAGTGGATTGTCAGCGGCGTCTTGGGCAAGTACACGGCCGCCACGATCGGCGTTTACAAATGCCCGGCGGACAACTACCTCAGCCCGGTGCAGAAAATCGCCGGATTCGATCAACGTGTACGCAGTCTGGCGATGAATTCGATTTTTGGCCGTTTCCGGAGTATCCCTACTGGTGACCCAACATTCAACGGCCAGAACTGGGGCTTCCAGGAATACCGGCAGTATCTGAAGCAATCGCAAGTACCTCGTCCCGCCAAAACCTGGCTGTTCATTGACGAACACGCGGACTCGATCAATGACGGTTACTTCATCAATAACCCAAGTGCCAGCGCGTGGCAGGATATTCCCGCTTCCTATCACAACGGGGCGTGCGGATTCTCGTTTGCGGACGGCCATTCAGAAATCAAGAAGTGGCAGAGCCGCACTTCCAAATACACGCGCGTGCAGTACGCGTATCCGAGTACCATGGGGTTTGATGCCGAAGGCCGACGGGATTTCAATTGGTATCTCGAACGCACTGGCTACATCCTCTTCGCCAACGGGCGGCCCATGTTCAACTATTAAGACTCTCACCGGCGCGGCATAACCGACGCCAACGAGTTAAAGCGAGTTTAAGACGGGCAGAGACGGCTGCGCGATGCTGTCCTGCTCGTCGTCGTTTTTCTGTCCACGAACCTTTGCGTCGTAGCGGCGTCTCGGCAGAGCGCCGCCATTCCCACCGCAGCCAGTATGCGGCGCTCTGCCGAGCCACCACTACGGTTCATGGCGCCGCTGCGCGATTCGGAAATCGTGGAAACGCTTCCTGAACCCCTTCGCCCAAAGCGGCGATGAATCAGCCGCACTCCAAACGCTTCGCGAGGGTACTTGACGCTGAAAGCTCGCGAAGCGTCTGGAGTGCGTGCGTCTTCAGCGCCGCTCTCCGCGCGGGACTGACAGTGCTCCGGTTCATGGTTCCAGAGCGCGCCCGATTTCGGGATTGGAGGCTTTCCATGAACCTCGCGATGTAGGGTGGACATTCCTGTCCGCCGGTGCGGGCGACTTTCCAGTCGCCCGTTGGCACCCCGGACTGGAAAGTCCGGGGAACCGGCAGGCTGGAAAGCCTGTCCCACATCAGGTTCATGGTCCCAAGGCATGCTTTAACAAGAGAAAGGAGGCTACCCATGAACCCTATGCTCGTAGCCGCCGACGGTAGGAGGCGGACATCGTTACAGCTCAGAGGAATCCGCCTTCTCACGTCGGCGGCTACGCTTCGGGTGGCCAAAGCGCGAACTTGGGTTGGGAGAAATCTCTCCCGGCGGGAGAGTGACGAAAGGTGAGGGAGAGACTCCCAATATCGTCTCATACAATGTTGCCCGGCTGTCGCGCATCGCAAGACAGGTTTGCGAGCGATGTCGTTATGGCCTTACCCTCGCCGCATGACACTGCCCAAGCAAACCTGTTGGAGCAAGCGGGCCAGCGCCGCGTTTTTTCAGGGCAACATTGCGCTGCCCGTGTTGGTCGCGTTGGCACTGACCTCCCCAAGCTCGGTCCATTCGCAAGCCTTGCCTGCCGGATCGAGGTCCGAACAATCGAACACTCCCATCGCCAAACCGCCCAACCTTCTGTTTCTGTTCGCCGACGATCAGAGCTTCGAGACGGTGCGCGCGTTTGGGCATACGGACATTGACACGCCGAATCTCGACCGGTTGGCGGCGCGCGGGACAACCTTCACCCATGCCTACAACATGGGTTCGTGGAGCGGCGCGGTCTGTATTCCCAGTCGCACCATGCTGATCACGGGACGCAGCTTATGGCACGCCCAAGCCATCTACCACACCACCGACCAGGAACGCACTGCTGGCCGATTGTGGCCGCAGTTGCTCCAAGGCCGGGGCTACCGCACCTATTTCACCGGCAAGTGGCACATCAATACGGATGCCGCCAGGACGTTCAACGTCGCCAAGCACATTCGCCCCGGCATGCCCCAAGACGTGCCCACAGGCTACAATCGTCCGCTCGCCAATCAGCCCGATCCATGGAGTCCGTCCGACTCGAAGTTCGGCGGCTTCTGGGAGGGTGGCAAACATTGGAGTGAAGTGACGGCCGAGGATGCCATCGAGTTTCTCGGCGAAGCACGGCAGCGTAGCGAACCGTTCTTCATGTATGTGGCCTTTAACGCGCCGCATGATCCGCGGCAGTCGCCCCAGAAATACGTGGATCAATACCCGCTCGACCGCGTGCAGGTGCCAGTAAACTTTCTGCCAGAGTATCCGCACCAGGATGCCATGGGTTGCGGCCCTGGATTGCGCGACGAACGGCTGGCGCCGTTCCCACGCACGGAGCACGCGGTGAAGGTGCATCGCCGGGAATACTACGCGCTCATCACGCACCTGGACGCGCAAATTGGCCGCGTACTCGACACCCTCGAATCCAATGGACTGGCGGAGAACACGTGGATTTTCTTCACCGCCGATCACGGACTGGCAGTGGGACATCACGGATTGTTCGGAAAACAAAACCTGTATGATCACAGCTTGCGCGTGCCGTTCATGGTGGTTGGGCCGGGCGTGAAAGCTGGCCAAAGGATTTCTGCCCCGATTTACCTTCAGGACGTGATGCCCACAGCGCTGGAGTTGGCAGGTGTGCAGAAGCCAGCACACGTTGGCTTCCATAGTCTGCTGCCGTTGCTGCGCGGGGAATCGTCGCCCGCCCGGCGCGAGGCCATTTGCGGCGCCTATCTCGATCTCCAGCGCGCCATCATTCACGAAGGTTGGAAGTTGATCCTCTATCCCAAAGCCAAAGCGGCGCGGCTGTATCATCTGGCGGAGGACCCGTCCGAACTCACAGACCTGGCCGACGATTCTGCGTACCAGGCGACAAAGCAGAGATTGTTTCGGCGACTGCTCGTGCTGCAAAAGGAATTCGGCGACGAGCTTGACCTGACCATGTCGTTTCCCAACCTTTGAACCATGAGCCGTTACCTCGTTCCGCTGTCAACGCTGCTGACGCTGGCCATTGCATTAAATGCTCAACCTGTCGCTGCCGCTAGACTCAACGTCGTTTTCATCCTGGCCGATGATCTCGGCTGGGGGGAGGTGGGCTGCTATGGGCAGAAGAAGATTCCCACGCCGAACATTGACCGGCTCGCGGCGCAGGGAATGAGGTTCACGCAACATTACAGCGGCGCTCCGGTTTGCGCGCCGTCGCGCTGCGTGTTGCTGACGGGCAAGCATCTCGGCCATGCGGAAGTGCGGGGCAATCTCCAGGCGCAGACCCGTTTTCCCGAGTTCAAGGAAGGCCAGTACCCTCTTTCTGAGCAGGCCGTTACCTTCGCGCAGATTTTTCAAAAGGCCGGTTACGCGACCGGTGCAATGGGCAAATGGGGACTTGGTCCCGTGGGCAGCACCGGTGATCCAAGTCGCAAGGGATTCGACCTGTTCTTTGGCTACAACTGCCAGGCCGTCGCGCACAGTTTTTATCCAGCGCATCTTTGGCGCAACGCGGAGAAAATCACCATCAACGCCCAGCCTGTTCCCGGGCACGCGAAGCAGCCCGACGGAGAGGTAAAACTGGAAGACTGGATCGGCGAAACCTATGCGCCCACGTTGCTGATCGCCGAGGCGGAGAACTTCATCGCTGCGAACGCCGACAAACCATTCTTCCTCTATCTACCGTTCATCGAGCCGCACGTCGCCATTCATCCACCGCGGGAATCGGTCGAGAAATTTCCCGCGGAGTGGGACGCGGAGGTTTATCGCGGCGAGAACGGCTATTTGCCGCACCCGCGCCCGCGCGCCGGTTACGGAGCCATGATCAACGATCTCGATGGTTACGTGGGGCGCGTGCTGCGTGCATTGGACAAGGCCGGCGTGGCCGAACGCACGCTCGTCGTCTTTACCAGCGACAATGGCAGCACGCATCCAGGCCGCGCGGATTCGCGGTTTCACGTGGGCGGGGCGGCTCCACCGTTCTTCAACAGCACCGCCGGCTTGCGCGGTTACAAGGGCAGTGTGTACGAAGGCGGCTTGCGGGTGCCCATGATCGCCCGCCTGCCGGGCCGGATTCCCGCCGGCACGGTGAATGACACGCCCGGCTATTTCGCCGACTGGTTTCCGACGCTGTGCGAAGCGGCTGGGTTGAAGCCACCCGAAGGACTTGATGGCGAAAGTCTCTGGCCCGTGCTCACGGGCAAATCGAAAACCGTGACTTCACGCAAGCCGATGATTTGGGTTTTCCCCGAGTATGGTGGCCAGGTCGCCGTGCGGCTCGGCGATTACAAGCTCGTCCGCCAGAATCTCAAGACCAAATCGCCCGGCGCATGGGAGGTCTATGATCTGTCCAAGGACTCCGGTGAGACCACAAATCTTGCTGGCGCTCAGGGCGAACTCATCCGTCAAGCGGAGGAACTCTTGCGGCGCGAGGTCAGCGAGAATTCAGTGTTTCCCGTGCCGATTCCTGGACTCAATACAGCGGCGCGGTGAAAGGAATCAACCGATGCGATTCAGCTTCCTTCCATGAACCGTCCGCACTGCCGAAAGGTTTTGGAGTGCGCCAGTCCTATGGCGCTTTCCGATGACCCGACACGAGCCGAAAGCGGCAGAGGACTGCCGCCGTCCATGACGCCGCCGCGCAGGTTCGACGCACCATTGATAATCGCAACCCTGTGGTTCGCCGCGCTCTCCGTAGTTGTCGCCGCGCGCCCAAACATTCTCTGGATCACCAGCGAGGACAACAGTCCTTATCTCGGTTGTTACGGTGACCCGCGCGTGCAAACGCCCAATCTGGACCGTCTCGCCGCGCAAGGCATCCGCTACCGCTACGCGTTCGCCAACGCGCCCGTCTGCTCGACCGCACGCACCACGCTCATCACCGGTATGTATGGATCGTCGCTCGGGGCGCACAATCACCGCAGCCGTGTGGCGATTCCGGAGTCTTTCCAACTTTACCCTGAGCATCTGCGTGCCGCCGGTTACTACTGCGCGAACAATTCCAAGGAAGACTACAACCTCGCGCCCGCCCGAAAGATTTGGGACGAAAGCAGCAACCAGGCGCATTACCGGAACCGCGCGCCGGGACAGCCCTTCTTTGCCGTGGTCAACCTCACTGCAAGTCACGAAGGGCAGGTATCGCCCAAACCCGGCAAGGCCGCCTTCCGCGTGCCGCCGGAGCGCATCCCGCTGCCACCTTATCATCCCGACACCCCGGAGATCCGCCGCGACTGGGCGAACTACTACGACCAAATGACGCTTATGGACGCTCAGGTTGGCAAGGTGCTTACCGACCTCGAGCAGTCCGGATTGGCGGAGAACACCATTGTGTTCTATTACAGCGACCACGGCGGCGCACTGCCGCGCGGGAAACGCAACGTCCACGATTCCGGCACGCGCGTGCCGCTGATCGTGCGCTTTCCGAAGCAGTGGGCGCACCTGGCGCCGGCCAAACCGGGCGACTGGGTGGACGACCTGGTCAGCTTCGTGGATTTACCGGCTACAGTCTTCAGCCTGTGCGGCGTGCCGATTCCGGAGCATTACGAAGGCCGACCGTTCCTCGGGGAGCAAAAGGTCGCGCCGCGCCAGCACGTCTTCCTGTTTCGTGGACGCATGGATGAGCGTTACGACACCGTGCGGGCGGTTCGCGACCGGGAGTTTCGCTACGTGCGCAACTATTCGCCGCACCGTCCTTGGGGACAACACTACTCCTATCCGTTCCAGGTCCAGTTGAGCATGAGGTCTTGGTTTGCGGAGTTCACGGCAGGCCGGTGCAATGCCACCCAGGCCGCGTACTGGCAGCCGAAGCCCGGCGAGGAGTTTTACCGTCTGGCCGACGATCCGCATGAAATCAACAACCGCATAGCCGACCCACGACACGCCGCGCGCCTCGCGAAACTGCGCGCCGCCCTGCGAATTGAAATCCTCAAGACGCGCGATCCCGGCTTCATCCCGGAAGGCATGGGCGCCAAGCTCGCGGGCGAAAAGACCCTTTACGACTACGCGCAGAGCGCGGCATATCCGCTGGCGCGTATCCTCGACCTCGCGGATCAAGCCAGCGACCGCAACCCCGCGCATCTGCCCGCTTTCATTGCTGCGCTGGAGGACCCGCATCCCGTCATCCGCTATTGGGCGGCCACGGGTTGCTTGATCTTGGGCGAGAGTGCCGCGACGGCCAAAGCCAGACTCCGCGGTCGGTTGGGCGACGAATGGGCGGACGTGCGTGTGGCGGCGGCCGAAGCCATCGCCCACCTCGGCGAGACGGAGGCGGCAGTGAGGACCATCGGCGAGGTGCTCAAGACAGGTAACCTCTACGAAGTACTCGCCGCGCAGAACACGCTGGATTACCTGCTCCAGGCCGGGCACGTGACGCTTGCGGCGGCGCAAGCCCTGGTGCGCGATTTGACACTCACCGAACCGGGTGATCGCATTCCACGTTACCTCCTAAGTCAGCCATGACGACCCGCATGAGCCTACGATACCCAATCCGTTTGATTGCCATAAGACATCTCCTTGCGGTCGCCAATTGCGTGCTCGTCCTGGTCACGGCCTGTGCCGCTACCAACCAGCGCCCCAACCTCGTGTTCATCATCTCGGACGATCACGCCTGGACCGATTACGGATTCATGGGCCATCCCCACATCGAAACGCCCAACCTCGACCGCCTCGCAGCCCAGAGCGTGTTGTTTCCCCGCGGTTATGTGCCCACGGCGCTGTGTCGTCCGGCGCTGGCTTCTTTGGCGACCGGGCTGTACGCGCATCAACACAAGATCAGCGGCAATGACCCCGCGCTGCTGCCGGAAACGCCGACTTCGCGAGGCGGCGAGACAGAAACCTACCGGGCTTTGCGGGAGAAATTGATTGCGCAATATGACCGCCAGCCGTCGCTGCCGAAACTGCTTGGCGAGCGCGGTTACTTGAGCCATCAATCGGGCAAGTGGTGGGAGGGCAGCTATCGGCGCGGCGGCTTTACGCACGGGATGACGCGCGGTTTTCCCGAACCCGGCGGGCGGCATGGCGACGACGGTTTGAAAATTGGCCGTCAGGGCATGGCGCCGGTGTTCGAGTTCATTGATCACGCCCTGGCCGAGAAGAAGCCGTTCTTTCTGTGGTACGCGCCGTTTCTCCCGCACGACCCGCACACTCCGCCGGATCGGCTTTTCCAGAAATACAAGACCAAGGGGATCGAGTCGGACTTCGTGGCGCGTTACTACGCCATGGTCGAGTGGTTCGACGAAACGTGCGGCCAGTTGCTCGGCTACCTTGACGAGAAAGGGCTGACGCAAAACACCCTCGTCGTTTACGTGGGCGACAACGGTTGGATTCAACAACCGGACGGCCCCGGATTCGCGCCGCGATCCAAGCAGTCGGCCAACGAAGGTGGCGTGCGCCAGCCCACGATGTTCTGCTGGCCGGGCGTCATCAAACCGGGCAACCGCGGCGAGCAACTCTGCTCGAGTGTGGACATCGTGCCCACGGCGCTGGCGGCAGCCGGCGTGGTGATTCCCAAGGAACTCCCCGGTTTCAACCTGCTGCCCATTCTGAAATCCGGCCAACCGCCCCCCCGTCGCGCGGTGTTTGGTGAAACGTTCGCGCACGACGTGGCGAACATAGACCGGCCCGAGGACAGTCTGCTCTATCGTTGGGTGATCGAAGGCCGATGGAAGCTGTTGTTGACGTATGACGGTCGTCTTGGCCGCTATGCGCGTCACCATCCCCAGACCGAGAAGCGTCCGCAGTTGTTTGATCTGTTGTCTGACCCGCACGAGAACAACAATCTGGCATCCCAACACCCGGAGGTTGTGACGCGCCTGGCTGGAAGGCTTCAGGCTTGGTGGCCGGTCACGCAGCGGCAAGTGTTGACGGAATGGTCGGATGAACCTGGGCAATGGAGGTGAACCGCAACCGATCCGGGTTTTTTGCCGGGTAGAACGGGAACGAATTCCCCAGCACCACCTGCATAAACTTTGCACGAGTTCCGTTCGCGTGAAGCGCGTTCGCCACAGACAGCACCAAGCGAATAAGGATCGGAACGAGCGTAATCCGAGTTCAAGCCACAATCCCCTCCACCACCTGCCCGAACACATCCGTCAGCCGGAAGTCGCGGCCCTGGTAGCGATAGGTGAGGCGTTTGTGGTCAATGCCGCAGAGCCGCAGCATGGTGGCGTGCAGATCGTGGACATGCATTTGTTGCGCGTCCTCAAGGTAGCGGTAGCCCAACTCGTCCGTGCTGCCCCAGGTGATTCCAGCTTTGATGCCACCGCCGGCCAGCCAAACGGAGAAGGCCAGAATATGATGGTCGCGTCCGGAACCCTGACCCATCGGAGTGCGGCCGAATTCACCGCCCCACAGGACCAGCGTGTCGTCCAACAGGCCGCGTTGCTTCAAGTCTTTCACCAGTGCAGCACTCGCTTGATCCACGTCTTCCGCGCCCCACTTCATACCGTTGACGATGTCCCCATGATGATCCCACGCGCGATGATAAAGCTGGATGAACCGCACCCCGCGTTCGGCCAGCCGGCGTGCGAGCAGACAATTCGAGGCGAAGCTGCCGTCGCCCGGATTCCTCACGCCGTACATTTCCAGCATCTCCCTCGGCTCGCTCTTGAAATCGGTCAACTCCGGCACGGAGGTTTGCATCTTGAACGCCAGTTCCAACTGGCTGATGCGCGTCTGGATTTCCGGGTCGAGCGTGTCTTCGGCCAGAAAACCGTTGAGCCGCTGGATTTCCTCGACCACCTGCCGTTGCGTGCTCTGGCAGACGCCTTCGGGATTCCCGATGTAATGCACGAGATCGCCTTTGGACTGAAACGCCACGCCTTGAAATTTGCTCGGCAGAAACCCACTGGACCATTGCCGCGCGGAGACGGGTTGCAGGCCGGTGCGCCCGGCGGAATTCAGAACCACGAAGCCGGGCAGGTTGTCGGTTTCCGCGCCGAGTCCGTAGAGCAGCCATGATCCCATGCTGGGCCGGCCCTTGATGATCGAGCCGGTGTTCATGAACGCGTGCGCGGGATCGTGGTTGATCTGCTCCGTGTGCATCGAGCGCACGATGCAAATATCGTCCGCGATGCTGCCAATGTGCGGGAACAGCGTGGAAATCTGCTGGCCCGACTCACCCCATTGCTTGAATTCGCAGAACGGCCCGCGCGCCTTTAGTACGGTGTTCTGCAACTGCGCCAGTTGCTGCCCCTTCGTAAACGATTCAGGAAACGGCTGGCCGTCAATTTCTTTAAGCTTGGGTTTGTAATCGAACGTCTCCAAATGGGATGGCCCACCCGCCATGCAGAGATGGATGATACGTTTCGCTTTGATCGGAAAATGCGGCGGCTGGAGGATGCCGCGCCAGCGTTCCTCCGCGCGGGCCGTGCCGCCGAGAAGGGCAGGATTCAGCAACGAGGCCAGCGCCATGCCGCCGAGTCCGTAGGCCGCGCGGCCGAGAAAAGTGCGGCGGTTGATGCTGCGCGCGAACGCGTCCGGGTCAAAGGATGATGATTTCATTGTTCAAACACCAAAAACCGAACACCAAAAACCAAATAAAAGCCAAGTGCCAGGCTTGGAGAATGATACGGTTCATTTTCGGCACATGGTTGCGAGGATGCGGATCAACTCGGCTGCTTCGCGATAAAGCCGGCGGGCTTCCTCAGCCAGCGATGGCTCAGACGCGGCGATCATGCGCAGGAAAAACCGCGTCTCTTTCGCTTCTTTGAGACAACGCTTCGCTGTGTAACGAAAATCCTTCTTCGAGACACAATCGTTCGCTTCGCAGAAATTCGCGCCCACGCTCGTCCCGCTGCCAACAATCTGGTTGATCAGCCGATCGTTGCCCGGCCCGCGGGGAATCCGTTTTGAGAATCGGATGATGCTCTCGCCAAACACCGCCGTGCGCTCCTCAAAATCAAAAGGATGGCGGGCTTGAGGCGCTGTCACTGGCTCATCGCGTAGAACCCAGGCATTATCGCCGTTGCCACTCGAGTACGAGACCCCCGCCAACCGCTTCTTGGGCGTTGGCAGTGCTTTGGTGTTTGGTTTTTGCTGTTTGGTGTTTCCCACTTGGTGTTTCCCATCAGTATCTCGTAATCGTCTCGTGCAAATTCAAGACCACGCGGCAAACCTGTGTCCACGCCGCCAGCTCGGCCGGGGCCAAACCTTCCGGCGCGGGCGCGAGGCCCACCTTCGCGAGCTTGACCGATTCCCCGGCATCTGCCCGGTAATGCTCGCGTTGCCCTTTGAGAAAACTCAGCAGCGAACTTTTCTCGCCGGCTTTCGCGGGCCGGGCCAGTGCGCGCTGGAAGACCAGCTCGATTCGCTCCTCGTCGGAATCGCATTTTGCCTTCAGCACCCATTCGGCGAAAACGCGCGCCGCTTCCACGAACGACGGATCGTTCAACAACGTGAGCATTTGTTGCGGCGTGTTCGAGACGACGCGGTTGGCCGTACATTCCTCGCGCGAGGGCGCGTCGAAGTTGGCGAGCATCGGTTGCAGGAACGTGCGCTGCCAGTGGGCATAGACGCCCCGCCGATACTGGCGCGCGTCCGTGTTCGCGTGGTAATCGCGGTCGGGGAATTGCAGTTGCGCGTAGTATCCGGGCGGCTGATACGGATACGCGCTGGGGCCGCCCAGCTCCGGGTTGAGCAACCCAGCGATGAACAGGGCGTTGTCACGCACAAACTCCGCTTCCAGCCGGCGCGGATTCTGCGCCGCCAGCAAACGGTTGTTGGGGTCAAGGTCCTTGAGTTCGAGCCTGAGATTCGCGGTCTGGCGGTACGTGGCGGACGTGACCATCAGCTTGACGATGTGCTTCACATCCCAGCCGCGCTCCATGAATTCCACCGCCAGCCAGTCGAGCAATTCGGGATGCGACGGCGCTTCACCCTGCGCGCCGAGATCATCCAGCACCGGAGCCAGCCCTTGGCCAAAGAACTCCTTCCACAGCCGGTTCACCAGCGTGCGGGCGGTGAGCGGATTGTCGCGTGAAACCAACCAGCGCGCGAGGTCCAGGCGCGTCAGTCGGCGGTTCTTCGCCTCGGGGGGTGGCGGCAGAAAATGCGGCGTGGCCGGTTCGACGATTTCACCGCTGTCATCCTGCCAGTTGCCGCGCGGCAACACGCGCGTCGTCAGCGGCTCGCGCGCTTCGGTGATCATCGTCCAGGCGCGGCCACCGCGACATTCGCGGAGATCGGTCCACAGGCTTTGCACCTTGGCGAACGCGGCTTCGTCCCAGGCAGTACTGAACAAATGAGTTGCGTTCAGCAGGTTGCGGTCGGCCTTTGAGCGGAGCCGCGCGGATTGCGCCAGCGCGTTGCGCAAGGGTTCTCCGATCCCGGATTGCAGCGGATCACCGCTCGCGAAGGGAGTAATGGAGATGCGCACGCTCGCCACGGGCGCACTGCCGAGGTTGATGATCAATGAATCACCCTCGGCGACCTTGGCGGGCTTTGCCAGCAGCCAGACAGCGGTCTGCAAGTCGTGATCGGGCGAAAGCTGCCAGCGATCCTTCACACCGATGATGGGCAGCGTCATCGAATAACGCTCCTGCTTGTGGTCGGCTTCCGCGTGATAAAACACGAGCTTCGTTTCCTTCTCGCCAGACTTCGGTTTCAACGCGGCGCTTGGAGTGATGGCAGCAGAGCGCTGCCGATTTTGCCCGTCACGATTGGTGTCTTCCAGCGGAACAATCTCCAGCCGCACGGCGGCCAGCCAACCGTCCGTCAGCGGCAAAGTCAATCGCGTGCTGTCCCGGACCGAACCGCTGAACGTCACGGAAGCGTCCGCCGACACGGTGAAATTCGTGGTCGCAACGGCGTTGGTGTCTTTCATTTTAACGACGACTTCCGGGATGGGCATCATCCAGCCAGTAGGCCATTCCTTGAGGTAATTCAAACTGGCCCGCCGCCACGTTCCGAAGGATTCCCGTTGCGCGGAGTCGGCGCGCAAGCTCGCCGCCGCCTTCGTTTCAACTTCGGCGATCTGCTGGCGCAACTGTTCCATGCGGCGCAGCAGATACGGACTTTCCACTTCGATCTCCGGCGGGAACGGGTGATCGTTGCTCCAGCCTTTGAGGTCGGGATTGGGCGTGTAGTTGTAGTCGTTGTAAACGCCCCATTGCTTCACGTCCGCGAAAAACGCCTCCATGGCGTAGAAATCTTTCGTCGAGAACGGATCGTACTTGTGATCGTGGCACTCGGCGCAACCCATCGTGGAGCCGAGCCACGCGGTGGACACCGCGCGCACGCGGTCGGCCTGATACTTGGCGAGGTACTCCTTGGGCTGCGCGCCGCCCTCGCGCGTCATCATGTTCAGGCGGTTGAATCCCGTGGCAATGATCTGCTCCTCGGTCGGGTCGGGCAACAGATCGCCAGCCAGTTGCTCGAGTGTGAACCGGTCGAAGGGTTTGTTGGCGTTGAATGCGTTGATGACGTAATCGCGATACGGAAAGATATTTTGGTTCTGATCGCCGTGATAGCCCACCGTGTCCGCATAGCGCACCACGTCCAGCCACGGGACAGCCATGCGTTCGCCAAAGTGCGGCGAGGCGAGCAGCCGGTCCACTTGACGCTCGTAGGCCGCGGGGCTTTGGTCCTTGAGAAAGTCAGCGACGGCTTCCGGCGTCGGCGGCAGGCCGGTTAAATCGAGACTCAAACGGCGCAGCAACGCGCGGCGGGCGGCTTCGGGCGCGGGCTGGACTTCGTGTTTCTCCAATTCAGCGAGCACGAAGGCGTCAATCGGATTGGGGATTTCGCTCTGCGGATTGTGAGCCTTGGGAACCGCAGGCCGCTCGGGTTTGATGTACGCCCAGTGCGGTTGATATTCCGCGCCCGCGGCAATCCAGCGTTGCAGCAGTTCTTTCTGCGCGCCGGTCAGTTGCTTGCGCGAGTCCGGCGGCGGCATCACTTCGTCCTCGGCTGTGGCCAGAATACGGACAATGAGTTCACTCGCTTCGGGCTGGCCGGGCATAAGTGCGCCGCGCGTGATGGCAGTCTCGCGGTCATCGAGCCGCAGGCGGGCTTTGCGAGTGTTCTGGTCTGGACCATGACAGACAAAACAGTTTTCCGAAAGGATGGGGCGGATGTCGCGGTTGTATTGAATGGTGGGCGACGAACCGGAAGCGGCGAAGGCAAATCCGCAACCGACGCCCAACGCGAGTTGTGCCTGCGCAAGTCTGATGATGCGTCCGGGTGTCATACACGACGACGCACGCCGATCTCCCTCCCGCATTATTCCCCAATCTCAAAACAAAATGCCCCGCCCCAAACCCATCAACGTGCTGATGGCAGAATGATTCACCAGGATGTAGCGGCAGGCAAGCCCGGTTTCGTGGGCCTTGGTTTCGGGGAGCGCACGCGCCCTCGCGTGCGACCCGGCTGCGCCTCGCCGCCGGGACGACGCGCGCCACCGCGCGTTGAATCAAGCGCGGTGGCGCGCCCGTGCAGTTGACGAGGGCGTCAACCGCCGCACGCGAAGGCGCGTGCGCTCCCCAATGTAAGAAAGTGATATGCGTGCTTCCCCGAAAAGACCAAAAGAACAGGCTTGCCACGCCTGGAGGTCGGGCGTAAACGAAGCGCGTGTGCCGGACTTACCGGTTGACCAGTGGCCAGTGAGTCTCGGCAGTTCAATACTGTTAAGCAGGAGAGCCACAGGCTAGAGGTATGAAAACGATGCTGATGAGGGTGGCTACGGGGCGCGGTGATGGTGCGCTTCCCAATCCCGGTCCCACACCACGTGACATCCCCGCTATTCGCAACGCCTGACCCTTCATGGTTATTCCCACGATTATTGTAGTTTTCTGGGGCTTATGGCTGATCTCTGGGTGGGTTGGAATGTGGGCTCTCTGTGTGCCCTTTCCCCGGAAACACGGACGCAGCTGGGTTCTCCTGGTCGCCAGCTTGATGGCCATAGCCCTCGCAGGTGGGGCGGCGTGCATCGCTGTGTTGCACGAGGACTTTCGCCCTCTGGGCTATCTGCATGTGATCACGTTTATTCCACTGGTAGTGAGTATAGCGGCGCTGATTCGTTGGCGGTTGCTTAAAGCATGAACTCACTTTGGCCGAGCCCCTGCTTGTTCAGCCGCCAACCTGAGTCCTGGTTCAGGAGCCCCGATGGGAGAATTCCGCAAGGTCTTGGAGGGTATCAGCCCTGTGTGTCAGTCCTCTGCCCGTTTTGATCTGCAACGCTGACAACACAAAGCGGCAGAGGGCTGCCGCAGACCTCGATGCAGGTGCGCGCGGTGCGATGACAAGAGGAGTATTGAAACTGCTCTGATTCATTGCCGCTGGTGAGCCATTGTGCTTCTAAGCCGAATGGCTGGTCTGGCGTGAGGAACTCGCTCCGCAAAAATCCGGGAAAACAGGCTTGCCACCCCTTTGGAGCGGGCGTAAACGAAATGCATGTGCCGGACTTGGCCGTTGACCAGTGGGTGCCGGCCGGTCAGTTCTATTGGCTGTCATGCGTATTTATTTCACAGTGTCTTCGATCCCGGAGTTGGCGTCCTTGCCTCTAACCGCACGAGAAGAGGTCTGGCAGCGCTGCCACACCAAAGCTTGGCGACACTGGCAAACGTGGGTCGGCTTCTTCATCTGCATGGCGCTCTGGGGCACGGGTTGTTGGGTGTGCTCCTTGGCTTTCTCCGCTGATTCAACCGATTGGAGTTACATCGTCTTGGGCTTCTTGCTCGTGGTTTTGGGTAGTGGTGGGTTCTTCCCCATTCACGTTGCCATGGCACGTCGCTACCTTATCGAGGAGTTGCGGAAGTGAAGTCTTGATTGCCCAATTCCTGAAAATCTTTCGGGGAGGTTCCACATGGATTTCAAGCGTGGCATCCCTCCGACCTTTTCGCGCCGCCGCGTAGAAGTTCTAAACCGGCATGGTCGGTGCAGTCCGCGAAGCTGGCGCGGAGTGCAATGGCCGGAGGAGAATTGAAACCGCACCGATTCATTGACGCCGGTGAACCATTGTCAACGCACGGATGCGCGGCTAACCTCTGTTCACATCTCATGTCAAAATTGATTCATCCCGCTTCGCCAGTTGAATCTGCGGCGGCGGTCAGCGCCTCGCGAAACGGTCGTTGGTATGAAATCATCAACCCAGACGACGTGGATTCTCCGGCGTTGCTGGTTTATCCCGAGCGCGCGGAGGAAAACATCCGGCGCATGATCGCACTGGTGGGTGACGTGTCCCGGCTGCGTCCCCACATGAAGACGCACAAGCTGCCGGAAATGATCCGGCTGCAACTGGCGCACGGCATCACGAAGTTCAAGTGCGCCACCATCGCCGAGGCGGAAATGACGGCAGCCTGTGGGGCGGCGGATGTGTTGCTGGCGCATCAGCCGATTGGTCCGAAGGTCCGGCGTTTCGTCCAACTGGCGCAGAAGTTTCCGCAAACCCGCTTCTCCACCATTGCCGACAACGCGTCCGTGCTCCAATCGCTTTCCGCAGCGTGCGGCCAGGCGGGCGTGGCGGTGGAAGTGTTGTTGGACCTTGATTGCGGCATGCACCGCACGGGAATCGAACCCGGGCCACGGGCCGTGGAGCTTTACCGTTTGCTTGGCACCCTGCCGGGACTCAAACCCGGCGGACTCCACGCCTACGATGGACACATCCGCGAGAGCGATCCGGCCAAGCGCGCGGAGTTGTGCGCGGCGGCGCTCGCACCGGTGCGCGCTTTGCGGCGGGAGTTATTGCAGGCGGGGCTGCCGGTGCCGCGCCTGGTGGCGGGCGGCACGCCGACGTTTCCAATGCACGCGCGACAGCCGGACGTGGAGTGCAGCCCCGGCACTTGCGTCTTGTGGGATGCCGCTTATGACACCGCCTGCGCGGACATGGATTTCCTACCCGCGGCGCTGGTGTTGACGCGCGTGGTGAGCAAGCCCGGTGGAAACCGCCTTTGTCTTGATCTCGGCCACAAAGCCATTGCTTCGGAGAATCCGCATCCGCGCGTGTTGTTCCTGAATCTGCCGGACGCGAAGGCCCTTTCGCACAGCGAAGAGCATCTGGTGGTGGAGACGGAAAGGGCAGGGGAAATCGAATTGGGCGAATGTTTCTACGGTGTACCGTGGCATGTTTGCCCGACCGTGGCATTGCATCCCGAGGCGGTGGTGGTGCGTGAAGGCCGGGCGGAGGAACGGTGGGAGGTCGTGGCGCGCAAGCGCAAGCTGACGATTTGAGTCAACGACCAACGAAGGTTGCCGAGGGATTCGCGAACTGGATCGCAGCATAAGCCCCCCGAGCCGTAGCCGCCGACGTGAGGAGGCGGATGGTTGCGCTTGCGAGCGGGTCCGCCTCCTTATGTCAGCGGCTACAGGGAATGGCTTCATTTACGTTGATGGTTCCCCATCAAGCTTCCAAGTGCTGGATATTCTCATGGGTCGTTTCTTCGCGCTTGGCTTGGGCGGAGTGGCTCTCTACATTGGCGCGCAATTCGCGCTCGTGGGGAGCGCTTCGGACGATCATTGGAATTGGCTTATGAAAGAGTATCAAGCGGGCGACATCCGCAATTTCGCAATCGTGGGGCATGCTTCTTCGGGTAAGACGATGCTCAGTGAGGCCATGCTGGCCTGCGCCGGCGTCATCAATCGCATGGGCAGCATCGCCGCCGGGACCACGGTTTCCGATTATCACGAGAGCGAGAAGCAGCGGCAGATTTCCGTGTCCGCCTCGCTGATGCACCTGGAATGGCTCGGGAAGAAATTCAACCTCCTGGATTGCCCGGGTTACGCGGATTTCATCAGTGAAGGTCTCGGTGCGCTGCGCGTTGGCGACTTTGCGCTGGTGGTGGTAAACGCCACTCACGGCGTGGGCGTGGGCACGGACGCGGTCTGGAAATACGCGACGCAGTACGGCATCCCGAAGATGATTGTCGTCAATGGCCTGGACAAGGAGGAGGCGGACTTTGACAACGAATTGGTCGAATTACGCGCGCATTTCGGCGAACGGGTGTTCCCGCTGGCCATGCCCATAAACTCGGGGCCGGGTTTCAATCAGTTGCTCGACGTGATTCGCAGCGAGGTGATCACGTACGCGGACGACCGGAGCGGCAAGTTCACAGAAGCCCCCGCCACAGGCGACTGGGCGCAACGCGTCACGCAGGCGCACGAGCGGTTGATCGAATACATCGCCGAGTCTGACGACACGCTCATGGAGAAGTGGATGGAGAAGGGCACGCTGACCGAGGAGGAGTTGCGCGCGGGCTTGCATGCGGCCATCCAGAAGCAGTCGTTCGTGCCGGTGTTCTGCACCTCGGCGGAGAACAACATCGGCGTGGCGCGGTTGATGGATTTCATCGCCAAGTATGGTTCGTCGCCAGTGGACCGTGCCAAAGTCGAGGCGCACGACGCGGACGGCAAGGACGTGGAATTGTCACTCACCGACCCCGATCCGGTGTGTTATGTGTTCAAGACCATGAGTGAGGCGCAGTTCGGTGAACTCTCGTTCTTCCGGCTTTATTCGGGCCAGATCAGGTTTGGGTCGGAGCTTGTCAACACCGACAAGCGCAGCACGGAGAAGATCGGGCAGATTTACCTGCTCAACGGCAAGAACCGCGAATCCGTTCCTGTGTTGAACGCCGGCGACATCGCAGCGGTGGTGAAACTCAAGGATACGCACACCGGCAACACGCTGTGCGGCGGCAAGAAACCCGTGTCGCTGCCAAAGGTGGTTTATCCGCGACCCAACATTCACGCTTCGCTCAAGAGCACCGGCAAGGGCGAGGAAGACAAGATCGCCTCCGGCCTGTCGGCGCTGCATCACGAGGACCCGACCTTCCTGCATCATGTGGATGGCGAATTGCATCAAACCGTGCTTTCCGCGCAGGGGGAATTGCATTTGGAGGTCATTGCCGACCGGTTGCGGCGACGTTACAACGTCCACGTGGAACTGGCCGAGCCGCGGGTGAAGTATCGGGAAACCATCAAAGCGCGGGGAGAGTCGAAGTATCGTCACAAGAAACAAACAGGCGGAGCCGGACAGTTCGCCGAAGTGTGGATGCGTATCGAACCGAAGCCGCGCGATACGGGAGTGGAATTCACCCAATCACTCGTTGGCCAGAACGTGGACCGTGTGTTCGTGCCGTCCGTGGAAAAGGGCGTCAACAAGGCGTGCGAGGAAGGCATCATCGCAGGCTACCGCGTCGTGGACGTGAAGATTGACTTCTACGACGGCAAGATGCATCCGGTGGACTCGAAGGACATTGCCTTCCAGGTGGCGGGTTATTTTGCCTTCAAGGAAGCTTTCACGGCGGCGCGCCCTTGCATGTTGGAGCCAATTCACACGGTGGAAATCCGCATCCCCGAGGATTGCATGGGCAAGGTGATGGGCGATCTCTCCAGCCGGCGCGGAAAGATTCAGGGCATGGACGTGGACGGCAGTTTCCAGGTCATCAAGGCGCACGTGCCGGCCAAGGAGCTTTACCGCTACTCCAGCACGCTGCGTTCGCTGACGGGTGGCCGCGGGGTGCATACGGACGATTTCAGCCACTACGAGGAAATGCCGCGCGACGCGGAGCAGAAGCTCATTGAAGAAAGCAAAAAGCTACGGCAACAGCAGCAGGCGGAGTAAACGGTTCTATGCGGGGCAGGGGAGCAACGGTCCTTTGAGACCTCGCCGTCGCTTTTGTCCCGGATCATCTGGGCGTCGCGGATGATGGTTCTGTCGGAATCGCTGTTAGGGCTGGCCGCCAGACAAGCCAGAATTGGCCCATGATCTCATCCGCAATGCTGGCCGGTTCGCCGGCAGGGTCGTCAGAGCCTGCTGCGCGCTTGGTTTCACTTGATGCCTACCGCGGCCTGGTCATCATGGCGATGACCTTCGTGAATTATCTCGCCGGGGTGAAAGCTATTCCCGCCTGGGCCAAGCACGCACCCGATGCTGCGGACGCTTACACCTTCGTGGATTTGGTCTTCCCCGCCTTCTTGTTCATCGTCGGAGTGGCCATTCCCCTGGCGCTGCACAAGCGGCGGTTGCAGGGCGAATCGCTGGCGGCGCAGTTGAAGCGCATCCTGCTGCGTTCCGCTTCGTTGATTGGGGTGGGCGTGATCATGGTGAACAAGGGCTGCTTCGCTCCTGAAGCAGCGTGGCTTCCCAAGGAACTTTGGTATCTCCTGACGATGTCGTGCGTGCTGGTGGCGTGGGCGGAAGTGCCGGCTAACTCATTGCCGCAACGCCAGCGCATCCACCTGGCCGCGCGGGTGACCGCCGGAATTCTCCTCGTGCTCATGCTCGCGCTCTTTCGCGGCAAGAACGCCGCCGGGGAAACCGTGTGGCTGCAAACTTCATGGTGGGGAATTCTGGGATTGATTGGCTGGGCGTACCTCGCTTGCAGCATCGTGTACTTGCTGACGCGCGGCAATTCGCTCGCGCTGTCCGGGGTGCTTGGACTGATGCTGGCGCTTTACGTTGGCAACCGGCATGGCGTGTTGCACTGGTTGGGACCGGTGCAAGGGGTGCTCAATGTCGGCCAGATCTTCGGCAGCACTGCGGCGAGCGTGATGATGGGCGTGCTCGTGGGAAACTGGTTTGTGGGCGAAGCCGCCGCCCGCACCCCGTTTGAACGCGCGCGATTCTTCCTCCTGTTTGGCGTGGGTTTGCTGGTGGCGGGCACGCTGGTGCGGCCCTTGCACGGGATCAACAAGATCGCGGCGACGGAGGCCTACGCTTTGGTTTCCGGAGGATGGTGTTGTTTGGCGTTCCTCGTGGTTTACCTGCTCATGGATGTGGGCCGTTGGCGAGCCTGGGCTGTGCCGGTGAATCTCGTGGGCCAGAACGCCGTGCTGGCTTATGTTTTGCCCGGCATCGTGGGCAGTTTGTTTGCCATCATCGGGCTTTCCGGATGGTTGTGGCCTTTCAGCAGCGGTTGGCCTGGAGCACTGAATGCCGGGCTGTTGACGGCGTTGATTTGCACAATTGTATATGCCCTCACGCGCGTCGGCTTCCGTGTGCGACTCTGAGCGGGAGGGTTCTCGTACGGCTGCAACGAATGTCGGCAATGGTTGTTCGCGCATGAGAATGTGCGGTGTCGTTCTGCTCCTGCCGTTGTTGATTGCCACGGCGCCGTGGCTGAGGGTCGTGAGGTGAATTATGCTTCATCCGATCCTCCGGGGCGACGATTGGTATTTGCCCTGGGTTGCCCGCCCACAGGCTAAATGCGAGGCTCAGGTGCAAAGGAGGACGTTCGAGTTTATGGAGTTTGGGGCGACGGAACATGAAAGGCGCAGGCCGGCAGCGGCCTCAGTCGGCGGGGTCGGATGCGAGAACGACCCCGCCGTTACTGCCCGGTGCCTGAAGCTGGTGATCGGGTGGTTGGTCATTGCAGGTCTCACCTACGGTTGTTTTCACCTGAGCCAGCGCTACGTGGTTCAGTCGGTTCAAGTCACCGGATCGAGCATGTCTCCAAGTTTGCCTGATTCGAGTTGGTATTTGCTCAACCGGCTGGTCTATTACTTCCGCGAACCCAAGCCCCGGGACATTGTCGTCTTGTATGATCCGGAAGACCAGGGTTACGCAATCAAGCGCATCATCGCGAAACCGGGCGACTCGGTCTGTGTGCGCGATGGGCGGGTGTACGTGAACGGCGTCCTGCTGCGGGAGCCGTACCTCCCGCCAGGCACAAAAACTTTTTGCAGTTTGACGGACTCCTCGCAGTCCTGGATTTGTGGCCGACACGAATACTTTGTCCTGGGCGACAACCGCGGCAACAGTGCCGACAGCCGTACTTACGGGGCCGTGCCGCAGCAAAACATTCTGGGCCTGGTTTCTCCCTGAACCAACTTGGCTTCGGGGTTCTGGGAGGAGTTCTGAAAGTCCCACACCCAAGCACTCCATTCTGGGTCGGGTCGAACCAAGCGCGCGCAGGTCTTCCGCTCCGGCTTATCGCCATCATTAAGTCATCCTAAATCGTGAAACATTTCACAAAGCGGCTTGCTGCCGGGAGCGTCAGCCGGTAAACATTTTTTGGCCGTGCGATAGAGGGAATTGTTCAGCGGGAACCCGGGGCGGGGAGATTTATGGGCAGATGCGCGCAAAAAACCATTGACGGTGGTCCATTATTCACAAGAATTCAGACCTCCGTCCTGTATGCCTTGCGTGGGCGGGCCATGTATTGCACCCGGGCTTTGACGGATTTAACAGCGATTTGCGATGTCAGCCATATTTCCGAAGTGGACCAACCGGCTGCCGGTGATGATTATCATCGGTGGCGCGCTGACGGCCAGTGCCGTGACGGCGGGCGTTTGGTATTACTTCACTCCCAAGTACGCACGGGTGGGTTATCAGCCCATCCAGCCGGTTTCCTTCTCGCACGCGACGCACGTTAATCAACTAGGGATGGATTGCCGGTATTGCCACGACAAGGTGGAACAGTCCTGGTTCTCCAACATTCCGGCGGCTTCCACGTGCATGAACTGCCACAATCAGGTGCTGAAGGATGATCCGCGTCTGGAGTTGGTTCGCGAAAGCGCGGCCACCGGCAAACCGATTCCGTGGGTGCAAATACATCGCGTGCCGGACTTCGTTTATTTCAATCACGCCGTACACGTCAACCGCGGCATCAGTTGCGTGGAATGTCACGGGCCGATTGACAAGATGGAGGAGGTTTATCACGCCAAGCCACTGAGCATGACCTTTTGCCTCGACTGCCATCGCGATCCGGCGTCCAAGCTGCGACCGCTGGACAAGATTACGGATTTGAACTGGACTTGGAGCGATGATCCCAATGTGGCCGCGCAAACGCAGCGCGCCAAAGGCAAGGAAATGATGGACCACTGGCGAGTTGAATCGCTTGAGAATTGCTCGGCGTGTCACCGATGAAAACCCTTTCCCATCCCCACGCGCCTCACGCCGCCGAGCCGGATCACCATCAGCATCCCCATACGGTTGATCCGGTGGGCATTGACACTGCGGCCAACCCTGTCGGCCCGGAGGCCACGGGCCGAATTTACTGGCGCAGCCTGGATCAACTCGCCGAGACCCCCGAATTCAAGCAATTCTTGGAACGGGAGTTTCCCGAAGGCGCCACGGAGTTCACCGACCCGGTTTCGCGTCGGCATTTCGTCAAGATCATGTCCGCTTCGTTCTTGTTGGCGGGCTTTGGTCTGTCCGGGACGGGTTGCCGTCGGCCCGAGGACAAGTTGATGCCGTTTGGCAAGGCGGTCGAGGACTACGTTCACGGTAAGCCGCAGGAATTCGCCACCGCCATGCCCACGCGCGGCGGCGCCGTGCCGCTCGTCGTCAAATCGCATGAGGGCCGCCCCGTCAAGATCGAAGGCAACGCCCGCTATCCCGGCGGCAACGGCGCCACCGACCGTTACACACAGGCCTCCATTCTCAATCTTTACGATCCCGACCGGGCCAAGCGTTTCGCTCACCAGGGCAACGCCACTTCGTCCGAGACGGCGCTGGCATTTCTCGGGGAGTTGGCGACCAAACTGAAACAGACGGGCGGTGAAGGCGTCAGTTTTCTGTTGGAGCCGGGCACTTCTCCCTCGCGCAAGCGGCTACAGAAACTGATCAGCGACCAGTTTCCCAAGGTGCGGTGGTATGCCTACGATCCCGTGGACCATGCCGTCCATGAGCGGGCGGCTACCCTGGCCTTTGGGCAATCGGTGCGTCCGGTGTTTCGTTATGACATGGCGAAGGTTATTCTTTCGCTCGATTGCGATTTCATCGGCGCCGAGGAGGAAGCGCACAATCACATCCGCCGTTTCGCCAAGGGCCGAAAAATTGCCAAGGCCGGTGATACGATGAACCGGCTCTACGCGGTGGAATCGCTGTTCACGCTCACGGGCTTGAATGCGGACCACCGTTTGCGTCTGCCGGCAAGCGCGGTGTTGTCCGTGGCGGCGGCCGTGGCAGCGCAATGTGGCGTGAGTCTGAGCGGGGTGACGCAGCCCGCGGCTGAGGATGTCAAATGGATCACCGAGTGCGCGAAAGACTTGCTGGCCAATCGCGGTGCCGCGCTGGTTGTGGCGGGCGTGGGCCAACCGCTGGCCGTTCATTTGATTGCGCAGGCGATCAACTCCGCGTTGGGCGGTATCGGCAAGACGGTGCAGTTGCTTCCGTCCATTGCCACTCAGGCGGGCACCCTGGCCGAGTTGGCCCAGGCGCTCAATGCCGGCCAGGTGGACACGCTGGTAATGCTGGGCGGTAATCCCGCTTACAACGCGCCCGCGGACCTCGACTGGAGCAACACCCAGCGCAAGGCGAAGACGGTGGTGCGGTTGGGTTACTATGAGGACGAAACTGCGGCGGGTTGTGACTGGCATTTTCCGCAAGCGCACTATCTGGAATCTTGGGGTGACGCACTCACGACTGACGGCACCTATGTGCCGGTGCAGCCACTGATCTCGCCGTTATTCGGCGGGTTGACGGAACTCGAGTTTCTCGCGCGACTTGCCGGATCAACGGTCACGCGGCCATACGAAGTAGTCCAGGCAACGTTTGACACGTTCAGCAATGGCGGCCTGGAGGCCTGGAAGAAATTCCTGCACGATGGTTTCCTGGCGGTTACGGCCGCAGAGCCGGTTACCGCGGGTTTCAGTGCAGCGGCCGTCACGCGCGCAGTGGCAACTGCGAAATCCACGACACCGTCCAAGGACAGCCTGGAAGTCATTCTCCACCGCGATTACAGCGTGGATGATGGCCGCTTTGCCAACAACGGCTGGCTTCAGGAATTTCCCGATCCCATCACCAAGATCACATGGGACAACGCCGTGCTGGTAAGCCGCCGCACGGCGCGCGAGCTTGGCGTGAAGAACACGGATGTCGTCGAAGTGAAGCTGGGTGATCGGGTAATCAAAGGCGTGATCTGGACGCAGCCGGGCATGGCGGACTTTTCACTGGGCATGGCATTGGGCTATGGCCGCCAGCGGGCAGCAGGCCGTGTGGGCCAGGATGTGGGTTTCAACGCGTATCCGCTGCTGACGACCCAGACCGGGTGTCTGGCCGTGGGCGCGACGGTGCGCAAGACGGGTGAGACGTATCCGATTTCCTGCACGCAGGATCATTGGTCCATGGAAGGCCGCGCGATTGTGCGTGAGGCGAACCTTGACCAATTCAACAAGCATCCGGATTTCGCGCACCGAATGAACGCGCCGGAAGCCCCGGACGAATCGCCGCTCTATCCCAACCCGTTGGATGAGGCGATGAAGACGGCACTCCATCAGTGGGGCATGTCCATTGATCTGAGTTCATGCGTTGGCTGCGGGACGTGCGTGCTCGCCTGCCAGAGCGAGAACAACATTCCCATTGTCGGCAAGGACCAGGTCAAGCGGGGCCGCGAAATGCACTGGCTGCGAATAGATCGTTATTACACGACCAATCCCGCCCAGCGTTCCTGGAAGGACGTTTACCGGAAGGACGAGGCGCAGCAATTTGAGCAATGGATTGACGACGTGCAGGCGGTGAACCAGCCGATGCTCTGCCAGCATTGCGAGGCCGCTCCCTGCGAAAGTGTCTGCCCGGTAAACGCCACCGTTCACGACCAGGAGGGCTTGAACGTGATGGTGTACAACCGTTGCGTGGGTACGCGGTATTGCTCGAATAACTGCCCCTACAAGGTCCGGCGCTTCAATTATCTCGATTACAACAAACGGCCCTTGGAGAAATTGAAAGGGCCGTTCTACGCCAGTCCGCTGACGCACAAGACCGACGGCAAATGGGACTTGCTTCGCTGGTGGAAGGATCCCGAGTCCGGCATGCGGGAGGAGGATGAATGGGATTTGATCCGCATGATCAAGAACCCGGACGTGACTGTGCGCATGAGAGGCGTCATGGAAAAATGCACGTTTTGCATCCAGCGCATTGAACAGGCCAAGATCACTCAGAAGGTCAAGGCCGGTGCGTCGGGCGACGTGGTGGTGCCGGACGGCACCTTCACGACGGCTTGCGCGCAGGCATGTCCGGCGGAAGCCATTGTGTTTGGCAATGTCGCCGATCCCAACAGCCGCGTTTCCCAACTCAAGCGGCAGCAACGCGACTATTCGGTGCTGGAATTCTTGAAGACCAAGCCGCGTTTGACTTACCTGGCGCGCGTGCGCAATCCCAACCCGGCGATGCCGGATTACGAGCAGAATCCGATGCCCCACAGCCTGCAAGAGTTCGCTCAGAAGAACCACATTGAGGGCGACCCGTTTGACAATCATCATGGCAGTCCCGCCACGCCGGGGAGCAAGGGTCATGCGCCCGCCGGGAAAGGAGGGCACTAATGACGGAAGCCGTCTCGCAGATCAAAGTGCCCGTCCCGCCGCCGGAGTTGGAGCGGGTGCCGCTGGTTCAAAACAACCGCAGCTTTGCGTGGATTTCCGACCGCGTTTCCGCCATCACGGAAGGCAAGGCGCCCAAATGGTGGTGGGCCGCGTTCGTTCCCAGTTTTCTGGCGATGTGCATGTTGGGGGCGATGCTGATTTACCAGATCTCCACTGGTGTCGGCGTGTGGGGCAATCACCACCCGACGATGTGGGGCTGGGACATCATCAACTTCGTGTGGTGGATCGGTATCGGCCATGCGGGCACATTGATTTCCGCGATTCTGTTCCTGCTGCGGCAACGCTGGCGCACGGCGGTGAACCGCGCGGCGGAGGCCATGACCATTTTTGCGGTGATGTGCGCCGGCATTTATCCGGCGATGCACGTGGGCCGCGTTTGGTTTGACTGGTGGCTGTTCCCGATTCCCACTTATCAGGGACTCTGGCCGCAATTCCGCTCGCCGCTGATGTGGGACGTGTTCGCGGTTTCCACCTATTTCACCGTGTCGGTATTGTTCTGGTACACGGGACTGGTGCCCGACCTGGCGACGATGCGTGATCGCGCCAAGACGAAGATCAAACAGTTCGTTTATGGCTTGTTTGCGCTGGGTTGGACGGGTTCAAACCGGCATTGGAGCAACTACGAGAAAGCCTACCTGATCCTGGCCGGTCTTTCGACGCCGCTGGTGCTGTCGGTTCACTCGATTGTGTCCTTGGATTTCGCGGTGTCGCAATTGCCCGGCTGGCACACCACCATCTTCCCGCCGTACTTTGTGGCGGGCGCGATCTTCTCCGGCTTCGGCATGGTGCTCACGCTGTTGATCCCGCTGCGCAGCATGTGCCATCTCGAAGACATCATCACGATGCGGCACATTGACGTGATGTGCAAAGTGACGCTGGCGACCGGCTCCATCGTTGGTTACGCCTACGGCATGGAGTTCTTCATTGCGTGGTATTCGGGCAGCGCGTTCGAGAGGTTCGCTTTCATCAACCGTGCCATGGGTCCCTATTGGTGGGGTTACTGGCTGATGGTGATCTGCAACGTCGTGGTGCCGCAGTTGTTCTGGTTCAAACGAATCCGCAACCACTTGGTGATTGTTTTCATTCTCTCGATCCTGGTGAACGTGGGCATGTGGTTCGAGCGCTTTGTCATCGTGGTGATCTCGCTGCATCGGGAGTTTCTGCCGGCCAACTGGAGCTATTTCGAGCCGACCTGGGTGGATATCTGCACGTTCCTGGGAACGTTTGGCTTGTTCTTTACGATGTTCTTGCTGTTTATGCGCTTCCTGCCGATGATCGCGGTTTCCGAGGTCAAGGGCGTCACGCCGCAGGCCGATCCGCATCACCCGCTGGCCAAAGGAAATGGAAATGGAGGATCGCACTGATGAGCGCCACCGCCAAACCCTACGGTCTGCTGGCCGAATTCGACAACACGACCGACGTGTTGCACGCGGCCGAGCAGGTGCGCGATGCGGGCTTCCGCAAATGGGATGTTTACATGCCCTTTCCTATTCACGGCATGGACCGGGCAATGGGCTTGAAAAACTCCAAGGTGGGCTGGTTTGCCTTCATTGGCGGGCTGACGGGCTACACCACGGGCATGTTGATGATCTGGTGGATGAACGCGATTGACTATCCGATCTTGATTGGCGGCAAGCCGATGTTCAGCCCGCACGGCGCCTTTCCGCCGTCCTATGAGTTGACCATTCTATTTGGCGCGTTCGGCTCGCTGTTCGGCATGTTGTTCCTGAACCGCCTGCCGCGGCTGCATCATCCGTTGCTCAAGCACAAACGTTTCGCGCTGGCGACGCACGACCGGTTCTTCGTGGTCATTGAGACGGCCGATCCGAAGTACTCCGAAACCGAAACCCGCAAGCTGCTGGAAGCCGCCGGCAGCAAGCGCATCGAGATGGTGGAGGACTAATGCGCTACTTCCTGTTGATCTTCGGCGTGCTGGTGGTGCTGGTGGTGCTGATTGCCGGCCGGCGCGGTGATCTCACCCGCAACCGGCCCCTTCAGATTTTCCCGGACATGAAACGGCAACTCAAGTTGCGTCCCCAGACGGCCAACAGCTTTTTCGTGAGTGGATTGAGTTCCCAATTGCCCCCGCCGGGCACGATTGCGCGCAGCGAACCGCTTAACGTGGGCGGCCAGGCGGTGTATCCGTTTGAGGACCTGCCGGTCAACACGGGACGGAACCCAGGCACAACCAATTTCGTCGAGTTGAATCCGCTGCCGGTCACGGCGCAACTGTTGGAGCGCGGCCAGCAACGTTACGGGATTTACTGCACCCCCTGTCACGGCGCGACCGGCGAAGGCAAAGGCATTACCCAGAAGATCGGCGCGATGGCGGTGGTGGCGAACTTGCATGACAAACGCATCGTCGAACTGCCGGATGGCGACCTCTTCAACACCATCAGTCACGGCAAGAACCTGATGGGCGCTTATGCCCCCCAGATTGCCCTGGAGGATCGCTGGGCCGTGGTCGCTTATTTGCGCGCCTTGCAGTTGAGCCGGCTGGGCGCGGTGGACGACTTATCGCCGGAAGTGCGGGCGACGTTGAAATAACCGCGTATGAGCAAAGATACCTCTTCCAACAACGTGGCCGCGCCGCCTCCGCCTCTGGACCTGGCCCGCTGGCGCATGCTCCCGGTCCGGCTCGTGGCCGTGGGTGCGGTCATCTCCGTCATTGGTGCGTTGGTGGACCTCAAGGGCTTTGGCTACGCCTGGCTGCTGTCGTTCATGTTCTTTCTGAGCCTTGGTTTGGGCGGGCTCTTCTTGGTGTTGGTACATCATCTGTTTGACGCGGGCTGGTCCGTGGCCACGCGCCGCTTCTGCGAGCATCTTGCCACCTTGCTGTTTCCCTGGATGGCAATTCTGTTCATCCCCATCGCGCTGCTCGCGCCGCAATTGTTCGCCTGGATGGGCCCGGAGGAGGGCGCGAGCGCGAGCCATATTCACGCCTTGCACGCGAAGCTGCCCTTGTTCACCTGGGCGGGATTCTACCTGGTTTCGGCGGCGTGCTTCGGTCTCTGGTGGCTGCTCTCGGACCGCCTCAAGCATTGGTCGCTCAAACAGGACGAAACCGGTTCGGCGGAATGTACCTTCAAGATGCGCATGCACTCGTGCTGGGGCATCTGGGTGTTTGCCTTCACGCTTACCTTTGGCGCGATTCTATGGATGAAGGCGCTGCAACATCAGTGGTTCTCCACGATGTATGGCGTGTATTACTTTGCCGGCAGCGTGTGGCTGACCCTGGCCACCGTGTACGTCATCACAATGATTCTCGACCGGCAACGCGTCCTGTCGGTGGTACTGCACGAGCATCAATACTATTTCCTCGGCACGCTGCTGTTCGCGTTCACCGTGTTCTACGCCTACGTCACCTTCTCGCAATACTTCATCATCTGGAACGCCAACATGCCGGAGGAGACCTTCTGGTACGTGGTGCGCGAGAAGGGCACCTGGTTTTACGTCGGGCTGGTGATCATCTTCGGCAAATTCTTCATTCCGTTCCTGGCGTTGCTGCGCATTGACGTGAAGAGCAATTTCGGAGTGATGGTCTTGATCGCGGCCTGGGCGTGGGTGATGCACTTCGTGGACATGTCGTTCAACATTCTGCCGGTTTACTACCCGAACGGCTTTCCGTTCCACATGGTGTGGCTGCCCTTGGGCATCATGGCGCTGATGGGCGGCTTGCTCGCGATGGTGTTTCTCAAGAAGTTCGCCAGCGCCGCGCCCTTCCCGCAGAAAGACCCGCGGCTCGTCGAGGCGATGGGCTTGTATCATCCCGTGCCCACGCAGATTTCCGGTGGTGAACTGGATCAAACCGACGACATGCCCGACGCCACCGTGCAACCGAAGCGGAGTCACTGATGAATTCCTCCGAATCTGAAAAATGCTGTTCCGGCCGCAGTCTGGCAATCATCGCCGCGGTGCTGATTGCCTGCCTGATCTTCGCCGCGCTGGTATGGGTCACCAAGAAATACACGCTGCCTTCCACGGCGGTGGATGAGGCGCGCAAGGTGGAACGCGCCAAGGCCCGCGCCGAATTGACCGCCACGGAAGCCGAAGCGCTCAAGCGGGTGGGTTGGATTGATGCCGGGAAAGGCATCGTGCGCCTGCCGATTGCCGAGGCCATGAAACTGGCCGAACGCGAGTGGCGCAATCCGGCTCAGGCACGCGCCAATCTGATCGCCCGCGTCGAGAAAGCCACCGCGCCCCCGCCCAAACCGCCGGAGGAGCCGAGTCCTTTCGAGTAATGTTGCTGTTCGTCGAATGACCGCGCCTGCCGTCACCAACCGTCCTGCCGCCCTCGCTGCCGATTCTTCGACGGCCGGCATTGACGCTTCGTGCCGGCTGCCGCTCTTCATGTTGTTCGGCGGCGCGGCGTTCTGGCTGGTGCTGGGTTCGATTTTTGGCTTCATCGCCTCACTCAAGTTTCACAAGGCGGATTTTCTGGCGGATGCGGCCTGGCTGACTTTTGGCCGGGTCTATCCCGCCAGCACCAATCTGCTGGTTTATGGCTTTGCGATCCCAGTTGCGCTGGGGGTCGCGCTGTGGATGCTGGCACGATTGGGGCGTGTGCAACTGGCGCGGCCCTGGTTGGTGACCGTGGGCGCGAAGCTCTGGCACATCGGGGTCTGCGTTGGTTTGATTGCCATCCTGGCGGGCGAGGCCACCGGCTTCGAGTGGCTGGAAATGCCCCGTTACGCGGCGGTGATTCTCCTCCTGGCTTATTTGTTGATCGCGGTGTGGGCGTTCTCTACGCACCACGCGCGGAAGGAACGGACGCTGTATCCCTCCCAATGGTTCGTGCTCGCGGCGTTGTTCTGGTTTCCGTGGATTTATTCGACCGCCACCTTGCTGCTCCAGTTTTTTCCCGTGCGCGGCGTGACGCAGGCGGCGATTGCCTGGTGGTATTCGGGCAACCTGCTGTTCGTCTGGCTGGCGCTGGCCGGCCTCGCGTCGTCGTTCTATTTCCTGCCCAAGCTCGTGGGGCGGCCTTTGCAGAGCAGCTATCTCGCGCTATTCGTCTTCTGGACGCTTATCCTGTTTGGGACCTGGGTGGGAATTCCCGCCGGGGCGACGTTGCCGGCGTGGATGCCGACCTTGAGCAACATGGCGGCGATGATGATGGTTGTGCCGGCGGCGGCCGTGGTCTTGATGGTGGTGCAGACCACGCGCGGTGCGAAAACGGCGTGTGGCGGCGGCCCGCTGTGCTACATGAAATTCGGGACCGGCGCGCTGGCATTGTCCGTGTTGCTGCTGGCGGCCAGCGGTTTGCCGTTTGTGAACCGCTTCACTGATTTCACCTGGTTCGGCACGGCCAAACTTCAGTTGTGGGTGTACGGTTTCTTCGCCATGACCCTGTTCGGCGCGGTCTATTACATCCTGCCGCGCGTGGCGGGCTTTGAATTGCCCGCCGCCAAAGCGGTGCGCGTTCACTTCTGGTGCGGCGTGATCGGCACGCTGTTATTCGCGCTGCCACTGGCCATTGGCGGTGTGCTGCAAGGTGTCAAACTGGCCAACCCCGATATCCCGTTCACCGACGTGACCAAAGCCACCTTGATGTTCTTCCGCCTTGGCACGATGGGTGAACTGCTGATTCTCGCCGGCAATCTTCTCTTCCTCTTCAACATCGGCGCCGTGCTGGTGCGCTACTATCTGGCAGTGTGTCGCGCGGCTTGTGCCGATCTGACCGCGCCGTTGCCGACTGCGGAGGTAAAGCCGTGAAATCCAGCGCCACAGTTTTCCTGGCGGCGTTTCTGGCGCTGGCGGCGTCGTGGGGCGGATTCGTGCTGGCGCCGCAAATTCAATTGGGCCGCAGCGTCCAGACCGTTCCGCTCGGTTCGGCCAGCCTGTATCCGCTGGCCCGGCCCGGACTCGCGCAGCAGGGCCTGCAGGTTTATCGCGCGAACGGCTGTGTGTATTGTCACACCCAACAGATCGGGCAGGAGGGGGCGCAAGCCGATATCTATTTAGCGGAAGCCGGCACGAACGTGGCCGCCACGCTGGCTGCCATCACCAAGATCAATCCCGAAATGGCGAAGCCTGAAGTGCTGTCGAATCTGCCGCGAAAAATCGTGGAAGTTGCGGACATGAACGCCGCGGAGCCGGTGGTCCGGGAACTGAAGGCCGGAGGTGGCCGGGTGGAACCGGTCATTGTTGCGAATGGCCCTGACATCGCGCGCGGTTGGGGAAAGCGCCGCACTGTAGCGCAGGATTATTTGCAGGATTACCCGGTGCAACTGGGGACGCGCCGCGTCGGCCCCGACCTGGCAAACGTAGGCATGCGCTGGACTGATCCCAACTGGCACTATCGCCACCTGTACGCGCCCGCCAGCGCGCTTCAGGATTCCAAGATGCCCCCCTACCGTTATTTGTTTGAACGGCGCCGGATGGGGCAGGTCGCTTCACCGGACGCCCTCCAATTGACGGGCGAATGGGCCCCGCCGGCGGGATATGAAATTGTCCCGAAAGCGGAAGCCCGCGCGCTGGTGGCGTACTTGTTGAGCCTGCGAGCCGATGCACCGTTGTTTGAAGCTCCGCTCACACCGCCGGCCGGCAATACCGCCCCAACCAACGCTCCTGCACCCGTGGTCAATCCGCCGGTGGCTGCCGCCTCTGCCCAATGAGTGCCGAAGTGAAATCGCCGAATCCAACCACCGAAGCCGAGCCGACGGCTTCGTCGGCCACCGTGCCGATGTGGCTGATCGCATTGATGCTCCTGCTGTTGTTGGGAGGGGCGGTGTACTTTGACGCGCGCGGCGGCTGGTTTGACGCGCGGGTGTATCGTCCCTTTGCGGCTCTCCCGGAACAATTCCAACCGCCCCCGCCCGACGGCCCCGACCTGCGCCCGGGGCGCAGAATCTACGATGCGGCGTGTGCCGCGTGCCACATGGTCAACGGCGTGGGCAATCCGGCGGTCAACGCCCCGCCCATCGCCGGCTCGGATTGGGTGCTGGCGGACGGGCCGAACCGGTTGATCCGCATTGTGCTCGATGGCTTGACCGGACCGATTGAAGTGAGCGGCAAACAATACGGCGGCGGGGTGATGACGCCGTTCAAAGGCACGTTCACCGACGAGGAAATCGCCCAGGTGTTGACCTACATCCGGCGCAATCCGGACTGGAAACACGACGCCTCGGAAGTCACTGCCGAGCAGGTCGCCAAGATCCGGGAGCAGACCAAGGACCGTGCGATAAACTGGACCCCTGCGGAACTGCTCACCATCCCCGCGAAGGATTGAGAACTGCTCGCGGCGTGTAAACCGGGCCTGGTCGAATCCGCGAAACACCGCTGAACTGAAATTGGCGGGATTGCTCCTCTGTGTTAAATGGCTCCCTGGCCTTTTCGGAGCACGGCGACGACGTTGTCCGCGAGGCCGAGTGCGCCGAGCGTTCTTTCCGTCAGTCCGTAAGCCCATCTGGCCGGCGCCAGCCACCACCGCTGTTTGTAGGCCGTGGTCTGCTGCAACAACGCGCCGCGTTCGGCGTTCGACACTTCGCGCCCGCCGCCGCGCCCGTCCTGCCAGATGACCAGCGGATTGAAATGGGTGAACCGCGTGGTGACGATCTCAAACCCCACGGTTTCGCCCAATTGCTTCAGGGTCGTCGCGGTGAAGTAATTCAAGTGCTGGGAATAAACGTAGCGATACTTGACGCCCAGGAGTCGCACCGCGAGCGAGCGCAGATTCGGCACCAGCACGAAACAGACGCCGCCGGGTTTCAGCAGGGCATGCGCTTTCTCCAGAAAGGCCCTCGGACAGGCAAGATGCTCGACCACGGCCCAAAGGGTAATGGCATCGAACGGGCAATCCCCGAAATGCTGCTCCAAAAAACTACCGCGCGCCACCGCCACGCCGCGTGATTCCGCATAATCCAGCGGCGCGCCGCTCACGTCGGTGCCGAGCAATTCATAAGCGTGCGGCCAGCGCTGGCGGAGTTGGAACAAAAAGCCGCCCGAACCGCACCCCGCGTCCAGCACGCGACCACGCGAACAGAATTCGCGAAACAACCTTAGCTCGCGCGCATAACGAACGGGCGCGTAATCACTGGCCAGTTTGGCTGGCGACAGATAGTAGGCCGCGCCCTCAGTGTTGTAGAAATCCCCACTGGCCATGCCAGCGGGTGCGGGATTCACATAGACCATGTCGCAGGCAAGGCAACGGACGATGCGCAATTCGCCTTTGTGCCAGAACGGCTCCGCGTTGGCGCGCAGGCAAACCGGACACGCGCGTGCGAGGCTTTCGGCGGGAGGCTCAGTTTTGGATTGTGTTGTCAGGCTGCGGCACATAGAAACACGCAGCCACGAGCCACGACAATCGAAATCAAACTGCGCCACCATGCGTCTTGTCCAGCGCCTCAAATCGTTCTTTGCCCCGGCCGAAAAGCCGGAGCATCTGCGGCGGGGTGAACTCGGGGAGCGCGCGGCCCGGAAACATCTGCGGCAGCTCGGCTTGAAGTTTCTCACGGCCAACTTCCGATCCGAGCGCGGCGAAATTGATCTGGTATTCCGCGACGCTGATTGTCTGGTGTTCGTGGAGGTCAAGACGCGCTCCTCCGAAGACTATACCCGCCCGGCGGCCGCAGTGAACGCGCGCAAACGGCGGTTGCTTTCCCAGACCGCGCTGGATTATTTGCGGCTGCTGAAGAACCCGGAACTGAAAATCCGGTTCGACATCGTGGAGGTGCTGCTGACCGACGGTGCGGTGCGCGAAGTGCGGCATTTGCCCAATACCTTCTCCCTGAGCAAACCGTATCGCTATGGCTGAACGTCGCGCAATGGTCCTGCATTCCATGGTGTGAAAATGGCGTTTGCCCGAAGCCGCCAGTCGGATTCGCTTTGTGGGCGATTGCGGCAGGATTGACGAATAAGGGCGGGCATGGTGAAGTTTCGGCATGAGCATGAAAATGCCGGCTTGGTTGATGTGCCTGCCCTTCGCGTTGTCCGCGCAAATCCCCGAACCCAACCTGCCCGCGGGCGTGGGCGTGAACATTCACTTCGTCAAAGGCCACGAGCGCGATCTCGATATGATCGCAGCGGCCGGTTTCAAGTTCGCCCGGATGGATTTTACGTGGGCTGGCATCGAGCGGCGGCGGGGCGAATACGATTGGTCCGGTTACGATGAATTGACCGCGAACCTGGAGAAGCGCGGATTGCGGGCGCTCTATATCCTGGACTATTCGAACCGGCTCTACGAAGAGGAGGTGACCAGTCCGAACCCGATCACCGGCCAGCCGCACAAGACGACGGCGTCGCCGCAGCGACCGGAGAGTGTGGCGGCGTTTGCGCAATGGGCGGGGACGGCGGCAAGACGTTTTCGCGGGCGCAACATTATCTGGGAAATCTGGAACGAACCGAACATTCATTTCTGGCAACCCAAACCGGACGTGCAGCAGTACACGACGCTGGCACTGGCCACGATTCAGGCGATTCGCGCGGCGGATCCCCACGCAACCATCGTCGCGCCCGCGACGTCGGAGTTTCCGTGGGCGTTCCTGGAAGCTTTCTTCAAGTCAGGCGTGCTGGAACACCTTGACGCGGTCAGCGTGCATCCTTATCGCAATTACGCCAGAGCACCGGAGACGGTGGCCCCCGATTACGAGAAGCTCCGGGCGTTGATGGACCGTTACGCGCCGACGCCAAGACAAGGCAAGATTCCCATCCTGAGCGGCGAATGGGGTTACGCCACCCACACAAAAGGACTGCCCCTGGAGACCCAGGCCCAGTTCGCGGTGCGCCAACAACTGGTCAACCTGCTGTGCAACGTCCCGCTGTCCATCTGGTACGATTGGAAGAACGACGGCGATGATCCGGATGAACGCGAACACCACTTTGGTACCGTGCTGCCGGACCTGACACCGAAGCCGGCTTACACGGCCATTCAAACGCTGACTCGCGAACTGGCGGGCTGCCGCATCGTCCGCCGAGTACCAACGGGTAACGAACACGATTTTGTGATCCTGTTGAGCGATTCGCAGGCCCGGCACAAGGTTGCCGCCTGGACCATTGGCGAGGCGCAACAGGTCCGACTGGGAATTGAGAGCGATGCAAACTTGAAGCCGGATGATGTGACCCTGCCGGCGATCAACGGTAATGGTCAACCCGGCCAAGTAAGACTCCAGCAAGGCAAATTGGTTCTGGAATTGACGCCCTGGCCGCAGTACTTCGCGTTGCCCGCGTCGGCAAGGTTGAGTGAGTGAACTGATGACCGGCAGAATTGCGTTGTGTTGCCCGGCAACTTCACGAATCTTCCGCAAGCCATGAGTGCCACGCGTCTCGAAATCAAGAAGACCTACAAGCTTTACATTGGCGGCAAGTTCCCGCGCAGCGAGAGCGGACGTTATCTGCCGGCCAGGTCCGCGAGCGGCACACGGCTCGACAATTATGCGCACGCCTCCCGCAAGGATTTCCGCGATGCCGTCGTGGCGGCGCGGGCAGCGGTAGCGGGTTGGAGCCAGGCGTCGGCTTACAACCGCGGGCAGATTTTTTATCGGGCCGCCGAGATGCTCCAGAACCGCGCCAGCGAATTGGTCGCGGAAATCTCCCGCTCCACTGAAGTCAGCTCCGCCAGAGCCAAATGCGAAGTGACACTGGCCGTTGACCGTCTGGTCCATTTTGCCGGCTGGACTGACAAGTATTCGCAGGTGTTCGGCAGTGTGAATCCCGTGGCGAGTTCGCATTTCAATTTCACCACGCCCGAACCCACCGGCGTGGTCGTGATCCTCACGCCGGACGAACCTTCGTTGCTGGCGCTGGTGACGCTTGCGGCGTCGGTGATCCTCAGCGGCAATGCGGCCGTGGCGATCGCGTCAGAGCGGTTTCCGCTCCCGGCCGTCACCTTCACCGAGATTCTCGCCACCAGCGATCTCCCGGGCGGCGTCGTCAACCTGCTCACGGGCAAGCGCGCGGAACTCGTGCCTCACATCGCCAGCCATCTGGACGTGAACGCGGTGGTGGACGGGACGGGGATCGCCGAACTCGGACCACCATTGCAGGCCGGCACCGCCATCAATCTGAAGCGATACTCCAATCACTCGCTGACCCTGCGGGACTGGTTCACACCGAAGGCCGAAGACCCGTATTGGATACTTGATACCATCGAGTACAAGACTGCCTGGCATCCGATTGGGTTGTGAGTCGTTGAACTGTCGAGCCGTTGAAACGTAACGCGGTTAATACGTGACTTGCCTCGTCCTCCTCGCTAACTTCTGGGCCCTATAACGAGTTAATAATCCAACGATTCAACGAACCATGAGCGCAAATCCAATTCGAGTCGCGGTCACCGGCGCCGCCGGGCAGATCGGTTATTCTTTGCTGTTCCGCATCGCCTCTGGCGAGGTCTTCGGGCCGAACCAACCCGTCATCCTGCACCTGATTGAAGTGGACGTGCCGGAGATTTTGGAGAAGCTCAAGGGCACGGTGATGGAGATCGAGGATTGCGCGTTCCCGTTGCTCAAGGGCATCGTGGCCACGGGCAATCTCGACGAGGGTTTCAAGGGTGTGAACTGGTGTTTGCTGGTTGGCGCGGCGCCGCGCAAAGCCGGCATGGAGCGCAAAGACTTGCTGGGCGCCAATGGCAGAATTTTCGTCGGTCAGGGCAAGGCCATTCAGCAGAACGCCGCCGGCGACGTGCGCGTGCTGGTGGTGGGAAATCCCTGCAACACCAACGCGCTGATTTGCATGAACAACGCGCCCAACGTTCCGCGCGACCGCTTCTTCGCCATGACGCGCCTGGATGAGAACCGCGCCAAGGCGCAACTCGCAAAAAAGGCGAGCGTGGATACCACGGCGGTGACCAATCTGGCCATCTGGGGCAATCACAGTTCCACGATGTTCCCCGACTTCTTCAACGCGAAGATCGGTACCCGCCCCGTGACCGACATCATCAAGCACACCGAGTGGCTGGAGAAAGATTTCATCAACATTGTGCAGCAGCGCGGGGCCGCCATCATCAAGGCGCGCGGCGCGTCGAGCGCGGCCAGCGCGGCGAATGCGGCGATTGACACCGTTCGCTCGCTCGTCAATCCGACGCCCGCAGGCGATTGGAACAGCGTGGCCGTCTGCTCGGATGGGAGCTTTGGCATCGAGAAAGGTCTGATGTTCAGTTACCCCATCCGCAGCAACGGGAAGTCATGGGAGATCGTCCAGGGTGTGCCGCTCAATGAATTCAGCCGCGGCAAGATCACCCTCACCGAGAATGAACTGAAGGAAGAACGGGCGTTGGTGGCAGAATTACTGGGCAAGTAAGCAGATTCCCTCCCCTACGTGTATCGCTCAGTTTCTTGCCACGCGATTAGTTCAGCGGTCGCTGACTCGCCGCTTGATCCCGAACAATGCAAGGGTTCCGCCAAGCAAGATCATTTGAACTCTTGGTTCAGGGACAGGCGAGGCGGAAAAGCGAATGTCATCGAGATAGTTGATTCCACCTGCCAAAAAACGAATCTCGTGTAACTGACCCGCGAAGGACGAGATATCTACGCCGTACCGGTCAAGATAGCCTGGCCCGTCTCCCAATCTAACAGTGGGAAGGTACTGACCACTGATTAGGACGGTGGTGGGATAAAGTGAGAGAAATTCAAGAGACTGCACCTGAGCCGGAATTTGGCCAGTCTGCGCAAGCGCTACGGGAACCGTAATCCCGGTGCTATCGTAAGCAGAGCCGAAACTCACCATGTAAAGTCCCTGATCGGCGGGCGGCCCCACAATTGCAATAAAAGGTAATGATCCTGGAGGGCCAATAGGAATTCCGTCAGGAAGTGTAGCTGTCTGGATCTCGCCCCCGATATAGCCAGTCCATCCTGGCAATGCATTGCTGAAAACCACTGCGCCAAATGTCCCGGGAATAGTGACAAACTCCGCCGCTTCGAAGTCGAGGTTTTGAAACGAACCTTGAGCGCAGAGCGGCATGGTGAAGCCCAAGCCTACCATTGCCACAGACGCAGCCAATCCAGCGAGCTTGCTGTTATGTGGACAACATAATGGCCTCATTCCAGACTACCATAGCCCCTTCAACATTGTGGTCAAGCCGCCTCTGCTTTCACGCTGGGCGCAGGGCTCCCTTATTGGGGCTGTTTGGCATTGCCAGACTGCTCTTGCCAAACTGCCTTTGACCTTTCCCGGCGAATTCGCCAGAATTCGGCATGGGTGCGCTATTCCGGCTTTGAAACCGGGTTGGTCCCCGCACTAATTACTGAACTTGGTTTGAACTATGGCAAATGGAATGAAACGAGGGAAATTGGGAGTACTGGTCGGTGGCGGCCCGGCGCCGGGCATCAACGGCGTCATTGCGGCGGCCACCATCGAAGGCATCAATCAGGGGTTCGAAGTCGTTGGCTTTCGGGACGGCTTCAAATGGCTCGCCGCCGGCGACACGCAGCATTACACCAAGCTCACGATTGATGACGTGAAGCGCATTCACCTGCGCGGCGGCTCGATCTTGGGCACGGCGCGCACCAATCCGGCGAAGTCCGAAACCAGCATGCACAACGTGCTGGACGTGCTCCAGAAACTGGGCGTGAGCGCGCTGGTAACCATCGGCGGCGATGACACTGCGTTCTCCGCGAGCCACGTTTATCGCAAGGGCGCCGGGGCCATCCGTGTGGCGCATGTGCCCAAGACCATTGACAACGATCTGCCACTGCCCGGCGCCACGCCGACCTTCGGCTTTGAGACGGCCCGGCATCATGGCGTTTACATTCTCCGCAATCTCGCCGAGGACGCTCGCACCACCTCCCGCTGGTATATCATCATCAGCATGGGCCGCGCGGCGGGGCATCTCGCGCTCGGCATTGGGAAGGCCGCCGCCGCCGCACTCACCATCATCCCCGAGGAGTTTCGCGGCAAAGCGGTCACGGCAGAGGAAGTTGCCGACATGATCATCGGCGCGATCATCAAGCGGCGCTCCTACGGCTCGCAATACGGTGTGGCCGTGCTCGCGGAAGGTTTGATCGAGTCCATGGGCGAGAAAGGCCTCGTCAACGCCGTTCCGGGCGGCAGCCTGGAACGTTACGGCAAAGTGATTCGCGACGACCACGGGCACCTGCGTCTCGGCGAAATCGAGTTTGGGCGGCTCATGAAGGATTTGGTGACGCATCGCCTGGAGGAACTGGGCCTCAAGATGACGCTCATTGACAAGGACCTGGGCTACGAGTTGCGTTGCGCCGATCCGATTCCGTTCGATGCCGAATACACGCGCGATCTCGGTTACGGTGCGGTCAAGTTCCTGCTCTCCCACGACGCGGGCAAGTACGGCGCCATCATCAGTTTCGAAGACGGCAAAATGGTCCCGCTGCAATTTGAGAAAATGCTCAATCCCCAGACGGGCCGTTTCCAGGTCCGCAAGGTCAACGTGGAGGGCGAATCCTACGAGTGTGCCTGCCACTACATGATCCGCCTGGAGAAATCCGACTTCCAGGATGTCACCCAACTGGACAAGCTCGCCAGCGTGGTGGCGATGACGCCGGATCAATTCCGCGCCCGCTTTGGGTACCTGGTTGGTTTGAAGTAATCCCTCCGGCTTCCAGCGGCGGCGGGGATTTGCTCCTGCCGCCGCTGGTTCGTTTATGCCTCTACTTTTGCCTACGGAACTCGCCGCCCGGCTCGACGCCGCGCTGTGGAATCCCTTCGCCACTGCGGCGGAGATCGAAGCCTTCTGCGCCGAGGCCCAGCGTCACAAGCTGCGCGCTGCTTGTGTGAATGGTTCGCGCGTCGCCCTGGCGTCCGCCCGGCTGGAGGACAGCGGCGTGCAAGTTGTCGCCCTCGTGAGCTTCCCGTTGGGCGCGGCGGACGCCGACGTAAAGCGGTACGAAGTGGAAGCGGCGATTGATCACGGGGCGCAGGAGGTCGAACTTCCTTTTAATGTTGGTTTGCTCAAGGATGGCAATCACAAGGCGCTGCTCCGTGAACTTCGCGACGTGGTGGAGGCCGCCGAGGAACGTCCGGTGTGTGTCGCGTTGGAAACCGCGCACCTGACGCGGGAGGAAATCCAAATTGTGGGCGAATTGATTGTCGAATCCGGTGCGCACGGAGTCTCCAGCAGCGCCGATTTTCACCCGGACGCCCGCGTGTCGGCCGATGACATCAAGACGTTGCGCGGAGTGGTGGGAGCGAAATTCATCGTGAAGGCTGCCGGTGGCGTCTGCGATGCTCAGACCGCCCAGTTGCTACTGGAGGCTGGCGCGACCCGCATCGGCACGACGGACGCAACCGCACTCTGGCAGTCGTTCCAGGCGGACAATTAGAAGCTCCCAACCCGGTACGCGGGCCTTTGCATCCGGGTCAGGCAAATTCCCAGGCAAATTCCCAGATTTGCCATCCGACCAAATTCCTGAAAGATTCCGTGGAAGTCGTCCGATGGATTGTTGGCATGTCATCCGATTTTGAACTTGCGCCGGCACGCTCTGAACTGCTGCCCACACGGCGTAGCCTGCTCGATCGCCTGCGCAACTGGGAGGACCAGGCGAGTTGGCGCGACTTCTTCAACACCTACTGGAAATTCATCTACGGCGTCGCCATCAAGTCCGGACTAAGTGATTCCTAGGCGGAAGACGTGGTTCAGGAAACCGTGCTCTCGGTCGCCAAGAAAATGCCGGAGTTCGTCTATGACCCCGCGCGTTGCTCCTTCAAGGGCTGGCTGATGCACGTCACCCGGTTGCGCATCATGGACCAACTGCGCCGCCGACAACCGGCGTTCCAACAGATGGCCGCCAGCGACCGGGACAGCCGCCAGACACCGACCGTCGAGCGCCTCGCGGACCCCGCCGGCAGTCAGGCCGATCAGGACGCAGCTTGGGACGAGGAATGGGAGCGTAACCTTGTGGATGCCGCCATGGAGCGCGTGAAACTCCGGGTGAAAGCGGAGCACTACCAGATCTTCCATCTGAGCGCGGTGAAGGGACTCAAGACCGGCGAAGTTGCCCGGATGCTTCAGATCAACATCGGGCAGGTCTATCTCATCCGTCATCGCTTCGCCAAGGAAGTGAAACGCGAAGTCGAGCGCTTGAAGGAGAAACCACTGTGACCGATAACCTAAACCACCCTGGACGTCGTAGCCGCCGAGGTAACGAGGCGGATTGGGCGGAACATTGCACAGACCTCCGCCTCCTCACGTCGGCGGCTACGGCTGGCAGTTGGGTTCTGGATCGGCTCGCGATGCTGCTTTGGCAACGCCCGCCGCGCTTTGCAAAATATCGTCCCGCGCCGCGCGTTGGAACCCGCCGCGTGGAAACCCGGTTGTTGCGCCGCCTGGCCTGGAGCGCGGAAATTACGCGATGAACACTACCATGAACCTCCGCGTAGCGGCGTCTCGGCAGAGCGCCAACAACTGGCAGCAAGGGTTGGTTTGCGGCGCTCTGCCGAGACGCCGCTACGGTTCAGGGTCACGATTCGCGGCACCGGGGCCGCGGAATCTCTCCCGTTCCCCTTTCTCCTTTTCTCCTGTGCGACTCAACCAGCGAGACGCGCTGCCCAGCGTTGACCACAGCATCGCCGCAGGGCGCTTATTCTAGTGAACCCCCCATGCCCCCGGAACCGCCACCCAAAACCACCAGTACCACCGGCCAACCCTCGTGGATGGCGCCGGTGATGCCGGTCGTGCCCGATCACGAACTGATCCGGCGCATCGGTGGTGGGAGCTACGGGGATGTCTGGCTGGCCCGCACCACCGTCGGCACGTGGCGCGCGGTGAAGGTTGTCTTCCGCGACCGCTTCACCGATGCGCGGCCCTACGAACGCGAGTTCAACGGCATTCAGAAATTCGAGCCGCTCTCGCGCGGCAACGAAGCCTTCATTGACATCCTCCAGATCGGCCGCAACGACGCCGCGGGCTACTTCTACTACGTCATGGAATTGGCGGATGATGCCGTAACGCCGGTTTTCCAACCGGCGAGTTCCGACCATCCAAGTTCCGCTGCCGAGTCCGATTCGCCGACTGGAAAGTCGGCGTTGCAGCCCAATTCGTATATCCCCAAGACCCTCTCCAAAGTCCTGCTCCAGCGCGGCCGCCTGCCGGTGAGCGAATGTCTCGAACTCGGCCTCACGCTCAATCTCGGCCTCGCCCATCTGCACAAGGCCGGCCTGATCCACCGCGACATCAAGCCCTCGAACATCATCTTTGTGGGCGGCGTGCCCAAGCTGGCGGACATCGGCCTCGTCATCGAACTGGCCGAAGCGCGTTCGATCGTGGGCACGGAAGGCTTCATCCCGCCGGAAGGACCGAACTCGCCGCAGGCCGATCTCTACAGCCTGGGCAAGGTCCTTTACGAAGCCGGCATGGGCAAGGACCGCAAGGATTTCCCCGAACCCTACACGCAAATCGCCGAAGCGCCGGATGCCACCGCACTGCTCGAATTCAACGCCATCCTCCTCAAAGCCTGCACCGCTAACCGCGAGGAACGCTACCAATCTGCCGAGGAGATGAATGTCGACCTTGCGCTGCTGCAAAGTGGCGGTTCGGTGCGCCGCCAGCGCAGACTCGCCGGCCAACTGCGCTTCGTCCAACGCGTCGGGGCTGTCATCACCGCGCTCGCCGCCGTCATCGCGCTGGGCTGGTGGTGGCAGGCGAAGCAGACGCGCGTCGTGCGCGAACTGGCTGAGGAGAACCTGACGTTGGCTCGACGCGCGGATGATAATGCCATGCAGGCGAAGCAAAACGAGTTAAACACAACGTCATAAGTAATTGCATATATCAAATCCCACAAAGACGTCGCAGAGTGGCGTTAGGCCGGGACCAAAGGCGAAATGTTGGTTCGACCGCGGCAATGACTTCATCCAGAGCGGCGAAGTAGCGGTTATGAAGGCAGCGCCGCCGGATGAGCTTCCAGACACGTTCGATCGGATTGAGTTCCGGACTGTAGGGCGGCAGAAAGTGCAGACAAAAGTGCCCGGCCACTTCGTCGCGCCAAGCTTCGTGCAGACAGGCATGGTGATAACGGGCGTTGTCGATGATGATTACCATCTTTCGACCTCCCCGACGATGGCGGCGCAGCTTCCGATAAAAGTCCCAGCAGGTTTGGGCATCAAACATTCCGTTGGGTCGGGACATCACCAGCATGCCGTCGTTGAGCCGCACGGCCCCGAAATAGCTGATGCTCTTTCGGGTCGGAGCGTGAAGACAGATCGGGTCGTCCACTTCGGGTGGGACCCACATCCGGCAACGCGAGCCGTGCTGTTGGAAGTGAACCTCATCCATCGCCCACAGATCGAGGTCGTTTCTGCGTGCCAGTGCGTGGAGTTTTTTTATGCGCAGCTTGCAACAGGGGGTCGGCTTTGGCCACTTGCGGACGGGGTTTGCGCAGACGAAAACCCAACTGCCGGAACAACCGCTGACATTGGCGCACCTTTAGCCTTACCCCCAACTCTCGCTCCAGGAACGCAGACAGAGTCGGGCCATCCCACATCTGCGTCGCCAGCCCATACTTTTCCGGGCTGTCGCGCAACGCCGCTTCCACCTTGGCCAGTTGCTGGTTGTTCAAACGACTGGGACGCCCGAGACGTTGACCTTCTGCCAAGCCGGCCAATCCCTCGGTTTCAAAACGCTGCACCCAGTTTACGACGCTGTGGTGGCAATCACCCAGCAGTTGCGCCACCCGAGGGCAGGTCATGCCTTGAGCCACGAGCAATACGCCGTGGAGTCGGTGATCATAGCGCGACGCATCGTTGCGCCGAATCTCATCTTGGAGCGCCATGATCATGTTTTCTTGGTCGGAGATAGTGAGCGGTTTCATCAACCGGACCATACTTCCGCCTGGCACTATATGCAATTACTTATGACGTTGTGTTTAGCTGCTCGCGAGCGACTGTACGCGGCGGACATCAACCTCGCCCAGCAGGCACTGCAAGCGGACAATCTACGGCTCGCGCGTTCGCTGCTTCAGAACCACATCCCCCAACCGGGGCAGCCGGACCTGCGCGGCTTCGAGTGGCGCTACCTTTGGCAGAAGTGCCGCAGTCAGGAATTGTTCAGCCTGCCGGGTCACACCAACCAGTCACGCGTGCTGGCGTTCTCGCCAGACGGCCACCGGATCGCGGTAGGCGGTTTCTTCGGAACCACCATGATCCTGGACCTCGGCACCCGCCAGCGGATCGCGGTCCTCCCGGGTACGAATCGCATCCAAAGCGTCGAGTTCTCACCGGACGGCCGGTGGCTCGCTGTCGGTTCCCATCTGGATGTTCGGTTATGGGATGCACGCTCGTTCAGCTTGGTTCGTGAACTGCCTGACGGCGTCGCACCTGCGCTGTTCTCTCCCGACGGCAAACATCTGCTCACCTATCGCAGGCCAGCTTCCGGCCAGCGAAAAAATCCCTTGGAAGAGGACTGGCGTTTGGACGTGTGGCACACCGATACCTGGTCCGTCTCCAACTCCTTCAACTTCCCGGTCTCTGGTTCGCGTAGTGGTTCACGAGACCTCTACGTGCAGCCGGTATTTGGCGCGGACGGCAAGCGGTTGGTGGTGTTGGCGGGGGACACCATCCGGGTGTTCAGTTTCCCGGATTTGCGCGAGCTCCTGGTTGTTCCAGAAAGAATTCCCGCCGGATCCACCTCGCGGCCATTCCTCGCGCTCGCTGCGGATAACCGCACTCTGGCCACGGTCAGTCGCGAGGGATTTGGCGTCCGGCTCTGGGACCTTGAAGCCAATCGGGAATTACGCGTTCTGCCGGGCCACTTGGATCATGTCTTTTCGGCGGCCTTTTCGCCGGATGGCACGGTGCTGGCCACCGGCAGCGGCGACCAGACAACCAAGCTGTGGAACGTGGCCACCGGAGACTTGCTGAACACGTTCCGGGGCCAGGGAGATGAAGTGATAGCATTGGCCTTTTCCCCGGACGGTAAACAGCTCGCCTCGCTGGGCACTGCTGACGCAGTCGTCAAGCTGTGGGATCCCCAGTCGCGACCGCGACGAGACTCCATCCGGGAGCCTCTGTGGCCGGTCGGTTTTGATGCGGACGGCAGCCTGGTCGCCTTTCTTTCACTAGGGCCGAGGCCTGTGACCCTCGATCCGGAAACCTTCGCGCTGTCACCGGCTGCGAGTCCGGTTCTGCGCGAGGACGTGTCCTACGGTGTTGACTTCCATGGCCTGTCGTCCGACGGAGCGCTGCAGGGGGTCTGGGCGGCGGAGGAAGGGGTCATGGAGGTCTGGGACCGGCGGGCCAACCAGCGGCTGTGCATGTTGCCGGCATTGTCGCCGCTGGTGTCATTCGCCAACGCTCGAAGACTCGCTGCCACGATAACGACCAACGCGGCCGGCCTGCTCACCACCACCGTCTGGCAACTGCCGTCCGGCACGGCAAAGTGGGTGTTTACGAATAGATTTGAACGCGCTGTTATCTCTCCCGACGAACAACACCTTTTCGCAAATGAAGGCGAGCATTTCAGGTTGTGGCGGGTGGAAGGAGAAGAATTGGTTTCCGTGCGGACTGCCCAACATCCGGTCGATCGTTTCGTCTCCGGCGCCGCCTTCTCGCCGGATGGGTGGCGGCTGGCCACCAGTGCGCGGGACATCTTTCTTTGGTCCTTGCCCTCGCTGGAGGTGGTTGGCGTTCTCAAAGGACACACCCGGGCCAGCACCCGGCTTGCCTTCAGTCCAGATGGTCGCACACTGGCCAGCATCGCCGACGACCGCACGGTGCGACTCTGGCACGTCAGCACCCAGCGGGAGTTGATCCGTTTCCAGACTTCCGAGCAGGATCAGGGTGACTTCCAGGTCGAATTCTCACCCGATGGCCGGGCCTTGGCCGCCCGCCGGTTTGACACCAAAGGCGCGATCGCCTGGCTGCACTATGCGCCCTCCTTCGCCGAGATTGCCGTCGTGGAAGGCGGCGATTACCGGAGTCTGGCCGGCGAGGATCCTGCCACTTGGTTGAATGTGGCCAAGACGTTGCAGCGCGAGAACCGTCGGGTACAAGCCTTGGAGGCCTGCGACGAAGTCTTGCGCCGCACGGCGAATCGAGAAGAACTGACCTGGCTCGCCGACAAGGCGCACCCCTTGCGCGTGCGCGTGCTCAAGCAACTGAATCGCCTCGATGAAGCCGGCACCGGGAACTGCGCCAACTTGGGCATTGTTCCGCGGAATCCGGCCGCGCCTCCCGAGACGATTGACCTTTCTGCGTTTTACAACCGCACTTTGGCCGATGCTGCCGAACCCAACGTTAATGCCAATGACCTGAGCGAGTTGCCGCAGGGCCTACAAACATTCGCCGGGACGGTGTTCGACGTGCGCGGACGCTTGCAGGTCATTGGCGGGGCGGCGCAACGCCAATGGAGCTTGGAGGTGGAACGAATCGAGGGGATTCGCGTGGGGCGCCGCCTGGCGCGGCTGCATTTTCTTCAGGCCGCTCATGGCGACAGCCGCAAGGTTGCCACGGGAGATCGCCTCGGCCATTACCGCCTCCACTTCGCCGACGGACGGACCGTGGAAATCCCGATCCGTTACAACGTGGACCTCAGCGACTATCGGGCACTCGAACATCTGCCTTCGGAGCTACCCGAAGCTGTCGAAGCCTGGCGCGGGGCCAATCCCCACAGCCGCGCCACTGGCAATGGTGATGCCATCCGTTTGTTCAAGCGCACCTGGCAAAACCCATTTCCAGAAGTGGAAGTCACCACATTGGATTTCGTCGCGGAGAACGCGGGCACCCACCCGTGGCTCATCGCCCTGACGGCGGAGTGACGGGTAATTGGCGGGGCGATCTTCCCCAGGGACAAGCCTCCGCAGAGACGAGTTCCGCGAGTCCCATCTTCCCCTTCCGCAAGGGACGACCCTGTCTGTCTCCCGCTTCTGAAAACTTTTTTCAGATTTCTGAAAGATTCCCCGGAAGTCATCCGATTGCTCAACCTGAATGACTATCGCCGAACACAACAAACCGAATGCAGTATCAAACCGAGAAATGCCGATGAAAACCCTCATTCCGAAATCACTGGCCTCCTTCGCCTGCGCCGCCGCGCTATTCATGGCGCCGTTAGCCAACCTCCAAGCCTCCGACGACCCGAACATCGTGTTCCTGGATTCGGACCCCAGCATCTACACCGGATTCTGGGACATCGCCGGCGCCCCTGGCGGCGAAGTTTACGCCGTGGGGTTCGTGATTGAGAACGACGACCCGGCCTACGAGGTCGTGCTACGCAGCCTGGACCGTGGGGCGACCTGGGACACCGCGTCCGTGGTCACCGACAGCCACGGCACGTTCATAAACGCCGCGGTAGATGGCGGAACGAATTTGTATGTCGTGACGAGCGGGTCGGGAGGCGGCACGGGTGGCGAAGTCTGGCGTTCTGCGGCGCCGCATCAGGGCGCGAACCTGCGACGCGTCACGACATTCAATGACGTCCTGCCCAGCGGCTACCGACTGCGCACCGAAACGCTCGCGGCCGATGCCGCCGGCAACGTGTTCGTGGCGGGCTACCGCCCTGTGACCAGCGGCCGGACCACACTCGCCCGTTGGATGGTCGCCCGGGGCACTCCCACCGCTGGCGGCGGCCTCAATTGGTCCGTGGTGGACGAGTTCACCGTGGACTCGAAATATGGTTCCTTCGCCACCGGTTTGGCGGTTCGGCCTTCGAATGACCAAAGTGCGCCTTCGGAGGTGTGGGTGCGCGGCACTGTCGGCAGCAAATCCGGCGACCGGGTTGTGCTCCGGCGCAGCGTGCAAAGCGGCGCCCCGGACACCTGGCAAACTTCAGCCACCTATTCGGGAGACACTCGTTGGGAACGTGGGATTGGCGTCAAGAGCCTGGCGGTGGGCGGGGCGGGTCAGGTGTACGACGTGGGCATGGTCAAGGTCGCGCTGTCCAGGAAGTTGAGCGAGAATCGCTGGGCTACGTGGCGGCTGGCGCCTGGAGCCTCCAACGTGGAAATCGTTGATCAGCTTACCGTCAGCAGCGCCGCGTATAAAGTGGCCGTGGATGCTCTGGGTCGGGTGTATGTGCAAGGAGGACGCTCCGGCTTCGATGGCTCGGTGGTGCGTGCCAGCGTGAATGGCAACTCCGGCAGTTGGGGCGATTACGACCTGGCTGAGAACGCCAGCTTCTACGGAATGAACTTGGATAACGAGGGAAGTCTTTACCTCGCGGGCGAGCTTTGTGAACCGGACGCTTGTCTGGGGTACGTCCGCAAACTGCCGGTGCCGTGAGAAACGAACTCCTAGACTCCGAGTGTTGCATGCGCATCACAAGAAAAAGCGGCAGAGGCCTGCCGCACTCCAAAACCTGGCGGAAGCACGACGCGCCCACGAACCGCGCGAAGCGTCTTGGAGTGCGGCGCGCCTGCGCCGCTTTGGAAGACCACCCGATAATTAGTGGGCATTCGACATCCACCGGAGCCTTACACCCCACATCCCCCTCGTTCCCATGAATCCCGACACTAAAAAACGTCCGAACGCAGCGAGCGGAACACCAGTCCGCAGACGGCTCATGCGGCGACAGCCAGCCGCCTGCAAGCGCGCGGCAAGCATCTTGTTCCTGACTCTCCTGGTCACCCTGAGTCTTGCGCAACCAGTGACCGTCACACCGGTTGGCGAATGGCCCGGCTTCCAGCGTGGATCTGCTCAGGCCGTGACGGTTGCTGGTGGATATGCCTATGTGGCCGCCGGCGGGGTGTACATCTTCGACACCAGCCAGCTTTCGAATCTGGCGCCGGTAGGGATCTATGCGACTCCCGACGCCCGAGATGTGGTGGTGGTCGGCCAGCACGCCTACGTGGCCGATTGGGAGACAGGCCTTCAGATCGTCGATGTTTCCAATCCGGCCTATCCGCGGCGTGTGGGAGAATGCTCGATCAATGGCCGGGCAAGACGATTGGTGGTGCGGGACAACTATGCCTACGTGGCGTCGGCTCCAATCTGGGATGGACAATCCAACCAGGGCGGTGGATTGCAGGTGATCGACGTCAGCGACCCAACACAACCTCGAGTCGTGGGGGAGCACACCTACTTCAACTCACCCTGCGTTTGGTGTGTCGGATGCGCATATGACGTGGCGGTAAAGGGCAATTACGCTTTTCTTGCCGAAGAGGAGTCACAGCTGATTAGAGGCGAACCGAGAGGCACACTTGCGGCGTTCGACATCTCGGATCCCACGTTCCCCTGGCTGGTTACGAGTTTTGACACCAGCAGTTCGCGCGCGGGAAGTGTAACGATCTCAGGGAATCACGCATATGTAGGTAACTACAACAGCGAGTCGGGGCTGCTCATTCTCGACATCAGCAATCCGACAGCTCCCACGCAAGTGGGCGGATACGCGACCTTTGATACGGTCAGGGATGTGGCAGTTGTCGGGACTCACGCCTACCTGGCCAAGTATCCGGACCAATCTGGCGATGGTGTTGGTGTGGAGGTGCTCGACGTCTCCGATCCGGCCAACCCGGTGCGCTTGGGTGGGATCGGCAATGTGTGGCCCAACTTCTTTGGACGAGTGTTGGCGGTGGCGGAGGATAGGCTCCATGTGGCCGCCTACTCCGGCTACTGGATCTTTGACCTCGCCAATCCGGCGCAACCCCAACTTGCCGCCGAATACGATACAGCCGGGGGTGGAAAGGAAGTGATCGTATCCGGCGACATCGCGTTTCTGATCGAAGGACGGGTTGGATTGCATACTTTCGACATCTCCAACCCGTCGCAGCCAGTCCGGGTTGGAGGATTTCGCACTACTGGATCGCCGGGGGCGGTTGCCGTGCATCAGGGCCGTGCTTTCCTTACCGAATACGGGAGTGTTGTGAAGAATGCAGAAAGCCGTGTGCGCCTCCAAGTGCTGGATGTCGCCAACCCAGCGCAACCTAGTCGGCTGGGTGGCTGCGACCTCGGAATAGACGGCGGTTGGGGGGCTCGTCTGGCGGTGTTGGGTGGCTATGCTTACGTCGCCTCAGGGGCCCAAGGGCTTCATGTGACCGATGTCAATGATCCGGCCAATCCTGTGCTGGTCGGCCAATACTCCTCCGATTGGAGTGTACTCAATGTGGCAGCCTCACAGACCCACGTTTACCTGATCGGACACCGTGAAGATCCGTCAACCGGGCAGCAGCGGCGGCTTGAAGTGCTCGATGTGTCCGTGCCTACGAATCCGCACAGGATAGGCACCTATGATCTGCCGGGATACGCATACCACCTTTCGGTATTGGGACAGCAGGTGTACTCGACGAGTGGTCCGGATGGGTTCCAGGTCATTGATGTTTCGGATCCCACAGCACCCCAGCGCATCGGGGGTGTGAAATTGAAGGTTGGGCAGGAACCCTGACGGTCACAGGCGACTACGCGCTGGTCGGATCTACGGGCTTTGTTGACTCTTCTGGAGGTGTGACCACGATCGACTTTCGTGACCCCTCCAATCCGCTCCGCGTTTCGGAGTGGACCCCAACCGCTTCCACATTCTCGCCGGCGGGTTCGGCAGTCTGGCGGAATCACCTTTATCTGGCGGACTCTGATCAAACACTTCTGACCTTCCGGATCAACGGACTGCCTGAGGAGATTCGTCTGGAGGTACTCGCCACGACAGATGAACTGCGTCTCCGCTGGCCCGCTACCGCCTCCGGCTTCGCGCTGGAAAGCAGCGTCGTTCCAACGGCAACGACCTGGGACCCGGTACCCGGCACGCCGCAGTTGAATGGCGATGATTACGAGCTCACCGTCCCAATGGACGGTCCGGCCCGGTTCTTCCGGCTGCGCAAACCGTGAGTAAAGCGGCAGAGTCCGCGGCTTTTCCAATCGGGGCGTTGCCGATTCGAAAGCCAGGGTTACGCGGGGAGCCGAGCCTTTGGAGTGCGGAGACTCGTCACCGCTTTCGGTAGGCGGCTTGTCGCCGTCGCATGTGGTGAGGCGAACGATTTTGGAGTGCGCGATTGGCTTCAGGCGGCGGTTCGCGCCGCGCCTCGCGGCGCTGCCTGGCCGTCAAGCCGGCCAACTATGTTCTCCAGGCCGCCTCCGCGCTGCCAGCGGTTTCATGGACCACGGTCACAAACACCCCCACCGTCAGTGGCCGCAACCGCACTGTGCAACTGCCACTCACCGGCAACGCCCGCTGTTTCCGCCTCCGCCAGCCGTGTGCCGTAACGCCGGTTTTCCAACCGGCGAGTTTGATCTTGAGATCACGCCGACAGGAATGTCGGCGCTACGCAGTCCAAGGAGCGCGGACAGTTTTGTCCGCGTGTTCCAAACGCACCGCCAACAACGCGGACTCGGCGGTTCGCGCTCCGAGTGCATGGAATCATGCTTTTCTGGCTTGGCGACTTTGCGTCTTGGCGCCTTGGCGTTGAATTCGGTCGTTCTCCTTCTCTCCGGCCACTCCCTGCCAAAGCGGCGTGGCGCTCCGCTTCCCGCCGCACTCCACGACGCTACCGCGTTCTCCGAGCGCCACCGAAATGCCTTTAGGTCTTGGAGTGCGCCACCCCCGCGGCGCTTTGGAACGGCGAGGATTCACCAACACCCCCACCGTCACCGCGACGAATCGCTGCGTGCAACTGCCCCTCACCGGCCCCGCCCAATTCTTCCGGCTCCGCCAGCCGTGTGCCGTAACGCCGGTTTTCCAACCGGCCAGTTTGTTCTTCGGATCACGCCGACAGGAATGGCGGTGCTGCGCAGCTCCAGGAGCGCGGACCGCAGAGTCCGCGTGTCTCTGACGTGACCATTGGAACTCGAGGACAAGGCTGTCCGCGCTCCGGGTAAAGGTCGGCGAATCTTGCGACTTCGCGCCTTGGTGTTGAACCCGATTTTTGACGGAAGGCTTGGTCATCTGAAGACCGCAGCGGGACAGGACCTCCGCACTCTCCGCATTCGCCCTTGTCTGCCCAATACTTCGGCGGATTAAAGAGTGACCGCCGCGCTGGAATTGACTGGAACCCTGCAGATTAGAAATCCGCGACACAGCAGGATGCAATCCTGCGCTACGGTGGCAGTGGCATTCAGGCCGCGAGCCGATTTTTCTCATGCCTTTTGCCCGCGGTTTATGTAGTATCCAAGCTGGCCATCGGATTGACTGGCCGCCACCAAGTGGAAATCTGAAATGAACATCCCGGAACATCGCAAGGCCATTGACAGGCTGGACACGCAGATCGTGCGCCTCCTCAACGACCGCACCAAGCACGTCCTGGCCATCGGCGAAATCAAACTCAAGGCCGGCGAAGAGATTTACGTGCCGCATCGCGAGCGCACCGTCCTTCAGCGCATCTGCCAGTTGAATCAGGGGCCGATGACCCACGACCAGCTCCGCGCGGTGTATCGCGAAATCATGTCCAGCGCGCTGGCCCTCGAAAAGACCCTGACCATTGCTTACCTAGGTCCGGAGGCCACGTTTACACATCAGGCGGCCATCCGCCGGTTCGGTTCAAGCCTGCATTACTCGGCACAAAAGACCATTGGCGACGTATTCACCGAGGTCAGCAAAAACCGCGCGGACTACGGCGTCGTGCCCGTGGAGAATTCCACCGAAGGCGTCGTTACGCACACGCTCGACATGTTCGTGGACAGCAACCTGAAGGTGGTTTCCCAAATTGTTCTGCCGGTGCAACAGTGCCTGTTGAGCAAATCGGCGCGCCCGAAGATTCAGAAGTTGTTTGCGCATCCGCAATCGCTTGCCCAATGCCGCGGCTGGATTCAGAACCATTTGCCGGGCGTGGAGATCATTGAGACGTCGTCGAATGCGCGTTCAGCCGAGTTCGCCGCAAAGGAGAAGAACACCGCGGCCATTGCGGGCCTGCTCGCGGCGGAGAAATACAAATTGCCTGTGTTGGAACTCGACATCCAGGACAACGCGGCCAATGCCACGCGCTTTCTGGTGCTCGGCCGCCAGTGTAGTCCGCCCACGGGCAAGGACCGGACCAGTTTGATGGTCAGCATTGCCGACCGGGTGGGCGCGTTGCATCACGCGCTGGCCGCGTTCCGCCGTTATCGCATCAACATGACGAAGATCGAGTCGCGTCCGAGCAAGCGGAAGGCGTGGGAGTATTTCTTCTTCATTGACTGCGACGGCCATGTGCAAGACGAGAAAGTCACCAAGGCCATTCGCTTGCTGGAGGAGCAAAGCAGTTTCGTTAAGGTCCTCGGCTCCTACCCGATCACAGATTAACATGGCTCGTAGCTACATGGCCTCCGCGAAAGCTCAAAGCCACCGGGGCCACCTGGCGAAAGCCCGCGCCGTCTTCGACATCGAACTTGCCGCACTGCACCGGGTGCGTGCGCAACTTGACGCGTCGTTTGACCGCGCCGTAAACTGCATCGTCCAGGCACTCCGGCAACACGGGAAGGTTGTGATCGTGGGCATCGGCAAGTCCGGCAACGTCGGCCAAAAGATCGCCGCCACCCTCACGAGCACCGGCTCGACCAGTGTCGTGCTCAACAGCGTGGACGCGTTGCACGGCGACCTGGGCATCGTTAACGACGGCGACGTAATTCTGGCGTTGAGTTATTCCGGGGAATCAGAGGAGTTGTTGAATCTGCTGCCGGCGTTGAAGCGATTTGCCGTGCAGATTATCGCGCTGACGGGTGGGGTGAAATCGTCACTCGCGCGGCACAGCGACGTGGTGTTGAACGCGCGCGTGCCCCGGGAAGCGTGCCCGTTCAATCTCGCCCCCACGGCCAGCACCACCGCCATGCTCGTGCTGGGCGACGCGCTGGCCATTGCCGTGCTTCAGGCGCGCGGTTTCACGCAGAAGGACTTTGCCCGGTATCATCCGGCGGGGGCGATAGGCCGCGCGATGCTGCTGCGCGTGGGCGACATCATGCGCACGGGCAACCGCAACGCCGTAGCCGGCGAGCACCTTCCCGTCAAACAGGCGCTGCTGGTGATGACCCAGGCCAAATCCGGCAGCCTCAGTGTGGTGAACGCGCGCGGCAAGCTCGTGGGCGTGTTCACCGATGGCGATTTTCGACGGCGCATGGCGACGGATGAAACCCTGCTGGCCAAACCGTTGAAAACCGTGATGACGCGCAAGCCGGTTTGTATTCGCGAATCGGCGCTTGCCGTCGAGGCGCTCAGAGTTTTTGATGAGCGGAACATTGATGATTTGATCGTCGTCAACGCGAAGCACGAGCCCGTGGGGCTGGTAGATTCGCAGGATTTGCCGAAACTGAAGATCATGTAGGGCTGCGGAGAGAATCCGACAGCCACAAACCACAACCGATTATGAAAATGCCACTGCACCATCTGGCCGCGCTCACGCTGGCGCTGGTTTCCATCATGCCTATGAAAGCCAAAGCCCAAAGTCCCGACGCCCTCGCCGCAAAGTCGCTCAACTGGAGCGTCACCCGCACCGAGGAAACGAAGTATCTGATGTACCTGCCGAGAGATTACAATGCGCAGACGGGCAAACGCTGGCCCCTAGTGTTGTTTCTGCACGGCGCCGGCGAGCGCGGCTCGGACCTCCAGCGCGTGGCGATCCACGGTCCGCCGATGCTGGCCAAGCAGGGCAAGGATTTTCCCTTCATCATCATCGCGCCGCAGTGTCCGGACGACCGGCGCTGGGAGAATGACGGTTTGGTGCAATTGCTCGACCACGTCATCGCCAGCAACGCCGTGGACACGAACCGAGTTTATCTCACCGGCCTGAGCATGGGCGGTTACGGCACCTGGCGGCTGGGGCTGACGCATCCTGAACGATTCGCAGCGATCGCCCCGATTTGCGGCGGCGGTGAGTTCATTGACGTGCTGCTCTCCAGCCGCAGCAAGGCCGCGGCGTTGCGCACTCTGCCCGTCTGGGCGTTTCACGGAGCGAAGGACGAAGTCGTGCCACTGGATGAATCCGAACGCATGGTCAACGTGCTCAAGAAGGTTGGGGCAAAGAATGTGAAACTGACGGTGTATCCGGACGTGAACCACAACTCCTGGACGGAAACCTACAACAACCCGGAGTTTTACGAATGGTTGTTGAAACAGACGCGGAAATGAATTTAGTCAGGCCGTGAAGCGCGTCATGACACGGAACGCGGCTTCCAATAGCGGCACATCAGTGATGCCGGCTCCGGGCGAAGGCAAACGGGGCGAGGCTCACCCGCACCAACGGCAGCGCGAGCACGGCCAGGAGGGCCAGCAAGTGGCTCATCGCCCCACTGACGGGCACGAGCAAAACCAGCAGGAGCAGAGCTTCGGTGCCGAACAGCCAAGCGGTGAAATATTTCAGGGCGGTTCGCGCTGAAACCATTCCCCGCTGCATCGCAATGCTGCACAGACTCGCGGCCAATCCCAGCTTGAGCAGACAGCAAACGGTCAACGTCCACGGCAGCCAGGCCGGTTCCAGCAGGAGTCGCTCGAATTGCACGGGATGCTGGAGACACCACATGCCCAGCCCGGGTGCCGAAAAGAGAGTGATGAAGACAATGCAGACGGAGAGATTGAAAAGACATTTGTTGTCCAGCACGCCAAGGTAAATGTTCGCCGCCAACAATCGCCACGTAAGCAGGATCAGCGTCGCGAAGAGGAACAGGATCACCACCACCGACAGCCCCACGATTCCGGCCAAAAGGTCCGGTTGAAGAATTTGCAGCACAAAGAGGGAATTGACGGGCAATCGGCTCCAGTCCACGCACGCTGCCAGCCAGAGAGCGGACATCACGAAAACCAGCAGCCAGGTGACGAGGGCGCTCCACGCCGCGGTCTTGAGTTTCACCGCGCACCACATTTCCCCGGTCATCGGGCGCACGGCGTGAAACAGGGTCAGGCCAAGTTCCTTCCCCCAGAAATTCGTTTTGCCGAATCCTTGTCCAATGATGAAGGCGAGCGCAAAGGGCAGAACGAAAATCCAGAATACAATCCAAAGGATCAGGTTTGCCGACAGTGGCTCGCCCGCCAAATAGCGGACCAGGGTAGCCGGGAAGACGATCAGCAGCAGCACCACGCCGACGCTGGCGGGCAACAGGACGCCGTTGCGACGCCACTCAAACCAAGATTGGGCGGCCTCCGCCGATGCAAAAGGTTTTGGCCGCGCCGGCGATAGTGCAATGGGCGTTGCGCCCGTTCGAATCGAAACGCACGATCGGGACGCCCATGCCACTAACAGGTTCATTGAAACAAGCCGAATTCGGGGCCAGGTGATTTTGAAACTCGCGCCCTGCCGTTGTCGCCCCACGGCCCAGCAGGCAGCGCCATAAGACGTGACACTCAACGCACACAAAACGCCCATTTGGATCGTATGCAGGTTCACGAACCGGGAGCGTTCCGTGCCTGGCATTAAGAGGCGGAGGATGTCCGCGCTGAACAGTATCCATCCGAAAGTGAGGACGGTGCCGAACACGCCCAGGACAATCAGGCGGGTGATGCGGAAATTGGCCAGCGCCCAGACGATGGCTTGGAAACAAACCATCCCGGTCGCCAGATAAAGGCACGGCCAGCCGAAGGGAAATGGTACGGACCTATGCCGGAAGACCAAGCCCGCCCAGGCGAGATAAATCAGGCTGACGGCCACCGCACCGAAGAGCATAGGATAGATGACCAGTTGCCAGGTCCGCACCGGCAAGGTGAATAGTCGCGCCGGAAATCCCGTGAACCGTTGTTTTCGATCACTCTCGGTGAATTTGAGACAGCCGAAGATCACGGCGAGCGATAGCGCCATCGGCAACGTGCAAAAATCAACAAACTTCCTGCTTGCAGCCGGTGATTCGGACAGGAACTGCTGAACAATAGCGCAAGCTGGAATGGCCGCGAGCACGGCCAAAAACGTAAAGCGGCTTTCCCGGCAGATTTCCCAAACCATGGCGGCCGCCGGGGAGCAGGTCATCCGTCTCGAAATTGTAGCCGGCGGATTCACACGGAATGTTTTTGACCCGCTCGCGCGACGAAAATTTCGTCCAACGTCGGGGTTTGTTCGGAAACGACGCAAGCGCCGAGGGTCACCACGTCGGCGATCAGTTCCTCGCGGGCACCGTTGCAGAGCGCAGTCCATTCGCGGCCCGAACCCGTGAGACTCAAAGCCCGAAGAATTTTCGGCGGCGCGGATTGCGGTTCATTAAAGCGCAATACCAACCGGCGGTGCGTGGACTTGACGTCGTCCAATTGGCCGCACAGAACAACTTTGCCCTGATGAATCATGGCGAGTTGGTCGGACACGCGCTCGATTTCGTCCAGCAAATGTGAGGAGAAAAAAACCGTGCGTCCTTCCTCGGCCACCGTGCGGATGACGGCTTCCAGAATGTCGCGCCGCACGATGGGATCGAGGCCGGTACTCGGTTCATCCAGCAGCAGCAGTTCGGGCCGAAACGCGAGGGCGAGGAGCAATCCCGCCTTGGCCTGCTGGCCTTGCGAGAGCGTTTTGACCTGCGCCGCCGGATCGAGACCGAATTGCTCGCGCAATTCTTCCGCGTAGGTTTCATCCCACTTGGGATAAAAAGCCTGCGTGTAGCGAAGCAGTTGATCCACCCGCATCCAGCCGGGCAAATCGCGATACTCAGAGAGATAGCCCGTCCGACTCAGGACGCCCACCGGCTCCGCCACGGGATTCAGCCCGAAGACGCGAACCGATCCCGCTTCGGCTTTCAGCAAACCGAGGAGGTGCTTGATCAGCGTGGTCTTGCCGGCCCCGTTCTCACCGACAAGGCCGAACACGCAGCCCCGCGGCACATAGAGCGACACGTTGTCCAACGCGATTTTCGCGCCGAATCGGCGGCGCAACCCCGTGATCGCGATCACGGCGTCAGCAGAAGATGGAGAAGGAAATTTCATTTCCCGGCCTGGGAATGGATGGCCTCGTGACGTTCTTGCAGCAACGCGCAGACTTCCTCCAATTCGATGTCGAGGTGATATGCCTCGGCCAGCAAAGCGTCCACGCGCTGAGTCAGGAGCTTGCGTTTCTCGCGTTGAGTTAGCGGCGACGGGATTTCGGAAACATACGTTCCGGAGCCGTGGCGTTTGGTGACCAGGCCGGCACGTTCCAATTCCAGATAAGCCCGCGCGACGGTGTTGGGATTGACGACGAGTTGTTCGGCGAGCACGCGGATGGGCGGAATCTCCTCACCTGCCGCCAAGCGGCCGGCGGCGGCAAGGTGTTTTACCTGGTTGACGATCTGGAGATAGATCGGGACGCCGTCATGGGAATTGATATGTATTTGCAAAAGCGTTCAATGGTTGGCGGATGTTGTCGTCGCGTAAAGTGTATTACTCTACTAGCACACGCTACGCACAAGGGTCAAATGTTTCTTTCGCGTGTTTGGGACAATGGTGGGGCGCAACCACGGGCTCGAGACATGTAGAAGTTGAAGATTGGCGCGGACTCGGCGCGCGGCGCGTATTCCATTTTGCTCAGGCGCATTTCTTTGCCGATGAATTGCGCGAATTCTTTCTGGCTGATGTCACCCAGGCCTTTGAAGCGCGTGACACCGGTATGCAACGCAAGATTAAAGTTCCGGTTCACCTCGTGCGCCGTGCCAGTAGCGCAAAATGTCCACGCAGTCTTCCTCCAGTCTCGGGCGGTAGTAGATGATGTAAGGACGCGAAACCAGTTTGCGCACGCCGGGACGTTTGGGATGCGGCGAACCGACCAAGGGGAAATTCTCCAAAATCGAAACCCGATCAACAAGTGCGTTGCCCACGCGCACGGCTGCGTCACGATTGTCTTTGGCGATGAAACGGACGGCAGACTCCAAATCCGCGATGGCTTGCGGCGAGAAGATTATTTTGCAGCCCATGAGCCGACGCGCTGGCGGACTTCATCCATCGAAACGCCTTTGCCGCCATCAATGTCACGCAGGGCTTCATCCAGCGAGCGCAGCAAGCGTTGCTCTTCCTGGGCCGTCATCTCTGGCTCGGCTTGGGAATTGAGCCACACCTGTAAGGCTTTCTTCTCGTTGCTGGGAAGCTGGGCAACGGCATCTTGAATCTCAATCAACGTGCTCATGGCAGTGAGAAACTAACGTGCCGCCTCAAGGTTGGCAAAAGGCAATTCACTCCTCCGTCGGCACGACCACACTCTCCAACTTTTCCGTCACCAGCCGGACTACTCCAGCCCGCTTGCTTTGCGCGCCCGTTTGAGAACTTCCCGCGCCTTCGCCCGTGCCTTGGCCGCGCCGTCGCACAAGACCTGGTTCACATGGTCCAGGTTCGCCACCAACTCGGTGCGTTTCTTCCGCGCCTCGGCGAAGTAATTCCAGTAGTGCTCGAACAACGCTTTCTTCAAATCGCCGTAGCCGAGCCCGCCGACGCGGAGGCGGTCTTCAAAATCCTTCGCCACGTCGGGCGGCGCGACGAGTTTCAGGATTTGGATGGCGAGATTTTGTTCGGCGTCCGGCTTCGGCTCGGCCGGCGTGCGGCTGTCCATCTTGATGGCCATGACCTTTTTGCGGAGCGCCTTTTCATCCCCGAAAATCTCGATGGTGTTGCCGTAGCTCTTGCTCATTTTCTCGCCGTCAATGCCGGGTACTTTGGCTACCGAGTCGCGGATTTGCGGCTCAGGAATCACGAAGGTTTCACCGTATTGCTCGTTGAACTTGATGGCGATGTCGCGGGTCATCTCGACGTGCTGTTTCTGGTCCTGCCCGACCGGCACAACGTTCGAGTCGTAAATCAAAATGTCCGCCGCCATCAAGACGGGATAAGCGAACAGGCCGTGGCTCGCGGCGATGCCCTTGGCGGTCTTGTCTTTGTAACTGTGCGCCCGCTCCAGCAATCCCATCGGCGTGACCGTCGAGAGAAGCCAGGTCAGTTCGGTGACCTCCGGTACGTCGGATTGCTTGAAGAACACGGCGCGCTTAGGGTCCAAACCGCACGCGAGGAAATCCAGCGCCACGTCCAGCGTGTTCTTCCGGCGCTCAACCGGATCGAACAGGGACGTCATCGAGTGGTAGTCGGCGATGAAGTAATACGCTTCGCCCTTTTCCTGAAGCTCGATGGCCGGGCGCATCATCCCGAAGTAATTCCCGAGATGCAACGCGCCCGAGGGCTGAATGCCGGACAAAATTCGCATGACGAAACATAGCCGGGACATTGGAAGGAAAGAAAGTCTCGAGTCAGAGTCTTGGTCGGCTCCGGGTTCTGCCGAGACATCGGCGATTATTTGCATTGCAAAAACCACGGTATAGATCCCAGTCTCGACCAAACCCATGAGCCAGGTTACGCGAATCCTCGACGCCATTCAGACTGGTGGCCCTCAAGCCGCGGAGGAGTTGTTGCCGCTGGTTTACGAAGAGCTGCGCAAGCTGGCCACCGCAAGAATGGCCAATGAAGCCGCCGGCCATACACTTCAACCCACCGCGCTCGTCCACGAAGCTTGGTTGAGGCTAACCGGCAATGGTGCCCAGGTCCCGTTTGCCAATCGTGCCCATTTCTTCGCAGCCGCTGCCGACGCGATGCGGCGCATCCTGATTGACCGTGCCCGGCGCAATGGCGCCGGCAAACGCGGCGGCAACTGGGAAAGGCTTGATCTGGATAAAGTGGAACTCGCCATCGAAGCCGATGACGACACACTGTTACTGGTGAGTGAGGCGTTGGACAAACTCGCTCAACACGACCCGAAGGCGGCCGGGATCGTGAAGCTGCGGTTCTTCGGCGGACTGACTCTGGACGAGGCGGGGCAGGTATTGGGAGTCACCGACCGGACGGCCAAACGCTACTGGGCCTTCGCCCGCGCGTGGCTTTATGATGAGTTGCGTCAAGCCATTGGGCGCTGAACTCCCAACCGGCTGTCCCTTTTTTGAGCAAGATTGCGCCTTAAAGAACGAAGGCAGCCGGTGAAAAGCCAGAACCGAAACGATTGATGAGTCCGGACAAGTCTCTGCAAACCCTGTTCAACGAAGCGCTCGAACGCGAGGACGCGGCCGAGCGGGCGCGCTTTCTTGATGAAGCGTGTGGCACGGACGCGGCGCTTCGCGAGCAGGTGGAGAAGTTGTTGCGAGCGAACGCGGATGCGGGTGGGTTCTTTTCGCAACCCTTGAAAACTCCACCGGCACAGTCGGCCAGCCCCATCCCTTCACCACTGGCTGAAAAACCCGGCGACCGCATTGGCCGTTACAAGCTGCTCCAGCAAATCGGCGAGGGCGGTTGCGGTGTGGTTTACATGGCTGAACAGCAGGAGACCGTGCGGCGGCGCGTTGCGCTCAAAGTCATTAAGCTGGGCATGGATACCAAGCAGGTCATCGCCCGCTTCGAGGCCGAACGCCAGGCGCTGGCGCTGATGGACCATCCCAACATCGCGCGGGTGCTGGATGCCGGGGCCACCGAAACCGGCCGGCCGTACTTTGTGATGGAATTGGTTCGGGGAACGAAGATCACCGACTTCTGCGACAAGAACCAACTTTCCACCGAGCAGCGCCTCAAGTTGTTCATGCAGGTCTGCCAGGCCATTCAGCACGCGCATCAGAAAGGCATCATTCACCGCGACATCAAACCCTCGAACATCCTGGTCACGTCGCAGGACGGCATCCCCGTACCCAAGGTGATTGACTTCGGCATCGCCAAGGCGACCACCGATCAGCGCCTGACCGACAAGACTGTCTTCACCGCCTTCGAGCAATTCATCGGCACGCCGGCCTACATGAGCCCCGAGCAGGCTGAGATGAGCGCGCTGGATATTGACACCCGCAGCGACATCTACAGCCTGGGCGTGCTGCTCTACGAATTGCTCACGGGCAGCCCGCCCTTCGATCAAAAGGAGCTGCTGGCCGCCGGTCTGGACCGAATGCGCCGCATCATTCGCGAGGAAGAACCGCAACGTCCCTCGACGCGACTGAGCACGATGGCCGCCGAGGTGTCAACCGTCACGGCGCACCAACGCCACACCGAGCCACCCAGACTGGTGCATCTGGTGCGAGGCGATCTGGACTGGATCGCGATGAGGTGTCTGGAGAAGGATCGAGCGAGCCGCTACGAGACGGCCAATGCGCTGGCGGCGGACATTCGCCGGCATCTCGATTGCGAGCCCGTGGTGGCGCGGCCACCCAGTCGCTGGTATGAGTTCCAGAAGACGGTCCGGCGGCACAAATTCGGCTTCGCGGCTGCTGGTGCGGTGATCCTGGCGCTGGCCATCGGGCTGGCCATTTCGACGTGGCAGTTCGCACAGAAGAACCGTGCGTACCAACGCGCATCCGCAGCGGAACGGGAGCAAATTCGCTTACGACAGCAGGCCGAGAACAATCTGGAGCAAGCTGAAACCGAAGCTGCCAAAAGCCAGCAGGTCGCCCAATTGCTCAAGGACATGGTCATCGGCGTGGGCCCGTCGGTGGCAGGTAGTAACCTGCCGATGTTACGGAATGTCCTGGACCAGACGATGAAGCGGGCGGCCAAGGATTTGAAAGCGCAGCCCGAGGTGGAAGCGGAGATGCAAAGCACTATTGGTGAAATCTACATGGTGCTGGAGGACTTTGAGAAGGCGAAGGAAATGCACGAGGAAGCGCTGCGGCTGCGAAAATCGGTCTTCGGGGAGACCAACTTGTGGGTGGCGGCCTCGCTCAGTGCATTGGGCTATGCCATGGGGGGACTGGGCAAGTTGGACGAGGCGGAACGGAATGTCCGACTGGCCTTGGCGATTCAGAGGAATCTGGGCGGCAAAGCGCCAGTAGAGGCAGCTACCTCCCTGCAGTACCTGGGGTACATCCTTGAACGGCGAAAGAAGTATTCTGAAGCGGAGGCTGCGTACCGGGAAGCGCTGGAAATCAGGCGGAAAGTCCATAGCGGGGACAATTTGTTCACCGCAACCCTGCTGTCGGATTTCGCCAAGGTTTTACGGACCCAAAACAAACACGCGGAGTCGGCCGTATTTTTTCGGGAGGAGGCAAGGATGCGAAAGGGAATTCCAGGTGGACCCCGGCGCGCCTTGGCTGGAGCCCTCGCCTCTCTCGCTCGCGAGTTGGAAATGGTTGGCGACCTGATCGGAGCTGAAGCCGCCCACAGAGAAGAGTTGACTGAGGAAAGGAGGCTCTCCGGCGATAAACATGAGTTCGTGGCGAATTCACTCGTCTTGCTCGGCCGCATCCTTGCGAGGGCTGATCGGGTCGAGGAGGCGAACCAAGCTTTTAGTGAATCGCTGGAAATCCGCAAGAACGCCCTCGGAAATGAGCATTATCAAACCAGAATGTCGCGGCTGGAGATTGGCAGGCTGCAGGCGGAACACGGCAAATACGAGGAGGCTGCTGAAATTATCCGGGAGGAACTTGAACTGCTCCGAGCCGCCGAGGGTAAAGGCGAGGCCTCCACGAACCATGATTTTGCAATGATCCTGCATCATTTGGCCGAACTGCAGTGGGTGCAAAAGGAGTTGGTCGGAGCACGTCCGCACGCGGAAAAGGCCTGGAAGCTCTACCTGCAGCATCCGGACTGGCCTGACAACGAACGGACTCACGCCTATCAAGTATTGCACGCTGTGTTGACGGGGCTCGACGATCAGCGCGCGCTTGAGTCGCTGCTGCAGGACCAGATCGGTCGGATGCGCGGTAACCTTCCGGCAGATTCCCCGGAGCTTGCCGGTTTGCTTGCCCAGTTGACCTTGCATCGGTTGGCCCGGCAAGAATTCGCCGCCGCGGAAGCCACCGCCCGCGAAGCCCTGACGATCCGTGAGAAGACGTCCCCGGACGACTGGCGGACCTTCAACAGCCGCAGCCAACTGGGCGGGAGTCTGCTCGGGCAGAAAAAGTATGCTGAAGCCGAACCCCTCCTGCGCTCCGGCTACGAGGGCATGAAGCAAAGAGAAGTGCAAATTCCTCCTGCGGGCATGATACGCATACGGGAAACCTTGGAGCGACTCGTCAATCTCTATGAAGCTACCAGCCAACCTGACAAAGTTGCGGAATGGAAGACCAGACTCGCTGAATTCCATCGCAGCGAAATTGTCCGGCCCCAAAAACTTTAGGCCCTCTGTGGAGGGAGTGCCGCTGTTGACGTAGGTCAACCTCCCTCAACACGTAGTTCCCGCAGTCCAGCTACAAGAGTCGCGTAACCCGGTTGGTAATTGAATTCTCTCTTCTGATTTTTTCTCTGTCCCCTTTTTCCTCCGCTTTGCGCCTTGAGAGGTGGAACGCAACAAACCAACAACAAAGAAAGGCCCATTGTGAAAATCCAACGTTTAGTTTCCACCCTGCTGACACTCGCGGCACTCACCACTCCTATGACTGTCAAAGCGGATGAAGTCACGGATTGGAATCAGATCATGCAGACGACCGTCGCGTCTGGTAACGCCAACGTGCAGGCGCGCTCGGGGGCGATCGTGCAGCTGGCCGTCTTCGAGGCGGTCAACTCCATCATCGGGGATTACGAACCATACCTTGGGACGATCACCGCCCCGCCGGGCGCCTCGCCGGACGCGGCAACCATCGCCGCTGCTCATCGGACACTCGTGACCCTGTTCTCGGGAAGCGCTGGGAACTTGAATACCTTGCGTGAGTCGGCACTTGCCGCAATTCCAGCTGGTCCCGCCAAGGAAGACGGTATCGCTGTCGGTGAGGTTGCCGCCGCCGCCATGCTGCTGCTCCGGGCGAATGACGGCGCCGCCCAGGCTGGCACCACACCGTACACGCCGGGAACCAATCCCGGGGATTGGCAGCCAGCACCGCCCAACTTCGCACCGGCTTCCCTGCCGGGCTGGGGTTTGGTGACACCGTTCGGCATGGAAGAAGGCTCCCAGTTCCGACTGCCGCCACCGCCCGGACTTCGCACGGGAAAATACGCGCATGATTACAACGAGGTAAAGCTCGTCGGGCAGAATCTCAGCGCCTTCCGTCCGCAGGATCGCACCGATGTCGCGCGCTTCTTCGCCGCCGCCTCGCCGATCCAGACGTGGAACCCGCCCGCGCGTCAGGTCAGCCTTGCGCAAGGCCGGACGCTTTCGGAGAACGCCCGAATCTTTGCCCTGCTGGCCATGGCCATTGCCGACGCCTCGATCGCCACCTACGAGTCCAAGTATTACTACAATTTCTGGCGGCCCTTGACGGCGATCCGGGGCGGCGACAGCGACAGGAATCACCAGACCGATCCAGATGTGGCCTGGTCGCCGTTGCTCCCGACTCCGGCGTTCCCCAGCTATCCTTCGGCTCACGCGACCTTGTCCGGCGCCGCCCGCCGGGTGCTGGAGCGCGTCTTCGGCAAACAGGACCACGCCATTACCCTGACCAATCCCACGTTGGGCTTGACGCTCAACTACACGGAGTTCAAGCAAATCTGCGACGACATTGACGACGCCCGGGTCTATGGCGGCATCCATTTCCGGTTCGAGCAGGAAGCCGGCGCTCGCCAGGGAAAGGATGTGGCCAATTACATCCTCGATAACTACCTCAGGTGATTTCAAGCCAACCAACTGACCTTCCAACTGCAACCAATATGAAGACCAGCAAAACCTCAGCCCGCGTCATGCGATCAAACGAAGCGAATCGCAGTCCATGCTCCAAGGATGTGCCACCAGGCGAACGCACCGGTTCAGTTCGTCGGAAAGTCACCGGCAGCCGTGCTTTCCAGCAGACCATTCTCCTGATCCTGATGCTGGTCATTGTCGTTACGCCACCCGCCATCGCCCAGAGGTATCTGCCGACCGACATTGTGGTTCCGGCAGGCGGTGGATTTCAGGCCAGGGCGATGAATGACTTGGGACAAGTTGCCGGAAGGTACACACCTCCAGGTCAGTGGGCGCAGCCAGCGGTGTGGGATCAAGGCACATTCATTGTGCTGCCCCTGTTGCCGGGAACGGTGACCGGAGTTGCAAGGGGCCTCAACAATGCCGGCCAGGTTGTCGGGCAATGTTCCACCGGTACCACCGGCGGGGAGCAGGCCTGCATTTGGGAAAATGGAACGGTCCGGGAATTGCCGGCCGTCGGTGGCACCACTTTCAGCCGGGCGTTTGCGATCAACGACGCCGGCACGATCGTGGGGCAAGTTTACACGGGAACCGGTGCCGATCCCGTGACGGAAGCCGTCATCTGGAAGGGAAGCGACGTCGCGAAGCTGGTACCGCCGGTAGCTGGGGCCCAATCGTTCGCCCGGGACATAGATAACTCCGGGCGCGTCGCCGTAGTGTGGTCCACTGGCCCCATCTACGAGCAGGGTAATGACGGTTGGGGCTACGGCGCCCGCTGGACCCCGCATGTTCCGAACGGCACGAGCGGGTCGATGGCAATCCTCTACGCGCACGAAAATCCCGCGTCGGGAAAGATCGCCGACATCAACAACGCCGGCGTCATCTGCGGGGAATCCTGGATTTGGTACGGCACGGAGGGTGTTTCACCTTCGTACCCATCGTGGCACGCTTATCAAAACGGGATCAATGACGCGGGGAAGATCGTCGGCATGCTCGAGTGGGAAGGCTACTTGTTCGCCGCCGGCCTGTGGGATGGGCCGAACAACGCCCGCGACCTGAACACGCTCCTCTCGGCCTCCACACCCAACGCTTACCCGGGCAGTCTCTGGAGCGGCCTTGCCATCAACAACGTCGGCCAGATTCTGGTGGAAGCTGGCGGCGGCTATTCCCTGCTTACCCCGACGAGTCAACCTTCAACCCTCGAGCCCCCCGTTCTCTACTCGTGGGTGTACGAGGGGGTCGTCCGTCTCTACTGGATGGGGTTGGACAGCGGCTGGAGCTACCGGTTGAAGCGCTCCACGATCAGCGGTGGTCCCTATACCACCATCGCCACCATCACCGAATCAGTTGCCGGATTCTCCAACAACTATTTCTTCGACGACACCACGGCGATGAACGGGGTCCGCTACTTCTACGTGGTGTCCGCCGTGGACGGCTTGGACGAGAGCACAGATTCTGTCGAGGTCTCGGCGATGTCCCTGGCCCCACCGGCAGCGCCCTCCGGCTTGGCAGCTACTGTTCCCAAGAAAGGCCCTGGAGTTGGCTTGAGCTGGAAGCAATCCACCAGCCCGGCGATTCAGTGGAACCGGATCTATCGCTCGACGAGCCGCGGTTCCTATGTGCAGGTCGCGCAGATCAACGCCGGAACTTCCTATCAGGATAATCAGACCGCCCCAAGAACCAGCTACAGCTATGTCGTCACTGCGGTAAACAGCAACGGCTTGGAAAGCCCGGCCTCAAATGTCGCGTCGGTGCGGACAAAATAAACCAACGCCCAATCCATGGTCGGGTAATAACCACTTCTCGGAGGATTGGCTCTTGAAACGATTGATTCTAAATTTGCTGGTCGCATTGTTCGCCGCTCAAGCTTCGGCGCAGGTTGTCACGACCCTCAAGAGCTACCGCTACGATGACCAGCCACTCTTGCCGCCGAACAACCTCGTCCTGGGTGAGGACGGCACACTCTACGGGATGAGCCCTTATGCGCTCTACCGGTGGCAAGCTGATGGAAGCGGCTTTTCCATCCTGAGGCAGGCGGGGCCACTGGAAGGCTTCGGCGGGTCGTTGTCGCTCTCGGGCAACACGCTTTACGGCATGGGTGCTGATTTCAAAGTGTTCCAGATCAACACCGACGGTTCGGGTTTCACCGTCATCGGGGAGGTGTTGGCAGGGAATTCATCCCGTCGGCTGCAGATTGCGTACGCGGGGGGAGGAGGAGGCGTGGTGTTGTCAGGAAACACCCTCTACGGCTGGGGGTTCAAGATCAACACTGATGGCACGGGCTATGGCGAATTGGTCGGGTTTCCACCTTGGGACGGCCTCCAGGACTGGTACTTGGACTTTGAAGTCTCCGGCGACAGCTACTTCGCTTCGACCAGCCGTGGCGGACTTCATGACGCCGGGACGGTTTTCAGACTGAACTTGGACGGCAGCGCCGGCTACACCGTGAACGTTGACCCAGGGGACGGGCTGGGCATTGGCGGTTGGCGGCTGAAAGCCGTCGGCGACACGCTGTACGGCTATGGGTTCCCGGATCGGATGTTCAAGGTGCATCCTGATGGAACAGGCTACAGCGTCTTGAGCAATGCGAGCCTTCCAAATTGGAACAGGCGGCTGGAACACTCCGACGGCGCATTCTATTGGGCAACCGCTTCTTATACCAACAACCGCGCCAGTTGGGCAGTCTTCAAGATGAGTACGAACGGCACCGGCTTCGCGGAATTGAAGCGCTTGACCGAGAGCAACCCTGATTCCGTGCTGGACGTTTTGACCGTGGCGGGCGGCACCATTTACGGATTGGCTGTATCACCCAGTGGCTTCGAGGGTGTTGATGGTCTCGACGGCCGGGGAGGGGCGTTGTTCAAAATGAACACCGACGGCACTGGTTTTGCCGTGCTGCACGAGTTCATGGAGGTGAATCTTCGTCCCGACGGTTATACTCCCGGGCCGCTGACAGTGTCGGATGGTGTGCTTTACGGATCTGACTTCTCCTCCGAAGGGAACCCAAGGGTTTTCAGAATGAATACCGACGGAACCGGCTTCACCCCGCTTTTGGCGGAGAGCAATCCGGATGCGCGCTTGACCGTGTCGGGTTCAACCCTGTTCGGACTGTTGCACGGGCGTCCTTTGGGAAACGACGATTACTCGAATGCGCGGGTGTTCCGTGTGAACACCGATGGCACCGGGTTGGCGGTGTTGAAGGAGTTCATCCCGTCCGTTGACGGGAACTCCGCCTTCCCCTCCACAGGCATGGCAGTGTCGGGCGACGTACTCTACGGGACGATTGACGCCGAATCCACGCATAGCGGTCATGTTGATAGCGGGAAAGTTTTCAAGCTGAACTCAGACGGCGCCGGGCACACCATCCTGCACACCTTCAGCCTGCCTGTTTTGGATACTCTCAACGCAGTATGGACGAATCATGATGGCGTTCTTGGAGTATATCCGCATCTGCCGGAGTTGACGGTCCAGGGCAATGCGCTCTTCGGAACGGCGTTTGAAGGCGGCCAATTCGGCTACGGGACGGTGTTCAAGATGAACACCGATGGCACCGGCTTCACGGTTTTGAAGCACTTCCCGCCGGAAACACCTCATCCGCGTGGAAGGCTGACGCTGTCAGGCGACACACTTTACGGGATCTCGACACCGGAGTACGTCGAAGGAGCAGGTGGGACGGTATTCCGCGTCAACACTGATGGTACCGGCTTCATCGTGGTGAAACAGTTCGCCGATGGCATTTGGGACAACAATGTCTCTGCCTATACCAACAGCGACGGCGTGAATCCCATCATGGGGCTGGCGCTTTGGCGCAATACCCTTTACGGGACAACGAGCCGGGGTGGTCAGTTCGGGGCGGGCACGCTGTTCAAGGTGAACACCGACGGCACCGGCTTTGCCGTGCTGGAGCACCTTGAAAAGGGCGGTCAGCCTTGGGATGGCGGAGGCCTGCGGGGTTTGGTGGTGTCAGGAAACACCCTTTACGGTTCCGCGCCATCGGGTGGCGACCACGGAGCCGGCGCAGTTTACAGGATTGATCTAACGCCCACCCTTTCCATCCAGCGCACCGGCGCGAATTCTCTGGCCGTAACCTGGCCATCCGTTTGGACCGATTACGTGCTTCAGCAAAACACCGACACCGGGAATTCCGTGAACTGGAGCAACGTCACCGACTCGGTTGACGACAACGGAACAAACAAGACGCTAGTTGTTAACCCAACCGGTGGGAGTCGGTTCTACCGGCTGGTTCAACCTTGAATCAAACGTGCCAATGCATGAAATCCCTGATTCTACCGCTGTTGGTCATGCTGGTGATCCCGGCTTCAGCGCAGGTCATTACCACCCTCAAGAGTTACCGTCACGAGGCCATACCGCCGCTGCCCCCGGACGACCTCGTGCGGGCTGAGGATGGGACACTCTACGGGATGAACCCTTACTGGCTGTATCGTTGGCAGCCCGACGGAAGCGGTTTCACAATCTTGAAGCAGTTATCCCTTACCGGCGGCGAAGTGCGATTCAGCGGGCACCTGGCACTCTCCGGCAGCACGCTCTACGGCGCGCGCAGCACGAGTGGGCGCTTCGGCGGTGACTTGATGACGGTGTTCAAGATCAACACCGACGGCACCGGCTATACCGTTCTCAAAGACGGAGTTCCAATTCCGCCGAGCGTAGTCCCACCGGGCATCGTGCTATCGGGCGACACGCTCTACGGCTGGGGGTTCAAGATCAACACCGACGGCACGGGTTTTACCGAGCTGTCAGGTTTCCCCTACCGCGAGCCTGACCTCGGTCCCGAATCGCACCTGGACATTCTGGTTTCCAGTAACCAGATCTTCGGGACGACCGCAGGTGGCGGACACGCCACTGTGTTCCGACTCAACACGGACGGCACCGGCTACACCGCGCTCGTTGACCTGCCTTCCGCGGCGAACTTCAACTGGTCGCTGATGCTGCTGGGCGACACGCTCTACACCAGCCAGTTCAAGGTGAAAACCGACGGAACGAGCTACACCACCGGCGTGTTCGTGTTTGGGGATGTGTACTACGAAGGCAGGTTCTTTGGATCCGTCCCCCCTCTGTTCTCGAAGAACATGGATGGCGCGGACTACACCGTGCTGAAGCACTTCACCGAGAGCACCAATCCGCCCGCCACGAGCCACGGATATTACCACGTAAAGATTTTGACCGTGGCGGCACACACCATCTATGGCGTGGCCCAGTCTCCGCGTGGCTTTGCGGAGGGTGAGGGCCTGGATGGCAGGGGAGGTGCGCTCTTCAAGATCAACACCGACGGCACCGGCTTTGCCGTGCTGCACGAGTTCATGGTGGTCAACCTCTTTCCGGACGGCAGGTTTCCCGGGCTGCTGACCGTGTCCGACGGCGTGCTTTACGGGATTGATCACACACCAGATGGATTACCAAGAGTCTTCAAGATGAACCCGGACGGCTCGGGTTTCACCACGTTTCAAGTGTCCGAGCCTCGCTTTGCCAGCCGGGCGGTACGGCTGGAAGAAACAGGCTCGACCCTGTACGGGATTGGGGAGGGGAGCTCTCTGGAGAACGGTGATGAATCCGTGGGGTCGGCATTCCGGATGAACACCGACGGTACCGGTTTCTTGGTTCTCAAGGAATTCATCTGGGCGCCCGACGAAGAGACTGGCCCCATGGCGCCGCTGGTGATTTCCGGCAACACGCTCTACGGCACGATCCCCAGGGGTAGCGATCCCGATGGGAGTGGTAGCGATCCTGACACCGGGAAGGTCTTCAAACTGAACACGGACGGCTCCGGGTACGCGTTGCTGCACCAATTCAGCCCCAACATTTCAGACGACTCCATTGGAGCATGGACTAACAGTGATGGTGACCTCCTGCGGGATGAGGAATTGTTACTGGCCGGCACCACCCTTTACGGGACGGCAAGCCGCGCCGGCCAATTCGGCGGTGGAACGGTTTTCAAGCTGAACACCGACGGCAGCGGCTTCATGGTTCTGAAGCACTTCACCAAACAGGAGACGATTGATTCTGAACAACCTACTTTGAGTCCGCTGCTGACGCTGTCGGGTGAAACGCTTTATGGCACGTGGGGGAGTTATGAAGCCGCGGGGGTGTTGGACTCCGGCGCTTTGTTTCGAGTGAACACAGACGGAACCGGTTTCACCATCCTAAAGCATTTCAGCCAGTTGGTGGCGGACCCGGTTCTCTTGACCTATACCAACAGCGACGGCGCGTTTCCCCGACCAGGACCCGTCCGGGGCAACACCCTCTACGGAACGACGAGTTGGGGAGGAAAGTTCGGGTCGGGCACGCTGTTTAAGATCAACACCGACGGCACCGGATTCATGGTCATCGCTCACTTTGGCGACAGTCAGTTGCCTGTGTCGAAGGGTACTCATGCCCCGACGCGGTTGGTGCTGTCCGGCCGCAGCCTCTTTTTCGCTGCGCCATACGGCGGTCAGGGCGAACCCGGCGCCATTGGAGCTGGCGCCATCTTCCATATTGACCTGGCGCCCACCCTTTCCATCGGGCGCACCGGCGCGAATTCTCTGGCCGTAACCTGGCCCTCCGTTTGGACGGACTACGTGCTTCAGCAGAACACCAATGGCGTGAGTTCCCTGAGCTGGAGCAACGTCATGGATCCAATCGAGGACGACGGCACGAACAAGACGCTCATCGTGAATCCAACCGGCGGGAATCGGTTCTACCGGCTGGTGAGCCCTTGAGTGCAACCAATGTTCCCGCCCTCACTTCCCAGCGCCGCAAGTCGCGGCACAATTCCCGCGGCCAGTTTTCCTCGGTGCAGGTCATGAAGACCTGGCCGCTGGTTTCGCGAGCGCGCTCCAGCAGCGGCAGAAATCCTGCGCGCCGCTTGGCGTCCAGTTCGCCCATCACGTCGTCAATCAAGAGTACCGGCGCGCTGCCGTGGATGCCGGTGAAGTATTCGGCTTGGGCCATTTTCAGCGCGATGGACAGCGTTCGCTTCTGGCCTTCGCTGCCAAACTGGGCAGCAGACTTTTCGTTGAGCAACAACTGCAAATCATCCCGGTGCGGGCCGATCAGGGTCGTGCGATAACTGCGTTCGCGGGCACGGGACTGGGCCAGTTCGACGGCAAAATCCGCTTTTACGGTGGGCTGATACTCGATGCGCAGTTCCTCGGCGTCATGGGAAATGCGCCGGTACGCCAACCGTGCGAGCGGCGAGAGTTTGGGAATCAATTCGCGCCGATGCCGCATGATTTCCTCGCCGCGATTCACGAGTTCGGCGGAGAAGCTGTCGAGCAACGCGGGATCGGGCGTGGGTTGCTTGAGGAGCGCATTGCGTGAACGCACGGCATGCAGATACCGCTGGAGCAATGCGAGATAGCCGGGGCGGGTTTGCGACAGCAACAGGTCGAGAAAACGCCGCCGCACGCGGCCCGTGCCCTTGACAAGCTGTAAATCCTCCGTGCAAAAGACCACCGTACGCAGTGTGCCGAGGTAGTCGGTCAGCTTCTTCACGGGCCGGCCGTCGAGCGAAAGATTTCGCTCGCGGACGGACCAATACATCTTGATTTCGTGTTCACCCTGGCCAACCACCTTGCCACCGGCAAAATAACCCTTCTGTCCGTGGCGAATCATTTGGGCGCCGCCGACGCCGCGAAAGGAGCGCAATGTCGCCATGAGATAAATGGCTTCGAGGATGTTGGTCTTGCCCTGCGCGTTGTCGCCGAGCAGCAGGTGGAAACCGGGTGAGAAATCCGCGTCCAACCGCGGGTAGTTGCGGAAGTCTCTTAATCGCAGATGCGCCAGATGCACGCGGAAAGAATGAGCGGAGCACGGCAAAGGGGCGAGTGGATTCTGAGAAAGCACTGCGCATTGGGTCCATGCCACTCGGTGACGTCTGGTCAAGGCCAACGACCCGCGGCCAGCAGTTCGGCCCGCAACTCGACGCGTTCCCCACAATTCATTTGCAGCAACCAAGCGGTGGCCCGGCCCGTCGGCGTGAGGCCGACAATGCGATTGCCTTGCGAGACAAAATGGTCTTCCCACCGATCCGTCCGTGGATGAAACAACGAGACGACTTGCGCCGAATCCGGGTCAATACCGCTGAGGTTGGTGCCCTTGCACAGATTGCATCGCTGGCAGGCCCACGCGAGATTCTCCAGTTTGGTCGAACCCGCGTGTTGTTCGGCGACGATGTGATCAAGATGAAACGGTCAGAGGGGCAGGTGTTCCTCCCGAAAGCGACAATACTCGCAACGCGCTCCGGCCCGCTCGCGAACGATGTGGCGCGTACGCGGCGACATCAGCCGGCGGGGTGTTCAGCCAGATACCTCCGCGCCTTCGCCTGCAAAAGCGCGATGAAATCACCCACTTCGACAAAGAACTGATACTCCGCCTTTTCTTCCGGGGAGAGCGCGCCCGCGTCGGATTTGGCCGCCAGTTCCTCAATCCGACGAGCGGCAGGTTCATCGGCGCGCAAGGAAACGATTTCCTTCGCCGCCGCAGGTGTCAGACATCGGCCCAGAGGTTCAATTACCTGGCCCAGCAATCCCATGGCGCTTGCCTTCGCGTTCATGGTTGAACTCTAGCCGAAACAGGCGATTCAGGCGAACGGTATTTTCGATCGCCGTCGGCCCCTCGGCCACTGAATTTCAGGATGCGCGGCAAACAGAAACCGCCCACGATGGCATTGCACCAGCGGTATCGCTGAAATAGCCTTGAGCATCGTTTACAGTTCATTCCAGAAATGATTGCCTGCAATTACTGTGGCAGAGAAAACTCCGACACCGCAATCAAATGCGGGGAGTGTGGAACTGAATTGTCCTCCCCGCTGGCAATCCCACCGGTCTCGGCAGCGCCGCCCGAACTTCCTCGTCCCGAATTGATCAACGAAGAAGCTCTGGCATCGTGTTTTCACTTTGAGGCCGGATTCCATCGTGCCAACTGGCCGGCGATTGGCCGCTGGCTGGATGCAAGTGTCAGCCCGATGGATCTGGAAGCAGCCTACAACGAAGCGGCTTTGCTCTGGGTGACAAAACTTCGCGCCGATCTCGGCGGCGATTATTTTGTGCTCCAATCCGATCAAGCCATTTTGCTCTGCGACCAGCCTATGGCTCAGGCGCGTTGGCTGCTAAGTTACTCCGGGCACATTGCCGCCACGATCAAACATCTTCTGGGACATGTTGCTTGGGCGGGGGCATTGGGACGTGATGTCTTGCTGCTATTTTCGGATGAAGACGATTACTACCAGTATCTCTCGCATCATTCTCCCGACGGCGAACAGGCTGGCAGCGGCGGCGTCTGCATCCATTCCGGCTACACGCATATCGCCATACCATGGCGGGGCGACTTGGATGGGGCTGCGAATGCCATTGTCCATGAACTGACCCATGACTGTCTGGCCCATTTGCCCCTTCCGCTTTGGCTGAACGAAGGCATTGCCGTTACGGTGCAAAAAGCCATCGCGCCGCCGGAATCCGGCGTGACGCAAAACGACTACAGCCGACTGTACATCTCAATGATGAGTTGGCGACCCCCGCTCATGTGGGACGAGTTGGCCGAACGGCACTTTGCTTTCTGGACAGAGGAGAACATTCAGACCTTTTGGGCCGGCACATCATTCTTCATCGCAGGGGAATCCAACGAACTCAGTTACAGCCTTGCCGAAGTGCTTGTAAAGCTGCTGGCCGAACGCGGCACGGCGGCGGGTTTTCAGGCGTTGCTGCTGGCCGCACAACCGGACGATGCTGGCCAATCCGCCATGCTGGATATTTTCAATACCGACCTTGGTGATCTTGCTGGCACCTTCCTCGGCGAAGGAAACTGGCGTCCCGTGCGAAAGGCCATGGTGCGATGTTGGGAAGCCGCAGGTTGGAACATCAATAATGACGAGCTGCGATAATTGCACTTCTTGAGAATCGCTTTGTGATCGTACGTTTTCATGCCGGGAGCGTTCTCTTCGCGGGCGAGAATTTTTCTTTTGACGCGCCGGCCAAACAAACTGGTATTCTGTCGGGGTCTCGCCGATGCTGCGGTCGAGCGTTTATCCGTGGAAACCAAAACCTCGCAACTTATGAAATTCTTACGAAACTGCCTGGCAATCTGGGTCGCACTCCAGCTCACCGTGGTCGCCGCCTGGGCCGGCGCCGCTTGGGGCATGGAAGGGGTTGCGCTGCCGCCGGAGGGCGACGGCAAATTGCGGATCATCTGTTTTGGGGCGCACCCGGATGACTGTGAAATCCAGGCCGGCGGCACCGCCATGTTGTGGGCCAAGCGCGGACATCACGTGTTGTTTGTCTCCGTGACCAACGGCGATATCGGCCACTGGCGCGAAGCCGGCGGACCGTTGGCACAACGTCGCCGCATGGAGGTGGCCGAAGCGCATAAGATTCTCGGGATTCAAGGCGTCGTGCTCGACATTCACGATGGTGAATTGCTGCCGACACTGGAGAATCGCCGCCTGATCACCAAGCTCATCCGTCAGTGGAAGGCGGACGTGGTCATTGCCCATCGCCCGAATGATTATCATCCTGATCATCGCTATACCGGCGTGTTGGTGCAGGACGCAGCTTACATGGTCACCGTCCCATTCTTCTGTCCCGATGTGCCGGCGATGAAGAAGAACCCCGCCTTCTTCTATTTCCCCGATCGTTTCCAAAAGCCCAACCCTTTCAAACCGGACGTGATGGTGTCGGTGGACGCGGTGATGGAGAAGAAGCTCGACGCACTGGGCGTGATGGAATCGCAGTTCTACGAAGGCGGTGCCAATGGTTCGGCGGCCCTGATCCCCAGCGATCCCGAGAAGCAGAAAGCGCGGCATCAACAAGTACGCGACGGCTTTTCCCGGCGCAACCAGGCGCTGGCGGATCGTTTCCGCGCGCAACTCGCCGATTGGTATCCAGCGGACAAGGCGGCGGCGGTCAAACACGCCGAAGGTTTCGAGCTATGCGAATACGGCGCGCAACCGGACAAGACCCAACTCAAGAAGTTGTTTCCGTTCTTCGATTGAACCAAGCCTCACGTTTCACCAGCACGCTTATGAAATTCCTGTTGAACAGCCTGGTATCGGTGATGTTCGTTCTCCCGGCGCTGGCGGCGCCACCTGACGTGGTCGAAGTCCAACGGCAGGTCGACGCGTGGCGCGCCGAGCATCGCCTCATTGACCTGCACCAGCATGTCAACGCAACGACCCAACATGTCGCACGGGCGATCAAGATCATGGACGCCGTCGGCGTGGGCACGGTCGTGAACCTCAGCGGCGGCACGGTGACGCGCGCCAAGCCGGATCAGCCGTCGGACTTCGAGCGCAACAAGGCGCTCATGGACACCTTGTTTCCGGGGCGGTTTCTGCACTACATGAACCTCGACTACAAGGGCTGGGACGAGCCGGATTTTGCCGAACGCGCGGTGAGACAGATTGAAGAGGGCCATCGCCTCGGTGCCGCCGGATTCAAGGAATACAAACGGCTCGGCCTCACCGTGCGGGACCGCGCGGGCAAAGCCGTGAAGATTGACGATCCCAAACTTGACCCGATGTGGCGGCGCTGTGGCGAATTGAACATGCCGGTGTCCATCCATGTGGCGGATCCCAAGGCGTTTTGGGAGCCCTACAATCCGCAGAACGAACGCTGGAAAGAACTGGGCGATCACCCGAATTGGTGGTTTGGCGACACCAACAAGTACGCCCCGCGCATGGAACTGCTGGAAGCCTTGAACCGGGTGATTGCCCGCCATCCCCAAACCACGTTTGTTTGCGTTCACTTCGCCAACAATGCCGAGGAGCTCGAATGGGTTGATGCCTCGTTGAGCCGTTATCCCAACATGATGGCCGATCTCGCGGCGCGCATCCCGGAAATTGGCCGGCATCCACCCGACAAGGTGCGACGGCTCTTCGAGAAGCATCAGGACCGGATTCTCTTTGCGACCGATTTCATGGTCTATAACCGGCTCATTCTTGGCAGCAGCGGCAACGAACCGCCCCCCACGGATGCCGACGCGGAAGTGTTCTTCACCAAGCACTGGCGCTGGCTCGAAACCCGCGACCAGAACTGGCCGCACATGACGCCCATTCAAGGCGACTGGCCGATCAGTTCCATCGGCTTGTCCGCGCCCGTCTTGCGGAAGGTTTATTTCGACAACGCCCGCAAGGTCCTGGCGCGCTCGCTGCCTTTGCCCGTGGTTCGCGCGCGGCAGATCAGCCAGGATTTCGAGCCAGACGGCGAACTGGATGAACCGGTCTGGCAGACCGCGAAACCCGTCTGGCTGGAATACACCACCGGCGATGCTTCCGCGCGACCTGAACTCGCCACCGCTGTGCGTGTGCTGTGGTCCAATGAATACCTCTACCTCGCCTACGAAGCGCCATTTACCAAGCTTACCGTGTTTGACCCGCCGCAGACGGACGGTGAACGTTTTAACATGGCACAGAAGGGCGTGAGCCTGTGGGACCGCGACGTGGTGGAAGTCTTCATCGCCAGCGATCCCACAAACCTGCGGCGCTACACCGAGTTTCAAGTCGCGCCGACCAATGAGAAACTGGACCTGCGGCTGGACCTGCCCGAGCGCGACTTCGGCTGGAGCAGCGGGTTCGCTTCCGCCGTAAAGGTGGACCAACAGGCAAAACGCTGGACTTGCGAAATGCGCATTCCGCTCAAGTCAATTACCCACACCCAACCCCAGGCCGGCACGCAATGGCGGTTAAATTTCTTCCGATGCGACCGAGAGAGCAACACATTCCTGGCGTGGAATCCAACGTTGACCGGCAGTTTTCACGTGCCGGAGAAGTTCGGCGTGCTGGAATTTGTGGATTGACTGGGATCGGCGTAGCGCCCCCAACCTCTCATGGTCCGGTCGGACCGCCAGTCTTACGGGTCATGACACTTGGGGAGTCAAATAGTCCATCCTCGCCCAGGTGTTTTAGCACGAAACGTTGCAGGTCGCGGGTTGAGGCAGTGAGCACGATGGTCTCACCCGCGGCACGATGCGCCAGTGCTTTTGGGTTCGCTTTCAGATGCTGCTCCAGCCACCTCCAATCGAAAAACGCAAGTTTGAGTTCCGGTGCGACCTGTGTGACGCGCGCCAACAGGTGTCCGGGAATCATGGCTGCCGCCACCAGGCCCGCCTCATTCGTGGCATATTTGCACTCGCTGGGAATGAGGTCCAGGAACAGCTCCTGCTTGAGTTTGAACAGGTGTGCGGTGAATTCTCCCTGCCGGCCTTCCTCCTCGGTGACGGTAAGTTTGTAGGCTTTGCCTTCGGCTGATTCGAACTTCCACGATTCGGCGTCCTTGGAGTCCTCCTGGGGCAACCATTCACCGACAAGGCGCGGCTCGAAGAACACCTGCTTATCGGTGTAGTACGGATTGACGGACGGAATGCACGCACTCAAAAGCGCCACGGCGATGGCCAGTGTCGCAGCGATCTTCCACGAGGCGGTGAACTGGTCTTGGGTTTTCATGTTCACAGTAGATTGTGTCCTCAAGCTCAATCTTCAGGTGAAATGGAATCTGCGTCCTACTCATCCAGGTCCGGCAATTTGCCCGCCTTGTAGCTTGCGAGGAATTCGGCAAATTTCTCCTTCGCTTCGCCTTCCGCGAGGTCCACGGCTTTTTGTTCCGTTTGCACCGCCTCGGCCTGTTTGCCGTTCATAAACTGAACGCGGGCCAGAGTGTCGAGGATGTTTGCATCCTTGCCTTTGGAGGCTTTGACGCCGCGCTCGGCGATCTTTTCCGCCAACGCCAGATCACGCTTTTCGAGGCCCGGCTTGGTGGCAATGGTCCAGGCGATCTGATTTTGCAGCACGGCGTTATCGAGGTCCGCCTCACTGATGCGATTGGCAAGTTTGAAGGCGCCGTCGTAGTCCTTGCGGCTGGCCAAAATCTGGAAGCGCACCATACCCAGTCCGCTGCGCGCGGCTTCGGGGATGATCTTCTCGAGTTCGGCGACAACTTTCTCGGCCTCGTCCCAGTCCTCGTTGCGGAAGCTCATGCTCAATTTGCGCGAAAGCTCCATTTGCTTCTCCTTGTTGCGCTCCTGTTCCGCATGTTCCGCTGCCGCCTTCGCCAAATCGTAACGATCCGCGAGGACGTCTTCGATCAATGTGGGTTTGAGTGACATGGGGTGGCCGATCCAGGCGATCTTCCCCTGTTTGTTCACCAGGAACGAGGCGGGGATGCCGTTTTGCCCCGCCGCTTCCATCCAGGTCACAGCCATGGCGCCTTTCTCCTCCTTGCTCTTGTCGTCCAAGGCCACGCGGTAGGTCATTTGGTCGCCCATCTTCTTGATGAACGGTTCGACCAGTGATTCATCGCGTTCCCAGACATCCTGGCCGATAACGACCAAGCCCTTGTCCTTGAACTGCTCATGGAGTTCGTTGAGATGCGGGATGGACACGCGGCACGGTCCGCACCAGGTGGCCCAGAATTCCACGATGTAAACTTTGTCGGAATCAAAGCCTTTGACGGGTTCGCCCTGAACCCATTTGCCGACCTGTAGTTTTGGCGCGGGATCGCCGATCTTGAGTTTGGTTTCCTGCGCCGCCGCTGTGGTGGCCAGGACGAAACCGGCCAGCAAGGCCGGCATTTGAGACATCATACGAGTTTTCATGTTTGGTTTGGTTGGTACGCCGTGGTTTGAGACAGTTGAGAATGATTCTGGTTCAGTAATTCGATCAGTATAGGAGTTTAACACCGCATTTCGACCTGGGTCTCGCCTCATTTCTCGTGCAGTCGCACGGCGCGAATGTGTTCCTCGCCAACGAGCGTGACCCGGAGATGGTGCCACGCCAGCAAGGTGTCGAGTGCATAAAGCAATTCCTCCTTGGTCAACGCGGTGCGCGCCACAAAGTGAACCAAACCGCTGCCGGCGGGCACGCGGTCCGGGTCCTTCAGCTTGCGGCCCAGCAGCCCGGCGTAAATGTGCAGGACCTGGGGCAAGGTCGCGTTCTCGAACCGGACCGCTCCTATCGGAACCAACGGCGCGGGATCTGATTGCGCGGATACTTTCTGCAACTGGGCCGAGTGCGGCTGGACCTTGGCGGCTTGGGCTTTGGGGACGACGATCACAAATTTGTCACCATCAGAAATCATCGCGATGTTCTTCTCGGCCAAGGCTTGTTCCACCAAGGCGGCTCCCGCCAGTTCGTTGGTTGCCGTGGCGCGCAGGGTGATGGCCACTTTCGGAAGCGTGGGTGGACGCAGAACGTTTCGACCGCTAAGTCGCGAGTATTGTTCCAGGACGGACGGAAGGTCGGCGTCAGCCAGCTCAATCGCAACCTCAGTCCGGTTGGTGGCCGAAACGGGGAGGTCACGGGTTTGGGCTCCGACATGAGCCGGCAGCAGCGCCAGGCACGCGAGCCATTGAACGAGACGTTTCATGTCGGATTCGATTTCAGGCCAAACTCAAAGTTA